>NZ_BAAGVO010000003.1:0-128561 GCF_054780835.1 Chitinimonas naiadis | reverse complement strand
GACCTAAGGCCAAATGCCTACGCTTATCGGTTGTATCTTGTTAAAGAGCGTTTGCTTCTTCAGACCCACTAGGCGGAACTTGTTGTTTCGCTTCGTTTTTGTCTGCGTCATCAGCAGGGAGGCGAAATATACGCAGCCCAGCAAAATGCGTCAACACCCTCTTACGAAATTTCTGCAGTTTCTTGCACAAAAACCGCTAAGTCACTGATCCATAAACAACAGCTATCGAAACTTTTTTACGGCTCATTTCAAATACAGCCTAAGAATCTGTCGGTGTGGCTGCAAAAAACCTGGCAAAAAAGTAAGCCCTCACCCAAAAAACCGAAAATCTCGTGCAAAACGCCCCTGCGAGCAGGGTGTTTCGGCGGTCAAATTCGCCTCATCCCTGGTCATGCCGCGATCAGCATTGAAATTTTGCAATATAAGTTTAGTGGGGCCAGGTATCGCCCGCCGTACCGGCAAGCGCAGCGCGACCGCCCATCCGGTAGTGACCAAACACCACTAGACGACCGGTCTATTTTTATCCTACAGTGCGGGCATGAGTACCCGACCGTTTGACGACACCCGTGAACACCTGCTCGCCACTGGCGAGGGCATCATGCTGGGCAAAGGCTTTGCTGCGGTCGGCCTGGCCGAGATACTGGGCAGCGCGCACGTACCCAAGGGATCGTTCTATCACTACTTCGAATCGAAGGAAGGCTACGGCGTGGCGCTACTTCAGCGTTACTTCGATGCCTACCTTGGCCGGCTGGATGGCTTGGTCGCCAACACGCAGATTGCCGGGCGGCAGAAGCTGGACCGCTATTTTGCCGATTGGCATGAAATGGGCAGTCCCAGTTGCAATGAGTCCCGTTGCCTGGTCGTCAAACTGACCGGTGAGGTCAGCGATCTCTCTGCGGTAATGCGAACAGAGCTGGAACAAGGCATAGCGGGAATCGCCAGACGGCTTTCTGCCTGCATCACCCAAGGGCGAGCCGATGGCTCCATCCCGGCCGGGGCGCCGGCAGATGAACTGGCTGCCGCGCTGTACCAGCTTTGGCTGGGCGCGGCGCTCGTGACCAAGGTGCAGCGTACGGCGGCTCCGTTCCAGGCTGCACAGCTGGCCACCAAGGTACTGCTGAACGACCCGAACTAATCCCCCTGCCATCTCCGGATGGCAGATAGCGCACCACACCGGCTTGCCGGTTTTTTATTGGCCCGATACTAGACGACCGGTCTATTTACCAGGAAAGCACCATGGCAATCGACAAACTGCTCACCCCGCTCACCGTAGGCAAGACCCAGGTAGCCAACCGCATCTGGATGGCGCCACTAACCCGCTCCCGCGCCGCCCAGCCCGGCGACCTGCCCGCCGAGCTCAACGCTCACTACTACACCCAGCGCGCAAGTGCCGGTCTGATCGTGAC
The DNA here is from genome assembly GCF_054780835.1 of Chitinimonas naiadis. Taxonomy (NCBI): domain Bacteria; kingdom Pseudomonadati; phylum Pseudomonadota; class Betaproteobacteria; order Neisseriales; family Chitinibacteraceae; genus Chitinimonas; species Chitinimonas naiadis. The sequence continues at coordinate 127,155 of NZ_BAAGVO010000003.1, read as the reverse complement.
CGAGGCCACCCAGATTTCCCGCCAAGGTCAAGGCTATGCCTGGACGCCCGGCATCTATACCGATGAACAGGAAGCGGGCTGGGCCAATGTGGTCAAGCAGGTTCACGCTGCCGGCGGCCGTATGTCGCTGCAGCTCTGGCATGTGGGTCGCATCTCGCACCACCTGCTTCAGGCCGACGGTGCGGCACCTGTTGCGCCCTCAGCCATCCGCGCCGAAAACGGCAAGAGCTTCGTGGTGTTGCCTGACGGCACCCCGAGTAACGAGCCGACCGATATCCCGCGCGCACTCGAACTTTCGGAGCTGCCAGGCATTGTTGCCGACTACGCCGCAGCGGCACGCCGTGCCGTGCGCGCCGGCTTCGACCTGGTGGAAGTGCACGCTGCCAACGGTTATCTGCTGAACCAGTTCCTCGACGTGCGCGCCAACCAGCGCGAGGACGCCTACGGCGGCAGCCTGGAGAACCGCGCCCGCTTCCCGCTGGAAGTGATCGATGCCATTGTCGCCGCCATCGGCGCCGACAAGGTCGGCGTACGCTTGTCTCCTAATGGCGTATTCAGCGATATGTCGCCGATCGAGAACGAAGCCATGGCCCAGTACCTGGCCGAACAGTTCCAGGCTCGCGGCCTGGCCTACCTGCATATCGCCGAACCGGACTGGGCCGGCGGAGAACCATTGAGTGACGCGTTCCGCCAGTCCCTACGCACCCGCTTTCAGGGCTCGCTGGTGTTCTGCGGCCACTACACCGCCGAAAAGGCTGAGGCACTGATTACGGCAGGCACCGCCGATGCCGTGGCATTTGGTCGGCTGTATATCGCCAATCCGGATCTGGTCGCCCGCTTCAGCAAGGGTGCAGCATTCAATCCGCTGGATCCGGCCACGCTCTATGGCGGCGCCGAGCAAGGCTATACCGACTACCCGGCGCTTGCTGGCTAAAGGGCCGGCTTGTTTCGGAGTCAGCCCGAGACATAACAAACAGGGCGCCGGTCTTCCGGTGCCCTTTTTATCGCGCACTATATTGCACAGTCGTACCGCAACGTCTGAAGAAGCAGACAGTCTCGCTGTAAGGCGGGCGCGACATGGCGTAACATCGGCGGCGATAACGACTTCCCCGCGCGAACAACCATGAAGCTTGCCCTTGACCTGCCAGGTGCAGATGCCCTGCCCCATCCGGCGCTACAGAATGTCTTGCAACGGGCGTTCTTTGACGTGTTCGAACGCCAGTTCGCCGGCGCAGTCGTGGTCAATACCGATGCGCGGGTCGTCTGGATGAATCCGCACTATGCCGAGATCCTGGGGATCAGCGACCCCAGCCGTATTCTGGGCGAGCGGGTCGATCTGCTGTTACCCAATACCCGGCTGACCGAGGTGCTGCGCACCGGCGAACCTATCCTGCTCGACTTCATGACCCATCGGGATCGTACCTTCGTGGTATCGCGCTTCCCCATCATGGATGACGACGGCAATGTCATCGGCGCCGGTGGCATCATGCTGTACGACGCCTGGCAGCCGCTCAAGCCCCTGGTCGACAAGTTCAGCCGCTTGCAACAAGGCTTGCTGCAGATACGCAAGGACTTCACCCGGGAACGCGCGGCCCGCTACACCTTTGCCGATGTCGTGGGTGAAGGGGCAGCCTGCAAACGCATGAAGGATCTGGGCAAACGCGCCGCTGGCCTCGACGCCACTGTGCTGCTGCTCGGCGAGACCGGCACTGGCAAGGAGTTGCTGGCGCAAAGCATACACGCGGCGAGTGTGCGTTCAAGCCAGGCCTTCGTGGCACTCAATGTGGCGGCGATTCCCGATACGCTGCTGGAGGCCGAGCTGTTCGGCGCCGCCCCTGGGGCCTATACCGGTGCAGACCGGCGTGGCCGCGACGGCAAGTTCAAGGTGGCGGATGGCGGCACGATCTTTCTGGATGAAATCGGCGACCTGCCCTTATCGACCCAGGCGAAGTTGCTGCGGGTGCTGCAGGAGATGGAGATCGAACCGCTGGGCGCGAACCAGCTATTGAAGGTGGACGTGCGGGTCATCGCCGCCACCAGCCGTGACCTGAATGCCATGGTGGAAGCCGGCCAGTTCCGCGCGGATCTGTTCTATCGCCTGAACGTGCTGCCGATCCGCCTGCCGCCCTTGCGTGAACGCACTGAGGATATCCCGGCCCTGGCCGGCAAGCTGTTGGCCGACATTGCCCAGCGGACCGGTGCGGTACGCAAGTCACTGAGCCAGGAAGCACAAGCGTGGCTATGCACCCAGAGCTGGCCAGGTAATGTGCGTCAGCTGCGTAACGCCCTGGAGCAGGCCGCCATGCTTGCCGATAGCCCGCAACTGGACCCGAGCGATTTCCTGCCCGGCGCACCACCGCCCAGCATCGCCCCGACCACCCTGGCCGAGGCGGTGCAGCGTGCCGAGATCGAAGCCATACGCGCGGCAGTCATGGCGGCCGGCGGCAACAAGACGGAAGCCGCCCGTATCCTTGGCATCGGCCGGGCCACGCTGTATGAAAAGCTCACGACCTATGGCCTGGAGCGTATCAGTTAAGCCCCGATCACTGCGCTAACGCAGCAGGCGGCCGTCCGAGCCAATCACCGTCACTTCTACAAAGCGCGACCCCTGACGGTTGTGCTTGCCAAAATCCAGGCGAAAGCCGCCGACGTCATAAGCCTCGATCGAAGCCAGGGCGGCATTGACCTTGCTGCGGGTCGGATTGGGTCCCGCCCGCCGGAGCGCCTCGGTCAGGACTTTGGCGCCGACAAACTCCTCGAACGTGGTGTAGCTGGGCTCGGCACCATCGCCGTGCTGCTTGAGCAGGGCCAGGAATTCCTTCACCACCGGCAAAGTGGGATTGTAGGGATAGGGCATGACTTGCGAGATACCCAGTCCGCGTACCGGCTCCACGCCGGCAAGCTTGACCAACTCGGCAGGGTCCACGACCGAGATATTCATCAGCTATGCGCCACCACCACCGGCACGGTAAGCCTTGGCAAACGCCGCCGCCGGCTTATTGACGGCCACCATGATGATGGCGCCTGGCTGGACCTTGAGCATGGCATCGACCGCCGGTTGTACATCGGCGGTATTGCGCGGATAGCCAGCGGCCAGCAAGGGTTGCAGCTTGCGCTTGGCGAGCGCGATCATCACCCCGTCCAGGCCAGACTTGCCGAAGGCATCATCCTGATAGAGCACGCCGATCCGGTCGTGGCCCAGCGTGACAAGTTGCTTGACCATGTGCTCGGCTTCGTCGGTGTAGCCTGCACGGATATGGAATATCGACGGGTTGTAGGGCGTGCGCAGCGGGGAGCCGCCGGTATAGGGAGCGATCAGGGCGATGCCGGCATCCTCCAGCATCTTGCGTTTGAGCAATTCGGCAATATTGGCGGTGCCGGCAAAGCCGATCAAGGCCAGGGCCTGGTCCTCCGCGATCAGCTTCTGGGTTTCGACCAGGGTCCTGTCGACCTGATAGCCATCGTCCCTTACCAGGTGGCGGATTCTGGCGCCGTTGATGCCGCCTTGCTCATTCACATGCTCGAACCACAGCCTGGCGCCCAGCACCATGCGCTGCCCTGTCGTGGCGATCGAACCCGAGAGCGGCGCCACCTGGCCGATGATCAGCTCGCCTGCGAATACTGGCAGCGACAGCAAGCCTGCCAGCAATAGCGGGAAGATGGGAAATTTCATGACGACTCCTGCCGGGTCTGCGCCCGGATGATGGGGAACCCTCCCCGGCTTGCGGGGAGGGGCAAGGCTAAAGACGTGGATCAGGGACAGGTACCGACAACGTAGTAATTGCTGCCGGTCTGCTTGAGGGTGGTGGTGACAAAGGTGTTCCAGAGACCCATGGCCTGGTTGGAACCATTGGCAAAGGTATTGCCACCGCTCTGGTAGGCACGACCCGCCGTGGTATGGGCGTAGTTGCTGGCGGTATAGCAAACCGCCGTACTGCTGGTCGTCGCGGTCACACGGTTGGAGTCCGCACTCTCGCTCCCGCCGGCATCCTGCGAGCGCACCACCCAGTAGTAGGCGGAGGCAGCCGTCAATCCGGTATCGCTATAGCTGGTCGTCGTCAGCAAGGCCGTGTTGTCCTTGCTGTAGGGACCACTGACGCTGCTGGCACGGTAGACGTTGTAACCAGCGACGCCACTCGCAGCCGACCAGCTCAGGCCGACCGAGGTATCGGCGATCGCCGTCACGGTCAGGCTGGCCGGTACCGGAATGGCTGGCGGCGTACCTGTCGTGGTGCCGCTGACAACGGTGGAGGCAGCCCCCTCGGCGCCGGAACTGCCGACGGCGCGTACCGCATAGCTGTAGCTGGTTCCGCTGGCGAGCCCGGCATCGCTATAGGCCGTGCCGCTGATCAAGCTGGTGTTGGCCTTGCTGCCGTTGCGGTAGACGTTGTAGCCGCTGGCCCCGCTGACCGCAGTCCAGGACAGGCTGACCGAGTTGCCGGTCGTACCGGTCACCGTCAGACCAGTCGGTGCTGCAATGCTGACAAAACCACTGGCCACCCGGTCCATCATCGCCTTGAGGGCGGTGATCTGGACGCCATTGCGGGTGTCGAAGTTGGTGCCATACCAGCCTACCCAATCCCAACAACCGTTCGGATTGGGTAGGCTGCCACTGGCAGCCGTGCTGTGGCTGGTGTTGTCCACCACTGTCTGCGGGTACATCACGATCAGGTTGTTGGTGTCGGCCCACTTGTTGTAGCCGGTGTTCTTCACGAACTTGTCACCGATGGTGCCGTAGTACTGCTGGCAGCCATGGAAGGCCACATGCAGCTTGCACTGCGTGCCGCTGGCGCAGGATGCGGGCACATAGAGCCAGCCTGTCGCCGCCATGCCCTTACTGTTGGGGCTGGCGATGAATTCGCTCTGGTTGAACTCGATGAACTGGCCGGTCAGGGTACCGTTGTTGCGTGCATTGAGGCTGCCGTAGATCCACTGCAGCAAGGCCCCGGCGGCATCGTAATTACAGTTGCTGATATAGGGCGAGCTGGCGCTGCTGCAGCTGTTGTTACCGGTACTGGCCGTGTCGGTCGGGAAGGTATGGGCCGTGTTGAGATCGTTCTTGTACTGCACGTTGGCGGCCGGCACCAAGGCGGGTGCCGTGGTGTAGTAGTCGCGCAGCTTGTTCATGACGCTGGGGCCTACCGTCGTATCCGATGTGCCGGAGAACAGGTAGACACGATGGTTGGCCAGGTTGGCCTTGGCGTCGATGCTCACGCCGCTACGGCTATTGGTCGTGCTGATCAAGGGTGTCACATTCGGTGAGCCCGAGTACATGCAGGCGGTGTAGTTGTTCTGGCCGGCGCAGTCGTAGGGGCCACCGGCAATCACGCCAGCTCCCTTGATGATGCTGGAGTAGGCTACTTCCATCTGAACCGCCATGAACGCACCCGCAGACAGGCCGGAGACCGAACTGTCACGGATATCCACGTTGTAGCTGCCGAGGTTGACAGCGGCCCAGGCCGGTGCGCAGGCCAGCAGGCAGGCCAGTGCGATGGCGGACTGGGGTCGAATCGAATTTCCCTGTTGCATGATATTGTCTCCTTGTAGTGGTGAAGTCCCCCTCACGACCACGTCCCGTTACCGGTATGCACCGGCCAGGTTCTCGATATGGAAACGCATGCCTTGCCTTGCGCGCGGCGAAAAAGATGGCGGTCATGCGCAACGCACACCGCCGTGGAGGAGGAACACCACACATCTGCCCTGCCCGGAACAACTTCCCGGTTGCCGAACGGGCATGGACGATGCGTTTGATTGCTATCTCTTATTCGATTGCCATGACCCGGTAAAAGGTCGCCGGAGCGGGGTCAACCGCCCCGGCGCGAACCGTCGATAAAGACGGGGCGGAGCACGCTTTGGCCAACCACACCACCCTCCGCAATGCGTGGTGCAGTGAAACAGTGTCCGGATGTGCAGCAGCGGATGAAGCCACTCGACTCGGCTAGGAACGGCAGCTCCATCCGCCATTGCACTCCAGGACAGCACGGTAGCGATCCTTCGCTACCGTCGATCTCAGTTCGGTACGCTCAGCACCCCGCTTGAATAGGCGATGGCGTCTGCTGCCTGCGGCTGCGCGGCGATGGCAGGCAGGTTGGCCGTCGTGATATTGGCGGTGGCATCGACACGCGGCGTGGTGTGGACCACCTGGCTGGCGGGCAGGCTGGCCCCGGCGGTCAGGTGCGACCACATGGCATCCATGGCGCGGTTGAAATACACATGCAGCGGGATGAAGCGGGTCGGGAAGCCGGACAGGCCCAGGAAGCTGTCAAAGTGCTGGCCGTTGGTGACCTCGACATAGCGCAGCTTGGAGTTGGCCCCTTCGACCTTCTGGTTGGCGGCAAAGTAGGCCCGGGCAGCATGGTTGACCGGAATCAGCGTATCGCTGCGGCCTGCCACGATGATCGCCGGCTTGCTGCGCAGGTTGGCCGAAGCCAGTACCTGGTTGACACCCGCCTGCACACGATCGGCCTGCGCTTTGAGGTCGCCCGTCAAGGCAGTCCCGGTCACCGGATCCTTGCCGGTTGCCAAGGCACGCAGGCAAAGCGCGCCATCGACGTTGTAGTCCTGCTGCGCCGTAGAGGCCGATACCGACAGGGAGTCGGCCTTGGCGCCACCGACCGAGAGGTTGTTGATGATGCCGAGGCCGCCCACGGCATAGCCAGGCACACCGTTGCCGTTGCCAAAGATATTGGCCAGCGATGCCGCCGGTGCGACCACGCTGCCGGTCGCGTCCGAGTAGGCGTAGCTGTAGCCGCAGATGTTGTCCTTGACCGAGAACTTGCCGTAGGCGTTCACATAGGCCAGCGTCACGCTCAAGGTCGCAAGGCCGAAATGGGCAGCATGCAGCGAGTCCGACTCCGCCAGCCAGCCATTGGCCCGCAGCTTGTTGTAGGCATCGGCCGACTGATCGGCCAGTGTTGCGCCGCTGATCACGCCCTTGGCAGCCAGCGCAGCGCAGCGATTGGCACCGAGTGTCGCGCTGACAGCGCTACCGAAAGCCGAGTTGGTTCCCGCCAGTTGTGCAGACTGGGCAGCACAGGGTTGATAGAGGTTCGCGGCGGTGAAATAGTCGATCAGCGATTTGCCGATGGCCGGCTGCGCCACGCCGCCTTGCTGGATCGTCAGCCCGACGACGCTGGCCGGCTGGATCTGCGGTTCACCGACGGCGACGCCGCTGATATAGCCCTGGGTGTCCTGTTCCGCAGCCTGTAGCGCTGCACCACCGCCGTTCGACACGCTGGAGGCAATGACCGTCACCTTGCCCGGCAGCGCGTAGTCCGCATACTTGCCGGCATTGTTGGGTGCGGCGCTGCCGAACTTCTCGTTCAGCAGGTAGAAGGCGAATTGGATGGCGCGCAGGTTGTCTCGCCCCCAGTCCTTCTCCGGGTTCTGTTGCGAATGGACGTGCTTGAGTGCGAGGCGGTTGGGGAAGGCCAGGTTGTAGGCCGCCAGCTCGGTATCACTCAACGCCGCACTGAAGGTGGACGCCGTACCGGCGGTCTTGCGGGCGGTGCGCGTGCCATCAATCAGGTTAACCGTATCTGCTGCCAGATCGTGATAGCCCATGCCCGAGCCCTTGTCCGCATAGGCCACAGCACAACCGTGCTTCAGGCCCCAGTCACCCGCGGTGCCGATCGCACCGTAGACACCGCGTGAACCGCTGGACACCGCCGAGACCACGCAGGGCTTGGCCTTGTTGAAGCTGGCGGGTATCTGCACCATCAGCGTCACATTCTGGGCACCGCCGGCATCGTCGCCAAAGGCGATGTACTCCTCACCGGCGATCTTGCCTTCACCCAGCGTGTCGTTGCCGCTGGTGTCGATATTCGGCCCATACAGGCGGCCGTAGCCACCGGTCACGGTCACGTCGATCAAGGCACGGTAGTTGGTGTAGATCGCAACCTTGCGCAACTCGGCGGCTGTCGGCTTGGTCGGATCGGCGTAGGTCGGTGCTGCACCGCCCATGCCGGTCTTGCCCAGACCTGCCGTCAGCAGGTCGTTGCTGCCACCGTCGTAGCTGGCATTGCTGACACTGCCGAGCCAGCTCGGCTTGGCGTTCAGGGGAGGTGGCGTCGGGGTCACGTCATCGTTGCCCCCACAGGCGCAAAGGGCAAAGGGCAGGCCCAGCATCAGCAGGGCGGTGATTGGTTTCAGGTGTTGCACAGGCATGTTGTTGTCTCCTTGATGGTTTTGTAACGAATGCCGAGCTACTGCTGTGCTGCAACCCACCCATAGGTAGGATAAACGTCCCCCCAGGCCCAAAACTGGGCGTAGCGCCGCCCCTGCCCTCTCCGCACGGGAGAGGGCATGGACCGAACAGTCTGGATGTTTGGGGGTTTAGAACGTGCGCTTGAGGCGGTGCGCAATCTCGCCCACGATGCCACGGCGGAACACCATGACACAGACCACGAAGACGCCACCGATGGTGACCGTGACCCAGGAACCGAGCGATGCCAGCTCGTGATGCAGCACGCCGACCGTGACGGCGCCGACGACCGGGCCGAGCAAGGTACCCATGCCGCCGAGCAAGGTCATGAGCACCACCTCGCCCGACATATGCCAGTGCACATCGCTCAACGATGCGAGGCCGACTACCAGGGCCTTGGTCGCACCGGCGAGGCCGGCCAGCGTTGCCGACATCACGAAGGCGGCCAGCTTGTAGCGATCTACCCGGTAGCCGAGCGAGAGGGCGCGGGCCTCGTTCTCACGGATGGCTTTCAACACCTTGCCGTAGGGCGAATTCACGGTGCGCCAGATCAACCAGTAGCCGCCAAAGCTGATGGCCAGGACAAAGAAGTAGAGCGCCAGCGGCAGCTGCCGATCACCAAAGGCCACCGTGTGCGATAGATCGATCAGGCCAAACAGGCGCCCCTTGGGGATACCTTGCAAACCGTCTTCGCCACCGGTGAACGGGGCTTGCAAGCAAGCGAAGAACACCAATTGCGCCAGCGCCAGGGTCACCATCGCGAAGTAGATGCCTTGCCGCCGGATGGCGATGACACCAATCAACAGCCCCAGGATGGCAGCGCCCGCCGTACCGAACAGGATGCCCAGCTCCGGGGTGAGCCCCCACTCCTTGAGCGCATAACCCGACAGATAGGCTGCGGTGCCAAAGAAGCAGGCATGGCCGAAGCTGAGCAGGCCGCCAAACCCCAGCAAGAGATTGAAGGCGCAGGCGAACAGCGCGAAACACATCAGCTCCATGACGAAGGTGGGGTAGACACCGAAGGGCATCACCGCCAATACCGCCAGGCTGGCCAGCCAGGGCCAGTAGCTGGTTTTCTGCTCCGCCCGACGCGCCACCTTCAGGCTGGTCGCATTCAGATCATTGCTTTGCACGTCATGCCTCCTTGCCGAACAGGCCGGCCGGGCGCCACAGCAATACCAGCGCCATGACGATGAAGATCACGGTATTGGCCAGCGGCGGATAGAACACCTTGACCACGCCTTCCAGCAGGCCCAGCGCCAGACCCGTCAGGATGGCGCCCATGATGGAGCCCATGCCACCGATCACCACCACGGCGAACACGATGATGACGATGTCCGAGCCCATCTTGGGACTGACCGAGTAGATCGGTGCGGCCACCACGCCGGCGAGACCCGCCAGGGCAACACCCAGGAAATAGGTGAAGGTACGGAGCTTGGGTACGTCGATACCAAAGGCGCGGGTGACATCCGGGTTCTCGGTACCGGCACGCAGATAGCTGCCCAGGCGGGTACGTTCGATCAGGTACCAGACGCCGAAACAGACCACCAGCGAGAGCACGATGGAGAACAGGCGGTACTTGGGGAAGAACATGAAGCCCAGGTTGACCGCACCTTCCAGTACTTCAGGTTTGGCGTTGTAGGGCTCACCGGCGACGTTGAAGTAGTTGGTGAAAACGCCTTCGAAGATCAGTGCGAGACCGAAGGTCAGCAGCAGGCCGTAGAGATGGTCGACCTTGTAGAGCCGCTGCAGCATGGTCTTCTCGATGATGACACCGAGCAGGCCGACCACGATGGGGGCAACAATCAGCGCTGCCCAGAAGGACATGCGCAGGTCGGCATTGCCGAGCCATTGGCCGAGATAGTCGTAGCCCAGCAGGGCGACAAAGGCGCCCAGCATGTAAAAGGCGCCGTGGGCAAAGTTCACCACGTTGAGCATGCCGAAAATGACCGCAAGACCCAGGCTGAGCAGCGCGTAGAACGCACCGTTGTTCAGCCCTAGCATGGCTTGCGACAGGATGGCCTGGAGCGGGATATCCATGTGAAACCTCTTGAAAACATCACCAGGCCCCCTCTCCTGCCCATGGCATGAAGAGGGGGTACATCAGTCAGACCAGACGCTTACTTCTTGACCAGCGAGCATTCGCTCGCGGCCAGCGGCTTGAAGGCCTGATCACCCGGAATGGTGGTGATCAGCTTCAGCATGTCCCAGACCGAGCGCGATTCGGACGGCTTCTTCACTTCCACCAGGTACATGTCGTGGACCATGCGGCCGTCTTCGCGGATCTTGCCGTTCTTGGCAAAGAAGTCGTTGATCGGCATGTCGCGCATCTTCTTCATGACGGCATCCGGATCATCCGTTCCAGCGGCCTTGATGGCGTTCAGGTAGTGCATGGTCGAGGAGTAGACGGCAGCCTGCACCATGGTGGGCATGGAACCGGTCTTGGCCAGGTACTTGTTGCCGAAAGCCCGGGTCTCGGCGTTCAGGTCCCAGGTATAGGCGGTGGTGAACTTCATACCCTGGGCAGCGTTCAGGCCCAGTGCCTTGACGTCGCTATCGAATACCAGAAGGCCCACCAGGGTCTGCTTGATGCCGAATTCCTTGGCTTGCTTAACCGCGTTGACGAAGTCGCCGCCGGCATTGGCCAGACCGATCACCTTGGCGCCGGAATTCTGGGCCTGCAGCAGGTAGGACGAGAAGTCGGTGCTCGACAGCGGGTGCTTGACCCCACCCAGAACCTTGCCGCCCAATACACCGACCACCTTGGTCGTCTCGGCTTCCAACGACTGGCCGAAGGCATAGTCGGCGGTCAGGAAGTACCAGCTGTCCAGACCCTGCTTCATCAGTGCGGTCGCGGTGCCTTTGGCCAGCGAGTAGGTGTCGTAGGCATAGTGCACGCCGTAAGGTGAGCATTCCTTGTTGGTCAGCGCGGTCGAACCGGCGCCGTTGACGATGACGATCTTCTTCTTCTCGGCACCCAGCTTCTGCACTGCGATGGCGACGCCGGAGTTCAGCAGGTCGTTGACCATGTCCACGCCCTGGGTATCAAACCATTCGCGCGCCTTGGCCGCACCGATGTCGGCCTTGTTCTGGTGGTCGGCGCTGACGATCTCGATAGGCTTGCCCAGTACCTTGCCGCCAAAATCGGCGACCGCCATTTGTGCCGCCGTCACCGAGCCTTTACCGCCGAGGCTGGCATAGACGCCGGACATATCGGTCAGGATGCCGATCTTGACCACGTCGCCCGATACCGGGCCCGCCAGGGCTGCGCCCGACAGCGCGCCGGCGACGACGAGGGCAAGATGTTTAAAGCGTGCTTGCATGGTATGTCTCCGTTTGTTTTTTGGTGGGTGCTACAGGGTTAGACGCCAAGATACTTGTTCAGCCGCTCGGAACTGGCAGCGAGCTCGTCAGCCGTCACGGCATCGACGACCTGCCCGTGCTCGATGACGTAGTGCCGGTCCGCGATACCCGCCGCGAAGCGGAAGTTCTGTTCAACCAGGACGATGGTGTAGCCGCGCTCCTTCAGCAGCCGCACGCTGTCGCCGATCTTCTTGACGATGACGGGCGCGAGACCCTCGGTGATCTCGTCGAGCAGCAACAGGCGGGCGCCGGTGCGCAGGATGCGCGCCATGGCCAGCATCTGCTGTTCACCGCCGGAGAGGCGGGTGCCCTGACTCTTGCGGCGCTCCCACAGGTTGGGAAACAGCTCGTAGATTTCTTCCAGCGACATGCCGTCGCTGCGCACCTTGGGTGGCAGGTTGAGGTTCTCCTCCACGTTCAGGCTGGAGAAGATGGCGCGCTCTTCAGGACACCAGCCCACACCCAGATGGGCGATCTTGTGGGTAGGCATCTGGATGGCCTCATGGCCGTTGACCATGACCGAGCCAGCCCGCTTGCCGGTCAGCCCCAGAATGGCCTTGAGGGTGGTGGTACGGCCGGCGCCATTGCGCCCGAGCAGGGTAACCAGTTCGCCGCGACGAACGCCAAAGTCGATGCCGTGCAGGATGTGCGATTCGCCGTAGAAGGCGTGCAGGCCGGTAACGCGCAACATCTCGCCCGCATGGTCCAAAACATCAGGCATGAGCAGCCTCCATAGCTTGTTCTTCGGCGGACACGCCCATATAGGCTTCCATGACGCGCGGATCGCTCGACACCGTCGCGTAATCGCCTTCGCTCAGCACCTGGCCGCGGGCCAGGACGGTGATGCGATCGGCCAGCGTGGAGACCACTTTGAGGTTGTGCTCCACCATCAGGATGGTGCGGCCGGCGGCCACCCGCTTGATCAAGCTGGTGACCCGTTCGACATCTTCGATCCCCATCCCTTGGGTGGGCTCATCCAGCAGCATCAGCTTGGGCTCGAGCGCCAGCGTGGTGGCGATCTCCAGCGCACGCTTGCGGCCGTAGGCAAGCTCGCCAGCCAGCACCTCGGCAAAATCGGTCAGGCCGACATCGGCCAGCAGGGACATGGCGCGGTCGGTATAGGCATTGAGCTCGCGATCCGAAGTCCAGAAGCGATGCGCACCACCGGTCTTACGCAGCAAGGCGACCCGTACATTGTCGAGCGCGCTCATGTTCGGGAACACGGCGGAAATCTGGAAGGAACGGATCAGGCCCTTCAACGCCACCTCAGCGGGCTTCAGGGCCGTGATGTCTTCACCGTCGTAGATGACCCGGCCGTGCGTTGGCGGCAGGAACTTGGTCAACAGGTTGAATACGGTTGTCTTGCCAGCACCGTTGGGGCCGATCAGGGCATGGATGCTGCCGCGAGCCACCTTCAGGTTGACATCGGAAACCGCTGCGAATCCCCGGAATTCCTTACCGAGGCCCTGGGTCTCCAGGATCGTGTCATTACTCATTCTGTCTCCGTGGTCCCGTATGTATCGGGCTATACGTGTGCTACCGCTGGATCGCCGGCAAGCGGACATGTCTGTTGCCAGGGGCCTGCCATCACCAAGCCAGTTGCAGCCTGACGACCAATAAAGAGTATAGAAGTAGAAGTGGTGTCCCGACGGTGCAGCTCGGGCGGTTTACCCGGCCATGGCCTACTGGCCATACCGCTTGAATCACCCCGGCCGTACCGAGATCAGTAACAATGCCTACCCCTGTTTTTCTTGTATGCCTGCACAGATGATGCACCCATCAGCTTGGCGGACACCGTCGGATCTGTGACCCTGGCGGCGCATCATTATTGCAAGTGCCGTGCCAGCAATCGCAAGTTGTTGAAAATTAACAAGTTAATTTTTTTCACCCACAAGGCCGCATTTAGAATGAAGACTCTAATGTCCAGTGAAATGGACATTCGTGCAAGAGGGCTTGTGGGAACCGGTAGCAAGGCCGTCCGAGAATGCAGAAGAGCCGTCCGGGATACCGGACGGCTCTTCAAGGTAATGCTGATCTAGATGGCGTGACTTCAGTTGCTGGCGTGCGTCCGCTTGATCTCGAGTACCAGTCGGCCAGTTACTACGGGGGCGACGTCCGCGGCGCAACGGTCCGCCTTGTTGCATTGCCCGCGTTGCCTGCATAGCAGACAAGGCGAGGCAGACCTTACCAGGCAGCCCACGCCGATGATCACGCCCAACACCAACCAGAGCGCGATCATCATGACTATTGTCCTGGCTCGGTCACGAAGCCCAGCTTCTGGATACCGGCACGCTGTGCGGCCGCCATGGCCTGCGCCACATGCTCGTACTCGACCTTGCGATCGGCACGGATATGCAGTTCAGGCTGCGGCTGTTTGGCGGCAACTTCAGCCAGTCGTTGCTCGAACGCTGCCTTCTCCAGCTTCTGCTCGTTCCAGTACAGGCCACCATCTGTCGTGATCGACAGGTCCACCGTTTCCGGTTTGACGTCGTTGACTTGGTTCGCCGCGCGCGGTAAGTCCAGCTTCACCGAGTGGGTAATCACCGGTACGGTCAGGATAAAGATGATCAGCAGCACCAACATGACGTCGACCAGCGGCGTCATGTTGATCTCGCTCATCTGGCCACCGGGACCTTGTCCGTCCAATCCGCCACCAAATGCCATCTCAGTGGCCTCCCACGTTGCTCGGCATCGTCTTGACCGAGGTCAGTACCGGCTTGCCGCCTTCGTTCTTGACGACCGGCGCGCCGGTCACGAAGTAGGCGTGCAGGTCATGGGCGAAGCGGTTGACGCGGCCCAGCAGCGCATTGTTGCCACGGATCAGGGCGTTGTAGCCCAGCACGGCTGGGATCGCCACGACAAGGCCAAAGGCCGTCATGATCAACGCCTCGCCGACGGGGCCGGCCACCTTGTCGATGCTGGCCTGGCCCGAGAAGCCGATGCTGATCAAGGCATGGAAGATGCCCCAAACCGTGCCCAGCAGACCAATGAACGGAGCGGTGGAACCGACCGAGGCCAGGATGGAGAGGCCGGACTGCATGCGCTCCATCGACTCATCGATCGAACGACGCAGGCAGCTCGTCACCCAGTCGGACAGTGTCAGTTGACCATGCAAGTCGCCCTGGCTGTCGCGGTGGTGGGCGACGGCATCGCGGGCTTCTTCCGCCAGATCACGGAACGGGTTGCTGTCACGATTGCCGTCCAAGAGATGCAGACCTTCGCTGAAGGACTGGGCGTGCCAGAACTCGGTCGTCGCCGCCTGCGCCATGCGGCGCTGCCGTATCTGCCGCAGGAAGCGGGTGACGATGACGTACCACGATGCGATGGACATCAAGAGCAGGGCGATACCTACGCCACGCGTCACGAAATCGCCTTGCGACCAGACTGCACCAAGGCTGAAGTGATACTGATCCATTACCTGATTCTCCTGAAACTTTGAAACTCGCCCAGGCAAGGGCGCAAAAGGTTAACTGTTGAGCGACCAGTCGAACGGCTGCACAAACCAGAAGTTGATGGGTGTGCCAGCCTGCTTGGCCGGGATGTATTTCCAGCGCTTGACGGCATTCAACGCCGCATCATCCAGTCGATCGTAGCCGCTGGATTTCTTGAGCTTGATCTCGCCGACGGTGCCATCCGCCAGGATGTAGACCGACAGCAGCACTCTGCCCTGCTCACCCAGCTTGCGCGACAGGCCCGGGTAGGCCGGCATCTGGTTATTCAAGTGTTGTGCATCGCTACGCGGGTGTTCGATCGGGGCCGGAGCAGGCGGCGCTTCCGGCGCGGCTTTCGCCACCTGCACCGGAGGCGGCGGTTCTACCGGCGGGGTGCTGATTGCATTGGGGGATGGCGGGGTGTTCGGTATCGGCGGCAAAGGCGCAGGCGTCGGCTTGGGCCTGACAACAGGTTGCGGCTTCGGAGGTGTCGGTGTGGGCTCGCTTGGCGCAGCCACGATCGGCAGTGGCGTCGGCGGCAACATCATCGCGGTGATGGTCTCGGGCAACTTGGGCGGGTCAGGCCGCACCACGCCGGCAGCCAGCGCATAAAGTGCAGCACCATGGGCAGCGGTGATGAGGAGTAGCGCAGGCAGCTCGCGGGATTTGATCAGTTTGCCGTTCATGACGGAGATGTGAGCCGGGACACTTGCAAGGGTGGATGATTATTCTAATGAGAACAATTTTCATTAGCAACCTAAATTGATGCCGTGCAACATGCCAGATACCAAACGGCTTCACACCCGATACAATCAAGACATGGAATCCCTCTTGCCTGCCTACCACCCACCGCGCTGGTTGATCGGTTCGCATACCGAGACCATCTATCCGGCACTGGCGCTCAAGCGACCACCACCGGCCTATCGCCGTGAAATCTGGCCGACTCCGGATGGCGACGAGATCGCAGTCGACTGGCTGACCGGCCAGGCTGACGGATGGACGCCACTGCTGGTTCATTTCCACGGCCTGGAAGGCAGTGCCAACAGCCATTACGCGGTCGAGCTCATGCAGGCGACCGCCCAGCGTGGCTGGCACGGCGCAGTCGCGCATTTTCGTGGTTGTGGCGGGCATCTGAACCGCAAGCCCCGGGCCTACCATGCAGGTGACTCGGCCGAGATAGACTGGATACTGAGACGGTTCCGCGAACGGCATGCCGGCCCCATCTATGCAGCGGGTGTCTCCCTGGGTGGCAACGCCCTGGCAAAGTGGCTGGGCGAGCAAGGGAGCGAAGCACGGTCCATCCTGTCAGCAGCAGCCGTCATATCGGCCCCGCTTGATCTAGTGGCCGCCGGACGAGTGCTGGACCGCGGCCTGAACCGTGCCATCTACACCCGGGAGTTCCTGCGTACGCTGCGGCCCAAGACCCTGGCCCAGCTTTCCACCTTCGGGCATGAACTGGCCTTCCTGGGCGTCTCGGCCGAGGAGGTCAATCGAACCCGAACCTTCAAGGAATTCGACAACCGGGTCACCGCACCGTTGCATGGATTCCAGGATGCGCACGATTACTGGACCCGTTCGAGCAGCAAGACCGGGCTCAATCAGATCATCGTACCGACCTTGCTGATCAATGCCCGCAATGATCCTTTCCTGCCGGCCGATGCCCTGCCCGGCCGGGATGATGTCAGCGCGGCGGTCACGCTGTTGCAGACAGATCGGGGTGGCCACGTCGGCTTTGTCGAAGGCCCCTTTCCTGGTCGTATTGACTGGCTGCCACGCTGCCTGCATGCCTATTTCGATGCCCACTCGCAGCCCGCCGATCGGCTGCTAGAATCCGCCCTGATTCCCACCCCGACCTGAGCCCATGCCGTCCATCTCCCCCCTGATATTCAAGGCTTACGACATACGCGGCATCGTTAGCAAAACACTGGATACAGACAGTGCCCGGCTCATCGGCATCGCCATAGGCAGCGAAGCCGCTGCGCGCCAGCAAGCACGAATTGTCCTCGGACGCGATGGGCGGGATTCCAGCCCGGCACTCGCCCAGGCGGTCATCGAGGGATTGCTGAGTACCGGGATCGAGGTGATCGATATCGGCATGGTCACCACGCCACTGGTCTGGTTCGCCGCGCACCATCTTGAAACGCTCACCGGCGTCATGATCACCGGCAGCCACAACCCACCCGAATACAACGGGATCAAGATCATGCTGGCGGGTGAGACCCTAGCCGGGGATGCAATCCAGCAGTTACGGCAACGGATCGAAGCGGGCGACTTCGCCTCCGGTATAGGCAAGTATGGCGAGACCGACGTCCGCGAGGATTACTACCAGCGGATCTGTGGCGACCTCAACCTGCAACGCCGCATGAGTGTAGTCGTCGATGCCGGTAACAGCATCTCGGGCAGCATCGCCCCCCTACTCTACCGGCGACTGGGTTGCCGGGTGCGCGAGCTGTTCTGCGAGGTTGATGGCAGTTTCCCCAATCATCACCCAGACCCGGCCAAGGCCGAGAACCTGGTGGATCTGAAGCATGCGCTGGCGGTCACCGAGGCCGAGCTAGGTCTGGCCTTTGATGGCGATGGCGATCGCCTGGGCGTGGTAACCAAGGACGGCAATATCATCTACCCCGACCGTCTGCTGATGGCGTTTGCCGCCGATGCACTGAGCCGACAGCCTGGTGGCAAGGTGGTCTACGACGTCAAATCCAGCCGATTGGTCGCTCCTTGGGTGAAGCAGCACAAAGGCAGGGCGGTGATGGCGCGTACCGGCCACAGCTATATGAAGGCCAAGATGAAAGAGACTGGCGCCCTGGTTGGTGGCGAACTGAGCGGCCACCTATTCTTTGCCGAGCGCTGGTATGGTTTCGACGATGGCATCTATGCCGGAGCCCGCCTGCTGGAGATTCTGTCGCAGATCGATGAGCCCAGCCTGTTACTGAACAACCTGCCACAGGGGGTCAGCACCCCGGAAATCCAGATACCGATGGCCGAAGGCGCAGCGCATGCCCTGATCGAGAGGCTGCAGAAGGAAGCCCACTTTCCAGATGCCGACGTGGTGACCCTAGATGGTTTGCGGGTGGAGTATCAGGATGGCTTCGGTCTATTGCGCGCGTCCAATACCACCCCTGTTCTGGTTCTGCGTTTCGAGGGTGATGACAGCAAGGCGCTCAAGCGTATCCAGGCGACCTTCCGCAAGCTGCTGGCTACGGAGATCAGCGGAAAATTGCCGTTCTGAGCAGAGACAGCCGGTTGTACCTATCTAGTCCAATGTGGCTGTATATAAAAAAGACCCGCTCGAGAGCGGGTCTTTTTATCGGCCTATGTCGGCGGGGTGAACCCCACCTATCAGACCAATCGCTTACCAGAACTTGTAGTTCGCACCGACGTTCAGGTAGCGACCGTACGGGTTGTGGAAGCCAGGGTTGTAACCCAACGCGGTGTTGTCCGGATCGTACGGTGCCTTGCGGTTGGCAACGTTACGCATCACGGCGCTCAGGGTCAGGTTCTTCACGCCCTTGTACACCACACCCAGGTCCACGGTGGTCCAGGAACCCACGCGGCAAGCACCCCAATTGTCACCCAGCAAGGTGCCGGCTGCGTTGTTCAGGGCACACTCGCCGCTATCACCGTAAAACCAGCCGCCGGTGTAGTTCAAGCGGGCGGTACCGGTCCAGGCACCCTTTTCCAGCGCCGTGGCGATCGTGCCCTTGAAGCGCGGCAACTCGCCAGCCGGACCGTAGGAACCGACGTACTCGATGAACGGATCACCCTGGAACTGGGCTTGCTTGTAGCTCAGGTAGTAGGTGCCGTTGAAGGTAGTGTTCAGACGACCGAACTCACCCAGATTGTTCTTCAGGCGCAGGTCAAGGTCGATACCCTTGACGCGCGACTCACCCAGGTTGAAGAACTTACGGGTCGTGCTGGTGATCAGGCCGGAGTTCGGGATCACATTGCCCTGCTTGTCCTTGACCCAGGTAGCCGGGTTTTCGGAGCGCTGGATCTGGCTGGCGTAGAACTGGTTGCCTTCCTTGTAGACCTGATTGATCAGGTACTGCGAGCTGAGGCGGTCAATCTCGTTACGACGACGGATTTCCCACAGATCGAAGGAGCCGTTGAAATCGTTGGTCGGCGAGAACACCAAACCGAAGGTGTAGCTCTTGGACTTCTCAGGTTGCAGATCCGGATTGGCGGCAATACGCGACGACAAGGTGATACCGGTTGTGCATTCGGTCGTGGTCGAACGAGTAGCTGCATCCACCGTGGGACCGCAGCGCAACGGGTCGATGATACCGCTGTTGAACGACTGCACGCTGGACTTCGATACCTGGGTCAGGCTAGGCGCACGGAAGCCTTCTGCATAGGTACCACGCAGCGAGATCTTGCTGTCCGGCGTCCACTTGAAGCCGATCTTCGGCGTGGTGGAGTTGCCGAAATCGCTGTAGTGGTCATAGCGCAGGGCGGTTTCCAGCGTCAGAGACTTCAGCACCGGCAGGTTGACTTCACCGTACAACGACTGGACGTTGCGGCTACCGCTGGCGGAAGACGAACCCAGACCGATGAACTCGGCATTCTGCAAATGCGAGTCAGCCGTCACCTCGATGCTCTCGCGACGGGCTTCTGCGCCGATGGCTACACCAATACGACCGCCAGCCAGTTGGCCGAACTCGCTCGAACCCTTGATATCGCCAATGGTGACTTCGGTCTTGCCGCTGTCAACACGAGTCGGGCTGATTTTCGCAATCGTGGCAGCACTGTTCTGACGACCCGGACGGTAGGACAGGTCGTTGATGGCGTCCTGCAATTCCTTCGCCAGGATACGACCGGTTTCATTGGTTTCACGCTCAGCCTTGTTGTACAGCAGGCCGGCTTTCCAGTCCCAGTCGAAGTTGCTGCCATCAAGACCCAGCAACACGCGGGTGTTCTTGGTGGTGACTTCGGTTTCTACCGGTACATCAGTAAAGCGATAACGCACGGCCACCTTGGCCTTGTTGTTCGCATTGGCCTGGAACAACGGATTATCCGGGTGGTTGGCCGGCAGCAAGAAGGTGAATTCCTTGCGCACGCCATCTACGGTGAACCAGGTAGTTGCCGAGTTACCGTTCAGACCCAGGGAACTGCCTGGATAGGAGCTCTTGGTTTCGTTGTAGCCCAGTTCGGAGAACGCAGTGATGTCCTCAGTCAGTGCCAGCGAACCACGGACAAACAGGTTGCCCGACTTCTGGTCGCTTTGCTGGATCTGCTTGTTCCAGGTATTAAAGTAACAGGCCTTGCCGTTGTCAGCCGTCGAGGCCGGCAGGATGTGCTCAGGTGCGCAATTCGCATCAGCGCCGACGAGCTTGGTATAGGCACCGTTGCCAACCGTGGTCTCACGATAGTAGTTACCCGGGTTGGACACGGTTGTGTAGTTCGTGTCCAGGCGAGTATTGATCTTCTTGTACAGATCCTGACGAATACCATTGGTCTTGTAGGCATCGGTTTCATGGCGATTGCGATAATCACCCGCCACAATCAGGT
This sequence comes from Chitinimonas naiadis, assembly GCF_054780835.1. NCBI lineage: Bacteria > Pseudomonadati > Pseudomonadota > Betaproteobacteria > Neisseriales > Chitinibacteraceae > Chitinimonas > Chitinimonas naiadis. The sequence continues at coordinate 106,647 of NZ_BAAGVO010000003.1, read as the reverse complement.
TCCAGTGATCGGCTGCAAAGTCGCCCACACCGACAATGGCGGAAGCCGAATCGGTACGGAAACCACCTTGGGTCGCGCCGGTGGCGTTGCCCGAAGCTTCGAAACCCTGATAGTCCTTCTTCAGGATGAAGTTGATCACACCAGCGATGGCATCGGAACCGTACACGGCCGAAGCACCATCCTTGAACACGTCGATGCGTTCAATGGCGGAAGCAGGGATATTGTTCAGATTGTACAGGGTCGACTGGCCGCTGTTCGGGTCGGCATAAGCGGCCGGCGACATGCGGCGACCGTTCAGCAGGACCAGCGTAGCGGATGAACCCAGACCGCGCAGCGACACCGTGGAGGTGCCCGACGAGAAGCCGGTGCCGGAACCCAGGTCGTCCAGACCGCCGGAGCTGATAGCGGGAACCAGCTTAAGCATTTCAGCGACAGTCGTGGCGCCCGAACGCTTGATTTCTTCGGCACGGATCACCTGAATGGGTGATGCCGTTTCAGTTGCAGTGCGCTTGATGTTGGAACCCGTGACTTCGATCTTTTCGACCTTCTTCACGTCATCTGCCGCGTTTGCCACAGTATGGGCGGCCAAGCCGGCAAAGCCCACCAACATCAGGGCATGACTGAGTTGCTTCAACTTCATCTTGTAGTTTCTCCCAATTCTTGGATTACGCGCACACAACCGGATCACGGTTGCAGTCACGATTCAATGGCACATGCCGCCAGCGGCGGAGACGTGCTTACGCATCCCTAAATGGGGTACGTATTGGGGTGGAATCCTAAAGCCCACTACGAGATGAATGTTACAAATAACCCATATTCGTAAAAATATGTTGCACGTATAACACAATTAAATAATCGCATTCTTGCATTCCAAATGCATAGAATCTGCGGGGGTGCGGGTTACAGGTTACGGGTTCAAACCTAGCGTCGGGAAAAAGAAGAGATCAGCGGCGACGCATCCACACCACGCGTGGCACTTGATCGAGGTTACGTTCGAGCAGGGCGCGGTAGGCGACATAGACACGCCCAAAGCGGGCATCGACATCTGCCAGGAAATAGCGGCTCTCATAACCCAGGCGGGTGGGGTCAACTTCGGCCTGTACGGCGTCGGACAGCTCTTCCTTGAAATCTGCATCCTTGGTAAAGGGCTTGGCATCGCGTTTGCGGACTATCGCCTTTGCACTCGACAAATCAAGGCTGGGCAGTATGGCCGATAGCACCTCGGGCGGTGCAAAGTTGACGTTGACCTGCGTGCCGGCCGTTGGCAGCGCCGACACGTAGGGTAGTAACTTGTTGACCACCTCATCGGTGTAGCCATGTACCTGCCGGAGTTCGTCGATATCGAACAAGGGGCGGTTGGCCACCCGCCGCGGTGGATTATCCGCGAGGTATTCGCGATCTTCCCCGCCGCCCGGGTAGCGGGATTCGCTATCGGCATCCATCCAGTCAAGCAGGGCCGGCATCAGGTCTGCAGACAGGCCCAGCATGCCCAGCAGCCGCTCGAAGGCCTCCGTGTCGAGCTTGCTGACCTGGCCATTACTGGCAATCAGGTTGTTGAGATTGAAGCGCCCCTGAACATCGCTGATACGGCCACCGGCATTACCTTGCTCAACGGGCAGGTTGGGGATGGGGATCGCCCAGGCTTCCTGTGCATGATCGACCTTGTTCTGCCGGGCATCGTCGCGCAACGTAAGTCGGCTAAGGTCAATCGCGGCACGGGCAACGCCACGAGCCTGGGCCAGGTCGTGCTGGTTCTCGACTTGCCTTAGCCAGAGGCTATGACGGAACGCCATGAAGCCCGCCAGTGCAGCGACAAGTGCGGCGACTACGACGGCCGTTACAATGGCGATACCTTGCTGGCGTGGGTAGGTGATGATCATGGGAGCGCAAACAATCGCGTCACCGTCTCACCACTTTCCAGGGTGATGGTGACTTCAACGCCACGAGGCAATTGGGCGGCTTCCGCCCCTTGCGGCCAACTGAGTTGCCACTGGCCGGCGCCGTCCAGAAAGCGCAGCGAAAACGTCTTGACCTTGTCCAGCATGGCCAAGGCAGTGGGGCTGCTGCGCGGCGCGAGATCCAGCGCGTTCCACAGCAGGAGTTCGAGATGGCCATCGCGCAAGCGGTAGCCAAGATGGGTCAGCCGCTCGCCGTCATAGCGCACCAGCTCGAGCTGGGCACCGTTGGCGTCCAGCGCGCCCGCAGCTCCCCTGACCGCGGACTGGGTGGTGCCGCCTTCATCGCGCCACGGACGATTGGCCACCTGGGCGAAGTCGTCATCGAAACGGGCCAGCGCGACCGTCAGTTCGCGCCATTTGCGATTGTCTGCATCCATGACCTGCTTGGCATTGGCCAGCCTCGCCACCCCCTGATAGGCGATCACGGCCAGCACGCTGAACACCGCCAGCGCGACCAAAATCTCGATCAAGGTGAAACCACGTTTACTAGCGCGGTGCATTGGCGATATACCCTATCAGCACGGCGTCGGCATGGTCGCCCGTATCGGCCGGGGTCGACACCCGGACTTCAACGCGACGGAATGACTTGTTGGGTGTTTCCGAGACGGTCTCGCGCCAGACAAACTCGATGCCCGCCTGACTCTCCCGTCCCTCGCTGCTACCGATATCCGGAAACTGCCCGCGCGCGAGATAAGTGCTTAGCCGGTTCTGGGCGACCCAGCCGCCGGCCAGGTGGCGTCGCAGTGCCAGGGAACCGTCAGCAATGGCGGTAGTGGCACGCACCGCCGCCGCCAGTGCGATGCCCAGCACCGCCAGCGCGACCAGCACCTCGATCAGGGTAAAGCCGCGGGTTTGTCTCATCGTGCCGCCTCGGCCCCGGGGGCTTGAGGGGTCTGGATGGTGATCCGTCCCAGCGCATCAGCACGCAAGGTCCGGGTGTCCAGCCCCGCACGCAAGGTCAGGCTGAACGGCGCATTGACACCGGAAGGCGAGAACACGATGCGGCTACCGGCCACCAGCGCCTGCAGGTTGACCTGGACGTCTTCGAGCAGCAAGGGGGCGGGTAGCTCCCGCAATCTCAACATCTCGCCGTCCGCGACCGGTTGCCAGCCGGTTTCGGTGTTCTGTATCCAGAAACGGTAGCCACTGGTTTCGGGTGTGAAACCCATCGTACTGCCACTCGCGATCGCCTCATCGCGTGCGGCCTCCAGCAACAGGGAAAGGCGCTCGCTTTCGCGCTGCAGGGTGTCCACGTCGCTCTGGCCGAATCGCACGGCAGCCAAGGCCACGATGATGCTGATGATGACCATCACCACCAGTATCTCGATCAAGGTGAAGCCGGCTCGACGCCGCATCGGCAAGACAGACAGTTTGTTCACCCGGCCTACAGCATCCAGGAACCGATATCGGCATCGTGACCTTCACCGCCGGTCTGGCCGTCAGCACCATAGCTCATGACATCGATCTCACCCTTGATGCCGGGGTTCAGGAACACATAGTCATGACCCCAAGGGTCGCGCGGCAATTTGTCGAGGTAGGACTTCCAGTTGTTCGGGATCTGGCCGGCAGTCGGCTTCTCGACCAGCGCCTTGAGGCCTTGTTCGGTCGAGGGATAGACACCGTTATCCAGCTTGTAGAGCTTGAGCGACTGGACCAGGGCCTGCACATCCTGCTTGGCGGCAACGACACGGGCCTCGTCGGGACGGCTCATGATCTTGGGTACGACAAGCGCACCCAGGATGGCCAGGATGGCGATCACCACCAGGATTTCGATCAGGGTAAAACCGCTAAGGCGCTTACGCTGCTGCATCACATCGCTCCATGTCATATTTTCGGTTGTGTATTCAACTACCCAGTGGCTTGCCGCCCTGGGACGGAAACCGCGTTTCATTCTTTGCCAGCTTGCCCTTGATGGCGGATGCCACGTCGATACCCTGGCTATTGGCGAATGCCAATGCATAGATCAATACGTCTGCCAGCTCTTCCGCAACTTCGGCAGGATCGGATTGACCATCGGCCTCCGGCTCCCACTGGAAATGCTCCATCAGTTCGGCGGCTTCGATCGCAATGCTCATCGCCAGGTTCTTGCCGGTATGAAAGCGGTGCCAATCCCGGTCGGCCGCAAAACGGGCGATACTTTGCTTCAAATCCGCCAGCGTCGTGAGATTGTCCTGCGACATCATTTCACCAGTTGGTTCATCTCGAACACCGGCAACAGGATTGCCAGCACGATCAGTAACACCGCGCCGCCCATCAGCAGCACCATGACAGGGCCGAGCAGGCTGGTGAAAGTGGCGACCTTCTGTTCCAGCTCACCGGACTGTTGCTGCGCAGCCTTATCGAGCATGACTTCCAACCGGCCGCTGGCTTCGCCACTCGCGATCAGATGCACCAGCACCGGGGGGAACAGCTTCTGTCGCTGCAAGGCCTTGGATAGCGTGGCGCCCTCCCGGACATCGCGGGCAGCGCTGATCACCGCCTCGCGCAAGACCAAGTTGCCGACCACACCTGCCGCAGCCTCCATGGCTTTGAGCAAAGGCACCCCGCTGCCAACCAGGATGGACAAGGTGCTGGCAAGGCGCGCGGTATTGCCTGCGCGATTCAGCCGTCCGAACAAGGGTAGCCGCAGCAAGAACCCATCAACCTTCAAGCGGAAAGCGGGACGCTTGAGCAGGCGGGAAAAACCAAAACCAGCGGCGCCTAGGAGTATCAGCACCACCAGCCCGTATTCACGAATCCCGCCTGAGATCGCCAACAGGGCGCGGGTCAGGAAAGGCAGGGTCTGCTTGGCGCTCTGGAACACGGTCACCATCTGCGGTACCACCCACCACAGCATCCCGATAATGACCAGAAGCGACACCGACAGCACGACGGCTGGGTAGACAAAGGCCAGGGCGACCTTGGCACTCAACGCCTGTCGTGCCTCGATATAGTCGGCCAAGCGCTGCATGACACCCGCGGCCTTGCCGGACTCCTCACCCGCACGGACGATAGTGCGATACAACTCCGGAAACACCCGTGGATGACGGCTCAGGGCGACGCTCATCGGCGCACCGGCCAGCACTTCACTGCGTACGCCGGCCAGTACGTCCCGGGTACGCAGGCTCTCGGCCTGTTCGATCAGCACGGTCAGTGCGCGCTCTATGGTCAGGCCCGCATCCAGCAAGGTAGCGAACTGGCGGGTGATCAGGGCCAGCTCGGCGCTGGAGACACCACCGCTGCGGGTAGTGCGACCGGATTGTTCGACCTGCGCCAGCTCGCTCATGTCGACCACCCATAAGCCCTGCTCACGTAGGTTGGCACGCGCCAGGCGGGCGTTATCGGCTTCGATCACGCCTTCGCTGCTACGTCCGCCACCATCCAGTGCCTGATATCGGAAGCCGGCCATTTCAGTTTCCCTGCGATTGGGCAGGCTCAGCCTGCAGCAGCATGGCATCCGGGCGCCAGCCCAACTGCATGAGTATCAGGGTCAGCACCATGGCCAGCAGAAAGGCAACGGGTAGCGAGACGATCGCGCCGCGCACCACGTGGCGAACGCCGATACCGGTAGAGATCGCCAACGCACGCACCCCCAGCACCAGTTGATAGAGCTTCAGCGCAATGATCAGGGGTGAGGCGATCAGCTTGGGCAGCAGAGCCAGTACAGGAACCAGCAGCTCACTACTACTGAGCAGTACCAGCAAGGGGAAGAGACTGCGCTCGCCAAGGGCCGCCTTGCCTTCCGGCAGGCGTCGCAACCACCAGCCGAAGAACATCGCATAAAACAGCACGCGACCCCAGCTACCGAGCACCGACCAGGCCAGATGCTCGCCAAAGCCCATGCCGCGGATATTGCCGGCAAACATGGGGGCGATACTCAGCAGCATCAGCCACAGTACCGGCTGCCACCAGTCATAGGCGTACTGCTCCAGCGGCTTGATCCGGAAGCGGGCGAGATCGGTTACATCCTGCAGAAATGATGGCATAAGCAAAAAAAACAGAGCCGCCTGGATGGCGGCCCCTGGTATGTGTGGGGGATCAGCCTTTACGGCAATCGCCTCGGTCTTCCACCTGCTGCACGACCAGGCTGAAGTCCTGCCGCAGGGGGTTTTCACGCTTGGCGGCCAGATAGTAGCGCTTGCAGGCTTCAACGGTAAACGGTACATCTTTTACGACAGGGTCATGAAACCCCGCGACCGGTGCCGCACTAACCCGCAGAACCCGTTCGCCCGGCTCGGCCCGCACCGGATTGACATCAATGGTGTAGTCCTTGTCGATGGCCAGCACCCGGACCGGGTAGGTATTCAACTCCGTACGGCCAAACTGTCGGCTGCCATCGAGCAGGCTGGTATTGGTTACCTGCAGACTGGCGCATGCGCCCAGGCCCAGCGACAAGAGCAGGACCACCGCAATATTACGTGTGTTCATTTCAAGGCTCCTCAGTTCGGTAGTACGCCCTCATTATCCGCCGCTTTATAGACGGCGACCGGGGTTTGTACACAGATGTTTACGGCTGAAGCACTCGTTACCAATTCCGGCCGGAATCGATGCACAGCCCAGCCTTACGCAGACCTGAGAGACCGCGCAGAGTTCCTGTTCACGGGCCGTCAGGGGGCCTGGCTCAGTCGAATACCACCGTCTTGTGGCCGTATACCAGGACGCGATGATCCAAATGCCAGCGAACGGCACGAGACAGCACGATACGCTCCAGATCCCGGCCCTTCTGGATCAGGTCATCCACGGTCTCCCGATGCGAGATGCGGGTGACGTCCTGCTCAATGATCGGGCCGTCGTCCAGCACCTCGGTCACATAATGGCTGGTAGCGCCGATCAGCTTCACACCGCGGGCATGCGCCCGGTGATAGGGCTTGGCCCCTTCGAAAGCCGGCAGGAAGCTGTGATGGATATTGATGACGCGCTGCGGATACTGGGCGGTGAAGGCATGTGACAGGACCTGCATGTAGCGCGCCAGGATGATCAGATCGATGCCATGTTCGCGTAGCAAGGCCTGCTGTGCGGCCTCGGCCGCGTCCTTGTTGTCCTTGCCGACGGGAATGACGTGGTAGGCGATGCCGTAGAACTCCACGATGCGCCGGCAGTCCTCATGATTGGAAATGATCAGCGGGATATCGCAGGCCAGCTCGCCGCTATGCCAGCGGTGCAACAGGTCGACCAGGCAGTGATCGTACTTCGAGACAAAGATCGCCAGCTTGGGCTTCTGGGCGGAACGCTTGAGCTTCCACTCCATGCCAAACCGTTCGGCGATCGGCGCGAATGCCGCCTCAAAGGCACCCATATCGAGCGCAAACCCCTCCAGGTCCCATTCGATCCGCATCAGGAACAGACCGGCGTCGTCATCCTGGTGCTGATCGGCATGCAGGATGTTGGCATTGTAGGTATAGAGAAAATTGGCGATGGCCGCGACCAGCCCCTTACGGTCAGGACAGGAAATCAGCAAGGTAGCGGTGTTTTTCATCAGGTCAGCCTGGGAAGGGGTCAGCAAAGGTGGGGCCACGGCAGTCCCACTGCCCCATCAGTATGAGGGGCCAGCGGACGATTCTGGCAAAGCCCGGTGGTGCAATGCAAACCCCACGCAATGTCGCGTGGTACTCACACCAACAAATCAAACGCTTGTTTTAATCCCTTCTTCAGTGCTAACTTGCTACAAAACAAGCATGTAGCAAGCCCGTTTCAGACTACAGTCGCGATGACGGCGCTCTTGGCCGGTGCTATGCTTCCTACCCTTTCCGTACTTGTTACGGAAACCCCAATTCCTATCCGACCCCCCAGCGGAGGCAGTTTTGAAGATCCTGGTCGCAGTGAAGCGCGTTGTTGATTACAACGTCAAAGTCCGTTGCAAACCTGACGGCAGCGATGTCGATATCGCCAACGTCAAGATGTCCATGAATCCCTTTGACGAGATTGCCGTCGAAGAAGCTGTTCGTCTCAAGGAAGCCGGCAAGGCTGCCGAGATCGTCGTGGTCTCGCTGGGGCCCAAGCAGTGTGAGGAAACCCTTCGCACGGCGCTGGCCATGGGCGCTGACCGCGCGATCCATGTCGAGACCGATGCCGTGCTGCAGCCCCTGGCCGTGGCCAAGCTGTTGAAGGCGATCGCCGACAAGGAACAGCCACAATTGCTGATCCTGGGTAAGCAGGCGATCGACGACGACGCCAACCAGACCGGCCAGATGCTGGCAGCCCTGCTGAACGCCCCGCAAGGCACCTTCGCCTCCAAGGTCGAACTGAGCGGTGACAAGGTGCTGGTCACCCGCGAGATCGACGGCGGCCTCGAGACCGTTTCGCTGTCCCTGCCGGCCATCATCACCACCGACCTGCGCCTCAACGAGCCGCGCTACGTCAAGCTGCCCAACATCATGGCCGCCAAGAAGAAGCCGCTGGACAAGACCAGCCCGGCGGATCTGGGCGTAGACCCCGCGCCGCGCCTGACCTTGGTCAAGGTGTCCGAGCCGCCTGTCCGCAAGGCCGGCATCAAGGTCGGCTCGGTTGGCGAACTGGTTGCCAAACTGAAGAACGAAGCAAAGGTGATCTGATCATGACGATCCTGGTTATTGCAGAACACGACAACGCCACCCTCAAGTCGGCCACCCTCAACACCGTTGCCGCGGCAAGCAAGATCGGTGGTGAAGTGCATGTACTGGTCGCCGGCCATAACGCCCAGGCCGCCGCCCAGGCTGCGAGCAAGCTCGCCGGCGTCGCCAAGGTATTGCTGGCTGACGCGGCCCACCTGGCTCACGGCCTGGCGGAGAACCTGACCCCGGTCGTCGTCGATCTGGCCAAGTCCTACAGCCATGTCCTGGCCCCCGCGACGACCTATGGCAAGAACCTGCTGCCCCGCGTCGCCGCCTTGCTGGACGTCGCCCAGATTTCCGACGTGATCGGCATCGAAGGCGCCGATACCTTCGTGCGCCCCATCTACGCCGGCAACGTGATCGCCACCGTGCGCTCCAGCGATGCGATCAAAGTCCTGACCGTCCGCACCACGGCTTTCGATGCCGTTGCCGAAGGTGGTGCCGCAGCGATTGAAACCACCGGCACCGGCAGCGATGTCGGCAAGTCCGGTTTCGTATCACAGGAGCTGACCAAGTCGAGCCGCCCTGAACTCGGCGCGGCCAAGATCATCGTGTCGGGCGGCCGAGCGCTGGCCTCCAGCGAGCAGTTCCATGGCGTACTCGAGCCCTTGGCCGATAAGCTGGGTGCCGCTATCGGGGCATCCCGCGCGGCGGTGGATGCCGGCTACGCACCGAATGACTATCAGGTCGGCCAGACCGGCAAGATCGTCGCGCCGCAGCTTTACATCGCCGTGGGCATCTCCGGTGCCATCCAGCATCTGGCCGGCATGAAGGACTCCAAGGTGATCGTCGCGATCAACAAGGATGAAGAAGCCCCGATCTTCCAGGTGGCGGACTATGGCCTGGTGGCCGATCTGTTCACCGCCGTACCGGAATTGATCAGCGAACTGAACAAGTAAGCACTAGAACGGTCACCACGGTGGCCGTTTTTTCAGCAGCTTTTACCGAGCAAGCGCTCGAATAGGAGAATCTCATGAGCTACAAAGCCCCCCTCGCCGATATGCGCTTCGTGCTGAACGAGCTGGCTGGCCTCAATGAAGTGGCCGCCCTGCCCGGCTTTGAGGATGTGAATCCAGAACTGGTCGACGCCATCCTGGACGAAGCGGCCAAGCTCGCCGAAAACGTGCTGGCCCCGCTCAATCGTATCGGCGACCAGCACGGCAACAAGCTCAATGACGGCGTGGTCACCACCGCCCCCGGCTTCAAGGACGCTTACAGCCAGTTCGTCGAGAACGGTTGGGTTGGCCTGCACGCTCCCGCCGAATTCGGCGGCCAGGGCATGCCGCACCTGGTTGCGACCGCGGTCGAGGAAATGTGGAAAGGCTCGAACATGGCCTTTTCGCTGTGTCCGCTGCTGACGCTCGGCGCGATCGCCGCTATCGAACACCATGCCTCGCCGGACCTGCAAGCCACCTACCTGCCCAAGATGGCTGAAGGCACCTGGACCGGCACCATGAACCTGACCGAGCCGCAAGCCGGCTCCGATCTGGCTCAGGTCCGCTCCAAGGCAGTGCCGTCCGATGATGGTACCTACAAGATCTCCGGCCAGAAGATTTTCATCACCTACGGTGAGCATGACATGGCCGAGAACATCGTCCATCTCGTCCTGGCCCGCCTGCCTGACGCCCCCGCCGGCGTGAAAGGCATCTCGCTGTTCGTGGTGCCGAAGTTCCTGGTCAATGCCGATGGTTCGCTCGGTGCCCGTAATGATGTGAAGTGCGTCTCGATCGAGCACAAGCTGGGCATCCACGGCTCGCCCACCTGCGTGATGAGCTACGGCGACAACGGCGGCGCGACCGGCTGGCTGGTTGGCGAAGCCAACCGTGGCCTGAGCTATATGTTCACCATGATGAACGCAGCCCGCCTGGGCGTAGGCGTCGAAGGCATGGCACTGGCCGAGGCGGCCTATCAGAAGGCCGTGGGTTACGCCAAGGATCGCGTACAAAGCCGTGAACTGGGCTCCGAGAACCCGGCACCTGCCGCCATCATTCGCCATGCCGACATCCGTCGCATGTTGATGACCATGCGCGCACTGACCGAAGCCGAACGTGCCCTGACCTATTTCGCCTGCGGCGCGCTCGACAAGGCCAACCGCCACCCGGACAGTGCCGAGCAGCAGAAATGGAACGCCGTGGTCGGCTACCTGACCCCCATCGTCAAGGGCTGGAACACCGAAAACGCCAGCCGCATTGCCAGCCTGGGTGTACAGGTACACGGCGGCATGGGCTTCATCGAGGAAACCGGCGCAGCGCAGTACCTGCGGGATGCCCGTATCAGCGCCATCTATGAAGGCACTACCGGTATCCAGGCCATGGACTTGATCGGCCGCAAGACCGCCTCCGAGAAGGGCATGACCGCCAAGGCCCTGCTGGGTGAGGCAGAAGCCGTCGTAGCCCAGCTGCGCGGTGCCGGCCTGGAAGACATCGCAACGGCACTCGACAAGTCGCTGTCCCACGCCCGCAGCACCACCAGCTACGTGGTCGAACAGTTCGATGCGCAACCCAAGGCCGTTGCCGCGGGTTCGGTTCCGTTCCTGGAACTGATGGGCCTGACGCTGGGTGGCTGGCAACTGGGTCGTGCCGCCTTGATCGCCAAGCAAAAGCTGGCGGCGGGTGAAGGTGATGCGGCGTTCTACGAAGCCAAGGTCACGACCGCACGCTTCTACGCGGCCTACCTGCTGCCACAAACCAGCAGCCTGGCCGAAGTGATCCTGCACGGTGCGGATAGCGTCCTTGCCCTGCCGGACGACGCGTTCTAAACCCTGGCAAGTGATTGCATCAAGGCCACCCAAACGGGTGGCCTTTTTTCATGCCGGCATGCGGTAGTGTCCCTGATCAAAACGATCAATCCCGCAGCTCAGTTGCTCGATCCAGTCGAGGAAGGCCAGCAGTACGGTCTTGCCCACGAAATAGCGGCCATGCTGGGGGACCAGCATGGTGATCTCGCCACTTTGCACCTTGGGCCGGATCATGGTGGCCCATAGCCGGCAGACCTTGTTGGACACCATATAGCGTCGATGGAAACCCTCCATTGCCGAGATATGCTGGGTGAAATCATTCACGCTGGAGACCGGCTCGTCGACCTGGCCACAGGCCACCATGGAGGCGCCCATATCGCCCGAAAACAGGATGCGGGACAGGGGATCAAAGAAATGGAAGTTACCCTCGGCGTGCAGGAAATGGGCGGGTACCAGGCCCAGCCGCTGCTCCCCCAGGGCGATCCAGCCGCCCTCGTCCGGTACGCCGATGATGCGACCCGCCGCATTGCCCACATTGCAAAAATGCGGCACGAAACGGGCCCACAGCTTGGAGACCACCAGTTGGCATTCAGTGCTGACCAGCCACTTGTTGAGCGAGGCGACAATATCGGGATCGGCGTGGGACGCCAGGATGTATTTGAGCTCCCTGGCCGGGAAATAGCGGGCCATGGCCATGATCAGCGCGTTGTAGGTCATGTTGCCAGCCGGATCGATCAAGGCGCCTTCGCGTCCCGAGACAATCAGGAACTGGTTGGCCTGGACCGCGTGATCATCATCGTCGTCGACCAGATCGGCGAACATCAGGCACCGGTGGTGGCCGTCATCAAATAGCGAAATCGCCATGGTGCATATCCCGTCAGGCAAACGGGGCACCTTACCGGGCCGCATCGTTACCAGCCTTGATCCAGATCAAGGCCTGCGGACCGCTAGCCGCCCAACTTGAGCGAGACGATGACGGCGTCCAGTTTATGCAGAAGGGCGTCATCCACCTGCTTGCTGCAGTAGAAGTAGCGCAGTGCCCCCTGCGGACTATCGGCGTAGCGACGCACTGCCAGCGCACCACGCTCCTCCGGCAGCGCAGCCAACAGACCGTCGGCCTCCTCCCCGGCGAATAACGACACGTCAGCCATCTGGCGATAGATCATGCGGGCAAGATTGAGATTGCTCTCCGGCAAGCGCACGATGGTGGCCTTGCTGGAGGCAATCCAGCCATCGAGCTGCTCGCCATAGGAATATCCCTCCCGGAACACAAAACGCAGCCCCGGCGTCTGCAACAGGGCCTGGAATCCCTGCACCCCCTGCAGCTTGGGATTGTCGCCACGAACCAGGGCGGCATAAGGTTGGTCACGGTAGAAGGGCAGACTGAACTTGCCGCTGCTCATGCGGGCAGCGGTCTTGAAACGACCGACAGCGCAGGCGTATTCCAGATTTTTTTCGATAATGGCCATATGGCGATTGAAAGGCACATCGCGCAAGTCCAGCGTAATACCTAGCTGTTGCAGTGCCTGCATGGCGGGTTTGCCCTGCAGACCGGTCAAGACGCCATCCTTGAACTCGGTGTAGGGCGGGCGGAATTCGTAATAGACCACCAGGCTTTCCGCCTTGGCCGGCAACATTACCGGCAGCAAGCAGATGGTCCCTAGCAGGCGCGGTACGCTCATCGCTTCACCCAAGTAGATACCCCTGACACCGTGATCAACCCCTGATGGCACCAACCGTGCCGACATTCCTCTTTGTAGCAGCCGGAAGCCATCTTCAGTACCCAAACAGGGCAGGCACAGGCCTGCAAACCAAGCGATTGACCGGTTCAGCAGCGTTGGCCCAAGTCCGCCGGAGAGCTACAATCGCCCGTTCCAACGTACAGGAAGAGACCAAGATGGGCTTTCTCGCCGACAAGAAAATACTGATCACCGGCCTGCTGTCGAATCGCTCGATCGCCTTCGGTATTGCCAAAGCCTGCAAGCGCGAAGGGGCTACGCTCGCGTTCACCTACGTCAACGACAAGCTGAAGGATCGCGTGGTCGAAATGGCCAATGAACTCGGCAGCGATATCGTGCTGCGCTGCGATGTCAGCTCGGATGAAGAGATTGCCACGATGGCGGCCGACCTCGGCAAGGTCTGGGACAAGGTAGATGGTGTCGTCCACTCGATCGGTTTTGCCCCGCGTGAAGCCCTGTCCGGGGATTATCTCGATTCGGTCAGCCGCGAAGCCTTCCAGATCGCGCACGATATCAGCAGCTACAGCTTTGCCGCGCTGGCCAAGGCCCTGCGCCCACAACTGAGCCAGGACGCAGCCCTCTTGACCCTGAGCTACCTTGGCGCCGAACGTGCCGTGGTCAACTACAACGTGATGGGCCTGGCCAAGGCCAGCCTGGAAGCCAACGTGCGCTACATGGCCTCCGCGCTCGGCAGCCAGGGTATCCGCGTCAACGGTATCTCCGCCGGCCCGATCAAGACACTGGCGGCAGCCGGTATCGCCGGCTTTTCCAAGATCCTGCACCATGTCGAGGAGTCCGCCCCGCTCAAGCGCAATGTCACGATCGAAGAGGTGGGTAACGTCGCCGCCTTCCTGCTGTCCGACCTCTCCTCTGCGGTAACCGGCGAGATCATGCACGTGGACGCAGGCTACAGTACCGTCGCGGCAGGCATGGGCGAATAAGGCCTGTCCGACCAGACAACAGAACGCCCGGCTTGCCGGGCGTTTTTGTTCAATCACAGGCCTGCGCTTGCCATCGCCATCCTTGTCCTTTCGCCTAGAGGCCGCTTATGGATAGGTACTGGGACAAGCCATAGAGATTGCGGGTAGTGGGCGAGTAACTCAACAGGCTGTTCTGCAAACCTAAACGCTCCTGCAACTGGTTGGCCTGGCGCGAATACGGGTTGCTGCCGTCGGCATTACCACGCAAGGCATTGCTGGTCGTACGCAAGGTATCGGACTGCGCTTTGCTACCTGCGTTTTCCAGCCTGTCGGCCACGCTGGCCAGCAGCTTGCTGACGCCTTCTGCATCCTTGGTAAACGCTTGCTGGAATTTTTGCTCGTTCACTGCCAGCTTGCCATCCTGGCTACGCGCGATGCCCGCCTGCGCCAGCGTGAGGCGACTCTGCCCGGTACCCACCTCGGCACCATCCAGAGCCTGATCGACCGAGCTACCGATCCGGCGGGTCAGGCCATCTGCCGGCACGTTGGCCGATTGCGACAAGAAAGCGTTATAGGCATCTGCCAGCGCCTTCGCGCTTTTCCCGGCCTGGGTCGAATCCCGGCTGATGGTGATATTGGCGCTACCCGTTTCGCTGACACTGAGGCCTATGCCCGGCACCGCATTGCGGAAACTATTGCTGGCGCTGAATAGCGGCCGACCATCTACCTGCAACTGGGCATCCTGGGCGCTACGCAAGCTGGTCAGATTCTGGCCCACGCCCTGCCCGGCTGCAGGATCATAGGCCAGCCGGGAGAGGCCCTGGCTGCTGTCGCTATTTCCACCATCGTTGTCGCCAACTTGTATGCGGAATGCCTGATTACCTCCGGTCGATTTACCGATGAACTCCAGCCGACTATTGCTGCCATCCTGCACAACCTTGGCGCTGATGCCGATATTGGCCCGATTCACCGCCGTCGCAATGCCGTTGAGGGTGCTGTCACTCGCGCTGATATTCACGGTCCTCGACGGGCCGTTGGCGGTAACGCTGCCACCACTGCCGATGCTGCCCGACTGAAAGGTCAGCGAGCCGCCACCCAGTTGGGTCGTATCGGCGTCAGCGAAGGCCTGGCTCTGTAGTCGTTGCGATTGCGCCAGTTGCGTTACCTGGACGGCCAGTGTCTTCACCGCGCCTTGCGGTTGATCGACCGATGCCGTGATACTGGATTTGTCCGACTTGGCGCTGTAGGTCGCCACTTCATTCGGAGTGTCGTAACGGCTGGCGATATTACCTAAATCGGACAGTGCCGATTGCAGCCGGCCATAACCCGATAGCCTGACCTGGGTAGAGCTGATGGCGCTGCTGCCCGCCGTGGCATTGTCGATCTGCCCCGCACGATAGCGTTGCAAAAACAGATCGTCGGAGTACAAACCGTAGGTACGATTGAGTGTATTGGCGATGGATGACAAGTTCATGGCAACCCCGCATTGACGGCGAGCACGACCTGAGCAACAGTCTTACCTGCAGGATAGTCGCCAGCGCGGTGTTCGAAAATGCCGTTCGGCTGACAAGCCATTGTTATTACGGATGATTCAGGATTAAACGATGTGCCAGCTCTTGGGCATGAACTGCAATGTGCCCACCGATATCTGCTTCTCTTTTGAGGGTTTTCGCCGTCGCGGTGGCGAAACGGACCACCATGCCGATGGCTGGGGCATCGGTTTCTTCGAGGGGCGTGGTTGTCGGGCATTTATCGACTGGCAATCCTCGAGCACCTCGCCCATTGCCGAACTGGTCCGCAACTACCCGATCAAGTCGACCAATGTGATCGCCCACATCCGCAAGGCGACGGTCGGCCGGATTTCGCTCGCCAATACCCATCCCTTCATGCGGGAACTATGGGGACACTACTGGCTGTTCGCCCACAATGGAGACCTGAAGACCTTGCCGGCGCTACAGGGCAACCGATTCACCCCGGTAGGCGACACCGATAGCGAGCACGCCTTCTGCTGGTTGCTGGAATCCCTGGCATTGAAGTTCCCGGAAGAGCCCTCCCCACCCGAACTGCAAGCCGCGCTCAAGATATTGGTCGCGGAGCTCGCCGGCCATGGCTCGCTGAACTTCCTGCTGTCAAACGGTCACTGGTTGGCGGCCCACTGCGCAACCAAGCTGCAGTACATCGTTCGCCAGGCCCCTTTTGGGCAGGCGCACCTGATCGACCAGGATGTCAGCGTGGATTTCGACGCGCTCACCACCCCGCAGGACAGGGTGGCGCTGATCGCCACCGAGCCACTGACCGATAACGAGCAATGGACCAAGATGGAGGCCGGTGAACTGGTGATCTTTAGCGACGGCCTGCCAACGCTGATCTAGTCCACGACGCACTCGAAGGTCTTCCGGCCAGATGGATCGCTGGGCGTACTGCCTGCAGGCTGGAAAAACGGCGGTGGCGTGAATGAGGTGCTCGGGCTTTGCGGCATGATGACCGGTGGTGTGTTGGGTGCTGCCACGAAACCGAACTGGCCGGCATTGAACAATTGCGAACCACCGGGGTTGCTGATGATGATGGCCCCCTGCGTGACATCGACGTGCAGGCCATTGGCTGGCGTCGAACCGCTGGGTGTCGGAATGCCACCGCAATCGGACTGGCAGAACAAGGCACCGTAGTGCGTACCACGGATACCGATGGTCGCGGTCGGTGTCGCCATACGGTAGGCATCCAGATTGTTACGCTTGCCAACCAGGCCGGTTACGGCGCGCAGGCCGCCCTTGATCAACCGGAAGAAGGCATTGTCTTCCTGCGGCTTGGCCTGATCAAAACGATAGTCGTCAATCCTGAGCTGGGTATTGGGGCGTAGCGTCAGCTCACCACCGTCGCTAAACTTGATGCGCGCGTAGGTATTGTTATTGGTGGCCAGCAGGTCGCCACTTTCCACCGAAGACTGCACATCCAGGATCTTGAGCGCTCCATTGGCCTTCTCTGCTGTCATGACGCCGGCAAGCTGGGTGACGGTACCCGCGTTCGCTGCATACGCCATCGGCGCCCCGAGCATCATGACCAGACTGGCCAGGATGCCGGACAGCGACTTAGCACTTGATGAGTTTTTTGGTCTTGGCATCGTCTTTTTCCTGCTTGGCCTTGCTGTCGTCGTTACCCGCTTTGCCCAGGCTCTTCTTGATATCCGATTGATTGGCGGGATTGGTACTGTCGGTGCTGTTGATATCAGTCAGGTTGTTGACCGCATTGATCACGACACCGCCGGAGTCTGGTGAGTTATTCAAGCCCCCCACCGTGCTGCCGACCAGCAGGGTACCGTCCGGGCCGCGGATGATGGCGAGACCAGCACCGCTTTGCAGCAGTAGCCTGTCCTGCGGCACATCGGCCTGCAACACGATGCTACCGCCGGCTGACGCGTCCAGCCCGCCGCTGCGCACGTTCAGCACGCCAGCGGTGGTCGGTACGATACTGCCCTGGTTGCTGCGCAAGGAGATGGCGCCGCTGCCGGCATCCAGCAGCGCCAGACTCATATTGCCCAAGGCACTGTAGGCGATGGCCCCGCCGTTGGAGAAGGAACTCGCCCCCGGCGCCATGATCAGGTCGCCACCCAGCGCAGCCATGCGTATGGCGCCACCCTGGGTCGTGATATTGGCGTTCTGCAGGATGCTGCCGCCGGCCTGCACATCACAGGCGCCAGAGGTCGCGGCGAGGTTGCCGTTGATGGTGACATTGTCGTTGCCCGACGCACTGGCGACGGACAACAGCGTGATACTGGCGGCGGTCACCCCCCCGCTGCCGATCAGCAGCGGACTATGGGTAATCAGGTCGACAGCGCCCGTCGCCACGACGGGACCGGAGGTCGACAATCCACCAAAGGTCTCGAGACGCAAATCGCCACCCACCGTAGCGAGCAACAACTGGGTGGCCTTCTGGTTGCTCACGGCGACATTGCCGGCCGCCTTCACGCTGAGCTGGTCCACGGCCAGATTCAGACCCGTTATCGCGCCGCCGGCCTGGAGATCCCCGGTCGTTGCCTGCAGGTTCGGACCAGAGCCGGAACCGAGCAGGTTGCCTGCCGCGATCACACGCACACTGCCCTGGCTGGTCAGTTGGGCCAGCGTGAGATCGCCGACGTCATCCTGCAGCTGCACGGCACCGGATGCGGTGCCCGTGACGGTTCCCAAGTCATTCCCCGCCTGCGTCAGCGTGATGGCCCCACCGTTCAGACGGGTCTGGCCACTGATCTTCAAGCTGCTGGTCTGGCTGATGTTGCCGGCTGCGGTAAAGCTGCCATTGGTAGCCCGGATATCGCCCAGTACCAGATCACCGCTGGCTTGGGTCAAGGACAGGGTACCGCTGCCCAGTTGGGCGATGCTGCCCCCGGTTTGCGAGAAGAGTTGCGAGATCGTCATGCTGCCGACCTGTACGGTGCCGCCCGATTGCTGCCATTGCGCACCGGTCAATGCACCGGTCACATCCAGCTGACCGCCCGACATGACGATGCGCCCTGCGGAATTCAATGCATCCAGTTGCACCGTACCCGCCGCCGCATCAAACACCACGCTGGTACCAGCCGGCAGACTGACACTGGCCACGTTGGCAAAATCCGGTACGGCCCCATTGGCCCAGTTGGCCGGGTCGCTCCAGTTGCCGGACGCGGCGCCCGTCCAGCTGACCAGCGCCGCACGGGTGATATCGGCCTGGCCGGTACCCGCATGGGAGGCCAGCGTGTAGTTGCCCGCATCCAGGCCCGCCAGCTGTATGCCGGTCACCGTCACGGCTTTGCCCGTGCCGACATTCTTGTCCACAAAGACACCGCTACCGCCGCTTACCTGCACGTCGTCCCCGGCAATCAGGCCGCCCAGGGTGCCGTAGCTGCTGAGCGTCGCCGAGGTATTACCGTCATAGACCTTGTTGGCCGCCAGGATGCCACTGAGCGTCAACATCGCCGGCGTGATATCGCCTACCAGCGTTCCACTGGCACTAGCCAGCACGTAATTGCCTGCATCCGCGCCTTGCAGGGTAGCACCAGTCACATTGACGGGCTTGGCGTTGCCGACATTCTTGTCCAGGAAACTACCCGACCCCGCCAGGCTCACCACGTCGCCAGCCAGCAAGCCAGTCAGGCTGGTGGTGCCGCTCAATTTGGCCAGTACCGTGCCGTCGTAGACCTTGCTGCCAATCGAGCCGCTCAGGTTCAGTTGTACGGGCGTCACCACCACGGAGCCGGTACCGGAAACAAACTGGTAGCCCAGGCTCGACAGCAGTCCACTACCGTAGGTGATGCCGTACGTACCCGCTGCCGTATTGCCTGAGCCCGTGGTTACCGCGCCGGGGACCAGGAATGTGGGCGTACCGTTCAGACCAATGGTTGTCGGCGTGTCGCTATCGATCAGACCCGCCGTACCCACCGTGTAGCCGGTCGGTAAGGCACTGCCATAGGACACGGTGCCACCATCGGGCGTGACCGTCAGCGTGGGCGTGATGCTGTAGAGGAACCAGTTGCCGCTGGTGGCGTAGCTGGGCGTGGTACCGCTATAGGAAACGCCGTAGTGCTTGCTATAGCTACCTGCGCCATTCCTGTTGCTGGTGGTGGGGTCGCTCGTATAGACCAGATAGCGGCCACCGATGCTCATATTGGCGACGGTGCTGTTGAAGCTGCTATTGGCAACCAAAACCGTATCGCCAACACGGTTCAGCGTGGTATTGAGGTTAATGGTCGAGCCCAGAAGATTCAGTGTAGCGTTGCCATCGATGCCTCCCAACGTGCCGGTGCTGATCGTCAGCATGGACCCGGCGCCACAGCCACCGATCTCAAGGCCGAAACCCGCGCTGTAGGGCTCGATGGTTACCGTCGGTGCATTGACCAGGGCGCCGCAGCCCCCGCTGATGGTCAGACCATCAGCGAGCATATGAACCTTGCTACCCGCATCGACATTAGAGCTGACGTAAATCGACGGGGCCTTCAGCGTCACCGCCGATGGCGCGTAGATCGTGTTGTAGACATTGATCGCATTACCGGCCTCGGCAGTCAGCGACTTGCCTGCCGTGGCAATGGAAACCGGATCGTAGAAATTGATGCTGTTAGTGGCTTGCAGACTGACATTGGTCGTCGCGCTACTGATCGTCGCACCCAGGATGGTGGAGGAACCGCTGCCGGGTATATCGCCAAAGGCGATGATGGGCAGGCTGAAACCGCAACTGGAACCGCAATCGATGACGTCCAGATCGGTTGGATCAAGCAGCAAGGTACCCAGCTTGCCCATCGCAGCGGTCGTATCAACCTTGCTGTAGAAATCGAGTATGTCTTTGCCGGAGACTTCGACGAATCCACCGTCGCCTCCGGCAATTCCACCGCGGGCCGCGATATTGCCTTGTGCAACCGTATGACCATCGGACCAGACTATCACCCGACCACCGTTACCGCTGCCGGTGGCACTGGCGTCGATCGAGGCATCACCTGCCAGTACGGTCTGGCTGGCGTTGTGGATCGCGGCGTTCTTGCCCTGGTAATCACCGCCCACCAGCACCGTGCCGCCGCCGTCGCGGCCGCTGGCATCGACCCTGGCTGATCCGAACAGGCCGACACGACCGCCGAGCAATTGTGCTTCGCCACCTTTGCCCTGGCTATTGGATACGTCCACCCTGCCGTTCAGCAACATATCGCCACGACCGGCGTCCGCCAGTATCTGACCACCCTGGGCCTCGGTGACGCTCCCCGCCGCCAGCACCACATCGCCACCGCTGGCCTTGAAAACGATGCGGCCCCCTTCACCCTGCTCCACCCGGTTGGCGCTGACCAATCCTTGCTGCCGGATCGCCGCGGCGAATACACCGATCCGCCCTTGCTCGGCGATCAGTTGCCCGACATTGAGCACCTGGCCAGCCGGCACATCCAGTTTGACCCGCAGGCTGGTGTCCACACCATCCACCAGCTCCACGCTCTGGCCGCCAGCCAGCAGGATCTCTCCCTTGGGCGACACAATGACGCCACTGTTCTCTACGCTGGGCGCGATCAGATAGACAAAGCCGCCACCAGGCGTCGTGATATGGGCAGCATTCTGAATGGAGCCATTACCGGCCCCTGTAAATTTCAGCTTACCGGCCTTGAAGTCGGCATCACTGATATTGAGCGTCGACGCCACCAGGCCCGCGGTATCAACCCGCGCGCCCTGGCCGAAGACAATACCGTTCGGATTGATCAGGAATACCCGGCCATTCGATTGCAGTTGTCCCAGAATCTGCGATGGATCCTGTCCAGTAACGCGGTTCAACACCGCGCTATTGGCGTTCTGTTGCACAAAGCGGGTCAGCTCATCCCGGCCGATGGAGAAACCTGCCCAATTGATGATGGCACCAGGCGTATTGGTCACCACCAGGCTATTGCCCTGCTGCTGGAAGCTCGCAGAACCAGACACCACCGATGCGCCATTGGGATTAGCGAGCGCCAGCGGCGCATAGCAAGCCAGCGTGGCGAGGAACAGCGTATTCAGGGTAAAGCGCGATGGATGGGGCGTATTCATGTTCTCTCCTCCCGCCGATCACGGCGGCTGGGTGGCAAGTCCACCCGACTTTCAGCTTGCATCAGATCAATAGGACACTGTGGCCGAGAAATGGACCCGGGTATCATGCTTGCTCTCGCCGCCACCGTCCTTCAAAGCTTGTGCGACATCCAGCTTGAGCGAGGCCCGCTTGCCCCAGCCCAGCCGCAAGCCCAGACCGGCCCCCGCGAGCGAGGTACTGGATTGTTCACCCGGCAAGGCCCGGTTCCGGCTGATATGGCCCCAATCGACGAAGGCTACGCCTCGCAGCAGCCAGTCGCCGCCGACGAGCCCCTGGGCGACGTCGGGCGAATAGGCTTCCAGGCTGCCCAGCACCCCCTCGTCATCCGCCAGCACACGCTCGCCATAGCCACGCAGGGTATTGGCACCACCGAGGCCAAATTGCTCGGCCGGCGGTAGGGCATCACTCGTGAGCTGCGCGTTGAGCGACAGATGCGTCATCCAGTCTACTGGCAGGCTGTAATACACATTGCCGCCCAGACGGGCGACGGTATAGCGATCCTTGGCCACCGTACGGCCCGACACCCTGGCTAGGTCCTCGCCGGTAGGCAGATTGTGAGCAAGGCTGGCATTCCAATCGGTTGACCATCGACTGTCCTGCCACTGCGCCTGATAGGCCAGGCTAACGGGGCGCAGGGTATAACTGCTGGCGGGCAATTGACTGCCGGCGAAAGCGGTATCGGTATCAAAACGTCGCCAATCCAGCCCCCAGGCCAACTTCTGCTGGTAGGCGCCCAGAGTGGACAAGGCCTGGTTGTAGCGGCCACCTGCAACCTTGCCCTTGCCACTGACGTTGAACAAACCTTGCAAGGCGCCGGATTCGACACTGGAATAGCCGGCAAAGAAACTCAGGCTGTCGCCTGCATCGTAAAGCGGCAGCTTGTAACCCAGACCAAAGATCCGGACCTTGTCGGGCTTCTCCGGCGAGGTAGTGAACTGGGCGGTAAAGACATGGTCACGATCAAACAGGTTGGCGTGCTGCACGCCCAAGGAGAGACGGGTCTGACCCGTTTCCTCGCTGCCGGAGTTGTCCAGGCTGCTGAACGCGCGCCAGGGTTTCTCATCGGTCACCTTGACCACGGCATCGACGGTCTGAGGGGCCTGTGCCGCCTGCAAGGTAACCGCGAGACGACGCGAGGGGCTCTCGTTCGCCAGGCGCAGGTTATCCGCCATGCGACCGGTATTGGGCACCGAGCCAGGTTGCAATGCAGGCAGGGCATGACGCACGTTGTTCTCGCCAAAATACTGGTTACCCTCTATCCGCACTTGCCCCAGCCTAGGCTCGATCACCTTGATCTCAACTACGCCCTGCTTCAGTTCCTGCTCGGGCAGGTAGACCTGCAAGGCGCCAAAGCCGGCTTGCCGGTAGAGATTCTCCAGGGCCTCAAGGGCGTGCTGGACATCGGCAAAGTCACGCTGCTCGCCCGTGTAAGGGGCCAGCACGGCCTGAATACGCGCCTCCGGCAGGACAGTATTGCCCTCAACCCGGTACTGCTTGATGGTGAAGCGCGGCGATTCCTGGGCGGCAACCGCCACGGTGGCGAGCGCTAGAAAGGGTATCAATACGGACGGTCTCATCCTGGTCCCTAGGGGATTGTTGCAGCCTCACTTTAGACGGCCACTGTCACCAGTACCAGTTAAAACCAGCCTAAGCGAGCGCTATCGAGCGTTAAAAATACACTAAGCCCAGGGGACTGCGCTCAGAAGCCACCCACAATGGACATGGACTGCAGCAACTGCAATCCCTGGTCCGAGACATAGTGACGGAAATTGAACTGCTTGAGTTGCCTCAGCACCGTGCTGGGATCGAACTTGCCAGCCGATATCTGGTCGCGAATGCGCTTGAACCGACCGCACTCCAGCAACAGCGCCTGCCGCCGCTTGATCACCAGCTGGGCATGATGCTTCTCGATGATGACCGACAACTGCAGCCAGACCAGCAGGCCACCCGCCACCCACCACCACTCCATGAACAGGGAGATCACGCAGAACAGCACCAGCAACAGATACCAGACCAGATCGGCATGCGGGAAATCGGGCGCCCAGTTGCCGAGTTTGGGCCAGTTGAGCTTGAGCTGGCTGATGATGCGCTCCCGGTCATTGGCATCGCGCTTGAGGCGAGCCCAGATCGCATCGAATTCCAGCGCCAGGTACCACTTGTCATACAGCTTGGACTGCAGCCAGCCACTGGCCCGGTAGTTCTCGATCTTGCTGCTGAGCAGTTCCCGGTAGCTATCGCTCGCCAACGCAGGCAGCAGCTCCCACTCAGGGTGGGCCAATTGGCGGCGAACGATCAGCGGAAAGCCCAGTATCTCGATCAACTGCCCTTTGCGGACCTCGATGGCGGCACGATCCAGGCGTTCATCCATCTTTTCCAGATCGGCGTACTCGTCGATCAGGACATCCAGCTTCTCCAGCGAGGGCGACACCAGCGGGTTCTTGACCAGCGCCCGGCGCAGGTTGTTGAGCTCCTCGTGTATGCCCGGCACGAGGTACTGCGCCTCGGGTGGCCAAGGCATGCGCAGGCAGCTTTCAACCTTGAAGAACACCTCTTCGTAATGGGAGGCGAACGCGCGTTTGTACTCCTCCTGCGCCTGCGCATCCTTGTCACGCTCATTGGTATTGATGGGCGGTGAAGGCGGTCGGCGCTGCACGTCCAGGCGCAGATTGTTGATCATCTGGGCAAACTCAGGCGCTACGCCAACCCGGGCGAACATGGGCGCGAGTTCCTTATGGCGCTGGCGCAACTCATCCAGTTCCTTCCAGATATCCCACTGCGGTTTGGTGTTCTCGGCCATCGTGGCGTCGCGCCTATCTCACTCGATCATCATTCAATACGGCAGGCGGCTGCAAAATCCAGACGCGGGTTACGAGCATAGAGACCATCATCGGCACCGTACCCGACATTGATCAGGAAATTGGACTTGATCGTGGTGCCGGCAAAGAACGCCTCATCCACCTTGGCATTGTCGAAACCGGACATGGGGCCACAGTCGAGCCCGAGCGCACGCGCGGCCAACATCAGGTAGGCGCCTTGCAGGGTGCCGTTGCGGAAAGCCGTGGTCTGGATCAGGGCTTCATTGCCGGTAAACCAGGCCTTGGCATCGGTATGCGGAAACAAGGTCGCCAGTTGATCGTAGAAGGCCAGGTCGTGGCCAACAATCACCGTCAGTGGTGCCTTCAGCGTCTTGGCACGGTTGCCTTCCGACAGCGCGGGGTCCAGCTTGGCCTTGGCATCGGCGGACTTCACGAATACAAAGCGGGCCGGCGAGGCATTGGCACTGGTCGGGCCCCATTTTAGCAAGTCGTACAGCGCATGGATCGTTGCATCGTCGACCGGCTTGTCACTGAAGCTGCTATAGGTCCGGGCATTCAGGAACAGTTGTTCGAGGGACTGGGATGGCAAAGCAGATTTCATGGCGGGATAGGGCTCAGGATCAAGATGGGGCCAAGCATAGCCGGCCGCCAACCTGAATGCCAGCCTGATGCCTTGCTGTGTGGCTAGTGCATGAAAAACGCCCCGACTGGCGGGGCGTTTTCACCGGTTGCTTACCGCGCTCAATCGCGATCGCCACTGAAGGCCATCAACAGGTTCAGCAAGCTGATGAATACGTTGTAGATATCCAGGTACAGCTGCAGCGTGGCGGTGATGTAGTTGGTCTGACCACCATTCACAATCTGGCTGACATCGTAGAGGATGTAGGCGGAGAAGATAAGGGTTGCGACCACCGAGATCGTCAGCGACAACGCCGGGATCGCCAGGAATACATTCGCCAGCGCGGCGATGATCATCAGCACAAGGCCCACGAACAGAAACTTGCCCATGAAGGAGAAATCCTTCTTGGTCACGGTCGCAATCGTTGCCAGTGTGAAGAAGATCGCCGCCGTACCGCCGGCCGCCATCGCGATCATTTGCCCGCCATTGGAGAAACGTAGCGCGACTTGCAGGTACTGCGACAGCCACAGGCCCATGAAGCCGGTATAAGCCAGCAGTAACACCACGCCCATCGGGCTGTTCTTGGTCTTCTCTATGCCGTAGAAGGCACCGAAGCTCACGCCCAGGAACAGGATCAGGCCCATCCAGCCACGCAGCATGAAGTGCATTGAGACACCCGCCATCGCACCCAGTGCGGTCGGGATCATCGATAAGGCCAGCAACATGTAGGTGTTGCGCAGTACCTTGTTGCGGCTGGCGGCAAGGTCATACCCCTGCTCGTAAGTCGTGGTCTGTCCTGGGAATTGCATGTTTGGCTCCTCGTGGTGCAAGTCATTCCGGAACTGGCCGAACCGGTGTTCGACTGTCCTCGCCCATCAGATTACGGCAAAGCCATAAAGTTTCAAGCCCCGCAGGGAATGGTCAAACGCGGCCGCTTGCGGTAGCATGCCGGCCTGATTTATCGCGCTGAAAGCGATAATCACCCGGTGAAGGGCCTGCCCCACCGGTACTCCCCAAGGGAAGCGTGGCCGAGTGGTTTAAGGCAGCGGTCTTGAAAACCGCCGACGTCGCAAGGCGTCCGTGAGTTCGAATCTCACCGCTTCCGCCAGAACATGTCATTAAAAAAGCCCTGACGCTGTCGGGGCTTTTTCATTTCGAACCATTCCATACCAGGGCAACAATCAACCAATCGATCGCGGAAGTTGTCTTGCTCGGCGGTGATTGTCTTATTTTTCGGTCCGGCTCAGCGTTCCTTGGGCAGCGCCCACAGCAGGCCGCGCGTAATCAGCAGCGGGTAGACCGTGCTGTGGTCCTCCTCCTCAAATACCTTGCCGGCCACATCCAACCCGGTGTAGCGATGGCTTTGCATCTGGCGCACAAACCGGCGCATATCCCCCACCATCTCGCCCTCCTTGTCGAAGCGCGGGCCTTTGCCGGGCGCCTCGAAGCTGCCCATATACAACCGCACCTTGGCCGGCAGGCTACGGTGGCTGGCTGCGTATTGCCGTTCCAGCCGGAACAGCTCGTGGTCATCGAACCACAGTGATGGGCTGCCGATGATGTAATGGCTGAACAAGGTCGGTTCGCGGAACAGGGCGGTGAGGCCCAGCAGCCCACCGAAAGAGTGTCCGGCGAAGATACGTCGCGCAGGGTCACCGCCATAGTGCTGCTCGACCTGCGGAAATACGACCGTCTTGAGGAAGTTCAGATAGGCCGCCGCTTCACCATAGTGTTTGCCCGCCAGTTGGTCGCCGCTGCGGCTGCCATCGCTGGGCGTGTAATCGCGTCGCCGGCTGTCCATCGGGCTATCGTCCTTGGCGTAGGAGAGGCCAACCAGAATGAAAGGCTCCAAGCCTGGCCCGTGCTTGGTGATACTGCTGCTGATCGAACGCACCAAGGGGAAGCTGTAGTTGGCATCGGTCAGGTAGAGCACCGGGTAGCGTCGGCCCGGCTGATAGCCTGCCGGCAGCGAGACAAAGACTTCGTAGTCGCGCCCTGCTGCCGTGAACGGCGTTGCCAGCACCTCGGTACCAGGCAGTGTGTATGGCGGCAGCGTATCGTCCGCCAGGGCAGCGGCAAACAGGCACAACAGGGCGAAGGTGGTACGCAGCAGGTGGGGGACACGCATGGGCGATGGATGGTGATCAAGTGAGGGCGGGAGTGTAAACGACGGCACCAGCTGCGTGGCGTGCCGCGGGCGCCCCCGCTCACCGATGTTCAAGGCGATGCTCGACTCGGTACTAGGCTGCGCCAGCCAGCGCTGACCGGGTGGCTCAACCAGCGTTGCCATCTGGCCAGGATTCGCGCCCGGCCATCCATCGCTTGTCATTGCGCATTCGACCCAGATAGCCCGTGTGGTGGCAAGCGCGCGACATAATCGTTGCAAGGCACGTCTCTCGCTGATTGCCCGCCTGGCTGGCCCGATGCAAAGCAATAGGACGCCATTACAGTCTTATACATAATAAAAAAATTAAATTTTCATAAATTAATATAAATCCATTCAAAACCGGTCATGAGTCGTACTTATTCCGCCTATCTGGACATCATCCGATTCATTGCTGCCTTGGCCGTCTTCCTGGCTCACCTGTCATCCCGGCCTTTCACCGACAATTTGCTCTGGTGGCCATTGGATTATTTCGGCAGTGCAGCGGTCACCCTATTCTTCGTACTTTCGGGCTACATCATTTCCTATGTGGTGGCACATAGGGAGGACACGCCGAAAGCCTATTACAAGAGCCGTCTCTCCCGGTTGTATTCCGTTGTGCTGATCGCATTGCCGCTGACCTTTGCGCTGGATATGGCCGGCATGGCGCTCAATCCCGACTTCTATGCCAATCAGAAAGTGCTGTGGAAACCGGAAAGCTGGGCCGGATATCTCTCGGCCTTCTTTCTGGTCAATGAGTATCAGATATTCGGCTTCAACGGCATCTCTCCCGGCACCAATGGCCCGTTCTGGTCGCTGAGTTTTGAGGCCACCTACTACCTGCTGGCCGGTCTGGCCCTGTTCAGCAAACGCATCGTCTGGATTCCCGCAACCCTCATCATCCTGATGCTGGCCGGCCGAACCATCACCGCCATGTTGCCACTCTGGCTACTGGGCTTCGCGCTCTATCGCCTTCGGGTACCTGCACTGCGTTCCAAGATGCGGGCACAGGTGCTGTTGATAGGCTCAGCCTTGCTCATCGTGCTCTCTCCTCTCCTCCAGCGGTATCTGCCGCAGGCCGGCAGTTGGCTATGGCTGCCCTGGGGAAGAGCGCCCTTCAATCGGGATATCGTCTACGACTACTACATTGCCTCGGCCTTTGCGATACACCTGTTTGCCGCCCAGGCCCTCATGCAGGACGGCTTCCGGCCACTCGAACGCATGGCAGGATTCGCGCATTGGCTCGGTTCCCTCACCTTTCCGCTGTACGCACTTCATTACCCCATGTTCTGCCTCCTGGCCGCTCTATGTCCCGGGTATTGGACGCCACTTGAACGGGTCATGTTCATTGCGACACTGACCGGGCTGATGGTCATCCTGATCACCCCCTTTGCGACTGGCTCAAACGTGCATTACGAAATCGGATGACACCGGCAGAAAACCGTGCCTGGGCGCCGGTCGTCGCAGGACAACAGGCTTGAGGTGGATTGCCGCGCCGGCGTGGTTGGTCGGCATGACCTGTGGATTTGCCGTAGTGTAGGCAACAGCATCAAGCATGCCTGCGACCTGGCGTGATACCTAGCGCCCAGCATGCGGCGAGCAGGACAAGCTATCTTCCGTGCTGCATAAACCCTATATTGGGGCCACGTCAGCACCACCGTGCTCAGCCAGCAAGTTGCCTCTGGTCTGAGCCGCTTCTGCCAGCCCCCACCTCCACCGGAGTTCCGCATGTCCCTGTTGGCCATCTTCCTTATCCTGGCACTGATCGCCGCCCTCGCCCTGGGCGCTTACGCCTGGTCGCTCAAGCAAGAACTGGATACGGCGCGGCGGCGCATCGCAACGACGCCGGTGGATGCGGGCCTGGACATGAAGCAGAGCCAGGCCACGCTGGCGACGGTGGAGGAAGCCAGCGCCGCCATGAAAAAATCCGTCGGGCTCGCACAAGGTGCGATCAGCAGCCAGCAACAGCAGACCAAGCAGATTCGCGATGCGATCGAGCGGCTGGCGGCGGAAGCCCATAGCGCAGCGGGTTTCGCCGCCCAGACAGTTGCCCTGAGCCAGCACTCCCGCACCGCTGCCAGCGAAGGCGCCCGCCTGACCGGGGATGCCGATGCACGGATTACCGAGCTGGACCAACGGGTGACCTTGATGGGGAATGAGTTGGGCAGCCTGTTCGAGTCCACTCGCGAGATCGGCCAATCCTTGAATGTGATCGAAGACGTCGCCAAGCAGACCAACCTGCTGGCGCTGAATGCCGCGATCGAGGCGGCCCGGGCCGGCGAACAGGGCCGCGGCTTTGCGGTCGTCGCCGACGAGGTACGGATACTCGCCTCGCGGGTACAGAACGTGACCAAGGATATCAACGGCATGATGGCTGGGCTGACGGAAGTCACCGCACGCGCCAAGCAATCGCTGCTGGAGACCAACAGCATCGTGCTGGAAGTGAAGCAGTTGTCGGCAGCGTCCGGCGCCTGTCTCAACAAGATCGGCGAGGCAGCCAGTTCGGTCAGCGACTCGACCAGCAGCATCTCGCAATCGCTCACTCAGCAGAGCCGTTTTTCCAACGAAATTTCCGACGCCAGCAGCAAGCTGACGGACATCACCGATCGCATCATGCAGGGCGTGGTTGCGGACCAGACCGCCACGGTGGCCTTGCATGAACAGGTATTGGCGTTAAAACGCCTGCACCAGGCCTGACCCACGGCCGCAATGACACCACGCGATGAAACAATGAGCATGCCGACTGTGCACAGAGTCTGTGCATAAGTCGGTGAATGGGCCTGTATAGCCACGCTTAGCCCCGGATTTGCAAGGCACTTTCCCGAGTCGCCTAAAAAACAGTCAACCGGACCGGCCAACAGCAAAGGCGCCTTATTGGCGCCTTTATCATTTGCGATCGTTTGGCGGTGGTGCGATCAGACGCGAACCTCGTCGTGGTCCGTCGAATGCACGACCGACACTCAGCGGGACAGCTTGGCAGGGTGTCCTGACTGCCGGTGACCGGCGACCACCGTCGGAGCACGCCTCTCACACCATGGCAGCCTATTGGTCGATGTGCGTCCTGATTGGGACCAGCGAGATGCGCTCAAGAAAGCGGGTCTGGAGGAAATCCGGTTCGGTTTTGTAGTGGAATCCGACAAAACTACAGAAAAGTGAACCGCACCCCACCATCGTCGCAGCGCAGCAAGAAACCGCGGCAAGCCGCGACCCGCCACAATCTGCACCAATATTGCACCGCAACAAGTGCCTCATTTCCCGCAGAGGCAGTCTGCAAAAGGGCTGGCGCTGAATTGACAAGCCTATTCGGCCTCACCACACTATGCCGCGCAAACGATTGCGCAATCGGTTGCCAACCAATGCGCCATCGAGTTCGCAGACAAATCCAACGGAGACATGAGACATGAACCAACGCCGCACCACGTTCAAGCTGCTGGCCCTCTCGGCTGCCCTGTTCGCGTTCCCCTCGGTCGAGGCACTGGCCGCTCCCAAGCCCAAGGTCGCGCTGGTGATGAAGTCGCTGGCCAATGAGTTCTTCCAGACCATGGAAGACGGTGCGCGCGCCCACCAGAAGCAGAACGCGGCAAGCTACGACCTGATCGCCAACGGCATCAAGGACGAAACCGATACCGCCAACCAGATCAAGATCGTCGAACAGATGATCGCCAACCATGTCGACGCCATCGTGATCGCCCCGGCCGACTCCAAGGCTTTGGTGCCGGTGGTGAAGCAGGCCATCGACAAGGGCAT
The DNA here is from genome assembly GCF_054780835.1 of Chitinimonas naiadis. NCBI lineage: Bacteria > Pseudomonadati > Pseudomonadota > Betaproteobacteria > Neisseriales > Chitinibacteraceae > Chitinimonas > Chitinimonas naiadis. The sequence continues at coordinate 75,839 of NZ_BAAGVO010000003.1, read as the reverse complement.
CCTGGTCATCAATATCGACAACAAGCTGGCCGATGCCGTGCTGACCGAGAAGAAGATCAACGTCCCCTTCATCGGCCCGAGCAACCGCGCTGGCGCCAAGCTGGCTGGCGACTATCTTGCCAAGCAACTGAAGTCCGGCGACAAGGTCGGCATCATCGAAGGTGTCTCCACCACCCAGAACGCCCAGGACCGTACCGCTGGCTTCCAGGACGCGATGAAGGCCGCTGGTGTCACCGTGGTCGGCGTGCAGTCCGGCTCGTGGGAAATCGACAAGGGCAATACCGTCGCCGCCGCCATGCTGCGTGAAAATCCGGAACTGAAGGCCTTGCTGGCCGGTAACGACAATATGGCCCTGGGTGCCGTGTCGGCGATCAAGTCGGCTGGCAAGACCGGCAAGGTGAAGGTCATCGGCTACGACAACATCTCCGCCATCAAGCCCATGCTGGCTGATGGCCGTGTTCTGGCCACCGTGGACCAGTACGCCGCCAAGCAGGCCGTGTTCGGCATCGAACTGGCGCTGAAGTCGCTGGCCGCCAAGACCGCACAGGCCAACCTGCCCAAGACGGTCGAAACCCAGGTCACCCTGGTCACCAAGTAAGTCGCAAAGAAAGATGGCCTAACAGCCCACCTGGGAGCGTGCCTGGCACGTTCCCAGGTCCTACGTCGCATACCCGGAGTCCACATGGCGACCCCAACTCCTCCCCTGCTGCAGTTGCGCGGCATGGGCAAGACCTATGTCACCCCCGTACTGGCCGATGTCGACCTGGAACTGGCAGCGGGCGAAGTACTCGCCCTGACCGGTGAGAATGGTGCCGGCAAGAGCACGCTATCCAAGATCATCGCCGGCCTGGTCGATCCCACCCATGGCCAGATGCAGCTCAACGGCCTGCCCTACGCCCCCGTCTCGCGCACCGCCGCCGAGGGACTGGGCGTGCGCATGGTGATGCAGGAACTGAGCTTGATCCCGACCCTGACAGTGGCGGAGAACCTGCTGCTGGACCGCCTGCCGGCCAGCCTGGGCCTGATCCGCCGTCGCGAACTGAACACGCTGGCAGCAGGACAGATGGCCGCGATAGGCCTGACCGACATCAGCCCCGACACACTGGTCGGCGAGTTGGGTGTCGGCCATCAGCAGATGGTGGAAATCGCCCGCAATCTGGTGGGTGACTGCAAGCTGCTGATCCTCGACGAACCCACCGCCATGCTGACCGACCGCGAGGTGGAGCGGCTGTTCGAACAGATTGCCCTGCTCAAAGCCCGTGGCGTGGGCTTGATCTATATCTCGCATCGGCTCGATGAACTGCAACGCATCGCCGACCGGGTGACCGTACTGCGCGACGGTCGCCATATCGATACCCAGGCGATGTCGGCCCTGAGCCAGGACGATATCGTCCGCCGCATGGTCGGCCGCGATGTACAGGAAGGCCTGGCCCGCCAGAGCCAGGCTGGTGCGCCGGTGCTTCGCGTCGAAAAACTGGGTCGTGGTACCGCCGTGCGGGACGTGACGCTGAGCGTACATGCCGGCGAGATCGTCGGCGTGGCCGGCCTGGTCGGCGCTGGTCGGACCGAACTGCTACGGCTGATCTTTGGTGCCGATCGCAAGGACAGCGGGCAGATCTACCTGAACGGTAGCAATACGCCAAGCCGGATCGCCTCGCCCCGCCAGGCGATCGCCCAGGGTATCGGCCTGATCACCGAGGATCGCAAGCGCGAAGGTCTGCTGCTGGGATTGCCCATCGCCCTCAACACTACCCTGGCACACCTGCGTTCGGTATCTCGCCGCGGCTGGCTGCGCGGCGCGGCGGAAGAAAGCATCGCCAACCGTTATATCGACGAGCTGGGCGTACGCTGCCAGTCCCCGCGCCAGGCTGTCGGCGAGCTCTCTGGCGGCAATCAGCAGAAGGTTGTGCTGGCCCGCTGGCTGCATCGCGACTGTCGGGTGCTGCTGCTCGATGAACCGACCCGTGGCGTAGATATCGGCGCGCGCGAGGACATTTACCAGCGCATGGCGCTGGAAGCAGACGCCGGCAAGGGCTTGCTCGTGGTATCGAGCGATCTGCGGGAGCTGATGCAGATCTGCGACCGTATCGTGGTGATGAGTGCCGGCCGCCTGGCTGGTGATTTCCGCCGCGGCGAATGGACCCAGCAAGCGCTGCTGGATGCGGCCTTCAGCGGCTACCGCGACCCACAGGCCGCCGCCCGGCACTGAGCCCGGCGGACGATGAACCCACAGCGATGAACTGACACGATGACAAACTCCAAACCCAACTGGCTACGCGCCACCTTCGGCAGCTATATCGGCTTCGTCCTGGCCATCGCGGCCATGATCGTGCTGTTTGGCACGCTCAGCGAATACTTCCTGACCGCCAGTACCTTCATCACCATTGCCAACGATATTCCGGCCATTGCGGTCATGGCCGTCGGCATGACCTTTGTCTTGATCATCGCCGGCATCGATCTCTCGGTGGGTTCGGTGATGGCCTTGGCGGGCGCCACGGTCGGCATTGCGATGACCCAGTGGGGCTGGCCGCTGCTGCCGGCCATGCTGCTGGCCATCCTGGTGGGCCTGCTGTGCGGTGCCCTGACCGGCAGTGTCAGCGTTGCCTGGCGCCTGCCCACCTTCATTGTGTCGCTGGGCATGCTGGAGATCGCCCGAGGCGGTGCTTACCTCGCCACCAACTCCCGCACCCAGTACATCGGTGGCGCCATCGACTGGCTCAGCGCTCCGCTGGTTGGCGGCATTTCACCGGCCTTCATGCTGGCCTTCCTGATCGTGATCGCCGGGCAGTTGCTGCTGACACGGACCGTGCTGGGTCGCTACATGATCGGCATCGGCACCAATGAGGAAGCCATGCGCCTCGCCGGCATCGATCCGCGTCCGATCAAGGTACTGGTCTTTGCGCTGACCGGCGCCTTGGCTGGCCTGGCGGGCGTATTCCAGACCTCGCGCCTGGAAGCGGCCGACCCCAATACCGGCGCCGGTATCGAACTGCAGGTCATCGCCGCCGTGGTGATCGGCGGTACCAGCCTGATGGGTGGCCGCGGTTCGGTGGTCAATACCTTCTTCGGCGTACTGATCATCTCGCTGCTGGAAGCCGGCCTTGCGCAGATCGGCGCCAGCGATCCGGCCAAGCGCATCGTCACCGGCTGCGTGATCATCGCGGCGGTGGTGCTTGATGGTTATCGCAGCCGTCGGCAGGCTCGCCGCGCATGAGCACGATGAAACAGGTGGCGGAACGGGCCGGGGTATCGGTCAGTTCGGTATCGCACGTGATCAACAACACCCGCTTTGTCAGCCCGGATGCACGCGCGCGCATCGAAGCGGCGATCAGCGAGCTGTCCTATGTGCCCAGCGCCGTCGCCCGTAGCCTGCGTCATGATGTGACGCACACGATCGGCATGCTGCTACCCAATAGCTCCAACCCCTACTTCGCCGAAGTGCTGCGCGAGATCGAGGCCCGCTGCTTCGCGGCCGGCTTCAACCTGATCCTGTGCAATACGGACGATGAGCCCAGCAAACAGGCCAGCTATCTGCGGGTATTGGTGGAGAAGCGGGTGGACGGCATCATCGTCGTCACCGCCGGCGAAGACGCCGACCTGCACCAGTTGCTGGCCGGGCTCAACCGCCCCCTGGTCCTGGTAGACCGCGAGATCGCAGGCGTGGACAGCGATCTGGTGGAAGTCGACCATGCCAGCGGCGCCATCCTTGCCACCCGCCACTTGACGGAACTGGGTCACCGGCGCGTCGCTTGCATTGCCGGCCCACAGGGGCTGGCCCCGAGCGACCAGCGTATTGCCGGCTGGCAGCAAGTCTGCCGGGAAGAAGACTTGCAAAAGGGTGACTGCCCGCTGCTGCATGCCGACTTTTCCAGCCAGGGCGGCTACGCTGCAATGAAGGCCCTGCTTGCCGAGCCGAGCCGCCCCAGCGCGGTCTTTGTCGCCAACGACCTGATGGCCATCGGCGTGCTGTGTGCCGTGCACGAGGCCAATCTGCGGGTGCCGGAGGACCTGTCGGTGATCGGCTTTGACGACATCGAGCTGGCGGCTTTCAGCAGCCCGCCGCTCAGCACGGTTGCCCAACCAAAGGCCGAGCTGGGCCGATTGACCACCGAACTGCTGTTCGAACGTATCCAGGCCAGGCGAGAGACGCCGGCCCGTCGCATCCTGCAGGCCGAGCTCCGCCTGCGGCAATCCACGGCACCGTACCAACCTGCGAAGTCCACATCATGAACCAGCCTCAACACAAGACGATCTGCGTACTGGGCAGCCTGAACATGGACCTGGTCATGCGCCTGCCACGTGTCCCCGACGCCGGCGAGACACTGATCGGCCATCAGTTCAATACCTATGGCGGCGGCAAGGGTGCCAACCAGGCCATGGCCTGCGCCAAGCTCGGTGCACGCGCCTCTATGGTGGGCCGGCTGGGCAAGGATGATTTCGGCCGGGCCTTGCACGGCGCGCTGGTGGACGCCGGTGTGGATACCCAGGAACTGAAGCTGCTCGATACGGTGGAAACCGGCGTCGCCATGATCATGGTGGACGACGCGGCACAGAACCGAATTGTGTTGGCGCAGGGCGCCAACCTGCACATCAAGCCGGCCGATATTGCAGCCCGACCCGATCTGATCGAGCAGGCCAGTCTGCTGATCTGTCAGCTGGAAATCCCGCTGGAAACCAACCAGTACGCGATCGGCCATGCGCATGCCCGGGGCGTGCCGGTGCTGCTTAACCCGGCCCCCGCTAGGGCCTTGCCGGCCGACTTGCTGGCCAAGGTCAGCTATCTGGTCCCCAACGAGACCGAGGCCAGCCTGCTGACAGGCGTACCGGTGATCGACCTCGCCAGCGCCGCCATGGCTGCTCGCCAGTTGCGCGACATGGGCTGCGAGCATGTGCTGATCACGCTGGGCGCGCAGGGGGTGCTGATTGCCGACACCCTGGGCATACGGCATTGGCCAGCCTTGCAGGTACAGGCCGTGGACACCACGGCAGCCGGCGATACCTTTATCGGCGGCCTGGCAACGGGGCTGGCAGAGGGACTGTCGCTGGACCAGGCTGCCCAGCTGGGCATGTGCGCCGCAGCGGTAAGCGTGACCCGCCCCGGCGCCCAGCCCGCCCTGCCCTATCGGCATGAACTGGCTGCCTACCCTTATCAGGCCACCTGGCTGGAGCAAACCCCATGAAACGTACCACCTTGCTCAATAGCGCCTTATCGGAAGTTATCGCCACACTGGGCCATGGCGACATGCTGGTGATCGGCGATGCTGGCCTGCCTATCCCGGCCGGGCCGCAACGTATCGATCTGGCCATCACCCGTGATCTACCGCGTTTTATGGAGGTGCTGGAGGTGGTGTTGAGCGAGATGCAGGTAGAAAGTGCGGTGGTGGCCAGCGAACTGAAGGATCGCAATCCGACGGTCGCAGCACGGATACCAACCCTGCTGGGCAAGACGCCGGTGGAAGCCATGTCGCACGAGGATTTCAAGCAGTTGACGCGATCGGCACGGGCCGTGGTGCGAACAGGTGAGTGTTCGCCGTACGCAAATATCATCTTGCGGGCCGGGGTGGTGTTCTAGCCAACAAAAAACGCAGCGATATGCTGCGTTTTTTGTTGGGAGCTGCTCAGCGGCGAAAGCGCTCGAAGCGGCGGCGGGTTTCGTCTTCGTCGCGGCTACCGAAGGCGTAGTGCGCCTCCAGCCACATGACGTTGATCACACCGAAGGCGAGCGCCAGGCCCAGGCCCAATATCCAGGTGAAGTACCACATCGGTCTGTCCTTTCTAGTAAGCGGTATGCGTATCGCGGCGGATGGCTTCGACCGTGACCGGGCCACGCATGACGCGATAGACCCAGGCGGTGTAGGTCAGCACGATGGGCAGGAAGACCGCGACCACGATCAGCATCACGCCCAGGGTCTTGTGGCTCGATACGGCATCCCAGACCGTGAGGCTGCTCTGGGCATCGAGACTGGATGGCAGGACAAAGGGGAACAGCGACAGGCCGGCGGTAGCCAGCACGCTGACCACCGTCGTGCTGCTGGCCAGAAAGCTCGGCCAGCGCCAGCCGCGCCAGGCGGAAAGGCTGGTAAACAGCGCAGCGACGATGCCAGCCGTCGGGAGCAGCCATAACCAGGTCCAGTGGCCATAATTGGCAAGCCAGCCACCAGGGGCCACCGAGACGGTTTTCTGGAAGGGCGTGAGTGCCTGATCCACATTGCCGACCGAAGCCAGCACCAGACCATCCATGCGACCGAGCCAGACACCACCCAGCGCGAACAGGGTGGCCAGTACGATACCGAGGAAGGTGACAAAGCGTCGGCTACGCTGCCAGACAGCGGCTTCTGTCCGCAGGACCAGCAAGGCGCCACCGTGGAGTGCCAGCAGGGTCGCCGACACCACGCCGCAGAACAGGCCGAAGACATTGAGCTGCTGCCAGAGACCGCCACCGTAACTGACCCTTAAACTGTCATCGAACTTGAAGGGCAGGCCGAGGAACAGGTTGCCGATCGCCACGCCGAATACCAATGCAGGCACCAGCCCGCCGACGAACAGGCCCCAGTCCCAGAAGCTGCGCCAGCGCGGGTCAGGCAGCTTGCTGCGATAATCGAAGCCGACTGGGCGCAGGAACAGCGCGCAAAGCGTGAGGACCAGCGCCATGTAGAACACCGAGAAGCCGGCCGCATAGACCAGCGGCCAGGCAGCGAACACAGCGCCGCCACCGAGCACCAGCCAGACCTGGTTGCCTTCCCAAGTGGGGCCGACCACGTTGATGGCGACCCGGCGTTCTTCGTCATTGCGGCCGACGAAGGGCAGCAGCATGGCCACCCCCATGTCGAAGCCATCCATCAGGGCGAAGCCGATCAGCAGCACCGCCACCAGCGCCCACCAGATGAGCTTGAGTGTTTCATAGTCGAGCATGGTCATCTCCTCAGGCGTGGGCCGTGGCGGCGGTTTCGCCGTGATAGCGGCCGGTAGACAGGCTGGCTGGCCCCAGGCGGATGTATTTGAGCATCAGGAACATCTCGACCACGAACAGGGCGGCGTAGATGCTGCAGATGCCGATCAGGCTGAACCAGACCTGGCTGGCATCGAGACTGGAGGCGGACATGGCTGTCGGCAGGATGCCACTGATGCTCCAGGGCTGGCGGCCGTGCTCGGCCACGAACCAGCCCATTTCGATCGCCACCCAGGGTAGCGGGATGGACAGTACGCACAGCTTGAGCAGCCAGCGCTGCGGTGCCAGGCGCTTGCGGATCAGGAACCAGAAGCTGGCTGCAAAGACGAACAGAAACAGCATGCCCAGCCCGACCATGATGCGGAAAGCCCAGAACAGCGGCGCCACATTGGGGATGGTGTCTTCCACCGCCTGGGCAATCTGCGTCTCGCTGGCATCCACTACCTTGGCGGTGTACTTCTTGAGCAAGAGGCCAAAGCCCAGGTCGGCCTTGTGTGCTTCAAACTGCTGTTTGACGGCGTCCGATTCGTCGCCAGCCTTGAGGCGGGTCAGGGCGTCATAGGCCACCATGCCGCTGCGGATGCGCAGCTCGTGTTCCTTCTTCAGATCCTTGATGCCCGTCACCGGCTTGTCGACGCTACGGGTGGCGATCAGCCCCAGCACGTAGGGAATCTTGACGGCATAGTCGGTGCGCTCTTCCTTCTGGTTGGGCAGACCAAACAGCGTGATGCCGGCCGGGGCTGGATGGGTTTCCCACTCCGCCTCGATGGCGGCCAGCTTGACCTTCTGTACTTCGCCGGTGGTGTAGCCCGACTCATCCCCGAGCACGATCACCGACAGCGACGACGCCAAGCCGAAACCCGCGGCCACGGCAAAAGAACGGATGGCGAAGCCGGTATCGCGCGCCTTCAGCAGATAGAAAGCCGAGATGCCGAGCACGAACATGGCGCCACAGACATAGCCTGCCGCAACCGTGTGCACGAACTTGGACTGCGCGACCGGATTGAAGAACACCTCGGTCAGGCTGGTCAGCTCCATGCGCATGGTGTGGTAGTTGAACTCCGCCCCGACCGGATTCTGCATCCAGCCATTGGCGATCAATATCCACAGCGCAGAGAGGTTGGTGCCGAGCGCGAGCAGCGAAGTCACCATCAGGTGCTTAACCCGCGACAACCGGTCCCAGCCAAAGAAGAACAGACCGACGAAGGTCGATTCCAGGAAGAAGGCCATGATGCCTTCGATGGCCAGCGGCACGCCGAAGATATCGCCGACATAGTGAGAGTAGTAGGCCCAGTTGGTACCGAACTGGAATTCCAACGTGAGGCCGGTGGCCACGCCCATGGCGAAGTTGATGCCGAACAGCTTGCCCCAGAAACGGGTCATGTCCTTGTAGACCTGTTGTCCGGTCATAACATAGACCGCCTCGCAGATCACCAGTATCCAGCTCAGGCCCAGCGTGAGCGGTACGAACAGGAAGTGGAACATCGCCGTCAGCGCGAACTGCAGGCGCGACAGGTTGACCACGTCATCGGGGGAGATCATTTGCTTGCTCCGGGGAAGGTGAAACAGGGGCGGACTTGCCGCCGAAGAACTGCTGCTCAATGCGCTCCGGCGCGACCCGCATATGGGGTGCCAGTGGCTGGCTGAACCAGAGCTGCTTGGCGAAATAGAGCAGCAGGACTTTCAGAAAGACGATCAGGCTCAGCTCCAGCCACAGGCGGGGCCGGCTACGAAGCCGACGCCAGAGGCAAGTGAGCGAACCGGCAGAGGCAGGCTGTTCCGGCATGGGCTAGAGGCCCCCGTCGGTATCGCGGCCGCCGAACTTGAGCTTGTCGGCAAACTCGAGCACCTTTTGTACCTTGGCACCCAGTTGCATCAGGCGGATGACGGTCTCCGGCGACAGGCGCTGAACGTCATCCAGCCAACCGGTGGTGAGTTCGATCAGCCCATGCATCTCGCGCATGCGGGCCTGTGCGATCTTGTCCGCTTCGCTATCCGGATTTTCGAGCAAGGCCTCGCGCAGCATCGAGAGCGTGGGTTCGATCTCACGGCGGCGACGCTCTTCCATCAGCACCCGGAAAATATCCCAGACATCCTTGGGCGGCTCGAAGTAGTCGCGCCGGTCTCCCGGCAGGTGGACCAGCTTCACCAGTCGCCAGGCTTGCAGCTCCTTGATGCCAATGCCGACATTGGAGCGGGAGAAGGCCAGCGTCTCACCGATGTCGTCCGCACAGAGCGGTCTTCCGCTGATGAAGAGCAGCGCGTAGATCTGCCCTACGGTACGGTTTACCCCCCAGCGGGAGCCCATTTCACCAAAGTGCAGGACAAAGCGTTCGGCCAGCGGCGTCAGATTCATTTGTTCAATTTCCAGTATTTTCTGGAAATTTAAACATTTCTAACCTTTGTGGCAAGCCCGGACATAAACAAAGCCGGCAGCATGCCGGCTTTGATTTTCGTCAAAAGACGTTATTTTTGCAGTCGCAAGCAGTATTTGTCGTAATCGTCGGCGATCTTCAGCTGCTTCTTTTCCATCTTCTCCTTATCCCAAGGCTGCACCATGCCCATGCGTTTGCGCTTTTCCATGATGGTCAGCTCTTCCACATATTTCTCGCAGCGCTCACGCTCCTTGCCCTGCAAGTGCTCGTAGAAGATCGGCGTGTACTTATCCGGCAGGATGATGGGCTCCGGCTTGGGAGCGGGCTTGCTGGCGGCGCTTACCGCGACGGACAGGACAGACAACAGAATCAGGCGGCCGAGCATGGATGACTTTCCTTGCGGGAGATCGAATCGATAGCTGCATGCAATTGCCGCGCCAGGCTGAAGTCCTGCCATCGCCGAGCGCCCAGGGTAGCCACCGGCACCACACCTGCCAGGCTATTGCTGAGCAGGACGGCATCGGCCGCCAGCAAGCGCTCCCTGCCAAAACTTGTCAGTTCCTGCCGCAGTCCGGCCTGCTCGGCTACCTCAAGCAGCAAGCTGCGCATGACCCCGGCCACGCCGCAATCGGTCAGCGGGTGGGTCAGCAGGCGCTGGCCTTCAACGATGAAGAGATTGCTCATCACCCCCTCCACCACCTCGTCCCGGCTGTTGAACATCAGCCCGTCGAACAGGGCGGGGTCATCCCATTCGCGGCGCGCCAGCACCTGCTCCAGCCGGTTCAGGTGCTTGACGCCCGCCAGGGCAGGCTGGATGCCCAGCAGGCTGTCGCATAGCCGGACCGCCACGCCTTGCGCCCGCAGGGTATCGCCATAGGCTGGCAAGGGGCCGCTTTGCACGATACGAGTGACCGGTGCCGCCGGATCGCAGGCATAGCCACGCCGCCCGGGACCGCGGGTCACGGTCAGCTTGATCACGGCATCGGCGGCACCGAGCCGGGCGATATCGTTCAGCCAGGCCGCCTCGGCCGGACAGGACAGGCCGAGTACCGAACAATCGGCCGCCAGTTTGGCATAGTGGCGCGGCCAGGCCAGTAAACGACCATCCACGGCTTTGAGGGTGCGGAACACACCGTCTCCATAGGCCAGTCCCCGGTCGGTCACGCTGACCGTATCCAGGCCAAGGCCATTCACCAGGACATGCCTGTCGCTCACGGTATGAGCACCGACTGCACGAAATCAGCCGCCACCGTCACGGCGAGGTCGATATTGCGCTCGCTCTGCGCCTCCGCGGCCTTGTCCCCGACAGCACCGACATGGAAGCTGTGATTGCCGCCCAGCACACTGACACGAACGCTGCGGCCGGCACTACCGGCGTACTGGTACAGCACCGGACTGTAGCAATAGGGGTCCTGCTCGCCGGCGATCAGCGCCAGCGGGCGGGCTTCGGCAGCAAGATCGGGATAGTTACTGTTCATCTGCGCGACCACCACGCCGCCATCCTCCTGGCTGCTGCAGACTGGCGTCAGCAATAGTCCGCCACTCAGGGCAGGCTCCGCCGTCAGCAAGCGCCATGTCACCAGGCTGCCGAGCGACTTGCCGCCAGCCATGATGCGCTTGGGATCAAAGCGGGCGTCCTGTCGGGCATGGCCCAGGACAGCCTGCATGTCTTCCACCTCGGTGGCGAGATCCTGCGCCGGCTCGCCGCGCTGGGGTTGTTGGGTGTAATAGGCCCAGTTGAAGCGCAGCACGGCGACGCCGCGATCACGCAAACTCGCGGACAGGCGCTCCAGCAACGGCATCTGCATGTGATATCCCTGGCCGGGTGCCAGGATCAGAACCGGAAAAGGCCCCGCCCCTTCCGGTATGTCCTGCAGCACCGACAGGGCAGCACCGCGCGGGGTGGTGATGGCAATGGGTTCAGCACCGGCCGCCAGCGTCATGCCAGCGGCCAGCATGGGGGCAAGCAACGCTTGCTTGGGGGATACCAGGGACATGCCGCATCCTCTTGTCTGTAAACCCCTACTCTATTGCGCAACCCCCAGCGCCCGCAACAGGCCGCGGGCCTTGGCGCGCGTCTCATTCAGTTCGCGCTCTGGATCGCTATCCGCCACGATGCCGGCGCCGGCCCGGAAATACAGCCGGTCACCGTCCTGCATGAAGGTACGGATCAGGATATTGAGGTCCATGGAACCATCCAGGTTGATATAGCCCAGGCTGCCGGTATACGCCCGCCGCGGCCGGTCCTCCAGTTCACGGATGATCTGCATGCAGCGCACCTTGGGGCAACCGGTGATCGTACCGCCCGGAAACAGCGCGCGCACCACGTCCGCTACGTGCAGGCCGGGACGGATCTGGCAACTGACAGTGGATTCGATATGGTGCACATAGGTGTAGCTGGTCACATCCATCAGGGCATCGACCTTGACCGTGCCTGGTACAGCAATACGACCAAGGTCGTTGCGCTCCAGGTCGATCAGCATGATGTGCTCGGCCCGCTCCTTGGTGGATTCGATCAGGCGCTGCTTCTGCCGCGCATCCTCGGCCGGATCTGCCGAGCGCGGGTGGGTTCCGGCGATCGGCCGGGTTTCCACCTTGCCGGCGCGGTCGATCCGCGCCAGGCGCTCGGGGGATGAGCTGACGATGGCCTGGCCATTGCCAAAATCCAGATAGGCCGAGAAGGGAGCGGGATTGGCCCTTCGCAGTTGCGCGAACAGGTCCAGCGGCCCGGCGCCATCGGCCAGTCTGGCATCCCAGCCACGCGAGAGATTGACCTGGAAAACATCACCTTCGCGGATATAGTCCTTGCAGCGCAAGGTACCCGCCAGGAAGGCGGCGGGGTCATCTTCGCTCAGGTCCGCCAGCGTGATCGCCGCACCGACGTACTCGGGGACGGCTGCCAGCAACTGCTGCAGGCGGACGAGCTGCGCCGGTGTCTCGGCCATCAGCACGCTACGACCCGTACCGCGCTCCTGCAGTATGGCCGCCGGGACCCGGGCCAGCAGGCCCAGCGGAAAGGCCTGGTCGTCGCGTGCGGCCACGGTGTGCTCGAGCGTCTCCAGCCATTCGTAACCTAGATAGGTGAACCAGCCACCGCTGAACGGCAGCCCTGAGGGCTCAGCCTGGGGCGCCACCGCGATGGCGGCCAGATCATCGAACAGGGCTTGGCCTTCATGTGCGCCGTAGATGCGCACCGATTGCGGCAGGGCAAACAGCACATCCCAGCCGGTATCGCCGGCCGACAGCAGCAGGTAGGGGAAATCGGCCGGGTAGGCCGATGCCAGCGCCAGCAGATCTGGCGTGGTGGGAAGCGATAAGGTAGGCATCGCGCAGCAGACAAAATAAACGCCGCGCAGTCTCCCGCGCGGCGTCTCTCTTGGCAAGCCCGGATATCAGACGCGTTTGAATACCAGCGTGCCGTTGGTACCGCCAAAACCGAAGGAGTTGGAGATCGCCACATTGATCTTCATGTCACGCGCCGTATTGGCAACGTAGTCGAGATCGCAGCCAGCCTCGATGTCCTGCTCGAAGATATTGATCGTCGGCGGGCTCTTCTGGTCACGAATGGCCAGTACCGAGTAGACGGCCTCCACCCCACCGGCGCCGCCCAGCAAGTGGCCGGTCATCGACTTGGTGGAATTGACGGCCAGTTTCTTCGCATGGTCGCCAAACGCTATCTTGAGGGCATTGGTCTCGTTGGCATCGCCCAGGGGGGTCGACGTGCCATGCGCGTTGACGTAGTCGACCTCGTCGGCGTTGATGCCGGCGTCGCGCAAGGCGTTGACCACGCCACGGGCCGGGCCTTCTGCACTCGGTGCGGTGATGTGGTAGGCGTCGGAGCTCATGCCAAAGCCGGCCAGCTCGGCGTAGATCTTGGCACCGCGCTTGACCGCATGTTCGTACTCTTCGAGCACCAGCACGCCAGCACCCTCGCCCATTACAAAGCCATCGCGCCCCTTGTCCCAGGGACGGGACGACGTGGCGGGATCGTCATTGCGGGTCGACATGGCCTTCATGGCAGCAAAGCCACCGATGCCGAGGCGCGCAATGGCGCCTTCGGAGCCACCGGCCACCATGATGTCGGCGTCGCCGTACTGGATCATGCGGGCACCGTCGCCAATGCAGTGCGCACCGGTGGTACAGGCCGACACGATGCCGTAGGTTGGACCCTGGTAGCCCTTGATGATGGACACGTGACCCGCGATCAGGTTGATCAGCGAACCGGGGATGAAGAAGGGGCCGATCTTGCGGGGGCCGCCTTCCATCAGGTCGACACCGGTTTCCTCGATCAATGGCAGACCACCGATACCGGAGCCGATATTGACACCCACGCGGGTCTTGTCGAGACCGGGCACGTCGTCCAGGCCCGAGTCCTTGATCGCATCCAGCGCGGCCGCTATGCCGTAATGGATGAAGCGATCCATCCGTCGTGCGTCTTTGGCCGAGATGTACTGGGTGATATCGAAATCGCGCACTTCACCAGCGATCTGGCAAGCCAGGTCGCTCGCATCAAACCGGGTAATAGTGCCGATGCCACTCTTGCCAGCCAGCAAGTTGGCCCAGCCGGTGCTGACATCGTTACCAACGGGAGAGATATGGCCCAGGCCAGTAACGACAACTCTGCGTTTGGACATGAAAGTTCCTAATCAGGACAGATAGTGCGCAGCTTAAACGGCCCGCGTGACAACACTATCAATCTGAGACTCAAACAAGCAACCGATCAAATTGACCGGCAGATGCAACAAGACCCCGCCACGATGCCATCGTGTCGGGGTCCCGTATTCCAGAGAGCCTTGCCTAACAAGGGTTGGCTCACTGCGACTTACTTGCCCAGGTGACCCTTGACGTAGTCGATAGCCAGCTGAACAGTGGTGATCTTTTCGGCTTCTTCATCCGGAATTTCGCACTCGAACTCTTCTTCGAGCGCCATCACGAGTTCAACGGTGTCGAGGGAGTCGGCGCCCAGGTCTTCAACAAAAGACGATTCGGCCTTGATATCGGCTTCGTTGACGCCCAGTTGCTCGGCGACGATCTTCTTCACGCGTTGTTCGATATTTTCCATTCTTGAACCCAAACCTTTCGTGTTGGATGGTCAAAAGCGCCCGCATTTTAGCAAAAAACACGGCGCGCAAGTAAAAGGGTAAATTCCCTAATTAATTCATGTACATACCACCATTTACGTGCAGGGTGTTACCCGTCACGTAGGCGGCTTTGTCACCAGAAAGGAAGGAAACCGCGTCGGCGATCTCCTGCGGCTGACCCAGCCGCTCAAGCGGAATCTGGCTCAACAGCTTCTGTTTGTAGTCGTCCGCCAGGCTCTTGGTCATGTCGGTATTGATAAAACCTGGCGCAACGCAGTTAACCGTAATGTTGCGGCTACCCACCTCGCGTGCAAGAGAGCGGGTGAAACCCATCATGCCAGCCTTGGCGGCCGCGTAGTTGGTCTGACCAGCAGAACCGGACGCCCCAACGACCGAGGCGATGCTGATGATGCGCCCCCAGCGGGCCTTCATCATGCCACGCAGAACGGCTTTCGACAGGCGGTAGACCGAGCGCAGGTTGGTATCCATGACGGCATCCCAATCCTCTTCCTTCATGCGCATCAGCAACTGGTCACGGGTAATGCCGGCATTGTTGACCAGCACCAGCACCGGGCCGTAGGCCTTCTCCACCGTCTCGAGCGCCGCATCCACCGCGGCGGTGTCGTTGACGTCGAGCGCCAGCCCGATGCCATTGAAACCCTGCTCCTTCAGGTAGCTGGAGATCGCCTCCGCCCCCGTCTCGCTGGTCGCGGTGCCGATCACGATCGCCCCGTCACGTGCGAGCGTCTCGGCAATCGCCCGGCCTATGCCGCGCGATGCACCTGTCACCAATGCTACTTTGCCCTGCAGGGACATACGTCGTCTCCCTTACTCAAAAATCATTCGATCGCAAAACGCCAGATCAGCGACGCAAGCCACAAGCCGCCGCCTGCCATCTGCAAGCCCAGCGGCCAGCCCCTGGCGGTACTGAAGTCGGCGTCCATGTACTGCCCCAATCGACCCAGCGCATACAGGCCAAACCCCGCACCAGCCGACAAGGACCAGACCGGCCCGCCCTGCAGGCCGTCTGCAATGCGGCTGATGGCCAGCAACAGGGCCACCGGCACGAACACCCTGTCCATCCAGCGCATGCGCTGGAACGCCAGGATCACACGATTCACAGCATGGCCTTGAGCGTATCGAACGCGGCCGGCTCGGTCAGCGCCACCGCCTGCAAGCCATCGACGATGCGCTTGTTCAGGCCGGCCAGCACCTTGCCAGGGCCACATTCGGCCACCACGCTGACACCGTCGGCAGACAGCTTCTGGATGGTTTCCACCCAGCGTACCGGGCTGTACAGCTGGCGCGCCAGGGCGTCCTTGATCTGCGAGGCGTCGGTATAGGCTGCGACGTCAGCGTTATGGATGACGGCGATCGTCGGCGTCTTGATCTCGACCTGCGCCAACGCTGCGGCAAGCTTTTCGGCCGCCGGCTTCATCAGGGCGCAATGGGACGGCACGGACACCGGCAAGGGCAAGGCGCGCTTGGCGCCACGGGCTTTACAGGCCTCGCAGGCGCGGGCCACGGCATCCTTGCTACCGGCAATCACGACCTGGCCCGGCGAATTGAAGTTCACCGCCTCGACCACCTCGCCCTGCGCGGCTTCGGCACAGGCGGCGCGGATGGCATCGTCATCCAGGCCCAGGATGGCGGCCATGCCGCCCTGCCCCTCGGGCACCGCGGCCTGCATGGCCTCGGCACGCAGGCGCACCAGCTTGATCGCATCCTTGAAATCAAGCGCACCCGCAGCCACCAGTGCCGAGTATTCACCCAGGCTGTGGCCTGCGAGCAGATCCGGCTGACGACCGCCCTGTGCCAGCCAGGCGCGGTAGGTTGCCACGCCGGCGACCAGCATGGCCGGCTGCGTGTTGATGGTGGCGTTCAGAGCCTCCACCGGGCCGGCGGCGATCATTGCAGCCAGATCGAAGCCCAGCGCTTCACGCGCCTCCTGCAGGGTGTCCTGCACGACCTTCAGCTCCGCAAAGGCGTTGAGCATGCCAACGGCTTGGGAGCCCTGGCCTGGAAATACAAAGGCAAAACTCATCGATAACTCCTCCGTCTCAACCCCGCGCTGCGCGTGCTGCATCCTGATCGGCGCGCACTTTAGCGTAGGCAGGGCGATGTTTCAGTTGTTCGAGATAGTCGGCAATCGGCAAGGCGGCGAGCCAATCCCTGCCGTAGACCTTGCTACCAATGCGGCTGATCAGCGGGAAATGCTCAGCGGCCGCGCAATCGGCCAGGGTGTATTGATCCCCGGCTATCCAAGGCGAAAACTGGGCAACCCGCCCCAGGGACGCCACGCCGCGCTCCAGTTGGCGAGCGACTTCATCCTTTACGGCGTCCGCCACCGGCGCGCCAAACAGCACGTGCGGTAACAACCGGCGGGCAACCAGTTCGACATCCTGCTCCAGAATCTGGATCAGTTCGCGCACCTTGGCACGGGCGATCGGGTCCGAAGGCAGCAAGGGCGTATCCGAGTAGCACTCTTCCAGGTACTCCAGGGCAGCTTGCGACTCGCAGAAGCGACCACCCTCCACCTCGAAGTACGGCACCTTGCCGGTAGGGCATTGTTGCAGGTAGGACGCGTCCTGGGACGGCGCTACCGGCACTTCCTCGAAGGACACACCCTTTTCCAGCAAGGCCAGCTTGACCTTGTTGTAGTAGTTCGAGAACGGCGAACCGTATAGCTTGAACATGACGGCCTCCCGCAGTTCGGCGACGTTATAGAAAAATGCGCGCGGATAGTACCCCTCATGCGCAAGAACTACTAGCAAGCAGGCGCTTGTTTGACGAACAAGACCCGCCAGCGCCTACCAGCGCAGCAGCGCCGAGCCCCAGGCAAAGCCACCGCCGATACCTTCCAGCATCATCAGCTCACCCTTCTTGAAGCGCCCCGCACGGGCCGCCTCATCCAGCGCCAGCGGAATGGAGGCCGCCGAGGTATTGCCGTGCCGATCAAGCGTAATCACCACCTTGTCCATGCTAAGACCCAGGTGCTTGGCGGTCGATTCGATAATGCGCAGATTGGCCTGATGCGGCACCAGCCAGCTGAGCTCGCTCTGCGGCAACCCAGCCGCCTCCAGCGTTTCGCTGGCCAGCTCCGCCAACGCCTTGACCGCAAACTTGAATACCGCCGGGCCATCCATGTGCAGGAAGGGCTTACCTTGCACGTCACCGTGCATGATGCTGGCCGGCGTGGTCAGGATATGCCGGTAGCGGCCATCCGCCTTGAGCTTGGTGGTGATGATGCCCGGCTCGTCGGATGCCTTGAGCACCACGGCGCCAGCACCGTCACCGAACAGCACGCAGGTGGCCCGATCCTCCCAGTCCAGAATGCGGGAAAAGACTTCGGCACCAACCACCAATGCCGTTTTGGCCATGCCACCACGTACAAACTGGTCCGCCGTGGCGAGCGCATAGACAAAACCGGCGCAGACCGCCTGCACGTCAAAGGCGGGGCAGCCATGCACGCCGAGCTTGTCCTGCAGGATGCAGGCGGTGCCAGGGAACACCACATCCGGCGTGGTGGTGGCGACGATGATCAGATCAATCTCGTCGGCCGTGACACCCGCCATCTCCATGGCGGCGAGGCTGGCCTTGAGCGCCAGATCGCTAGTCAGCTCATCCGGCGCTGCAATACGACGCTCACGGATGCCGGTACGGCTGACGATCCACTCATCACTGGTCTCGACCTGCTGAGCCAGCTCGGCATTGCTAAGGATACGGGCAGGCAGGTAGCTGCCGGTGCCGGCGATACGGGAATACTGCACTTCGGTCTCTCCATCCGCCGCACGGAGGCGACGTTACACTTGGGGAACGCCCGGACGGGACATAGCCGTCCGGATCATGAATCAGACAGGAGCAAACTCCTTGTCACAGGGAAGACGGGGACTCAGGCCTCTGCGGCCTCGCTGACCCTGGCATGGTCCGCCATGCTCTCGGTAATGCGATGCAGCACCCCCGAACGCGCTTCCTCCAGCGCTTGTTCGAGTGCGCAATAGAACGCAAACCGATCGGCACCACCGTGGCTCTTCACCACGATGCCGCGCAGACCCAGCAGGCTTGCACCGTTGTAGCGACGCGGATCCATGCGGTTCTTGAAGCTGATCAGGACCGGGCTTGCGACCATGGCAATCAGCTTGCGCCACCAGCTCTTGAAGAATTCCTCCTTCAGGAACTCGGTCAGCATCTTGGCCAGACCTTCGGACGCCTTCAGTACCACATTGCCGACGAAGCCATCGCAGACCACCACATCGACGGTGCCCTTGTAGATGTCGTTACCTTCCACGTTGCCCTGGAAGTTCAGCCGCGATGCCTTGAACAGCTCGGACGCTTCCTTGACCGTCTCGTTGCCCTTGATATCTTCCGAGCCGATATTGAGCAAGCCGACCGTTGGCCTGTCCTTGTGCTGCAGAGCACTGTACAGCATGGCCCCCATGACGCCGAACTGATAGAGCTGCTCGGGGGTGGAGTCGACATTGGCGCCGAGATCCAGCACGCAACTGGCACCGCGCATGGTCGGCAGCATCTTGGCGATCGCCGGCCGTTCGATGCCGGGCAGCATCTTCAATACAAAGCGGGCCGTCGCCATCAGCGCGCCGGTGTTACCGGCCGATACGCAGGCATGCGCCTCCCCGGTCTTCACCAGGTTTATCGCCACCCGCATGGACGAATCCTTCTTGTTCTTCAGCGCCAGTTGCGGCGCCTCATCCATGGCGACCACCTCGCTGGCGTGGTGGATGCGCAGGCGCGGCCCCACCTTGGCGTGCCGGGCCCGCAGTTCCGCCTCGATGGCATCCTGCAAGCCGACCAGCACCACATTGACATCGGGGTGGGCCTTGAGAAACTTGAGCGCGGCCGGCACGGTGACATGCGCACCGTGGTCGCCGCCCATTGCATCGATAGAGACTGTGATTTCCATGCAGGGAGCTTACGAGCTACAACGATTAGCGCCAAGCGCTAGCTTGAAACAAAAAGGCGCGCCCCCGTGGGAGCGCGCCTTGGCATTGCTTGCCGAAGCAAAGGACAATTACTCGCCCTTGGCCTTGACTACGCGACGACCACGGTAGAAGCCGTTCGGGCTGATGTGGTGACGCAGGTGTGCTTCGCCGGTGCTTGGCTCAACGGCCAGAGCGGGGGCGGTCAGAAAGTCGTGGGCGCGATGCATGCCGCGCTTGGACGGGGATTTTTTGTTCTGTTGAACGGCCATGGTTGTGCTCCTGAATCAAACTCGAAAATAACAAAAACTTAGTGTTCGCCGCGCTGCAACTTGCCTTTGAAATCCGCCAGCACGGCAAACGGGTTCGGCTTTTTCGGCACATCGGCCGTATCTGCCACCACCTGCGACTCGCACTCTTCATGCGTAGCCGCATAGGGCAACGACAGCAAAATCTCGTCCTCTATCAGGCCCAGCAGACTGAACTCGGGTTCAATCAGCAAGCCTTCCAGCTCATCATCCTCGGCATCAGCCGCTTCCAGCCTGGCTTCATCCACAAACAACGTGAAATGCGTCGCCACATCCAGATCAAACGCCACCGGCTTCAAGCAACGCTGGCACTTCAGCTGGACATGACCGGTAATCCCCAAGTCCAGCGTATAACGCCGATACTTGTCACTACCACCTACCAAGGCAAACTCCACCGCTTCGCCGGACAGCACTTCTGACGCCACGCGGGGCAGATCGGCTACTGCCAATTGGCCACGCAGGGTTCTTTTCAGCCGCGCAAATTCAGCGTTATCGAAGGTGAGGTTGGACATAAACGGCGGATGATATACTCCACACCCTTGAATCGTCAATCATATCTAGCCTTTGGGAACTGCCGTACAACACGGTGATCACCCTTGGGCCAAGCGACATCCTCCATGCCCACACCCACCCTGATACTCGGATCCACCTCGCGCTATCGGCGTGAACTGCTCAGCCGCCTTGGTTTGCCATTCGAAGTTGCCGCGCCCGATTGTGACGAGACGCCGTTACCCGGTGAGTCTGCCGCACAAACCGCAAGCCGGCTCGCCCGCATGAAGGCGCAGTCGCTCGCTGAACGCTTTCCCGCCGCATTGATCATCGGCTCGGACCAGGTCGCACTACTGAACGGCGAGCAACTGGGAAAACCCGGCGACTACCCTCGCGCCTTCGCACAGCTCACCGCCATGCGCGGCCAGACTATCGTCTTCCATACCGCGCTTGCCTTATATAACAGTGGCACGGGCCACACCCAGGAAGTGGTGGTTCCCTGGCGCGTCACCATGCGCGACTATAGCGATGCCGAGATCGATACCTATCTGCGCCGCGAGGAACCCTATGATTGCGCCGGTAGCGCCAAGACCGAAGGGTTGGGCGTCGCGATGATCGAACAGATGGAGGGCAGTGACCCGGCCGCCATCATCGGCCTGCCATTGATCGAACTTTGCCGCATGCTGCGAGAAGAAGGCTACCCACTGCTATGAGTCTCGGCACCCTCTACCTGGTCCCCGCCCCGCTGGGTGACAGCCCGCTCGACGCCATCCTTCCCCTGGAGGTCCGCGCCATTGCAAACCGTATCAACCACTGGGTCGTCGAGAACGCCAAGACCGCCCGGCGCTTTCTGAAGCTCTATGGCCCAGAGCGGATGATGGCGGATCTCGCCATGCAGGAATTGAACGAGCATACCAAGGATAGCGAGCTGGCAGCCTTGCTCGCACCGTTGCTGGCGGGCCAATCTGTCGGCTTGATCTCCGAGGCTGGCTGCCCCGGCGTCGCCGACCCTGGCGCAAACCTGGTCCGCCTGGCACACAGCCGCGGCATCCGGGTCGTACCGTTGGTCGGCCCCTCCTCGATCCTGCTGGCCCTGATGGCCTCCGGCGCCAGTGGCCAGCGCTTCCGCTTTCATGGCTATCTACCGGTCGAAGCCGGCCCGCGCCTCGAGCGGCTTCGGGAACTGGAGCGTGACTCCGCCAAGCTCGATGAAGCGCAGCTGTTCATCGAGACCCCCTACCGCAACGACGCGATGGTGGACGCCGTCTTGCAGGCCTGCCGCCCGACCACCCAGTTGACGGTCGCACGCGATCTCAGCTGCGCGGAGGAACTGGTCGTCTCGCAGCCGCTGACCAACTGGAAAAGCCTGCCTCGACCAGAACTGAAGAAGCGCCCCGCCATGTTTGTGCTTTATGCTGGCAAATAAGTACTGAACCGGAACCCGCCTCATGCCCTTACTGATCCTGCTCGCCATCCTGACCCTGGCCCTGATCTACCTGGTGATGCTCTACAACCAGCTGGTTGCCATCAAGCACAACGTCTTCAAGTCCTGGTCCAATATCGACGTATTGCTCAAGCAGCGGCATGACGAATTGCCCAAGCTGATCGAAACCTGCAAGCAGTACGGCCAGTTCGAGCAGGCTACGCTGACCCGCGTCATGGAAGCACGTGCAGCAGTCTCCAGCGCGCGGGAGCTGCAGGACATCGGCCAGTTGGGGCAGGCGGAAACCCGGCTGCGGGCCAGCCTGGGTAACCTGATCGCCACCGTCGAAGCCTATCCGGAGCTGAAGGCCAACGAACACTACCAGCACCTGATCCTGCGGATCACCGGCCTGGAAGATGCCATTGCCGACCGGCGCGAGTTCTACAACGAAGTCGTCAACGTCAACAATGTCCGCATCGAGCAGTTCCCGGACGTATTACTGGCCAAGCTGTTTGCCTTCCCCTCGGCCCAGCCGCTGCAGTTTGCCAGCGATGAAAAGCGCGACGTGGACGTGAAGTCGCTCTTCAACTGATTCCTGTGCCGACCCCGCTTGCCGCTGCACGATGCGCCACCTGCTAAGACAGTACTGGTGGCGGTTACTGACCTCGTTTGGCTGGTTGCCGCTGCTCTATATCGCCCTGCACCTGGATACCCTGCTCTTCAAGAGCGTGTTGGCATTGGCCTGCCTGCTCGGCCTATGGGCATGGACCAGCCATTGGCGACGCTACCGGGCCATTGCCGACACCCCTACGTCACGCCTGGCCTCCGCTGCGCAAGGCTATGTCGAACTGTTCGGGCGTGGGCGCAATACGGGTCAGGCCGCCATCTCCCCGCTTACCGGCCTGCCCTGCCTGTGGTATCGCTTCGAACGGCTGGGCAAGACCCGACGTAGCCAACTGGTCCAGCTATCGCAATCAGCCAAGCTTGGCCAGACACCCCGCTGGACGTTTAATCAAGGTACCTGGCTCAGGCACAGCGGCCAGAGCGACGCCCCTTTCCTGCTGGAAGATGGCAGCGGCACGGTGCGCATAGACCCGCGCCGCGCCGAAGTCTTTACCAGCCGTTACAGCGAGCATGTCCAGGATGGTTACCGCTATGGGGAGTGGTTGCTGCTGGAGCATGACCAGCTCTATGTATTGGGAGAACTGGTCAGCCACCGTGGCGCAGACCATATCCAGAACCAGCGCGCGGATATTGCGGCCAAACTGGCCGAATGGAAGGCCGATCCCACCGCGCTACTGGCCCGCTACGACCGGAATGGCGACGGGGAGCTCAGCCTGGAAGAGTGGGAACTGGCCCGCGCCGATGCCGCACATGAAGTCGCGGCGGAATACCGCGCGCAATCGGTCGCTCCCGTCAGTCACGCCTTGCGACGACCGCATGACGGACGCCCGTTCCTGATTGCCAACCAGGCGCCGGAACTGCTCGCCAACCGGCATCGTTACTGGGCCTGGCTGCAATTGCTGATCGCACTCGCGGCCGGCGGCTGCCTGCTGTGGTCCAGCCTTTCCCCACCAGACTGGTTGCACCCCGCCATCGAGTTTCACGCCGAAGCGCCCGACGACGAGTAGAATCGCAACCCTGTTCACGGTGCGGCAACCTCCCGGTTGTCGCACCGCATCACCATCGCACCAGGCTTACCTCATCATGAAAATCGCTGTCGCCCAGTTCAACGCCGTTGTTGGCGATCTCGCCGGCAATACCGATCAGATTCTCGAACTGATCAAGGAAGCGCGTGCCAACAAGGCCGATATCCTGCTGGTACCGGAGTTGAGCATCGCCGGTTACCCGCCGGAAGACCTGCTGCTGCGTACCAGCTTTTACCTGGCCTGCAACGAACAACTGGACCGCCTGCTGGATGCCGCGGACGACGTGACCCTGGTCGTCGGCCACCCCATGCAGCTCGGCACCGAGCGCTTCAACATGGTGACGGTCATGCGCGACGGCCACATCCTGGCGCGCGGCCAGAAGATGGTGCTACCGAACAACGAAGTATTCGACGAATGCCGCTACTTCACCCCTGGCGCCGCGCCCTGCGTCTACGAGCAGCGTTGTCATGACGGTAGTGTCGTGACGGTCGGCGTGCCGATCTGTGAGGATATCTGGCACGTGGAGCCAGCTTCCGAAGCGGCCGAGATGGGCGCGCAGCTCCTGCTGGTGCCCAACGCATCGCCCTATCACGTCGGCAAGGAAGGCGTCCGGCAGGAGATCGTTCGGCAGCGCATCGAAGAAACCCAGCTACCCGTGGTGTATTGCAACTGGGTCGGCGGTCAGGACGAGCTGGTGTTCGATGGAGGCAGCTTCGCCATGAGTCGCAGTGGCGAACTGGTCGCGCAACTGCCAAGCTTCGAGACCGCGACCGCCTACCTGGAGTTCCAGGATGGCGATATCCAGCCGGGCAGCGTCGCGCCTCAGCGCACGACGGAAGCGTCGGTCTACGACGCGCTGACGCTGGCAACGCGCGACTACATCCTGAAGAATGGCTTTCCCGGCGTGATAATCGGCCTGTCTGGCGGCATCGATTCGGCGCTGACCCTGGCGATTGCCGTCGACGCCCTAGGGGCCGACAAGGTACGGGCCGTGATGATGCCGACCCGCTATACCGCCCAGATCAGCCTCGATGACTCGCGCGAGATGATCAAGCGGCTGGGTGTGCAGTACGACGAGATCAACATCGAACCCTTGTTCGAGCAGTTCACCGCGACGCTCGCACCGCAGTTCGCTGGTCTGCCGGTGGATGCGACCGAGGAGAACCTGCAAAGCCGTATTCGTGGCGTGATCCTGATGGCGCTCTCCAACAAGAGCGGCCGGCTGGTGCTGACCACCGGTAACAAGTCCGAGATGACCACGGGCTATGCCACGCTGTATGGCGACATGGCAGGTGGCTATGCGGTCCTCAAGGATATCGCCAAGACCCTGGTCTACCGGCTTTGCCACTATCGCAACAGCGTGTCCGACGCCATCCCCGAGCGCATCATCACCCGCCCACCGTCGGCCGAGCTACGTGACAACCAGGTCGATCAGGACAGCCTGCCGCCTTACGACATACTCGACGCCATCATGGAACGTTATGTCGAACGCAATGAATCGATTGCCGACATCATCCGCGCCGGTTTCGAGGAAAAAGATGTGATGCGGGTGGTCAAGCTATTGAAGGTCAATGAATACAAGCGACGGCAAGCGGCGGTCGGCGCACGCATCACGCCCCGTAGTTTCGGCAAGGACTGGCGCTATCCGATTACCAATCGCTTCTTGCGCTAGAACCTGCCCACCCGTCACGACACAGTCAAACGCCCTCCTAATATAGAGGGCGTTTGACTTGATAGCAGCCTGACGCAAACCGACATGAAAAAACCCCAGGGCATAACCCTGGGGTTCTTAATCAACACCCCGATGCAGGCTGGGGCGCTATACGTTCCGCTTAGAAGAACTTGTAGCTGGCAGATACGTAGGCGAAACGAGCACGTGGGTCGTACTGCGTCACGTCGTAACCATACTGGAACTGGTTGCTGACCGGAATGAACAGCGGCGGTTCCTTGTCGAACACGTTACGCACGCCAACGCCCAGCTTCAGGTTCTTGATACCCTTGTAGCTCAGGTTGACGTCATACAGAGCCTGGCTAGGAACACGATGCGGGTCATCGTTCAGATCGTGGCCATCCTGGTAGCCCAGGTAGAAGTTCTGAGCGATACCGCCCGACCATGCACCTTGGGTCCAGTTAGCAGCCAGCGTGTGCTTCCAGCGCAGAATCACGCCGCCGTTCTGAGCGCCGAGTACCGGAGCGCCAGTTTCGTCAACAATGGTACCGACCTTGTGCGAAATCTGACCGCCAGGGCTGGTCTGATCGTACTTGGACATGTAGGTACCGGACAGATTCACGTCCAGACGGCCAGGGCCGAAGCGCTGGTTGAAGTTCAGGTCGAGGTCGACACCGTTGACCTTGGCTTCGCCGGTGTTCTGGGTCAGCTGGATGATGGAGGTCACGTCGTTGTTGGCATCCACCTTCACCAGGCCAGCGTAGGCTGCATCGCCAGCGCGGAAGCGCGAAACGATTTCCTGTGCCGACGGGGTCGCCAGGATTTCCTTCACCTTGATGTGGAAGAAATCAACGCTGGCGTTGAAGTTGGCCGAAGGGGCGAACACGAAGCCGAAGCTGTACTGGTCAGACTTCTCCGGCTTCAGGTTCGGGTTACCACCGGTGAGGGCGTTAACCTGAATGTCCTGAGCGCCAGTACCCGGATCGGTGAACTGCTCGGAGGTACCCAGCGATTGCGGCTGCCACAGGTCGGTCAGCGTCGGAGCGCGGAAGCCGGTACCGACCGAACCGCGAACCAGGAAGCTCTTGACCGGCTGGAAGCGGAAGCTGGCCTTGTAGTTGGTCGAACCACCGACGTCGTCGTAATGGTCGTTACGAACCGCCAGCGTACCTTCCAGGGTCGACAGGATAGGCACGTTCAATTCGCCGAAGAAGGCCGTTACCTTGCGGCTCTTGTCGACCGGAGGAACGCTACCACCCAGACCGGCGATGTCGCCAGAGCCGAGCGCGGCGCTCGGGCTGGTGGTGTAGTCTTCCTTGCGTGCCTGGAAGCCGGCAGCGTAAGCCACGGTGCCATCGCCCAGAGAGAACAGCTCGCCACCGATCTTACCGTCAGCCACGGTGCTCTTGGACTTGGCCTTGAGCGTATCACCAGTGTAGGCGGAAGCCTGCAGCTTCGCCAACAAAGCAGGATCACCGAGACCGTCAGCAGCCCATGGATTCCAGCTGTTGGTGTCGTTAATAATCTTGGCGTATTGAACCTGCGAGAAGTAACCAGCCAGCGCTTTGCTGGCGCCCTTGCTCTCATTGGACGACAGAGCGAACTCGTAATCGGTCGCACCGAACGTACCCTTCACACCCAGCACACCACGGGTTTGTTCGTTCTTGCTGAAGTCCGAACGACCACCGAAGCCCAGCGTACGCGAGGTAACGGCCAGTGTTTGGCCAACCAGGTTGCCGCGGCCGATCGACTGCAGGTATGCGGCAGCCTTGGCGTAGTTCGGATTGCTTGGCTTGAGCAGCAGAGCAGCGTCCACGCCAGAACCGTTAAAAGCCGAGTCAGTTTCCAGGAAGCTGGCGCGCAGCGGGTTAGCCTGATAGCTCTGAGTAATCTTGCTTTGCGAGTACAGCAGGTCGCCAAACAGGGTGGCGTTATCGGTCAGCTTGAAGTTGAAGTTACCAGTGAAACTGGCCAACTCGCTCTTCGGGATCAGGCCAACAGCAGGAGCGCTATCGTACTGGCAGTACTTACCGCCCTTGCTGGTATTGCCAGCCAGGAACATGCTTTGCGATTCGCAAGCATTGGTCGCGGCCAAGGGGTTACCGTAACCCGATGCAGGCGAGGTGCCCCACAGCGTAGCAGAGCGGCCGACGCCCTCAATCCAGACGCCTTCGATGTTGCCCTGGCCCGTAGCACTGTTGGTGAAGAACGGGGGCTTGTTACCGGTCTTGGAGAAGTCACGATCAGAGGCACGCAACGTGTCTTGCTTTTCATACGTTGCTGCAGCGGTCACGTTGTAGCCATCGGTGTCGAGGCTACCGAAACCGGCAACAATGTTGACCTTGTTGTTGTCGCCACCACCGCTACGGGTCGGCGCGCCGGAAGTCGCGCCGATTTCCAGGCCTTGGTAGTTCTTGGTCAGGATGAAGTTGACCACACCGGCAACGGCGTCAGAACCGTAAACACCCGATGCGCCGTCCTTCAGCACTTCGATACGCTCAATCGCGGCAACAGGGATGGAGTTAACGTTAACCGTTGCGCCACCGCCGCCAGCAAAGGCAGCAATGCGGCGGCCGTTGACCAGCACCAGCGTGCGGGCAGCTTCCAGGCCACGCAGGGAGATCGACGACAGACCGTAGGTCGACGTACCGGCGCCAGTGGCGTTCACCGTAGCACCAGCGGAGGAAATGGCGGAGATGGTGGCCAGCAGCTCTTCAGTGCTGGTAGCACCGGTGCGGGCGATCTCGTCCTTGGTTACCACTTGAACGGGCAGCGCGCCTTCCTTCTGGATGCGCTTGATGCTGGAACCCGTGATTTCAATCTTCTCAACCTTCTGAGCTTCGTCCGCAGCGTAAACATTTGCTACGCCAGCAATACCCAGAATGCTGATGGCGTAAGCCAGTTGCTTCATTCTCATCAGAGAATCTCCCCGTTGATGCGTCGGTGAAAGGTGTCGAGCGGTGCCTGTAGGACCGTCGCCACCCCAAAATTACGCCGGTAAGGCGCGATCAAGTCTGGAAGGGCGGAGCCCATTTCGTGGTGCCTCGCCTTCCCGATGTGCTTTTGATCGTACTTATATAAAG
This sequence comes from Chitinimonas naiadis, assembly GCF_054780835.1. Classification (NCBI taxonomy): domain Bacteria; kingdom Pseudomonadati; phylum Pseudomonadota; class Betaproteobacteria; order Neisseriales; family Chitinibacteraceae; genus Chitinimonas; species Chitinimonas naiadis. The sequence continues at coordinate 47,876 of NZ_BAAGVO010000003.1, read as the reverse complement.
TAGGCGCAATCAATGACCACACACAAAATTACAACGATATGTGTTGATTTGTTGGTTGGTAGACACACAAAGCAGACTTACACGAGCCTTACCATAGAGGCAGGGGCTGAACGACCGTCCAATATTGGTGCACGGGTGACTGGCGCTTCGGTGAAGTATCGATCCCGCCTGCAGTCAACGATCGTTCGAAGCAGCAGGTGACCGCCCGACGGGATACCCAGCCCCCGTCACACGGCTTTTCTTGGGTTTTGATTGATGCGCGCCAAATAAAAAACCCCGGCACAAAGACCGGGGCTTCGAGGCTTATTCAGCCTATTTGAATGAATAACTGACACTACCGTACACGAACCGACCTCGCGGGTCGTAGTAGGTTGGGTCGTACACCGCCTGGAAGTAGTTGGGGTTAGGGACGATGGCCGGCGGTGCCTTATCGAACAGGTTCTTCACCCCCATCGTCAGCTTCAAGCCCTTAAAGCCGGAGTAGCTGCCTTGCAGATCGTAGGTAGTCAGCGAGGAGACTTCGTGCGGGTTGTCGTCGATATCCGGATTGTCCTGGTAGCCGGTCTGGAAGTTCTGCACCAGCGTGCCATGCCACGGACCATTATCGAGATTGACCGCCAGCACATGCTTCCAGCGCGGAATCACGCCGCTCTGGCTGTTGGCACCGAGTGCTGGCGTCAGATAGGTCGCGACGCTACCGGTCTTGGTGCCATCCGCCGCCGTGTAGTCGTACTTGGACATGTAGGTGCCATTCAGCGCCGCCGTCACGGTACCAAAGTCGTATTTGCCCAAGCGCGCCTTGAGATCAAAGTCCAGGCCCGACACATCGATCTTGGCAGCGTTCACACTGGTCTGAACGAAGTGGTCGATCTGGCCGGGCAGACTCGGGTTGGCTGGATCAGCCGCCTTGCGGACAAGCAGATAGCTGTAGGATGGGTTGTTCAGAATCGTCAGGGCATCGATGCCACTGGTGATGGCATCGGTCAGGTGGATATTGAAGAAATCCACACCGACCGAGAAACCGGTAACCGGCTCAAACACAAAACCAAACGAATTCTGCTTGGATTTCTCGGGCTTCAGGCTGGGGTTACCGCCACTCAGCGTCTGGAACTGGGTCGAGCAATCGAGTGCGTTGTTGGTTGTCGGACAACGCGCCGGGTCGCTGATCACGCCGGTGATCTGTGCAGTCTGCGGGGTATACAGGTCGCTCAGCGACGGCGCGCGGAAGCCTTCGCCATAGGACGCCCGTAGCAGCAATTGTTTGGTCGGCGACCAGCGGAAGCTGACCTTGGGATTGGTGGTATTGCCAAAGTCGCTGTAGTGATCCCGACGAATGGCAAGGTCTGCCTCCAGCGTACTCAGGATAGGGATATTGAATTCTGCGAACAGCGCATTGACGGTGCGGTCTTTGCTGATGGCCGGGATAGCCCCGCCGTAACCGGAAATATCACCGGTGGCGAGCGCCTCGCTCGGGACCGTATCGAGCTTTTCCTTGCGTGCCTGGATTCCGAAAGCACTGGCCAGCGCCCCTGCCGGCAGGTCAAACAGTTCGCCGGAGATACGCGCATCGACATCCGTTGTCACCGATTTGGCCGAGATCGCGGTACCAACGAAATTGCTGTCATGAATCGCCTGAGAGACTGCATCGTTTTGCAAGCCGGTCGCGAACGGATTGAACTGGTCGCTGTTGAGTATTGGCAGCAGCCTGGAATAGGTTGGGTAACCATTCTGGAGCACCTCCTTGACCTTGCTCTCATTGCGCGAGGCAGCAACATCGTAGTCCCAGCTACCCAAGCTGCCCTTGGCACCCAGCAGGAAACGGTTTTGCTCGGCCGTATCCTTGAAGACACGCAGACCGGCATCGAATGCACGGTAGGTCACCGACAACGGCTGGCCATTCACGTTATTGGCAATTGCCCAGTCGGTCGGATAGTACGGGCTGCTTGGGCGCACCAGGATTTCCGCCAGGGAGTCGCCATTCACGCCATAGGTGAAGGCGCTGGAAATCGGTACTGGTTGCTCGGTAAAGGTGTGCTCATTGCGTGAGTACATGCCCTCGCCGTAGACCTGCAAGTTGTCGAGTGCCTGCCAGTTGAACTTGGCGACCAGGTCCCCGCGATCCAACTTGGGCAACAAGCCCACATAGGGCGTCGCGTCGAATCGGCACTTGTTGGCGAAATTAGGATCATTGACGGAACTACCGCCGCAATTGGGATAACCCGGATTGCCACCCAATGACTGAAATACATTATTACTGTCGTAATAACCGAGAATATTTCCCGGGGTTGCATTACCACTCGTGGTATCCCCCAGGCTGTTATAGCCGGGATGGGAAAAACCCCTGTCCTTACCCATCAGCTTGGCTTGATGCTCAATGTCACCGGTCAGCAGAATATTGAATTTATCTTCAGCCAGATCACCAAAGCCTGCAACAAAACTGCCTCGCGAGATTTCGCCTCCGCCCTGCGTGGCGACACCGTAATAACCGGTCGCTTCAAAGCCTTGATAGTCCTTGCGCAGGATAAAGTTGATCACCCCGGCAACCGCGTCGCTACCATAGACAGCCGAAGCGCCATCCTTCAGTACCTCGACCCGTTCGATCGCTGCCATGGGAATGCTGTTGATATCGACCGTCGCCCCGTTGGTCGCGAAGTTCGCCAGCCGACGGCCATTGACCAGTACCAGGGTACGGGTATCGCCCAGCCCTCGCAGCGAAGCGCTGGCCTGACCAAAGCTCGATACGCTGAATGCGGATGAGGTCGAAACCGCACCGCCGGTATTCGCGGCTGCGATCGTTGCAACCAGTTGTTCGGTGGAGGTGGCACCACTACGCTGTATTTCGTCGCGACTGATCGTGGTAACCGGTAGCGCGCCTTCCTTGGCAATGCGCTTGATACTGGTACCGGTTACTTCAATCTTTTCAACCTTCTGCGGTTGCTCATCCGCATGGACATGCACCATGCCTGCAAGGCCCATCAGGCTGATTGCATAGGCGAGCTGCTTCATTCTCATCAGACCATCTCCACGTTACGCACCATTGAGAGATACGCACGACCCAACGGGTCCCGTATCCAACGCTGTGCATCCCCCGCAGGTCCTCATGGAGATAACGCCATGAATATCGTGCGGCCGAATGCCTTTAAACCGGGAGAAATGCTAATGAGGTAGTGAATTGACAATCAACGACCGTACATTCATTTACACGGCCGGTAAAAATGAAACGCGAATATATTGGTTTAAAGATACAAGCGTTTTTTACATTTATTCAATATCTCACCCTGCCAGCAACAGCAATGACGGATATATCGCCTACCACTGCGCCACCAATGAAAAGCCGCCCTCGAATGAGGGCGGCTTGGCAGGTTTGCACAGCAGCCTGGGGACCGAGCGATGGTCTCCCTGCGCTATTTATACACGTCCGTGCAATTGCAGCAGCGGCGTCAATTTCTCGATCAAGGCTTCCAGGCGCGGCAGTACGGTTTCAATCTCACCGCGGGCCAATTGCTCCAATGCACTGTCGATGCTGTAGTTCTGCTCCAGCCTGATCTTGGCCTTTTCCAGCAGGCCAGCGAATTCGGCAACGCCATCGGTATGGGCATTGGCCATGCCGATGTTGGCGGCGATGCGGATTTGTCCACCCTTGAAATTGACCTTGGCGGCGGCAATGGTCTCCCTGAGACGCTCAGCGTATATGCGGCTACCTTCAAGGTCGGCGTACAGCATGACGCAAAATCGTGGGCCTTCCAGGCGCGCCAGGGTTTCTTCCTTGCGCAAGCGCCCGCCCACCAGTTTGGCCACCAGGCTGATCAGTTGCTCGGCTACGGCGTCGCCCAGCTCGATACGCAGGCTCTCGAAGCGGTCTATCTCGAACAGCACCAGCGTGGTATCGCCACCATAGCGGGCGCCATGCGCCAGGGCCTTTTCGCCCTCGATCTGCAGCAGGTGTTCGCTGGCAGCGCCCGTCTGTGCATCCGTCGTACCAGAATGAGCCTGGACTTCTTCGCTGTTACGCAAATCCCTTGCTGTCTTGGCCAGCTTCACCGCCGCGGAAACCCGTGCCAGCATCTCGGCCCTGTCCGTCGACTTGGTCACGAAATCATTGGCACCGCGTTCGACCGCCAATTGCTTGGTCTCGCTGTCCTCCTCGCCCGAGATGATGATGACCGGGGTGTTCTTGATACGCGGATCCGCCGCCTTGCGAACCCTTGCCAGCAAACCGAAGCCGTCCAGCTTGGGCATGCTCAGGTCGCTCATCAGCACCAGGATGTCCGGATCGGATTCCAGACGGTTCCAGCCGGCCTCGCCATCCGCCTCCTCGAGAATCTCGAACTGAGTGGACAGATGTTTCTTTACCGTCGCCCGCACGATGCGGGAATCATCCACGACCAGGATGCGCGGCAGGTTGTTGGCAAGCTCAGTGTGACTCATGGTTGTGATGACCTTGATTGAACACCCACTCTATAGCACAGCAGTCGTGAACACTTGCATTGCGATGCGGCGGGGGTTTTGTTAAAAACAAGCTATTCGGGGCTTTCGGCGAGCCGATCATGGCACTGCATCATCGCGTACACCTTTCGGTTTTCCCCTTGGGCTCCAGTGAGCCGGCCAAGGTACTGGCGGCCATACGCGACGCCTGGATCAGTCCGACCTGGATAGCCAGCCGTGAAGTACACGGCGCCTGGTTCTTCGAGGCCGCCACAGAGGCTTCGCTGCCCGACGGGGATAATGAAGCCGCATTCGCAGAGCGCCTGTCCGTCGCCATCTGGCGCAAGCTCGGACGCTATGTTCGCGTGGCGGTCAACGCGACCGAAGTCGAATCAGATGCATCTTGCCATCATGAGCTGGGCCGAACCAGCTATCTGAAACTGATGCGCACAACCTGAACTGCCGATTCGCCGGCTTGTTGCTCAGTTTGGCGTGATCTCATCAATCTTATGATATTGCCATAAGTCGTTTGCCCTTGTCTGGCTGGACACCAATGTCCACGCGGTCTGTAGCACATCTACCCGATAGGCCAGAACCAGGGCGACCAGGGTCGCGAGTACATGCTTCAGCGTATGCCCGCTCAGACCGTGCAGATATTCGAACACAGTGTGGTCCGCTAGCTCTCCTCCCTTGGCCAGAATGTAAAACAGGATAGCGACAGCATAGACCTGTCTGCTTTGCGGGTTGGCGCCGTATGTGTACTGCAGTGTCGGTATCAGTAACAGCGGCAGGAGTTGCAACCAAAGATAGGGGCGCAGATCACCAGCACCGATCAGATCGGTGCCATACCAATAGCCCACGCTGGCAACAGCCAGCGCGCTCCACAGTCCAAGGTTGCCGCGGCTCGCCCCCGATGCACCTTGCCAATTGGCGGCCAAGAGGCCCGCGCAAGCCAGGGCGATAGGCAGGCGATCCCATACCAGGCGGATATTGTCCGGCGACCAGTGGTAATAGCCTGAACCCGCACCAGTCAACAGTACTGCGGCAAAGAACAGGTAGTAGCCTTTCTTGCCCAACCAGGCAGGCATCTTTGCCAGCCGCCACAACCCCAGGCAACCGACCAGTACAAAACCCAAGTTGGACAACACATCTGCCGCGTTCGGAATGCCATGCCAACGACGGGAGTCGGCAAACAAGTGGCAATCAGCAGGCTGGTGGATGGGGCCGGACAAGAGCATGCAGGCACCAGGCAGAAGCAAGGCAAGCACGGGCAGGTAACGTTTGAGCATCATGGCAGTCGACCGTCAAGAATGGGCGCAATGTGCACGGTTCCTGCGCCTACCGGGAGCTTGCCCTCACCCCTCGCATTTAATAGGATGATCGGTATCAGAAAACGATACCCACTCATGTCCCAAACAGCTCAATTGATCGTTGCTCTCAAGCGCTTGCTGAAATCACAAGGCATCACCTACGCCCAGGTCGGGCAGCATCTTGCCCTTAGCGAGGCCAGCGTGAAGCGACAGTTTTCGCAGCAGAGTTTCAGCCTGCACACGCTGGAAGCCATCTGCGATCTGATGGAAATGGACTTCGGCGAACTGATACGCGAAGCCGAGCAGGGACAATCCCGCCTGAGCGCCTTGAGCCCACGACAGGAGGCCGAACTGGTAGCTCGCCCTACCCTGTTGCTGGTGACCGTTTGCGTACTCAATCACTGGAGCCTAGCGCAGATCGTCACGACCTATCGGCTCAGCGAGGCCGAGTGCATACGCGAACTGCTACAACTGGATCGACTCGGGCTGATCACCCTGTTACCGGAAAACCGGGTCCGCCTGAAAGTGGCCCGCGACTTCACCTGGCTACCAGACGGTCCGATACGGTGTTTCTTTCGGGAAAGGGTACAAACAGAATTTCTGGACGGCCCGTTTGACCAGGAAGGCGCTTTGCTGCGTTTTCAGCACGCCATGCTCAGCCCGGCCGCCAACGCCAAATTCCAGTTGCGGCTCAAGCGTTTGCTGCAGGAATTTTCCGAATTGCATCAAGACTGCGTCGACAGTCCGCAAGGCGAACGTTATGGCACCAGCCTGCTGCTGGCTTTGCGCCCGTGGGAGCCGGCTGCGTTCGCCGACCTGCGACGCAGCCCCGACGAACGTCCGTACGGCTAGCCCACCGACTACCTGGGAGATTGCCCCCGAAGCAATCCGACGGGCAATAAAAAACCCGCTCCAGGGAGCGGGTTTTCTCGACATGCGATGCTGGCCAGCAAATCGTCTGTCTTGCGTACTGCTTAGGCCATTGCCTTGATAGCAGCAGCCAAGCGGCTCTTGTGACGAGCAGCCTTGTTCTTGTGGTACGCACCCTTGTCGGCCAGACGGTCGATGGCGCTGACCGAGGTCTTGAAAGTGTCTGCTGCTGCGGCCTTGTCACCAGCCTCGATGGCCTTCAGCACTTTCTTGACGGCAGTGCGGAATTCCGAGCGTTGGCTCTGGTTGTGAAGGCGCGCCTTGGCGGCCTGACGGGCACGCTTGCGGGCTTGTGCGCTATTTGCCATGTAAATCAACTCCTTAAACCGGTAAAAGGACTATCGCGAAACCGCGCATTATGCCCAAGCTGAGCCATCATGGCAAATGATCGCGTACACTGGCGCGATTTTGTCAACTTAGCACCCGTACATGAATCTGCTCAAGACCCTCGCCCGTACCAGCAGCATGACGATGTTGTCGCGCATTCTGGGTATGTTACGCGAAGTCATGAATGCATATCAGTTTGGCGGTGGTGCGGCGATGGACGCCTTCAATGTGGCGTTCCGGCTACCCAATATGTTCCGGCGCATTTTCGCCGAAGGGGCATTCTCACAAGCCTTCGTGCCCATCCTGGCCGAGTACAAGACCCAGCAGGGCGATGAGGAAACCCGCAAGTTTGTGGCCGACGTAGCCGGCCTGCTCAGCCTGATCCTGCTGGTCTTCACCGTCATTGCCATCGTGGCAGCCCCGGTATTTGTCGCCCTGCTGGCCGCTGGCTACAGCAAGGATGCCGACAAATTTGCCCTGACCGTATCCCTGACCCGCATCACGTTCCCGTACATCCTGCTGATTTCGCTTTCCTCGCTGGTGGGTAGCATCCTCAACACCTGGAACCGCTTTTCAATACCCGCCTTCACACCTACCTTGCTCAACGTCTCCATGATCGGGCTCGGGCTGGGCTTGTCACCCTACTTCGCGGAACCGATCTACGCACTGGCGATATCGGTCGTGGTGGGCGGCATCGCGCAACTGGCGTTCCAGCTGCCCTTTCTTGCCCGCATCGGCATGCTGAGCTGGCCCAGGCTCAATTTTCGTGATGCCGGCGTACTCAGGGTGCTCAAGCAGATGGGGCCGGCCATGTTCGGGGTCTCCATCGCCCAGATCAGCCTGGTCATCAACTCGCAATTTGCCTCCTGGCTGCAGGAAGGGAGCGTGTCTTCGCTCAACTATGCCGACCGCCTGATGGAGTTGCCCAGCGGCGTACTGGGCGTCGCACTGGGTACCATCCTGCTGCCCAGCCTCGCACGGCTGAAAGCTGCCGGCTCAGATCTGGAATACTCGGCCATGCTGGACTGGGGCCTGCGACTTTGCTGGCTGCTGGCCCTGCCGGCCACCGTCGCACTGGCTGTCATCGCCGAGCCACTGGTGGCAACCCTGTACGAACGCGGCCAGTTCAATCTGCACAATGCCCTGATGACCACCCAGGCATTGCAGGCGTACGCCGTGGGGCTGATGGCGCTGATCTCGATCAAGGTCCTTGCACCGGCCTTCTACGCGCAGCAGGACATCAGGACACCGGTCAGGATCGGCATTGTCGCCCTGATCGTCACCCAGCTCTTCAACCTGTTGCTGGTCGGCAGCCTGAACCATCTGGGACTGGCCCATGCGGGCCTGGCGCTAGCTATCAGCCTGGGTGCCTGTGTCAATGCAGGTCTGCTGTTGGCAGGCCTGAAACGTCGCGGCATCTACCGACCACGGCCGGGCTGGTCGGCCTTTCTGTCCAAGCTGGGCCTCGCCGTGATCCTGATGGCCGCCGTGCTGGCCTGCCTGCAATGGCAACTGGGCGCCTGGCATGGCATCCCCACCCTGCACAAGATCGGCAAGCTGACCTTGCTGGTCAGCGCAGGCATCGCCACCTATTTTGGCGTGCTGGCCGCCTTCGGCTTCAGGCCGCGCGATTTTTCGCGGCGTTCGGTATAGCCAACCCCATCCAGTGCAAAGGACCAACATGTCGCACGCCAGCTACCTGATACGTCCCGCAACCGCAGCCGACATATCCGTCATCATCCGGCTGGCGCACGAGATCTGGCATGCGCACTACCCCGGCATCGTCAGCATTGAGCAGATCGACTACATGCTGGGGCAACGCTACAACGAAGCCACCTTGCTCGAGCAACTGAGTGGCGCGGAACAATGGCTGGACCTGGCGCTGCTCGACGATCGGCCCGTCGGTTTTACCCAGTACCTGCGAATCGCACCGGGCACGATCAAGCTGGACAAGCTTTACCTGCTGCCAGAGCTACATGGCCAGGGATTTGGAAGCCGCATGCTGGACCATGTGGAGCACCGTGCTCGCGAACTGGCGGGGAAGCAGCTGACGCTGGCTGTCAACAAGCAGAATGAAAAGGCAATCGCCGCCTACCTGCGCAATGGTTTCTCCATTGCAGACAGCACGCAGGTAGATATTGGCCAGGGCTTCATCATGGATGACTACGTGATGGTCAAACCCCTTCCGCTTTGACAGGAGCGACGTTGACGTAAACGTCAAATCCGCCTTTGCTTCAAACCCTTAGCCCAAGCTGAAGCAAAAAATTTCCTTGCCGCCCATGGCGGATGTCGCCCATTTTTGGCACGACGGGAAGTTATAATGGCAGCCCTTTTATCGACCGCCGGATCACCATCGATTCAGCGCGCACACCGTCATTCGGAAGGACTGCCCGTGGAACTCTCGCATCGCGTTCAAGCCATCAAGGAATCGCCCACCCTTGCCATCACCGCCAAGGCCCAGAAGCTCAAAGCTGACGGTCGTGACGTCGTGGCACTCGCCGCTGGCGAGCCGGACTTTGATACCCCGGAGCACATCAAGGCTGCGGCCATCGACGCGATCCAGAAGGGTTTCACCAAGTACACCCCCGTATCCGGTACGCCCGGCCTGAAGAACGCCATCATCGCCAAGTTCAAACGCGATCAGGGCCTGGACTACAACGCCAAGCAGGTACTGGTGAGCTGCGGTGGCAAACAGAGTTTCTACAACCTGTGCCAAGCCTATATCAACGATGGTGACGAGGTCATCATTCCCGCCCCGTACTGGGTCTCCTACCCGGACATGGTCATCCTGGCCCAGGGCAAGCCGGTGATCGTTGCATGTGGCATCGAGCAGGGCTACAAGCTGAGCCCGGCGCAACTGGCCGCCGCCATCACGCCGCGCACCAAGCTCGTAGTAATCAATTCGCCGTCCAATCCGACCGGCGCGGTTTACACCACGGAGGAGCTGAAGGCCCTGGGCGAGGTACTCCGCCAACACCCTAAGGTCCTGATTGCGTCGGACGACATGTACGAGCACGTGATGCTGGGCGACACGCAATTTGCCAACATCCTCAATGCCTGCCCGGACCTCTACCCGCAGACCATACTGCTGAACGGCGTATCCAAGGCCTACTCCATGACCGGCTGGCGCATCGGCTATGCCGCCGGGCCGGAATGGCTGATCAAGGCCATGGAAAACATCCAGTCGCAGTCGACCTCCAACCCGACCTCGATTTCCCAGGTGGCGGCAGAAGCAGCACTCAACGGCCCACAGGCTGACTGCTTTGCGCCCATGCTCAAGGCCTTCAACGAACGCCACGTTTTCGTGCTCGGCAAGTTCAACCAGATTCGCGGCCTGAAGTGCCTCGCGGCCGGCGGCGCGTTCTATGCCTTCGTCGACGCGCGGGTCGCCATCCAGAATCTGTACGCCGAAGGCAAGATCGCTGCACCGACCGATCTGGCCTTGGGCAGCTACCTGCTGGAAGCCCAGGACGTCGCCGTCGTTCCCGGCTCAGCATTTGGCGCTGAGGGTTATTTCCGTATCAGCTTTGCCACCAGCATGGCCAATCTGGAGAAGGCGCTGGCACGTATCGAGCAAGCCCTGAACTGACCCGATCGCGGCGGAACCGCGCAGGTTCTGCCACCTCGCCGCATCAACGCCGCCCAGTGCGTCGTTTTGCCATCTGATCAACGTGCCAGTCCCGACTCGCTGCAAATATTTGCACCAAGGGCCACGCACAAGGACGGCATGAAAAAGGCCCGCGTCGATGACGTGGGCCTTTTCTTGTTCTGGGCAATTACTTGTGAGCCGGCTTGGCCTCGGCCGCCTTGCCATCCTTGGCGGGATCCGCCTTACTATCGTAACCACCAGGCTTGCTGTTCATCGCGTCGATCGCACCACGCAGGTTCAGGCATTTCACATCTTCCTTGCTCTTGATGGCCCCTCCCTGCAGTTCGCATTCCTTGTCACCAAACTTGAGCATGGCGCCCTTAACGGCCTTCTCCACCTTCGGGCTGCTGCCACCCGCCTGGATGCTGGCACGTATTTCCTGCAGCACCTTGTCCATGGTCTCTCGCTCTATCTTGGCGCGCTCCAGATCTTCCTTGAGCTGAGTCAGATCCTTGGCCTGCATGCTGGCCTGTTCCTTGACGGTTTCCAGTTCGTGCTCAAGCTCAGCCTTCTCTTTGCCGAGCTTGGCCTGGGCAAGCTTGGCCGACTTGGCGATGGCAATCAGATTTTGTTCGGCCGCCTGGTTCCGCTTGGTCGCGAGCGCCATACCACCAAGCAAGCCCCCGACAACACCCGCAATCACCAATAAAATCAAGAGCAGAACCAATACCGCCGAGATCCCGCCCCCCACTCCGCCGCGCACGGCTAGGACAATGCGCTTCATCAAGGGTAGTTTGGCGACTTGTTCATTTGACGTTGTCATGCGATCCTCTCGCCTTCGAATGTGGACACAGCTTTGGTCCTAGCCGTTTTAGCGATTACCGTGCATTGCGTCAAACATGACGCAGAAAAACAAAAACCGCGCTATCTTTCGATAACGCGGTTTTCTGAAACTTGGCTCCTCGACCTGGGCTCGAACCAGGGACCTACGGATTAACAGTCCGGCGCTCTACCGACTGAGCTATCGAGGAACTAAAGAAGCCGCTATACTAAAAGGCTGCCCTGAGCGTGTCAACACCCGTTTCTAATTTACCCGGATAAAGAGGCCGCATGTCAGCCCTCAAGAAACTGTTGATCGTAGTCGCCATACTGGTGGCCATCGTTGCCGCCATCCCGCTGGTGCTACCGTATGATAACTATAAGGCCGATATTGAAAAGGCCATCTCTGCCCGCCTGGATATTGATGTCAGGATCAGCGCCATTCATTTTGAATACAGCCCCAAACCTCGCCTGATTCTGGACAGGGTCAGCTTTGGCAAAGCAGGTGAAGGGGAGGTTGCCCAGGTAATCGTTCCTGTCACCCTCAAGAATCTGGTCAATATCCGCAAGGAACTGGCCGATGTCACCTTGAACAAGGCCCAATTCACGCAGGACTTCGCCTTGTCGCTGCCAGGACGCCTGAAGGCCGATCCGAGCGGCAAGGATATCTACTTCGCCATGCTCAAGCTCGAGGACCTGTCGGTCCAGCTCAAGAAGGACAATCTTGGGCCCTTGTCCGGCACACTGCGCTTTAACCAGAACGGCACCATCAAGCTCATCACCCTCAGCGACAAGGATGGCCGCGCCAACCTCAGCATCAAACCGAACGGTCAACAGTACGCACTCGACTTCGATGCCAAGAACTGGTCGCCACCCGGGGCTTATGAGGATGCCCGATTTGACCAATTGGTACTGCGCGGCACCGCCAACAACGAAGGCATTGTCATTGACGATGTAAATGGTCTCATCTTCGGTTCGGCAGCCGTTGGCCAGGCCACCCTGAACTGGGTCGATGGCTGGAAGCTGAGCGGTAACCTGCAGACCAAGAGCATGCATGTCGAACCGCTGATCTCGCTGGTTAGCCCGACAACCCGCTCGACCGGACGAATGGCCGCCAATGCGGAATTCGAATTCTTCGGGGAAGGCTATGAAAGCCTGTTCCAGCATTCGCGTATCGCCATGAACTTTACGGTGAGTGACGGCAATCTGCATAACCTGGATCTCATCACACCGCTGAAATCACAAAGCCCGTCGGTGCTGCAACGCGGTGGTCAGACTCGCTTTGATACCTTATCGGGTGAAGCACTGATCGAGAACGGGGCGACGTCCCTGCGCAACCTGAACCTGAACTCGGGGAAGTTCACGGCGACGGGCACCATGGCCATCACACCGGACAAGAAACTGAGCGGCAAGATCAATGCCAAGCTTGCCAGCGGCTCCATCGTGGTCAATGCCCCCCTGGGGCTTGCCGGAAGCCTGAGCGCACCCGAGATTCGCTCTGGCGGCGCCTACAAGCCGGGTGGCGGTGAAGGCACAACCCGGATATTCTGAGCGCCGTAGAGGTTCAGCATTGCTTTGCATCGCCGGCCCCTGAGCCGGCGATGTTGTTTCCAGGAAAGACACACATGAACTGGCAAGACTTTCTGGGCACGCAGGGTGCCACTATCGACGCAGATGGCCTGGCACGTTTCGGCTCGCCTGCAGCAGCTGCCACTGCCGCACAGTGCACACTGGTCCCGCTCAACGATTTTGGGCTGATCCGCTTCAGCGGCGAAGAGACCATCAGCTTCCTGCATGGCCAGCTATCCAGCGACATCAAGAAGCTGCCTGCTGACGGTTTGCAGTACTCAAGCTACTCCACCCCCAAGGGCCGCATGCTCAGCAGCCTTCTGCTGCTTCGGGAGGGTGATGACCTGTTGCTGATGCTGCCGCGAGCACTGCTGCCGGCCATACAGAAACGCCTGGCCATGTATGTAATGCGCAGCAAGACCAAGGCCAGCGACGCCTCGGCTGAACGCGCCATCCTCGGCCTGATCGGGCCCCAGGCGCGGTCCGTGGCCGAGCAGATTTACGGCACCTTGCCAACGGAAGCCATGCACAGCGTGGCGGTGGAAGGCGGCCATGTGAGCTGGCTGGGTCAGGATCGGTTCCTGCTGGATCTGACCCCCGAAGACGCCATCATCGCCTGGCCGAAGCTGGTTGCGATCGGTGCCGTGCCGGGCAATGACGCTGCCTGGCTGCTCTCGGACATCCGTGCCGGTATCCTGTGGGTACAGCCAGAAACCCAGGAAGCGTTCGTGGCGCAAATGGCCAATATGGAACTGATCGGCGCGGTGAGCTTCAAGAAGGGCTGCTATCCCGGTCAGGAAATCGTGGCGCGCACCCAGTATCTGGGCAAGCTCAAGCGCCGCACCTTCCGCGTTGCTGCCAGCCAAGCCATGCAAGCCGGCCAGCCGCTTTACAGCCCGGAAATGAACGGACAGGCCTGCGGTCAGATTGCGATGGCCGCGCCGGTTGCCGATGGTGGCTGGGAGGCGCTGGCGGTGGTCCAGCTAGCCAGCGTGCCGCAGGGGGTGCACCTGGAAAACGACGCCGGCCCCGCGCTGCAATTTCTCGATCTGCCGTACGCCGTTCACGAATAGTGCATCACCGAGTGATGACAAACAAAAAGCCCGCTGACGATGCGGGCTTTTTGTTGGCTCGAGCGTGATGATCAGACCGCCAGTGCTTTGCGGATACTGGCCTCTATGCCTGCTGCATCAAGACCGCATTCGGCCAACTGGATGGCAGGGTCGCCATGATCGACATAACGATCCGGCAGCCCCAGGTGCAACACCCGCTTGGCAAGACCCAGGGCATTGAGTGCCTCGCTGACTGCCGAGCCAGCACCACCCATGATGACATTCTCTTCTACCGTGACCAAGAGCTCATGCTGCTCTGCCAGCTGTCGGACCAAGTCCACGTCCAGGGGCTTGACCCAACGCATATTGGCCACCGTGGCATCCAGCAGCTCGGCCGCCTTCAAGGCGGGTGCCAGCATGGTGCCAAAAGCGAGGATGGCGACCTTTCCGCCCTGGCGACGAACCTCTCCCTTGCCGACGGGCAGTGCGGTGAAACCCTTGACCACCTCGACCCCAGGTCCGGTTCCGCGCGGATAGCGTACCGCTGTCGGCTGATCCATCTGGAACGCCGTATAGAGCATCTGCCGGCATTCATTCTCATCGCTCGGGCACAGCACCGCCATGTTCGGGATACAGCGCAGGAAACTGATGTCGAAACTGCCCGCGTGCGTAGGACCATCGGCGCCCACCTGCCCAGCCCGGTCGATGGCAAATACCACCGGCAGGTTCTGCAGCGCGACATCATGGATCAATTGGTCATAGGCGCGCTGCAGAAAGGTCGAGTAGATCGCCACGACGGGCTTCAATCCTTCGCAAGCCAGGCCGGCGGCAAAGGTCACCGCGTGCTGCTCGGCAATGCCCACGTCGTAGTAGCGATCCGGGAACCGCTGCTCGAACTGCACCATGCCGGACCCCTCGCGCATGGCAGGCGTAATACCCACCAGCCGCGTATCCTGGGCCGCCATATCGCATAACCATTCACCGAAGACATGCATATAGCTGGGCTTGCCCGCCGCCTTGGCCGCCATGCCGTCCGCCGGCGTAAAGGGGGTGACCGCGTGATATTTGACCGGATCACCCTCGGCCAGCTTGTAGCCCTGCCCCTTTTTGGTCACCACATGCAGGAACTGCGGCCCGCTCAGGCTCTTGATGTTCTGCAACGTGGGGATCAGCACATCCAAGTCGTGCCCGTCGATCGGCCCGACATAATGGAAGCCGAACTCCTCGAACAAGGTGGAAGGCGAGAAGAGGCCCTTCATGTGTTCCTCACCGCGGCGCACCAGTTCATGCAGCGGCGGTACGTTCTCCAGCACCTTGGAGCCGGTATTACGGAAGCCCTGGTAGAACTTGCCCGACAGCAGTTTGGCGAGATAAGCGTTGAAGGCCCCGACGTTAGGCGAAATCGACATTTCATTGTCGTTCAGGATCACCAACAGATCAGTATCCTTGTCGCCCGCGTTGTTCAAGCCCTCGAACGCCATGCCGGCCGTCATGGCGCCATCACCGATGATGGCGATGCACTTGCGTTCTTGCCCCAACAGCTTGCTGGCCTCTGCCATGCCGGCGGCCGCACCGATACTGGTGGAGCTATGGCCCACGGCGAAGGTGTCGTATTCGCTCTCGTCCCGTTTGGGGAAACCTGCCAGGCCGCCATACTTGCGCATGGTCGACATACGCTCTCGCCGCCCTGTCAGCACTTTGTGCGGATAGGTCTGATGGCCCACATCCCAGACCAGCCTGTCGTCCGGCGTATTGAATACATAGTGCAACGCAATGGTTAGTTCCACTGCGCCCAGATTGGACGCGAAATGACCACCGGTCTGGCTGACGGACTCCAGCAGAAAGGCGCGCAGCTCTTGCGCCAAAGGCTGGAGCTGCGCCTCTTCCAGGCGTCGCAGGTCGGCTGGCAGGTGGATGGTATCGAGAAGCGGATAAGGCATAAGGGCAATCTTGTGGGTATGGGCGGGGTCAGGCACCCGTCAACGGGAAGCAGTCCGGCCGGTCAGAAGGCACGGCGGACAATGAAGTGCGCCAGCTCGCGCAGACGATGACCACGATTACCGAAGCCCGCCAGGCAGTCCAGCGCCTCGGCCTCCAGCTCTGCAGCCCGCTGCTTGGCCTCTTTCAGACCCAATAGTGAGACGTACGTCGGTTTATCGTTGGCGGCATCCTTGCCTGCCGTCTTGCCCAAGGTGGCGGTATCGGCCTCGACATCGAGTATGTCGTCCACCACCTGGAAGGCTAGCCCGACCAGCTTGGCGAAGCGATCCAGCTTGTCGCGTTCACCTGCAAGCAAGGAGGTACCGCAATAACTACCGAGGAGTACCGAGGCACGGATCAGCGCCCCCGTCTTGAGAATATGCATATGTTCGAGCTCTGGCAGACTCAAGGGCTTACCGACCGAAGCCAGGTCGATCGCCTGGCCGCCTGCCATGCCGGTAGCACCAGAGGCATTGGCCAGTATCCTGACCATGGTCAGTTGATCCGCCGCCTCATCGCATAGCGGCCGCCCGGACAGCACTTCGAAAGCTGCCGTCTGCAGCGCATCGCCGGCAAGCAGCGCGGTCGCCTCGTCAAACTCGACATGGACGGTCGGCTTGCCACGACGCAACACATCGTCGTCCATGCAAGGTAAATCATCATGGACCAGGGAATAAGCGTGCATCATCTCCACCGAGCTGGCGGCGTACTGCAGACGCTCCGCGGGCGCATCGACCAGCTCACCGGCGGCAAACACCAGCAAGGGCCGGACCCGCTTGCCACCGCCAAGCACGGCGTAGCGCATGGCTTCGTGCAGGCGCTCTGGCAAATGGTGCGGCGAAGGCAGGACACTGCCCATGGCCAGCTCCATCTGCTGCTGGATGGCAAACGACCAGGTCTGGAAGTCGGAATGGCTCATTCTGCCTCCTCCGCCTCGAACGGTTTGAGGCTGTCGCCATCGAGCATCTGAATCTGTTGCTCCGCCGCGGCCAATTGCTCCTGGCAATAGCGTATCAACTCACCACCACGCTTATAGGCAGTCAGCGATGCCTCCAGCGGTGCGTCCCCCCGCTCCATATCGGCTATCAGGGTTTCCAGTTCGGTCATGGCCGCCTCAAAACTGGCGGGCTTGATGGGTTTCGCCATTGGCCTAAAGGTGCTTGATCAATAATCGCGCGATTTTACCCTGTCCCGGCTATCGATGGCGCGGCTTTCCCATCCATTGCGACACCCATACAGCCAGATATGCAGCGATATCGGTCGGCAGCAGGAACGAAAAAAAGCGCGCCGGTGGTGACCGACGCGCCCTAAGTACCCAAGCGTAGGCAAACCGGCCGGGCTGGCCCGGCGGCTTCGCGCTGCATCTCGTAGTGAGCTGCAGAACGACTACGGAACGGAATGTAACACAGCTTCGGCACTTTCAAACAATCGTTTGATAGGTTGTTGCATTGCCGCAAATTTCTAGGGGAAAGCCCGCAATTACGTCCATATTGAATGCACCGTGGACCAGGCAAGCGCCTTGCCACGCGCCGCAACACACTTTCCGGATCGGCAAAAATCACCCAACCCATCACGCCATGACCGACAAACTGAAGAAACTCGCCATCGAACGCGGTAATCCGTCCAGGCAAACCAGGCGACGTCTGCGCAAGTGGCATGTCATCACCGTACTGATACTGCTGGCCCTGATCGCACTGTTTATCTCCCGCTCGGGGGGCAGCACGGAAGTCCATACCGCCAAGGTGGTACAAGCCTGGCCATCCGCAGCCATTTCTGAACTGACGGCGACAGGCTATGTGGTGCCACAAAAGAAAGCCGCCATCGCATCCAAGGCGACGGGACGCCTGGAATGGCTCGGCGTGCGCGAAGGCAGCCGGGTGCAAGAAGGCGAGGTGATCGCCCGCCTGGAGAGCGCGGAACAGCGAGCCCAGGTGGCGCAAGCCATCGCCAATGTCGAAGCCGCCAAAGCCAGACTGAAGCAGTTCGAGGCGGATGCCATTGAAGCCGATCGCGCTTATCGCCGCAGCGCCGAACTGCTGGAGCAGGGATTTATCGCCCGCTCCGCACACGACAACGCCATCTCCCGAACCAGCCAGTCCACCGCTGTCGTCGGCGCACAGATGGCCGCCATACGACAGGCGGAAGCCGCCGTCGTGCAAGCCCAGGTTGCCCTGGACAGCACCTTTATCAAGGCGCCTTTTGCTGGCGTGGTCCTCACCAAGACCGCGAACGTCGGCGACGTGATCTCTCCCTTCAACGCCAGTGCCGACTCCAAGGGTGCGGTCGTCAGCATGGCCGACATGTCGACGCTGGAAGTGGAAACCGATGTCTCAGAAGCCAGCCTGTTCAAGGCACGCCAGGGTCAGGCCTGCGAGATCCAGCTCGATGCCCTGCCCGATCTGCGCCTGCTGGGCACCGTGAACAGCATCGTCCCCTCGGTTGATCGCAGCAAGGCCACGGTCATGTTCAAGATCGGCTTCGTTGAACGGGACGCACGTGTCCTGCCTGAAATGAGCGCCAAGGTGAATTTCCTGAGCCGGGCCCTGAAGGCCGACGAGCGTACGGCACGCCTTGCGGTCAACCCCAAGGCCATCAAGGAGGGGGCGGTATTCGTCGTACGTGACGGACTGGTACATCGCACCGCCGTGCAAACCGGACAGAAATTGGGAGACCTGCTGGAGATCCGGCAGGGTTTGAAACGGGATGAGGTCGTGGTGCTCGAACCGGCTGAGCTGAAGGACGGCAGCAAGGTCACGGAGAAGAAGCCATGAGCCGGGCGGTCGCTGCGGTGGCGTTACGGCACGTCAGCAAGCACTACCAGCGGGGCGGGCAGATCGTGCCAGTGCTCAGCGACATCGATTTTGTCATCGAGCATGGTGACTTCCTGGCACTGATGGGCCCCTCCGGCTCGGGCAAGTCCACCCTGCTGAACCTGATCGCCGGCATAGACCAGCCCTCCAGCGGGCAGATCATCGTCGATGATGTCGACATCGCCAGCCTGCCGGAGAGTGATCTGGCCGACTGGCGCGCCCGTCACGTCGGCTTCATCTTCCAGTTCTACAACCTGATGCCGGTACTGAGTGCGCTGGAAAACGTCGAGCTGCCGTTGATGCTGACATCGCTGGGACGGCGCGAGCGACGTGCCCATGCGGAGCTGGCGCTCGACATGGTCGGCCTGTCTGATCGCCTGACCCACTATCCCAACGAACTCTCCGGTGGCCAGCAGCAGCGGGTTGCCATCGCGCGGGCGCTGGTCAGTGACCCGACCCTGATCGTCGCGGATGAACCTACCGGCGACCTGGATCGCAAATCGGCCGGCGAAATACTCGATCTGCTGGCGCAATTGAACACCGAACTGGGCAAGACCATCGTGATGGTCACCCATGACGCCCGGGCGGCCGAACGTGCCCACGCGATCCGGCACCTGGAAAAAGGCGAGCTGTCTGGCCTGGAACGCAGGCAGGAGGCTTGAGGCGTGCTGTTCTTCCTGCTAAAGATGTCCTTGAAAAATGCGCTGCGCCATCGGCTCAGGGCCTGCCTCACGCTGGCAGGACTGGCTGTTGCCATCCTGTCGTTTGGCCTCCTGAGCACCGTGGTGGCCGCCTGGTATGCCGGCGCCGATGCGGCATCGGACAAGCGACTGATCACTCGCAGCGCCATCTCGCTGGTCTTCCCCCTGCCTATCAGCTACAGCGAGCGGATACGCAGCGTCGAAGGCGTAACCGGCCTGTCCTGGGCCAACTGGTTCGGTGGCATCTATATCGAGCCCAAGAACTTCTTCCCGCAGTTTGCCGTCGAGCCCACAAGCTATCTCAAGCTCTATCCCGAGTTCGTGCTGACGGATGACGCCAGAGCAGCCTTCATCCGGGATCGGCAGGGCTGCCTGGTCGGTCGCAAACTGGCCAATCGCTACGGCTGGAAAGTCGGCGATACCATCCCCATCAAGGGCACGATCTTTCCCGGCACCTGGACCTTCGTATTGAGGGGGATCTACGACGGCCGCGACAAGACCACCGACCAGAACCAGTTCTTCTTCCACTGGGACTATCTGAATGAACGGGTCAAACAGCTTTCGCCTCGTCGCGCCAACAACACCGGTGTGTTCGTGGTCGGTATCGCCGACGGTAGCGCCGCAGCGCAGGTCAGCCAGCGGGTGGATGCACAGTTCCGTAACTCGCTGGCAGAAACGCTGACCGAGACGGAAAAAGCCTTCCAGCTGAGCTTTGTCGCCATGACCGATACCATCGTGCTGGCCATACAGGTGGTGAGCTATGTGGTGATCCTGATCATCATGGCGGTCATGGCCAACACCATGGCCATGTCGGCCCGCGAGCGCACGGCCGAATACGCCACCCTCAAGGCGCTGGGTTTCGGCCCCGGCGTCGTCGGCGCCCTGATTCTGGCGGAATCCTTGTTGCTATGCGCCATTGGTGCCGGCCTGGGCATCGCCCTAACCTGGCCGGTCGTCAGTGCCGTCGGTGGAGCGCTGGACAATATCTTCCCGGTGTTCAATATCGCGACCTCCACCGTCTGGCAACAAGCCGCGGCCGCCGTGATGGTCGCCCTGATTGCCGCAGCCGTCCCCGCCCGCCAGGCCATGCGGATACGGATCACGGAAGGACTGAGGGCCGTGGCATGACGCACCTTCATGGCGGCGCCGGCCTGACAGCGTGGGAACACGCATGAACCAGCTGCCGCTGAACTATATCTGGCGCAACCTGTTGACCCGCCGCTTGACCACGGCGCTGACGGCAGGCGGCATGGCGCTGGTGGTGTTCGTGTTCGCAACGGTGCTGATGCTGGACGCCGGCCTGAAACAGACGCTTGCTGCAACCGGCCTGCCGCAGAATGTGGTCGCTATCCGCAAGGGATCGCAGACTGAAGTGCAAAGCGGTGTCTCGCGCGCCGAGGCGGCCATTATTGAAAGCGATCCCGCCATTGCCCTGGATGCGACCGGCCGGCGCCTGCTGAGCAAGGAAAGCGTGGTGCTGATCTCGCTACAAAAACGTGGCGGTGGCAAGCCTTCCAACGTGGTCGTGCGCGGTGCAGGCCTGCAAGGCATGACGCTACGCCCGCAAATCAAGCTGATCGCCGGTCGGGCTGCGCGGCCCGGCAGTTCGGAGATCATCGTTGGCAGTGCCATCGCGCAGGGTTTCGATAATATCCAGCTCGGCGCCACCTTGCGCTTTGCCCGGCGCGACTGGCTGATCGTCGGGGTATTCGACGCAGGCAAGAGCGGCTTCAATTCGGAAATATGGGGTGACGCCGAGCAGATGATGCAGGCGTTCCGTCGCCTCAGTTTTTCGGCCGTGATCTTCCAGTTGCAGGACAGCGATGCCTACGACGCGGTCGCCAAGCGCCTGGAGGCCGATCAACGACTGACTGCCGAATACAAGCGGGAAACACAGTTCTACGCCGACCAGTCGCAGGTCATGTCGAGCTTCATTTCCATACTCGGCATGGTGCTGTCGGTCATCTTCTCGGTGGGTGCCATCATCGGCGCCATGATCACGATGTATGCCGCGGTGGCAAACCGGGTAGCGGAGATCGGCACCCTGCGGGCGCTGGGTTTTCGCAAGCACGGCGTCCTGGCCGCCTTCCTGCTGGAGTCGCTGCTGCTGTCGCTGCTGGGTGGGGTGACCGGGCTGCTGCTGGCCTCCGGCATGCAGTTCTTCGGGGTCTCCACCATGAACTGGCAGACATTCTCCGAACTCGCCTTCAGCTTTACCCTCACCGTCGGCATTGTCGTCAAATCCCTGCTATTTGCCTTGCTGATGGGTGTCATCGGCGGCTTCCTGCCTGCACTGCGGGCATCCCGGCTACAGATCGTCGAAGCCCTGCGCGCCGGTTGAATCCACGACCTTTCGTCGCCTACTCGGCGATTACCCTGTCAAATCAGGCATTTCTGCCGATATCCAGGTTTGCAGCCGGTCCAACCATAAACCGAGCGCGATAACGACAGGAGAAAAGCACATGAACATCAATAACCTGGACATCAACCAGCAGGCGCAGACCCAAGCCCAGACCAAGACGGGTGCAACGCAGAACAAGCTATCCGACTCGCAACGGCTCAACCTGCAGATGCAACAGGTCAAGGCCAGCTACAGCTTCAGTGCGTCAATCACCGAAGGTGACAACTACTACAACCTGCTGTTCCAGGCGACCTACGAATCCATCAGCAGCAGTCTGCAACTGGATACGTCGACCACCGCGGTCCAGCCCCCGACAACGCCGGATGACAGCCAGATCGATGTCAGCCCCGAGGCCACCGCCAAGCGCATACTCGATATGTCGACCGGCTTTCTGGAGCTGTTCAAGAAGCAGCACCCCGGCGAGGACGAGGCCACGGTACTGAAGAACTTCATGGACACCATCGGAAGCGGTATCGAACAGGGCTTCAAGGAAGCGCGCGGCATCCTGGACGGGCTGGGCGTATTGAAGGGTGACATCGCCGGCAATATCGACAAGACCTGGGACTTGGTCCAAAGTGGTTTGAAAGACTTTGCCGACAAGGCCGGCAAGCCGGCCGAACCCACGCTGAGCAAATGATGTGATCCGCTGATCCCTCGCTGATTACCCATATTGCACTTTTGCGGGCGGGGCGGGTCTGAGCCATCCCCCTATCATCGCCAGGCTGCCCATGCCCCGCAAATACCTACGCCGCTGGCTACCCGACCGAGATACGCTCAATCGCAACGCCTTTCTGAGGCGATGCGCACCTTACCTATCCCACCCCAACATCTGGCACCTGAACCGGCACTCGGTCGCCGGCGGGCTGGCCGTCGGCCTGTTCAGCGGCATGATCCCTGGCCCCTTGCAGATGCTGGGTGCGACCGTCCTGGCCATCCTGTTTCGGGTCAATCTGCCGGTGGCGGTGTTCGGCACGCTATTCAGCAATCCGTTCACTATCGTTCCGCTCTATCTCGCCGCCTACGGTCTGGGTCGGCTGATTACCGGCGCCAACGGCGCCCAGGCACCCGTGCCGGCGGCACCAGAGACCGACTGGGCCAATCTCGGCACGACCATGCACGCCTGGCTGGACTGGATGATGGCGCTCGGCACACCCTTGCTGGTCGGTTTGCTGGCGCTGGCCCTGCTGCTCGCCCTGGCCGGATATGGCCTGGTCCAACTGGGATGGCGCCTGCATGTATTGATGGCATTACGGCAACGTCGGCAGCGGCACAGCCATTGAATGGAGCTGCACCGCTAACAGGTGGCCTCAGGCGCCCGAGCCGACGTTGTGCAGATAGACCGTCTGCGCCGGTTGAGGGGCCGGGAAGCCCGCAGCGGCCAAGCCTTCCTTGAGCAAGGCCTGGGTATCGAAATACACCTGCCAGTAGTGGTCATTGTGGCAATAGGGCCGTACGGCCAGCACCGGCCCCACCAGATTGAATTCAAGGATCGCCACATCCGGTGCCGGCGTGGCCAGGACGTTGGGTATCGCCGCCAGCTCCCTTTGCAACAGGCTGATCGCGGCGCGATGGTCGGCGCTGCCAGCCAGTTGTGCCTTCAGATCCACCCGCCGAAAGGCATTGGCGCTGAAGTTCTGGATCGTGTCGCCGAAGATCTTGTTGTTGCCGACCATGGTCAGCACATTGTCCGGCGTGTTGATGGTGGTCGCGAACAAGCCGATTTCCTTGATCGTGCCGGTTACGCCACCCACCGTCACGAAATCGTTGACCTTGAACGGACGCAGCACGATCAGGAAGGCGCCCGCCGCAAAGTTGGCCAGCAAACCCGACCAGGCCATGCCGATCGCCACGCCTGCCGCGGCAATCAGAGCCGCGAACGTCGTGGTCTGTACCCCGAAATACCCCAGGATGCCGATGACCAGCAGGATGTTGAGCGTCACCGTCAGCACCCCGCCGATATAGCGCAGCACGGTCGGATCGACCTTTTGTCGCTCCAGCGAATTGCGCACCGCCCGCTCGGCGACCCCGATCAACCAGCGCCCGATTACCCAGAAGGCAATCGCCGCCAGCAGTTTGACCCCTAGCGTCGTGGCATAGCCCAGCAGCAGGTCCTGCCAATGTTCGATATCGAATTCCATTACCGCCCTCTCCCTCACCAATCACGGGCCGCCCATGCAGACCCCTGATCAGCTTAGGAGCTGGATCGTGCGAATTCATCCCGACCATGCAAAGTTCTGCCGCCAGGACCGCCCCCAAGCGGGCCGTCAGGCCAGTTTTGCCTGCACGTAGCTGCCCGGTGCCGGCTCCAGTGCCGCCAGCTTGCCCTTGCCAGGCACTCTCGCCGCAACCCGCTTGCCATTGAACGGTTGCAGCCAGGCCGACCAGTCCTGCCACCATGAGCCCTCATGGGCGGTGCTACCGCTAAGCCAGGTACGGGCGGACGGTGGTAGTTGCGTATTGCTGGCATAACCATACTTTCCCGCCGACGGCGGGTTGACGATGCCGGCGATATGGCCCGATCCCCCCAGAACGAAGCGCACCGGTCCCGCCAGCAGGCAGGCGCCGGCATAGGTCGATTGCCAGGGTGCGATATGGTCTTCCCGCGCGGAGATAAAATAGGCGGGCGTCTTGATGTTGCGGACGTCGATGGGTACGCCGGCGAGTTCGATACCGCCCGGGTCCTTGAGCACATTTTCCAGGTACATCTTGCGCAGGTAGAAGCGGTGCATGGCGGCAGGCATGCGTGTGGCGTCGCAATTCCAGTACAGGAGATCGAACGGCATGGGCTCACGCCCGAGCAGGTAGTTGTTGACAACGAAATTCCAGATCAGGTCGTTCTCTCGCAGCATATTGAACACGCCCGCCATCTGATGCCCTTCCAGATAGCCTTTCTCGTCCATATAGGCGTCGAGGCTCTGCAACTGCAGCTCATCGATGAAGACACCCAACTCGCCCGGATCGCTGAAGTCGATCATGGTGGTGAAGAAGCTGGCCGAAGCGATACGCTTGCTCGCCGACTTGTCCTTGGCTGCTGCCAGGTAGGCCAGCGTCGCCGCCAGCAACGTGCCGCCTATGCAATAGCCCGCGACGTTGACGACAGGCTCCCCGGTTGCCGCCTCGATCGCCGTCATCGCGGCCAGGATGCCCTCCTGCATATAGTTCTCGAAGTGCTTGTCCCTGTGCTGCTCGGTCGGATTGACCCAGGAAATTACGAACACCGTATGGCCCTGCTCCACCAGCCATTTGATCAGGGAGTTCTTGGGCTTGAGATCGAGGATATAGAACTTGTTGATCCACGGCGGCACGATCAGCAAGGGGGTCTGATGGACCTTGTCGGTCGCAGGAGCGTACTGGATCAGTTGCATCAGTTCGTTCTGGTAGATCACTGCCCCCGGCGTCAGCGCGATATTGTCGCCGAGCTTAAAGGCGCCCGGATCGGTCATCCGCGGCATCAGTCGGCCATCATTGCGCTCCAGGTCCTCAAGCAGATGCGCGAATCCCTTGATCAGGTTCTCCCCGCCCGACTCCACCGTGGCCTTGAGCGCAGCCGGGTTGGTCGCGAGGAAATTGGTCGGTGCCATGGCATCGACAAACTGGCGGGTATAGAACTGCACCCGCTGCGAAGTCGGCTTGTCTAGGCCATCGAGCTCAGCGACCGTATCCTGAATATGCCGTGCCGCCAGCAGGTAGGCCTGTTTCACGAAGCCGAACACCTGGTTGCTGGTCCAGAGCTCGTCCTTGAAGCGCTTGTCGCTCTGCTCCTCGCCAGCTGGAGCGCCCAGCCAGAAGCGCTGCCAGGTTTGCTGTGTCAGTTCGACATACTCTTGCCAGAACCGCATCTGGGCACGCCACATCGGCTCGGGCTGCTCCAGCACCACGCGCCAGAGCGCCTCAAAAGCCTGCTGCACGCTTTGCGGGTCTGGTATCTGGACCTTGGCGTCGCCACGGGCACGCTTTTGCAACTGCTCCTGCAAGAGTTTCTGCCAGCGCAGCGCCAGCTCGCTGAGTTGCGTCAGGCGATCATGGGGTTCGCTCATGGTGTCTCCTTGTTATCGTCCCAGTGTAGTCGGACTCTTCGGGCTCGGCAGCGCACCAGCACGGCAAGCAGGTCGGTGACACAGAAGAAGCCCAATCACAGCTGGTTCAAATAATCCGACATTGATGTTGATTTCTTTCCACTATCACGCTCTCAATAACAGACAGATACTAAGTGCAATGCATTGAAGGATTCTGACCATGTCTCGCATGCCTACCCTGTTTGTTTCCCATGGCTCCCCCATGCTGGCCCTGGATGCCGGCTCAACCGGCAAGGCCTGGGTGGAGGTCGCCCGCAGCCTGCCTCGCCCGAAGGCAGTGATCATGGCTTCGGCCCACTGGCTGACCACCATGCCGGCTGTCAGTACCTCGGCCAATCCTGCGACCATCCATGATTTCTACGGCTTTCCCGAGCCCTTGTTCCAGATCCAGTACACGCCGCCCGGTTCGCCCGAGATTGCCGAGCGCAGTGCGGCCTTGCTGGCGGAAGCGGGCTTTCAGGTCGGCATCGATCCGGGGCACGGCCTGGACCACGGTGCCTGGGTGCCGCTGAAGAATATGTATCCGGCTGCCGACGTACCGGTGTTCCAGCTGGCGATACAGCCACGCGAGAGCCCGGAGCATCATTGGCGAGTGGGCCAGGCGCTGGCCAGCCTGCGCGAAGAAGGCGTCCTGATCATTGGCTCCGGCAGCATCACCCACAATCTGCGAGAGCTGGAGCGCGACGTACCGGAAGGTGTTGCCGCCAACGAATACGTGCCGGCCTTCCAGCACTGGGTGTATGAGCGGCTGATGGCGGGCGACCGTACCGCCTTGTTCGACTATCGCCGTCAGGCGCCGGGCGCCCAGCGCGCACATCCCACCGACGAGCACTATCTGCCGCTCTATGTTCCCTTGGGCGCAGCAGGTGCAAACGCCCAGGCGGAGCGCCTTTACACCAATATCACCAATGGCGGACTGGGCATGGACCTTTATGCCTTCCACTGAGGTGACTGATCGATAAGCACCTGATCAGATAGGGAAATATCCGGGCGGTGCTTGCATGTGGGGCTTGGGCTGACTACACCACAAAGGGTACGTCAGCCCACCTACCCAATTGGAGCCCGCCATGCGCATCTCGCAAAAACTCGCCCTGGCCTTTGCCGCGCTGGTTGTCTTCGTCATTGCGATGGGACTCCTGGGCATTACCTCCCTGGCGGCGCTGGACCAGGCCCTGGTCGGTGTGACCGATGACGCCCTGCCCGGCGTGCGCTACACCGGTGCGATACGCGCCGAAGCCATCGATTTCCGCAATCGGGAGACCCAGTTGCTGATCGCCAAGGATGCCAGCGAAATCACCGAGACCCTGGGGCGTCTAGGCAAGAACCTCGAGGCCCTGAAGGGTTATGAGAGCGAATACGGCAAGTATCTGAAGGACGATAGCGAGAAGACGCTGTTTGCCGACTACCAGGCCAAGCTCGCGGCCTACCTGCTCAGCCATGACCGGTTCAAGCAGATCGTGCAGGAGGGCAATCACGAGGCCTCGCTTGCCTACTTTCGTGGCGACGGCCGCAAGGCTTTCCGCAGTTTCCTGCCGGTTATCGACAAGATGGTGGAGTACAACACCAAGGCCGCCGATGCCCTGACCAAGGAAGCCCATGCCGACTACGCCAACGGTCGCAGCCGCCTGATCACCATTGCGATCGTCGTCAGCCTGCTGGCGCTGGGCCTGTCCTACTGGATCGTACGCAGCATTACCGGCCAGTTGGTCAGGCTCTCCAGCACCATCAGGGAGATACAGCGGGATCTCGATTTCACCCGCAGGGTGGAGGTGCACGGGAACGACGAAGTGGCGGATACGGCTCGCGCCTTCAACGCCCTCGCGGAGAACGTGCAGGGAGTGCTGCGCAGTGCGGATAGTACCAGCGGCAAATTGATCGACATGGTACGGGAGCTGACGGCTTCGGCCCATCAGGTTTCGGAAGGGTCACGGCAACAGAGCGACGCCTCCACTAGCATGGCTGCAGCCATCGAGCAGCTCTCCACCAGCATCAGCCATCTGTCTGACAGCGCCCGCGAGGCCATGAGCCACTCGGTGGAGGCCGAGCACCATGCGGAGGATGGCGGCAAAGTGATCGGCAATACCGTCAAGGAGATGTCGGCGATTGCTTATAGCATCGAACAGACGGCGCAAGCGATGCGTGAGCTCGACCAGCGCTCGGAAGAGATAGGCAGCATCGTACAGGTGATCCGCGAGGTCGCTGACCAGACCAACCTGCTGGCGCTAAATGCTGCCATTGAGGCCGCCCGTGCCGGTGAGCAAGGACGAGGTTTTGCGGTGGTTGCCGACGAGGTCCGCAAGCTGGCCGAGCGCACCACGTCCGCGACCAGCGAGATCGGCGGCAAGATTGCCGGTATCCAGAAGTCGGCCCAGCAGGCAGCCGGTACTATGGGCAGCGCGGTGCAGCGCGTCAGCAATGGCGTGGAGTATGCACAGGAGGCGGGTCGAACGGTGGAAACCATTACCAGCGATGCCCATCTGGTCGAAAACGAGGTGCAGTCGATCTCGACCGCACTCAAGGAGCAAGACCAGGCAGGACACCAAATTGCGGCTGCGGTCGAGCAGATTGCCAATATGGTGGAACGCAACAGCTTGGCGGCAGAACATACCAGCCAGCATGCGCGGGACCTGGAGGGCATTGCTACCTCGATGCGCCAGGAGATTGCCCGATTCAGGGCGTAGAACCTGAAGCCCAGGTCAGCGGCGTATATCATCAATGGAAGCTGCACGGCTGCTCGGGTCGAGCGCCTAGCACGCGAGGCCTCGCTGACGCCCGTCAGCGTTCAGGATGACGCTTGACTATTCCCCCATGCCCGGCTTACGCCGGGCTCAATACACCGCTCAATCCACCGGCTCACACTGTTGACAACCAAGCGCTTGCTTGACAAACTATTTCCACAAATTGGGAGTAAACCGTCATGAAAGCCAGCACCTTCAAGCGCCTGATCAATCTCTGGCCGCCATTCCTGTTCACCGGCATTCACGCGACGCATATCAGCGCGGACTACCGTGAGGTCGACTGCCGGCTGACACTGCGCTGGTTCAATCGCAACTACGTCAACACCCACTTTGGCGGCAGCCTGTTTGCGATGACCGATGCCTGGTACATGCTGATGCTCATGCCCATACTCGGCAAGGACTACTTTGTCTGGGACCAGAGTGCGGCGATCGAATTCATCGCGCCGGCCCGGGGCGTCGTGACAGCCCGCTTCCGCCTGGACGACGCCACGCTGACCACCATCCGCGAACAAACTGCAGGCGGGGAGAAGTACCTGCCGCAATTCGTGGTCGACATCGTCGACGAGAGCAACACCGTCGTCGCCCGCGTGAACAAGACTGTCTACGTCCGCAAGAAACCGGCCAAGCGCTGATCCCCCAGCCTCCTCGCTGATATTGACGAACGGCGCCTGCAACTGGCGCCGTTTTGCTGTCGATTCGTCGCAAGTCCCAGTCGGCATCTGGCCAGCCGTCCACCATGTGCTCCATCGCAATCGGCGATATACCGGAGCACAGACATGACCATCCGCATCCTTCTCCCCCTTCTGATCCTGGGCGCCGGCGCGCAGGCGGCCGATCTGACCGTATCGGTCACCAATCTCAAGAACACGGATGGCCATGTACTGGTCGGTGCCTACAACCGTGCCGACACCTTCCTGAAGACCCCCGCTTTCGTAGCCCGCGTCAAAGCCGAACCCGGCACGGTCAGCACCACCTTGCACGACCTGCCTGCCGGCGACTACGCACTGTCCGTCTACCAGGACAGCAACGACAACATGAAACTGGACAGCAATGCAATCGGTATGCCAATCGAGCCTTATGGTTTCTCGCGCGATGCCGCAGGCAACTATGGCCCACCCAGCTATGAGCAGGCCAAGCTCAGCCTGCCTGCCGATGGGGCCGCCATCACGATCACCTTACGCTAATCGCCCCTCAACCGGGCAGGAATAGGGAGAACAACATGCAAACCGAAGACACGCTACGAGCACGTGCTGAACGTGCGGCCAGCGCCAAGATGAAGTTTTTCTGTTCGGCCGCCAGCTATGCCGCCATCGTGGGGTTTCTGCTCGCGATGAACTGGTGGCTGGAAGGGCGTATTACCTGGGCGATCTGGCCACTGCTGGGTCTGAGCTTCGCGCTGGCCATGCAGGGTGTGAAGGCCTGGGGGCGCAGCCACGCGATGTACGAGCGCCTGGTGGAGCGTGAGATGGATGCCCTGCAACGCAAGGAGAAATGACATGGATCGCCGTGACTTCCTGCTTCGTACCCTGGTCGGGGGTGCCTTTTCCGCCCTGCCCGGCAAGCTACTGGCCGACAGCAATACCTATCGCGACTTTCATCAAGGTATCCAGCAGTCCCCACGGCTCAACGCCCTGTCCGGCGTGGAGAGTGAGATGCTAAGCGCGGAAGCCAGCATCCAGGGGCGCTGGCCCCAGGAGCTGGCGGGCGTGTTCTACCGCAATGGACCAGGCCGGTTCGAGCGGGGCGGTGAGCGCTACGAGCATTGGTTTGACGGCGATGGCATGGTGCACGCCTGGCGCATCCGGGACGGCCGCGTGCGACATACCGGGCGCTTTGTCAGGACCAGCAAATTCCAGGAAGAATCGCAGGCCGGGCAGTTGCTCTACCCCACCTTTGGCACGGCCATTCAGCGCCGGCCGGTTGGCAACAACGACAGCATCAATACCGCCAATACCAACGCGGTGCCGCACGCGGGCCATCTGTATGCCTTATGGGAAGGCGGCTCTGCAACCGAGCTCGACCCCGATACCCTGGCGACCCGCGGCATCAAGACCTGGCGCGCCGATCTGGCAGCCCTGCCATTCTCTGCCCACCCCAGGATCGAACCCGACGGCACGCTCTGGAACTTCGGCGCGCTGCCAGGCAGCAACAAGCTGGTGCTGTGGCAGATCGGGGCGGACGGCAGCCTGGTGCGCGTCCAACTGATCAATGTGCCCAAACTGGCCATGGTGCATGACTTCGTGGTGACAGCGCGCTACCTGGTCTTTCTGGTTCCACCGTTCCGGCTGGAGCAAAAGCCGGGTGCGTCGTTCCTCGACATGCATGTCTGGGAGGGCGAGCGCCCCATGCGGGCCGTGATCGTCGACAAGACCGACTTCAGCCTCAAGCAGATCATCGAGATGCCAGCAGCCATGGTCTTTCACTTTGGCAATGCCTTTGACGATGGCGATAGCATCAAGCTCGATGCAACCCTGTTTCCCGATGCCAGCATCCTCGACGAAATGCGTCGCGCGATGCACGGCAGCACCATGGGGAGCGGCCGTCATTCCCAGGCAGTCTTGATTACCCTGGATCTGAAACAAGGCCTCAGCCGGCAGGAAACCTTGCTGGCCTTGACCGAGTTCCCCCGTGTCGCCCCCCTGCAGATTGGTCGCCGTCATGACGAGATCTTCATGCTGACCGGCGATCCCGGCCAGGGCTTTGGCCTATCCGGAGTGGCCAGGGTTTCGCTGCGCAACGGCAGGGTGGATCGTTACCACTTTGGCGAGGACTGGATCGTGGAAGAGCATATACCGGTCGCGAAGCGACACGGCCCGGGCCACTGGTTGATCGGGCCCGCCTACGACATACGACGCAAGAAGACCGCGCTGAATGTGTTCGATGCCAGCCATATCGCGGCAGGCCCCGTGGCCCAGGCACTGCTGCCGTATGCGGCGCCACTCGGCTTTCACGGCAATTTCCTGGCGGCCTAGTACTCCTGACTTGCATTGGCGCCGGACCGCTGCAACTCACGCAGGTCCGGTGTCGATTCATCGCAAGTCGCAGCGGCAACGATCGCCCGCTCGCACACTGGTGCCATTCACTATCCGGAGATTCGCATGCAGGCCGAACCCTCACTGCGCCAACAGGCCGAATGCCTGGTCGCACGCAAACTGCGGCTTTTGAGCATCGCACTGGGCTATGCCGCTATCGCGGGCGTACTCCTGCTGATCGATTTCTGGCATAACGGCCAGATAAGCTGGGCGATATGGCCATTGCTGGGCCTGGGCTTTGCCTTGGCTCGGCAGATCGGCCTGCAGGACCCGGCCGGCAATATCGCCGTTGCAACAGCCTTACCAAGAACGACCGAATCCAAGCGTACCAGACGCTGAAATGATGACGATGACACAGCCCGCCTCCCCCCCAGCACTGTCCCAGACCACCGACACGACCCAGCCGGAACGGTGCAAGCAGGACTATGACTGGCACCCGCTGGAACTGATTCCCTATTTCCGACGTTGGCCTGCCAACTGGAAACGCGACATCCTCTACACGTTCATCTGGAATACCGGCATCTTCACCTTCTTCTTGCTGATATCGCTGGTCCTGATCGGTGATCGTATCAGTTGGCGCAACATCGGGGCCAATCTGTTCATCACCCAAGTCATCGGTTTCACCATCCATGGCCTGTTCGACCTGAGCAGCAGGCTCCTGCGCCGCTGGCTGGATGTCGCCTCGTCCTGGCAACGCATACTCTATTTCATGGCCATCCCCACCCTGGGCGTGTTCCTGGGCTACGCCATCAGCTTTGCGATCATGGATTTTCCGGCTGCGCAGCGTTATGTGTTCAGTGCCAAGGGGGCACGCAGCGTCGCCGTGTTTGCCATCGGCATCTCCGGCCTGCTGTGCGGCCTGTTCGTGATCCGCGAGCGGCAGGCGCGAGCCGAGGTCGAGCTGGCCAGGGAACGGCAGCGGGCACTGGATGCCGAGCGGCGGGCACTGGAGTCCCAGTTGCGCATGCTGCAGGCGCAGATCGAACCGCATTTTCTCTACAACACCCTGGCCAACGCGGTGGGTTTGATCGGCCCGGCGCCGGACAAGGCAAGGCTGTTGCTGGAACGCCTGATCGACTACCTGCGCGCCTCGCTGACCAGCAGCCGGGAAGATCAGACCCTGCTGGGGCGAGAACTCGACACCCTGCGCGCCTACCTGGACCTGATGACCGTGCGCATGGGCGCCCGGCTTAACTACCGTGTGGAGCTGGAACCAGGACTGGAAAGCTTGCAGCTACCGCCCATGCTGCTGCAGCCCGTCGTCGAAAATGCCATACAGCATGGCCTGGAACCCAAGATCGAAGGCGGCGAGATACATATCGCCGCCAGCCGCCAGGCCGGCCAGTTGCAGATCACGATCAGCGATACCGGCCAGGGATTTACGCCGGAGGCTATGCCGAGGCCAGGTGGTGGCGTGGGGCTGGCCAACCTGCGTGATCGCCTGAAGAGCTTGTACGGCTCGGCAGGACTACTGACGATTACCGATAATCATCCCTGTGGCGTGAAGGTCACGCTGCGCCTACCACTCTGATCCCTTTGCCGCCATGACCACTGCCCTGATTGCTGACGATGAAATCGCTCTTGCCGAATATCTCAAGACCCAGTTGGCGAGCATCTGGCCGGAACTCAAGGTCATCGCCCTCGCACACAACGGTGTCGACGCGCTGCGCCTGATCGACGAAGAAGCACCGGACATCGCGTTTCTGGACATCCGCATGCCAGGCCTGACCGGCCTTGATGTCGCCAGCCGCTTGCTGGGTAGCGATGCCGCACCGCATATCGTGTTCGTGACCGCCTACGACCAGTATGCGGTCGACGCTTTCGAGCGCGAGGCCGTGGACTATCTGCTCAAGCCACCTAGCCTGGAACGGCTGCAGCGCACGGTGGAGAAGCTGAAGCGTCAACTGGTTGAGCCGGCGCCCCAACCCGCGGCGCCGTCACAGGACCTGCTGGGCCGGTTGGCCGACCTGCTGGGGCAGCAAGCCGGCGGCGGCCCTCGCCTGGACTGGATACGGGCTGCCCATGGCAACGAAACCCGCTTGATCGCCATTGATGAGGTGATCTACTTCGAGGCGCGTGACAAATACGTCAGCGTTTTTACCGGCGAGGGCGAATCGCTGATACGCACGCCGCTCAAGGAGCTGCTCGACGGGCTCGACCCCGCCCGGTTCTGGCAGATCCATCGCGGCACCATCGTCGCAGTCAGGCATATCGCCGGTACGGTCCGGGACTTCCGTGGTCGCACCCTGCTCAAGCTGAAGGCCCATCCGGAGCAATTGGTTGTCAGCCGTGCCTATCTGCATCTGTTCAAACAAATGTGACGCCTGTGGGCGACAAGCCTGACGGGCCGGAAGCGGACTTGCAGGGTTACGCAACGGGGAATTAATAGGCATCATCAGCAGCTCACCATGCTTAGTCTGCTGCGTCCCTCCTTCCGCCAGCTATTGATGCTGGCCTTCCTGCTGGTAGCCGGCCTCCTGGGTGCGGCTTCCTTGCGCGCCCTGCTGACGCTGGAGAAACTGGTCACCCAGAGCCGCAGCAGTGCGGCCCACGCGGTACAACTGAGTGCCGACGCCCAATTGCTGGCAGAACGTAGTGTCACCATGGAACGAGCTGCCCGCCAGTTCCTGGTACTGGACGATACCGCCCTGCAGCAGCGCTATGCGGAAGCCAGCCGAGATGCCCAGAAAGCGCTGGACCGGCTCGCTCAAAGCCTGCCAGAAGCCGGTACGGTCAAGGATTGGCGACGGCACCAGGCCAGCATCACCAGTCAGTTGGAGGCAGAAGCAGTACCGGTCCGTGATCGGGAAGTCATCATCGCAGCCGACTTCGGCGCCCTGGCCGCGCTCAACGAAAAACTGGCCGATCAGGTCCGCGGCCGGATAGAGCAGCGCAATACCGCCTTGCTCGATGCACTGGAAGCCGGTCGCCTGCAACTGAGCGGCCAATTGCTGGTGGCCCTGCTGCTGACAGTCTGCCTCGCACTGGTATTCGGCCTATGGCTGGCACGCCCTCTGCGCCGACTGGAAGACGCCATCATTGGCCTGGGCGAGAATCACCTGGACCGGGCTATCGATGTGCGCGGCCCCGCCGACTTGCGCCTGCTGGGCCAACGACTGGACTGGCTACGGCAGCGGCTGCTGGAACTCGATGCCGACAAGGCACGCTTTCTGCGGCATATCTCCCATGAGCTGAAAACCCCGCTGGCCGCCTTGCGCGAAGGCGTGGCCCTGCTGGAGGACGGCGTCGCCGGCCCCTTGACACCGCAACAGACCGAGATCGCCCAGATACTGGCGCAGAATGTCGCCGCCCAGCAGGGGCAGATCGAAGATCTGCTGCGCTTTCATGCCGCCGCGTTCGACGCCCGGCAACTTAACCGCAGCCCTACCCCGCTGCATGGTCTGCTGATCAATGTCGTCAATACACAGCGTTTGCAATGGCAGGCCAAGAGCCTGCACCTGAAGGCGGCGGGTGAGTCGCTGACGGTGGAGATTGATGCCGACAAGCTGGCGGTTGCACTGGGCAACCTACTCTCCAATGCCATCCGCTTCAGCCCCCTTGGCGGGGAAATCCTGCTGACCGTATCGAGCCGGCCCGGCTGGGTGCAGATCACGGTTTCCGATCAGGGACCGGGCATTGCACCTGCCGACCGCCCCCGTATCTTCGAACCTTTCTACCAGGGTCAGCGCCAGCCCGCCGGCGCCCGTCGCGGCAGTGGCATCGGCCTGTCCATCGTGCAGGAGTATGTTACAGCCCATGGTGGCCGCATCGTGCTGACCGACGATGAACCTGGCACCCGCTTTCTGATCGAACTCCCCCATGACACCTAAATTCCTGCTTAGCCTGCTGTGCGCTACCCTGCTGGGTGGCTGCGCCGTGCCCCAACCCCAACCGCCGCGCGAGATACGTATTCCCATCCGCGAGGTCGATGCCAGCAGCCTGGCGCTGCGGGCGGTGCTCAACTATCAGGATCGCTTGCGGCAGATGCCCGCTGCGGAGCTCACGAAAGAATCTGGCCGGCTGGCGGAAGCACCTGCCGGGCCCACCACCAATATGGAACAAGCGTTACTCCTGCTGCAGCAACGGGGCTCGGGCGATGTCACGCGGGCGATCACACTGCTTGATGGCGTGAACCGGGATACTCGTCCGGAAGCGCAGCCCTATCAGTCCCTGGCACGACTGCTGCTCGGTATGCTGAATGAGCAGCGCAAGCTCGAAGAACAGCTGGATCGACAGGCTCAGGCCCAACGGGAACAGCAGCGCGAGCAACAACGAGAACAGCAGAAAAAACTCGACCAGCTCACCGAGAAACTCGAGGCGCTCAAGGCCATCGAGCGCAGCCTGACCAGTCGGCCCGCACCGCCGACCAACGGAGCCAAGCCATGAGTGCCCATATCCTGCTCGTCGACGACGACCCCGACCTGCTCAAGCTATTAAGCATGCGCCTGACTGCGGCGGGATACCGGGTCAGCCCGGTTGCCAGCGCCGAGGCCGCGCTGGCCAGGATGGCCATCGAGCCGCCACAGTTGGTGCTGAGCGATGTCCGTTTGCCGGACAAGGATGGCCTGGCCCTGTTTGGCGAAATCCATGCGCGACACCCCAGCCTCCCTGTCATCCTGCTGACGGCGCACGGAACGATCCCGGATGCGGTCGAGGCCACTGCCCGCGGGGTATTCGGTTATCTGACCAAACCCTTCGATGGCAAGCAACTGCTCGACAAGATCGCCCAGGCCTTGTCGCTGGCCTCACCCGGCGGCAACCATGCCGGCGAGGACGACAGCTGGCGAGCCCAGATCGTCAGCCGCTCCAGCCGCATGGCCGAGGTCCTGTCGGAAGCCAGGCTGGTCGCCGGGACCGATGCCAGCGTGTTGATCCGCGGCGATAGCGGCAGTGGCAAGGAGCTGCTGGCGCAGGCCATCCATCGCGCCAGCCCCAGGGCCGGCAAGCCGTTTGTTGCGGTGAACTGCGGCGCCATCCCCGAGGCACTACTGGAATCCGAACTGTTCGGTCACGTCAAAGGCGCGTTCACCGGTGCGGTCAACAATCACCGTGGACTGTTCCAGGCGGCCGACGGTGGCAGCCTGTTCCTCGACGAGATTGGCGACATGCCCCTGCCTTTGCAGGTCAAGCTGCTCCGGGTGCTGCAAGAACGTTCAGTACGCCCGGTGGGCGCCAGCCAGCCCATCCCCATCGACGTGCGGCTATTGTCGGCGACCCACCGTGACCTGGAAACGGCCCTGACCGACGGGCAGTTCCGCGAGGATCTCTACTACCGGCTCAATGTCGTCAGCCTCTACCTGCCGACCCTGGCCGAGCGACGCGAAGACGTACCGCTGCTGGCCAACCATTTCCTGGCCCGGCTGGCGGACAAGTACCAGAAACCCCTGAACGGCTTTGCCCCGGATGCGCTGGAAGCCCTTGCCACGGCGCCGTGGCCGGGCAATGTACGGCAGCTCTATAACGTGGTGGAGCAGGTGTCTGCGCTGGCTACCTCGACCTTGATCCCGCTATCGCTGGTACAGCGCGCGTTGCGGGCCACTGCCGTGGAGATATTGAGCTACAACGATGCCAAGCAGCGCTTCGAACTGGACTATCTGGTGCGCCTGCTCAAGCTGACCGATGGCAATGTGGCGGATGCCGCGAGGCTGGCGGAGCGCAACCGCACCGAGTTTTATCGGCTGCTGCAGAAGCATGAACTCAATCCCGCGCAATTTCGCACGCAACCCCCTGTCGCCGAATAGCGACAGGTACTCCCACCCTGTTTTCAGCCTCTTAGCCGGGAGCGCCCTCTGCCTGTCGCCTCCCGGCGACACAATTGACCTGATCCAGCGGCCCATCCGTGAGCCGACCAGCCGCCAATCCGGCACACCAATCCCATCCAATTGAATTGAAAGCGTTTTTCAGAGCTGGCACGGGCATTGCAATAGTGGGGATGTAACGCCGAAAACGCGTTGCCTTTCCAAACAACCGAAAGGATTCCAACTATGCAAAACCGCTATCTCGTACCCAGCCTGCTTGCTGCCATGATGATCGCCGCTCCCGCCATCGCCGCCGAACAGGTCAGCGACGCCAAGACTGCAGGCCCTGCAGCAACGGCAGGCCAGTTTGTCGACGACACCACCATCACCGCGAAGGTGAAGGCTGCACTGGTGGGTGACAAGACGGTTTCGGCCTTTGATGTGAAGGTCAGCACCGAGCAAGGCGTCGTGACCCTGACTGGTACCGTCGACAAGCCGGAATCCAGCGAACACGCCCTGCGTCTGGCTGCGGCCGTCGACGGTGTGAAGAGCGTCAACAGCCATCTGCAGTTGAAGGCCGCCAAGTAAGGCGTGCCCTGCGCGGATTGTGCCGCGCATCAACCGGGGTGCGCGATCACTCCCACCCCGGTTCCTCTCCCTGGAGGTTGTGAGCGCCCGTTTACAACCTGCTTTCATGGATCGACCTTCGGGTCGGTCCATTTTTCTTTGCGCACGGGATAAGGGCGGGTACCCAGCCTCAATCGGCCTTCTGTACCAGTACGGCCGCCAATCCGAAAGCCCGCCAGTATTCCTGCCTGAGCTGCAGGCCAGCCGCAGCCAGCAAGGCACCACGGCGCTGATCGGAAACAGGATGGACGTTGACACGCAGGTGATGGAAATCCAGTTCCACCTGCTCTGGCCGGTCGCGGCTGGCGTCTTGCTGTGCCCGCCAGGCACGGAACAGGTTTTCGAACGTCGCCTCGCCAGGTTCACCGCCCAGATCGGCCAGCAGCAGGTAGCCACCCGGTCGCAGCGTCGTTGCCAGGGCGGACAGGAACTGTTGCTTGGCGCCGTCATCCGGCAGGAAGTGCATCACCAGCAATGACGTCACGGCGTCGTAGCCCTGCCCCAGCACGACCTCGCCGGGCTTGCCCTCGATCAGCCGCACACGCTCCGCGATGCCCGCCGCCTGGCACTTTTCGGCGGCCAGCGCATTCATGTCGCCCGAGGGCTCCACCCCCTGCAGCGACCAGGCGGG
Source organism: Chitinimonas naiadis (assembly GCF_054780835.1). Lineage (NCBI taxonomy): Bacteria > Pseudomonadati > Pseudomonadota > Betaproteobacteria > Neisseriales > Chitinibacteraceae > Chitinimonas > Chitinimonas naiadis. Next base: position 9,121 of record NZ_BAAGVO010000003.1, on the reverse strand, counting down.
GGCCAGTGCAGCGTAGCGCAGCAACTCTTCACCGGTACCACTGCCGGCCACCAGCACCTTGGCGCTAGCGGGCAGCAGCTGACCCAGCAAGGCGGCCGAGAGCGTGTGCAGCCACTCGTAGGCCGGGATCAGTTGCCGTATCTTGCGATCATAGGCAGCGGCATGGCGCGCGTCGTAACGCACGCCTTGTTCGATGGAAGCAGTCATGGTCAGAGTCTAGCGCATCGGCTGCCGCTCACCGCCCCGGCAGGCGAGGATCAGCCCAGTTCGAACAGGTTATGCGTATCCAACGGGATAGCAGGACGACTGCTGGCCTCCAGCTGTCGCCGGGCAATCTCCCCCAGGCGCTTGAGCCGCGCCTCCACTTCGGCCGACCAGGGTTCGCCACAGCAAAGCCGCAGGTAGTTGCGATAGGCATTGCGTGCGGAGAACAGGGGGCCGGGGGCGAAGCTGATGCCCTCCTCGATCGACTCCTGCAGGATGCGGGTACTGTCTGAGCCCGCCGGCAGTTCGACCCAGCACAGATAACCACCACGCGGCCGTGTCCAGCGCGTTCCCTCCGGGAAGTAGCGGGCCAGGCCCTCGTTCATGTGATCCAGCTGATCGGCGCAGAGTCGCCGCAGGCGCCGCATATGGTGGTCGTAGCCACCGCTTTCCAGGAAGCGGGCCAGCGTGGCCTGGGTAATGGCAGGCGTGGAGAAGGTATTGATGTACTTGAGTATCTCCACCCGCGAGCGATACCGCCCCGGCGCGATCCAGCCCACCCGCATGCCCGGTGCCACCAGCTTGGTGTAGCTGGCGACGTAGAGCACGTTACCGGTCTCGTCAAAGGCCTTGGCCGGGCGGGGACGTTCGCGGCCCTGGTAGAACTCGCCGTAGATATCGTCCTCGATCAGGGGAACCTGGCGCTCGGCCAACAGCTGCACCACCTGCTGCTTGGCCTCGTCGCTCATCATGCTGCCGGTGGGGTTGCTGAAGTTGGGCATGAGTACGCAGGCGGCGATGCCGCCATCACGACTGGCCAGTTCCAGCGCGGGCACCGAGATACCGTGTACCGGATCGGTCGGTATCTCCAATGCCTTCAGACCCATGGATTCGAACAGCTGCAGCAAGCCAAAGTAGGTCGGCGATTCGACAGCGACAACATCACCCGGCTGCGTGGTCGCACGCAAAGCCAGGTTCAGGGCCTCGATGCCACCGGCGGTGATCTGGACATCGTCGGCGCTCAAGCGGCCGCCCCACTCCATCGCATGCCTTGCCACTTGCCGGCGCAGGACTTCCAGACCACGGGTACCGCCGTACTCGGACAACAGCGTGGGAGAGTGCCGCAGCGCCTCGTTCATCAGCTTCTGCAACTGGGTATTGGGGAAGCACTCCGGCGCCATGACTGCGTAGCAGAAGCCATGCTGGCGGCCGCGGGTCAGCTGCAGGTAGTCCCACAGCCGCCGGTTGACCGTGACTGCGGCGGGCGCGCTTGATGGGCGGGAGGGCGGCGGCGGCGCCACCAGCTTCTGCCGGACAAAGAATCCCGATTGCGGCCTGGCCTCCAGCAGCCCCCTATCCTCCAGCAAGCGGAAAGCCTCGGTCACGGTAGAGAGACTGATGCCACGACGATCACGCAATTCACGCAGGCTGGGCAACTTGTCGCCCGGCTGCAGGGTGCCACTGGCGATCTGCGCGGCGATCTCATCGGCTAACGCGGCATAGAGCGTGGCAGAGCGATCTTGAACCATGGCGGACCTTCCAGAGGATTTGGATAGTGATCTTGCGCCGCAACAAAGCGCCCGCCAAGAAACAGTTGTCACTGAAATGTACCGTGACAGTTGGGACAGCAACCGTACTGTTCTGCACCAAACAAGGACAGTCTGGGCCTAAAAATCCTCGCTTGTTCGACGTAATCTAGGCACCGTCACCAACCAGGAGTGCCGCCATGAAAACCCACCAGCTCGTCGCCAATGCCCTTTGCACCTGCAATGCCCCGGCCGGCACCCGCATCAAGGTGGAGAGCGGCATCATCTGGTTCACCGCTGCCGGTGCCGATATCGTCCTCGGTCGAGGCCATGACTACCAGCTCGCCATGGACGAAGAGTTGCTGATCCAAGCCATGACCGATAGCCGCTTCAGCGTCGATACCCGCCAGCTCGCGCATACCCAGCCCTACACGCAGCGCCTGAAAAACTGGCTGCCCCGTTTGTCATTGGGCTGACGTACCCAGGGCGAAAGGCGCGATGCCTTTCGCCTGCCTCGCCGCACGATGGGCGGGGTGAGGCAGGCCCCAGCACAAAATCTATGAGCCGCCGTGCCGCTTCTCCATCTTGCAGTCATAGGTCAGGATCACCCGACCATCCGCGTCGCAGCTCTCGAGCTTGACCGAGAACCCCCACAGCCTGGCGATATGCTTCAGCACCTCGTGCACCGAGTTGCCGAGCGGCCGGCGGTTATGCTGGATATGGCGCAGGGTCAATGAGCGGTCGCCACGGGTATTGACCTCCCAGACCTGGATATTGGGTTCGCGGTTGCCCAGGTTGTACTGATCGGCCAGGCGACGACGAATATCCCGATAGCCTTCGTCGTTATGGATGGCGCTGATCTCCAGTTGCGCCTCGTGATCATCGTCACGCACCGCGAACAGCCGGAAATCCCGGATCAGCTTTGGTGACAGGTATTGGGCGATAAAGCTCTCGTCCTTGAAGTTCTTCATGGCGAACTCCAGCGCCGGCCGCCATTCGGTACCCGCCAGATCCGGGAACCAGCGGTAGTCTTCCTCGGTCGGGGCCTCGCAGATCCGCTTGATGTCGTTGTACATGGCAAAACCCAGCGCATACGGGTTGATGCCCGAATACCAGCGGCTGTTGACCGGTGGCTGGTAGACGACGTTGGTGTGCGAGTGCAGAAACTCCATGATGGCGCCATCGCTGATCAGCCCCTCGTCGTACAGGCGATTCATGATGGTGTAGTGCCAGAAGGTCGCCCAGCCCTCGTTCATGACTTGGGTCTGGCGCTGCGGGTAGAAGTACTGCGCCACCTTGCGCACGATGCGGACCACTTCGCGCTGCCACGGCTCCAGCAGTGGCGCGAACTTCTCGATGAAATACAGCAGGTTCTCCTGGGGTTCGGCCGGGAAACGACGGGACTCCGCCTTCTCGGCCTCCTCCACCCGGCGCGGCAAGGTACGCCACAGGTCATTGACCTGGCTTTGCAGGTATTCCGCCCGCTCGCTCAGGCGGGCCTGCTCGTCCGCCGCCGAGAGCTTGGGCGGCCGCTTGTAGCGATCCACGCCGTAGTTCATCAAGGCGTGGCAGCTATCGAGCAGTTCTTCGACCGCGTCGACCCCGTAGCGCTCCTCGCACTGCCGGATGTACTGGCGGGCAAATACCAGGTAGTCGATGATCGCGCTGGCATCGGTCCAGGCCCGGAACAGGTAGTTACCCTTGAAGAAACTGTTGTGGCCAAAGGCGGCATGTGCGATCACCAGCGCCTGCATGGTGATCGAGTTCTCTTCCATCAGGTAGGCGATACAGGGGCTGGAATTGATGACGATCTCGTAGGCCAGCCCCATCTGGCCGCGCTTGTAGCCCTTCTCGGTGCTCAGGAAGTGTTTGCCGTAGCTCCAATGGTGGTACATCACCGGCATGCCCACCGAGGCATAGGCATCCATCATCTGCTCGGCGGTGATGATCTCGAGCTGGTTGGGATAGGTATCCAGCTCGAAATCCTTGGCGATCCGCTCTATCTCCCGGTAGTACTGGTCGATCAGGTCGAAGGTCCATTCCGACCCAGTGGACAAGGGACCCTTGGGGCGACGGGCCCGCTTGCGTTTGGCGCTACTGGGCGTGACCATGATCTCAGTCATACATTGGCCGCATTCTTCTTGAACAGGTCGCGGAACACCGGGTAGATATCCGCCGGTGACTGAATCTTGCGCATGGCGAACTGGGGACAGGCCTCGCTCACCCGCTCGTACTCCATCCAGAGGTTCTGCGGTTCTCCTTCGGTAATTTCGATATAGGCGTAATACTGCACCATGGGCAGGATGTGCCCGAGCAGGATGTCCTTGCAGACCACCGAGTCGCTGTCCCAGTTGTCGCCGTCGCTGGCCTGGGCGATGTAGATATTCCAGTCATTGGTCGGGAAGCGCTCGGCGATAATCTGATCCACCAGTTTCAGCGCCGAACTCACGACCGTCCCACCGGTATCGCGGGCATGGAAAAAGTCGTGCTCGTTCACCTCCTGCGCCTGGGTATGGTGCCGTACGAACACCACCTCGATCTTTTCGTAGGCCCGGGTCAGGAACAGGTAAAGCAGGATGAAGAAGCGCTTGGCCGTATCCTTCTTCTGCTCGTCCATCGAGCCTGATACGTCCATCACGCAGAACATCACCGCCTGGGTATGCGGCCGGGGCTGCTTGACCCGGTTGCTGTAGCGCAGGTCGAACGGGTCGATAAAGGGAATGCCGAGTATGCGGGTCTTGAGCGAATGGATTTCTTCACGCAGGGCGATGACCTCGGGGTCATCCTCGTCGCGCCGTTCCAGCAGGACATCCAGCTCCTCACGCGCTTCATTGAGACGTGCCATCGGCCCGGCCGTCAGCGCGATCCTGCGGCCCAACGCCCCCTTGAGCGAGCGGACCACATCAATATTGGAGGGGGTACCGTCGGTGCTGTAGCCAGCCCGCACATGCTTGAAGGCCTCGGTCGCCGTCAGCTGCGTCTTCACGAGGTTGGGCAGTTCAAGGTCCTCAAAGAAGAAATTGAGGAACTCTTCGCGGCTCAGTTCAAAGGCAAAATCATCCTCGCCCTCACCATCCTGGGAGGCCTTGCCGCCACCGCCACCACCGCCCTCTTCTGGCCGGTCTATCCTGTCCCCCTGCAGGTACTCCTTGTTGCCGGGGTGCACAGTCTCCCAGACCCCGCCTCGCGCGTGGCCGAAGACCGGTTCGGAGACGTCCTTGACCGGAATGGATACCTTCTCGCCGCTGTCGATATCGGTGATCGACCGCCCTTTGACGGCCCGGGTGACCGCCTCCTTGATCTGTCCCTTGAAGCGCCTCAGGAACCGATCCCGGTTGATGGCGGATTTGTTCTTGCCGTTGAGCCTTCGGTCTATCAGGTGCGCCATGTTGAACCTCGCGTAAGTCGTGTGCCGTCAGCTGGGCCTCGGTGCCCAGCGACCAGAACACCCGCCTTGCGCCTCAGGAAGACTTCCTTACCCGCAGATACCAATCACACAGCAGTCTGACCTGCTTGGCGGTGTAGCCCTTGGCCACCATGCGATTGACGAAATCCTCATGTTTCTTGGCGTCCTCATTGCTCGCCTTGGCATTGAAGGAAATCACCGGTAACAACTCTTCGGTATTGGAGAACATCTTCTTCTCGATCACCGAGCGCAGCTTCTCGTAGCTGGTCCAGGTCGGATTCTTGCCACCGTTGTTGGCCCGGGCACGCAGCACGAAGTTGACGATCTCGTTACGGAAGTCCTTGGGATTGCTGATACCCGCCGGCTTCTCGATCTTCTCCAGCTCATTGTTGAGCGCGTTGCGATCGAAACTCTCACCGGTATCCTGGTCACGGTACTCCTGGTCCTGGATCCAGAAGTCGGCAAAGGTCACATAGCGGTCGAAGATGTTCTGCCCGTACTCGGAATAGCTTTCCAGGTAAGCGGTCTGGATCTCCTTGCCGATGAACTCGACATAGCGCCCCGCCAGGTACTCCTTGATATAGGCGAGGTACTTCTGCTCGGTCTCGGGCGCGAACTGCTCGCGCTCCACCTGCTGCTCCAGCACATACAGCAGATGGACCGGGTTGGCAGCCACTTCGGAGTGATCGAAATTGAAGACCTTGGACAGGATCTTGAAGGCCCAGCGGGTCGACAAGCCATCCATGCCTTCATCGACACCTGCGAAGTCCCGGTATTCCTGAATGGATTTGGCCTTGGGATCGGTATCCTTCAGGTTGTCGCCATCGTAGACCTGCATCTTGGAATAGATACTGGAATTCTCCGGATCCTTCAGCCTCGACAGGATGGAGAACTGCGACATCATCTTGAGCGTGCCGGGGGCGCAGGGGGAATTGTTCAGCGAGGAATTACGGACCAGCTTCTCGTAGATCTTCACCTCTTCGCTGACGCGCAGACAGTAAGGCACTTTGACGATATAGATCCGGTCGAGGAAGGCTTCGTTGTTCTTGTTGTTCTTGAACTGCTTCCATTCAGATTCGTTCGAGTGGGCCAGCACGATGCCATCGAAGGGGATGGCACCAAAGCCTTCAGTTCCCTTGAAGTTGCCTTCCTGGGTCGCCGTCAGCAACGGATGCAGCACCTTGATCGGCGCCTTGAACATTTCGACGAATTCGAGCAAACCCTGATTGGCCAGACACAGGCCGCCCGAATAGCTATAGGCATCCGGGTCATCCTGGGCGTATTTCTCGAGTTTGCGGATATCGACCTTGCCAGTCAGCGAACTGATGTCCTGGTTGTTCTCGTCACCGGGCTCGGTCTTGGCGACCGCGATCTGCTTGAGCACGGAAGGGTAGCGCTTCACCACCCGGAACTGATCGATATCCCCGTTAAATTCCTGCAGCCGCTTCACCGCCCAGGGGCTAGGTATGCACTTCAAGTAGCGGCGCGGTATGCCGTATTGTTCCTCGAGGATGGGGCCGTCTTCCGCATCGCTGAACAGACCCAGCGGCGACTCATTGACCGGGCTCCCTTTAACGCAATAGAACGGCACCTTCTCCATCAGCTCCTTGAGCTTTTCGGCGATCGACGACTTACCGCCACCTACCGGGCCCAGCAAATAAAGGATCTGCTTCTTTTCCTCCAAGCCCTGCGCAGCGTGCCGGAAGTAGGCAACCACCTGCTCGATCACCTCCTCCATGCCGTAGAACTCGCGGAAGGCCGGGTAGATACGGATCATCTTGTTGGCGAATACCCGCGATAGCCTCGTATCGTTGCGGGTATCCAGCATCACCGGTTCACCTATCGCCATCAACATGCGTTCGGGAGCCGTTGCATAGGCGCCTGGCTCGCGCTTGCACAGGTCCAGATACTCGCGAAGGCTCATTTCCTCCTCGCGGGTACGGTCGTAACGGCTGCTGAAATTGGCGAAAATATCCATGGCGATCCCTCTCGTTCAGACATGTCGGACAGCGACACAAGGTTTGGAACGGTACGCGGGCAAAAGTTCGCGCGGGGAAGATGAAACAGGTCTTGTTGTTCTGCGGGGAGTCAATTCGGTATAGCACATGCTGGCCATTTGCCTTGTGCAAGCACACTCCCTGCACGAGGCACTTGCCAAGAGAACGTACGTTCTCTAAAGTTGGCGAACAAACGTTCACCATTGGATCATCATGAGCGAATTCGAACGCGATCTCGACTATCTGGGACGCCTTCAGGACTACTACGCAGATGAGCGATGTCTGCCCTCTTACGCCCGGCTGATGAGCCTGTTCGGCTTCGCCAGCAAATCGGCCGTCTCCAAGTTGCTGACACGGCTGCAGCTGCAAGGTTTCCTCTCCCGCAGCTCGGATGGCGACTGGGTGCCAGCGGATCGCTTCTTCGAGCGCACCATGTCGGCCGAGCCCGTCCCTGCCGGGATGCCGGTTGCTGCCCGGGATGTGGGTAGCGATGCGTTCGCGATCGACCAGTACCTGATCAACCGGCCATCACATACGCATCTGATCCCGGTGAAGGGCGACTCCATGATCGACGCCGGCATCCATTCCGGCGATCTGGCAGTGGTGGAGCGCAGGGCCATCGCCAACCCGGGGGACATCGTGGTCGCCATCGTCGACGACGAGTTCACGCTCAAGACCCTGGGGCGCGAAGCGGGCAAGTTCGTGCTGTTGCCAGCCAACCCGGCTTATCCGGTGATACGACCGCAAGGTACGCTGGAGATCTTTGGCGTCATGGTCGGCCTGGTACGCAAGTACCGCTGATACACCGTAGCGAACAAAAGCCCAGGCCCACGTCTGGGCTCTTTGCTATTGGTGTGGGCAAAATGACGGTTCCCGTTGGCCCGCTATCGGCACCGAGACCGGTCACGCATAAGGCCAGCCATGGTGGCTAACTCGCCATGCGTGGCAGCCACATTCCCATTGCGGCCACGGCCACACCACCCGCCATCGCCAGGCTCAGGCTGGTCAGCACGGCTGCAACCAGCAGGCTAAGCCATTTATCTGCCCGCCGCTGGGCCAGGAAATACAGCTCAAGCATGGCCAAGGGCAGCAGGTAGTCTGCAAATGCCAGCACCGTGAGCGTAGGTCCGGTAAAGCTATGCATATCGAAACCGACCGGCCCCTGGTTCAGCATCAGCCAGAACATGAGGCCCACCCGGAAAAACCACACGCCACTGACTACCATGAACAAGCGCAACGCCCAGCGCCGATGCTGGTCGAAGCGTCGTTGCCGGGCGGCCCGCCACGCCAGCGCGGCAAAGACAAAGATCAGGATTGCGTCGAGGGTCAGCCCCAGGTGTTGGCTCAGGTCACCAACCGCCCCTTTTACCCACACCATATAAAGGCCGGCACTGCTCGCCAGCAAGGCGCCGAGCATGTAGAGACGTCCATTCCATCGGTGCAGTAACGGTACTCTCTGCCGCAGCCAGGGCAGCAGCTGCAACAGGCCGCCACTGATGACCAGCCCGGCCAAGGCCACATGCACCACCATGGCGGCATTACCCAGCATATCGCCAGGCCGCCAGGCATGGGGAACCACCTTGTTCCAGGCAAGGAATTGCCCGGCCACTGCATGCCGTCCATAGAAAGCCAGCAGATAGGCCACGAACATCAGCTGCCCGACGACCACTGCGGAGAACCAGATGCGGCCGGCGCCATTGAGCAAGTGACGCGACCAGGCCGCCGCTCCTGCTGTGCCCCTTACTGCATATCCAAGCTGCGCATCTACTGCTGCGGGCGTAGTCATGTCGTTTCCAGGCTAAAGAGATCAATCAGCACTATGGAAAATGGGAATGAATTTGAGCAGGACTTCCAGATGGATTGCGCCAATCGGGGCATGAAATACCGTAAGCGCCGATACGATGCAGCGCTACCCGGAGCCCAGAACGCACCAAGCCCCGCGGGTTCACCGCGGGTGCTTGGTCTGGTTCAATGCGCTTATCTCGCGG
>NZ_BAAGVO010000002.1:0-632963 GCF_054780835.1 Chitinimonas naiadis | reverse complement strand
GCTTTTATCCCTCACTTTCGGCGCCAACGCCGCTAAGTCACTGATCCGTAATCCACCCCGACCCAAACTTTTTTACGGCCCGCTGACAATCCCGCGCAAAGCTCCGCCCTGACTACCTGCAGCGGCGATCGAAATACGCGAAGAAAACCCCAAAAAACCCAAAACCCCATGCAAAACGCCCCGCAAGCGGGGCGTTCCTGGTGCGGTCAGCGGGTGGATTTCTCAAAGAGACCCCTCGAGGACGAGGCGTAACGCTATGGGATCGAAAATTCGCTATATAAGTTTAGTGCCCTGCCTGGCTGCCTGCCGCTGCTCACTTTTTAGGCAGGTACACCAGAAACAAGACGACCACAGATCCCCGGCGAACCAAAAAACAAAAGCCACGCTTTGCGTGGCTTTTGTTTTAACACCCGCAACCTGGATCAGGCAGCGGCAGAAGCAGCCTTGCGAGCCGAACTCTTGGCAACGCCGGCAGCGGCCTTGGCCGAAGTCTCGGCGGCGGCAACACTGGCTTCGGCAAAGTCGCTGGTAACCTTCTTGGCAGTCTTGGTCACGGTGTCATAAGCCGAAGCGGCGGTAGCGACAGCAGTCTTGACGGCCGATACCACGATCTCCGAACCGGCCGGAGCTTGCTTGACAGCTTTGTCCAGGGTGGACACCAAGCCCTTGTTGAATTCAACCACCTGGTCTTCAACAAATGCACCCAGCTCAGCCTGCGACTTGCTGGAGACATCGTAGACACTCTTGGCAACAGCCAGGGCCTTGTCGATGCTCGGCTGCGACAGTTGCTGCTGCAGGGTGATGAAGCCTTGCACGTCCTTCACTTCGGACAATGCCTTGGCAGTTACAGTGTTGTCGGAAATCAGTTCCCGAGCGATATCAAGTTGCAGAGCGACGAAGCGTTCGACGCCCGAGAGAGCGATATGGGACAAGCGGATCGATTTTTCGAGCTGAGCCTGACCAAGTGCGGCGAAATCTGAGGTTGCGAACATAAAAGTCTTCTCCTAACTAACCTATCGGTATGGGTATAGCTGCAGGACAATATATTTTCCGCACCGCAGCATGACCCGATTATGGTCAGCCGGTTTGCGCAAGTCAAGCGTTTTGTTGCATTGCACAAAATTGTCATTTTCGTATTTTTCTCTTTATAAACATATTCTTATTAACTAGAGCAAATAATCCAATGCGGCAGTGCAATTAGCCCGATGTTGCTGGGGGTGTCTTCTGTCGGATCGCCAGAATCGCCTGATTTCGCAGCGTCTTGCAGAGCGCAAGTTCACGCGGCCCAAGCTGCAAGCTACCGGCAGCCGCGCGGTCCGCGTAGAACAATCCGACGATCTTCCGGTCGATCACCACCGGCATCAGCAAAAAGGTCTTCCCGCCCCCACAGGCACGAAACCAGTCTGGTACCCGCTCACGTATCGCAGCGCTATCCACATCATCGATCAGTACATCCACGTTCTGCGACAAGGTCACGCGGAACACGTCCGCGCTCTCATCCAGCGGCAAGGCAAAACGCTGCAGGAACAGATCGATATCTTCTCCGAAACCAAAGCGCCCGATGATGGCATTGCGCTGCACGCTGCGTGTGGCAATCAGCACCCTGTCCACTCCCAGACTACGGTAGAGCGTCTCCAGAATCATCCGCAGCAGATCGTTCAGGCGAAAATCCCCCACCAGCGTCTCAGTCACGTCCTGAACGCAATTAGCCAAGGCCTCAACAACTGCCGGCCTGTCCTGCGGGGCCTCCACCTGCACCACGGGTTTGCCTGGCGTTGCATCAGGCGCAGACACCTCCCCTGCCGGTGCCGCAGCGCCCCCCATCACAGGTAAACCTGCCAACTGCCGCAACCTGGCCAGTGCACCCTCCTCTTGCGCAGCGAGCCCGAATATCGCCGCCTCGCGCAAGGTTTCGCGTACGGCATCATCCATGACAATCCGGAAATCCCGTTCACTGAACCGCAACGGCTCACTGAATCGATCCCGAACCTGCAGAAAGCCCTTGTACCGATCCTGCTCGCTGCTTGCCATACCCGCCCGCATCATCAACTTGCCTGCATTGGCGAACAACCTGAGCCAGTCACCATCATGACGAGGCGGCCTGGGCTTGGCATCCTCGGCCGCCATGCTGCTGACCAGCTTGCCGGGCAAATTCCAGGCGCGCGCCACGCCCATGCCCAGGGCTTCATAGCTAACACCAAGCACACGTTTCACGGCAGCGTCCTCATCCTCCCCATCCGCCACCATAGCCGTAATCTTGACCGTATCGGCATGAAAGTAGAACAGCGTCAGTAACCGACCCAACAGGTGGAACATCCCGGCCACCCGCGCCTCCTCCAGATCACGATAACCACTTTTCTCGGCCAGCTTGCGCGCCAGCAAGCTGGCGAAGAAGGCCCGCGCGACCTCGTCCTTCAACTCGCCTGCGTACTCATGATTGGTCAAGTGTTCGATCAGGACCAGCGTCATGGCAAGCGACTTCACCGTCCCGAATCCCAACACCATCACGGCGCGAGAGATCGTGCTGATCGCCCCGCCAAACTGTCCAAAACTTGCCGAGTTCGCCAAACGAAGCACTTTGTTGGTCAGGGAGAAGTCACGCAGGATCACGGTAGCTAACGCCTGCAACTTCTCGGTATCGCCATCTGTGATTCGGCTGATAGCACCAATGGCGCGGGACAGCGCGGGGAAATCCTCGGTGTTCTCCATGCGGCGCAGCAACTGGTGCGTCGGCATGTCTTCCTCGGCCACTTCATCCCCTAGTGTCGTCAGACCTTGCTGGTAATGTTGCAGCGCCGCCCGGAAGGCAAGCAGGCTCTCATGCTGAGGCACGGCAGTGCCGCCCAGGCCTGCCAGCACCACGGCTTCGAGGGCCGGGTCGATATCGGGCACGATGGCCAACAAGGAAGGCGCCTCGCTACGCTCGCCCGCAAGCTTGCTGCCGGATAACATGTGGAACAGCAATGCGGCCATACCCTGCAAGGCGTTCTCGCTGGCATCCGTATTCGGCAGCACAGCCGCAAGGCTCAGGCTGCCATTGGTACCGACCAGCACCCTGCTGGCATCGATACGGCCCAGCCCCAGCCCCAGCAAGCGGGCATGCAAGGCACCGTCGAGCAGCTTGAGTATCATCGGCAACGCATCATCCTTGCCCAGTGCACCGGCATTGAGCTTGGCCGCAAGGCTGGTACCGACACCCCAGCTGTAGGCCAGCCAGTGCTCGCCGTCGATTTCGGCATCGCCTTCGAGCGGAGCAAGCGCAGGATGATTGGGATTACAGGGGAGAAAGGCGGCCCCAAGGCCCGGGTCAGGCACCAGCAGGGCAAGGTGGCTGTCCTCGGCATGGGCCAGCCAGGTAAGGTTGTCCTCGGCGATCAGGGTGTAGATCGTCTCGTCCATGTCGACGCCATTTCGCTATTACCGAATATATATATTCAGCCTAGAGCGTACGATGAACTATTTCACCCTCGTGTTACGGATAGTTTTCACTTTGCACATCGCTCTGCGTCGGCCGAGGAACGCTCCCCTACCTCATTTAGGATGCCGATGACTCCGGCTCAGGTAGGACCAACTGCCCCAGGTCGGTCAACGAGGGCAGTTCGGTACGGCTCTTGAGGCCCAGATCATCCAGGAAGACACGGGTGGTCGCGTAGAGACCAGGTCGGCCAGGCGTCTCCCGATGCCCCACGACTTCGATCCAGCCCCGCTCTTCCAGCGTCTTGACGATATTGGTCGACACCGTCACGCCGCGAATTTCCTCAATCTCGCCGCGAGTCAAAGGTCCCTTGTAGGCGATAATAGCCAGCGTCTCCATGACCGCACGAGAATAGCGTGGCGGCTTTTCGGGACTCAGTCGGTCCAGATAGGGCTGAAATTCCAGCCGGGCACGGAACCGCCAGCCACTGGCTAGCTTGACCAGTTCAACACCACGCCCGACCCACGCCTGCTGGATGGCGTCCAGCACCTCATGCAACAGCTCCGCCTTGAGTTCCTCGGCAAATAGCTTCTTCAGTTCGTGCAGCCCCAGCGGTTCGGATGAAACCAGCAAGGCGGTCTCGATCACGGTCTGTAGGTGTTGGCGGTCGTGCAGCAGGGATTCCATGACAGGCGAGCCAGCGGATCAATTGATAAGAGTGGGTGCTGCAAGCTCCGCCGGTAAGGGCTCAGCCCCCGCCAGGCGGACATAGATAGGTTGATAGGGCTCACTCTGGCTGACCGCAATCAAACCTTCCTTGGTCAGTTCCAGTACCGCAATAAAGCTCACGACCAGCAATGGCACGCCACGGCTGGTATCGAACAACTGCGAGAACTCCCGAAACTGCCCGCTGGCGAGCTGTTTCAAAATCTCGCTCATCTGTTCGCGCACGCTCAACTCGTCGGGGCGCACGGTGTGATGCTTCGTATGTTTGGCGCGAGCCAGCAAGGACATCCAGGCATGCTTGAGATCCACCGGCTGGACTTCAGGTAAACGCACAACCATTTCGCGATCAAACCAGGCTGCCGCCCAGCTGAAATCACGCCCGGCCATGGGCAACTGATCCAGTTCGAACGCGGCAAGCTTCATCTGCTCATATTCCAGCAGCCTGCGTACCAGTTCAGCGCGCGGATCATGCTCATCACCCTGCTCCGCATTGGGCCGGGGCAACAGCATGCGTGACTTGATCTCGATCAGTAGCGCTGCCATCAACAGGTACTCGGCGGCCAGCTCCAGCCGATGAACACGCATGGCCTCCACATAATCCATGTACTGGCGGGTCACCACCGCCATGGGAATGTCGAGTATCTCGAGGTTCTGTTTCCGGATGAGATAAAGCAGCAGGTCGAGCGGGCCTTCGAATCGTTCCAGCATGATCCGCAAGGCATCAGGCGGGATATACAGATCCTGCGGCAGTTCGGTGACCGGCTGGCCAAAGACCAGGGCCAGCGGCTCGGCCGGCTGGTTCATCAGTCGGCGCCTGGTTCGACAGTCGCCGTATCGTCCGCACTCGGATCACGGCTGACCAGGACCTTGTCGATGCGTTTGCCATCCATGTCGACGACCTCGAACACCCAGCCACCCCAATCGAGCTTGTCCGCCGTCTGCGGCAACCGCCCGAGCAGCAACATGATCATGCCGGCCAGCGTGTGATAGCGCCCCTTGTCTTCCTCGGGCACTTCACGCAACTCCAGCTTGTCCTTCAATTCCGGTACCGGAATCAGACCATCCAGCAGCCAGCTACCATCTTCACGCTGTACAGCCCAGGCGTCCTCGATATCATGCGGCTTGAACTCGCCCGTGATTGCCTCGAGCAAGTCCTGCAAGGTCACCAGGCCCTGGATCTCGCCATACTCGTCAATCACTAGCGCCATCTGGACCGAAGTCGTCCGGAAGTTCTCCAGCAATTCCATGCCCGTCAGCGTTTCCGGCACATAGGCGACTTGCTGCAGATGACTGGCGAAATCCGCCTCCTCTCCGCGCAAGGTCTGGCCAAGAATCTGTTTGGCAGTGGCAATGCCCAAGACCTCATCCAGGCCACCCCGGCATACCGGATAGCGCGAATGATCGGTATCAGCGATCGTCTCCAGGTTGACCTTGTGCTCGTCAGCCAGATCTAAATAGACGATTTCAGAACGCGGCGTCATCAGCGAGCCGATCTGCCGGTCATCCAGGCGGAACACATTGCGCACCATCTCGTGCTCCTGCTGTTCGATCGCGCCAGACTCGGATCCCTCCGCCAGCAGGGCGTGGATTTCTTCCTGCGTCACGGTATTGGCCTGATCGGTACGCACGCCCAGCGTGCGCAACATCAAGTCGGTAGATGCCGTCAGCAAGCGGACAAAAGGCTTGGTAAGCGTTGCCAGCCATTGCACCGGACGGGCAACCAGGCGAGCAATCGGCTCTGGATTGATCTGGCCGATACGCTTGGGTACCAGCTCACCCAGGACGATGGAGATATAGGTAATGCTGAGAACAACCAGACCCAGCGACAGCCACTGGGCGCTCTCCTGATGCATGCCCAGGCCTTGCAGCCAGGTGGCAAAGGGACCGGCCAGGGCCGATTCACCGACAATACCGTTCAACACCCCGATGGAGGTGATGCCGATCTGCATGGTGGAGAGAAAGCGGGTGGGATTTTCGCCTAACTGAATGGCGGCGCGCGCGCCTGCGTCCCCCGATTCGGCCAGTATCTGCAAACGGGCACGGCGGGCGGTGACCAAGGCAATCTCGGACATGGCAAACACGCCATTGAGCAGTATCAGTCCGAGTAAAAGGGCAATCTCCATTATCAAGGGTAGGTTGTTACGAAGCAGCTAGTGTAACAGCCCAATGCCGATATGGCCCTGCGAGCATGCCGCAATGTCGGCAATCCGCCCGATTTGACGGGCGGATTGCCGACAGTTTGGTATTCGCGCTACACCCCGACCAGTAGCCCACGCAATAGCTCGGACGCGCCATTCCAGAAAATCTGCACGCCGATACAGAGCAGGATGAAGGCGGACAGACGCAGGAAGACAGTGATCCCGGTTTCTCCCAGCCGATCAAGCAGACGATTGGCAAAGCGATAGCTGTAGTAGACGATCAGACACACCAGTGTGACACCAATCACACCACCCACCAGATTCAGCGCATCAATCCCTCCCCGGCTGCGCAAGGCCACACCGAGCGTAATGGCAACCGAGATGGAACCCGGCCCGATAGTGAAGGGAAAGGTCAGTGGAAAGAAAGCACGCCGCAGGTTGTTCTTTGGCGTCGGCGTATTGTGGCTCTGCTCGGCGCTATGGTCTTCCGCATCCAGCAAGCGCCAACCCGCCATGGCAACAACCAGCCCCCCTCCCACTCGGACCACCGCCAGCGAGATGCCAAAGAATTTGAGCAGATAGGTACCAATGAACATGGCACCCAGCAGCATGAAAAAACCGTTGATCGCGATGCGCTTGGCGATGGCCTTGCGTTCCTTGTCGCTGCTGCCTTGCGTATAGGTCAGGAAAATCGGTGCCGCACCCGGTGGGTTAATGATGGGCAACAAGGCGGTCAGCACCAGCAAAATGCTCTTGGTAAATTCAATCAGGTCGTAGGCCATGGCTGAGTAGTATGTTGGTCTTGTTATGGGTAATGGCCAGATGATGGCAGCAGCGGCCTTCGCTGTGAATGCCTTTGGCTCCCGCCATGCACGCAAGCACGACCTAAGCGGCCTGACGCAGCCTAAAAAACAGGCAGCGACAACAAACGCAACCGCCTCAGACAGTTAGCCAGCTTATGCACAGCTCGCCCACAGGGTTGTTCCTGAAAGCATGTGCATTGCCACCACACGCTGCCTAAAAATAAGGCAATGCCGATAAGCACTGCTGCATCAGCCACTTGCCAGGCTTATCCACACCTCGCCCACAACCTTGCTCCCACAAAGCTGTGCACGAACGAGTAACACCCTCTAAAGCGCAGGCAGATGCAGGGTTGCCATGAAACCGATAGGGCTGCTCAAAGCGAGCCGACCACCATGCAGGGCGACAATCCGCGCCACGATGGAGAGCCCCAGCCCGCTGCCAGGCCGGCTCGCCCCCGCCCGGTAGAACCGCTCGCCCAGGCGCGGCAACGCATCGGCCGCCACGCCTTCGCCACTATCCAGCACCGATAGCACACACTCACCGTCATCCTGTCGCAGCACCCTGACGGTCACCAGCCCATCTGCCGGCGTGTGGGCAATGGCGTTGTCCAGCAGGTTGCGTATCGCCAGACGAAGCAGATCAGGCGAACCCCGTAGTGGCGCCGGGTTACCTTCCAACTCCAGCTCCACCCCTTTTTTCAGCGCGGACGCCGTGCAATCGACCAGCTCCTCACGGGCCAGCAACAGCAGGTCACAGGTGCCTGAGTCGGCGATGGCATCCAGATGATCAAGCCGGGCCAGCGTCAGCAGTTGCTCAACCAACCGCCCCGCCCGCACGACGCCCTTGTGCGCCTGGGCCAGCGCATGCTCGCGCACCTCTCGCTCGGTGGCCGCCTCGGCGACTTCCACCTGGGCGCGAATGGCGGCCAGCGGCGTTCGCAGCTCGTGGGATGCGTCGGCAGTAAAGCGGCGCTCCTTATCGAGCGCGCCCTCGACCCGAGCCAATAGCAGATTGATTTCTTCAACCAGCGGAGAGGCTTCCTGGGGTGTCGCGGCGACCGCAACCGGTGATAGATCGTCAGGTTTGCGCCCGGCGATCTGCCGGGACAATTCGTACAACGGCGACAAGCCCTTGCCGACCGCCAGCCAGACCAGGACCACCATGACCAGCAGGCAGAGCACCCAGGGGATGACCAGGGTTGCCGCCAGATCCAGCGCGAGCAGCGCCCGGTCCTTGTAAGGTCGGGCCACGACCAGCCAGTTGCCGCCCTCGGCATCCTTAACCCGGATCACGCGCCAGCGTCCTTCTTCGGTTTCTTCGGTCTGTATGCGTGGGGGGTTGGGTATGAAAGGTAGCTTGGGGGCGAATTCGGTTCGGAATAGCAGGCGACCGTCGGAGGACCAGATGTAGGCGGGGAAGGAATCTTCGTCGTCGAAGACATGAAACCCGGGGGCGTCTTGTGCGGCTTTCATGTGTTCGAGGTCGAGGGAGAACAGGGTTGCGGCTACGCGTTCCAGTTGATGATCGAACAGGGTGTCGACCTTTTGCAGCATCAGCAGGTAGGCGCCCAGGGCGAGCAACAGCCAGACGGGGGCGAGTACGCCGAGGAGTAGCAGTATCAGCCGGCGGCGCAGGGAGGTGCGGCTGGGGGGGGTGCCGCTCAAGTGTCGGCTTCCTGTGCCTTGGCGGGGTCGAGCAGGTAGCCTACGCCTCGCAGGGTCTTGATCCAGTCGCTGCCGAGTTTCTTACGCAGATGGTGCACATGCACTTCAATTGCATTGCTCTCGACTTCTTCGCCCCAGCCGTACAGGGCGTTCTCGATCTGCTCGCGGGATACGGGGCGATCCGGTTGGGTGATCAGGAGTGCCAGCAGGTCGAATTCCCGGGCGGAAAGTTCCAGGACCTTTTCGCCCTGGGTGATGCGGCGCCGGGCCGGGTCCAGGCTGAGGATGCCGTGGCGGTAGAGTGGTTCGCTACGGCCGGCAGCACGACGGGCAAGGGCGCGCAGCCGGGCTGCCAGTTCGGCGATGGCGACGGGTTTGACCAGGTAGTCGTCCGCGCCGGCATCCAGGCCGGATATCCGGTCCTCGAGGGCATCGCGGGCGGTCAGCATCAGTACCGGGGTGGCATTGCGGCGCAGGCGGATGGCCTTGAGCAGGGACAGGCCGTCGCGCCGCGGTATTCCCCAGTCGAGTACGACCGCGCCGTAGTGCTCGGCCAGCAGGGCCGTGTCGGCTGCGATGCCGTCCCGCACCCAATCCACCGTGAAGCCGGATTGACCAAGGCCGGTTCGTAGACCATCTCCCAGCAGGACGTCATCCTCGACCAACAGTATCCGCATGAATTCCTATTCCCTGTTTGGCCTGTGCATGCCCAGTGCGCCATATACCGCCAGACAGACAGCCCAGCACACCCAGGCCGACCACAAGGTATGCGAGAAGAAATGCGCGCCGCGCATCTGCTGGCCCCAGCCGAGCAAAAGGCCAGCCACTAGTACAACGGCCCCCGTGATGGCCGCCTTTCTGGGCGACCGGCCCAAGAAGAGTAGCACCAGACCAAAGAAGCCAAAACCGCTGGTCGCATGCCCCGCAGGGAAGCAACCACCGCGGCGCACGCCCACCTGTTGAGTGAGCCAGGAGATATGGTCCCAGGCCAGGCCGCCATAGCGCTGCAGATCCCAGGGGCATTGCACACCACTAAGTGGCTTGAGCAGGGAAACCGTTGCAGGCGCCAGCGACATCGCCAACGCAACCGCCAACCAGCGTCGCTGGTTCGGTGCCCAGGCCGGCACGAAACGGCCACACAGCACGCGCAACCATACCAGCAGCAGGATGAACAGCCCCGCCCGTTTGACTAATACATGGCTGAACGTTTCCAGCCACCAGTTACCGGCACCAGAGAAGTGCCCCGGAGACAGGTAGTAGCGATCTGCCAGCAGGTAATCGAGCCTGGTGAACGTAAACAGCAGTACCAGGCCGACGGCCAGTGCCAGCATCCATGACCATGCTCGCTTCAGGGAGAATGCCGCTTGCGAATGGCTGGGAAAGACGTCCAGCCAGGCCAGTGACGATGGGGCGATACCGATGTCGCCCATCACCTGCAGCGTGGGGCGCCCGGACGGGATGACACGACCGACAATCGAGGAAAAACGCATAGATATGAGCTATCGAACCATCAAGCAGATAACGAAATAAGCAGTCTCACCAGCACTGCCTTCATATGTACAGATCGAACCTCCGCTGCGGGCATCAATCAACCCGACTCTTTACGGCGGTCCCGTTTACCGGATTCACATAAACTTCCACTTTATGTCCTGCCTTGTCGGTACCATAGATCTCGACGCAATGCTTGACCACCTTGAGCTTTTTGACTTGATACCCTTGGTGCTTTAACTGGGCTCTCAGGTTTGCTTCACTCATCCAGCGCGCACGAGATTCGGATGTGCATTCCGGCGCCGCGTATGCAATGCCAGCCAGACAGGTGGCGATCAGGACGAAGGAAATGGCACGCATGGCAGCTCTCGGAAACAATAGACTGCCACCCATTAAAACGTGCATTTCTTAGCGGAGCCTTAATGCACGCGAAATAGGCATTGTTGTTTTCTGTCCAGGTGCTTCGACCTGTTTGCACCACGGCTGACCGGCTACGCTGCCGCATTGCGGCAACCTAACCTTGCGTGGCCGTCGTAGGCAGGTCGGTGCGGATTCGATAAGCACGACATCATCCGCACTATTTCCGGGCCTCCCTAGAGATAGCGTGAGTGAGCAGCTATGCTAGCCGCAGAGGGAAGCAATGCAACATGGCCCCGCCGTTCGAGCACCGCGGGGAAGACAAGCCCTCGATGCCACGCCCCCGCACCAGCCCCGTTGATGCAAGGAAGGAGCAACCGTGAGCCTGCCGCGTGACCTGATTGCCGATCTGCACCTCTCCGATCTGGCCGCCGAACCCTGCTGGCCTTCGGCCCTGGTTGCCGGCGCGGCACACTATGCTGATGCCAGCTTGCGTGCCATGCGCTCGCCGATCGATGGGGCCTCGCTGGGCAGCTTTGCCCCGGCGACGGCTGGTCTGGTCAATCATGCGGTGGAGGCTGCCCATGGTGCCTACCTGAAATGGCGGACGGTACCCGCTCCCTTACGCGGGGAGCTGGTCAGGCGTATCGGCAGTAAGCTCAGGGAACGCAAGTCGGCGCTGGCAAGCCTGATCACGCTCGAGGTCGGCAAGATCAGCGGTGAGGCAGAAGGCGAGGTGCAGGAGTGCATCGACATCTGTGATTTTGCCGTGGGCCTGTCCCGGCAGTTGCACGGCTTGACCATGGCCAGCGAGCGCCCGGATCACCGCATGATGGAGCAGTGGCTGCCCCTGGGTGCGGTCGGGGTCATCACCGCGTTCAATTTCCCCATGGCGGTCTGGGCCTGGAACAGCATGCTGGGCCTGGTCTGCGGTGATGCCATCGTCTGGAAGCCCAGCGAGAAGACACCGCTGTGCGCCATTGCCCTGCAGCGGCTGGTGGAAGAGACCGTGGACGAGATGAGCGATACGGTCCCGGCGCATGTCTGCCAACTGGTCCTGGGTGAGCAGGAGGCTGGCGAGCGTATTGCGGCCCATCCGCTCTTGCCGCTGGTATCGGCCACCGGGTCCACCCGGATGGGGCGTGCCGTCGCCCAGGCCGTGGCTGGCCGACTGGGGCGTCAGCTACTGGAGCTTGGCGGCAATAACGCCATGATCGTCACCCCCAGCGCGAACCTGGAGCTGGCCCTGCGCGCCATCGTCTTTGCTGCCGCCGGCACGGCCGGCCAGCGTTGCACCAGCCTGCGGCGACTGATCGTGCACGACAGCCTGATCGATAGCCTGACCGCCCGGCTTGCCGAGGCCTTCGACAGCCTGCCGGTCGGCGACCCCAGCGAGGAAGGCACGTTGGTCGGCCCACTGATCGACGCGGATGCCTACTGGGCCATGCAGCAGGCTTTGCAAGCTGCGGAGCAGCAGGGTGGGCAACGCATCACCGGCGGGACCAAGGTGGAAACCGGCGTCCCCTTGCTGGGCAACTACGTGCGCCCTGCCCTGTTGCGCGTGCCAGGCAACCTGCCAGTGGTGCGGGACGAAACCTTCGCGCCGATACTCTATGTCATGCCCTATACCGAGCTGCAGGACGCGATCGACCTCAACAATGCCGTCGGGCAGGGGCTGAGCTCCGCCATCTTTACTGACAGCGTGCGGGAGGCGGAGACCTTCCTTGGTCCTTGTGGCTCCGATTGCGGCATCGTCAACGTCAACATCGGCACCAGCGGCGCCGAGATTGGTGGCGCCTTCGGCGGTGAGAAGGAAACCGGTGGCGGGCGGGAGTCCGGCTCCGATGCCTGGAAATCCTATATGCGCCGCGTCACCAACACGGTGAACTACGGCGAGACACTGCCTTTGGCGCAAGGGGTACGGTTCAGCGTCTAGCTCGAACGCGCCCCCCCGATTCCCCCTGCTACCAGGTCTCGAAGGTCATCAGCCGCGTCAGGCGGCCATCCTCGAAGTTGCTGCCGAATACATTGTCCACTGCGTGGAAGTGGTTGCCCTTGTACAGCACCAGGCGGTTGTATTGCATGGGCACGGTAAACAGGTGCTGCCATTTTTCCCGTTGCTCGGCAAAGCGCTGGAATTCCCGCATTTCCCCCAACGGTGTTTCCCGCCGCAGGAAGGTCTTGAAGTCGGCAAAGCCAGCGGCCCGTACCGTGGCATCGTCCGGTCGCTTGAACCAGCCGGTCTCCCGATGCCGCCAGAAACTGGTGCCGCCCTGGCAATACGGCGGCAAGGTCAGATAGAGCACGGCCGCGTAGCGCTGGGTTTCCACCGCCGTCTCGTCATCCACATGGATATCCGTGCGGGCACGCGCATTGGCATAAGTCAGCCTGACCACCCCATTATCCGGCGATGACCATTTGATCCGCCGCCCGAGGCGGTCGGCAATCCTTTGCATCAGCTCGTCGCAGCGCAGGGGACCGGTCTGGGCGCCCGGATAGTTGCCATTCTGTACGACATAGTCGAGGCCGGCGGCCCATTGCCTGGTCTCATCCGGATCAGGCAGGAAATTGTCCAGGATGACGAGGTCCGCGCCGGCCAGTACCAGCCTGATCTCATCGTCATCCGCCGCGGCATCCCGTTGCAGCAAGGGGTAGGCGTCTGCAACCGACGGGGGCAGGACCGGCTCGGCAAAGCCCAGGTAGGCCTGGTCCAGCGCAGCCGGGTGCTCTGCCAGCATGGCCTCGAAGTACTGACGGGTTTCGTCTACCCGGTTGTGTCGCCAGGCATGGCGGGCCATTGCCAATTGCGTCGCCAGGTGGCCGGGGCGCAACTCCAGTAGCTGGGCCAGCGCAGCCGCTGCGGCGGCGGCGTTACCCAAGCGTTCCTGGACGCGTGCCAGCGCTTCCCAGGCGTGCAGGTTCTGCGGCGCCAGCTCGGCGGCACGCTGAAAATGCCGTGAGGCAGTCTCCATCTGACCGGCCCGTTCCAGCATCAGGCCCAAGTCCAGCCGCAGGGCGGGGTGATCCTCACCGCCGGCCAGCGCCTTCTCTATCATCAGCCGCCCCATGTCGACCATGCCCTGCTGGGCGAGCGACAAACCAAGGTAATACTGGGCCGGGCCGAAGTTCGGCTGCACGCCCAACGCCTGCTGAAAATAGCTGCTGGCCTCCCGCACCTTGCCCTGCTGATGCAACAGTACCCCCTGCTCTACCAGTTGCTGCGCTTTGCTCATGGACATCCCTGTAATGAAAACGGCCCGCGAGACGCGGGCCGTTCGACTACCAGATCAGATCATTCCCACTCGATGGTCGCGGGCGGCTTGCCCGAGACATCGTAGACCACCCGGTTGATACCGCGTACTTCGTTGATGATGCGGTTGGACGCGCGGCCAAGCAAGGCGTATGGCAACTCGGCCCAGTGCGCGGTCATGAAGTCGCTGGTTACCACCGCACGCAGAGCAACCACCCACTCGTAGGTACGGCCATCGCCCATCACGCCGACCGACTTGACCGGCAGGAACACCGCGAAGGCTTGCGAGGTCAGTTCATACCAGGTCTTGCCGCTATGTTCGTCACGGGTGTTGCGCAGTTCTTCGATGAAGATCGCGTCCGCGCGTTGCAGTAGCTCGGCATATTCATGCTTGACCTCGCCCAGGATGCGCACGCCCAGGCCCGGGCCCGGGAAGGGATGGCGATAGACCATCTCGTGCGGCAGGCCCAGTGCCACGCCCAGCTCGCGGACTTCGTCCTTGAACAGTTCGCGCAGGGGTTCCAAGAGCTTCAGGTTCAGTGTTTCCGGCAGGCCGCCCACATTGTGGTGGCTCTTGATCGTATGGGCCTTCTTGGTCTTGCTGCCGGCCGATTCGATCACGTCGGGATAGATGGTGCCTTGCGCCAGCCACTTGGCGTTAGGCAGCTTGGCCGATTCACGCTGGAACACCTCGACGAACTCGCGGCCGATGATCTTGCGCTTGGCTTCCGGATCGGTCACGCCGGCCAGGTGGCCCATGAATTCGGCGCTGGCATCGACACGGATCACCTTGACGCCCAGACCGCGGGCGAACATGTCCATGACCATATCGCCTTCGTTCAGGCGCAGCAGGCCATGATCCACGAAGACGCAGGTGAGCTGCTCGCCGATGGCACGGTGGATCAGCGCTGCTGCGACGCTGGAATCGACACCGCCCGACAGGCCGAGGATCACTTCCTGGTCACCCACCTGTTCGCGGATCTTCTTGACCGCTTCGTCGATATAGTTGGGCATGGTCCAGCTTGGCTGCGCACCGGCGATACCCAGTACGAAGCGATGCAGCATGTCGGTGCCGCGCTTGGTATGCGTCACTTCAGGGTGGAACTGTACGGCGTAGAATTTGCGATCTTCGTCCGCGATGGCGGCGATCGGGCAGGAGGTGGTCTCGGCGATCAGCTTGAAGCCTTCGGGCATGGCCGTGACCTTGTCGCCGTGGCTCATCCACACATCCAGCAGGCCGTGTCCGGCTTCGTTGCTGCGGTCCTGCAGGCCATTGAACAGTTGCGAATGGCCGCGGGCGCGGATTTCGGCGTAACCGAATTCGCGCGTGGTACCGGCTTCCACCTTGCCGCCCAGCGATTGCGCCATCCACTGCATGCCGTAGCAGATACCCAGGACCGGCACGCCCAGTTCCAGCAGACCGGCATCGGCCTGATAGTCGCTCTCGTAGACCGAGTTCGGGCCGCCGGAGAGGATGATGGCCTTGGGGTTGAAGGCCTTGATATCCGCCAGCGACATGTCGTAGGGGTGCAGTTCGCAATAGACATGCGCTTCGCGCACACGACGGGCGATCAATTGGGCGACTTGCGAGCCGAAGTCGAGGATGAGGATTTTGTCCATGGGCGAGCGGCTTTCCGTGCAAAAACCGGATTTTACAGGAGCAGCGCCAGCAAGCCCACCCATAGGGTGCTTTCCGTGCTGCCGACTTCGGCATGCGTGCCGGGCAATCAGGCGCCCGCAGCCGCTTCCCGGTAGATTTCGACCCGGTTGCGGCCGGCTTGCTTGGCCACGTATAACGCCAGATCCGCCTCTACCAGCAGGGGTTCCAGGTCGCGATCATGCTCGGCCAGCACGGCGACGCCGATGCTCGTGGTGAACCAGATCGGGCCGCTGGCGGTATGCAGTACCAGATCTTCCACCCGCTTTCGCAAGCGCTCCGCCACCTTGTGGGCGCCAGCTTCCGGTGCATTGAGCAGCACGATGGCAAACTCCTCGCCGCCGAGCCGGGCAAAGACATCGACGTCGCGCAGCTCCTCCCTGACCATATTGGCAAACTGCACCAGTGCTTCGTCGCCCGCAGCGTGGCCGTAGCGGTCATTCAGCGCCTTGAAATGGTCGAAGTCGATGGCCAGCATGGAGGTCGGCGACCAATTGCGGATCAGGCGACGGCCCTCCAGTTGCAGGGCCTCGGCAAAACCGCGCCGATTGAGGCAGCCGGTGAGCGGGTCACGCTTGGTGGCAAACAGCAGGTCTGCCGCGATGCGCTCGTGGATCAGCAGCAGACAGGCCAGCGCCAGCCAGATGCCAAACAGCAGTACCAGGATGAAGAACACCAGTTCGCGTACATCGAAACCGGTGCCGTGTACCGGATAGACAAAGCGGATGAACAGGCGGAACAGATTTACCGCTCCCCAGGCGTAGGCCAGGCCCCTGAGCAGGCGGATACCCAGGCGACGCTGAACCTGCACATGCAGGTTCAGCGCCGAGAGGAAGGCTGCGCTGAAGACGATCTGTACCAGCGAGAACATCACCAGCCGCGCCATATCGTCCGAACCGAAGGCGTTAAGGATGACGACGCCCAGCAAGTGGCAGATCAACACGCCGCAAACCAAGCGCCAGCGCCTGGCACGTTCGGTGAAGTCGTACAAACCGATCAGGAAGCTCGCACAGCCGACGCTGGCCAGGAAGTCGGTCAGGAAGGCGGCTTCCGGAATGTTGTTCCACTCCATGCTCAGGCAGAACTGCGCCAGCGCATAGGAGAACAAGCCCAGCGACCAGGTACGCGGGCCCTGCATGATGTCCTGCACCCGCTGACCGATCAGATAGACCAGCGCCGCGAGCTGCAGCAGCATCAGCGATTCAGCCAGGATCAGGGTCGGGATATGGGGTTGGGTCATGCCGTATCTGGGCAACCGGTTGCGGCACGGCCAAAGAGCACGTGTCCAGCCCCTTTATAGCCAAAAACCCGGGTGGTAGCCGCACGCCGAGCCCCAGAAACGACAACAGCCACCCTGGGGTGGCTGTCGTATCTATCAGGCTGGCGATCAGCGCCGGTTTTTCATGGCCCGCTGGATCTCACGCTGGGCATCCTTGGTGCGTTCGCTGTCGCGCTTGTCGTGCAGCTTCTTGCCCTTGGCGAGGCCGATCTGCAATTTGATCCTGCCCGCCTTGTAATGCATGTCCAGCGGCGCCAGCGTATAGCCCGAGCGCTCGACGCGACCGATCAGCTTGTTGATCTCGGCCTGGTTGAGCAGCAGCTTGCGGCTGCGTGTCGGGTCCGGCAGCACATGCGTGGAGGCGCTGGTCAGCGGCGAGATGTGCGCACCGATCAGGTAGAAAGCCCCGTTGCGCAGGATCACGTAGCCTTCCTTGATCTGCACCTTGCCGGCACGGATGGACTTGACCTCCCATCCTTCGAGGACCAGGCCGGCTTCATATTTTTCCTCGATGAAGTAATCGTGGAAGGCTTTACGGTTATCAACAATAGACATGGCTGGAAACGGAGTGGATGACGCGGTAAAGTCCGGCGGGTCGCGGTACCGACACGACGCAGAACGCTCCCCCTTATATTGGGGCGACATCGTTCTTTTCGAGTGCGGCCGGCCTTTTACATAGCGTTGAAATCAAAGCGCGGATATTACCCTAACATGCCTCAACAGCGTCTCTTCGTCATTTATGCCGGCGGCACCATCGGCATGCAGGCCGGTCCAGGCGGCTATGCCCCTACGCCCGGCTACCTGCCATCCGAGCTGGCCAGGATCGCCGCACGTACGCCCGGCTTTCCCGCCTATACGCTCAAGGAGTACGCGCCGCTGATCGATTCGTCGAACCTGCGGCCCGAGCACTGGAACACCATGGTGGCCGATATCGCCGCCAACTATGCCGATTACGATGGCTTCGTGATCATCCATGGCACGGATACGCTGGCCTATACCGCCTCTGCGCTGAGCTTCATGCTGGAAAACCTCGGCAAGCCGGTGATCGTCACCGGTTCGATGGTGCCGCTCGCCGAGCAGCCGAACGACGCCGAGCAGAATCTGGTGGATGCTTTCCACTGGGCCACCGAACGGGGCCTCAACGAGGTCTGCGTCGCCTTCAACCGGCAGCTCCTGCGCGGCAATCGCGCCCGCAAGCTGTGGGGGGCGGAGATCGGCGCCTTCGGCTCACCCAACTATCCCATATTGGGCCGGGTCCAGGGCCAGTATGAATTCAACCCGGCGCTCTGCCTGCCCAAGCCACGCGCCGAGTTCCAGCATCACCTGATCGACCCTGCGCTTGCGGTGGTCGGCCTCAAGCTCTACCCTGGCCACACCGTGCGCATGATCGAGCAGTTGCTACATGCCGACGGGTTGGCTGCGGTCGTACTGGAGAGCTATGGCGCCGGCAACGCACCGGATGCCGACACAGCCCTGCTGGCCGCCTTCCGCGCGGCAAGCGAACGCGGGGTGGTACTGGTCAATGTGACCCAGTGCATTTCCGGCAAGGTCAGTGACAGCTATGCCGCGGGCTCTGCACTGACGCGTGCAGGACTGATCTCGGGCCAGGACATGACGCCGGAAGCCGCCGTGGCCAAGCTCTACTACCAGCTCTCCCGCCCTGCCGACATACTGGGGCCGGAAGACCTGCTGACCAACAACCTGCGCGGCGAACTCAGCCCACCCTGAGCGCTCGACCGGCCCTTAGGTGGGCCAAGTTGGACACGGATCAGACAGCGCGACTGAAACAAACGTCTGTTTGAACCCACCCCTAGCTGATTCGTATAAAATCAGTAACTGCTTATGTCCAACGTCACCCCCTACCAACTTGATGCGCTACTCGGCTTGCTGGAATCCCATGGTTCCCAGCATGTGGCGCATCACGCCAGCTTCGTGCTGCACAGCCATTTCCAGCCTATCTACAGCTTTGCGCACAAGCGCGTGGTGGGCCATGAAGGACTGATGCGGGCCTGGTCACCGGTGGGCAAGGCGCTCTCGCCCTATACCGTGTTTGCATCGGCCCGCTCGGAAGCCGAGCTGGTCACGCTGGACCGCCTGTCGCGCCTGCTGCATACCCGCAATTTCCTGGACCTGCTCAAGACATCGGGCGAGCAACCGCACTGGTTGTTTCTCAATGCCGAGCCGAATGCGTTCTCCCATGCTGGCCAATACGGCCGTTTCTTCCCCGAGATGCTGGCCCTCCTGGGCATGCCGGCCGAGCGCGTGGTGGTGGAAGTGCTGGAGACCGCGATCGAGAACAACCGGGCCTTGGCGCGGGCGGTGGACTACTTCCGCGAAATAGGCTGCCTGATCGCCATTGACGACTTCGGCGCCGGACATTCCAACGTGGACCGGGTGTGGCGGCTGCGCCCCGATATCGTCAAGCTGGACCGGACCCTGATTGCCGATGCGGCAGAGAACCGCGAAGCCCGGCTTATCCTGCCGGGTCTTGTCAGCCTGCTGCATGAGGCCGGTGCCCTGGTACTGGCCGAAGGCATCGAGACCGAGGCCGAAGCCTTGCTGGCCCTCGAAGCTGATTGCGACCTGGTACAGGGCTACTACTTTGCCAGGCCAGGCCCCGGCCTGGTCGGCTCGGAACCGGTCGACCCTTTGTTCGATACCCTGTGGCAACGGTTCAACAGCCATGTACGGGAAGAAATCGAACATACCCAGCAGCAACTGGCGCCTTACAGCACTGCGCTACTCAAGGGGGCGGCCCGCCTGAGCGATGGTATTGCCTTCGACGACGCGGCGCAGGCCTTCATGGCGGAGACCTCGGCCATCCGTTGCTTCCTGCTGGATGCGGAAGGTCGCCAGGTTGGTGCCAACCTGTCGGGCGTCGCCGGTAGCGATGGCGCCCTACCCCGGTTTTCACCGCTCGACGACGCGCGCGGCGCGGTCTGGTCCCGCCGTCATTACTTCCGGCAGGCCATGAAACGCTTTGGCGAACTGCAGGTTTCCCGCCCTTACCTGTCGATTGTCGGCGAGGAACAGTGCGTCACCTTGTCCCTGGGCCTGATGCTGGATGGCAAGCCCCACGTGCTTTGCGGCGATTTGCACTGGCAGAATTCGACGATCTGAGCGGGCGGTGTTACAATGACCTCGTTCATCGCGCTGGCGGTGAATGTTGTTACCAATGGCGGGTCTCCTCGCATTGCCAAGTCGTGAATCTGGTCAGGTCCGGAAGGAAGCAGCCACAGCGATGCAGGCAAGTGCCGGGGGTCGGGCTCGCCACCTCCCCCCCCTCCTGCCTTACCCAGACACGCCTGCCCTAGCGCAAGACGCTACGCTGCAGAACGTATCTTCCTTATTTGCCGCAGCAATTTAGAGTTCAAGCTCAAGACGTAGTAAACTTACGTCATTCTTACGTATCGACTACGGCCATGAAGACCTACGACCGCATCATCCAGGAAAGCCTGCAGCTCTTTAACGAGCACGGTGAGCGCCCGATCACGACCAATCATATCGCGGCGCACCTCGGCATCAGCCCGGGCAATCTCTACTATCACTTCCGCAACAAGGAAGAGATCGTCTACCAGATCTTCCTGATGTATCT
This sequence comes from Chitinimonas naiadis, assembly GCF_054780835.1. Taxonomy (NCBI): domain Bacteria; kingdom Pseudomonadati; phylum Pseudomonadota; class Betaproteobacteria; order Neisseriales; family Chitinibacteraceae; genus Chitinimonas; species Chitinimonas naiadis. The sequence continues at coordinate 612,590 of NZ_BAAGVO010000002.1, read as the reverse complement.
CGAATACATGCGCGAGCATCTGCGTGTGCCGGAACATCGCTTGCTGGAACCGGAAGACCTCGGTCGCTACCTGGATGCCGCCTTTGCGGCCATGTGGCAGTACCGCTTCATGTTCTACGACCTGCCCGGCCTTTTGAGCCGCAGCCCGCAGCTGCAAGAGGACTATCACAGCTATGTGAAGAACGAGCTGGCGCCGATCCTGGCCAAGGCATTGGGGCAGTTCGCCGCCATCGGCTTCATGGACATGAAGCCCAGCGAGATCATGCCGCTGGCGACCAATACCTGGATGGTGGTGAAGTTCTGGTTTGCCTTCCAGCAGACCATCCATCCCGACCGCCCTATCAGCGAGGAAACCGGCAAGCAGGGCGCGCGCCAGGTACTGTCGCTGTTCAAGCCCTATGTGAAGCCCGACTATCTGGCACAATTCGAAGCCATCGAAGCCCACTACAAAACCGTCTGACAGATCGTACGAGGATGATGCAATGCGCTTGTTGATTGCCCTGCTGTTGCCTTGGCTCCTGTTCTTCACCATTGGCCGTCCGATTGCCGGCTTCATCTGCCTGGTATTGCAGATCACGGTGCTGGGCTGGATACCTGCAGCCATCTGGGCGGTGTATTCGCTTTCCCAGTACAAGACTGACCAGAAGATCGAAGCGGCGATGAAGCGGCTCTAACCGCGGTGTAGATCTGAGACTGCATCTGAGCGCCCGGCATAGCCGGGCGTTTTGCTTCCTATGCGGTCTGACGCGGGCTTTTGCTTCTATATCACCCATCCCCCTGCAGGGGAGCCTCGCTGACGCTCGGTAGCGGAGGCTCGAGTTGCTGTATCGACCGGATACGGTATCTGCTGAGGTCGTAATTTCGCACGCGGTCGGCAATTCAGGGATTGCCGCGAGGCATAGCTTTAACCAAAACGCCCGGCAGTACCGGGCGTTTGTTTGTGTCGCGTCAAGGGACCTTAGCTGGCGCTTGCTGGCCAGGGGTTCGGTTTGCCGGTGAGCGTCCGGGCCAGTTGGCTCGCGTTGCGGGCGGTCAGGCCGTAGATCGAGAGCTGGGGGTTGGCGCCGATCGAGGTCGGGAATACCGAACCATCCATGACATGGAGCCCGTCGAGCTGGTGGAAGCGGCCGTCGCCATCCACCACGCCCTGATCGGCCTTGGCGGCCATACCGGCCCCGCCCATCACATGCGCCGAGACCACCTTGGCGCGCAGGATCTCGAGCGGCAGGGACTGAATGCTGGCGCGGGCCTCGGCCCAGCTCGCATAGCCTTCAGCCGGTACATCCTCATGGATGGGCATGACGCGGTTGGCGCCCGCCGCGAACTGCAGCTCGGCCATGGTCAGGTAGGACTGTCGCATGCCCTGCCAGACATAGTCGCTGATCGGGTAATCGAGCAAGGGCGTGCCGTCGGCCTTGAGACCGACCGTCCCACCCTGGCTACCCTCATGGAAACCATCCCGCAGCAGTGCCAGGATGACCTGCAAGCGATCGAAACGGGCCATCAGGTGGCGGTGCTTGTCGCCAAAGCCACTCATGGTGATGCCGGTCAGCACCGGATGCAGCGGTGGCACTTCCAGCTTGTAGCCCATGACGCCGTCGACCGGCTGGGTATCGAGGAAGTGATCGGAATAGATACTCTGCGGTGCGCCGCTCCAGCCTTCGACCTTGAAGGGCATGATGGCGCCGGAAATATTGACCGGGTGCAGGAAGGTACGCCGGCCGATCAGGCCATGCGGGTCCGGCAGGCCGGAGCGCAGCATCAGTGCCGGCGTATTGATCGCGCCGCCCGCCAGCACCACGGTTTTGGCCTTCACCGTAATGCGCTGCGCCTTGGGATGGATGCCACCTGCATCCATCGCCACGCACTCCACGCCGGTGGCGCGGCTGCCCTCGAACAGCACCCGCTCGGCCCGCGCGTGGGTCAGCAAGGTCGCGCCATGGTTCAACGCGGCAGGGATGGTGGTGATCAGCATGGACTGCTTGGCATTGGCGGGGCAACCCATGCCGCAGTAACCCAGGTTCAGGCAGCCGCTGACATTGCGGCGGATCTTGGCCCAATGGATGCCGACGCGATCCGCACCCTTCATCAGGACCTGGTTGTTGATATTGGCGTCGACCTGCCAGTCGATCACGCTCAATCTTTGCTCGGCCTTGGCGAACCAGGGCGCCATGGCGTCCTCGGTCAGCCCTTGCAGGCCAAAGCGGGACTGCCAATGGGACAGGGTCGTGGCGGGGGTGCGGAAGCTGGAGGTCCAGTTCACCACGGTGGAGCCGCCGACGGTGCGGCCCTGCAAGATGGTGATGCCCTTGTCCTTGGTCTGGCGGCCGGCTGATTCCTGGTACAGCGCAGGGTAGGCGTCCGCCTCGCTGAGCTTGAAGTCGCGAGAGGCGTAGTGCAGCCCGCCCTCCTCCAGCAGGACGACCTTCAAGCCGGCCTGGGCCAGTATCTCGGCGCTGACCCCACCGCCTGCACCGGTACCGACGATGACGACGTCGGCTTCCAGCGTCAGATCGGTCGTCATGGTGGCGGCATCGCGCACATCCCAGCGTCCTGCCGCCAAGCCCTCGGCGATGATGTCCTTAGGCATGCCAAAAACCCTTCATGAATTCTGGTGGTCCCTGATAGCCAATCCCGACCCAGGAGCGAGGATTGCCATACCAGGCTGCAAATACGATCTGATGCAAGGCCTGGTAGCCGCTGCGCATCAGGGATAGCGAGGAGTAGCGCCAACGGTTCAGGAAATGCGCGATATCGTCGTCCGTGGCGGTGGACCAGTCGGCACTGATACCCACCAGCCAACGCCGGCTCAGCCGACCGTTCAGCAAGGCCAGCAGATCCTTGACCTCTTCCTGCACGGTGCCCGGCAAGCCGGCGATGGCCCGATCACACCCCTGCACCGCCTCGTACAGCGCAACATCGAATTCCGCCTTACCGGACGGCAAGGCGCCCTTGAGCATGACCCGCGCGATGGCCGCGAGGGCGGTACGGCTGCGCTCATCCAGTACCTGGAAGGCAGCCCCCGCTGGAACGCCATAGCGGGGATCAGGCGTGAACGGCCCGTAGGCCAGCCGGGCGCCCGCCAGCAAGGCGGCACCGGCCACACCTGTTTTCAGGAGTTGGCGACGACTCAGCATGATGGCCCCCTCAGCGCAGCATCAATCGGAGCAAGGCATTGATACGCTTGCCGTAAGGCGGATGAAACAGCTTCACCCCATTGAGGCGGGACTGTGCAAAGACCGGCTTCATCTTCGAGAAGGTCTCGAAGCCTTCCCTTGCATCGCAATTGCCCATGCCCGATGCGCCGACACCGCCGACCGGCAGGTCATCCTGGCCAAAATGCAGCACCGTCTCATTGATGCCGACGCCACCAGAAACGGTGTTGCCGAGCACCTGCGAGATGCGTGCGTTGTCGTAATCGAAATAGTAGAGGGCCAGGGGGCGGGGCCGTGCGTTGACATAGGCTATCGCCTCCTCCAGCGCCTTGTAGCCCAGCACCACCAGGATGGGGCCGAACAGCTCGTCCTGCAGCACCTTCATCTCGTCGGTCGCGCCAAACACCAGTGTCGGCGCGAGCTTGCCGCTGGCCGGATCGCACTCTGCCAAGGGGACGACCCGTGCGCCCTTCTCTGTCGCGTCCTGCAGATAGCCCTGCAGGCGCTCAAGATGGCGCCGGTTGACGACGGCGGTGTAGTCCGGATTGGCGGTGATGCCGGGATAGCATTGCTGCACGGCCTGTTTCGCTGCCGCCTCGAACTCGGCTTCCTTGCCTTCCGGCAGCAATACGTAGTCCGGTGCGACACAGGTTTGGCCGGCGTTGAGGCATTTGCCATAGAGGATGCGCTCGGCCGCTGTTTTCAGCGGGAAGTCGCGGTGGATGATGGTCGGGGACTTGCCACCCAGTTCGAGCGTGACTGGCGTCAGATTGTCCGATGCAGCCCGCATTACATGCTTGCCCACCGCGGTCGAGCCGGTAAACAGCAGGTGATCCCAAGGCAGGGCGGAGAAGGCTTGCGCTACCTCGACGCCTCCGTTGATGACGGCTACCTCGGCTTCGTCAAAATATTCGCTGAGCGCCTGCCGGAACGCCTCGCCAAAGCGGGGGGTGAATTCCGACATCTTGATGATGGCGCGATTGCCGGCCGCGAAGGCCGAGACCAGGGGCCGGGCAGCCAGCAGCAAAGGATAGTTCCAGGGCACGATGATGCCGATCACGCCCAGGGGCTGCGGCACCACGCTGTTGCTGGCCGGCATGAACCAGATGGAGACGCCACGTCGCTGCGGCTTCATCCAGCGGCGCAGGTGCTTTTCGGCATGGCGCAGGCTGGACAGGGTGGGCATGAAATCCAACGCGCGGGTTTCATGGGCGGACCGATGACCAAAATCCGCCGAGATGGCGGTGCAGAAGTCATCCATATGCTGCAGCAGCATCTTGCGCAGGCGGGCCAGCCGATCGCGCCGGATCGCTTCGCCCTGATAAGGCTGCTGCGCGTAGGCCGCTCGCTGGCGATCAAACAGTTCCTGCAGCCTGGCTTTCTCTGCCTGGCTGTCGTGGGGCTCGAATATGGCTTGCATGTCGTCCTCCGCCTACTTTTTGGGCGTTTGTCCTAACAGCCATTCTAAAGCACCCACCCTCGGGCCTGTCGAGCGTTTGCTCGAAATAGCGGAAAGCGCGACAGACCGCTCGCGAACCCAGCCTGGCGGCCGGGCTCGCCGTATCCCTCGCGCAACAGGCTAGCCGGCGCTGGCTGTCTTGCCAAACGCCGCACAGGGGTCCGGCCGCGTTGCGGCGGGATAAACCTGGTCAAGATCGTAGGCTTTGGCATCGGCCTGCTCCAGCAAGCCGACCGACACGGTCCCCGGCAGCCAGCGCGGTACGCCGATGTCGCGCCGGACATGACCATTACCCGCCAGCAGGACCGCGCCCCGGTCGATATAGGGCCGCAACACCTCTGCCATGATCACGTCGCGGGCAATCTGCGCCTTGACCATGCCATCGAGCACGGTGGCCGGCAGTTGGCCGCAATGGCCCTTGTCGATTGCCTCGCGCTGGCCGGCAACGATATCGGCAGACACCGGGCGATCCAGGCCGACACGGCTGATCAAGGCCTCGGGCAAGGCAGCGCCGTAGCCCTGTTTGACCACCTTGCTCGCATCGGCACGCGAGAGGTTGGCCGCGACAATAGGCAGATCGTACTGCAGTGCCAGTGCGATGACGGGCCGATAGTAGGTCCAGTTCCAGCTGTTCTTCGCCGGGGCGGCCTGCTGGATCAGATAGTCGGCATCGCCGGGGCGCTGCTTGCGGGCTTCGTCGATCAAGGCCTGCCGTTCATAGTCGAACTGCTCCATGGCGATCGCCGGTCGCCAGCCCTGCTGGACTGCGCGCTGGATTGCCTCAAAGCGCGCCTGATGGATGCCGGCGTTGTCATGTACCTCACCCAGCAATACCAGCGAGCGGCCCTTCAGGGCCGTGTCGAGCTGCTGGGCCCGGGAGGGCTGGGCCGGGAGGCCGGCACAAGCGGCCAGCAGACCGAGCGCGGGCAGAGAAAGGCAGAGTCGGGAAAGGGGACAGATAGACATGGGTAATGGCAGGTTTCAAATGGAAATAAGTCTCATTATTGAACAATGCCGCCGTAAAGTTAAGCCTCTTGGGCGCGTGCCGGTGACAGCGCAGGACATACCGGCGAAAATGGGTCGCCCCGTCTCACTGTGCCTTCCCCATGCTGATCGATTTTTTCTACCAACTACGCGACGCCAAGCTGCCCGTTTCGGTCAAGGAGTTCCTGACCCTCCTGGAGGCACTCGATGCGCGCGTAGTGAGTGGCAGCCTGGAGGAGTTCTACTTCCTGTCCCGTACGGTGCTGATCAAGGACGAAAAGTACTTCGATCGCTATGACCAGTTGTTCGGCCACTACTTCCACGGGGTGGAAACCCTGCTGGAGAAGCTGGAAACCGCCATACCGGAGGACTGGCTGAGCAAGCTGATCGAGAAGCAACTGTCCGAAGAGGAAAAGGCACAACTCAAGGGCCTGGGCTGGGACAAGCTGATGCAGACCCTGAAGGAGCGCCTGGCCGAGCAGAAGGAGCGCCACCAGGGTGGCAACAAATGGATAGGTACCGGCGGCACCAGCCCGTTTGGCGCCTATGGCTACAACCCGGAAGGCATACGCATCGGCCAGCAGGAATCCCGCCATCGCCGGGCGGTCAAGGTCTGGGACCAGCGCGAATTCAAGGATTTTGACGATAGCCGCGAATTGGGCACCCGTAACTTCAAGGTCGCCCTGCGCCGGCTGCGGCAATTTGCCCGGCAGGCCGAAGCGAACACACTGGACCTCGACGGCACGATACGGGCGACGGCCGACAATGGTGGCTGGCTCAACCTGAAGTTCGCGCATGAGCGGCATAACGCGGTCAAGGTATTGCTGTGCCTGGATGTGGGCGGCTCCATGGATGACCACATCGAGGTGTGCGAGGGCTTGTTCTCCGCTGCGCGCAGCGAGTTCAAGCACCTGGAGCACTGCTACTTCCACAATTTCTTTTATGAATCGGTATGGCGCAACAACCGTCGCCGTCACAGCGAACGGCTGGCTACGCTGGACCTCTTGCACACCTATCCCAGTGATTACAAGCTGATCATCGTCGGCGACGCCACGATGAGCCCGTATGAGATCAGTTATCCCGGTGGCTCGGTCGAGCACATGAACGAAGAAGCCGGCCAGGTCTGGCTACGGCGGCTGCTGGATCATTTTCCCTCTGCCGTCTGGCTCAATCCGGTCGAGGAAAACTACTGGGAATACACCGAATCGTTGCGAATGACGCGGGAACTGATGGGGGACCGCATGTTTCCGTTGACGCCGGCAGGCCTCGATGCCGCCATGCGTCGCCTGCAGAGCGCGGGCTGAGCGCTAGTCCGCCCTCGCCGCCCGCTTCAGGCGCTCACCGGCCTCGCTGCTCCCCTCGGCCAGGTGTTGCAGGCTGCGGGTGGTCAGCTCGCCCAGGGTCTCCAGCCATTCCGCCGTCAGGCTACCGGCTGACGGCCCATGGGCGGCCAGGCGTGCGATCCCTTCCCCATTACCGACACTGAGCCGCATGCCTTGCGTACGCGCCAGCTCGATCAATTCGGTGTTGTAGGGCAGGAAGTACATGACGACCTCGGCCACGCCATCGTTGCGCGCATGCAGGATGGCACGCTTGAGCATGCGGCCGGCAATGCCACGGCGGCGGTAGCCCTCCTCCACGCTCACGCCGATCTCGGCAACGCGGCGCTGCGGATCGACCGCCAGATGGGTCAGGCCGATCAGCGCGCGTCCCTCGTCGCTGGCGGCCCAGACGCCGTAATGGCTATCACGCGCGTAGTCGAGCCGCGCGACGTAATCCTCGATCACGCGGTCACTGACGGCCTGGGCGAAGCGCTGGGTGCGGTCGACTTCATTCAGCCGCAGCAGATGGGCGAGCATGGCGCCCGCATCGACCTCGTGCAACTGGCTGACCAGCAGCAGGTCAGGATTGGCAAATTCATTAGCGGACATGGCGCGCTCCTGGTGATAAGCAGGTGCCGTGTTGCCTCCGTGCAGCGTGGCCTTATGGGCTTTGTGCGCTGCACAATCCACTGTTTATCGTGAGTCGATGACGATTGCAATCGGGGGCGACCGTGGTTGTTGTCGTGTTGCAACCGAGGGGAGGGAATCGCCAATGCAGGCTGTTGATGGGTGTGACGGGAATGCGACAGGATAGTGGGGGTAATGTCGTTTAATGGGGCGGGGCGAGGAATTTCAGCTCGCAGCTCGGAACGGCCGGTGGGCGTCTCATCAACTCTCGGGAGTGACTTTGCATGAGGTTTGTCGAGGGACCCCGTTGGGCTTCGCTGCACTCAACCCAACCTGCCGGCACATTCCATGGGGCGTCGTTGCCGGGTTAGCTTGAGACGCCCGTCAATACGGCGTAATGCCCTTCGGGGATTGCGCCCTACGGTGGGTGTTTTCCATCCCACAGGAAGAGGTGGTGGTTCCTAGGGGACCAGGGGCTTGGCCATCTGCACGGCGGTCGGCGAATAGCCGAGGTTGCGATACAGCGCGGCGGCGGGCTCATTGTAGGCAAACACGTTCAGGCCCAGGCTGACGGCCCCCAGGCGCAAGGCCTCCGCTTCGAACGCCATCATGGCGGCCCGGCCCAGGCCCTGGCCGCGATGGGCTTCGTCGATGAATATCTCGTACACCCAGGCTTGCGGGCCGTTGGCGGTCGGGTTCAACGCGAACCACAGTACCCCGACCTTGCCACTTTCCTCGGTGACGACGTCAAAGAAGTAGTGATGCGGCGTCGCCAGCCCCTGCGGCAGCAACTGGGCAACCTGCGCCGCGGCCTTGGCCGGGGCTTCGGCCTCGGTCCAGCGGCCGGACTTGATATTGCTGACGGCGTAGGCCGGCGTACTCCAGGCCTGGAAAGCAGCGAACCCCGCCTCCTCCATGGGGATCAGGCGCACACTCATGCGGTACCGCCGACGGTCAGGCCGCCATCGATACGGATCGTGGGCTGGCCCACGCCGACCGGCACGCTCTGTCCTTCCTTGCCGCAGGTGCCGACACCGGCGTCCAGCTTCAGGTCGTTGCCTATCATGCCGACGCGGGTCAGTACGTCCGGCCCGTTGCCGATCAGGGTCGCGCCCTTGACCGGGTACTGGATCTTGCCGTCCTCCACCCAATAGGCTTCGCTGGCGGAGAACACGAACTTGCCGCTGGTGATATCGACCTGGCCACCCGCGAACTGCACGGCATACAGGCCGCGCTTGAGGGAGCCGATGATTTCTTCCGGTGTCTTATCGCCATTCATCATCACGGTATTGGTCATGCGCGGCATGGTGATGTGGGCATAGCTCTCCCGACGGCCATTGCCGGTCGGCGCCACGCCCATCAGGCGGGCGTTGAGGCTGTCCTGCAGGTAGCCCTGCAACACGCCGTCCTCGATCAGCACGGTGCGCTGGGTCGGATTGCCTTCATCGTCCACGTTCAGCGAGCCGCGCCGATCCGGAATGGTGCCGTCATCCACCACGGTCACACCCTTGGCGGCCACGCGCTGGCCTACCCGACCGGCAAAGGCCGAGCTGCCCTTGCGGTTGAAATCCCCTTCCAGGCCATGGCCGATGGCTTCATGCAGCAGAATGCCAGGCCAGCCGTTCCCCAGCACCACCATCATCTCGCCGGCCGGCGCGGGACGCGCCTCCAGGTTGACCAGTGCCTGGCGAACCGCCTCTCGGGCGTAAGACTGCAGGACTTCGTCTGTGAAATAGCTGTAGTCGAAACGTCCGCCACCGCCCACATGGGCGGATTCACGCCGGCCGTTCTGCTCGACGATCACCTGCACCCCTACCCGCACCAGCGGTCGTACATCGGCAGCGCGATGGCCGTCATGGCGGGCAACGTAGATCACCTCGTATTCACCGGCGAGGCTCGCCATGACCTGGATCACCCGCGTATCCAGGCTCCGGGCGTAAGTCTCGAGTCGTTCCAGCAGGACAACCTTGTCGGCTTCCGCCAGGCTGGCGATCGGGTCTAGCGGCCGATACAACGACTGCACCGGCGCCAGGGTGCGGGAACCGACCCGACCATGCCCACCTTGTCGGCCGATGGCACGCGTGGCATGGGCGGACGCCTGCAAGGCAGGCAGGCTGATATCGTCCGAATAGGCAAAGGCCGTCTTCTCGCCACTGACCACGCGGACACCCACGCCCTGGTCGATATTGAAACTGCCCGACTTGACGATGCCTTCTTCCAGGCTCCAGCCTTCGGCCCGGCTGTACTGGAAATACAGATCGGCGTAGTCGACCTCATGCGACATGATCTCGCCGAACACGCCATCCAGCGCGGCGTCGTCCAGTTCATAAGGACTCAACAGGAAATGATCGGCAGTCGCGATGGCGCTGTTAGTCATTGTGGGCATCTTCAAGGTAAAGGGGTCAACGCCCGGGCCGTCTTGGCATCGACGTAGCGGGCAAACAATTGTTCGATAGTGCCGTCGCGGCGCAGTTCGCGCAGCAATTCATCCCAATGCTGCAGCGCTTCCGGGCTGAAACGGCGGCGTGCCAGCATCAGGCCGCCGATGACGGCGGGTGCATCTTTCGCCCATTCCCGTACCGTAACACGATCAGTCAACTGGAACTTGACCAGCAGGGCATCCATGACGATGGGGTGGGAAATCAGGCCCTGTATGCGGCCCAATTTCAGCCAGCGATACAGTTGCTCGACATCCGGCGACTCCATGACCCGATCCGCTGCGCGCAGTTGCCGGATCAGATCATCGTAAGGCTCACCGTGAATAAAGCCGCGCACGACACCGAGTTTCAGCGCAGGACGGGCCAGGAATTCGTCGGGCGTATGGACCTCCGCAGACAGTTCTCTCGGCAGGATAAAGCGATTCCGGGACACAAGATAAGGCAGGAAATGCAAATAGGCCTCGCGCTCCCTGGTCGGCAAGCCGGCCGTGGCCATATCCAGTTGGCCCTCCTGCAAGCCCTGGAAAATCAGCACGCGCGACAGTTCCCGCGCAATGAAACGGCAGCCAGTCCGCTTGGTCAGCTCCGCGATCAGATCCACATCGAAACCAAACGGGCGACCGTCGACCTCGGTACCGTACAGAAAGCCAAAGCGCATATAGGCCACGTTCACCGGCTTGCTACATCCATAGCGCGCCGGTGAGGCCGCTTGTGCACCCAGTGCGGTCGCCAGCAACAGGGCGGCGACCACAGCGGGATTCAGCACGTCAGGACCCGATGATTCAAGGCCGGCAGGCTCTGCCGCAATCGTGCCTTGTAGTCATGGTCGAGCTCAGCCACCACCACGCCGGAACCGCGCGGCAGGCGGTCGAGGATGATGCCCCAGGGATCAACGATCATGCTGTCGCCGTGGGTTTCGCGACCATTGCGGTGAAAGCCGCCCTGGGCGGAAGCGATGACATAGGCCAGGTTCTCGATCGCCCGGGCACGCACCAGCGTCTCCCAATGCGCCCGCCCTGTCGTCTCGGTAAACGCCGCCGGCACCACGATCAGGTCGACCGGCTGCATGCGCCGGAACAGCTCGGGGAAGCGCAGGTCGTAGCAGATCGCGAGACCAACACGGCCAAAGGGCGAGTCGAAGACCACGATGTCTTCGCCGGCCTGGATGGTTGCTTCCTCGCGGTACTTCTCCGCACCCATCTCGAAACCGAACAGGTGGATCTTGTCGTAACGGGCGACCTGATGGCCCTGGTCGTCAAATACCAGAGTGGTGTTCTTCACCTTGGCCGGGTCCTCGGTCCATAGCGGCACGGACCCCCCTACCAGCCAGATGCCGAGCTTCTTGGCGATCTTGGACAGGAAATCCTGGATAGGGCCGTGACCGGGTTGCTCACGCACGGCTACCTTGTCGGTGTCCTTCAGTCCCAGGATGGCGAAATATTCGGGCAATACCACCAGTTTGGCGCCTTGCTTGGCCGCCAGCTTGATCAACACTTCCGCTTCGGTCAGGTTGGCCGCCACAGACGGGCCGGAGGCCATCTGCACTGCCGCCACCCTCAAACCGCCCTTGTCGAGGGCGCCGGCGACTGCTTTATGACTGCTATGGGCTCGGGTCGACATGTTGAACTCCTTTGCTCTTGTGGCCCTGATGCGCTGTTACCTGCCTAGCGTGCCAAGCGGTGAACTGACCCGCACCGCCTGCGGATCGTCCCAGCGACCTGTGATGTCGTATTCGTAAGCGATCAATTGACCGAATGGGTCCTTCAGTACCCGCTGCAGCAGGAAGGCCCCCACTGCCAGCGCCGGATTGGCCAGCGCCACCCCGGCACCCACGGCCAGACTGTCGCCCACGGTCGGCACGATACGCACGCGCAATTTCTGCGTCTCCTTGGCGATATCGGCCTCTCCACGGAACAGCACCTGGGCTGCAGGCCCCACGATGACGAGGTTGTCCGTCGAAATCACGCCCCGAACAATCTTACTATCGCCCTCGATACGGTCGAAGGCAAAACCCTCGCTGAAGATGTCGCGGAAATCCAGCGTCAGCCGGCGTTGCAGCGACTGCAGGCTCAAGATGCCCAGCAAGCGGCCTACCCCGGGCTCCACCTTGGCGAACTGACCGTTCTCGGCCTTTAGCGACAGATTGCCGCTCATGCTGGGGTAATCCGGCGAGAGCGGTGAACCGCGCCAGGCCAGTTCACCCTTGAGTGAACCACTGCCGCGGCGCATCGTTTCGGGGTAGCCAAAACGGCCCAGCAGCTTGCCGACGTTGTCGGAATCAATGTCGACCTTGACCTTGGTCGAGCCATCCTCGCCGCCGGCCTGCCAGATGCCCTGCATGCCCAACCGTCCGTCGGGATTCACCAGCGTCAGGCTCTCGATCAGCCAGTTTTCCTTCTGCTGTTGCGCCTTTACGTCAAGCTTGCCCAGGCCGTGGCCCTTGTAGCGGAAGTCCTCGGCGACTACGTCCAGTGCAGGCAGTTGCCGATCCGTCTTACCGCCTGGCCCGATTTCGCCCGGTGCCGCCTCAGGCAAGGGCAGGATCAAACGCGCCAGCCTGGCATGCAGCCGTCCCTTACCTTGTGGTGCCCATTCGGCGCGCCCTTCGATCTGCTTGCTGCTGGCCGTGAGCTGCCAGGCATTGTCTGCCTGCGGTACCGCACGCAGCATCAGGTCATCGAGCTGGTTGCCCGCCACCAGCAATTTGCCGGTACGCAATTCCACGCCGGCCAGGGCCGGGGCATCGGCCGAGGCCTTGCCGCCGTCCAGCAACTGGAGCCAGGGGTCCAGCGCCAGTTCGGGCAGGTTGGCAGTCAGCCACAGGCCGCGGTTGGCGGTGTTGGGCAGGCCGGAGCCCAGGTGGACCTCGCCCCGTTCGATGCGCCAGCCGCTGGCACCCTGGCTGCGCAGGAGGTCGACATTCAACTGGTTGCCGAGCACCACCTTCCACTGCTCGGACTTGTCGGTGGCATCGAGATTGATCTTCAGCAGCCGGGCTTCTCCGGCGCTCTTGCCCAATGGCGCGGGCAGATCAATGCGCGACTCGCGCAGCGGCGCTTCTACCGCCAACTGCCAGCCTTGCTTGGGCAGGCTGACATTGACCTTGTAGTCGCTGCTACCACTCAGGCGATCGGCAAAGGGCACGGCATAACGACGGGCAGCCACATTGCTGTCCATGCGGCCCGTCGCTGCAATCTGTACGGTGCCGCCAGCTACAGTACTCAGGTCCACCCGTACCGGGCCGCCCAGGGCCTGGGCCGTCAGCCCCTTGGCGCTGACGCCATGCTCGGTGAAGGCGACATCGCCTTTCAGGTCGGTCAGCTCAGGCATCGCATCACTGATCTGCAGGCGATTGCCCGCTACCCGGAAGGTACCGGCCACCTTGGTTGCATCGGCATTATCGAAGGGGATATCGAGCTTGAGCGCCAGCCTCCCCTCGCCTGCCGACTTGGCCATGCTGCCCAGGCCACCCAGCGTCTTGTCCAGCGGACTGGCGGCGATAAAGCGGAAGAACTCGGCGCTCGGGCCTTTTACGTCGCCGTCGATATGCACGCTATTGCTGTGCGCCAGATCTTCGATCAGCGCGCCAGCGCGCTCCACGCGCGTCCCCAGCATGGTGCCGGCGGCGGCGATGCTCAAACGGTTGCCCTTGATATGCAGGTCGCCATCCACCTGCTTGAGCGCGGGCCAGCCGGGGCCGTAGTCGAGGGTGACACCCGCGACCTTGGTCGCGACATCCCAAACGCCGGTTTTACCATCGGCAAACGGGAAATCGGCCAGCGGGCCGTTCAGGACAAAGCTTGCGTCGCGCGCTTCGCCCTCGGTCAGGCTGGCCTTGAGCCAGGCTCGCGTCTCGGGGCCGAGTTCGATCGGCAGGTAATCCGCCACCTTGTTGGCTGCGAGGCGGCCAACCTTGCCATTGAGGCTGAGGTTGCCCTGCCCTTCGCCGGCCCAGCGCCAGGTTGCGGTTGCCGCAGCGTCCATATCGACATTGCTGGCGGCAAAATCGCGCAGGTTGACAGTCCAGTTGCTGCCGGCATGGGTCCAGTCCGCCGCGAGACGCAGGGAATCGAACGCCAGCGGGGCCTCAAACACATTCGCCGCCGTCAACCGGAAGCGCTGGCCGCGCACCGACAGCTTGCCGCCTTGGGCATCGAAACTCAGCTCGCCATCCAGCGGCCCCAGGCTGGGCATGGGCGCTGGGGCATTCAAGCCCAGGCTGGTGAAGGCCATCTGCCCTGCATAGCCGGCTGGTTCACGCCAGTTACCCTGCCAGCTGGCACGCAGCTTGTCGATACGGCCGGTGGGCTGCATGCCCTGCAGATGTTGGCGCAGTGCGCGTGGCAAGGGGATTGCCGGTGGCAGGTTGGCCAGCGTGGGCAGCGTCAAGCCATCGATCTCCACGCTACCGCCGCCGGCCTCTTGCAGTTGCAGGCTAGCGTGGCTGCCATCCAATAGCTTGCCACCCTCGGCGCTGAGCTTGATCTCGCTCAGTGTCAGTTGTCGTTTCTTGCCTTCGTTCAGCCAGCGGACGCGCGTTGACAGCGTATCGAGATCCAGCATGGCGAGTTCGGGCGCCAGTCGGAGGCTGGTCTTCTGCAGTGCCAGGCTGGCGTCGATTTCCATCGGCGCCAGCCCGACGAAATCGATGGCGACGCGCAAGGCACCGCGGCCACGGCGCACTTCGACCGGATAGGGAAGCCACTGCCCCCAGGCGGCGAGATCGACATCGGTCAGCTCGGTCGCCAACTTGCCCCGCCATTGGGCGAACTGGGCCATGTCGTCGCCCTGCCAGTTGAGGTCCAACCGGAACGGCGCGGCGATATGGGACGGCGGCGTGGCGGCGATCTGCGCCCGGTGGTGACCGAACAGCTGGTTGACCAGCATCAGGTCCACATGGTCCAGGCGCAGCAGCGGCGCCGCCTGCACGGCGTCCTGCCAGGTCACCGTGCCATCGACGATGGCGATGTCGTGCTGGCGCAGCACCCAGTTGCCCAGCGTGCTGTCCTTGTTGTCCTTCTCGTTCAGGGGCAAGCCTGCCAGGCGGATCATGCCGTCGGTATCACGCGTCAGCGCCAGGGTCGGCCGGTGGAGCGTGAGCCGGGCGAAACGTACTTCGCCGATCAGCAGGGGCCACCAGGCCAGGGTGGCATCCACCTTGTCCAGCGAGAGCGCGGGCCGGCCGTCCATGTGCTTGAGCTTCAGCCCCTGAAAGGCCAGATAGGGCAGGCCCGCGTGCCAGCCACCGTCGATACTGGCGATCTCGATCGGACGGCCTGCGCGTTGGCTCAGTTCTGCGACCAACTTGGGGCGATAACTCTCCAGATGCGGGAAGAACCACCACTGCAACCAGGCGGACGCCCCCAGCCAGACCAGCAGGAAGGCGCCCAGCAGCCAGACCAGTAGCCGGCCGTGCCAGTGCAGCACGCTAAAACACAGGCGGCGCAAGGGCGCGAGGTATTCGGAGTAGGAACGGGGACGGGCTGTCGACATCAAGACGGAACATGCCCGCGGAGGCACACGCAAGGGGATGGAAAGGGCTCGGATTCTAGCGGGGTCGCCATGAGCCGTCTTGGCTGTTTATGCCGGTTGACACTTTTGCCACAAGGCCGCCCTGCCCCCGCTACTCCGCCTTATCAGGATAGACCCGCCATCCGCCGATGCGGTTCCGGGGGCAGATCCCAGTTTGTACCGCTTGCCCCTAGTTATTTATACAAGCGACCTCGACTTCCGTGGCACGACAGTGAGCAGATGGCGGTGTTCGCCACCCTCGTGCTGCCAGGCAACGCCAACCGGGCAATCAGGCACTGCTATCGCAAGTTTGCCAAGAATGAGCACATCGACCGGCTGGACGATATCGACGAGTGAGTAGCCTGACCCAGCGCAGCCAAACGGGGCGTCGCAAGACGCCCTTTTTGCTGTACCGGGCCCTGCGGCAAAGCACGGCCTGCATGCAGTGCTTCCGCAGCGGGTGAGCCTCGCCCTATGATGGAGGTGATTCCAACCAGCGCGGCCGCCTTGATGCAGGCACGCCAGCCCTCCCCATGACCACACGCCTCGCCCCCGCCGTACGCCATAGCCGCTACCTGCAGCGTTTGTTCTCCGCGCAGGCCGGGCTGCAATCGAGTACTGAAGCGCAGATTGACCAGCCTTTCAGCCGTGCGGCGATGGAGGCGATGCTGCCTGCGGGCGCCGATGACGCCACCCTCAAGACCGCCCTGCGCAAGCTGCGCCAGGCTGTGATGGCGCGGGTGTTCTGCCGTGATCTGTTGGGCCTGGCCCAACTGGATGAAGTGATCAGCACCGTTAGCGACTTGGCCGAGGTGGCGATCCTGGCCGCGCTGGAATGCGTGACGCGGCCGGATGAGCGCACCGGCGAGCCGATTGGTGCCGACAGCGGCGAAGTGCAGCGCCTGATCGTCGTTGGCATGGGCAAGCTGGGTGGCCGTGAACTCAATGTCTCCAGCGATATCGACCTGATCTTTGTCTACCCGGAGGACGGTGAGACGAATGGCCCCCGCGCGATCTCCAACCATGAATGGTTCGCCCGTGCCGGCAAGCGCTTGATCGCCCTGATCCATGACGTGACCGCCGACGGCTTTGTATTCCGCGTCGATATGCGTCTGCGGCCCTTTGGCGACAGCGGCCCGCTGGTCTCCAGCTTTGCTGCGCTCGAGAACTACCTGCTGACCCAGGGCCGCGAATGGGAGCGCTATGCCTGGATCAAGGGCCGCGCCATCACCGGTGAAAACGGCCTGGGGGGCGATGCCAACGGCCTGATGCAACTGGTCACGCCCTTCGTCTACCGCAAGTACCTCGACTACGGGGCTTATGCCTCGATGCGCGATCTGCACGGCCAGATCCAGCGCGAGGTGGTGCGCCGCGACTTTGCCGACAATATCAAGCTTGGCCCCGGCGGCATCCGCGAGGTGGAGTTCATCGCCCAGGTGTTTCAGTTGATCCGTGGCGGTCGCCGCCCTGCCCTGCGCATCCGCCCGACCCGGGAAGTCCTGCGCGAGCTGGTGAGCATGGGGCAGTTGGAGGCCATCACCGTGGCGGAGCTGACGGCGGCGTATGTTTTCTTACGTGATCTGGAGCACCGGTTGCAGTACCTGGACGACGGCCAGACCCAGATGCTGCCGAGCAACGAGGCAGACCGCCTGCTGATTGCCGAAAGCATGGGTTTTCTGGGCTGGACTGCGTTTCAGTCTGCACTGGATGGGCACCGGACTACTGTCTCCCGTCACTTTGAACAGGTCTTTGCTCTGCCCCAGGCCGAGGGCGATGCGGTGCATCCGCTGGCCGGCGTATGGCTGGGCATTGCGGAAGGGCAATCCGGCCAGGACAAGCTGGCCGCACTCGGTTACCACCAGCCTGCCGAGATGGAGCGGCTGCTGGCGGCCATTGCCCAGGGTGGGCGCTACCAGACGCTGGCTGACAAGAGCCGGCGCCGGCTCGACGCCCTGATCCCGCCGCTGGTAGAGGTCTGCGCGCGCCAGCCCAACCCGGACGAAACCCTCAGCCGCATCCTGCGCTTTCTTGATGCCATCGCCCGCCGCGAATCGTATCTGGCGCTGCTGGCCGAGCACCCGCAGACCCTGAGCCGGCTGGCCGCGCTGCATAGCGCCAGCCCCTGGGTGGCCGACTATTTGCACCGCCATCCTATCTTGCTCGACGAACTGCTCGATGCCCGCCTGCTCTACACCCCGCCCGATCTGCCGAAGCTGGGCGAGCAATTGCGCGCCGAACTCGCGCTGCACGAGGGCGATACCGAAGCCGAGATGGATGTGTTGCGGCACTTTCAGCACCAACAGGTTTTCCGGCTCTGTGCCCAGGACCTGGCTGGGCAGTTCTCGCTGACTACCCTATCGGACCATTTGTCCGACCTTGCCGACCTGGTGCTCTCTGTCACGCTAGAGCGTGCCTGGGCGGAACTCAGCGGCCGGCATCGCGACCAGGCCCAGTTCGCTGTGATCGGCTATGGCAAGCTGGGTGGCAAGGAGCTGGGTTACGGTTCGGACCTGGACCTGATCTTTGTCTATGACGACGACCACCCGGATGCCGCTGAACTCTACGCCAAGCTGGCACGCCGCCTGATGAGCTGGCTGAGCACCACCACCGCTGCCGGTGCCCTGTATGAAGTCGACCTGCGGCTGCGGCCCAATGGGGCATCCGGCCTGATGGTTTCGAGCACCGACACCTTCGAGCACTATCAGCGCGAGGACGCCTGGGTGTGGGAACACCAGGCTTTGACGCGCGCCCGCTACGCCGCCGGGGACCGGCGCGTGGGTGACCGCTTTGAGGCCGTGCGCCGCACCATACTGAGTGAGCGCCGCGACAGTACCAAGCTGGCTGAAGAGGTGGTCGCCATGCGCGACAAGATGTTGCAGACGCACCCCGCCGCCCCGGATGACGTAAAACATTGCCGTGGCGGTTTGGTGGATGTGGAGTTCATCGTGCAGTACCTGGTGCTGGCCTATGCGCACCGGCTGCCCGAGCTGCTGGCCAATAGCGGCAATATCGCCTTGCTGAAGGCGGCGGCCGAGGCCGGGCTGATCCCCGCCAATCTGGCGCAGGACGCCCAGGAGGCTTACCGGCAGCTACGCAATCTGCAGCACAAGGCGCGGCTCAATGGCACGGCGCCGAGTGCGGAAGCCTTGGCGGCGGTGGCGCCGTCTTGTGAGGCGGTACGGTGTTTGTGGCATTTGGTGTTTGATTGAGACGGGCTTGGCCTGCACAAACAAAATTGAGCGCCGAATATCGCTAGTAAGCCCGATCTCTTGTCTAGGACTTCTCTGGCCCAGAATCGGAAAGTCAGCTCGGTCACGTTGAATGACCGGTGCTTGCTCTTGGTAGCCAGACAACGAAAATGCCACTCCATACCTGTGTCCGCTTTTGGAAATAAAGGCAAATTTTGGGGGCCGGTTGCTCAAGGTTGTCTGATATGAATACTTGGCAAACCCCATGTCAAAATCTAGTGCGTATTCGTCACAAGGGGATGTATGCATTCCAATAGGAGTCAATAGATGAGCATTGCAGGTATTCGTTCCAACCGGGGTGATGGTTATCAGACACTTGTAGCATTTGATTGGGCTTTGACAGTCCTGAACGATCCAGACTTCCTTTGGCTTGAAATCGATTCAATAACGTACTCGGTGGATGATGTAGTAGTCGGCAAAGCCGATGGCACACTGATTGCATGTCAGTGCAAAAAGAATCAGACCGATTTCAAAGCATGGTCAATAGCTGACCTCGCAGACGAGTTGGATAAAGCATCTAGCTTACTAAGCACGAATCAGAACGCCGAGGTGCGCTTCTATTCACGTAACAATTTTGGCGACCTCGCGAAATTGAGAGAGCACAGCTCGACTCAGAATAATGAAGCCAGTTACCAAACGAGTTTAGGCAAGGAGCACCAAGCAACAGATGCGACCTTGGCTGCACGGCTTGCTGCTTCTACCTCAAACCTTTCTGCCTTCGAATTCTTGCAGCGTACTCAATTTGTGGCTACTGATGCATTGGGACGCATGGTCGATTTGCTTAACGAACGCTTGCGCAACATGGCGAGCAATCCGGATGCTGCATTCAGTGCCCTGTGGATACAACTCGATCAACTCGGGGGGCGCATGGGCGGCGGTAGTACATCCGCTACACGGTACCGTTTAACAAAAGACGACATTGAGGCCATTCTTAGTAAGGCTGGAGCCACGTTGGTTCCACCTATGGACCTTACCGAAGTGCGCCTGTCGTTTACCGGCACCTCAGTTATCGGTAGATCGTGGCGAAGAGACATTGCGGGGCAGTGTATTCCCAGTCCGGTGGTGAATGAGCTAGTTGCCGCCATCAATGCAAAGAAGCGTTCCATATTGCTCACCGGGCTGCCAGGTTCTGGAAAGACTTGTGTGATGCTCGCGTTGCAAGAGACATTGGAGCAACGCGCACAAATCTGTTCAGACATTGCGCCGATTTTCATTCAGTCGCGCGAATTCGCCGACTTGGCTACGGCGCAAGATCGACAATCCCAAGGCTTGTCTGAACACTGGGTAGAACAAGCCGCCCGTCTGGCTGAAAGCGCACATGTAGTCGTGATAATTGATTCCCTTGATGTGCTGTCCATCGCTCGCGACCATCGCGTGCTGACCTACTTTTTGGCACAGATAGACCGCTTACTATTGATTCCCAATGTCTCCGTGGTTACTGCCTGCCGCGACTTTGACAGGCATTACGACCGTCGAATTGCCGAAAAGAAATGGGATTGCGAATTGAAGTGCCAGCCTTTGGCCTGGGATGCCGAAATTGTGCCCCTGCTCGGTACTCTGGGGATTGCTACGGCCTCCATCGATTCGGTTACTCGTGAGCTGATAAGGAATCCGCGCGAACTAGCATTGTTCGTCGAATTGGCGCAACGAGAAGGCAGCTTCAACGTGGTGACCAGCCAAGCTTTGTCGCAACGCTATCTCGATACCATCGTACGAGCCAACAAAGCGCTGGGGGATAAGGCAATACAAGCGATCGAAGCAGTTGCCTTAGAAATGCTGAGTTCACGCAGCCTGTTGGTGCCGCATCAACGCTTCGGCGCATCGCATGAAGTTCTACTGGCGCTTTGCAGCCTCAATGTGTTGCAAGAAACCCAGGATGGGAAGCTGACGTTTGGGCATCAGACATTACTGGATGTGCTGGTCATCAGTGCAGCAGTGCGCAGTGGCGTTACGCTAAATGGATTCATTCAGGGGCTGCCGCCCGTTCCTTTCGTTCGGCCCAGCATTCGTAGTTTTGTCGCCCAGTTGGCGCTGGGCGAGCGCCGCGAATTCAGGAAGCAAATACGTACCGTGTTAAAGGGTAACGCAGCCTTTCACATTAGGCGCTTGGTTGCTGAATCATTTGCGGAACAAAAGCCGCAGGATGAGGACTGGTTATTGATACGCGACCTGCTCGATAACCATCGCGACGTGTTTCAGGTGATCTATGGTGCCGGAACAATTGAGTGGCACCACTTCTGGTTAAAGCATCTGGTTCCAGACTTGATGAGTGAACGAAATGCCGAAGGAATGACAAGGCATGTTTATCGAATCGCACAATGGGTAAACGAAGATGCCTCCAGCGTGCTTGCGCTATGGATTGAAGCTCTGTCATTGGATTGGCTGGACAGTACTAGCATTGCTGATCAACTGAGGTTCCAACTGCCTGACATCACATCCGAAAATCTTTCACTGATTGTTCCCCTGCTGGAACGGTTGCTCAAACTATCGCACTCCGAGCACAGTTTCCTTGGAAAAAAGATAGCGAGTTGCGTGGTAGCAGGTGCTGCTGACGATGCCATGCTTTGGCGATATATAGCAGGTGAAATTAGCGATAAAGACCTCTTGGAGTTCGGCTTCGAAAAGAAATTGCGTTGCCATGCACATGAGTTCGGCGATCAGAAGGGTAATTTCATTTATCAACGCATGAAGCAATCCACGGCATTACTGGATTTGGCTTTGGACTCGATTGAACGTTGGAGCAAGGTTCGCTTATCCCGTCATGGCAAAAGCCGCATTGGCTACCGATATGGATTCTTGGACAAAACCTCATTCGAAGTTACTCATAGCCTAAGAGATATTAGGCACACGGACAGTATGAATGTTCTGCTTGATGCAATGGAGGCCGCCATCCATCATCACGCAAAAATAAACTCAGACTGGTGGAGAATTAATTGTGAACATCTGTGTTCTAGTCACGAAGGAGCATTGATTTACTTCGGCATCCTCGCTTGCGCTGCGTCACCTGAAGCAAACGTTGAGTTAATTGGACGCATGTTATGCGATAAAAACTTACTGGAGTTTTCGCTTTCCTACGAATTGGGGACATTGATTCAATCGGCATTCTCGCTCCTTGATCCCGAAAATCAAGACGCTGTGATGGCAACCATCTTGCGTGTGCGGGAAGAAAAACTTGCTAATGAACATCACCATTTCTTGATATTGAAGGAACGAGCAGAGCTGATTGTCACAATTCCGTGCCATCTCCGCTCACCCGCATCTCATGCGGTGATGGATGAATATGAAAGCAAGGCAGGCGCGCTGATTAGGCAGCCGAATATTCATATGCGTGGTGGTGTAGTAAGAGCGCCATTCTCATATGAGATATTCCTAAGTTCAAGTAATGACGGAGTATTGCGCTTGTTGTCACACTACTCCAAGTATGACCGTAATTTCGACGATTTTCTGGTCGGTGGTGAGCGCGAGGTTGGCTGGCAACTGCAAGAGGCCTCTTCTCGTCACCCCATACGATTCCTGAGTTTGTTACCCATCCATTGGGAAGACATTCCAGAACGGTTCCGCGACGACATCATGGATGGTGCCGCTACCTACCTCTCTCATCGTTATGGCAACTTGCAAGCCAACTGCACATGGGAACCGATCGACGAGCCCGACGCTTCTTTCTTGGCGAGGCAGATTCTTGATGAACTGGAAAGGCATCCGAGGTATTGGCAACGCCGACACTCCTCAGCCAAAGCTCTGAAAGCCTGTTCCAACGTCATATACGATGCGCAGAACGCCGAGCGGTTGATTTTTCTTGCTGTGGGCTTTGTAGGTCTTCATGAAGACGATCCCATCAAAGGGGACAACGTCGATTTGATCTCCTTGGGTATCAATATGATGAAGGGTGTCGTTGTCGAAGGCTTGATGATTCTGGCGAATAACCTTTACGAGCACGGAGATAAATTTCCTGAGTTATTAGCGCCCACCTTGCGCCGTTTTGCCAATGACGAGCACCCTGCGATTCGTTCGCTGATCCTGCGCCGTTTGCCGTATTTGCAAAGTAAAGATTTTGATCTGGGATGGAATTTGTTCCACCTCGCCATGCAGGATGCAGACAGGCTTTGGGAAATCGCGGAGCCCTGCCTTTATTACGCCTACCACAGTCACTTTGAAGTAGTGAGGCCTTTACTGACGCGCCTTTATAGCGAGGGAAGCTACAACGACCTAGAGACATGGGGACGCATTTCAGCGCTAGCAACCATGACTCGGCAAATCGACTTTGCCGAATTATTGGAGGACTTAAATGCGCTGAATAAAATGGAGGCTTGGCAGGGGGCGGCCACCGTTTGGACAAATTTGGAAAACATCCAGCAGCACCGGGAACAATGCCTTTCCGGTTTGAATGCGGGTTTGAATGCTGGTGTTACTCATGCCGAAACGGTAGCGGAACAGATGGGGCATCTTTTTCGTGACAAATCAGCAGTGGTTTCAGTTCCAACAGAGCTGATTCGACATTGCTTTGATGTATTCAAAAATAATATCGATAAAGAGAAAAAGCATCATCGCCTCTTCGGATTTCACGCATGGCTTAATGCAACCTCCCAGCATTATCCGGAGCAAGCCTTGGCGGCCACCGAGATTTATCTTGCTTATGTCAGCCATTGTAGGCCATATCTCGATGACCATGAGGATAGCCTTACCCAACTAATGACCCGTCTCTTTGCTGAAGCAGAAGAACGAGAAGAGTCCGACCATGGTGAGATGCTGCAACGTGTGGTCGTCATACAAGACGCGCTACTTTCTTTAGGGGTCAATAGCGTAGCCGATTGGTTGAAGGCCGCCGAGCGGCCGTGACCAAGAGTCATGTGATGCCTGGGGATTTTCACGTAGAAGTGCATTAGTAAAGCGGACATTCAAAATCAAGAATGTATTGATTCTGTGATGGGTCGCTTTGTCCGAAATGCTGCTTGGCTACCGCTCACTCTTAAACCACATGGAGCCGAAAACAACCGCTTCAGATTGCGCAACGTTGACTTATATCGACCCCAACAAAAAACCGCCCTCAGGCGGTTTTTGTTGATCCAAGCGATTACTGCCGCCGCCAAGTCGTCCCCTGCGGCCCATCTTCCAGGACCACCCCTTGCTTCAGCAGTTCGTCGCGGATGCGGTCCGATTCGGCGAAGTTCTTTGCTTTTCTCGCTTCCAGGCGGGCGGTGATCAGCGCTTCGATCTGCTCAGCGCCGAATTCGCCTTCGGCCACTGGGCCGCCTTGCAGGTATTCCGAAGGGTCGCGTTGCAGCAGGCCGAGGATATTGGCCAGGGCCTTGAACTGGCCGGCCAGTTCGGTCGAGCCATTGCGGTTGATCTCGCTGGCCATTTCGAACAGGACGGCCACTGCGTCTGCCGTATTGAAGTCGTCGTCCATCGCGGTCTTGAAGCGCTTGGCATAGTCACTTTGCCAATCGATGGCGACGCGCTCGCTGGCTGGGGTCTTCTTCAGGACGGTGTAGAGGCGGTCGAGGCTGGCCTTGGCGTCGCGCAACAAATCTTCCGAGTAGTTGAGCGGGCTGCGGTAGTGGGCCCGGACGATGAGGAAGCGGACGGCTTCGCCATCGAACTGTTTGAGGACGTCGCGGATGGCGAAGAAGTTGCCCAGGGACTTGGACATTTTTTCGCCGGCAAACTGCAGGAAGCCGTTGTGCATCCAGTAGTTCACGTAGGTGTGGTCGTGACAGCCTTCGCTCTGGGCGATTTCGTTCTCGTGGTGCGGGAACTGGAGGTCTTCGCCACCGCCGTGGATGTCGAAGTGGCTGCCGAGGTGATGCTCTGACATGACCGAGCATTCGATATGCCAGCCCGGGCGACCGTCGCCCCAGGGTGAGTGCCAGTGCGGCTCGCCCGGCTTGGCGGCTTTCCAGAGGACGAAATCCAGCGGGTCCTTTTTGTGCGGGTCTACGTCCACGCGCTGGCCGGCTTGCAGGTCGTCCAGGGATTTGCCCGAGAGCTTGCCGTAGCCTTCGAATTCGCGCACGGCGTAGTAGACATCGCCATTGGCGGCGGGGTAGGCGCGGCCTTTGGCGATGAGTTTTTCGATCATGGCGATCATGCCGCCGACGTGCTGGGTGGCACGGGGTTCATGGGTGGGCGGCAGGAGGTAGAGCTGGCCCAGGTCGGCGTGCATTTCGGCAATGGTGCGTTCGACCAGTTGCTCGGGTGTGATGCCGGATTCTGCGGCCCGTTTGATGATCTTGTCGTCAATATCGGTGATGTTGCGAACATAGTTGACCTCGTAACCCGAGGCGTGCAACCAGCGGTAGATGATGTCGAACGCGCCCAGCATGCGGGCGTGGCCGATGTGGCAGAGGTCGTACACCGTCATGCCGCACACATACATGCGTACCCGGCCAGGTTCGATGGGCGTGAAAACCTGCTTCTCGCGGGCTAGGGTGTTATAGACGGTGAGCATCAACGCAACTCCGAGGTTGGATAGGGCATGACAGAACCGGCGATTGTATCAAGGCCCGCCGGATGCCACCAAAACCGTGAGCAAGCTACCGCCGGAAGTTAGACCCAAATCAATACTGATGTCATATAACCATGTTCTAATTTATACTACTGCGCCGCGAACTTACCTTTACGCGCCACAAGCTGCTGCCTTCCCAACCGGACGGCAACCAGTGACTACTACGCTATATGTACTGAACAAAGGAGACACCCAAGATGAAACTACATTACCTGTTGCCGCTCGTCGGCCTGTTTGCCCTCCCCGCCCTCGCGGATGACCTGGACAAGATCAAGAGCAAGGGTGAGATTGTCATTGGCGTTCGAGACAGTTCTCCGCCTTTTGGCTTCTATGACAAGAAGACCAGTACCGTTACCGGTTACGACATCGAGTTCGCCCTGCATGTTGCGAAGAAGCTGGGCGTGAAGCCTGTCTTCAAGACGCTGGACCCGGCCGAGCGGATTCCGTCGCTCAAGGATGGCCGTGTGGACCTGGTGATGGCGACCTTTGCCAAGACCAAGGAGCGCGAGCGTGAAGTGGATTTCAGCCTGGGTTACTTTGTTGCCACCCAGAAGCTGCTGACCGGCAAGGGCAAGTTCCATGACCTGCTGCAACTGGACAAGATGACGGTGTGCGTGCCGAAGGGTGCGACCAATGCCAGCTATCTGCGCAATGTGTCGACCGGCGTGACCATCCTGGAACTGGCCGACTACACCGAGGACTTCAACGCCCTGCGCGCTGGCAAGTGCGAGGCGGTATCCGGCCCGGAACCTACCTTGCTGGGCAACCTGGCCAAGCTGCCGAACAAGCAGGACTATGAAGTGGCCGATGTACCTATCGCCTCTGAAGTCTATGCAGTGGGTATCCGCAAGGGTGAGAAGCGTCTGGCCAAGGCGGTGAACGATGCGCTGGTGGAATCTGAAACCAGCGGCGAAGCGGCCCGTGTCTTTGAAACCTATTTTGGTTTGAAGTCTGCTGCGCCGATGATGCGTACTTTCAAGATCATGCCCTGATCCCCACAGGGATTGGACGCAAAAAAGCCGGCGATTGCCGGCTTTTGCTTTTTCCTGCCCGGGCTTGATCAGCCCAGCAGGACATCCCTGGAGACGCCTTGCCGGCGCAGGAGGCGCCGCAGGCTTTCCAGTGCTTCGATCTGGATCTGACGGACCCGTTCGCGCGTGAGTTGCAGGCTTGCGGCGAGGTCTTCCAGCGTGCAGATATCGTAGCCGTTCAAGCCGTAGCGGCGTTCGATCACCATGCGCTGTTTGTCGTTGAGCTGCTTGAGCCATTCGCGCACATAACGTTGTACTTCGGCGTTCTGCAGGACCATTTCCGGCCCTTCGTGCTGTTCGTCGGGGATGGATTCCCCGATGGAGAGCATGGGGTCGATATCCAGCGGCGCATCCAGCGAGGCCATGCGCTCATTGAGGTTCATCACCCTGCGGACGTCTTCCACCGGCTTATCGACCTGATAGGCGATTTCCTCCATGGAAGGTTCGCGCCCCATCTGGGCTTCCAGATGGCGCTGGGCACGCAGGTAGACGTTGAGTTCCTTGATGACGTGTACGGGCAGACGGATGGTGCGCGACTGGTTCATGATGGCGCGCTCTATGCTCTGGCGGATCCACCAGGTTGCATAAGTGGAGAAACGGAACCCTCGTTCGGGGTCGAACTTCTCCAGGGCATGCATCAGGCCGATATTGCCTTCCTCGATCAGGTCGAGCAGTGCCATGCCACGATTGATGTAGTGCTTGGCGATGTTCACGACCAGCCGAAGATTGTGTTCGATCATCTTCTGCCGGGCGTCAAAATCACCCTGGACGACCAGCCTTGCCAGTCGTCTTTCCTCATCCGGGGTCAGCAGTGCGCTCTGACCGATATCGTTGAGGTAGATCTGGGTAACATCCCCAGTCGACTCCACTGAATAACGACCAGTCTCTTCCTGCTGCTGGCCTTCTACTTCTGGTTCGCCCTCTTCAACCGCCTCCTCGTCTTCTTCATCAAGGAGTTCTTCGTCAAGCAGCTCGTCATCGATGGTATCCATGGAGTCGTTCATTTTGGAGCTACCCCGCCGTCAGGTATTTGATTGGATCAACCGGCTTTCCAAAACGCCGGATTTCGAAGTGCAGCTTGACCTGTTCCGCATCGCTATTTCCCATTTCGGCAATTCTGTCTCCTTTTTTCACGTTATCTCCTTCTTTCACCAGCAACTGATTGTTGTGCGCGTAGGCGGACAAGTACGTCTTGTTGTGCTTGATGATGACGAGCTTGCCGTACCCACGCAGTCCAGTCCCGGCGTAGACGATCTTGCCCGAGCCGGCTGCAAGCACCGGCTGACCAAGTTTTCCGCCTATATCGAGACCTTTGCTGCTGTCTGAGAATGGCGCCACGACCTTGCCGACCGTGGGCCAGGACCAGGCGATTTCTTCTTCGCCGGTACTTGGGTTGACTGGTTTGTTATCGGCCGGTTTGGCCTCTGGCTTGAGCTCAGGTTTTTCGACCGGTTTTGGTTCGGTCGGTTTGGCCTGTGCTGCGCCTTGAATCGGGCCTTCGGCTTGCCGCGCAACGGTGGCGGCATCGGTACTGTAAGAGAGCTTGAGGGCCTTGGGGTAGCTGACCAGGGCGACGACGGTGCCGGTGTCTGCCTTGACGGGCGTGGAGGGTGCGGCGCCGCCATCGGGCTTCAGGGGGCGTACGACCACGCCGGATGGATCGGACGAGGCATCGGACGAGGTTTCTTCGCTCGGGTCGGTCAGTCGCAATACTTGATCGACTTTGATCAGGTTGGCGTCGGCCAGTTGGTTCCAGGCGGCGACTTCTTTGTAATCGAGGCCGTTTTCGAGCGCGATGCTGTAGAGGGTGTCGCCCGGCTTGACGGTATAGGACTTGCCGCGGGTATCGACAGACGGGGCAGACTTGCCCGCGTTCGTGTTTTGTATAGGTGCAGGCTTGGCAGCAGAACCACCGCCAGGACGCGTACGGTCCACGACGGGTGCGGGGGAACGGGCCGGTTCGGTCGCGCAAGCGGCCAACAGCAAAGCGGACATGACACCGGCGGTACGACGAACGTTCAACTCGTTACTCCCTCGATTTGGAATTGGTGCGTAGCGAGTGGCTCGAAGCCTACAGCGCCACGATGACAGTTATGTTGAAGCTAGGCAAGGCCCGGCAACATGGGCACGAAGCGGACTTTTTCGAGTTTGGTCTCGATAAAAGCTTCTTCTGTGCGTTCGATTATTCGTAATTCCTGATCGACATTGCCGATAGGGAAAACCATGCGTCCCCCAATAGCCAATTGGTTTAGCAGGGCTTCGGGGACGTAGGTTGGGGCCGCCGCCATGATGATGGCATCAAAAGGACCGGCTTCTGCGATGCCGACAAAGCCATCTCCGTGGCGCAAACGGGTGTTGCTTATTCGCAAATCCCGCAGCCGCATGCGCGCCTTGTCCAGTAGCTGTGCAATGCGTTCGACCGAATAGACGGTCTTGAAGAGCTGTGCGAGTACTACGGTCTGGTAGCCGCAGCCGGTGCCGACTTCCAGCACCTTTTCGCGGCGGGCTGCGCCGATGGCGAGCTCCACCATGCGGGCGACGATATAGGGCTGGGAGATGGTCTGGCCTTGGCCGATGGGCAGGGAGACGTCATCGTAGGCGCGATGGGACAGGGCTTCGTCGATGAAGATATGGCGGGGCGTATTGGCCATCACGCCCAGGACTTCTTCGTTCCGTATACCTTGCTGCCGCAAGCGCTCGACCATGCGGCCACGCGTGCGGGCCGATGTCATGCCTATGCCGGGAAAGACATGCTTCATGCCAGCCACCCAGCGAGAAAATCCAGTTGTTTGAATGCCGTCAGGTCTATCTGCAACGGCGTGACGGAGACATAGCCGTTGGCGACTGCCCAGAAATCGGTGCCTTCCACCGCATCCTGCGCCGCGCCGACCGGCCCTACCCAGTAGATTGTCTCACCGCGCGGGTTCTGCGTCTTGATGACCGGTTCGGCCTTATGCCGCCGCCCGAGGCGGGTGACCTGCCAGCCTTTGATTTCCTCATATGGGAGATCTGGCACGTTCACGTTCAGCAGCACGGCGCCCCGGATGGGGTCGCGGCGCAGGCGTTCGACCAGTTCGGCCGCGACGCGGCCTGCGGTATCGAAATGCCGGGCGCCGTGCCGGGCCAGCGAGATGGCGATGGAGGGGATGCCCAGCAGGTAGCCTTCGGTCGCGGCGGCTACGGTGCCGGAGTAAATCGTGTCGTCGCCCATATTGGCGCCGTGGTTGATGCCGGACACGACGAGGTTGGGGCGTTCTTCCAGCAGGCCGGTGACGGCGAGGTGCACGCAGTCTGTGGGGGTGCCGTTGACATAGTGGAAGCCGGACGCAGCGCGCTTGAGGCTGAGTGGTCTGTCCAGGGTCAGGGAGTTGGATGCGCCGCTCCGGTCGCGTTCCGGGGCAACCACGTGAACCTCGCCCTGCTCGCGGAGGGCATCGGCCAGCGCAGCCAGCCCTGGGGCGAAATAGCCGTCGTCATTGCTCAAGAGGAACTTCATGCATCTCCCTCGCGCGGCTTCAGGCCATGGCTGGCCGCTGGATTGGCTTGTTTTGCCGCGTCGTCTGGGATGCATTCTACCCTTTGCCAGTCTGGTCGGAAATCGAGTGTCATAACCGGGGACGGTTCACTACACTTTCAGGGGGATGGCGGGGACGGATTGGCACTAATGGCATTCCCTGGCCTAGCGTCAATAGTGCCGTTTTCGGCCGGGAACCCCGAGGCGGATAATCTCTCCATGCTCCTACCCACTTGAACAGGACACATGCCATGAACACTTTGACTCCTTCCCGCCTGATGATCGGCACCATCGCAGGTATCACCCTGGCTCTGGCCGGTTGCGCGAGCGACCGGTCTGCCAATATCTATATGCCGTCCGAGGCGCTGAACGAGGCGCGGGTGCGTGAAGGCATGGTGGAATCCATACGGCCGGTGAAGATCCAATCCGATAGCGAAATCGGCAAGATCATCGGTGCGGTCATCGGCGGCGTGGCGGTGGGCGGTAATGTCGGCAAGGGCAATGGCTCGATTGTCAGCGGGGTACTTGGCGCTGCGGCGGGTGGTGCCGTTGGCAATGCGCTGGGCAAGGAGGCCAATAGCAAGGATGGCGTGGAGCTGGTGTTGAAGATGGATAACGGTGAGGTGATCGCCGTGGTGCAGGAATCCGATATCACTTTCGTTCCCGGCCAGAAGATTCGGGTCATCACCCGCGGGCGCGTCAGCCGGGTTGTGCCGGCGGGCTGAGGCGGCGAGCAGGTCTTGATCCAATGCAACAGGCGAGTCAGATGACTCGCCTGTTTTTATTGCAGCCTTGCTCCGGTCAGATCAATGGGTCTGATCAGCCTTTGGGTGCTTCGCCGTCCGGCCGGTGGCGCTTGCGGTCCTTGAAGCGCTCGCGCAGGTGATCCATACGGGCGAGCTTGTCCTTGATACGCTGGCTGACAATACGCTTCTGATCGGTATTGAGGCTGGCGTAGATGGCGAGCCATTTCTGCTTGACCGCCTCGTGGGCTGCGCGGCCTTTTTCACGCTGCTGTTCCATGAGCTGGTCGAGCTTGGCGAGGTCGAGCACGTCCTTTTGTTGCTCTGCCTTGATGGCTGCACGGAAGTCGTCGTGCTGCTTGCGCATTGATTCCCTTACGGCCTTGCTGGCATCTACGGCGGCCTGCCAGCTTGCTTCCTGCTCGGGGCTGAGTTTGAGCTCGGCCTTGACGCGTTGTATGTCCCACATCAGGCCCGGTCCCATCGGGCCTTCACCCGGCATGCCGTGCATGGGGGGACGTGGTGGCCTGTGCATATCGCCATCGGGTGCTGCTGCCTGGCCGGCGTGAGCCCCCGCCATCAGGGTAATCAGCGTCATGGCCATGAATCTGGGCATGAATTTCATGGTTGAGTTCTCCGATCTATCCGCCGCACCATGCAGCGTATGCCCATCACTCTAAGGGCCTTGCGTAAGCCAACGATTGCACGCAAGCCTCTGCATGTAAGGGTCTGTAAAGCAGGCCGCATGGCGACAAGCATATTTACACTTGAGGAAGTACCGGCGCTGGATATGAAAAGACGGCATGGTCATCAACCATGCCGTCCGGCGCCCCCGTTTTGCTACCTTGCTATGCGCTCACGCTTAGCCCGCTGCTTTGGCTATCCTGTCCATCGCCAAGCAGGGAAATCACCAGCGCTTGCAACTTGTCCTGCAACGAGGTCTTCTGGCTCTGTGTGCTGGCCTTTGATGAAGTACCGTCGGTTTCCTGTTTCTTGTCTTCATAAGCCAGCAGTTCTTCGATGCTGACCTTGCCGTCCTCGTTGGCGTCTGCGGCGTCGAAGTTCTCCGCGAGATCCGCCAGCTTGGATGAGGCAGTGGGGTTGGAACTGCTGGTGCTCTTGGCAAGGCTGGTGATCGTGTCCTTGTCGAGCCCCTCGCCCTGCCCGCCGGGCGGCGGACCTGGTGGCGGGCCGGAAGGGCCACCCTGGGCACGCATGCTCTCGAACTGGCTGTGCAGTTGTTCTTCCAGCTTCTTGCTGCCTTCGGAAAACTCGCTTTGCGTCAGCTTGCCATCGCCATCGCTGTCGAAGCCGCTGAAGCTGGGTGCTTCAACGCCTTCGGGCAGCTTGGGTGCGTTCTTGGTCAGCTCGGCGAATTCGGTCTCGCTTACACTGCCATCACCGTCGCCATCGAGTTTCTTGAACAGCTTCTGCTGCATGGCGGCCGGATCTGGCCGCTGCCCGGAGGCCCGGGCATAAGGCGGATACGCAGCGGTTCCGCCTCCTGATACGCTTGAAACCATGATGAGGGCTCCTTAACAGGATGTACGCAAATCGCGCACCCTGCCGAAAGTAGCCCCGGTACGTAACTGCTTTGTCAGTGCAATCGGCACAAATGTAAGCGGATGTATCTGCAAAGCTCTACCGTTACATCCACTTACAGCGGCAGCACAGTCTTTCAACACAGCGGCACTTACACTCGACGCCATGAGTAATAGCTACGACCTACTGTTGATCGACGACGACGCGGAATTGCGCGCCATGATCAAGCAATACCTGGAGAAACATGGCCATACCGTTACGGTGATGGCGGATGCCAGCCAGCTTGAACGGCGCCTCAACCGGCAACGTCCGCACCTATTGATTCTGGACCTGATGTTGCCGGGTGATTCTGGCCTGACGGTCTGCCAGCGCCTGCGCGGCCAGGGTGAGGATCTGCCCATCCTGATGCTGACTGCCAGGGGGGACGAAATCGACCGCATCATCGGCCTGGAGATGGGCGCGGATGATTATCTCGGCAAGCCTTTCAATCCGCGCGAGTTGCTGGCGCGCATCGAGGCCATTCTGCGCCGGCATAGCCAGCGTGCGCCTGCCGGTGCGCCGGACCCGGAGGGTGGTGTGGTGAGCTTCAGCGATTGTGAGCTGGATCTTTCCACCCGGCGTCTCTCCCGCGCTGGTGTGCCGATACCGTTGACCAGTGGCGAGTTCAGCCTGTTGGCGGTGCTGGTTCGGCATCCCCATCGCCCGCTCAGCCGCGAGCGGCTAGTGGAGCTGGCCCGGGGGCGTGAGGCAGAGGCTTTTGAGCGCAGCATGGATGTGCAGGTCTCGCGCCTGCGTAAGCTGATCGAGCCCGACCCTGCCACGCCCAGGCTGATCCAGACCGTCTGGGGCTTTGGTTATGTCTTCGTGCCGGACGGCGAAGCCCGATGAAGCTGAAGCTGCCTCGTCAGCTCGACACCCTGCTCGGCCGTACCGCACTGGTCCTGATTGTCACGCTGGCCGCCAGCCACTTTGCTGTGTTTGGTCTGTTCCGCTTTTTTCATGCCGCTGATCTGCACCGACAATTTGCCAACCAGTTGGTGGCGGCCGTGGACACCCAGCGCAGCGAGTACCTGCGGCTGACGCCTGAGCAGCGCAAGGCCTTGCTCGCGCAGCCGCAAGGCAGCCTTAGCCTGCAGTTGCCGCCCGGCGTGGAGGTTCAGCAGAACGAGATGGAAAAGGCCATTACCGACGAGCTGGTTGAGAAACTGGGCGCGGGTACCTGGCTGGGCCATAGCGGTGGCCGGCGCGAAGGCGGACCTGGCCCCCGGCCGGATGCCGATCGCTCGCCGCCACCGGAACCGCCGGATGATCATCGCCCACCGCCCCATGAGCGCGGCATGGGGTTGGAACCCATGCCACCGGGGCCTGACATGGGCTCCGGGCCGGGGCCGCGCGGGCCGCGTCTGTGGCTGCGCTTCCAGCTTGATGGTCAGCAGGTCTGGTTCAGCCAGCATTTCCCGTGGCCGGATCGTCGGCCCGGGGACAATCGCTCGCTGGTACAACTTGTCGTCGTGATGGTCATCCTGGCGCTGGCCGGCACGCTGGCCTTGCTGTGGCCAATCTATCGTCCGCTGCGCCGGCTTGCGGCCGCCCATGCTGCCGTCGGCAAGGGCCAGGCACTGGCACCGCTGCCGGACCAGGGGCCGCGCGAGGTGATCAAGCTGACGGCCAGTTTCAACAGCATGGTGAGCAACCTTGCGGCGCTGGAAGAAGAACGTCGCACGTTGCTGGCCGGGGTATCGCACGATCTGCGTACGCCGCTGGCCCGGCTGCGCATGCGGCTGGCCTTGCTCGACAATGCTGACATCAGTGCGTACGAGCGGGATCTGGATGATATCCAGCGCATCACCGAGCAATTCCTGGCCTATGTGCGCGGCGAAGCCGACGACGCCGAGCGCGAGCGGCTGGATATGGGCGAGCTGCTGCGGGAAGTTGTCGAGCGCTACGGGCACGCAGCTGTGAGCATCCAGCGCATTGATGAAGGCCCGGCACCGGAAGTCGACCGGCTGGCGCTCTTGCGCGCGCTGTGCAATCTGATCGACAACGCGCTGACCCATGGCAAGCCGCCGGTGTTGTTATCGGCGATCCAGGCGGGTGAGAGCTGGCAAATCACGGTACGGGATCACGGCCCTGGACTGCCGCCGGAAGAACTCAACAGTGCCCGTCGACCTTTCCACCGACTGGACCCTGCGCGCCAGGGGCACGGCCATTGCGGGCTGGGACTCGCCATTGCCGAGCGTGTGGCGCGGCGGCACGGCGGTGAGCTGATACTTGCCAATGCGGAAGACGGCGGGCTGATCGCGAGTTTGCGCATCCAGTTGAACCGGCAGGCCTGAGCCGTCGGTATTGATCCGGCAGGGCCAATAAAAAAGGGAGCCAATGGCTCCCTTTTTTTTTGCATTCAAGCCGCCTCAGTGACGCGTGTCGTCGGCCGCTGCGCTCGAATCGGTGACAAACAACTGCGCCACGTCCACGGCATCGAACTCGTAGTACTGGTTGCAGAAGTCGCAATTGACCTCTACATGGCCGCGTTCGGCGAGGATGGACTCGGCTTCTTCCTGGCCCACCATCTTGATCATATTGCCGACCTTCTCGCGCGAGCAGCGGCAACCGAAATGCGGGTGTTCCTCGACCATGACCCGTACTGCGTCCTGATGGAACAGGCGGAAGAGCAGGTCCTCCGGCGGCAGCGTGCTCAGTTCGTCCGGGGTGATGGTTTCCGACAGGGTGGTCAGGTGTTCCCAGGCGTGCGGATCACCCTGCCCTGCCGGCAGCTTCTGCAGCATCAGGCCCGCGGCCTTGCCTCCGCTGCACGACAGCCACAAGCGGGTATCAAGCTGTTCCGAGCTCTGCATGTAATGCTCGATGATCGCGGCCACGCTGCTGCCGGACAGGCCGACGATGCCCTGGTAGGTCTGGCCGCCCTGGCGCGGGTCCAGCGTGATCACGAACTTACCCTCACCCAGCAACTGGGCGAGCGGAAGATCCGGAATGTCGCCGGCTTCCTCATCCCAGCGGGCGGTCGCGCGCAGTGTCAGGTCGGATTCGCATTCGATCACGATCAGCTTCACCAGGCCGGTTCCGTGCATCTGCATGATTAGCGAGCCATCGAACTTCAGCATGGCAGTCATCAATACGGAGGCTGCCATCAGCTCGCCGATGATCTTCTGCAATACCGGCGGGTAGCTGCGCCGGGCCAGCACCTCTTGCCAGCTGTCACCCAACTGGACGACTTCGCCACGCACCGGGGCGGCGTCAAACAGGAAGCGTTGCAGGATGTCTTTACTCATATTCGGTCTTTCAGGATTCGGTATTGATGAGTTCGACCGTGCGCAGGGTCAGCGGCAGGGAGGAGTTGACGTCGAACTCGCAGCCGGTCTCGACGCCCACACGGGCGATGTCTGCGGCCGTCAGGTCGGGGCGTTCATAGACGGCGCGCATGGCGCCGATGGCAAAGTCGCGGCCCGAGCCGATTGCCCAGAACTGCCGGTACTCGTAGACCTCGCGCATTGAGTACATGCCAAAGATGCCGTGCGCATTGGCGATCAGCACTGTCATCTGGCTCGACTCGTAAGGGTCGTCTTCTTCCTCTTCGGTCTTGAGGAAGAAGTCTTCCTTCAGCTTGGGGTGCAGCTTGCGAAAGCTGTCGAAGATCGCGGGGCGGCTGCTGAAATCCAGCGTCCGGCCCTTGGCGAGCGCCGACTGCAACACCAGATCGTGCGCCGCAGCACCGCAGATGCCGAACAGGCTGTGGTGCGACTCGAATATCTTGTCCGGCCGGGCATCATGCAGATGGCCAAGGCGGGTGTCGCCAAAGGTGGACTGGGTGTCCGCCGCGATGGCGACCTGATTACCCTTGCGGACGACGACGATGGTGGTCATGGGTATGGTTTCGATTGATCAGGAATCACAATAGCTTGCCGGCGCGAGGCCGACAGGCACGATTTGGTACAGCCTTATTCCAGCGGCTCAAGCTTGGCTATGGGCCAGCAAGCGGGTCAGCGCCCAGGCGACTGTCTGCGCCCTAACCGAGGCCCGGTCGCCCTCGAAGTGCTGTGTCTCGCTCTGCACCCCCTGGGGCCCCGCCACCGCCAGGCATACGGTCCCGACGGGTTTGGCGGCGGTGCCGCCGGACGGCCCCGCTACGCCGGAGACCGCCACAGCCAGATCGGCGCGGGCGGCGCGCAAGGCGCCTTGTGCCATTTCGCACACGACCGCCTCGCTCACCGCACCATGCTGCAACAGCGTGGCCGGGCTCACGCCCAGCAACTGCTGCTTGGCATGGTTGGAATAGGTCACGAAACCCATATCGAACCAGCCGGACGAGCCGGCGATATCCGTAATCGCACTGGCGATGCCGCCGCCGGTGCAGGATTCCGCAGCGGTGACCCGCCAGGCACGCGCCTGCAAGGCATGGCCCAGCGCTTCGGCCAGTGCGTAGCTATCCATGGGATCAGGCCTTGAGGAAATGCTCGCGGTAGTACTTGAGTTCATTGATGGACTCGTACACATCCGCCAGTGCTTCGTGCTTGCCGGATTTCTTCAATCCCTTTGCCACCTCGGGCTTCCAACGCTTGCACAGCTCCTTCAGCGTGGAGACATCCAGATTGCGGTAGTGGAACCAGCTTTCAAGCTCCGGCATCCAGCGCGCCATGAAACGGCGGTCCTGGTGGATGGTATTGCCGCACATGGGCGATGCGCCCTGCGGGACATGCTCGCTAATGAAAGCCAGCATCTGCTGCACCACGGCGGCTTCATCCAGGGTAGATGCCTTGACCCGGTCGATCAGGCCGGACTTGCCATGGGTGTTCTTGTTCCAGTCGTCCATGGCGTCCAGCACGCTGTCGGGCTGGTGCACAACCAGTACCGGGCCTTCGGCCACGGTATCGAGGTTGTTGTCGGTAATCACCACGGCCAGCTCGATGATGCGATCACGATCGGGCTCCAGCCCGGTCATTTCCATATCAAGCCAGATGAGTCGATTGGGGTCTTGTGCCATACTTCGCCGTTCATCTTTCTGCCACGTACGCAACCAGTTGCTGCACACGGGGTCGTAAGTCCTGTAATCCTCCATTTTCGCATACGCCGGCATGACAGCCCACGCCTTCAGTCTCGTTTTCCTGTTTTTCCTGGTCTTTTCCACCGTATTGCAACTGTGGCTGAAGACCCGGCACCTGCATCACGTGCTGGCGCACCGCGCTGCCGTACCGGCCGACTTTGCCAGCCAGATCGAGCTGGACGCTCACCAGAAGGCGGCCGACTACACCGCGGCCAAGGTGCGCTTTGGCCGCATCGGCATCGTCTGGGAGTCGCTGATACTGGCGGGTTTCACCCTCGGTGGCGGCGTAGGCTGGCTGGATGGCAAGGCGCATGAGCTGGCCGGCAATGGCGTCTGGGCCGGGCTGGCACTGATCGTCGGCCTGACCGTCGTCAATGGCATCCTGTCGTTGCCGTTCTCGCTGTATTCGACCTTTGTGCTGGAAGCGCGCTTTGGTTTCAACAAGACCACGCTGGGCGTGTTCATCGCCGACCTGATCAAGTCCACCCTGCTGGGCGCCGCACTGGGGCTGCCGCTGGTGGCATTGGTCCTGTGGCTGATGGATGCCGCCGGTTCGCTCTGGTGGCTCTACGCCTGGGCCGCCTGGGTCACGTTCGGCCTGGTGCTGATGGCCGTCTACCCGAACTTCATCGCCCCGCTGTTCAACAAGTTCACGCCGCTGGCCGACGCCAGCCTGAAGGACCGGATCGACGCCCTCTTGAAGAAGTGCGGCTTCGAATCAAACGGTGTGTTCGTCATGGACGGCAGCAAGCGCAGCAGCCACGGCAACGCCTACTTCACCGGCTTCGGCAAGACCAAGCGCATTGTCTTCTTCGATACGCTGATCGAGCGCCTGGAGCCGTTGGAAGTGGAGGCCGTGCTGGCCCATGAACTGGGCCACTACAAGCGCCGCCATATCATCAAGCGCATGGTCACCATGTATGGCATGGGCCTGATCACGCTTGCCATCCTGGGTCTGCTCAAGGATGCCGGCTGGTTCTATGCCGGCCTGGGCGTCGCGGTACCGTCCACCGCCGCCGCATTGGTGCTGTTCTTTCTGTCGCTGTCGGTGTTCACCTTCCCCTTCGGCTGGATCGCCAGCCGTGGTTCGCGCAAGCATGAATATGAAGCCGATCACTACGCCGCCGAAGTCAGCGACGCTGAGGCGCTGGTATCCGGCCTGGTCAAGCTCTATCGTGACAATGCCGCCACGCTGACGCCGGACCCGCTGCATTCATTGTTCTACGACTCGCACCCACCGGCCGCGCTGCGCATCGCCGCCTTGCGCGCCACGCAATAAAGGAGAGCCCCTTGTCGCTCGCACATGAGAAATGCCCCGCCGTCGTCCCCAAGCTGACGGATGCCGAAGTCCAGGCCTTGCTGGTGGAAGTCGCTGGTTGGTCGGTGGACGCCGGCAAGCTGACCCGTACCTTTCGCTTTGGCAACTATTACGAGACGCTGGCCTTCGTGAATGCGTCGGCCTTCATCTCCCACCAGGTGGACCACCACCCCGAGCTGCACGTGACCTACAACACCGTCAAGGTTGCGTATGACACGCATTCGGTAGACGGCTTGAGCCGTAACGACTTTGTCTGCGCCGCCAAACTGAATGCGCTGGGCGCATGACTGACACCGCACGCATCATCCAGGCTCACGGCAAATCCTTTCTGGTCGAACTGGAATCCGGTCGGCGCTACAAGGCCACCACGCGCAGCAAGAAAACCGACTTTGCCGTCGGCGACAAGGTCGACATCGGCATCCTGAACGAAGAACAGGCCGTGATTGAGCGCGCCCAGCCGCGCCAGAGCCTGCTGTACCGCTCCGACGAGTGGCGCGAAAAACTGATCGCCGCCAACGTGACCCAGATCATCGTGGTCCTGGCCGCCGTCCCCAGCTTCTATGAAGAGTTGCTGAGCCGCTGCACCGTCGCGGCCGAGGATGCCGATATCCGCATCCTGATCCTGCTAAACAAGGCCGATCTGCCGGAAACCGAATCCGCCCGGCAAGCCCTCGCCCCCTACCGGGCACTGGGTTACCCCATGATCGAACTCTCGGCCAAGGAGAGCGTGGAGACCCTGTGGCCCTATCTGAAAGACCAGACCTCGGTCTTCGTGGGTCAGAGCGGCATGGGCAAATCCACGCTGGTGAACGCGCTGCTACCCGAAGTGCAAGCCCGCACCCGCGAAATCTCCGAAGCGCTGGATTCTGGCAAGCACACCACCACGCACGCCACGCTGTATCGCCTGCCGCACGGCGGCGAGCTGATCGACTCCCCGGGCCTGCAGGAATTCGGTCTACGCCACCTGCCGGCCGACCGGCTGATCAGCTTGTTCCCGGAGCTGCGCCATTACGCTGGCCAGTGTCGCTTCCAGAACTGCCGCCATGAGCGGGAGCCAGGCTGCGCGCTGATCGCGGCGGCCGATGCCGGCACTATCCTGCCGCAACGCCTGCAGCTCCTGCGCAAGCTGCAGAACGAGTGCAAGAAAAGCAGCTACTGATCCTTGGCCCTGATGTTTTGATCGTCGTAGCCGTCGGCAACCGACATCGAAACCGGGCACCGAAGCCGCAAACCCCTTGCAAATCAGGCTTTTATTTGCCAAGCAGGGTTTGACGCTGTTAAAATCCTAGTCCGCAGTATTTTTTTATTAACTTTCTCAGTTAGAAAGCAGGACTGATCTTCATGCCTAACGTACGCGTCAAGGAAAACGAGCCGTTCGAAGTAGCCATGCGCCGCTTCAAGCGCGCGGTGGAAAAAACCGGCCTTCTCACCGAACTTCGCGCTCGCGAGTTCTACGAAAAGCCGACCACCGAGCGCAAGCGTAAGCTCGCTGCTGCTGTGAAGCGCCATTACAAGCGCATTCGCAGCCAGATGCTGCCGAAGAAGTACTACTAAGCAGCGTTTTCCGCGTACCGCACGCGGGGGCTTGCCTCCGTGGTAACGCACTCAGGGCCGCCGGTTTATACTGGCGGCCTTGTGTTTTTCCGTTCCAACCTACTTCTTCGAGCGACCGCCATGAGCCTCAAGCTACGCATTACCGACGACATGAAAACCGCCATGCGTGAAAAGGATACCGCCCGCCTGGGTACGATCCGTCTCCTGCTGGCCGCCATGAAGCAGAAGGAAGTGGACGAGCGCATCGAACTGAG
Source organism: Chitinimonas naiadis (assembly GCF_054780835.1). Taxonomy (NCBI): domain Bacteria; kingdom Pseudomonadati; phylum Pseudomonadota; class Betaproteobacteria; order Neisseriales; family Chitinibacteraceae; genus Chitinimonas; species Chitinimonas naiadis. Next base: position 572,326 of record NZ_BAAGVO010000002.1, on the reverse strand, counting down.
CGACGAGCAGATCGTTGCCATCATCGACAAGATGCAAAAACAGCGTCGCGATTCCATCAGCCAGTACGAAGCCGCCAAGCGCCAGGACCTGGCCGATATTGAGAAGGCCGAGATGGTCGTGCTGGAAGGCTATATGCCGCAGCAGGCCGATGAAGCCGAGATCACCGCCATCCTGGATGCCGCCATCGCCACCCACGGCGCCACCGTTGCCGCCATGGGCAAGATCATGGCCGATATCAAGCCCAAGCTTGCCGGCCGCGCCGACATGAGCAAGGTATCCGTGCTGGTCAAGGCCCGCATCCAGTAACACGCCGCACCCGGCAACTGCGCAGGCTCCGGCCTGCGCTTACGCTGAAAGCCCCATGGCCCGTATTCCGGAAGAATTCGTTCAGGACCTTCTCAACCGCCTCGATATCATCGAGGTCGTTGAGCGCTATCTGCCGCTCAAGAAGGCCGGCCAGAATTATGCGGCCTGCTGCCCCTTCCACAAGGAAAAGTCCCCTTCCTTCACGGTCAGCCATACCAAGCAGTTCTACCACTGCTTCGGCTGTGGCGCGCATGGCTCGGCGATCAGCTTTGTGATGGAGTACGAGGGACTGGGCTTCCCGGATACGGTGGAGAAGCTGGCCGAATCGATCGGCATGCAGGTGCCGCGCACCGAGGGCCGCCCGGATGACGCCCCGCGCCGTGCCCAGCAGATCAGCCTGGTCGAACTCAACACCCGGGCCATGCACTTCTATCGTGAGCAGCTCAAGAACAGCCCGCGCGCGATCGACTATCTCAAGCGCCGGGGCCTGAGCGGGCAGGTTGCCGCCCGCTTCGGCCTGGGCTACGCACCGGACAACTGGCACCCGCTGGCTGAATGCTTTAGCGATTACGCCACCAACCCGCAACTGAATGAAGTCGGCCTCGTCATCGACCATGCCGACTCCGGCCGCCGCTATGACCGCATGCGTGACCGGGTGATCTTCCCCATCATGGACGGCAAGAGCCAGGTGATCGGCTTTGGCGGCCGTATCCTCGACCAGGGCGAGCCCAAGTACCTCAACTCGCCGGAAACCCCGTTGTTCCAGAAAGGCCTGGAGTTGTACGGCCTGCCGCAGGCGCGGCAATCCATCCGGGCGAAGAACCGGGTGCTGGTGGTCGAGGGCTATATGGACGTGGTCGCCCTGGCGCAGTTGGGCGTCGAATATTCGGTCGCGACGCTGGGCACCGCCTGCACACCCGAACATATCAAGAAGCTGACCCGCATGGCCGACCAGGTCGTGTTCAGCTTCGACGGCGACAAGGCCGGCCGCAAGGCGGCCTGGCGCGCACTGGAAAACAGCCTGGCCTTGGCTACGGATGGCAAATCACTGAGCTTCCTGTTCCTGCCGGCCGAACACGACCCCGACAGCTATATCCGCGAATACGGCAAGGATGCCTTCGAAGGACTGGTCGATACGGAAGCCCTGGGCCTCGTGGCCTTCATGACCCGCGAACTGGCCAGCCAGGTCGACATGAGCACCGACGAGGGCAAGGCCAAGTTCCTGCACCTGGCCAAGCCGCTGGCCGCCCAGGTCAAGGCGCCTGCCCTGTCCATCCTGCTCCGGAAGAAACTCGGTGAACTGGCGGGCCTGGATGGAGTCGAAGTGGCGCAACTGCTTGGCGGATCACCCGCGGCGACCAGCCAGCAGACGCACCACCCGCAGCAGGGTGGCGGGCAATCCAGGCAACAACAGCAATATCCCTCCCAGAAAGCGCCCAAGAAAAACTGGGACAACAATCAGGGCGGAGAGAAGCGCAAGTGGCGTGGCAAGAACGAACCCGAGATGGGCGCCCCGCCACCGGATGGGCCACGGCAGGCAAGCGACCTGGGATTCGAGCTCTTGCAGATACTGGTGAGTGCCCCCAAGTATGCCCTTGAGCTGCCACAGAACGAACTACCCACCGTGGCGATGACCCCCTCGATGCGGGCCATCCAGCGCGTGGCGGACTATGTCAGCGAGCTGTCGCAAGTACCGGCAGCCGGACATTTGCTGGATGCAATGCGGGACGACCCGTGCTTTCCCTTGCTGGACCGGGCCTTTGCCAGAAGCCGTGATACCTACGGCGACAGCGAGGATGCCATCCTGGCCCAGACCTGGGATCACGCCCTGCAACGCTACCTCCTGCTGATGGAGAAGCCCAAGGTCCGGCGCAGACAGGCGGAGCTGGACAGCAAGATCAACGCTGGCGGCATGGGCAGCCTGAGCGCCGAGGAGCGTGAAGAGTATGGTCGGTTGATATTGATGGGCAGGTAAATTTTCTCCGCAAAGCGGCCTCGCGCTTCCTAAAATGAAGTCAGGGCCGCTCATGTCGGACCCTTTTAGCAGACACCCCTTCGGGGCCTGCGGATGCCATGGTAGCGAGCGAACCCTCTGTTTTTCTTCGAGGAACAGGTGCTCGCATTAGTAGATCATGGTACAATTCGCGGTTTCCCCGTTCCAAATCGAGATATCCACAGATGGCGGCAGATCAAGAGCTCGACAAGTCCGAAGCCAAGCGCGACGCAGAACCGCGTCTCGACAGTGAAGCGCGCAAAGCCCGCTTCAAGAATCTCATCGTGCTCGGCAAAGAACGGGGTTACCTGACTTACGCCGAGATCAACGACCATCTGCCAGAAGACATGCTGGACGCCGAACAGATCGAAGGCGTTATCAGCATGATCACGAACATGGGCATCCAGGTCTACGATGAGGCGCCAGACGCCGAATCGTTGCTGATGTCCGATTCGGCACCTGCAGCCGTAGCCGATGATGATGTGGCCGAAGAAGCGGAAGCCGCGCTCTCGACCGTGGATTCTGACTTCGGCCGCACGACCGACCCTGTCCGTATGTACATGCGTGAAATGGGTACGGTTGAGCTCCTGACCCGCGAAGGCGAAATCGAGATCGCCAAGCGGATCGAGGACGGCCTCAAGCACATGATCCAGGCCATCACCGCCTGCCCCACCACCATCAGCCACATCATTGGCATGGTGGACAAGGCGCTGGCCGACGAAATCCGCATCGACGAAGTCGTGGACGACTTTATCGACCCCAACGCTGTTGAAGAAGAAGCCGCGCCGCCCGAACTGAGCGATGCCGACAGCGATGAGGATGTGGCGCTGGAAGACGCGTCTGACGAAGACGACGAAGACAGCGAAGGCGCCGCCGCCGCCGCTGCCGCTGCCAACCTTGAAGAACTGAAGAACAAGGCCCAGGAACACTTCGCCGTGATCCGTGAGCTGTTCGACAAGATGATCAAGGCCCTGGAAAAGCACGGCCCGCACAGCAAGCAATACGCTGTGCTGCAGGAGCAGGTCTCGGCCGAGTTCCTGAAGATCCGCTTCTCTGCCCGCCAGGTCGAAAACCTGTGCGACAGCCTGCGCAACATGGTGGACGAGATCCGCGGCTACGAGCGCGAGATCATGGACATCTGCGTGCAGAAGGTCCGCATGCCGCGCGAGCATTTCATCAAGACTTTCCCCGGTAACGAAGACAATCTCGACTGGGTAAAGAACGAAATCGCCTCCGGCAAGCCGTATTCCGCCATTCTGGAACGCTACCAGCACGCCGTGATGGAAAAGCAATCCAAGCTGGCTGAGCTGCAGGCCAACGCCATGCTGCCGATCAAGGACCTGAAGGAAATCAACCGTCAGATGTCCACCGGCGAAGCCAAGGCCCGCCGTGCCAAGCGTGAAATGATCGAGGCCAACCTGCGTCTCGTGATCTCGATCGCCAAGAAATACACCAACCGTGGTCTGCAGTTCCTTGATCTGATCCAGGAAGGCAACATCGGCCTGATGAAGGCCGTGGATAAGTTCGAATACCGCCGCGGTTACAAGTTCTCGACCTATGCCACCTGGTGGATCCGGCAGGCCATTACCCGCTCGATCGCCGACCAGGCCCGCACCATCCGTATTCCGGTGCACATGATCGAGACGATCAACAAGATGAACCGCATCTCGCGGCAGATCCTGCAGGAAACCGGTCTCGAGCCGGACCCGGCCACCCTGGCCGAACGCATGGACATGCCCGAGGACAAGATCCGCAAGATCCTCAAGATCGCGAAAGAACCGATCTCGATGGAAACGCCGATCGGCGACGACGACGATTCGCACCTGGGCGACTTCATCGAGGACCAGAACAACCTGGCCCCGGTGGACGCTGCGGTCTACGCCAGCCTGCGCGACGCAACCCGCGACGTGCTGGACACGCTGACCCCGCGTGAAGCCAAGGTTCTGCGCATGCGCTTCGGTATCGAAATGAATACCGACCATACGCTGGAAGAAGTTGGCAAGCAGTTCGACGTGACGCGTGAGCGGATTCGTCAGATTGAAGCCAAGGCACTGCGCAAGCTGCGCCACCCGACGCGGTCCGAACGGCTGAAGAGCTTCCTCGACAGTCTGGCCAGCGAAGGCTAACCGGTTACGGGCCTGTAGCTCAGTTGGTTAGAGCAGAGGACTCATAATCCTTTGGTCCACGGTTCAAGTCCGTGCGGGCCCACCACAAACAGAGGGACCCAGGCGCTTTGGCACCTGGGTCCTTTTGCTTTGGCTGGCCCATTTCTGGACCAAGCCACTGACTTACAATCCGCATATCCGTGGTTCTAACCTGAGCTGATGGCCGATCAAGCTGCTCCAAAGGGCTCCCCGTATCAGAAAAACCTCCGCGGCCAAGCGCATACATTTGATTTGCTTGCAATTATTAAGCACGGTTGATTTCAAGCCGATACCAACATAGGATGCGGTGGCTGCAAGCCATTCCTGCCCATTTGCGTGCCAGCAAACGCCTCCGAACTACCCGCTACATCAATCAACAGCCTCTATCTCTCTGCAGCCCGAACGGAGAGTTTGGTAGGCTGCGTTAGTACAACGCCAACAGCATGCCATCCATTCTGACCTCCCTCCGCTGGCTCTACCTGTTGGTCACCATCAGCGCCGTAACAGCTTGGGCGCAAGGCAGCACAGTGCGGATGCTGGACTACCATCAGGACGTCTGGACCACCAAACAAGGTGCGCCCAGCGGTATCAGCAATATTGCACAGACCCGAGATGGCTGGATATGGCTGGCCACGGACAGTGGCCTCTACCGCTTTGATGGTGTCCGCTTTGAAAGCTTCAAGCCCCTCCCTGGCGAAGCACTGCTGGGCAGACGGATCGGTACCTTGTTTGCCGCGCCTGATGGCGACCTCTGGATCAGCTATGTCAGCGGCGGCCTCAGCCGCTTACACAATGGCAGACTCGAGCACCATCCCCGACAACCGTCCTCCATTGGTTTGGTCTACGAAATCGCCGTGGATATCGACGGCACACCCTGGGTAGCTGGCGCCGAGGGCTTATTCCGTCTCTTGGGGAAAACATGGGAAAAACTGGGCCCCCATCAAGGCATCCCCAGTGGCTACACCGAGAATATCTTTGTTGATCAGCGCGGTACGCTCTGGGCAGCCAATGGTCAAAACACCTACCGGTATGATCGGGAGGCGGGGCGGTTCCGCGAGCACCCATCAAGCTTGAAGAACAGTGGCCTCATTGATGGCCCCGATGGCAGTGTCTGGATCGGTGACCCTGGACGGGCGCAACGTGTATCGGCACCGACTGCGCCAAGCGCCAGTGTGCGCTCCGAGTGGATTAACGCGTCAACAGGCCATTACAGTTTGTTCGACAGAGAAGGTAACTACTGGGCAGTCGATTGCGGTGGGATGCCCTGCCGCATTCCCGCGAAGTACGTCAAAGACCGGGTAAATTTGCAGCCTGATCGCCGCAACAGCAGCCAGATCGGTCAGCATACGCAAGCAGCCGAGGCAAAGAGCCTGGTCACACTTGAGGATGCTGAGGGGAATATCTGGTTGGTCGCGTGGGACAGACTCGAGCGTTTTCGGAAAAAGAAACTGAATACTTATCCGGCGCCAGGGCTCGCAGGCAGGACCGAACTGGCCGCGGACGGCGACGGCCACCTTTGGGCTTACAACAACCTCAAACAAGAACGATTTTGGCAATTAACGGATGCTGCCGGACCTTTGGCTTATCCTGGCGACCCGCTAGGTATGAGTATTGCCTCCAGCAGAGACGGTCATCTTCTGGTGGCGACAACCAAAAGCCTCTCTCGCCGTAGCGATGGCAAAGTCGAGGTCATCCCCCTGCCTGACGCGGTTACCGTCCACCCCTACTCCCGCCCGGAATACCAGGGCGTAACGACGATAGTCGACGACGGCCGTAGCATCTGGGTCAGAACACTGCCGCCGGCCCTATACCGCTATACGGACGGCGTTTGGGAAAGTGCCGAACAGCTCGGGCTTCCGCCCTCTCCTGTCTCTCTCGCCGCCGACGCAGACGGCTCGGTGTGGTTGGGCTATCGGGACAATCTGCTTATCCGTTACACACACGGCAAGCAGCGGCGCTACACCAAGCAGGATGGTCTGGACAACGGCCTTACCCTTTATCTTCTCGCCGCCAAGGATCTGTTGGTCTCTAGTGACAAAGGTACGTCGGTACTGAAGGGAGATAGATTCTTTCCTATCAAGGCGGATGATCCAGAAGTGTTGATGCATGTCTCCGGCGCGGTGACGACACCCGATGGCGATTATTGGCTGAACGGTACCAAGGGACTGGTGCATGTAAAGGCCGAAGATTGGCAAAAGGCCATCAATGGCACTGACCAGGCATTGAGATACGAGCTGTTCGATGCCCTGGACGGCTACCCTGGTCGCGCTCAAAACCTGACGCTCACAAACTCCGCGCTGCTCAATAAGGACGGAAAACTGTGGGTGGTTGGCAATACCGGCGTTGCCTGGCTGCAACCAGGCCAGCTCCCCCGGAATCCTCGCCCACCGCCGGTGCATTTGCTTGGCATTGAGGCGGACCACCATTACTACCCCAAGCGCGATGCCATCGAGCTGCCTGCGGGTAGCAACAACCTGCAGATCGCCTACACCGCGCTCAGTTACAGCATGCCGGAGCGCGTTCGATTCAAGTATCGACTCGAAGGCGTGGACAAGGAATGGCAGGACGCCGGAACCCGGCGCACGGCCTACTACACCAATTTAGGACCGGGCCAATACCGATTCCGCGTCGTCGCGAGTAACGAGGACGGGGTCTGGAACAATGTGGGCGATACCCAGGCCTTCAGCATAGCGCCAACCTTCTGGCAGTCCCGACTCTTTCTGGTGTTGTGTCTGGCGCTGCTCGTCATGCTGGCTGCCGCACTTTACCAATGGCGAGTTCGACAACTGCTACTGCAGGCGAAAATCCGGCTGGCGGAGCGGGAACGGATTGCACGAGCACTGCACGATACGCTGCTGCAAGGCATGCAAGCCATGGTTCTGCGCTTTCAGCTACTGACCGATCGCCTCCCACTCGACCAGCAGGGACGGGATAGGGCAGAAGCGATTATGGCCCAGGCCGAAGGCATGTTGGTGGAGGGCCGAAACCAGGTCATGGCATTGCGCTCTGCGCATAATCTGGAGAGCGGCCTCGCTGCTGCACTGGCTGAGGTAGGTTACCGTCTGGCGTCGGACGTGCCGGACACATTTTCCCTGCAAATAAAGGGGAAGCCGCGGAACCTGACGACTGAGGTGGCAGAGGAAGCCTACAACATTGCCCGAGAAGCATTGAGCAATGCCTTCCGCCATGCTCAGGCAAGCCAGATCAAGCTGACTGTGGCATTCGCGCCAGAACGGCTTGCGATCCATATCCAGGACAACGGCACAGGCATCCCCGTATCAATCAGAGAGGGCAAGCAACCCTCCGGCCGTTGGGGTATATCCGGCATGCGCGAGCGCGCCGGACAGATCAATGCACAACTGCAAATCAAACAGGATACTACCGGCGGTACCGAGGTCCTGTTGAGCGTGCCGGGCAAGATCGCCTACGCAAAACCGGAGAGCGCCGAGGACTCGCTCAGCCGTCTGCTGAAATGGTGCCGTCGCCGCGAAAAATAGGGCGGAAAATAGGGAATAGCCCACGATTAATATCTAAAAAAATCGTGGTTTATTCCCTATTTTTCCGAGGATGAGGTAGCTCCGCCATTTAAAAGCGGGGCGTCTCCGCCCCGCCTTTGTTAGCCCTGCCGCACGAAAATTCGGCGGGTGTTATCGTTACGTAGCTTCGGGAGTTCGATCCTTAGCACGCCGTCTCGATAACTCGCGCTGGCAGACTCAACGTCGACCGCAGCGGGCAATGGCACCATGCGCTGGAAACTGCCATAGGCACATTCCAGAACGCGATAGTTCTTCTCTGCGCTATTACGTTCGAATCGTTTGGCGCCGGACACGGTCAACATATTGGACAATACCGTGTACGAGAAGTCCTCCCTCGCCATGCCTGGTGCTTCGACGCGAACAACGATCTTGTCACTGTCGTCGTAGACATCCACAGCGAGATAAGCCCAGGATGAAACCGGTAATCTGGTCCCATCGGCCTGTTTGGGGACAGCATCGCGGGCGTCAGGTGAGTAGTAGGTAAGGGCGCCATCCGCTCGTTCGCGGAGTTTTGCCCATCCGTCAGATAGAGATGCCCAGAACTGGCTGAGCCCCTGCTTCCAGTCGTGAACCAGGTTCATCGCACGTCCCTCCTTCACTCACCCGTGCTGGATCGCGATGCGCTTGGGCTGTGCGTGCGCCAGCTTTGGAATTCGCAGTTTCAGCACGCCATCCTTGAGTAGCGCATCGATGTGCTCGGTGTCCAATTCCCGGCTGAGCTCAAGGGCATGCCGATAGCGGGGCACCCTCACCTCGGCATAGGCTGATTCGAGACTGCTTGGTAGCCAGGTGACTACGGCCGCTTCCAGAATCAGATTGCTACTTTCGAGCTTCAATTCCAGCGAGTCCGTATTTGCCCCAGGCACATCTGCAAGCAGGGTTATGCCTGTAGCGTCTTCGAAGACATCAATGCGTGGCTGAATGGCCGGCGCATCGGTATTCAGGACGGTCTTGGCTTGCTTGTCGCTCATGATCGTATCCTCCAACGGTAGATAGGCTCACTTGATGGTGATGTGCTTGGGTTGAGCGGCCGCGCTATGCTTGAGGCTGACCGCAAGTACGCCATCCCGATAGTTCGCCGTCACCTGATCCGTGTCGATATCATCCGGAACCGTGATGGCGCGGCGGAACTTGCCGTGGAATCGCTGGCGGCGGAAAACGCTCAATCTTTCCGACTCTTCAGGAAGGTCATCCGGACGCTCGCCCGCGACTGTCAGCACACCTTTTTCGAGCACTAGATCAATGCTCGCGGGGTCGACCCCCGGCGCAAACACGTAGACTTCGGTACTCGTTGGTGTGTTGCCGATATTCACCGCGGGGAAGGCGCCGCCAGCTGCGGCTCGGATGCCTTGCGACGTGCCCGGCTGGCTAAACATCGCGTCCAGCTCACGGCTGATACGCTCCAGTTCGCCGAAGATTCCGCCGGGAAAGCTCATGGATGTTCCATACATGATATGACTCCTTTCCGAGTAGAAAGTCCTGCGTAGGACAAGGTCGAAGTAGGGATCGCGCTTTGTTTTTTCAAGTACTGGATCAAGTGCTTTTTATCGCCTTATGATCAAGGTATTTGCAGACAAAAAGATGCGGATTCCGGCGAGAACTAATCGCTTCTGGCATACCAAGCTGCTGGTGACCGCTTCTGCCTGGTTTGCTGCCGAAAAGGCCGAAAAGACATGGTCCGCTGGTCGATCAAGAGCAGCCCGTCGACATAGTCGCCTCAAACAACTGCTGATCGATTCAATGCTAGATAACGCTGCCTTGAAGGACTTGCTCGGCCGAAACTGGTGAGCTCACAAGCGCAATGGGAAGCGGTTTCCATCCTCATGTCTGAGGGCGCGGAGGGAACCACACCTGCTTGTGGGTCGGTTGGCCGCAAAGCGATGTCGACACCATCAACCTGACTTTCCTACAATCGCTGCTGACCAACTTCGAGCAGCCCTATCGGCTCGCGTACCATAAATAGCCTCTCGGACGATAAGGGTACAAGGCCTCGGTTTTTGCCCTCACATCAGAACAGATCTATTTTCCCCCGCCTGTCACAAGCACTCTTCCTCCACCGTCTTGCTAGGTATGGATGGTTACACAGTGTCGCCGTCCGTTTACTGACAAAGGACTCGACATGAAAATCGTGATCATCGGTGGTAGCGGCCTGATCGGGCAGAAACTCAAGGCACTCTTACAAGAGGCAGGTCATGAGGTGGTATCGGCCTCTCCTTCCTCCGGCGTCAACGCGGTGACGGGCGAAGGCCTGACCCAGGCGCTGGCAGGGGCGCAGGTGGTGGTGGATGTCACCAACTCGCCGTCCTTCGAGGATGAGGCGGTGATGCAGTTCTTCACCGCATCGACCCGCAACCTGCTCCGGGCCGAGGCGATTGCCGGCGTGCGCCACCATGTGGCCTTGTCGGTGGTTGGGTCCGAGCGCGCGCCGGATGGTGGCTATCTGCGCGCCAAGGTCGCGCAGGAAGCGCTCATCAAGGCCGGCCCTGTCCCCTACACCATCCTGCGGGCCACGCAGTTCTTTGAATTCGCGGCGTCGATTGCCTACGTCAGCACTGTCGGTCAGGCAGTACGGGTGACGTCGGCCAAGCTGCAACCGGTGGCCGCGACCGATGTGGTCGAAACGCTGGCCGATATTGCCGTGCGGCCCGCCCTGAACGGCACGTGCGAAGTTGCCGGCCCCGAGGCTATCCCGCTCAATGATTGGGTAAGCCGCGCACTGCAAGCCAACCATGACCCACGCGAAGTGGTGCGGGATGATGAGGCGCGGTATTTTGGTAGCCGGCTCAATGACCAGACACTTACCGCGGGGCCGGGTGCTCGGATAGGTCGTATTTCGCTGCAAGACTGGCTTGAGCAACAGGGCGCCGCCCGGTAAGGCCATCTTTCAGAAGGCATACCCCTTACAGATTACGCGAATCGGGTATGCCCTCTATCTCGAACAATGGCGACCAGATATTAGCGCCATTCATAGTGCCGAAAATTGTCAATGTCATTGAAAGGCAGGATTTTCGCTGCCATCCTTCTTTTATCGATCGCAATTCAAGCGCTTGATATGTAAATGTAATGTGTAAACCAGTAGTAAATTATTCATTAGTCATTTGTAAATCATGACGCTATCATTTTGGAACCGCTTCCACTCATGGAGGTGCGGCGCATGCCTGATCGGTATTGCGCAAGGGATCCAAGGGGAAAGACATGGGGATGACACAGTTCGGGGAAATTCGACGGCAACCGGGATGGCAGCTACTCGCTACCCTGTTGCTGAGTTTGGCGCTCAGCGCCTGTGGCGGATCAGAAGATCAAGCCAATACGCCGCCCAAGAGCGCCAGCGAGGCAAGACCGCCGGCGAGTGCAGCGGTGGTAACTGCACAGAAGAGTGCCAAGCGCGGCCTGGCCTATGGCGAACATAGCGCGGCCGACCTGGCCGTGCTGGCACCGGGCCTTGCCTGGTGGGCCAACTGGGCACCTAAGCCGGAAGCTGGCGTTGCCGCCAGCTATTCGACCAGCGGTGTGGAGTTTGTACCGATGGCCTGGGGTGGCAACCCTACCCAGGCGGATCTGCTCGCCGCCATCCCGGCCGGTACCCGATACCTGCTGGGTTTCAATGAGCCTAATTTCAAGTCGCAAGCCAATATGGTACCGAGCAAGGCCGCCTCGCTGTGGCCGGTGTTGCAGGCTGTCGCCAAGCAACGCGGCCTGCTGCTCGGTGCGCCGGCTGTGAACTACTGCGGCGGTAATGATTGCGTCAGCGAAAACGGCGTGACCTATACCGACCCGATCGCCTACCTCGACGCGTTCTTTGCCAACTGCAAGGACTGTCAGATCGACTTTATCCCGGTGCATTGGTATGCCTGTGACGTACCGGCACTGAAGTTCATCGTGGATCGCTATCGCAAATACCAAAAGCCGATCTGGATTACCGAGTTCGCCTGTGGTGACAAGCAACCACGCTCGGACATCACGCTGGCGGTCCAGAAGCAGTACATGACTGATGCGGTGGCCTACCTCGAAAGTGAGCCCGCCGTGGCACGCTATGCCTGGTTCTCCGGCCGTGCCAACAATGTACCGAACGTGAACCTGCTCGGCGCCAGCGGCCAGTTGACCGAACTCGGCCAGCTATATGTCAACTTGCCCTTCCAGAGCACCGGTGCCGAAACGGAGTTGACACCCGTCAGCGCCAGCGCCAGTGGCCAGGAACGTGGTGATCTGAGTGCCGACAAGGCCATCGACAAGAACCTGAACACGCGCTGGGGCAGCGCCTTTGCCGACAACCAGTTCCTGACGCTGGACTACGGCAAGAGCGTTACCATTACCCGCCTGCAGATCAACTGGGAAAACGCCCGCGCAGAGAGCTATGCACTACAGGTATCTAACGACGGCAGCAACTGGACGACGGTACGCACCATCACCGGCAGCACCGGTGGCGTGGAAAACCTGCGAGACCTGAGCGCCAGCGGCCGTTATCTGCGCATGCAGGGCATCAAGCGCAACACGCAGTATGGCTACTCGATCTTCGAGATCCAGGCTTATACCGGCTCGCCTAGCAGCGGCCAGCCGACCCAGCCCACGCAACCGACCCAACCCACCGAGCCCACCACGCCGACCCAACCTACGGCGCCCAGCGCGGTGCTGGTGCCCGTTGGTGCGACCTCGTCTGCGGTGGAGAACGGTGGTCTGGGTGCCGACAAGGCCATCGACGGCAACCTGGCTTCCCGCTGGGCCAGTGCCCAGGTCGATAACGCCTGGTTGCAGATCGACCTTGGCGTCAATCGTGACATTGGCTACCTCAAGCTGGTGTGGGAGAACGCGCACGCGACCGAGTATGAGGTCCAGGTCTCAACCGACGGCCAGAACTGGACCGCGGTGCGCCATGTCTATGGCAGCAAGGGCGGTACCGAGGAGTTGTTCAACTTGCGTGCGAAGGGCCGCTACCTGCGTATCCAGGGCGTCAAGCGTTCTACCCCTTACGGCTACTCGCTGTTCGAGGTCGAGGTGCGTGCCCCTGGCGCGGACAACTCACTGCAGTTGCAAACGCCGGTTGCCTACAACGTGCCAACTGGCAACGAGACCCTGACCCCGCTCTATACCCCACAGGACCCGATCGAAACCCTGCAGTTCAGCCTGCCTGACGGCACGCTGGTGACGCGCTTTGGCGTGCGCGGCCTGGCCCGCCATGGTCGCGAACGTGGCGAGGACTGGAACGAGGCCGGCTACGGCCCGAACGAGACGGTCGATGCCGCCGGCAAGCCGGTCGACAAGGGACCGGGTAACTTCCTGACCTTCGTACCCCAGTACTTCAAGAACCGCACCTGGGGTTTCGAGATCATCGACAACAGCCGCGTCGCCGGTGTGACCAAGCCCAAGTTGCGGGTCAACCAGTACTTCACGCAGGCCCAGTTGCCTGGTGGCGTGGCCTGGTTCCGTGCCTTCGACCGGGTTGGCGTCACCGGCTATGGCTGGATGGCCCCAGGTGAGCTGGCGGACAAGAGCCTGACACTCTGCCCTGCCGTGGCCTACCCCGCCAATGGCAAGCTGCTGAGCGCCAATGTGCTCAACAATGGTTGCAGCCTGACCGTGGACGGCTACCCCGGCCATGGCGATATCGGCGCGGATGGCATGCCCAATGGCAAGAATGTGCCGGGCCGTGCGCTGCTCGTTGGTGATGTCATCGAGGTTTCGCCGTCGTTCTTCTCGACCAAGGAGGTCATGCAGAGCATCGGCGACGACGGTGGCATCCGCTACTATGCAGGCGAATGGACCTATGTCGTCGGCGTGGGCCTGCGCCCGTCTTACGGCGTACAACCGCGGTTGATGAACGCCGCGCTGCCGGCGGAAACGTTGTCGGGCGGCGATGGTTCGGTGTCCTACAACTATTCGGACAACGGCAGTTTCATGTTCCAGCAGCCGCATAACAATATCGGCATGCAGAACATGCAGCGCTTTGTCGAAGGCCGTCGCCTGATTCATACGGACTTCTTCACCGGCAAGCACACCGAGGCTGGCAACGATGTGTACACGGCAGCCCAGAACAAAGCGGGGCCTTTCTTCAGCCAGTCGACCTGTGTGGGCTGCCACACCAACAACGGCCGCAGCAATGCGCTTACCGACCTGAACCAGCGTCTGGACAATATGAACGTCAAGACGGCGCAACTGGGCGCTGACGGCAAGCTCTATCCGCACGGCCTGTACGGTGCCAGCATCCAGATGAATGCCAAGTCCGCTACCGGCACCCTGCAGGACTGGGGCAATGGTGTTCGCGTGGTCGGGTTCGATACCCGTTCCGTGCTGCTCAACGACGGTACCCGGGTTGAGCTGCGCAAGCCGCGCCTGGCATTCGATGGCCCCGTACCTGCGCTGTATTCGGTACGTAGCGCCCAACCCATGATCGGTACCGGCCTCTTGGAAGCGATTCCGGAAGCCGACATCGTGGCACGTGCCCGCAGCACGCCCGATGCCGATGGCGTCAAGGGCGTGGCCAACTATGTCTTCGATCCGGAATCGGGCCAAGTGCGCCTGGGCCGCTTCGGCTGGAAGGCATCCAAGGCCACACTGCGCGACCAGGTTGCATCGGCCCTGCTGCACGATATGTCGGTGACGTCGCCGGTCTACCCCAAGAAGTCCTGCCATGCCGGTGTTGCCGGTTGCCGCAGCGGGGTGGGTGAGCCTGGCGTGACCGAGGCCGAACTGCAGAGGGTCACGCAATACATGGCCCTGCTGGCCGTGCCGGCGCAACGCAGCCTGGAGAGCGGCTTCCCTAAGGGGGTGGCGCCGCTACCGGAACACATCGTTAACCCGGCCCAGGTGGCAGCTGGCCGCAAGGCCTTTGCCACCGCCAACTGCGTGGCCTGCCACACCCCGGAGATGAAGACTGGCAACAACCACCCCTTCGCCGAGCTGCGTAACCAGACCATCCGCCCGTACACCGACCTGCTGCTGCACGATATGGGTGACGGCCTGGCCGACAACCTGCCGGAAGGCAAGGCCAACGGTCGTCAGTGGCGCACGCCGGCACTGTGGGGGATCGGCTATACCGCCAAGGTACAGGAAGGCGACAGCAAGGTCGGCTACCTGCATGACGGTCGCGCCCGCACCCTGCAGGAGGCCATCCTGTGGCATGCCGGTGAAGCAGAGAAGAGCCGTCAGCGCTACGAGGCTTTCTCGGCCCAGGATCGCGAAGCCATACTGGCCTTCCTGCGCTCGCTGTAAGAATCCGGCGTATTACTGAGAAATTGCTTTAGGGGGTATCGGTGAATAACCGATACCCCCTCAATTTTCTGGCCTGCTCGTTGGGCGACGAGAGCCCTGATAAGAGGCTACATTAGGCGCTACGTCACTCCAAACGGGTAGCCGGACCACCCCAATCAGGGTGACGCCACTATCGTGAGTTGCTAGTGCTTGCGACGGCAATACAAGACCGTACCAAAGGTATTGAATTCATGCACACGCAAATGATAGGAATAGTCCAGCCCCAAGGCAGCAAGATACATGGGTATCTCGAGCAAATGTCCTGGCAAGTGATATAGCGAGATACATAAGTCGGGGCTGCATTCACGCAGTGTCAGCTCAGCGCCTTTTAATGCTTCCAGCTCAGCCCCTTCTACATCCATCTTGATCAGATTAGGCTTGAAGTCAGGCAGCAAGCTATCGATGCTTGCGCACTGAATCATCATCCCTCCCGCATCGCCAATCGCGCTCCCCATCGTGCCCTGCGCATCAAATCTCAACTGGATGTTTGACGACCATACACCCAAGGGGAAGCGAATGATCTCTGCCTGCCCAAAACGTTTCTGACCCAATTTCTCAAAATTCCCCGGGTCCGGCTCGAATACCGCCACGGCATCGAGCTCGTAACCGGCAGATTGCATCTTTTCCACGGCAACGCCAAAGCAAGCACCACAATCTATCAAACGCAGTGGTTCATGATAACGTGGCAAGTCCTCGGGGACATATTCGTCATGAATGCTTGGAACCGGACAATCATTCACTGCCCCGTGAAGGCGATACTGAATGATTGCATCCAGTAATGACTTGCTGTCTTTGTCCGAGAGTAAATCTCTAAACCAGGTCAAGTTCTCGGCAGCGCTCGAATAATCGAAACTGGTATCCAGCCAGTATGAGCTGAACTTCACGGTGGGCACACGCCTGATAAACTGGACCAGTGTTAACAGTTCAGAGAATCCCAAAGCTTTCAGCTCTCCAAACAACTCGGCCATATCCACATAATGGTTATGCAAGGCTACCACGCAGGAAAAATTTGCCTTTGAGCCGATTGCCGAGAATGCATCAGGCGTCAGGACGGGTACGCCTCGATAGCTTTCATCGCCTTTTTTCCTGTCGAGGATAAAGCACACATCGACATCGCTATCGAGCATGGCGTCCACCGTTGCTCTTCCTGCCTGCCCAAACCCATACACCACATACGCCTGGCGATCAGTATCCGGTAAATTCATCATCGACTTCCGCGCTCGTTTCTGATCAGCATAAAGTGCAATATCAACCCAACTCTGGACTCAATCGATCGAGGTAGGTATCTGGCAGCAAGGCGTCCAAATTATCTGGCGCTGTGTGGAGATAGGTGCAATTCTGGCAACTGCTCAATTCATGCCGCTTGTGCTGCAAATGCTTCAACTGGAACTCCCTCAACCGGGTGCCTCGCCACATTTCCTGCAAGGACTCTTCGCGCAGGTTACCTATCACGGCTTTCTTATCCCAATCCACACAACATACGCTTACATTGAGATCTGAATGGATGACCAATGTATAAAATGGAAATGGGCAAACCGCTTTCTTGTGCGCAAAATATTTTGTCTGCAGCAAGGAAGCTGTTTCCGTAAAGGCAAGATTACCCTCCTGCGGATCATTCCAGTTCATGACCGCTTCCAAGCTCAACTCATCGCCAACATTTTCAAAATACCGAAGAAAGTCTTCATTTTCCGCCACGACCTTCGACTCTATCATCTTGACATAAATATATGGGGTCGCCTGCCCCAAGCCATCCCGGAACGATTTCAATCCAGAAACATTCTCCCGTATTTTCTCAAGACGATACGGGCTCTTGGTATTGAATTTATGCGCCGTCTCGTTGCCGCCATATATAGAAACTCTCAGATAGTCGAGTCCACTGGCGCATATGGCCTCATATCGCTCAGGCCGAATCAACGTTCCATTCGACGTAACGATGACACGCTCTGCAATATTGATCAGTTTTGCATGTGATATAAAATCAATGAGTGATTTATTAGCAAAGGGTTCACCCATCATATAGAAATTCAGGGTTTTCACCGTTCCAAATGCCTTGATCTGACCGGCAATTGCCTTGAAATCATCCAACCCCATCTGGAACAACCCTCCCGCCTTCTCTTTGTAGTTATCGAAGGACTCAGGGCAAAAAATGCATTTGAAGTTGCAGATATTGGTTGGTTCGACGTAAATCGCCATCGGGCCAGAAAGCGGCACCGCATTGACCAGATTTATTCTCCCGCTCTCTCTCAGAGAAGAATATGGCGTAGCGACATTATCGGTATTCATGGCGGACTTCTTCATACAGGTAGCGATCAAGATGGCATGAATTCTACGCAATACACCCTGTTCCACCTAGCATGCCCAGCATCTAGACGCTGCGATCCCAGGCGTCCCAGTACGGCGGATCGCCAATGGCCGCCCGCAAGCAATCGGCAAAGGCTCGCAATTTGACCGAGGCATTGCGGCCCTCCGGATGGGCGATGTAGATCGACTCGACCGCTGCCTGTACACCCACATCGATTAGCTGCAGCTTGCCTGCCTGTATATCGGCCCCGCAGATGAAGGTCGGCAGTAGCGCGATGCCCAGACCCGCGAGGGCAGCGTCGCGCATCATGTCGCCGTTATTGACCCGCAGCGCCACCGTGGCACGCGCCACCGTCACACCTTCGGGGCCAAGAAAGCGCCAATCGGCTGCTCCCCGGTTCAGATAAAAGATCCCACGATGATCGCGCAGCGCATCCAGCGTGCGTGGCAGGCCATGTCGTACCAGATAGGCGGGCGAGGCCACCAGCACGCGCCGGCTGGGCGCCAGTTGCCAGGCGATCAGCCGGGAATCGTCCAGCACGCCACTGCGCACGACGGCATCGTAACCCTCTGCCGCCACCTCCACCCGCCGGTCGTCCAGGTCCAGTGTCAGCGCGAGCTCGGGGTGCTGTGCCAGGAAAGGATAAAGCGCCGGCCCCAGATGCATACGCCCAAAGGTAACTGGCGCGGAGATCCGCAGGGGGCCAATCAGGCTGCCACGCCGCTCGGCCATGTCGGCTGCCGCCTCTTCCACTTCGCGCAGGATGCGTGTCGCCCGCGTGAGGAAGGCGCTGCCATCCTCGGTCAGGCCCACCTTGCGGGTCGTGCGATGCAACAGGCTGGCGCCCAATACCTGCTCGATATCCGCCAGACGCTCGCTGACGACCGATTTGGACAAATTGAGGCGCCTTGCTGCCTCGCTGATCGAGCCGGATTCCGCGACGGCCACGAAGCTGGCGATGCCATCGAGCTTGAGCATTGTTCGGCTATTCCGAAAAGTAGTTCCGATATTTGCACTCTACCGCGAACGGATGGAGAAAACGATACTGGCTTCACGGCGAGCAAACGGATGCGGCGGTTCCCTCCCGACATCAGCGCTGCCAAGACCTACTTCAATACACCATCGCGCCTCAAGGCGAATCACGCCCGGCGCTTACCAAGGAGCTACACCATGGAACGCTTGTCAGGAAAAGTTGCCCTCGTCACCGGCGCCAGCGCAGGCATTGGCTACGCCACCGCCAAACTGTTCGCGGCCGAAGGCGCCAAGCTCGTTGTGGGCGCACGCCGCCAGAACGAGCTGGATGCACTGGTCGCGGAGATCAAGGCAGTTGGCGGTGAGGCGGTCGCCCTGGCCGGCGATGTACGGGACGAGCGCTACGCCCAGGCGCTGGTGGCATTGGCGGTAGAACGCTATGGCAAGCTTGATGTTGCCTTCAACAATGCCGGTACCCTGGGTGAAGCCGGCCCCAGTACCAATGTATCTGAAGCCGGCTGGAACGATACGCTGGCTATCAACTTGACTGGTTCCTTCCTCGGCGCCAAGCATCAGGTCGCCCAGATGCTGAAGAACGGTGGCGGGTCGGTGATCTTCACCTCGACCTTTGTCGGCCACACCTTTGCCTTCCCCGGTGTGGCGGCCTATGCCGCCAGCAAGGCCGGCCTGATCGGCCTCACCCAGGCGCTGGCGGCCGAGTTTGGCCCGCAGCAGGTACGTGTGAACGCCATCCTGCCTGGCGCGGTCGATACCGATATGTACCGCAGCATGAACAACACGGCCGAGTCGCAGGCGTTCATCACCAACCTGCATGCACTCAAGCGCGTCGCAACGCCGGAAGAGCTGGCCCGCTCGGTGCTCTACCTCGCGTCGGATGATTCGGCCTTCGTCACCGGCACCGCATCGCTGGTCGACGGTGGTGCTTCCATCACCCGGACCTGAGCATGAAAATCGCCCCGGTCGCGTAGCGTACCGGGGCGTAACGTGATGGCAGCGGATCGCGGCAGGTCGGGTAGATCAGCCGTGGCCGTTCGTCCCCGTCGCCAGTTCTGGCGCAAAGCGCTCCAGCACATGGCTGGTCATGCCCTTGGCCAGTTCTTCCTCACCGAAGAAGACGGTCCCGATTCCTTCTCGCCGCAACAGGACCGATTCATCCTCGCTGTGGGTACGCAGGATGATCTCGATCTCCGGGTTGAGCGTACGCGCGGTATCTGCCATCTGCCGTACATGCAACGTATTGGGCGTGGCGATCACCAGCATGGCGGCATCGGCAATGTGCGCCTGGATCAGCACCGCCGGATCGGCCGCATTACCGGAGACCGCGGCCTTGCCTGACTTGCGCAGGGCCTCGACCAGCTCCCGGTTCTGCTCCGCCACCACATAGGGAATTCCGCGCGCTTCCAGCGCCTGAGCGATACGACGCCCTACCCTGCCGTAGCCCACCAGCACCACCTGGCCTTCCAGATACTTACGTTCGGTACTCATGGGCAACTCGGCAAACGGGTCCTGCCGCAGTTCCAGATTGCGGGCAAGATCCGAGTGCTTGAGCACCCAGCGGCGGAACGGCTCGATCGCCGTGAACAGGAAAGGGTTGAGCGCGATCGAGATCAGGGCGCCGGCCAGCACGAGGCTCATGCCCTCCTGTGGCAGCAAGCCGAGCGTCACACCCAGACCAGCAAGGATGAAGGAGAACTCGCCGATCTGCGCCAGGCTGGCAGCCACCGTCAGCGCGGTATTGAGCGGGTAGCGGAACGACAACACCAGTACGGCAGCGGCCAGTGCCTTGCCCAGGATGATGACCGCCACCACGCCCAGCACGTGAACTGGCTGCTGGATCAAAATGGCCGGGTCGAACAGCATGCCGACCGAGACAAAGAACAGCACCGAAAAAGCGTCCCGCAATGGCAAGGATTCCTCGGCCGCACGGTGGCTGAACTCGGACTCGCGCATGACCATGCCGGCAAAGAAGGCGCCCAGCGCGAACGAGACATTGAACAGATGAGACGCACCATAGGCGATGCCGATGGCCGTGGCGATCACGGCCAGCGTGAACAGCTCGCGCGAACCGGTACGGGCAACATGCCACAAGGCCTTGGGCAGCACGCGGCGGCCCACCACCAGCATGAGGGCGATAAATGCGCCGACCTGCAGCAAGGTCTGGCCGATGGTCAGCCAGAGTGATTTGTCTGCACCGACTACTGCGTTGCTACTACCCAGCACACCGGCCAGCGGTGGCAGCAGCACCAGTACCAGCACCGTCGCCAGATCCTCGACCACCAGCCAGCCGACCGCGATCCGGCCGTTCATGGTCTCCAGCACGCGCCGCGCCTCCAGTGCCTTCAGCAGCACCACGGTACTGGCGCAGGAGAGCGACAGGCCAAACACCAGCGCACCACCCAAGCCCCAGTCCCACCACAGCGCCATGGCCATACCCAGTGCGGTTGCCAACCCCATCTGCACCACAGCACCCGGTACCGCGATGCGCTTGACCGCCATCAGATCGCTGAGAGAAAAATGCAGGCCCACTCCGAACATCAGCAACATGACGCCGATCTCGGACAGCTGGGAGGCGATATGGACGTCCGCCACAAAGCCCGGTGTTGCCGGGCCGATGATGATGCCGGCCACCAGGTAGCCGACCAGGGCCGGCAGTTTGATGCGTTCGGCGATAAAGCCCAGTATCAGTGCGCAGCCGAAGCCCGCGGCGATGGTCGTGATCAGCGAGATATTGTGGTCCATTCAGCTCCCTTTATTAGTCATGCTTGCCGGCATCGGGGGTCGGCAATTTGTATTTGGACAAATGAATGAACTTCGACAGATACCAAAGTTCCGGCCTGGCCGCAAATTGTGCTGTGGCCTGCATAGGACAGCCGATAAAAAAGGAGGCCATCCGGCCTCCTAATTCGTGGTCCTGCGTTCATGGTTCACCGGGCAGGCTGTTCCGTCAGTTCGGGCTGTGCTTCCGGTGCGGGTGACGCGCCGAGCGACCAGACGCTGTTCAGTTCGCCCTGCCGGCCGCGACGCAAGGTCGAGACAGCCAGACGCCAGAACAGGAAGGCCGCCAGTAGCGCAACGGCATCGATGCCGAAGAGCACCCAATGGCCCTGCCACAGGGTATGCAGCAGATGATCACCGGTAAACCATGCATTCACGACAGGAATTCCCGCTGTCAGTACGGCACAGGCCAACAGCAGCTCATGGCCGGCGCGTGCTGGCGGGCGGATGAACGCCCAGGCGACAGCCGCCAAGAAGACGACGTAGTAGACATACTGTTCCCACTGCGAACGCTCGGCCAGGCCGGCGGGCAGCAGCTTGTTGGCCAGGAACAAGGCGGAGATGGCCGCCATGCAACCCAGGCAGACGCCCAGCGTCAGTTGCGCCATCAGGCGGGTGCGGCGCGGCTGCTCGGCCACATGGCGCTTGCGACGGGCCTCTACCCATAGCAGGTTGCCGCTGTAGAACAGGAAAGCACCGGCCAAGCCCAGCAGGAAGTACAACCACTTCACGGCATAGTGGCCGAAGTTGCCGAAGTGGAGGTTCTGCATGCCGCGCAGCATGCCCATGCCGGCCGAGAAGTTGACCGGCTCGACCACCCGGATCAACTGGCCGGTGGCGGCATTCATGCCCACGCCTGCCATATTGTTCAGGTGCTTCTGGTCGATCGGGCCGTAGACCTCCGCCTGACCATTGGCATCGCCATAGTCGTGGAAGGAAAGGCGTTCGGCCTCCATGCCGGGGCTGGCTACCCGGGCACGCGCCAGCAACTCGCTCACCGGCAGCATGCCGGCGGGTTTACCGGCGGCCTCGATATGCGGTGCCACCGAGAAATCCGGCTCCAGTATCTTTAGCAGCTTGCCATCGAACACCAGGAACTGGAACGGCGCGAGCAGCAGCGTACCGATACACAGCACGGCCCCACTCCAGGCAAAGATGACGTGGAACGGTAGCGACAACATGCCGACCACGTTGTGCGCGTCCTGCCACATGCGCTTGAGGTTCTTGCCGACACGCAGGGCGAACAGGTCCTTCAGGAAAACCGGCGCGTAGATGACCACACCGCTGACCAGGGCCAAGCCGTACAACAGGCTGATGACCCCCAGTACGTAGATGCCCCAGCTATTGGGCAGGCCTGCGGTGTAATGCAGCTTGTAGATGAAATCCACGAACTTGGAGCGTGGTGGCGTTTCGTCCAGTTGGCCGTCCGCCGTCAGGCGGAATTGGTGCATTATCTTGCCACCCGACTTGTCCCGCTCATACCAGTACAGGGTCGCGTATTTGCCATGCTCACCCGGCAAGGTGACAGAGAATGACTCCGCCGCTTGCGGGTAGCGCTTGAGTACGGCGTCGATCAAGGGTTGGGCACGCTCCGGTGCCTCGAATGGGACGCGGCGCGCTTCTGTCTGCTCCCATTCGATCAACTCGTGCGTGAAGACGGTGACGGCGCCGGCGTAGAACGCGATGAACAGCCCCAGGCCTGCCACAAGGCCCACCCAGGTATGGATGGACAGGAATGTCCTCAAGGTTGCGGCCTTCATACCGTTATCTCCACCCATTTGAAGGCCTTGATCAAATGAATCAGCCCGAAGCCGATGATGGTGACGGCCCCCATCCAGGCCCAGGCGTGCCAGGCCCGCTTGAACAGGAACGGCAGCACCATGGCGGCCACCCAGGCGGGCAGTACCATCAGCAACAGCGGCAAGGTATGGACGCGGATATCGCCTGGCCAGAGCAAGATGATCAAGCCGACGATGGCGATCGTGAGCGGGAAGCTGAGCAGACCCGCGGCAAACGACTTACCCCACATGGTTACGTCTCCAATAGGCCTGCACATACGGCAGCGTGACAGCGACCAGCATGAAGGCGGACAGGGCGGCAAAGCAGCCGGACCACGCGCCCAGCAGTTCGGCTGCCAGCCGGACAGAGGCCAGCAGGCACAGGCTGGCGCCCCACCGGACACGCCGCGCCTGCGGGCGCGATAGGGGCCAGCGCAACTGGTGCACGGATGCGAGAAAGAAGCCGCCGCCGGCGACCGCCGCCAGCAACAGGTACAGCAAGGTAAAGAGGATCTGCAGAAGCATCATGACGACGCAATCACCTTCTGGTTGCAGGCAAACGGGGTTAAATATGGCGCAGCGCGAAGCGGGAAAAAAGCTGCGGTGAGGCTGGGCAGAGCATAGTTGTGGAGCGGCGTACGCACGCAAATCCCCCGGGTCTTGTTGAATTTATAAGGTCGCCGGCCGTCAAGGCTTGTATAGGCCCCATACATCGAATGAAAATTATAAATAAAAGTAATTATTATTATCAATAAAAGATCAACCCTACCCTTCTCACCTCTGCATGACCTAGAGCGCCTCCGATCAAATCCACCTTGGAGACAGGGCCAGGCTGCCAAAGACTTTGGCGCTTTAGTGCCTACAACCTGTGCTTAGAGCGATCCGGGAACCGCAGGGGCTCGGCATCAATCAACGAGAAGTCGTTGAGATTCCGATGCCAACCGATGTCCTTTCAGGGACAACCTAAATAAGGCAAGTATGGTTGTGTGCGATCGACGATGTTGGTGCCATGCACGCGAGCGCGGTACTGGAACACCATGAGCGCTTTGCTAGCTGCCGTCCGAGCGTCAGTTTTACGCCCCGAAAACGAACAAGCCCGACCAGAGCCGGGCTTGTTGGTATCGGAGAGTCAAAGACTCAGGCGCCGCCACCGATCTTGAAGAAGCGAACCAGCGGGGCCGTGGTATCCGGGCCGAACCAGCGCTGGAATATCTTTGCCGCTTCGCCATTCTGCTCGGCTTCAATCAGGGTTTCGTTCACCAGCTTGAGCATGCGGGCCTCGCCCTTGCGGACCGCCAGGCCATAGGCCTCGGTCGACAGCGAGTAGCTGGAAATCTCGTACTGCTGCTTGTTCTGCATCTTGGCCTGCAAGCCGGCCAGGGCCGGTTCGTCGGCAGTGATGCCATCCAATTTGCCCGCCTGCAGGAAGTTGGCGGCAGCCTGGGTATCGTCCATCGATACCAGCACAGCCTTGGGGAACAGCTGCTTGAACTGGGTCTCCGACGTCGTTCCGCGGGCTACGCCGATATTGCCGGTCTCCAGCGACTTGAGATCCGGGAAGCGCCCCTTGCGGGACAGCACGCGTTGCCCGGTGACGAAGTAGCCATAAGAAAAGTCCACCAGACGCTCACGCTCGGAGGTCTTGGTCAGCATGGCGGCCACCAGGTCGATCTTCTTGGCGCGCAGGAAATTGATGCGCTCGGCCGGGTCCACGTTCTGCACCACGAACTTCACGCCCAGCTTTTTGGCGACAAGCGCGGCCATGTCCACATCGTAGCCCGAGATGGTCTTGTCCTTGTTCTGGAAACCGAAGGGAGGGGCATCGGCATTGGTGCCGACTACCAGTTGGCCACGGGCCCGGATATCGTCGACAAGGTCGGCCTGGGCCACGAGTGGCGCCAGGGCCAGCAGCACAAAGGAAATAAGTAGTCGCATCGTTATAGAGCTTTCAGTCTAGCAGTCCAAAAATGAAAAACGGCCACTAGACGATGCATCGTCCAGGCCGTTTATACCATCAGCATGCCAGTATTCCTTTGGCATGTATGCTGCCGTTTACCCTGAATAGCCGGGGTTCACGCGCGGGATATCAAACGCCCTGTGGGCCACCCTGCTTCCTCGCCCCCTCATCCCATCCCGCTTTCCAAAACACTTAAACCACGCCGGGACTCATCATCAACCACCCTGCATTCAGGTGCCCATTTTTTAAAAGCATAGTGCAGAGAAACGCAGAAGAGCGGCGATTTAGCATCTAGCTGACGGATAACGCAGCCGGTAACGCTCTGCCGTTAGAAAACCCAGCATAGATAATTGATATTAAAAGGAATACCCTGAGAGTAGAGTAGATTTCTGGCAAGCCGAAGTTCAGTCTAGGGAACCGGGTAAGCTCGACGAGAGCCTGCGCAGGCTTGCCATCCGTGCTGTGTGATACGAGGGCGGATTGCGCCAGCGCGCCTCCCTATCGTCATCACCATAATTATTCAGGAGAAGGGGAATTATTTTGGACAAACAGCCAGACTGGATAGAAAAGCGGCATTCGCTAAGGACTGAGGCAGAGATCATGCTGTCCAGCCTTACGCCGCCTTCCACCGATACCAGGCCTGCAGAAGCCTTGCTGCATGAACTATTGGTACACAAGGTCGAGCTGGAATTACAGATCGACGAGCTGCAAAAAGCCCAGAGTGCGATGGAGGAAGCGCGTAATCGTTATGAAGACCTCTACGACTTCGCACCCGTCGGCTATATCACGCTTAGCCCGGAAAACCGCTTGAGCGAGATCAATCTGACCGGGGCAAGCTTGCTTGGCTTCAATCGTAACATCATGATCAATCAGCACTTTTCAACCCATGTCGCACCCCGTGACCGGGAGCGATGGAGCAACCTTTTCATGTCGATGATGAAGTCTGACGATAATGAAAAAAAGACAATTACACTTGAGATAACACGAGCCGATGCCAGTACGTTCAGCGCCCGTCTGGACTGCCAGCGGCGAGAGGCGCGGGACATGTTGCCAACCTTGCGGCTTGCCTTGATCGATATTGACGGTCTCAAAGCCAGCGAGGAGCGAAGTACCTAGCAGGCTGCCGCAAGCCCATTTGTTACGCAAACATCTGCCGAGCAGTACTACACCTGCCGCCCTTCCAGCTTGGCTTGCAACAGCCTTATCTCACTGATATCCGTAAATGTGATCACCACACCATCGATCACATTTTCCATTGTGCGATAAGGCATGATCCTTACCCTGTACCAACGGCCATCTCTGGTCCCTGCTTGCATCTCCTTGAAAATCAGCGACAGCAGCACCTCATGCGCATCCGCTTGCAGCGAAGGATAGTCGAGCTCGGTTACAACATCGGACAGTGGCCGTCCGACATCGCCCGGGATCAATTTGAACAATCGGGTAGCGTGCGAGGTGAATCGCCGTAGCTTGAGTTCACCGTCAAGAAAGACCGTGGCAATCTCCGTGCTATTGAGAAGGTTCGCCATGTCGTTCTTTACACCGGACAGATCTTCCATTTTCGATTGCAGCTCGGCATTCACTGTCTGCAATTCTTCATTGAGGGACTGCATCTCCTCCTTGGAAGTAGTCAGCTCCTCATTGGTCGATTGCAATTCTTCGTTGGTAGATTGGAGCTCTTCATTGTTGGAGCGAAGCTCTTCCATCGAGGCCTGCATCTCTTCATGCGTTGCCTGCAATGCCTCCCGCGCCCGCTGTAGCTCTTGCTGCAGTATTTCATGATCGGTTGAAGGCACGGTACCGCTACGCTTGCGGGTGGTCTTAGGGACGGCAACATCCTGAAACACGACCAATACTTGCCCCCGCAGCAAGTCTGGCTTCTTCAGCGCCTGTATGGTCACATCGATGGTATGTACGCCACCGTCGTAGGGTATTTGCAAGCTCTGGAGCTTGATTGCCTGCTCCTCCTGCAGTGCCTTGCGAATGACACCGGGCAAGGCCTCGCGAAGGCCTTCACGGGCCATGGCGTGGATATTGACGTTCATCTTGCCAGCCGCTGGCTCAAGATACTTACCAGTGCGGCCGCTGATATACAGGATATCGCCGTCACTGTTGACCAGCACCGCGGCGGGAGAAAAGTTCTGTTGGATCAATTGATCCGTCAGTAGACCAATGCTTTCCGTGTTTTCCAACCGCTCTACGGGCAGCGATTCACTGTTAAGCGGGGCATGCGTCATGGGTCTTCCAGGAAATATCATGTCCGACGAGGGGATAGGCTGATCTACTCGCCGGAACAATCGAGCCTTGCTATTGATAGGTGTGAACAGCATGTTGCCGGAACCACTGGATTCCGCACTGCCAAGTAAAAGCAGGCCACCGCGGTTCAAGGAAAAATGAAAGAGCGGCAGGAGCTTCTTCTGGAGTGCGCTCCCGAAGTAGATCATGAGGTTACGGCAACTCAGGATATCGAGCTTGGTAAACGGCGGATCGGAGATGATGTTCTGCGTTGCAAAGACGATCATCTCCCTAATCTCCTTCCGGATTCTGTATCCACCCGCTTCCTCGACAAAATAACGGGCGAGCCGATCCTGGGAAACATCTGCCACGATGTTGCCTGGAAAGAACCCCCTGCGCGCCTTTTCGATTGCGTCCTGATCCAGATCGGTGGCATAGATCTGCAATTCGAAGCGCCCTTCTGGCTTGATGCTCTCCAGTACCTCCTTGAAGACAATCGCAAGCGAGTAGGCCTCCTCGCCGCTGGAGCAGGCAGCAACCCATGCACGTAAATGCTTGCCACCGGGATGCGCCGCCAACAAGGCAGGGATCGCTTCGTTGCGCAGGCACTCCCATACATCGGGGTCCCTGAAAAAATTAGTCACCCCGATCAAGAGCTCCTTGAACAGCAGGTCTATTTCCTGCGGATTGGCTCGTAGATACAGGACATATTCCGCGATCCCATTCAGCCTGTGCAAGGCGATGCGTCGCTCTATCCGTCGCGCCAGCGTATTGGATTTGTAAAGATTGAAATCGACATGACACCGGTCACGCAGCAGGCTGATGACTCTCTCCAGACCGGCCTGAAGCTCTGCTTCGGGCTCAGGATCGACAAGGATAGGTACCACATCTACGGGGTACTGGAGATGATCTGCAATCGCCACGGCCAATTGCTCTGGCAAGGCAACGATGTCTGCAACACCCGCGGCGATCGCGCTGCAGGGCATGCCATCAGCCCCCGCACTAGCTGGTTCCTGGACGAGGCACAGCCCCATGCCCTCCTTGATGGCGCGTAGGCCCAATACCCCATCCGACCCCATGCCCGACAACAGCACGCCGATCGCTCGTTCAGCCTGTTCCTCTGCCAGCGTCCGGAAAAAGATGTCAATCGGCAGGCGCAGTCCCTGCTCTGCCAGTTCAGGCAGATAGAGCGTCCCATCCTTCAGTATCAAATTCTTGTTCGGCGGTATGACGTAGACCCGATTTGGACTGACCTTCAAGCCATCCGTCACTTCATTTACCGGCATGGTGGTGGCCCGTTGCAGCAAGGCCGGCAAGGCGCTCACATAGCTGGGCGCCAGGTGTTGAACAACGACAAAGGCCATGCCGCTTTCGGCAGGGACATGCGCCAGGAATTTCTCCAATGCTTCCAGCCCGCCCGCCGAGCAGCCGATGCCCACAATGGGAAACTTCATCACATTGAACCCGCTTACCTGAAGGACCTCGCCCTCCGCTTTATCTGCATGCCCGCTCTTTGCGAGTGAATCAGACTTGTGGGGATCGGACATTGGGTTCCTTGGCGAAGCGGGAATTGAGGGGTGAACAACGATAGACCGTTCGCCGTGGAATGCAATCCCAACGGGATTTCCCGTCGACAGGTGCCGGATCAAACCCGTCACTGTAAACCGGTGTATCAGACAAACACCGCTAAGGTCAGGCCGCCCGCCAATGTCCCGCCCGTACCGGCTGCAAATGCCTACGCGGCCGCCCAGCTGAAAGTATTTATTTATGGGCACTATTTTCGGTAACGCACATAAAAGCCTGGCCGAGGCGCGTACTGTCTCAGCCCAGTTTATGGTCATGCGCAGAGAGACCCGCCAAGTCCGCCCACCCCTGGAGCGCCGTGATGACAACTGCTTTCTTGGATCCCCGACAAAACCACTTGCTGGATTCACTATCCGAACGGGAACTGGATTGTTGGCGATCCCAATTGGTACCTGTCGAACTGGCCTCCGGCGAGGTGCTACATGGGTCGGGCTCCCGCATAAGCCATGTCTTCTTTCCAACCACGGCCGTGGTTTCCCTGCAATACGTGCTGGAATCTGGTACTACAGCGGAAATTGCCATCATCGGCAATGAAGGCATCGTCGGCACCGCCTTGTTCATGGGCGGTGAGTCCACACCCAGCAGGGCAGTCGTACAAATAAGCGGGCAGGCTTTTCGGCTCAGTGCCAAAGCCGTACAGGATGAATTCAACCGCGTAGGGCCTGTCAGCTGTCTGTTGCTGCGCTACACCCAGGCCCTGATCGTGCAGATGACGCAAACCGGGCTATGCAATCGCTTCCACTGCCTGGATCAGCAACTATGCCGGTGGTTGCTGCTGAGCCTTGATCGCCTGCAGCACACCGAACTGCATATGACACAAGCGTTGATCGCCAACACGTTGGGCGTGCGCCGCGAAGGCGTGACAGAGAGTGCGTTAAAGCTGCAGCGAGCCGGTCTTATCTCCTATTCGCGCGGACATATCTCCGTACTGGACAGAAGCGGTCTGGAGCAACGGGCCTGCGAGTGCTACGCCGTGGTGAAAAGCGAATATGCACGGCTGCTGTCAAACAACCTGGCCAGTCCCTGACCCAACCTCGTAGCCCAACCTGCCATTCCGAATAGCCCGCCAGCAAGCTTTTCAGAGGAGGAGTACCCATGTCGATTCCGCAAGAGGGCCAGATATTCGAGGCGACCAGATGCAACACCGGACAGCGCATATCCATCGTTGAACTCAATATCTTTGCCAGGGACTGTTTTCTGGTCAGTTACACCGAGGTCGGTAAGGAGTTTGACCTGAGTATGCCGGCCATCGAGCTTGATGCCCGTGAATGGCAATCCAGCGTCAAAAAATTCGGCTTGCGCTTGATTACCGACTGAATGATCGCCAAGGCCGGGCAAGTGATCAGGGGGAAGTAGCCTGGCGGACCTTGCCTCGCGGCTTCGTCGACGACGTGGTGCCACCCGCCACCCAGTCGATCAATGCATCCAGCACCTCGCGCCCCCGCTTGGCATCGGGCTGGTTGATGATGCCGACGAGGATCCAGGGCTTGTCATCGGCATCCCGTACATAACCGGCGATGGCGGCCGTGTCGTTGAGCGTACCGGTCTTGATACGGGCGCGGCCTGCGGCGGCCGAGCCGTGCAGGCGCTTGCGCATGGTGCCATCCAGCGCCGCAATGGGCAGGCTGGCGGCATACTCCGGTGACCAGTCGCTCAAGGCGCCGGCCTTCAGCACCGCGGCCAGTTGCGCCGGGGTGATGCGCTCCCGCCTGGAGAGACCGGCCCCGTTCTCCAGCACCATGCCCCGGCTGTCGATATGGTGTGTGTCCAGCCAGGCCTGGATCGCCGCGGCCCCGGCTTCCATGGTGTTCTCGCCGCCTTGTCGCGCCATACGCTCCGCGCCCAGCGTGAGATAGAACATCCGGACCATGGCGTTGTCCGAGCGCTTGTTGGCGGTCTTGACCAGATCCGCCAGGCTATCGGACCGGTGCTCCACCAGCAATTGCGCATCCGGTGGTACCAGGCCGTCCCGTGCCTGGCCTTGCCAAACCCCACCCATCTCCTGCCACAGCGCCTTGAACAGCCGTTCGATATAGAGATTGCGATCGAGTGCGTTCAGTTCGGTCAGGCCGCTGCACTGGCGTGGAAAGCTGCCCTGCAAGCGGACATGGATCGTTCCGTCCTCGTCCTTGCTGGTGAGTGGCAAGGGCCAGTCGTCTTCCCAGTCTTCGCAGGCCTGATCGGTCAGTTCCAGCTCGCTTTCCACCATGATGCCGGCCAAGGGCGGTTGTACGGTGACGGTTACGGCATCGGCCGTGGAACGCAAGGCCAGCTCCAGCAGATTGCTATGTACCAGCAGGGCGTCCGGTATCACGTTGTAGTAGGCACCCGGTGTTTCATCGAACGGTGGTGCGCCCAGATCCGGCCGGCTGGGGGTGAAGTAGCTGCGATCGAGCACCAGATCGCCCTTGATCTCGCGTATGCCCTTGGCACGCAGCGATCGCAGCATCAGCGCGAGCTTGTCCCAGCTCAACGCCGGGTCAGCGCCGCCACGCAGATAGAGGGGGCCTTGCAGCACCTCACCCTGCGGTGCCGTACCGCTGAGCAATGCAGTCTTCCAGCGGTAGTTCGGGCCGAGCTGCTCCAGGCTCGCCAGCGTGGTCAGCAGCTTCATGGTGGATGCCGGGTTCATGGGCCGGCCGGGGTAGCGTGACAGCTTGGGACGGCCACCTGCAACCGGGATGACCAGCACGCCCAGGTTCTGCTCGGCAATCCCCTGCGCCTTCAGCACGCGGCCGAGCCTGGCTGGCAATGCATCCTGCGCCCACCCATTGACGGCCAGCGCCAGCAGTACCACCAGACCATATGTCTTGACCATGCCATCCCTTTTCCAGACCCGGCCTTGAGCAAGGCCCCGCGTAAGCCGCACACTACCGAAACAGATTGCCGTCGGCGAGCCCACGCTCTCCCTTACCTGCGGGTCCGAGCGAGGCCTGCCCTGCAACTGGATAGGCCGGCACAAGTTCCCGTATCCTTGCCGGCCTTGTTGCAATGCGGGCTGCGGGTGCCATGGACAACCCCTTGCAGACTGCCAAACCCGAAGGAAGCGCCATGTTGAACGTAGCATCCCGGCTCTTGCCCCTGTGCGCGGCCCTCGCCCTGCTTGCAGCCGGCCCGGCCGCCCTGGCCAAGCCGCTGATCTACTGTGCGGAATCCAGCCCAGAGGGTTTCGACCCCGGCATGTGGGACTCCGCCGGCACCAACAATGCCGTCGCGCAGATGTTCCAGGGGCTGCTGGAGTTTCGCCGTGGCGGTACCCAGCTGCAACCGGCCCTGGCCACGCAGTGGCAGATCTCGCCCGATGCAAGGACGTTCACGTTCACGCTGCGCCAGGGGGTACGCTTTCATCACACCGCGTATTTCACACCCACGCGGAATTTCAATGCCGATGACGTGATCTTCACCTTCGGCCGCTTGCTCAATCCCAAGCACCCTTTCAACGAAGCGTTTCCCGCGACGTTTGTCTTCCCGCAGAATTTTGGCCTGGCCGAGATGATCGAAGCGGTGGAGAAGGTGGACGACCAGACGGTCCGCTTCCGGCTCAGGCAGCCCAATGTGGCCTTCCTGCCCTACTTCGCCATGGCGTTTGCGGGTATCCAGTCCGCAGAGTATGGCGCGCAGTTGCTCAGGAACGGCAAGGCCAGCAACATCAACAATTATCCGGTGGGTACGGGTCCGTATCGCTTTGTCTCCTACAAAAAGGACGACGCCATCCGAATGGAGGCGAACCCCGACTACTGGGGCAGGAAGCAGCTCACCGACAAGCTGATCTTCCTGATCGCCAACGATCCCAATGTGCGGGTGCAAAAGCTCTTGGCCGGCGAGTGCCATATCACCGCCGCGGTACGCGACAACGATATCCAGGCCATCACGTCGCGCAAGGACCTGGTGCTGATGAAGACCCAGGCGCTGAACATCTCCTATCTCTCTTTCAACATGAAGCGCGGCCCGACCAGCAAGCGTGAGGTGCGCGAAGCCCTGGACATTGCTGTCGATCGCCATGCCATCTTCAAGGCCATGTTCCCTCGCGGAGACGCCTTGCAGGCTGCGGGGGCCTTCCCTCCCAGCATTCCCGGCTACAACCGGAAACTGAAGAACGAGTTCGATCCGGCGCGGGCCAGGAAACTGCTGGCCGAAGCCGGCTTTGCCAAGGGGATGGAAATCTCGCTCTGGGCCTTGCCGGTAGCGCGCCCTACCAACCCCAACGGCCAGTTGCTGGCGCAGATGCTTCAGCAGGACTGGGCCAAGATAGGCGTGAAAGCCCATATCAAGACTTATGAATGGGGCGAGTACCTCAAGCGCGCGAACAATGGCGAACACGATGTCTATATGAGTGGCTGGTCCGGCGAGACCGGGGACGCCGATGAGTTCCTGACGCCCAACCTGACCTGCGCGGCGAGCCCGGCCGGTTACAAGTTCTGCAATGCCGAGTTCGACAAGCTGGTGGATACCGCTCGAGGCACGACCGACAACGCCAAGCGTTTGCAGCTCTATGAGAAGGCGCAGGAGATCTTCAAGCGCGAACGGCCCTGGATTCCACTGGCGCATTCCACCGTCTACATTCCCATGAAGCAGGAAGTAAAAGGCTTCGTGATGTCGCCCAACGGAGGTGTGGACTTTGAAAACGTGTATCGCTAACCGACCTCAAGGCCACCGCCCGTGCCTCTGACCCTGCCTTGCGAGGCGATCGCCAGCCACCCGGACTTTCGCCGCCTGGACTCGATCACGGGCATACGCACCGGGCTGCGCTATGCGGGACCGGACAATTTCGTCGGTCGTCCGCTATATGGCGACCTCGACTGTGCCTGGCTGCACCGGCATGCCGCTGCCGGCCTGGAGGCGGCTGTCGCCTGGCTGGCCAGCCGGCACCCTGGCTATACCCTGCTGGTTCTGGATGCCCTGCGGCCACATCGGATCCAGCAGCAGTTGTGGGACCATCTGGCCGGAACCGAGCTACGCCAGTACCTCGCCGATCCGGCACGCGGCTCGATCCATTCCTTCGGCATGGCCGTCGACGTCACGCTGCTGGATGCCGACGGCCACGAGGTGGACATGGGCACCGGCTTCGACGACCTGAGCCTGCACTCCCACCCTGCCCTGGAGATGCAGCAGTTGGCCGCCGGTGAACTGCTGCCTGCACATATCACCCACCGCCATATGCTGCGGCAGGCCATGCTGGATAGCGGCTTTCACGGCATCCACAGCGAATGGTGGCATTTCGACTTTGGCGATCGCGAGGCAGTACGCCGTCACTATCTGCGTATCGACTGACAGGGTCGCCATGATCACGGGATACCCGCCCCGATCAAGGAGCGGGTTCTGGTCACGG
This sequence comes from Chitinimonas naiadis, assembly GCF_054780835.1. Taxonomy (NCBI): domain Bacteria; kingdom Pseudomonadati; phylum Pseudomonadota; class Betaproteobacteria; order Neisseriales; family Chitinibacteraceae; genus Chitinimonas; species Chitinimonas naiadis. The sequence continues at coordinate 538,151 of NZ_BAAGVO010000002.1, read as the reverse complement.
CACTAGGGGAAGATGGCGAAGAAGAGAAAGGTGGCGAACAAGACCAGGTGGATCACCCCTTGCAGCATCGTGGTGCGGCCCGTTGCCAGCGTGATGGAGCCGATCAGCAGGGTCAGTGCCAGCAGTACCATGTCCTTGGGTGCGACACCCAATACCAGCGGTCGTCCTGTCAGCACAAAGATCAGGGCCACGGCCGGTATGGTCAGCCCGATGGAGGCGAGGCCCGACCCCAGCGCGAGGTTGAGGCTGGTCTGCAGCCTGTCTGCCCGAGCCGCGCGCACGGCAGCCAGACTTTCCGGCAGCAACACCAACGCGGCAATGACGATACCCACGACGGCCTGCGGCGCACCTGCCGCAGCCACCACGCTTTCTATCGTAGGCGACAGCACCTTGGCGAGACCAACGACGGCGACCAGGCAAACCAGCAGCAGGCCGGCACTGATCCACGCCACCTTGTTGCTCGGGGGCGGCGCGTGCTCGCTCTCGTCGCCGCCAGGCGGCAGGAAATAGTCGCGATGCCGTACCGTCTGCACGAACACAAAGGCCCCGTACAGCACCAGCGAAACAATGCCGGTAAAGGCAAGTTGCCGGGATGACAGCGAAGGGCCTGGCAATGCCTCGGCATAATTGGGCAGGACCAGGGTAAGGATGACCATGGTGGTCAGGACAGCCATGGCGGCACTGGCACCCTGCAACTGAAATCCCTGCTCCCGGTGGCGCAAGCCCCCGACCAACAGGCACAGGCCGACGATCCCGTTGCAGATCAGCATCACGGCGGCATAGACCGTATCACGCGCCAGTGCTTCTTTCTCTGCACCACCCGACAGCATCATCGAGATGATCAGGGCCACCTCGATCACCGTCACGGCCAGGGCAAGGACCAGGGTACCGAAAGGCTCCCCGACGCGATGGGCAACGACCTCGGCATGGTGTACAGCCGCGAATACCGTCCCGGCCAGTATCACGGCAACGAGCGCGATAAACATCCCCCAGGCCGCCCCCCAGGGCGACGCCAGCAAGGTCAGCCAACCGGCCAGCGGCAATATCCAGGTCCATCTTGGCGACGCGTGATCAGGCATGAACGGCTAGTCTCCTCTTGCATATCGTAGTCCGGGCCTGGTGCACGGTGAGATTGACAACAGCGCCGTACGCCACCCCTCCGGCAGGCAGCATAGGGGCGGGGAAAGTTCTTCCGCAAGCCTTGATTGGCAAATCGAGGCAGCAGGAGACCCGTCAGATCAGGCCGCCTTGAACGCGGCAACCGGCATGAGTTCGGTCACGATGGGCTGGGCAAAGTGTCGATCCGCGGTCAGTGATGCGATCTGGCGCCGTGCCAGTTGCTCCTGCAGCGGTGTATGGAAGTAGATCGCCGATCGCACGCGTGACGGTGCCTGCGCGTGCACGGCGGTTGGATCGTGGCTGGCAAAGAAGGCGGCGAGCACGTCGGCATACCCGACCTGGACCGGGTTGTAGCTGACCTGCACTACGCCTTCCTGGCACAAGCCACGCCGGCCGCTGGGTGCCTCGTCTGCTTCGTAGCACATCTGCCCCAGCGCTACTTTCTCAACGCCGGGCAAGGCTGCCAGGGTGGCTGCCAGGGCGTCGGCATCGCCACCTGCGAGCGTGGCCATTTCTGTGGTTGTCTCCATGTCCATCCTGATTCTCCTTTTTTGCCGGCCCGTTCCCCTGCGAGCGGGTTACAGGCATGCAGTTTGCCGAGGATTGCTCCGAGTCCGCTGTTGCCTCTCACCTTCACCAACCTACTCTGGAGCCAAAGATGAAAGCGCTATCCAACCCGATACACCCCTTTACGCTGGCCGTACTCTGCAGCCTTGCCTGTCAGGCCGATCCGTCCCCGGCGCTTGATCGCATTGGCATCTCGCTGGGGGCCTTTCAGCCCAGCAGCGCGGATACCACCTTTGATCTGACAAGCAATTCTCAGTCCTTGAGTACTGGCGAACTCAATCTCGGCAAGCAGAAGAACATCCCCCGTGCCCGGATTGACCTGCTGATCGGGGATAGCCAGGGCTTCTCGTTCGATTACTACCAGGTGAAGCGGGATACCCGGCTTGCCGACAACCGCAGCTTCCAGTTGGGTGGGTTGACCTATGACGTCGATGCCAATCTTCATCCGGAGTTCAAGCTGGACATTGCCAACGCTGCCTACCGCTGGTGGTTGGGCAAGGGGAATACGGTAGCGGGCCTGGGCCTGGGCATCGCCTACTACAACCTGCGTGCGGGGGTGGAAGCCAGTGCGACGGCCAATGGGCAGACCATCACCGGCAGCGAGTACTATCGTGACGATGCCTACGCGCCGCTGGTCACCCTGGGGGTGCGCCACGCGGTATCGGACAATGTGCGGCTCTATGCGGATGGATCTGGCGTCTACAAGCGGGGCGGCAAGACGCGTGGGCATATCTACAACGCGGCGATCGGCGCCGAATGGTTCCCGGTCAAGCATATCGGGGTCGGCGCGGAATATGGGTTCACCAAGGTGCGGATACATCATGACTATGACGATCGCCGTGCCAATCTGGATGTCCATCTGGAAGGCCCTTCTGCCTTCCTGCGCATGCGCTTCTGAGCGCACGTGGCCGAGGCCCTCCGTTATTACAAAACCCATGTAAAAAAGCGCCGCGTATCCCGCGGCGCTTTTTCTGGTGGCCGTGCCTGACTGGCACGGCGAATCATGGGCTACTGGTTGTACTGGATCTTGGCCTTGGATACACAGGCGTCCTTGGCATCACCCGATAAGGCATCGCATTTTTCCTTTGCCACCTTGTAATGGGCCGCACGGACATCCTCATTCGCCTCGGCCTGTGCCTTGGCAGTCTTGTTGTTCGCCTTGGCCTGGGCCTTGGAAGACTTGTAGTCGGCCTTGGCCTTCTTGACGCAGACATCCTTGTCGTTGCCGCTCAAGGCATCGCACTGCTTCTTGGCAGCATCATATTCGGCCTCGGCCGCTTCCTTGTTCTGGCTGTAATTGGCATCCGCCGTACTCTTGTTCGCCTTGGCGATTTCATCGGCGCTCACCGGGGCGAGCAGGCCAAGACCAAGTGTCACGGCCAGCAGGGGAATCCATTTGGTTTGGGTCATGGTGGCAATTCCTTTTTCATTGGATTGAAGTCGTAGCCAGGGCGACACCTTGCCGCACCTGGGGCACTTGCACCCGGTGTGGGTCAAGCGTTGACCTGGGCGCGATAGCGGTTACGCAGCGCCTTGATTTCGTCGTGGTTGTGCAGCACACCCAGGTTCTGGCGATTGACCACCGCGCGCACGGATTCCGGCAGTTGCTGGCCCAGGGCCTTGCGGTACTGCGCCTTGGCGGTGTCTTCACCGCGCTCGCATTCTTCCAGGATGGTCAAATCCTCGTTGCCGGTCACAGCACTCCGCACGCTGACCCAACCACGATGCAGGGCACCAGATACGGTACCGCCGGTATCCGGCTTTCCGCCGTGGGCGGTGACCAGTTCGGCCAGTTCCCTGGCAGCCTGCTGGCACTCATTGGCACGCATGCGGAACAGGTTCTTCAGCTCGGTGGCGCTGGCGTATTGCGCGCACTGGTCAAAACCATAGGCACCGTCGTTACTGGTTTCTATCAGGTCATTGAGGGTATCGATGATGTCGTCGTTACTCATGGTCGGTCCTTTCTAGGTAAGCAGATCAGGGGATACCGTATGGCACGGTCCTGAGCATCCATCTGCAAACCGCGTACCCGCCCAAGCTAAGCCATTGCAGCAAAAGACATTTCTTGAAAATCCACCCCGCACCGTTGTTCGAACACCAGCGATGCATTGGCCCGCTATTGGCTGTGGGCATGCGGCTTGCCGCAACAATACGAGCCAGACAAACGGAGACACGACGATGACCAGGCCATCCACCTCGCACACCCCGCACGCGCAGCTGCCCGCCTTGCTGCTACCACCGCGCACGAGCAGATCCCAGGAGGCGCCGGGGATATCTGCGCACCAGCAGAAGGACGAACAGGCGCGGGAAAGACTCTGGCGCAAAGAAGAGGGACAAACCAGAGCAGACGAATCGAGGATTGGCAGATCTTGAGCTACTGTTATAAATTAAACATTGCTTTAACTATTTTATAAGAACTAAACCTTGCTTTAATTTTTAATTATTAGTTAAAGCTAAATTAATATTTACTAAATATTTTGATGTTAATCATCATGTAAAATTGACACGCCACGTCATTTCGACAAAAAAACAGGCCGAGACCCCAAAAAGAGGGGCTCAAAAAAAGGCCGGGGCAGGTATCGCAACGCGATTCCTGCCCCGGCATGGTCAGGACCAGGTTCAGAACCTGGTGCTGAACAGACTTAGTCCTTGCTTGGCGGGCGGACTATCACGTTGTTATGCACACCCTTTACATCAGGCACTGCGCGCGCAATCTCGGCCGCCTTGCTGCGCTCGTTCTCGCTGACAGCGAAGCCGGAAAGCTCGACGGTACCCTTCAGGGTTTCCACCTTGATACGGGTGGCCGCGACTTCCTTGTCTTCGGCAAAGCGGGCCTTGACGCGTGTGGTGATCGTTGCGTCATCCACATACTCACCGACCGTGCTTTGACCGCTACTGACAGCACATGCACTCATACCTAACCCGGTTGCCATTGCGAGGCTCAGGGCGATTAGCAGTTTTTTCATGGATCGAATCCTCTTCTTGGTTAAACAGTGATCGCGCCTAGGGCACGTACTGTTCAACTTGGCAATTGGCATGCCAGTCCTGCCATATCGGGCTCGACAAGCATCTCTTCCCCGCTGAAAGTCCGGCAGTACCTTGCTGTCGTGACATCCCGCGAGGAGCCTGGCTTGCATCAGTGAAACTGGCGGTAGCGTGCCGGTGGGGCCGGCATATCGTGCAACCCTTGCAAGGCCGGCGGTAATTTGTACAGACGGGTACGCGATTTGCCCTTGCCTTGTATACCGCCATGCAGGCAAGGAGAACGTCATGCCCGTCCCCCACTTCTCACTGAACCGTCGCCGGAAACGGCGCATCCTGGTGGCGCAGCCAGAAACCCCTGATACGACAAGCGCCCCACTTCAGTTGCCACATGAACATGATCAATCGCCAGACAGCCAGTCCGGCGGCCCGCACAGGGTGATCAAGCAGGCCAAGGAGGACATCGACCGGGGCATTGTCGATACTGACAGACGCAGTGCTTATGGGCTGGGAGAGGACCGGGGACTCAAGTCGCGCCCCCCCAAACTACCGGTTCCAAAGCTCGGCACAAAATAGGCCCGAAGGCGATTCCTGGACTGGTTCGGCCAAACAGGCATGGGCCTTGCGTAATGGAACCATCTTTCCATTACCAACCAGGTACCGTCCCCATGCGCATACTTATTACCGGTGCAACCGGCTATCTTGGCACTCACCTTTCCCTCGCCCTGTCAAAAGCCGGCCATACAGTTATCGGTCTCGACAATTTTTCAGCCAGCGACCGGGCTGTCCTACCTGCCTTGCGACAGCTCGCCGGACCTGCCTTCCAATTCGTCGAGGGAGACCTGAAAGATACAGCCTGCTTGCGTAGCCTGTTCCTGCGCTACCAGCCGCAATCGGTCGTCCATCTTGCCGCGGCACATGCCGGACCGGATGGGGCGCCAGTCCCGGTGATCGAGGACAACATCAGCAGCCTACTCAGCCTGCTCGGCGTCATGGAGCGCTATGAGGTCAAGCGCCTACTGTCATGCTCATCCGCCTGTATCTATGGCCAGCCGGCCAAGGTCCCCGTCGATGAACAGACACCGCCAGCGCCACAGGATGGCTTTGCCCGCAGCAAAGTGTTCTGCGAGCAGATCCTCAACGATCTCTGTCGCGCCAACCCCGACTGGCATGTGATTCAGTTCCGCCCTTTCAACATAGTGGGAAGCCATGTCAGTGGTCGCCTACCCATGGGGGCGAGACCGGAGTACGGGCTTTTCCCCGCATTGATCCGTGCAGCGCAGGACGACAAGGCACCACTCAGTATCGAAGGCGACGACCACGCCAGCTACGACGGTACCGCGCTGCGTGACTACCTTCATATCAATGATTTCAGCGCTGCATGCCTTGCGGCACTCCCGCTGCTCGCCACCCGGCAGAACATCACCGTCAATATCGGTACCGGCCGTGGGCACAGCGTTTACGAGGTACTGCGGGCATTCGCCCGCACCAGCCAGCGGGCCATTCCCTTCCGGATCACGGCCGCAAGACCGACCGGGCCATCCGCCCTTTATGGTTCCTGCGAACTGGCACAGCAACTGTTGAACTGGCGAGCCCAAATGAGTCTCGCCGACATCTGCGGCGACAGCTGGCGTACGGCCGCTCCAGCCCGCCCCCTACAAGCAGGCAGCCATCCCAACCGCCACGCCAGCCAACCACGCTAGGCACTTGCAAGGACATCAATTCCCACGCAAGCAGGACCCTTCTCGGGTTGGGCAATGCATATACGTCCAGGAGGACCCATGAACGCACCCGGCTTTCATCTTGAACAGCGACAGAACCAGACGCTAACGCCACGCCTGCAGCAGGCGGTACGGCTGCTGCAACTTTCTTCCATGGACTTTGGCCAGGAGCTCCAGCAAGCCCTGAGCACCAATCCCTTCCTTGAGCTGGAGGACTATCCCGCCGACGACGAAGCCATGCCGGATAACGATGAGTCCGGCAACGAGGCGGAAGAGAGTACCCCAATGGAGCGGGACAACCAGGACCAGGATGACGGCCTTCTTGATCCCTTCCCGGACCAGGAGCCCTGGGGCCAGTCCGGCACGGTTGCACCGGCATCAGGCGGCAGCGCGCTGGACCTGATGGATCTCACGCCTGTCGATATCACCCTGCATGACCATCTGCATGGGCAGCTCAATCTGCTGAACCTCTCGCCAACAGACAGGATGCTGACTGGCGTACTGGTCGAAGCGCTGGATGAGGATGGTTATCTGCGTACCGGCCTGGATGAGCTGATCGGCCAGGTGCAGGATGAAACGGTGGGGGTGCCGGAACTGCAATTTGCCTTGAACCTGGTGCAATCACTGGAGCCTGCCGGGGTTGCCTGCCGGGATGTACAGGAGTGCCTGCTGCTGCAATTGCGGGAGCAGACAGAGGAAGAGGGAAGCGATCTTGCCTTGCGGATCATCACGGAGCAATTTCAGCGCCTGGTACGCCACGATATTCCCGGCCTGGCCCATGCGTTGCACACCGGCACCGCCGAGATCGAGCGGGCCTGTGCCCATATCGGCAAGCTGGACCCCCGGCCCGGCTGGCGGTTTGGCAAGCAGGCCACGGCCTACCTGACCCCGGACATCATCGTTCGCAAACAGGGTGAACGCTGGGTGGCCAGCCTGAATCAGGCTGCGGTGCCCAAGGTCCGCATCAACCAGGTCTATGCCGACCTGTTCCACCGCCACCGCGAGGCCCACCATGGTGAGCTTGCCTCGCATCTGCAGGAGGCGCGCTGGACCGTGCGCAATATCGAGCAGCGTTTCCATACCATCCTGCGGGTGGCTGAAGCGATTGTCGAGGCACAGCAGGCCTTCTTCGAGCACGGCACGCTGGCCATGCAGCCCATGGGGCTCAAGGAGATCGCGGAGACGCTGGAACTGCATGAATCCACGATATCCCGGGCCACTTGCAACAAGTACATGGCGAGCCCCGCCGGGGTGTTCGAGTTGAAGTACTTTTTCTCTCGCTCGCTATCGACCAACGCTGGCGACAGTTGCTCGACAACGGCCATCCGCGCGGCCATCAAGGAGATGATCCATGCCGAGTCGCCCACCCAGCCACTGTCGGATGCCGAGATCACCCGGCGTTTGACCCAGCTGGGGCTCAAGGTGGCGCGCCGTACGGTCACCAAGTATCGGCAGATGATGCACATTCCGGCCGTCGAGATGCGGCGGCAATTCTCCTGACACCGATGCCGCGAGCCGGATAGGCCTGTCAATCCTCCGGCTCTCGCCCCTGCGTCGATGGCAGACGCAGTGTGGTCTTCGCGGCGATATTGAGGGCAGCGTTCCGCTTGCGGCGCCACAGGTTGAAGTCCTCGAAGGACTCCTCATAGCGCTCCGCCCGGAAGTGCCGATAGTCATCCTGCAGCCGCTCGATCTGGGACTTGCGCCAGGCCTTGGCCTCGGGACTCTCCTCCGCCTGGATCTGCTTGTCTGCAACCTCATTCCAGCCGGATGGCAGCTCCGTTTTAGCGGGCCACAGGGCAGGCTCCTGCGGGTGCTCCAGCGACATCAGTGCCTGATAGAGCTCGCGATCGGCATAGAGGCTGTGGAAATAGGCATCCGGGTCCGGTGCCGGGCTGTTTTCTACTTCGGCGTTGCCGACCTGAGACGGCAGGGTATCGCCCGTCCTTGGGGACAGCGATGGGCTGGTGCTCCAGGACGAACGTCCCGTCACGCCTGCGTCCTGGCCCGAACCCTGAACAGCTGGGCTTGCCGTAAGGACAGTGGGTAGCGGCACCAAGACACCAGGAGGGGATACGGGCACGCTGGCAGGCATGCTGCCGGAAACAGCCGGCGTAACACGCCGGCGTTCGCCCACTTGTCGTCGGCCATACGCATCCTGATTCATCGGCTCTCCTTTCAATCGCCAGATCGGGCGTACACACGCGAGCAAATCGTATTCCTGCCAGTGCAGCCGCCCCCCGCTCTATCACTCAAAACGCCATCCGGGCTGGTAGCGGGCAAGAATTACCGATCGTACGCAGGAATTACATCCGCAAAGTCCGAGCAGGCCAACTGGATACACGCGCTTCCTTGTCCAGGCGCGCAGCCACACCGCACCGTCAGCCCAGATGCAGCTGACTCGGCACGGTGGTTGCTGACATGGAGGATGTACCGAGGTTGTCGCTCGGAACTCACTCCAGGAGGACAAGATGAAACGCTCGTTTATTCTCACCGGCCTCGCCGCCATGCTGATCGCCAGCATCGGGTTGAACGCTTGCAGCAAGAAGGAACAGGACGAAATCCCGCCGCCGGCCAGCGAGAGCAGCCCGCCACCCATGAGCGATGTCGCGCCGGCAACGCCAGCGAACGAACCACCCGCCCCCCGGGCCAGTAATGACGAGCCAGGTAATGCCACCGTCGGGGAGAAGATAGGCAACTCGGCGCTGACCGCGAAGGTGAAGACCGCGCTGGCCGCCAATGCTGGCCTCAAGACGCTGCCACTCAATGTCGACAGTGTCGACGGTGTGGTTACCGTTAGCGGGGAGGTCAGCTCACAGGCGCTCAGTGACGAGATCACCAAGGTGGTACAGGGCGTGGAAGGGGTGAAGACGGTCATGAACAATGCATCCGTCAAGGCCAAGTAGCGTTTGGCCTACCTTGCCGTTACCGACGGGACTGGCCGGACAGCGTGGCTTGCACACTGCCCGGCCGCTGCCGGGCTTGTCTTCCCGGCAAGCCGCCATCACCCACCGGATACCAGGCGCGGCACAAGCACAGCTCACGGCGCGACATCGCCTTAAGTCCGCCAGCGACCTGAGCCCAAGCAACCTGGTTGGATAAACCGGAGTAGCGGGTCACTAATCGGATCCGGGCCACTCCCTACCAGGCCAGATGCCATGAGACGCCCGCAGCCCTTGCGCTATGCCCTGCTCGCCGGAGGCTTCCTGCTACCCTGCCTGCTATCGTGCGCCTCACCGCCTGACCTTCAGGAAACGATGCAACAGAACGGGTCGGCATCGACGCAGCTGAAAACGGCGCGCGGCCTGCTCACACCGGCGCAAAGCGCCGCCATCCTGGATCGTCTGCGGCGCGAGGGCCGAGACAATATCCTCGATCGCCATCTGGCATTCGAAGAAGCATTGCTCGACAAACCCATCACCACCGGTAACAAGGTCACCTTGCTACAGGACGGGCCCGCGACCTACCAGGCCATGTTCACGGCCATCAGGGCAGCGCGCGACCATATCAACCTGGAAACCTATATCTTCGAGGAAGACGAGGTCGGCAAGCAGTTTTCCGACCTGCTGCGGCAGAAGCAGGCACAAGGGGTACAGGTCAACCTGATCTACGACAGCGTCGGCTCCCTCAATACCGGCCGCCCCTTTTTCGATCACCTCAAGGAAGCCGGCATCCAGGTCCTGGAGTTCAATCCGGTCAACCCCTTGAAGAGCCGGGGCAAGTGGCTGCTCAACAACCGGGATCATCGCAAGCTGCTGGTGGTGGATGGCAAGCAGGCCTTTCTCGGTGGCGTCAATATCAGCCGCGTGTACTCGCGTGGCTCGCAACCTTTCAAGCAACGCCAGGGCAATGATCGCCCTACCCCGTGGCGGGATACCCATATGCTGGTGGAAGGCCCTGCCGTCGCCGACTTTCAGCGTACCTTCCTGGAGACCTGGAGCCAGCAGGCGGAGCATCCCTTGCCCGAACGGCAGTACTTCCCGGCATTGGCACGCCAGGGTGGTGAGCTGGTACGTGCCATCGGTGGGCGATATGACGAGCCCTACAGCCAGATTTACCTGAGCCTGGCGTCGGCTATCAGCCACGCAGAAAAGCAGGTCCTGCTGACCAATGCCTACTTCGTTCCGGATCCCCAACTGCTGCAACTGCTGTGTGACGCGGCCCGTCGGGGCGTCGATGTGCGGCTGATACTGCCAGGCAGTACCGATTCCTGGGCGACGCTGCAGGCGGGTCGCTCCCACTATCAGCAACTGCTTGATGCCGGCGTGAAGCTGTACGAGCGAAAAGGCGCCCTGCTGCACGCCAAGACCGCGATCGTGGACGGTGTCTGGTCCAGCCTGGGCTCGACCAATCTGGATTGGCGCAGCTTCGTGCACAACAACGAACTGAACGCCGAAATCCTGAGCACTGATTTTGCGGCGCAGATGCTGCAGATGTTCCAGCGCGACCAGGCCGAATCAGTCGAGATCGGCAGCAAGGACTGGTCGGATCGATCGGTCGGCCAGCGTATGAAGGAATGGACCGCCCGACTCCTGGCCTATTGGCTTTGATACCCGCGGTAGCTTTTACACCCGACGCCGGAAAGTCTTACCCGGGCCGACCGGCCAAGCAACAGAGAAAAATACTAAGTAGTTGTTTTTAAAAAACAAATAGGCTGGCACGCACCTTGCCAGTATGAAAGTACCGCGCCACTCCGGTGGCGCAGTTCTCTCAACCCGCAAACCAAGGAGCCCACCATGAACTGGGATATTGTCGAAGGAAACTGGAAGCAATTTACCGGCAAGGTCAAGGAACGTTGGGGCAAGTTGACCGACGACCAGATCGATCAGATTGCAGGCCGTCGTGACCAGCTGGCTGGCCGCATCCAGGAAAGCTACGGCGTCACCAAGGACGAAGCCGAGAAGCAATTGAAGGAATGGGAATCCAGGCACTAAGTGCTGATATCCGGTGGGCCCTCTCCACCGGATCTGCAAACAATCCACCCTACTGTAAGGAGCACATCATGGATACCACCAAGAAATTGCTGCCTCTGCTGCTCTGCGGCTTCTTTATCGCCAGCGCCCCGCTTTATGCGGAAACTTCGGGCAAGGAAACGACGGGACAGTATGTTGACGATACCGTCATCACCACCAAGGTGAAGGCCGCAATCCTGAAGGACACCAAGCTCACCGAGGTCAAGGTCGAGACTTACAAGGGTGTCGTCCAGCTCAGCGGTTTCGTGAAGAACCAGGCCGACATCGAGCAGGCCGGAAAGATCGCCCGCGGCGTGACCGGTGTGAAGTCGATCAAGAATGACCTGCAACTGAAGTCATGATTGATCCAGCGCGCGGGTACCTGCCCAGGGCGTAGGGCATGGTGCCCCACCTTGCCCAAGGAGTACCGTCATGGAGCATAACGGTCGACAGCTTCGCCTTTCATGGGGCCGTAGTGCACGGCCCGGCCTCGTCAGTTGCTGCACCTGGCTATTGCTGCTGGGCGCGTGTGGTCGCCTAGAGCCAGAACCCCTAGCGCCACCGGAACCCAAGATTGCCACATGGCAATCAAGCGCAGGTCCAGCGGGGAGCAGCCCCCCTCCAGCCAGCGCGGCTCACCTGTCGACGGCCTTGTATGCCGTACCAGGCCACCAACATCGTGCCTGGCGCCAGACGTGATCCCTATTCCGCCCAGCCCACGGCCATCCATCCGGGCTATTGCTAAGGAGCTACATCATGTTGCACTACGCAGCCGTTTTCTTTGTCATTGCCCTGATCGCCGCCTTGCTGGGCTTTACCGGCATCGCAGCCGGCGCCGCCGAGATCGCCAAGATACTGTTTTTCATTTTCCTGATCGTATTCGTCGTCACCTTTGTGCTCGGCCTGATACGCAGGTAGTCCCGGATAGCAGGACGCCACATACCGAAAGGAGCACGTCATGAATGAAGGCAACGCAAGCAGCAAGCTGGCTGCAAATCTGGGTCAGGCGGGTCAGAAAGCCCGTGTCGCACTGGCCGACGCCGCACGCTCGACCAAGGAGAAGCTGGGCGAAGGCGGGCGCCAGGCGCGTGACTATTGCCACGCCATGGAAGACAGCAACTACGACTATGTGACACGCCACCCTGCCGCCAGCCTGGCAGCCGTCGCTGCCGTCGGCGCCGCCGTCGGCTATCTGCTGGGTACGCGTTCGCGCTGACGGGCCTAGTGCCATTGCGCCGGCACCCCGTCGACGGCGGTGACGATACCCGTGAAGGAGTTTGATCATGACCATGAGCAATAACCCGCCGACACCGGTCAACACCGTCGCGGGAAACCAGGCGTGCCATACCTTGACCGATATCCCGACGCTACGGCGACGGGCACGCGAACATCTTGAACGCGGTGCCGTGACCGAAGGCTACGGTGCAGACCGGGAAGCCGTGGTCACCATGCTCAACGAAGCACTGGCCACCGAGCTGGTCTGCGTGTTGCGCTACAAGCAGCATTACTTCATGGCATCGGGCCTCAATTCCGAAAGCGTCGCCGCCGAGTTCGAGGAGCATGCCATGCAGGAAATGCAGCATGCCGATTCGCTGGCTGCCCGCATCGTCCAGCTCGGTGGCGTGCCCGACCTGTGCCCTGATCGCCTTTCGACCCGCAGCCATGCCGAATACATCGAGACCAGCTCGCTCAAGGACATGGTCCGCGAGAATCTGGTGGCGGAGCGCATCGCCATCGACAGCTATCGGGAAATGATCAACGTGATCGGCAGCGGCGACTCCACGACCCGTCGCCTGCTGGAGGAAATCCTGTCGGTCGAGGAAGAGCACGCCGACGATATGGCCAGCCTGCTCAATAACTTCCAGGCCAGCAATGACCAACCATCCCCATGGAGGACAACATCATGAAACGTAGCGCCATTGCCGTAGGATTGAGCACCGGGCTTGCCCTCTTCATCGCCAGCGTATGGAATGCCGAGCGTCGTCAAAACAGCCGCGGTGGTTTGCCCAAGGCCAGAAAGCTGCCCCAGGAGCAGGTGCATACCTGGGAAGGTGAAGGTGGCAATCTGGCCGGCGTCGCACCGCCGCCGACACAGCAGGACGCCCCCGTGCATAGCCGTAGTACCCATTGACCCGGATTTAGCCGTGGTCAATGGAAAGACGCCCAGCCTGCCTTGCAGACTGGGCGTCTTGCTGATGATCGATCGCCGCGACAGATTACCGGTGCATCAGGGCACCATTGCGCAACTCGACCCGATCTCCCTCCCGAAAAGAGCCATCCGCCATCGTCAAGGTGCTGTATTCCCCGCTATTGAGGCGGACTTCCACCGCGTACACAACGCGTCGCTCCTCATTGCGTTGTACCTTATCGCCGACGTAGGCGCCCCCCAGTGCGCCGGCAATGGTCGCGGCCGTGTTGCCACTACCCTTGCCCACCTGATTGCCTACAACGCCCCCTACGACGCCGCCGATCACGGCACCGGCCCCGAGCCCCTTGCTACCTGCTGGCTCCACGGCCGACACGCCCGTGACAACCCCATAATGACTGCTCGCCAACGTATCCATGGGTGTCGTACGCTGCGTCAGCGTCCCACAGCCCGCCACGCCGATCAGCAAGGCCACACCCGCTACCAGACGCTGGTTTTTCATGTTGATACTCCTGTGTTGATGAAGACGACATCGATGGCGTGGCATTTTTTGTGCCTTCCCGGCTCAATGGACGCCAAGCAGGCGTGACCGCCACGGCGGAAAGAAAGGCGGGGAGATTGTATCGAGCGGTCAGCGATCAGCCGCCAGCATGCTGGCCGGCTTGCTGCGCACTTGCTGCCTGGCCTGGGCGGCGAGACCATCGCAATGCTGATCATCACTGCTACCCAGTTGCACCAGGGGAATCAGCGCCAGTGGCCCGGTCACGCCCGCCAGCAGGGCGGACAAGGTCAGGCGGCCAGCCGCCTGGCCAAGTTGCGGTCGTATGCTCGGCTTGGCGAAGCTACCCTTGACCGCGATCGGACCGCGCAGGGCGGCCAAGCTGATGTCCTTGGGCTTGGCCTTCAGCAGCAGATCCAGCTGCTCGCTACGCAGGTTCACATGGCCTTCGCCCACCACCAGCTGCTTGTCGGTATCGAGCAACAGCGTGCGTACCTGCATGTCGCCAGCCTTGACGTCCATATCCGCCACCATGCAGCGCACCGGCACCTGTTCATCGCCCGCCAGCAACACGACCAGGGTATTGGCCACGTCCAGGTTGGCCAGCCGCAGCAGCAACTTGCTGACTGCGCCGCCGTTCATCAGCAACGTGACGTCACCATCGGCCTGACCCAGCATGCTGGCGATCGAATTGCCCCGCATGCTGAGTTTGGCACGCCCGCCGATCAAGCCGACGTTCGCTTTCTGTATTGACAGCTTGGGAAACAGTTGCCGGAGTTGGACGCGTTTGAGCGTGACGTCTGCACGGGTCACGATCTGCGCCGACCGTGCGTCCATGTTCAAGGTACCCACCACACTGCCGCCAGCCAGCCCAAGCTCGATGGGCGCGAGTGACAACTGGCTATCCTTGATCAACAGGTTGGCCTGCAGGGTATCGAAAGGCCAGGCATCGGTAATGATGCGCTGCCCCTTGAAGCGCACGTCCATGTCGGCCGCGCGCAGCTTGTCGAGATTAAATTGGCCATGGGGCAATACCTTGCCTGGAGGTTGCGCGGCCTTCTCCCCCTCCTGGTTACGTCCACCGACGAAGCCGGACAGATCCTTCAGGTCGAGCCGCCGGGAGACAAGGTCCGCGGTAATGAACTGGGGTTGGCGCGCCTTGTCGACGCTGAAATTCCCCGCCAGATCACTTTGGCCTACGCGGCCGGAGAATTCCTGCAGGGCCCAGACGGCTTGCTCGTGATGCAGACGCCCCTTCAGTTGATACGGGGGTGTTGGCGGCAAAGGCAGATTGAGGATGCGATACAGCTCCGCCATGCTGCGGCCTTGCAGGCTGAAGTCGACCGACAATCCCTTGAGCAGCAAGGGATCGGTGACCGTACCCTTACCCTGGAAGCGGGTTGCGCCGATCTGGCCTTGTGCAGCCAGCGGATAGGCTGCCTTGCGATTCCTGAGACTCAGGAGGGAGCCGCCTTGCAATTGAACCTCGGTGCTCAACCCCCGATAGCGACCGCTCACACTACCGCTGACCGGCATGGCCATGCTACTAACCGTCTCGACATGCAAGGCAATATCGGTCCGCTCACCAGGATCGAGGAACCTCAGCCGGCCCCCCATGACCTGCAATTGGCCGATTTCCAGCGGCCAGCCCTTGCCGGAAGGGGAACGGTTCCCGAATTGCCAGTTATTACGCTGCTGCTCATCCCGCTCCAGCAGCACTTCCGCCCCCGTCAAGGTAATCCAGGGGAAGGCAATGGTGCCGCGGAACAAGGATGGTAGGTCCAGTGCCAGATCGAGCCTGCCCAGTCGCGCCATGGTGGGTTCGCTGCTCCAGCTGGCGTTACCGAGCTGCACATCGCGCATGGTCACATGTGTCTGCCAACCCAGGTCCACCTCCAGCGGGCCGCGTATTTCGACGGAACGCCCCGTAGCACGACTGGCGCGTTCGGCAATATAGGGGCGCAGTTTGTCCCAGGGGAAGAGAATTAGCAGCAGTGCCGCCGAGACGAGAAGCAGCAGGAAGCCACCAGCCAGCCATTGCAGCGCACGCACGGTACGTCGGCGATGAGAAATCGATCGCGGCATGGTCGGGTAGTCTCCTGGGGATCATGGGTGAGGCAGGGCGAAGGCGACAACGGGCCCATCGTCGCCCCCGCCGAACGTTAACGGCGATGCAGCAGATACCCCACGACCGCTCCTACGCCAAGCGCAATGCCGACCGATTGCAAGGGCCGATTACGGATGTAATCCTGCGCGAAACCAACGGCCTGCTCGGCCCCCTCTTCAGTCCGCTCACCCAGATCGACCAGTTGGGTCTTGACGCTGGCCATCCGTTCGCTGAGCTCCGCCTTGGAGGCGGCGAGTGCCTCCGCGGACAGACTGCTCCCTTGCCCCAGCAAGCTTTCAACTTCGGTGATGAAGCTCGACAGATCCTCCTTGAACATTTCCTGGGCGGTGGGCTTGGCCTCGGTGTTCGCCTTGCCACGCGCAGCGGCTTCCTTCCAACGCTGGGTGCCATTGGCACGCTTGTCGGTGTCGGCCACCAGCGGGGGATTGGCGGGCTTCTTGTCGGTGGTGGAATTCAGGTTGGTATCGTTCATGATCTATGCTCCGGTAGGCGAGGAAAGAGAAGGGAGGACATGGACCGGCCCTGGCAGCGCCACGAGTCCTGCCAGCTAGCGCGGCCAACCCATGCCCATACCTGTTCCCTCTGCACATTGCGTGCCCGCCCTATTGCGGCCGTCGATACACTGATCGGCAGGATGCACCGCCAAAAAATGGAGGAATTACACCCGGCCATGTAAAGGCTGCAGCTGGCGGGAACACACGGTGACAGCGGATGTCTTTCTGAGGGACCATGTCGTTTGCATATACCGCCGAACAGACAAACCAAGGCGGCCTGATCGGCCCTACCCGGTTTGCTGGCACACTCACCCATAAGGAAAACGATGAGCCGGCTCAGGCGTAGCTTCACCACTGCCGTATTTGTTGCACTGGGCGTTTGCTTTTCAGCAACCTTCCTGGTGGTCTCCGAACTCGCCAACCGCAGGCTGACCAGCGCGGCGGAACAATTCGGCCTGTCCATCGAGGCTAAGGGGCTGCTGCGGGAAGTCAGCGCTGTCGTTACCGACGCCGAAGCCGCACAGCGCGGCTACTACCTCACTGGGCAGACGGAGTACCTCGCCGCCTGGCGGATTGCGCCAGAGCGCATCAAGGGTCTGTTCGCCCGGTTACATGAGATCTGGGAGCATGAACCGGAACAGTTGCAGCAGCTCATCCTGCTGCGCAGCAGTGTGGACAAACGCATGCAGGGCCTTGAAGCCAGCTTCAAGGCGGCCAAGCCCCAGGACCGCAATAGTGTCCGCAACAGCCTGGGCCGGGAGCAAACCGAGCAGCTCAAGCGGGAAATCGACCTCGCCATCGGCAGGACATCACGGCTGTACCAGGACGATATGCGGCAATGGAAATCCGACGTCATGGTCACCCGCCTGGGCGTGGGTATCCTGACTACCGTCAATCTGTTGCTGCTACTCCTGCTGTACACTCGCTCCCAGCGCGAACTGCGTAGCGACAGCCAGGAAATGCGCACGGCGGAAGCCCGGCAGCATGAACTGGAGCGCCTGGTTGAGGAGCGGACTGCCGTGCTTTCCGAGCTGTCTTCCGACCTGCAGAACGAGCAGGAACGCGAAAAGGCCAAGATTGCCCACGATATCCATGATGAACTCGGCAGCCTTGTGATCTCGGCACGGATGGATGTCACCTATGTCCTGTACAAGATCCGCGAGACGGACCCGCAACTGGCCGAGAAGCTTGAGAACGCCATCCAGAATCTCGATGCCAGCGTCGACATCAAGCGCCGCATCATCGAGGAGCTGCGACCGTCCGCACTCGATACACTGGGGCTGGTGCCGGCACTGGAATGGCAGGTGCAGCAGGTCTGCGAGCGCGCCAACCTGGTACCTATCCTGGAACTGAGCGATGCCTTGCCCGACTTGCCTGAGCAGGTTGCCATCACGCTGTTCCGGGTGACGCAGGAGTCACTGAACAATATCGTGAAATACGCCAAGGCCAGCCAGGTATGGGTCAACCTGCATGTCGTCGGCGACCACTGCCAACTGACCATCAAGGACGATGGGATCGGGCTGACCGATACCGCCATCACCAGCCCCCTCTCCCACGGCCTGTCCGGCATGCGGCAACGCGCGGTCAGCCTGCGCGGCAGCTTCCGCATCATCAGTACGCCGGGCGAGGGCACAGCGATTCAGGTTCGCCTGCCGCTGGGTAGCCCGGATACGGCGTCCTCCTGACATTTGGTTCCACGGCCGGTGACACAGGCATGGTGCTTGCATCTATCCAGCGTCCCCGCCACTGGAGTCCGCCATGTCGCAGCCCCACGATATCCCGCTTGCGGGTGCCAGCCAGGATACCGATGCGGTCCTGCAGACCCTGTTGAGCCAGGGCAAGGTGCTCTACCAGCAGCTCGGCCCTTTGTGCGAGGAATCCGCCACCTTGCTCAAGCAGGAGGGTCGCCTGGCGGTGCAAAGCGTGGTGGTGGGCAGCCGCTGGCTGGTCGCCACCGTGATCGCCGCGATCACCAGCTGGCTTGGCCTGAACGTGGCCGCCGTGGCCGCACTGCATGCCGCAGGGCTACCGCTCTATCTGGCGATACTCCTGATCAGCGTGGCCGATGCACTACTCGCGGTACTTGCCCATAGACTGGCGACCCAATGTCTCGCCGACATGCGCTTCAGCCGCAGCCGCGAACTCCTGGGAAGCCGCCATGCGCCGCGCTGAACTCAGACGGGAATGCGATATACTGGCAGCCCGGATTGCTACCCGGCGGGCCATGGTCGGTGACGCTTTGCAAACCGGGCAGCAAGCGCTGTCGAGCTTGCTGCTACGTCCCCCGGTCCTGATCGGTTTAAGCCTGCTGGGTGGCTTGCTGATTGGCAGCAAACGTAGCCGACAGAAGCTGGCCGGCCTGCGCCCCTTGCTGCCGGTACTGCTACGCTTCCTGCGCGGCTACGCCGCCCAACACTTCGGACCCGCCCAGCCAGAAGATCCGCCCGGCGCATCCGGCCACACCGATACGCCTCATTGATACGAGGCCTGCCCTTCGGCCCGCATCAGGGCCATCTGCCGTGACAGTTCGGCCCCGTACAGAAAAACCTGGGCGGAGTAGTAGATCCAGAGCAGGATCAGCACCAGGGCGCCAGCGGCGCCATAGGCCGAGGCCAGCGCCGTGGTGCCGAGATAGACGGCGATCAGGCTCTTGCCCAGCATATAGAGGCAAGCGGTCAGCAAGGCTCCTCGCCATACATCCCGCCACGCGACCTTTTCCTCCGGCAGCAACTTGAAGATGGCCGCGAACAAGGCAGTAACGACCACTGTGGTGCACAGATTACTGACCAGCTTGAGCAACCAGGTCGATGAACCGAGCAAGCTCCCGTAGCGGGCTTCGACGGCAGCGACGACGGCCGACAGCAACAGGGAGGCCAGCAGGATGAAGCCCACCCCCAGCACCACGCCGAAGGACAACAAGCGGCTACGTATCAGAAATGGCCAGTCCTTCCGTCTATTGGGCGGTAGCTCCCAGATCACATCCAGGCTGTTCTTGAGTTCACTGAACACCGTCGTTGCGGCAAACAGGCTGGTGAGGACCGCGAGTGCTGTGCGCCAGAGGGTATCGCCTGGCAACTGGGTACTGGAGATGATGGCGCCCACGGCCTGGGCCGCATTATGGCCCAACAGCGTCTGTACCTGCGATAGCAAGCCTGACTGCGCTACTTCGTGGCCGAAGGCATAGCCGGCAATGGTGATGGCGATGAACAGCACCGGCCCCATGGAGAACAGGGTATAGAAGGCAATGGAGGCCCCCATGGTGGAAGCGCGGTGCGCTTGCCACGCGGTGGCGGCTCGCACCAGCAGGCGCACAGTGCGGTGCAGGGCAAGGGGAATGAAACCAAGTCGGCGCATGGCTCGTCTCAGTAGGCGGGATACCCGATCCAATGCAAATGTCGGGCCTGCTTGCCAAGCCGAAGGGCATGGCAGACTATTCAACCGTCGCAGCAGCTTTTACATTTCCAGCGTAGCCAGGTAAATCCATCCATGATCAGGGTACTTATAGCCGACGACCATGCCATCGTCTGTGCAGGGCTCAAGCAGTTCCTCGCGGACGATCCCGAAATCGAAGTGGCGGGTGTCGCCTCGAACGGCGAAGAAGCCGTGCAACTGGTGCGTGACAATCAGCTGGACGTGGTGCTGATGGACATCTCGATGCCCAAGAAGACCGGCATCGACGCACTGAAGCAGATCAAGGCGCTCCGACCGGAGCTGCCGGTACTGATGCTCAGCGGCTATCCGGAATCCCAGTACGCACTGAACCTGATCAAGGCCGGTGCCAGTGGCTATCTGAACAAGGAATGCGTACCTGAGGACCTGGTCACCGCAGTACGTTCCCTGGCCGCCGGCAAGCGTTACGTCAGCGCCGCCATTGCCCAGAAACTGCTGGAACAGTTCGGCATGCCCATGCCGGAGAACCCGCACGACCTGCTATCACAACGCGAATTCCAGATCATGTGCAAGCTCGCGACCGGTGAGTCGATCAGCGCGATCGCCGATACCCTGTGCCTGAGCGTCAAAACCGTCAGCACCTACCGTACACGCCTGTTCGAGAAGATGGGCTTCAGCAGCAATGCGGATGTCACCGCCTACGCGCTCAAGAACCAGTTGATCGACTGAGCGGGCGATATCAGCCTTCCCCAACGAGGTTTGAGGACGGCCGCGGCACGTTGGCGCCGAGCACGCCCGCCAGCAATGCCAGCAACAGTGAACCACTGACGGCCGCCAGCATCGCGCGGCTCGCCTGGTCCAGCATCAAGAGATTACGCTTGGCGACCTGCCGTGCCTGCTGGGAGGCCCGCTCGGGATTACCGGAGACGATCAGCGCCTGATCGACCAGCACCGTGGCGCGACTGTGGGGGAAGCCCAATACCCGGACAAGGTAGTTGATCGCCTGTTCGCGATCGCCGGATTCGATCTGAATCTGCCATTCTTTCGTCGCCTGTACGGTCGCGCTGCTGAGTACCAGCTCACGGGCCGCGTTCTTGAGCATGACGTCGAGTTGCAGACCGGCAGCTTCGCTCTTGGGTGGTGCCTCCAGCACGTTGGCGCGGCTGACAAAGCCGCTGGCATTGTGAAACACGCCACCCAGGAACAGGCTCGATGGCGTGCACGAAAAGGCCGCCAGCAGTACCGTGATCGTCGCCCACACCAGCAAGCCATGCAGGGCCCCCTGGAGCCTGCGCAGGGTGCCACTGACACTCACCGTCAGGTAACTGCCGATAAAGACCGCCACGCAGCTGCAAAACGCCTGCCAGAGCGAGACCGACATGGGCAGCACCACAACGCCCCCTTCATCCAGGCCGACCTGCCCGACCGACAGCCCCACGACCAATCCGAACAGTACCCCCAACAACTGAATGGCGAGCCCGGCAGCCACACCGGCGGCGACGGCGCCCCATTGCAGAACACGACCCTCGGTATCGGACCTCGTTACCATTGCGAAGCTTGTCTCCTGCAGCATCCGGTCCCTCCTTTCTTGTCAACATGCATCGTTCAAGGCAGACGCTTACACGCCGGCGGGTAATTCCTGCATGGCGGCGCCGCCATGCAAGGTCAACAGCCATCTCGACCACAAGCCGGGCGACAAGGCACGAAGTTTGCAGAGTCCAGGGGGTCGGGCTCCCATTTTCCTGCGGTCTACCTTGTGGCAGGCCTTATTGAGCCCCTACCCCATAGTCACGGTCAAGGAGATGCACCATGGTATATCCCACGCCCAAGTTCGACTTCGATCACACCGACTTCAGCGAGGCTGAAGCCAGCAGGCTACACCCTGGCGATGTACGCATCATTCGCAACCAGGAAGCGACCAACCAGGCCCAGGGCCCAGGCCCCTTCCTGTCCCTCGCCGACCATCTGACAGGCAACGAGGTGGTGAATCTCAGCGATGAAAAGCTCGGTGAGATCAAGGGCATCATGCTCGACGTGCAGCGCGGCCGTATCGCCTACGCGGTACTGAAGGTCGGCGGCTTTCTCGGCATGGGGGACCATTTGTTTGCCGTTCCCTGGCTTGCCCTTGAAATGGACATCGACGAGAAGCGTTTCATCCTGAATGCCAGCAAGGAAAAGCTGCAGCATTCACCGACCTTCAATAAGAACAACTGGCCCAGCATGGCCAATGTGTACTGGGGGCAGCAGGTCCATCTTTACTATGGCCTGCGCCCCTATTGGGAATAGTTGAGCGCTGCCCGGCTATGGCAGCTGCCATAGCTGTGGCCCCACTGCCTCTGTCCGCTTTCCTTCAGCCGACAGCAGGGTATCGAGCGCCTTCGCAAGCATGGCCAGCGTATAGGGCTTGGCCAACACATGCAGGCCCGCAGCGACAGCGTCGTCGAGCTTGGCGGCGTAGCCGGTGACCAGCAGAACAGGCAATGCCGGCCGCAAGATACGGACTTCCAGTGCAAGGTCGATGCCGTTGAGCCCCCCGGGCATCATGACATCGCTGACCAGCACATCCCATTGGCGTTCGTCCTTCGCCAGCAGGGCGATGGCCGCATCGGCGGAGGTGAGCACGGTCACCTCATAACCCAGATACTCGAGCAAGGTCGCACTGGATTTTGCGACATCCTCATTGTCCTCCACCAGCAGCGCCTGGCCCCCGGGGAGGGAAAACAGGGCCTGGTCCGGATGGGCCGCTTCATGCGCCGTCTCCGCCACCGGCAGGCAAAGCTGCACACAGGTGCCGACGTTCCGCGCGCTCTCGATGCGCACCGTGCCGCCCGCCTGCTCGCAAAAGCCGTAGACCTGGGACAGACCCATGCCGGTATTGCCCGGCCGAGTAGAAAAGAAGGGCTCGAACACCCGATCGAGATCTTCCGCAGCAATGCCATGACCGGTATCGCGCACATGGATACAGACATGCAATCCGGTCGGCAGGTCGACGCGCGTGGCGCTGATTCTGAGCTCTCCCCCGTCCGGCATCGCCTCCCGTGCATTCAGCGCCAGGTTCAACAGGGCCAGTTCGAGCTCGGCACCATCTATCCACACCGGCGGCAGATTGGTCGCGATATCGATATCGAGCGCGATTCTTCCGCCGACCGAAGCCTGCAACAGCTCCGCAAAATCCTCCATATGCTCGGCCAGATCGATGGACTCCGGTCGCAGCGGCTGCTTGCGCGCAAAAGCCAGCAACTGGCGCGTCAACCGCCGTCCCGATTCGACGACCCGTTCCAGCGTCTCCAGACTGGGCAGCAAGGGGGGATCGGTGACCCGCTTGCGCAGCACCAGGGCGCTGGTGGAGACCACCATCAACAGGTTGTTGAAATCATGTGCCACCCCGCCGGTCAGGCGCCCCAGTGCTTCCAGCCGATGTACCTGCCGTAGGGCATTTTCCCGTAGCGCCCGGGTCTCCATCTCCTGTTGCCATTGCTGCAGGACTGCGGCCTCCGCGCGCAGGCGCCGCTGCACGGCGCGCAAGGCCAAGAGCAAGCCCAGGGTGGGAATGAAGGTAAAGGCAGCCACCATGAACATGTAGCTCAGCCATTGCCCAACCCAGATATGGGTGGCGTAACGGACACTGACATACATCGGGTAGTCCCCGACCTGTCGAAAGGCGAAGTATTGCTCCACGCCATTGACGGTGGCCTTGTGCAGGGCCGCCTGGCTCTCACTGCCAGCCAGGCCTTTACCCAGTTCCAGCCTATCCATCTGCTGAGGGTCGGCTGGCACAGCCGGATAGCGCGCGAGTATTGCGCCACGACGCTGGCTGAGCGTAACGACCAGCCCCGGGTAGCTTGAAGCCAGTTTGGTGTAGTAGTTGGCGAAATACTCCGGCTTGAGAGAAACCGATACCAGGCCGGCAAAGCGGCCATCGGCGTAGCGCCGCGGTACGCTGATGTTGAAGATGGGTTGACGATTGATCCTGCCGATCAACACACCGGACACATATTTTTCAGCACCCTGACGGATGGCCTGAAAGTCTTCCCGGTCTGCAATATTGATGGACTCGGGAAACGGATAGGTCCGGCTACTGGCGATTACCGTGCCCTCCTCCGCCACGATGGAGATGCCCGCCAATTGGGGCATGTCCCCGGCAAAGGCAGCCAGACGCCGGTTGAGGAAGGCTTCATTGGCAACCAGTTCGGCATTGGAGCGGACGCCCGCCGTATCCAGGACACGTGCCAGCAACTGCTGGTTGGTCTCGGCCGTCTTGCGTGCGTGCTCCTCGACAATATCGGTGAGGCTGATCACCCGGGCAAAGGCATCTTGCCGGGCTTGCCAGTAGCTGGCTGCCAGTAGGTAGAGAAAGAAGGCCGATGGCAAGGCGATCGAGACCCCCATCAGGATGCGCAAGGCACGATGGGTCGCCTCCAACCCTTGCGAGCCGGTAGCTGGTGCTTGGTCAGCGGGAGGGTGCGCCTCCTCTTCTGCTTGTTCCCTGGACACTGATGAACTCCGGCTCTACTTCCCTGCATCGCGGCGGGCGCCAATGTGGCGCCCTGTAATCCGCTCCCGGTGATAGACCGGCCTTCAGGCCAACCACCGTTCTACTCGTCTGGCCGCTCAACCGGCCTTGTCGTCTGCGGCATCACCGCCTGCGCCATCCAGGCTTGATGCATCCGCCATGTCCGGCAGGGTGATCCAGGCTTCCATGCCCAGACATTCGTGACCCTCTACTTCGATCTCCACCGCGTCGATGGCGTCCTTGTTTCGTTGTAGGGCAAACATGGCAAACCTCCACTCTTGTTGTCAGGAGAGGATGGCGCGTGCAGCCGGCCTCCCCGATTGTTGATTCCTTCAAACCTTGGCCACCTGCTCGGTGGCATCCAGCCGGCTATCGATCACCGTTGCGAGTTTTTCCAGTTGGTTGGCGGCATCACCCGGCACCAGCACCGTCGCCACATGCAAGGTCTGCCCCGGGGTGGCCAGCTGTATCCCCTCCGTGTCCAGCCGTTCGAGCAAGGCGAGATTGATGCCTTCCTGTGCCGCCACAAACAGCTTGTAGGCGGGCTTGAGCATGTAATAGACGACTTCAAAGTCGATACTGCCCGGCTTGAGCGCCTGCAGATGCGCGCGGTCGAAACGGGTCTCTGGCTGCGAATCGATGATGTCCTCGAGCAGAGCCGGTAGCCGACGCAGTTTTTCCACTGGCGTGCCGTATGCCACGCCAAAACTGAACAGCGCGCGACGTTCATCCATGCGCTTGTAGTTGCGGATACGGCTCTTGAGGAGATCGGCATTGGCGAACACCACCTCCTCCCCGGAATCGGACTGGACCCGCGTGGTCTTGAGGCCGACGTGCTTGACCGTGCCCGAGATGTTGTCCACGACGATGGCGTCCCCCGCGACGAAAGGCTTGTCGAGCGCGATGGACATGGAGGCGAACAGGTCACCGAGGATGTTCTGCACGGCCAGTGCGACCGCCACACCGCCAATGCCGAGCGAAGCGATCAGGGCGCTGATGTTGAAGCCCATATTGGCGAGGATGGACAGCACCACGACCACCCAGACGAGCAGGCGCAGGACAAAGCCGGCCAGGGCGAGGTGGGTCTGCATTGCCTGGTCGTTGCGATCAGCACCGGCCTGCGCCTTGTAGCGCAGCCAGCCCAGCAGTGCATGGGTCAGCCACAGGCCGCCTTGTACCATCAGGGCCACCATCAGCAGCCGGTCCATCAGCGTATCGAGCGCCGGGTTCAGTTCCAGCTGATTAGCACCAAGATGGACGGCAACCACGACCAGTACCAGCGTGTGGGTAGCGGCGACGATATCGACCAGCAGGTCATCGAGCCGGGTACTGGTACGTGCTGTCCAGACCTTGACCCGGCGAAGCACCACACGCTTGAGCAACAGCAAGGCGGCCAGGCAGGCGACCATCACGCAGGCTGCCGCGAGGAAAGACTCCCAACCATTGTGCTGAAGCAGATAACGTAGGGTCTGCATGCTTATCGCTTCCCGTGCTGGAACAGCTTGCTCATCGAACCGGGCAGGCTGTTGGAGGACAAGCCCTCGTCACGACCAAACCGGTCGTGACGAGGGTGAGAAGTGCTAAGCGGCCAGGGCCACTTCGGCGTCAAGCAGACCGCGGCTGGCATACTCGTTCAGGCGGTTGTAGAGCGTCTTCAGGCTGACGCCCAGCACCTCGGCCGAACGGCGCTTGTTACCCTGAAAACGATCCAGCGTGGCGAAGATCACCTGCCGCTCCACTTCCTCGATGGACACCCCTACCTCGAAGGCCAGGGCGCTCTTGCTGGCGGTGCGTGCAGCCGGCTTGAGCGGGTTGATGGTGTCGAGCGTGACTTCCTGTTCGGCCATGATGTAGGCGCGTTGCACGCAGTTCTTCAGCTCGCGCACATTGCCTGGCCAGTCGTAATCGCGGAGGCGCTGATCGATATCCTCGGCAAACTGCTTGTCGGTGCCATATTGCTGATTCAGGCCGTCCAGGAACAGGCGGGCCAGCAACATGACATCACCGCCCCGCTCGCGCAGCGGCGGGAGTTCGATCGGGAACACGGCGAGGCGATACAGTACGTCCTCGCGCAGATGGCCTTCCTGGACAGCCTGCATGGGTTCGCGGTTGGTCGCGGCGACCACGCGTACATTGCAGCTGATTTCATGATCCCCACCCACACGGGTAAAGGTGCCGGTTTCGAGCACGCGCAACAGGCGGACCTGCATTTCCAGCGGCATCTCGGTGATTTCATCGAGGAACAGGGTCCCGCCCTCGGCGCGCTCGAAGAAACCCTGGTGGGTCTTGGCGGCTCCGGTGAAGGCACCCTTCTCGTAGCCAAACAGCTCCGCCTCGATCAGGTTTGCCGGCAGCGCACCGCAGTTCAGCGCCACGAAGGGAAACTCGGCGCGCAGACTCTTTTCGTGCAAGGTCTGGGCGACCAGTTCCTTACCGCAACCACTCTCACCCACCACCATCACGCTCGCGTCGGTAGGGGCGACACGCTCGATCAGCTTGAAGACTTGGCGCATGGCATCGGACGCGCCATACAACTGGCCGAACTTGTCGGCACAATCCACAGAGAGGCAAGGTGACTGGTTGACCCGGCGCTTGTTGCCTGCGGGGCGTGCAAAGGACAACACGGTGGAAATGGCGGGGTCGGTCGACTCGTGGCGGAAAGTTTCTTCGAACATGGCCAAGCTCCTTTTTGATCGGCCCATAGTTGGAATGATGGCGGGCCGATAGTTGCTATGGCTGCATTGTTGTTCTTGCACGGTGATGCGGCAATTTGTGCACGCCCGATTCTGCTGTAGGCATCAGGCGCAACCATTTGTAGGCATTTTCCTACAAGGAAGCGTCAGCCCGCTGCGGACTCGCGCCCCGTCTGTACGACGGTCAGGGTTTCGATCTCGCCACCGGAATACACATCGAGCGAGATTGCCGCCGCGACCGCGCGTACCGCATCTGCCCCGACGGCCAGCGCCCCCATCGCGAAATTGCGGCCCGACCCGATCGCCCGGAACGGCTCCAGTACGGGAAGCAGCACCAGCTTGTCCTCCATGGTGTAGGCGTGGCCGTCCGGGCAGATCAGCAGCGCCACGAAGCCGGATGAAACAACGGGCTTGGGCTCGGGTTGCCCGCTATCGAGCCAGCTATAGACCACCCGGCCATCCTGTATTTCGCCGGTAAAACCGTAGGTACGCCCGTCCGAGAGGCGGAACAGCTTCTTGGTGCGCGAGCGCAGGCCACTATTGTTGGCCTGCGTATCGGCGGCGACGGTTTTTCCATCCCATGCAATGGTGGTCATGAGCTTGCCCCGGCTATGGATCGATACCACAGCAAACGCAAACGGCATGCCAGCGCACTCGCTGGCCGGGACGACACGACCGGATTTGTCGGCAGGTAAAGCTTACACGCAAGCACAGCAGGGCTTACCGGGCGCCGCGATTGCCCTGCGCATCATGACGCCATCACTGGAAAAACAAAAAAACCAAACAATAACAGCAGCTTAAGAGAAAAGACCGCCTTGTCATCCGCCTGCGGGCATGCGCGTTGCCCTTACTCACAGGGCTGACCCAACCTGTTCGCATTGCCACGAGGGAGCAATCCACCGTCAGCTTGCTTCATATGCGAACTGCACAACCGGAAAGGAAGCAACATGCCAACGAACAACCCCAACAACCAGGCCGATTCCAACAAGCGGGACCAAGCCTCGACGGCCAGTAGCAATCAACGTGATGACGCAGCGCGTCCGCAAAATCAGCAAGGCATCGAAAAGAGCACGGCAACACCGGGCTCGAACCAGCAGCCCGATGCTGGCCGCAAGAATACCGAAGGGGGATTTGAAGACCGCCAGAGTGCCAATCACAACAAGATCGGCGGTAATACCACCGCCAGCAACAAGCCTAGCGGCGACCGGGAAAGCCGTGGTGAAGGTAGCCGCGTGGACAGCAATCCGTCCAACCAACCCAACCGCCCCAAGCAGGGCTAAGGGATGACGCCAGCGGCGTCCTGCCTGGCGGGGAAGGGATAGGCATACCTATCCCTTCCCCGCTGGCCATTTATCCGGGCCTTGGTAGGCCGCGCTCACCAGCGCTGGTGGACGTGGGGCTTGATCCAGTACTCGTAGATCCGCTTTGCTTCTTCCATCTGGTCCGCCGAAAGCGCAGGTAGCCTGCCCGCCGCCGCATTACCGGCAGCCTGCTGGGCGTTCCTGGCGCCGGGAATCGCCACGGTAACCGCCTCGAACATCAATATCCAGCGCAATGCAAACTGGGCCAGCGGTACATCCCCGGTCACCCGCCGCAATGCCTCGACCGCCTCCAGGCCCACCTCGAACGGCACCCCCGAGAATGTCTCACCGACGTCGAATGCCTCACCATGGCGATTGAACTGCCGGTGGTCATCGGCGGCAAAGGTGCTGCTGGTCGTCAGCTTGCCCGTCAGCAGGCCGCTGGCCAGTGGTACGCGAGCGATGATGGCGACGTCCTGTTGCCGGGCCCTGGCGAAGAAGTGCTCGACAGGCCGCTGCCGGAACAAATTGAAGATGATCTGTACGCTGCTGATCGGGTATTCCAGTGCTTTGAGCGCTTCTTCGACCTTCTCGACCGAGACACCATATGCCTTGAGCTTACCCTTCTGGACCAATGCATCCAGTGCGCCGAACAGCTCGGGGCGGTAGTAGACCTCGGTGGGCGGGCAATGCAGCTGCAACAGGTCGAGTGTGTCGACCGCCAGGTTACGCAGGGAATCGTCGACATAGCGCTCGATCGCTGCCGGCGTATAGCCTGCCGAGATATGCGGGCTGATCTTGCGCCCCGCCTTGGTGGCCACCATTATGCCCTCGTCGCCGCGCGCCTTGAGCACGCGCCCGATCAGGCGCTCGGATCGTCCGTCACCATAGACGTCTGCGGTATCGATGAAGGTCATGCCTTCGTCCAGCGCCGCGTGCAAGGCGGCCTCGGCATCGGTCTCCGATACCTCACCCCAGCTGCCACCGATCGCCCAGGCGCCAAAGCCGATGGCCGATACGGAACGGCCGGTATGGCCAAATCGTCGTGCTTGCATGTCTTGTCCCATCTTGCTCGTATCCTGTCGTGCAGTGATTTGCGGAAGGCCTAACGGAGCAGGTTCCGCCAGGCCTCTACAAAGACCCTCGCCCGCTCGGCCAGTTCATCCAGTGCCATATCCGGCTGGAACAGGGCACCGCCCAGGCCAAAACCATCGGCCCCGGCCAGGCGGTAGGCCTTGAGCCGGTCCGGGGTGATGCCGCCGACCGGCAGGATGGGCAGGTCGATCGGCAGTACGGTCCGCCAGGCCTTGATGCTCTCCGGCGGGATCGCCTCGGCAGGGAAGGCCTTGATGGCATGGGCACCGGCTCGCCGGGCGGTGAAGGCCTCGGTCGGCGTCGCCGCGCCGGGGATGGAAAACAGGCCCAGCGCCCGGCTTTTTGCGATGACCGTCGGGTTGCAGTCCGGCGAGATGATCAGCTTGCCGCCTGCCTGGGCGACGGCCACCACCTGATCTTCCTCGAGCACCGTGCCCGCACCGATCAAGGCATCACCGGGAAGATGGCGGACCAGTTCCGCCATCGCGGCAAGGGCGCCGGGGCGGTTGAGCGGTACTTCCAGCAGGCGAAAACCGGCGAGGTACAGAGCCTGCCCGACCGTCAGTGCCCGCTCGGGGGTCAGCCCACGCAGGATGGCTACCAGGGGGGTGGCAGGTAGGATGAATTCACTGCTCATGCGTGCTCCGTGAGTTGCAACAGCTTGCGTGCGGCAGCGATATAGGCCGCGTCCGGGTCCAGGCAGTTCAGCGGCAGCTGCCAGTACGCCGCTGCGCGGCGATACAAGGCGGCCAGCGCGGGATCGCCAATCAGACGCAAGGGCTGGTCGACGGTCATTGTCTGGACCAGCGGGTCGGCCCATTCCATGCCGATCAGCAAGCCGGAAAGATAGGACAGCGCTTCATCCGCGTCGTAGCGCTGCCTCAGGACGGCCGCCCGTATGCCGAACAACAGACGGCTGGCAGCCCCTTGCAGGGCAGCATCGGCAAGCCCGGCATCGAAGGCCGGCCAGATGTCCGCACGTTGCCCGAGAATGGCGGCCAGCGTGCCATGCTGCCGCAGGCTGGCGAAGAGCTCGCCGGTCATGAAGGTATGCAGCCGGTGTACCTGCCCAGCTTGCACCAGCACCCACTTGCTATGCGTACCGGGCAGCAGGTAGAGGCCATCGGCAGCCTCCGCCAGCCAGGCACCGAGCAGCTGGGTCTCCTCCCCGCGCATGACGTCCGGCCCTGCGTCGTCGCACACGCCCGGCACGATCTGCACCCTGGCGCGCGCGCAGGGCACCGGGAGCAACAGGCTGCTCAGGCGATGCATGTCCACCGGAGTCGGCAAGTAGGGTGCCTCCACCCAGCCAGCCCGGCTGCCTATCATGCCCGACAGCAGTACCTGGCACTGTGGTCCGGCACCCAGGAGGTCCAATAGCTGCACCAGCGACTGCTCAAAATCCGTCCGGACCGCCAGGACGCCCTGCGCGTCGGCGTGCCGGCAGAGCAACTGGCCTGCCGGGTCAAACGCATAGGCGCGTCGATGGGTACTCCCCCAATCGATCGCAATGGCGGCGGGTCGCTGCGTGCTGCCACCAGGTGCAAACTGGCTGTCGGACGCCGGCATGACCTGGCCGGATGCCACGCCATTCATCCGTCCACTCCCACGTATTTGCCGTTGGCCGGCGCCACCGGCGGCTTGATCTTCTTCTTGCGCCGGAGGCCTCGCCAGCGCGACGCCCCCTGGCCGGCACGCGGCTCCAGCAGCCGCTGCAGCAGGCAGAAGCCACACAGCAGGAGGCCAATCGCGATCTTGGTCCACCAGGAACTGAGGGTGCCGTCGAACATGATCAGGGTCTGGATGATGCCCAGGATCAGCACACCGAATACCGTACCGAACACATAGCCCACGCCCCCGGTCAGCAAGGTTCCGCCGATCACGACCGCGGCGATGGCATCGAGCTCCATGCCCTGCGCATGCAGGCCATAACCGGACAGCATGTAGAAGCTGAACACGATGCCGGACAAGGCGGAGCAAAAACCACTCAGGGTGTAGACCAGTATCTTGGTCCGGGCGACCGGTAGGCCCATCAGCACAGCCGAGCGCTCGTTGCCGCCGATGGCATAGACATGGCGGCCGAAGGCGCTGTAGTGCGCGAGATAGATGGCGGCAGCCACCACCGCGAGCGCGATCACGACATTCC
Organism: Chitinimonas naiadis; assembly: GCF_054780835.1. Classification (NCBI taxonomy): domain Bacteria; kingdom Pseudomonadati; phylum Pseudomonadota; class Betaproteobacteria; order Neisseriales; family Chitinibacteraceae; genus Chitinimonas; species Chitinimonas naiadis. The sequence goes on along the minus strand of NZ_BAAGVO010000002.1, from coordinate 506,405 downwards.
AGGAGATGAAGTTTTCGCCCCAGACCAGCAGGTGATGCTGCGAGATGGCCGCGTAGCCCGGCTCGGTGATGGTGATGGCGTCGATGCTGATGAGATAGCAAAGACCGCGGGCGAGGAACATGCCGCCCAGCGTGACGATGAAGGGTTGCAGGCGGAATACCTGGATCATGACTCCCATCAGGAGACCGAATGCCGACCCCATGAGCAGCACCAGCGGCACCACCGCCCAGATGCTCCATTGATGATGTTCGATCAGGGCGGCCGATACCATGGTCGTCAAGGCGATGACCGCGCCGACCGAGAGGTCGATCCCGCCAGAGAGGATGACGAAGGTCATGCCTACGCCGACGACGATCAGGAAGGCATTGTCGATGAACAGGTTGAGCAGGACCTGCAGGGCGAAGAAGCCCTCGTACTGCCAGGAACCGGCGGCAAACATCAGGATGAACAGCACGATCGTGACCAGCAGGGGCACGGTACGGGCATTGAGCTTGCGCGTCATGCTTGCTCCCCCTTCAAGCGCGGTTGAAATACCCAGCTACGCAAGGTTTCCGATTGCAGCAGGCAGACCGCAAATACCACGGCTGCCTTGATGACCAGGTTCACTTCCGGGGGTACTCCGGTGGAATAGATCGCATAGGTGAGGGTCTGGATGATCAGGGCGCCGATCAGGCTGCCGACCAGGCTGAACCGCCCGCCGGCCAGCGAGGTCCCGCCCAGCGTGACGGCCAGGATGGCATCCAGCTCCAGCAAGAGCCCGGCGTTGTTGCCATCGGCACTCTTGACGTTAGAACAGACGATCAAGCCGGCCACCCCGGCGACCAGGCCGCAGAAACCATAGACGCAGACCAGAATGCCCTTGGCGTTCAGGCCGGCGAAACGGGCGGCGACGGGATTGAGGCCCACGGCCTGGATGAACAGCCCCAGGGCGGTCCTGCGGGTCAGCCACATCAGCAGGGCAAATACGGCGGCAACGATGTAGAGCGAGAACGGCAAGCCGAACAGGTAGCCATTACCGACAAAGAAGAACGGCGGGTAGTAGATGGTGATGATCTGGCCATTGCTCAGCAGTTGCGCCACGCCGCGCCCTGCCACCATGAGAATCAAGGTGGCGATGATGGGCTGCATGCCTACGCCAGCGACCAGCAGGCCGTTCCACAGGCCGCACAGCAGGCCCGCACCGACGGCGGCCAGCAGCGCCAGCAGCATGGGTACCTTGGTCACGTAGACCGGCTGGCCATCCTGTATCACCAGCGTGCCGCCGATCAGCATGGCGGCGACCGCACCGGAGATGGCCACGGTGGCTCCCACCGAGATATCGATCCCGCGTGTCGCGATCACCAGCGTCATGCCCAGGGCCACCAGCATCAACGGCGCGGCACGATTGAGTATGTCGACCAGGCTGCCGTAAAGACGCCCGTTCCTGGTTTCCAGGTGCAGGAACTGGGCATTGAACAGCCAGTTCAGCAGCAACAGGGCAAACAGGGTGACCAACGGCCAGCACAGCGGATGCCGCCCCAGCCCGGCCAGCTTGTCTCGCCATTCGATACTCATGCTTCACCTCCCACGATGATGCGCAGGACCGACTGCTCGCTGATATCGTCACCGGTGAGCTCACCTGCCTTGGCGCGGTCGCGCAGCACGGCGACACGATGACTGACCCGGACGACCTCTTCGGTCTCGGACGAGATGAACAGGATCGCCAAGCCCTTGTCGCAGAGCTGCATGACCTGCTGCATGATTTCCTGCTTGGCGGCCACATCGATGCCACGCGTCGGTTCATCGAGTATCAGCATGCCGGGGTCCGTCGCCAGCCAGCGGGCGAGCAATGCCTTCTGCTGGTTACCGCCCGACAGTTGTCCGATCGGTTTTTCGGTATCCGGCGTCCTGATCCCCAGCTGCTCGATATAGCGTTGCGCCAGCACTGTCTGCTTGCGCGGTGGAATGAAGCGGAACAGGCCACGCTTGGCCTGTAGCGCCAGTACCATGTTTTCGCGTATCGACAATTCCGCCACGATGCCTTCAGTCTTTCTGTCCTCGGGACAAAAGCCGATGCCGCTGCGTACGGCATCGCGCGGTGAGCGAAAGCGCGCTGCGCCCTTGCCCAGGGACAGCTCGCCACAGTCGGGGCTATCTACCCCGAACAGCAGCCGCGCTGTCTCGGTCCGACCCGAACCGAGCAGACCGGACAAGCCCAGTACTTCGCCGGCATGCAGGTCGAGGTCCAGCGGACGGACCGAACCATGCCGACCCAGGCCACGGGCACTCAGATAGGCTTCCCCCCGTGGCTTGCCAGCGAGGGCTTCCCGTGCCGATGCCATGCTCTGCTCGGCGATCTCCCGCCCGACCATCTTGCTGACCAGCTCTCGCCGCCCCAGCGCAGCCACCGGGTATTCGCCGACCCGTTCCCCGTTGCGCAGCACCGTGATCCGGTCCGCCACGGCGTAGACCTGATCCAGGAAATGGGTCACGAACAGGATAGCGACACCACGTGCCTTCAGGCATTGCATGGCATCGAACAACTGCTGGACCTCGCTGGCATCGAGGCTGGAGGTAGGCTCATCCAGAATCAGGATATGGGCATCGCGGGCCATGGCGCGGGCGATGGCCACCATCTGCTGCACCGCCACCGGATAGTCGGCCAGCGGCTTACTGACATCGATATGCAGATTGAGGTCGGCCAGTTCCTTTTCCGCCCGGCGATGCACTGTGTCCCAGTCGACCCGGCCCCAACGGCGCGGCAAGCGGCCGATGAAGATATTCTCGGCCACCGACAGGTTGGGGCAGAGGTTGACCTCCTGGTAGACGGTACTGATACCCAGCGCCTGGGCGTCCTTCGGCGTACGCGGACTGATGACGGTATCGTTGAGCCGTACCTCGCCACTGTCCGGCGTATACACCCCCGTCAGTACCTTGATCAGGGTCGATTTGCCAGCACCGTTCTGCCCCATCACCACGTGGATCTCGCCGGCGAACAGCCGGAAGTCGACCTGATGCAAGGCCCGTACGCCAGGAAAGGATTTGCTGATGCCGCAGGTTTCCAGCAAAGGCCGGCTCAGGGTATCGGTCATGGTCAGTGCCGGCTCTGCTGCTTGTAGCGGTCGAAGATCACCGCCACCAGGAGGATGAGGCCTCGCACCACATACTGGGCGAACGGCGAGATATTGAGCAGGTTCATGGCATTCTCGACCGTCCCCAGGATCAGTACGCCGGCGATCACGTAAGAGATGCGCCCTACCCCTCCCTTGAGCGATACGCCACCCAGCACGCAGGACGAGATGACGGTCAGCTCGAAGCCGATGGAGGTCATCGGCTGGCCCGAGGTCATGCGCGAGGCCAGCACCACGCCCGCCAGCGCCGCGATCAGCCCGGTCAGGGTGAAGATGATGATCTTGGTCCGGACCACATTGACGCCAGCCAGACGAGCGGCCTCCTCGTTGCCGCCGATGGCCAGCGTATTGCGGCCGAATACCGTCTTGCTCATCAGGAAACCGAAAACGACAAAGCTGGCGATGGTGATCCAGACTGGCGTGGGGATACCGAGCCAATCGGAGTTGCCGATGCTGAAGAAGCTTTCCTCGGAGATGCCCACCGCCTTGCCGTCGGCGATGATGTAGGCAAGCCCCCGGGCGATCTGCATGCTGGCCAGCGTGGTGATCAGGGCATTGATCTTGAGCCTGGCCACCACGAAGCCGTTGAGCAGACCAAACACCGCGCCGATGCCCAGGCCCGCCAGCACCCCGAGGCCGACGCTCTCGGACAGGTTGATCACCGTCGCGCAGGCCACGCCGGAGCAGGCCACGATGGAGGCGACCGACAGGTCAAAATCGCCCGAGGCCAGGCAGAACAGCATGCCGCAGCCCACCATGCCCGCCAGCGAGACGGCCAGGGCCAGGCCCCGCATATTGATGGCGGTCAGAAAGTTGGGAACGAACACGCTGCAGGCAATGAACAGCGCCAGGAACACCACCAGCATGCCCCAGCGATCCCAGGTCTTGGCCATGAAGCTCTCTTTGCCGGCGCGTTCTGGCGGCGGAACCGCCTGGCTCGCGGCGAGGGGTAGGTCTTGCATCTTGCTTGTCTCCATCTCGGGTTCTTCTGGCCCGACTTATGTTGTCAGGTAGGTATCGTTTGGCAGCTAGGCCGCAATCCGTGATTCGGCCTGCAGCATGGCCAGGGCCAGCGCCTTTTCTTCGCTGGCTTCACCGTGGCCCAGTTCTCCGGCGATCGCGCCCTCCCGCATCACGACGATGCGATCGGCGAGACCCAGCGCCTCGGGCAGGTCGCTGGAAGCAAACAGCACGGCGACGCCGCTCTTGGCGAGCTCGAAAATGATCTTGTAGATTTCATGCTTGGCACCGACATCGATGCCGCGGGTCGGCTCATCCAGCAGCATGACCCGCATGTCTTCCGACAGCCATCGGCCCAGGATGGCCTTCTGCTGGTTGCCACCGGACAAATGGACGATGGCCTGGTGCGGGCTTGGGGTCTTCACGCCCAGCCGACGTATCATCTCGCCGGCATTGCTGGCTTCCCGACGGCGGTCGATCAGCAACCCCGCCTTGAGCCAGCGCCGGCGGGCGCTGATGTTGATGTTGTCCTGCACCGACTGGATGCCGATGATGCCCTCGCCCTTGCGGTCCTCCGGGCAGAGCGTCACCCCTTGCGTGATCGCGTCGGCCGGCCGGCGTATGCGGGCCTTGCTGCCATCGATCCAGATTTCACCCTGGCTGGCGCGCGTACCGCCAAAGATGCCCTTCATCAATTCGCTGCGACCGGCGCCGATCAGGCCGAACAGGCCAACCACCTCGCCACGCCGCACGCTCAGGTTCACCGGCTGGCGCAGGCCGGGGGCAAGGAAATTGCGCACGCTCAGGCGCTCCTCGCCCAGGGTCCGCGGGGCGTAACCGTAGATGTCACCCAGATTGCGCCCCACCATGGCCTGTACCAGCTGCTCGTTGCTGACCTCGGCAATTTCGGGGAAATGCCGCACCAGGCGACCATCCTTGAACACCGTGATCTCGTCGCACAGGCGGTAGATCTCTTCCATGCGGTGCGAGACATAGATCACGACCTTGCCCTGCTCGCGCAGCTCCCGGATCACCCGGAACAACTGTTCGATCTCGCGCTGGGACAGGCTGCTGGTTGGCTCGTCGAACGCGATCACTTGGGCATTGCGGGTCAGTGCCTTGGCAATCTCCACCATCTGCCGCTGGCCGATGGACAGGTGCTTGAGCGGGGTGGCCGGATGGATGGCCACGCCGAGCTTGGCCAACTGCGTCGCGGCGGCAGCCTGCAAGCGGGCGCGGTTCACGATGCCGGCCTTGCCGGGTAATTGGCCGAGATAGATGTTCTCTGCCACCGACAGTTCGGCGACGAGATGCAGCTCCTGATAGATCACCGCCACGCCATGCTTCAGGGCATCGGTCGCGGAATGGAATTCGACTTTTTCTCCACCGAGTTCCAGGTGGCCGGAGCTCGGCTGATAGGCGCCGCTGAGTATCTTCAGCAGCGTGGACTTACCTGCGCCGTTCTCGCCCATCAAGGCATGTACCGTGCCCTCGCGGCAGGCCAGATCAATATGCTGCAGTGCCTGCACGCCAGGGAAGGACTTGCCGATGTCACAGAAACGCAGATAGGGGGGATTGCTCATTGCGTACCAGCCTTGACGGACCCTTGCGGTCCCTTGCCGGGGCGGGGGAATTCCCCCGCCCGTCGTTGAACAGCCGGACGCTTAGCCGCCCAGCCCCTTCTTCTTCAGTTCAGCCTTGAAGTTGTCGCGGGTGATCAATACCGCGTCCGTCACTTCGACAAACCTGGTCGGTTCCTTACCCTTGGTAACCCAGTCGTGCAGCATGGTGATGCTGGTGCGGCCATGGACATCGGGGCTGGGCAGCAGCGAGCCATAGAAGCCGGTTGCCTTGCTCTTGGAGAGTTCGGTCACCGCATCCACGCCATTGATGCCGATGCCGATCACGTTCTCCGGCTTGAAGCCGTTGCCTTCGGTTGCACGTACGCCACCCAGCACGGTGTTGTCGTTCATGCCGATCACCAGCCAGTTCTTGACGTTCGGGTGCTGCACCAGCAGCGAGTTGCCGGCATCCAGCGCGCCGGGGATATCGTTGCTCTTGGTCGGTACGGTGAAGATCTGCTTGGCCGGGAAGCCTGCAGCCTTCAGTGCCGACATCGAACCGTCGGTACGCCGGCGGGCGGTGTCGAGTTCATTGGCAGTGATTGCCATCACGCCTGTCTCCTCGACCTTCCAGCCGCGCTTCTTCATCTCGTTCCACAGTTCCTTGCCCTGCCGCTCGCCGACCTTGCTGGCCGCCATCATCACCAGCGGCACTTCGGTCATCGGCGCATTCTTGGCGTTGACGAACTGGTCATCCACCGCCACCACCTTCAGGCCCAGCGACTTGGCCTTGGCCATGATGGCCGGTCCGAGCTTGGGGTCCGGTGTACAGATCACGAAGCCCTTGGCACCGTTGGCGGCCAGGCTATCGATTGCGGCCAGGGTCTTCTCGCCATCGGGCGTGGCAATCTTGATCACGTCAAAGCCCAGTTCCTTGCCGGTCTTCTCGGCAAACGCCCACTCGGTCTGGAACCAGGGTTCCTCCGGTTGTTTGACGAGGTAGCCAAGCTTGAGATCGGCGGCGAGCGCCTGGCCGGCCAAACCGGCGACCAGGGCGGCGGCCAGCACTTTTTTCAGCAGTTTCACGGGTGTCTCTCCTTCAGGGATACGCTGGCGAACCCAGCCGGGTCTGGCGGTTCCGGACCAGCGTCATGGTCGGTACCAGGCGGCAAGCGCACGGTGCAGACTGCACCCCGTACTTGCCGTATTGCCTGGTTCGAATCAGTACTTGCGGGTCGGGAAAACCTTGGCCGCGGTTTCCATCGGGAAAATGCCCTCGATGGTCTCGATGCGCTTGGGCAAGGACTGGCCTGCCACCACCTTCTTGGCAGCATCCATCAGTTGCGGGCCCAGTTGCGGGTTGCACTCGATCGTGACGTTGAGCTTGCCGGCGATCATGGCCTCGAAGGCCCCCTTGACCGCGTCGATCGAGATGATGGTGATGTCCTTGGCAGGCTTGAGGCCGGCGTCCTCGATCGCCTGGATCGCGCCGATGGCCATATCGTCATTGTGCGCATACAGCACATTGATCTTCTTGCCCTCGGCCTTGAGGAAGGCCTCCATCACTTCCTTGCCCTTGGCGCGGGTGAAGTCGCCGGTCTGGGAGCGGATGATCTTGAAGCGCGGATCGGCCTTGATCACTTCCTCAAAGCCTTTTTTGCGGTCGATGGCCGGCGCCGAGCCAACAGTGCCCTGCAGCTCGACGATGTTCACATCACCCTTGCCCTTGTAGTTCTCCAGCAGCCACTTGCCTGCCTTGCGGCCTTCCTCGACAAAATCCGAACCGATGAAGGTGGCGTAGAGGGAGTCATCCTTCACGTCGACGGCGCGGTCAGTCAGGATCACCGGGATCTTGGCGGCCTTGGCCTCGCGCAGCACTGTTTCCCAGCCCGATTCGACGACCGGAGAGAAGGCGATGACGTCCACCTTCTGGGCGATATAGGAGCGGATCGCCTTGATCTGGTTTTCCTGCTTTTGCTGGGCATCGCTGAACTTCAGCGTGATGCCGGCGGCGGGCGCGGCTTCCTTGATCGACTGGGTATTGGCGCTACGCCATTCGCTCTCGGCGCCCACCTGGGCAAAACCGAGCACGATAGGTTTGGCCAAGGCGGTACCGCCCAGCATCAAGAGTCCGGCAGAGAGTAGAGCCGTGATCAGGCTCCTGCGTTTGAGGTTCATCGTGTTGTCTCCAGTTCTGGTTTTATGTAACGACGACTACGGCCGAACGACCGGCCTGCTGCTTGGATCAAATCTTCCCTTCGTACCTGTCCCTCCCTGGGTCCAGACAGCTCGGCGGGGCCTGATGAGGCACCGCAAACGTCCGAGACGTGAAACTTCAATTCATCGCCCGGCAAAGCCGGGCGCTACCTGGCCGCAAGCTATCCACGACCTATTGCGGATTGATCCCTACCCCAAATCCTCGCCGCCGCTGCGTGGTTGTCGCCCTGCAGGGGGCGTACAACCACTGGGTCCTCCTTGCGGGAGTGGCGCCTCACGTGGATGAGTCCAGGCGGCTTCCTAGTGGGATTCGCGCGGAACCGCCGCGCCGCTATTGCCGACCAGGAAATCCAGGTCGGCGCCGAGATGCGCCTGCTGGACATGATCGACATAGAGCTTGTACCAGCCGCGCTTGGGGGTTTCCGGCGCCTGCCAGTCCTCCCGGCGGCGGGCCAGTTCGGCATCGGGCACGTCCAGGTGCAGGCGTCGACCGGCGACGTCGAGCTCGATCATGTCGCCGTTGCGAACCAGGGCCAGCGGCCCACCGGCTGCGGCCTCCGGTGAGACATGCAGTACCACCGTGCCGTAGGCCGTACCGCTCATGCGCGCATCGGATACCCGCACCATGTCGGTAATCCCCTTCTGCAGGACCTTGAGCGGCAGCGGCATGTTGCCGACCTCGGCCATGCCGGGATAACCCTTGGGACCGCAGTTCTTGAGCACCATGACGCAGGTCTCGTCGATATCGAGTTCCGGGTCGTTGATGAGGGCGTGGAATTCCTCGATGCTCTCGAACACCACGGCGCGGCCGCGGTGCTGCATCAAATGGGGAGACGCGGCGGAAGGCTTGATGATGGCGCCATTGGGCGAGAGGTTGCCCTTGAGCACTGCGATGCCGGCATCGGGCTTGAAGGGTTCATTGCGCGGCGTAATGACCTCGCGGTTGTAGCAAGGGGCATTGCGGCTGTTATCCACCAGGGTATGGCCGTTGACGGTCAGGGCCTCGGGCCGCAGCAGGGGTTCGATCTCCCTGATCACCGCCGGCAGGCCGCCGGCGTAGTAGAAGTCTTCCATCAGGTATTTGCCCGATGGCTGCAGATTGACGAGACAAGGTATCTCGGCCCCCAGCCGGTCGAAGTCTGCCAGGTCGAGCGGTATGCCCATGCGGCCCGCGATGGCCAGCAGATGCACGACCGCGTTGGTCGATCCACCGATCGCCGCGTTGATGCGGATGGCGTTCTCGAACGCCTCGCGGGTCAGGATCTTCGACATGGTCAGGTCTTCCTTCACCATCTCGACGATGCGCCTGCCCGTCAGCTGCGCCAGCTTGTACCGGCGCGAATCCACCGCCGGGATCGCCGCGTTCTCGGGCAGGGACATACCCAGCCCTTCCACCATGCTGGCCATGGTGGACGCCGTCCCCATGGTCATACAGTTGCCCTTGGAGCGATGCATGCAGCTCTCGGAGGCGACAAACTCGTCCATGGTCATCTGGCCGGCCCGGACCATCTCGGACATCATCCAGACACCGGTCCCAGAACCGACGTCGTGTCCACGGAACTTGCCGTTGAGCATGGGGCCGCCGGACAGGCCGATGGTTGGGAGATTGCAGCTGGCGGCGCCCATCAGCAGCGAGGGCGTGGTCTTGTCGCACCCCATCAGCAAGACGACACCGTCGATGGGGTTGCCGCGGATGGACTCCTCTACATCCATGCTGGCCAGGTTGCGGAATAGCATGGCGGTGGGACGCAGCTGGGTCTCCCCCAGCGACATGACGGGAAATTCGAGCGGGAAGCCGCCGGCTTCATAGACACCGCGTTTGACGAATTCGGCCAGCTCGCGGAAGTGCCCATTGCACGGGGTCAGTTCCGACCAGGTATTACAGATACCGATAACCGGTCGACCATCGAACATGTCGTCCGGATAACCCTGATTCTTGATCCAGCTACGATGCATGAAACCATCGCGGTCCTGCTTGCCAAACCAGGCCTGACTGCGCAGGCCTTTCTTCTTGTCTTCACTCATCTGTCGTCCTCGGTGGACACCGATACGCGCCGGTGCCGTTGCATTTACCGAAGGATGCTAGCGGGGTAAGCTATAACGGTCTAATGCTAAATTCTGATAGAACGATATCAGATTGAATATCACAAGAATGGAGACATGCAGCATGACCCAAGCAGCACAGCAAGGCCGCCTTGCCCACTACCCCAGCCTGGCGGGGCGCGTGATTTTCATTACCGGTGGCGGCACGGGCATCGGAGCCGCCCTGGTCAGCGCCTTTGCCGAACAAGGCGCCAAGGTTGCATTCGTCGATATCCAGACCGAAGCCAGCCAGGCGCTATGCGATACGCTGGCCGGACGCGGCCTGGACCGGCCGCTGTTCCGGCATTGCGACCTGCGCGATATCGCGTCCCTGCAAGGCGTGATCGAGGAGGTCACGACACAGTTGGGCGATATATCGGTACTGGTCAACAATGCCGCCAACGATGCACGCCACCGCATTGAGGATGTCACGCCCGAATCCTGGGACAACGGCATCGCCATCAACCAGCGGCCTGCCTTTTTCGCCGCCCAGGCGGTCATCGCCGGCATGCGGCGGCTTGGTGGCGGCGCCATCATCAATTTCGGTTCGGTCGGCTGGAAACTAGCCACTGGCGGCTATCCGGTCTACGCCACGGCCAAGGCCTCGACCCATGGCCTGACCCGTGCCCTGGCCCGCGACCTCGGGCCGGACCAAATCCGCGTCAATACCGTGGTGCCCGGCTGGGTGATGACCGAGAAGCAGTTGAGCCTGTGGGTGGACGATGCGGCCCGCGCCGAGATTGCCAAGAGCCAGTGCCTGAAGGGCCAGTTGCTACCGCAGCACCTGGCCAGCATGGCACTGTTCCTGGCATCGGACGACGCCGCCATGTGCAGCGCCCAGGAGTTCACCGTCGACGGTGGCTGGGTCTAGTCGCCAGCGGCGGCTGGCAAGCCGGCCGCCGCGCAGCGTGGGCAAATGCAGGCTTCACCGCGCTGGGCGGCAGGGATGCGGGCAAGGATGGCAGGATCGATATGCGCAGTGCGACACCAGCAAGGCGTATCGAAACTGCCGCACTGGGCCGGCGCGCATTGATTGGCGCCGCCGCAGAGCGGGCAGACGGTATTGGGCTTGGGCTGTATATCCATGATTCAGGCCACGGCGAGCTCGCCATACATCTCGGCCGAGACCTCGCGCAGTATGCGCAGCATGGCGGTCGCACAGGGCGACAGCAACTGGTCGCGGCGGGTAATGATGCCGAAGGCGTCCATCTTGCAATCGAGCGTCACCGGCAGGGTCGCCAGCATGCCGTGCTCGGCATAATGACGGACCACATCGACCGGCAGCGCAGTCACCATATCGGTCTCTTCCAGCAAGGCGGTCGTCAACGACAGGGCGGTCGTCTCGATCACATTGCGCGGTGGTTCGAGGTTCTGCTGACGAAAGAGTAGATCAAAGCGGTGCCGCAGCACGCTGCCGCTGGGCGGCAATACCCAGGCGGCCGACATCAGGTCCCGCAGGGTCAGGCCGGCACCCTGCGCCAGCGGGTGGCCGCGTCGTGCGGCAAGGCATACCGGTTCCTCAGCCAGCAGCTCGTAGTTCAGGCCGCTCTTGTCGTGCTCTTCAAACAGTCTCGCGACCAGGATGTCGAAACGACCTTGCTGCAACAAAGGCTGCAAGGCATTGCTGGTATCGAGCTGGACATTGATCTGTACATAGGGGAATTGCTGCTTCATGCGGGCGATCGCACGTGGCAACAGGGCGGTGCTGACGCCCACGATCGCGCCCAGATTCACCTGACCGGTAAGGCCTGACTTCAAGGCCGTAATTTCGTCGTGCGCCTGGCTGAGGTTGGACAGCACCATGCGCGCATGACGGATCATGATCTCACCGTACCAGGTCGGTTTCATGCCGCGCGGCAGTCGCTCGAACAACTGCACGCCCAGCATGTCCTCCAGGTCCTTCAGGAGCTTGGACGCTGCCGGCTGGGTCATCCCCAGCACTTCCGATGTGCGGTGGATATTGCGCTCTTCATCCAGCCCCACCAGCAGCAGGAGCTGCCGGGTTTTCAGACGGGCCTTGATAAACCAGTTCGAGTAGTTGGCTGCCATGCTTGATCTCCAGTCAGGTAGTAAACATATCAAAACACGTATCGTATTGCTCAATTAATTCATTAGAAATGCATACCTCGTTCTTCTAGTATGGCCATCACACCCACCCGGTAGCACCCTCACGCGATGACGGCACAGGGGCTGCGGGCCATAAGAGCAGGAGACACGATGCACAGTTTGCGATTGATCCAGTACACCCAGCACGACACCGGCCGGGTCGCCGTCATTTCCGGCGACGGCCTGCAGGCCAGCCCGGTGAGAGGGGTCCATTCCACCTACGCACTGGCCCTGGCGGCCATTGCTGCCCAGCGCACGCTGGCACATCAGATCGAAGAGCTGGGTCTGGATGCGGCCATCGACTATCCCGCCCTGCTGGCCGAGGGCCGGGTGCTATCACCGTTGACCCACCCTGACCCGGCCCACTGCTATGTCACTGGCACCGGGCTGACCCACCTTGGCAGCGCGGCAACGCGCGACAAGATGCACCAGAAGCTGGGTGGGGACGACGAGCAACAGTTGACCGACTCGATGCGCATGTTCAAGTGGGGCCTGGGGGGCGGCAAAAGCGAGCCTGGCTTGCCGGGCGTTCAACCGGAATGGTTCTACAAGGGCGATGGCAGCATCGTGGTGGCACCGGGCAGCCCCCTGCCCTCGCCGGACTTCGCCCTCGATGGTGGCGAGGAGCCGGAACTGGTCGGGCTGTATGTGATCGGCAACGACGGCCGGCCCTGGCGGCTGGGCTATGCGCTCGGCAACGAGTTCTCGGACCATGTCACCGAACGGCAGAATTATCTCTACCTGGCGCATTCCAAGCTGCGCCCCTGCGCCGTCGGTCCCGAACTGCGCATCGGCCGGTTGCCCGAGCATCTGGAGGGCAGCAGCCGGATACGCCGGGGCGATGAAATCCGCTGGGAAAAACCCTTCCTGACCGGCGAGGCCAATATGTGCCACGACTTTGCCAACCTCGAATATCACCATTTCAAGTACCAGCAGTTCCTGCGGCCGGGTGATGTACACCTGCATTTCTTTGGCACCGCTACCTTGAGTTTTGCCGATGGTATTTCGGTGGCCGAGGGGGATGTGTTTGAAGTCAGCCTGCCGGAATTCGGCGCGCCCCTTCGCAACCCGCTGGGCAAGGCTGCCACGCCGTATGCGGCGGGCGGCATGGGCGTGTTGTAGGACCAGGCTTGAACCAGGTGTATGGACTGATTAGATGGCATCTCGCCGTCTTGGCAACCGCCCAAGCTGCTTGAGACTGCCCAAGGCAACCCTAGCTGTCGTGAAGGAAACAGGATGAGCAATGTGTTCAAGAACTACATCGCCGGCCACTGGCAAACCGGCAGCACCGTCGCCTTGTCGGAAAATCCGTCGGACGACAAGGACCCGGTAGGCGAATACGCCCGGGCTGATATCGCCGATACCGACGCCGCGATCCAGGCTGCGTCCGACGCCCTGCCCGCCTGGGCACTCGGGCCGGTACAGCGCCGGGCCGACATACTCGACCAGGTGGGTAGCGAGATCCTGGCGCGCAAGGACGAGCTGGGCCGGCTGCTGGCCCGCGAGGAAGGCAAGACCCTGCCGGAAGCGATCGGCGAAGCCGCCAGGGCCGGGCAGATCTTCAAGTTCTTCGCCGCCGAGGCCTTGCGTATCCCCGGCGAAAAACTGGCGTCGGTACGGCCGGGCATCGAGGTGGAAATCAGTCGTGAGCCGGTCGGCGTGGTCGGCCTGATCGCGCCCTGGAACTTTCCGCTCGCCATCCCGGCCTGGAAGATCGCCCCTGCCTTGGCCTATGGCAACACCGTGGTATTCAAGCCGGCAGAGCTGGTGCCAGGCTGCGGCTGGCAACTGGCCGACATGTTGCATCGTGCCGGCGTACCTGCCGGCGTATTCAATCTCTTGATGGGTAGCGGCCGGCAGGTGGGCAACCGGCTGGTGGAGCACCCGCTCGTCGATGCGATCAGCTTTACCGGCTCGGTCCCGGTGGGTGAGCAGATACTGAAGACGGCTACCAGCCGTCGCGCGCGGGTACAGCTGGAGATGGGCGGCAAGAACCCGCTGGTGGTGCTGAATGACGCGGACCTTGATCTGGCGGTGAACGCTGCCGTGAATGGTGCCTACTTTTCGACCGGCCAGCGCTGCACCGCCTCGAGCCGCCTGATCGTCGAGGCCGGCATCCATGACCGCTTTGTGGCCGCCGTGCAGAAGAAGCTCGCTGCGCTCAAGGTGGGCCATGCCCTGGAGCACGGGATAGAGATCGGTCCGGTCGTGGACGCCAGGCAGTTGAAGCAGAATCTCGACTATGTCCGCATCGGCCGCGAGGAAGGGGCCGAGCTGCTGTTCGGCGGACAAGCGTTGGAGCGACCCACGCACGGCCACTTCCAGGCACCTGCACTGTTCCTGGGCAAGCCGGAAATGCGTATCGCCCGGGAGGAGATCTTCGGCCCGGTTGCGGTGGTCCTGAAGGCCGACAACTACGAGCACGCGCTCGGCATCGCCAATGACACTCCGTTCGGGCTTTGTGCCGGTATCTGCACCAGCTCGCTCAAGCAGGCCAGCCACTTCCGCCGCCATGCCCAGGTCGGCATGGTCATGGTGAACCTGCCGACTGCCGGCGTGGACTACCATGTCCCATTCGGTGGCCGCAAAGGATCGAGCTACGGCCCGCGCGAGCAGGGTCGTCATGCCGTGGAGTTCTATACCCAGGTCAAAACCGCTTACATTCAGCCCTGAAAAATAAGAACGGAGCGAGACCAAGATGAACGCACGCTGCCTGTGGCCACTGGCGACCGATCTGGGCGAGGGGCCGCTATGGCATGAGCGCGAAGGCCGACTGTACTTCACCGACCTTAAGCAAGCCACCTTGCATGCCTACACGCCAGCCAGCGGACTGACGCAAAGCTGGTCCCTGCCAGAATGGCTGTGCTGGCTGCTACCTCATGCCGATGGCGATGGATTCGTGGCCGGACTGCGCGACGGCATTGCCCGGCTTTGGCTGGAGCCCACCTTGCGCATCGAATACCGGCTTCGCCCCTATGCCGGGCAGGCCGGCATCCGCCTCAATGATGCCAAGGCCGATGCCGATGGCGCGATCTGGTTTGGCTCCATGCACAACGACGATTACAGCCGCAACGCGGGCAAGCTGGCGCGGCTGGACCCGGACGGGCGCTGGCAGGTACTCGACGAGGGCTACCATATCTGCAACGGGCCGGCCGTGAGCCGGGATGGGCGCCGGCTCTACCATACCGACACCTACCTCGCCCGGACCTACGTCTATGCGATCCAGCCCGATGGGACACTTGGCGCCCGCGCGCTCTGGCGCCAGTTCGACAGTGAACAGGAAGGCTCGCCGGACGGCATGACGGTGGACGCCGAAGACTGCGTCTGGATCGCCCAATGGGGTGGTAGTCGGGTGTGTCGCTATAGTCCGTCGGGAGAATTGCTGACGACCATCCCGCTTGCCGCCTCCCAGCCCGCTTCGCTGGCTTTCGGTGGCGAGGGGTATCGCACCCTGTTCATCACGACCGCGCGTGAAGCGATGGATGCCGCCGCCCTGGCTGCGGAACCGCTGGCAGGCGGCCTGTTTGCCGTCGAACCTGGCGTGGCCGGCCTGCCGCCGTATACCTGCCGTTGAGCCTCGCCGATCAGCCGGGCAAGGCCCGCTCGCGCAGCAAATCCACATAGGCGGTTTCGATCAGATCCTCCGGCAGGATGCCCAAGGCGGCGATCAGGTCCTGCGCCTCGCGGGCGCCGGGTTCGGGTGCCTCGCCCTCCGCCAGCACGACCTCGAGCTCCATAAAGCTGCCCAGCCCCTCTACCTCGTCCAGATGCACGCGGGTACGACCCAGCTGATACAGCCGTCGCTGCTTGCGTACCCTGCCCACCTGGCCGTAAGCCAGCGTCAAGGTCTCCCGCAGGGTGTCCGGCGCCTGGGTGGTGGACAGGATATAGAACGACGACTTGGGTCCTGCCCGATCGGGGCGCTGATAGAAGATCAGCTCGCCCGCATCGGCCGAGAAGGCCCGCAGCTTCAGGCGTCCGTTCGGGCAGGCGAAGAAGGTGTCGTCCTGGGCGATGTCAGTGCAAGGCTGCATGGCCAATGCCTTGACCCGGTCCTCCAGAACCGCCAGATCGGCGACGTTGGCCTTGATCTCGATATTGTTTGCCATGGTCTGGCGGCTACCTGCCACCGGGGTCGGAAAATGGGGGGCGCAGCATAGCATCGCCCCTTTCCTGGCTGACAAGCACGAATTCCACCAACTATACCTAAGCTGCTGAATTCGCTGGATACCAGCCCCAGAAACAATCGCGGCGATTTGGTAGTCGGACCGACTGCAACTACCTGAGCACGATTGCCCTTTATCTGTTAAAAAGCGCCCCAATATTTCAAGCAGCCCACCCAACGCTGCATCAGCAAACCCGGCCCAAGAGGCCGTATCAATCTTCGGAACAGGCTTGGCGTATGCACGGCCAGGTCAAGACAGGAGCAGAAGTAATGTCCAAGCAAAAAATCGGCGTAATCGGTATGGCGGTCATGGGCCGCAACCTGGCGTTGAATATCGAGAGCCGTGGTCATACGGTATCGATCTACAACCGCTCGCCAGAAAAAACCGATGAAGTCATCGCCGAGAATCCGGGCAAGAAACTGGTCCCCTTCCATACCCTGGCCGACTTTGTCGCCTCGCTGGAAACCCCTCGCCGCATCCTGCTGATGGTCAAGGCCGGTGCACCGACCGATGGCACCATCGACCAGCTCAAGCCGCTGCTCGACAAGGGCGACATCATCATCGACGGCGGCAATACGCTGTACACCGATACCATCCGCCGCAACAAGGAACTGTCCAGCCTGGGCTTCAACTTCATCGGCACCGGCGTGTCCGGCGGTGAGGAAGGCGCGCTGAAGGGCCCGTCCATCATGCCCGGCGGGCAGAAGGAAGCCTACGAACTGGTCGCCCCCATCCTCAAGGAGATCGCGGCCACCGCCAACGGCGAGCCGTGCGTCACCTATATCGGCCCGGACGGCGCCGGTCACTATGTGAAGATGGTGCACAACGGCATCGAGTACGGCGACATGCAGCTGATCGCCGAGGCCTACGACATCCTCAAGAACCTGCTGGGTCTCTCCAATGCCGACCTGGCGGATGTGTTCGGCGACTGGAACAAGGGCGAGCTCGACAGCTTCCTGATCGATATCACCGCCAATATCTTCAAGAAGAAGGACGACGAGACCGGGCACGATCTGGTGGACGTGATCCTCGATCAGGCTGGCCAGAAGGGCACCGGCAAGTGGACCAGCAAGAGCGCGCTCGACCTGGGCGTGCCGCTGCCCCTGATCACCGAATCGGTCTTCGCCCGCTTTATCTCGGCACTCAAGGAAGAGCGCGTTGCCGCCAGCGAGGTACTGCATGGCCCAGCCAGCAAGCCGCTGATTGCCGACCAGGCCAGGTTCATCGAATCTGTCCGCCGCGCCCTCTACCTGTCCAAGATCGCCTCCTACGCCCAGGGCTTTGCCCAGATGCGTGCGCAATCGACGGAAAGCGGCTGGGACCTGCAGTACGGCGAGATCGCCAAGATCTTCCGCGCCGGTTGCATCATCCGCTCGCGCTTCCTGCAGAACATCACCGATGCCTACGCCAAGGACCCGGAGCTGAAGAACCTGCTGCTGGACCCCTATTTCGCTGGCATCGCCAACGAATACCAGGCCGCCCTGCGCGAAGTAGTTGCCGCCGCCGTACTGGCCGGCATCCCGGTTCCGACTTTCGGTTCCGCCGTCGCCTACTTCGACAGCTATCGCGCCAAGCGCCTGCCGGCCAACCTGATCCAGGCGCAGCGCGACTACTTTGGCGCGCATACCTTCGAGCGTACTGACAAGCCGGGGATTTTCCACGCGCAGTGGTTTTAGGGAAAAGTAGAGACGTTTCCTAGACGTCACGTTCAACGAAGCGCCCGGCAGCCCCCGCAAGGGGGAGGCCGAAGTAGTAAGCCACCAGAAGGTGGCAACGACTTCGCTCAGCCGGGCGTTTTGCTTCAGTCGATGCCCAAACGGGCCTTTGCTTTTATATCACCCACTCCCCCCGCCCTCGCCGCTGCGAGGGAGCCTCGCTGACGCTCGTTAGTGGTTTCGGAAACGTTTGCTGAGCTTCTGTGGTGAAAGGCGCTGCGCTTTTCCACCCTACGTATAAAACGGCGAATCCCTTAGCAGGCACCGGTACTTGTAGGGTGGAAAAGCGCAGCGCCATCCACCGTGCACGTGATGAGCGCGGCGTGCTGCTTGCTCCATCGGGTCAGCCTGAGCGAAACCGGCGATGGCTTGACCGTCCCGTAGTTGAAGAAAGAAAACTGCCCAATGGGCTGGATTTATGATTTTTCATCCGGCCTCGGGAACTTCTACCCACAAGTGCTGTGGGTAAGTCCGTGGATAGCTGTGTATGGCGATGCTTAGTGCCGGATTTGCAAGGAAACTTGCTGGTTTGCTCAAAAATCAGGCGTTCTTGCGGCGATATCACAGGCGCCGATTTCGTCAAGCCCCGATATACTTGCCGGCCAGGTTTTCTGGTCGTGATGGCGGGCGCTGACAGCATGCCGTCGCAACCGTATCCCATGTTCCAGCAAGCCGCTAAACTTGACGGCTGTTTTGCAGTTTTAGGATCCTCGTTCCATGACACGCCCCAGCCATCGCGTACTGACCGGCATTACTACGACCGGTACTCCCCATCTCGGCAACTATGTCGGCGCCATTCGCCCTGCGATCAACGCCAGCCGCTTGCCGGGTAACGAAAGCTTTTTCTTCCTGGCCGACTACCACGCCCTGATCAAGTGCGATGACCCGGCCCGGATCGAGCGTTCGCGACTGGAGATTGCCGCCACCTGGCTGGCCGCGGGACTCGATACCACGCGCGTGACCTTCTACCGCCAAAGCGATATCCCCGAGATTCCCGAGCTGACCTGGCTGCTGACCTGCGTGACCGCCAAGGGGCTGATGAACCGCGCCCATGCCTACAAGGCATCGGCCGACGCCAACGAGGCCGCCGGCGAGGAGACCGATGCCGGGATCACCATGGGGTTGTTCAGCTACCCCATCCTGATGGCCGCCGACATCCTCATGTTCAATGCCCATCAGGTACCGGTCGGGCGCGACCAGATCCAGCATATCGAGATGGCCCGCGATGTCGCCCAGCGCTTCAACCACCTGTTCGGCAAGGGCAAGGAGTTGTTCGTCCTGCCAGAGGCGCTGGTCGAAGAGCATGTCGCCACCCTGCCGGGCCTCGATGGCCGCAAGATGTCCAAGAGCTACGACAACACCATTCCGCTGTTCGAGGGCGGTGCCAAGGGCCTCAAGGACGCGATCGCCCGAATCGTGACCGACTCCCGCCTGCCCGGTGAAGCCAAGGACCCGGACAGCAGCCATCTGTACACGCTCTACCAGGCCTTTGCTTCTGCAGAAGAGACCGCCACCTTCCGCGCCGACCTGATGGCCGGCCTGGGCTGGGGCGATGCCAAGCAGCGCCTGTTCGACCTGATCAACCGGGAAATCGGCCCCATGCGCGATCGCTATGTGGAGCTGATGGCCAAGCCCGAGCTGATCGAAGCCGCCCTGCAGGAAGGGGCCCGCAAGGCACGCGCCGTCGCGACGCCGTTCCTGACCGCCTTGCGTGAATCGGTCGGCCTGCGCACCTTCCTGGCGGTACCGCAGGTGCAGGTCGCGGCCGAGACCACCAAGCCACAACTGCCCGTGTTCAAGCAGTACCGTGAGCAGGACGGCCGCTTCTACTTCAAGCTCAGTGCCCATGATGGCCGTGTGCTGCTGCAAAGCCAGGGCTTCGAGCAGGGCAAGGAGGCCGGCATCTGGGTGGGCAAGCTCAAGCAAGCGGGAGCAGCCGCCCTGTCGGATGCGCCTGTGAGCCTCGGCGAAGGCGTCAGCCAGGACGACGTGACCCAGGCGCTTGCCGCCCTGCTGGCTGCAGATTGAGCCGGCGATAGCCCAACAAAAAGCCCCGACGTTGAGCGGGGCTTTTTGTTGGTGCAACTTGCTAGATCAGGAAATCCAGCAGCTGATAGGTAAGGTTGATGAAGGGCAGCATGATTGCCGACAAGATGCCGGTGAAGATCAAGGCAATCAGGATAAACATGCCGTAAGGTTCGATACGCGATACCGCATAGGCGGCCCGGTTCGGCAGTAGTGAAATCAGGACACGGCCGCCATCCAGCGGCGGTAAAGGCAGCAGGTTCAGCACCATCAGCACCACATTGATCTGTATGCCGGCCTGCGCCATATACGCCAAGGGCAATTGGAAGCTGCTGCCATCCAGGGTACTGGCAAGCTTCAGCAGCAGCCCCCAGGCCACGGCCATCAACAGGTTCGACCCAGGTCCCGCCAGGGCAACCCACAGCATGTCCGCCTTGGGATTACGCAGGTTACGGAAATCCACGGGGACCGGCTTGGCCCAGCCAAACAGGAAGCCGCCCAGCAGCAACGCCAAGGCCGGTACGAGAATGGTGCCGAACAGATCGATATGCCGCAGCGGGTTAAGCGAGAGCCGGCCCTCCATCTCTGCAGTACGATCACCAAAATGCTTGGCCGCATAGCCATGCGATGCTTCATGCACCGTAATGGCGAACAGCACGGGCAAGGCATAGATGGCAATCTTCTGGACCAGGTTCCAGTTCTCCAAAATCAACTTCCCTCTTTAGATCGCGGCAATACCGCAGGATACGAGACGACGATGCGACGGTTGGCCAACTAGCTGACAGGCGCCAAGCCGGAACGTTGCAACCAGTGCGCGCTCCAGGCCAGCAGATTGTGCAGGGTGTGTATGCCGGCAACGGCCAGGAAGGCATGCCCATGGGCGACGCGCGCACGATACCAGTAAGCGGTGGCGAACAGCACACCCAGCAAGGTGCCGAGGATAACGCCCTCCAGCAGGCGCTGATAGTGCAGCAGGCCAAACACCAGGGCACTGAACAGCACCGGCCACAGTGGGCGTCGGGTGACGCGGCCCACCAGCCAGAGCGGCAGTTGCTGGTTGAGCAGGGTTTCGATCCAGGGCGCGAGCAATACGGCACCGACAAAGAGATGCGACAGGCTGCGCAGCGCATCCCCCTGGTACTGCGGAAAAGGCTGACCTACGGCGGCGGCCGTCTCGCCGATCAGCAGCATCACCACGATCTTGGTGCACAGGGAAACACTGTAGACGCTCAGTACGAACAACCAGAACGGTTGCTGCGCCCACCGCTGGCAACCATGATCACAGCGGGCTGCCAGCGCCGGCCAAGCCCCAGCCAGACCCGACCTCACAGGCCAAATACCGCCACGTCGCCAGCGCCCTGCCTGACAAGCACGGGGTCGGAAGCGGTCAGATCGATCACGGTGGTGACACAGGTGCCGCACGCCCCGCCATCGAGCACGGCATCCAGCTGGTGCTCGAGCTGCTGGCTGATCTCCCAGCCATCGGTTGGCGAGAAGTCCTCCCCCGGCAACAGCAGCGTAGAGGACAGCAGCGGTTCGCCCAGTTCGTCCAGCAGCGCCCGCACCACCTTGTGCTGCGGGACCCGCAAGCCGATGGTCGAACGCTTGGCCTGCATGACGCGGCGCGGTACCTCGCGCGTTGCCTGCAGGATCACGGTGTAGGGTCCCGGCATGGCGCTCTTCAGGTAGCGGTACTGCCGGTTGTCCACCTTGGCATAGGTGGCCAGTTCGGACAGGTCACGGCAGACCAGCGTGAAATGGTGCTTGTCATCGACTTGGCGGATGCGACGGATACGCTCCAGCGCATCCTTGTCGCCCAGGTGGCAGCCTAAGGCATA
Organism: Chitinimonas naiadis; assembly: GCF_054780835.1. Taxonomy (NCBI): domain Bacteria; kingdom Pseudomonadati; phylum Pseudomonadota; class Betaproteobacteria; order Neisseriales; family Chitinibacteraceae; genus Chitinimonas; species Chitinimonas naiadis. The sequence goes on along the minus strand of NZ_BAAGVO010000002.1, from coordinate 484,624 downwards.
GCAGGATTCGGTCGGATAGGCGATCACACCACCATTGCGGATGATCTCGACGGCCTGTTTGATCAGTCGGGGTTGTGGATTGTCTGGATGAAGTGCGAGGTAAAGCGCCATAACGAGATTTTCTTGTTGTCAGCCCGGGTTGCCCCCTCGGGGCTCCCTAAATATAGGCTGCCTATCGACTAGGTGGGGGCACACCCATCAGCTGGCAAGGTGGTCTCATCGAACCAGCGGCGCCATACCGGCTCCGGTCCCGGTGGCATATCGGGCAGCATGCCCGGCTCGCGCGCACCTTCGCCGGTCGCATGGTAGTCCGTACCGACGGACGCCAACAGGCCCGTCGTCTCGGCAACCCGGGCAAATCGCTCGAAATCGCTGGGATGATGGCTGCCGGACACGACCTCGATGCCCTCGCCGCCGACCGACTTGAATTCCTCGATCAGTTCGCCCAGCGTCTGCTTGCCAAAATCGTAGCGCCCCGGATGGGCGATGACCGCGACGCCGCCGGCGGCGCGTATCCAGCCTACCGCATCGGCCAGTGTCGCCCACTGGTGGCTGACATAGCCCGGCTTGCCCCGCGCCAGGTACTTCTTGAAGACGCCCTTCATGTCCTTGGCCAGGCCCCGTTCGATCAAATGCCGGGCAAAGTGGGCGCGGCCGATCATCTCCGGGTTGTCTGCAAACTTGCGGGCGCCCGCGAGCACACCGCTGACGCCATAGGCTGCCAGTGCTTCATCCATGCGTACGGCCCGCTCATCGCGGCCGTGCCTTACGCTGGCAAGGCCCGCCAGCAAGCCGGCATGTTCGGGATCGAAACCCAGGCCGATGATGTGCAGCGTGTGCTTGCGCCAACTGACCGATATCTCGACCCCGGTCACAAACTGCATGCCCAGCTGCGCCGCTTCGTCGGCCGCGTCCTTCAAACCCCGGACATCGTCGTGGTCGGTCAGCGCGAACAGCTTGCAGCCCCGGCTGTGCGCGCGCGCAACGACCTCGCGCGGCGGCAGCATGCCGTCGGAAATATTGGAATGGGCGTGCAGATCGATGGGCAACATTAGCAATGATTCTCCTGGCGACATCTTATCGCTAATCGAACCGGTCAACCGGTTTCGTGATAACCGAGCAGACATGGCTGATCGCACCACGCGGAGGGGATACCTCTTCGACCGGCAAGCCGGGCATGAATTCCGGGTAGAAATAGTTCGGTACCGAGCGCATCAAGCCCAGCCACACCCATGGTGGGTCGATTATCATGCTGCGCTTTCAAGCCATCCGCTTATCCATCCCGTCGGAGCCTTTGATGTCACGCAAGCTTCCCGTTCTGCTCGCCAGCCTCACCTTGCTGGCCGGCGTGCCATCGATGGCCGCCATCAGCGGCCAGGCCAGCAATCCGCTGCTGCTACCGAGCACCCTGCCCTACCAGTTGCCACCGTTCGACAAGATCCGTAACGCCCATTTCGCCCCGGCCTACGCCGAGGGCATGCGCCAGCAGCAGGCGGATATCCGACGGATCACCGATAACACCGAGGCGCCGAGCTTCGACAACACCATCCTGGCGCTGGAAAAATCGGGCAGCCTGCTCAAGCGTGTCGCCATGCTGTTCGACAATCTGGGCGCCACCTGGGGTAATGACAGCATGGATGCGCTGCGCAAGCGCCTCGCCCCCCAGCTCGCAGCCAACACCGATGCGATCATGCTCAACGACAAGCTGTTCCAGCGCGTCGATGCCCTGTACCAGGGCCGCGACAAGCTGGGGCTGGATGCCGAGTCCCTGCGGCTGCTGGAGCGCTACCACAACGACTTCGAGCTGGCCGGCGCCCGTCTCTCCGCGGGCGACAAGGCCCAGCTCAAGCGCCTTAACAGCGAGCTGGCCGTCCTGCAGGAGACCTTCGGCCTGAATGTGCAGAAGGACAGTAATGCCGGCGCCGTGCTGGTCGAGAACCGTGCCGAGCTGGCAGGCCTGTCCGAGCAGGACATCGCCACCGCCGCCGCGGCCGCCAAGGCGCGTGGCCAGGACGGCAAGTACCTGCTGTCGTTGACCAACACCACGGGGCAGCCACAGGAAGACGAACTCGACAACCGGATCGTACGGCAGCGTATCTACGAGGCGTCGATCCAGCGCGGCAGCCGTGGTGGCGAGTTCGACAATCGCAAGGTCGTGCTGTGCATCGTCAAGCTTCGTGCCGAGCGGGCACGCCTGCTGGGTTACCCCAACTTCGCCGCCTATGCACTGACCAACCAGATGGCGAGCACGCCGACGGCAGCCAACAAGCTGCTGGGCGATGTCGCCGCGGCCGCCGTCCGTAATGCCCAACAGGACGCCAAGGGCCTGCAAGCCATGATCGATGCCGACAAGGGCGGCTTCCAGCTCGCGCCCTGGGACTGGGGCTACTACACCGAGAAAGTACGCAAGGCCAGCTTCGACTACAGCGAATCGGACCTGCGTCCCTACTTCGAACTGGACCGCGTGCTGCAGGATGGCCTGTTCTACGCCGCCAACCGGCTCTACGGCATTACCTTCAAGGAGCGCAAGGATCTGCCGGTGTATCAGCCGGATGTGCGGGTGTTCGAGGTGTTCGAGGAGAGCGGCCAGCCACTCGCGCTGATCCTGTTCGACTTCTATGCGAGCGAGCACAAGCGGGGCGGCGCCTGGATGAACAACTACGTGGACCAGTCCACCCTGTTCGGCAATCGCCCTGTCGTCGGCAACCACCTGAACATCCCGAAGCCGGCCAAGGGCCAGCCTACGTTGCTGACGACCGACGAAGTGGAAACGCTGTTCCATGAGTTCGGCCATGGCCTGCACGGCATGTTCTCGAACGTGCGCTACCCCTACTTCTCCGGCGCCCATGTGCCGCGCGATTTTGTCGAGTACCCGTCGCAGTTCAACGAGATGTGGGCTTTCTGGCCCGAGGTGCTGACCCACTACGCCAAGCACTACCAGACCGGCACGCCCATGCCGCCGGCACTGCTGGACAAGGCGCTGGCCGTGCGCAAGTTCAACAAGGGCTTCGCCACCACCGAGTATGTGGCCGCAGCATTGCTGGACCAGCGCTGGCATGAACTGACGCCGGAGACCATCCCGACCGACGTACTGGCTTTCGAGGCCCAGGCGCTGAAACAGGCTGGCGTCGATTTTGCCCCCATCCCGCCGCGCTATCGCAGCACCTACTTCCAGCACACCTTTGCGGGTGGCTATGCGGCCGGTTATTACGCCTATCTCTGGAGCGACGTCCTGGCCTCGGACAGCAGCGTCTGGTTCAGGGAAAACGGTGGCCTTACCCGCCAGAATGGCGACTGGTTCCGCCAGCACATCCTCTCCCGTGGCGGCAGTGTCGACGCCATGACGCTATACCGTGCCTTCCGCGGCAAGGAGCCCGGTATCCAGCCCCTACTGGAGAAGCGCGGCCTGAGCGCCACGGCGCCCTGACCGCCCAGCAATCAGCAACATCGGCAACAAAAAAGCGGAACCATGGGGTTCCGCTTTTTTTGCTTGAAGCGCCGGTCAGGCTTAGCCCAGATCCCGGTAGACGACCTCGAGTATCTCGATTTCCTCTGCGCCGGCGGGCCCGCGCAGCAGCACGGTGTCGCCTTCCTTGGCCTTCAGCAGGCAGCGCGCCAAGGGGGATATCCAGCTGATATGGCCCTTTTCGAGGTCAAGCTCGTCAACCCCGACGATGCTGACCGTCTGCTCATCGCCATTGCCGCGCAGTACCGTCACCGTCGCCGAGAAAAACACCTGGTCGGTGGCCTCGCGGGTAGCGGGGTCGACCACCTCGGCGTTTTCCATGCGCTTGGTCAGGAAGCGGATACGACGATCTATCTCGCGCAGCCGCTTTTTGCCATAGATATAGTCACCGTTCTCGGAACGGTCACCATTGCCAGCCGCCCAGTTGATCATCTGGGTCAGGGCTGGCCGCTCCTTGGTCACCAGGTCATGCAATTCCACCCGCATGCGATTCCAGCCGCCAGGTGTCATGTAGTTCTTGGTGGAGGCAGGGAGCTTCAGTTCCTCCGGCAGGGCGTCATCGTCGTCCCCTTCGGATTCCCGGGTAAATGCCTTGTTCATACGCTTGCCTGTTTCACGACGAAAACACCCCGGGGCACGCCCGGGGTGTCCAGCCTCAACGTGTTGCCACCCGACCGGTCAGGCTCAGGCCGGCCCATTTGAGCACCGCCAGCACTTCCGGCTCGTCCAGTTCATAGTACTGGCCCCGCTTGAGGCGGGATGGCAGGGTCAGCATGCCGAAGCGCACCCGCATCAGGCGGGAAACCGTCAGTTCGAAATGCTCGAACATGCGGCGCACTTCGCGGTTGCGACCTTCCTTGAGGATGACGCGATACCAGTGGTTCATGCCCTCGCCGCCCTGGTCTTCCAGGACCTCGAAGCGGGCGGTACCGTCTTCCAGCTCGATGCCGGTCACCAGCTCCTTCTTCTGCTCGTCGGTCAGCTGGCCCAGCACGCGGACCGCATACTCGCGCTGTACTTCGAAGCGCGGGTGCATCAGCCGGTTGGCCAGATCCCCGGAGGTCGTAAAGATCAACAGACCCGAGGTATTGAAGTCGAGACGACCCACTGCCACCCAGGCCGAGCTCTGCACCTTGGGCAGGCGCTCGAATACCGTGGTACGGCCTTCCGGATCGTCGCGGCTGACCAGTTCGCCCTCCTGCTTGTGGTAGAGCACGATACGCGGCAGGCGGTCGGGCCACTTGATCAGGATGGGCTTGCCGTCGAACATGACCTTGTCGCCCATAGAGACGCGTGCGCCCGGTTGGCAGATCTGGCCATTGATGCTGACGCGGCCCTCGGCCACCCACTCGTCGCAGTCACGGCGCGAACCGATGCCGGACAGGGCCAGCGCCTTCTGGATCCGCAGGTCACCGATGTATTTCGCCTCGACCCGCTTTTCACGCAATTCCAGCGCCTGACGTTCGTGCTTCTCGCTGCCATGGCGCTGGCGCAGCTTCTTGGCGGGCTCGACTGGCAGGTCGGCCACATTGACCGGAGCCTGTCGAGACGCCGCACGCCGTGCTTCACGGCGGCCATCCTCATCCAGCGACTTGTATTCCGCGCCGCGTACGGGACGTGGCGCACTCTCAGGCGCGTGGCGCTGGTTATCTATGCTGCCAAACGCCTTGCTGTTGAGGCCTTCACCGCGGGCACGACGGCCCTGGCCAGTATCGCCAGCCGGATTGACACCGCGTGGTGCGCGCCCTGCCGGCGCAGCCTCGCCACGTGCAGCACCGGCACCGGTGCGAGGCCCGCGCGGGCTGTAGCCCTCAGGCGAACGGCCACGGCCTTGCTCATCGGCGGGCCCCCGACGACCTTGCTCGGCCGACTGGCGCCCACCCTGGCGTGGATTGTCGCCATAGCGCGTGTCTTCACTACGGCCGGCTGGGGCCGAACGCGGGCCGCGCGGCTGATAACCTTCTTCACTGCGGCCGGTGCCACCGGTGCGCGGTGCACGCGGGTTGTAGCCCTCGGGCGAGCGGCCGCGACCCTGGTCGTCCTGACCACGGCGGCCCTGCTCTGCAGTCCGCCGACCCCCCTGGCGGGGATCTTCTCCCCGACCAGCCGGGGCAGAACGTGGGCCGCGCGGCTTGTAGCCTTCTTCGCCACGGCCTTGCCCATCAGGACGGGGGCCGCGCGGCGCACTGTTGCCACGCGTGTCATCGGCGTAGCGGCCACGGCCTTCGCCGCGACCGGATTCTGCAGGCGGAGACCGGCGGGCATCGGAACCGCGTCCCTGGCCAGCCTCACCTTGTGGAGGCCGCGCACGGCCGCCGCCACGGGGAGCGGAGGACGGTGCAGCGAATTTGGGGGCGGGTTTGCGGGGCGGTGCCATGTTTCGGTACTCCAAAGGCGAACGGCGGTGTAACCACACCGCCGCCCTGTTCAATATGTTGTTAAGGATAGATTATAGCGCACGAGCGGGCTCCCCTGCCGCGACATGTTCCAACCAGCGCCAAACCCGATCGTCCTGCATGTGCGCGACATTGAATCGCAACCAGGGCGTAGGCCCGCCCTGCGGGCTGAACAGCACCCCCGGCGCCTGCATCAAACCCTGCAGCAGCGCGGCTTGCGCGAGGGGCGCGGTATCGGCCACGCCTGGCAAACGTGCGAAGCTGAACATGCCGCCGCCGGGTTGCGCCCATAATTCGAACCCCAATGCTTCCAGCCTGGGCAGGGTCGTATCGGCTACCTGCTTGAGCCGGCCCTTCACCCTGTCCATGTGTTTCCGGTAGGCCCCCTCGGTCAGCATGGCGTGGATGACGCGCTCGGCAGCCTCCGAGGTGGAGAGCCCCGTCAGCAGCTTGAGATCGCACAGGTCCTGCGCCCTGGCGGGCGATGCAGCGATGAATCCCACCCGCAGGTTGGCCGACAGTGTCTTGGAGAAACTGCCGATATAGATCACCCGGTTCAGCTGGTCCAGTGCTGCCAGCCGCTCGCCGGGACCGGTCTGGAAATCGCTGTAGATATCATCCTCGACGATGGTCAGGTCGTATTTCTCCGCCAGTTGCAGGCAACGATGGGCGGTGGCGCGGTTCAGGCTGGTACCGGTCGGGTTGTGCAGCACGCTATTGGTGATGAACAGCTTGGGCTTGTGTTCGGCCAGCAGGCGCTCCAGTACCACCACATCCGGCCCGTTGGGTGTGCGCGGTACGCCATACAAGCGGGCGCCATTGAGCTTCTGGTTGGCAAAGACGTTGAAGAAGCCGGGGTCATCGACCAATACGGCATCGCCTTCATCCACGAAATACCGGGCGATCAGGTCCAGCGCCTGCATGGCACCGTGAGTCAGGACGATCTGCTCGGGCTCGGCTTCAATCTCCAGTTCCGCCAGCCTGACCGTCAGTTGCTGCCGCAAGGGACGGTAGCCAAAGGGCTCGCCATAGGCCGTCAGCCGGGCATTGGGACGCCGGGTCAGGTCACGCAAGGCTTTCTCCAGCTCGGCTTGCGGCATCCAGCTCGCCGGCAGCCAGCCGCAGCCCGGCTTGAGGATATCGTTGTCCGAGGTCAGCGCGTCGTGCCGCAACAGCCAAAGACTGTCCACACAACGGCTCAGTGGCGGCTCACGCCGTACCGGCGCATTGGCATGGGCCTCGACCCGTGGCGCCACGTAGAAGCCTGCACCTCGCCGCGACTGCACATAGCCCAGCGCCACCAGACGGTCGTAGGCCTCGACCACCGTGAACTTGGAGACCCGGTACTCCGCCGCGAAGCTGCGGATCGACGGCAGACGGCTCCCGGCCCGCAGACTCTTGTCGCCGATACGGACGATGAACTGCTCGACGATCTGCTCCACCAGCGGCTGCGCCTGGGCGTGGTCAACAATAAAGGGTTGCATGGCATCTCCGCGGTCGAAGCTGTGGCGCCGCCGGACCGGCATGCCGGAGGTGGCAAGCGCGGCGGGCAACAACTGTCCAGCAATTGTCCTGTCATTGTCCAGCAAACCGTACCGCACAGCTAGCCCGGCTTCGCAGCGCTGGCGCCGCGGCGCATCCCGGCTTCGACATACCGGCCATGTCACGACCCGAACTGTCACAAGCCCGACCTGCGCGTTACACTCCTGCCGCATGAACGACGCAGCCCAACTGACCGACCTGCACGCCGAACTCGGCATACCGCCCGACTATGCCCTGGCGCGCAGCCTGCCGTTTTGCCCGGAAGCCACGCTGCTGGTGCCACTGGGGCTCGATTGCCTCGGACGCGACCAGTTTGCCGACATCGCTGCGGCGGCCGCCTGGCGGGCGATGCGGACCGCTGCGGCAATCGACGGCATCGAGTTGCAGCTGGTATCGGCATTTCGCAGCATCGCCTATCAGGCCAACCTGATCCGCAAGAAGCTGGGTAACGGCCAGTTGATCGCCGACATCCTTACCGTCAGTGCAGCGCCGGGGTATAGCGAGCACCACACCGGGCGGGCACTAGACCTGAGCACGCCCGGCTTTGCCGTACTGGAAGAAGACTTCGAGACCAGCCCGGCCTTCGCCTGGCTGCAAGGACATGCATCGCAATACGGCTTCATCCTGAGCTATCCGCGCGGCAATCCCCACGGGATTGCCTTTGAACCCTGGCACTGGTGCCATCAACCTTCCGCGACCTGATCCTGTCCATGCCCAACACCACTCTCTGGCTGATCCGCCATGGCGAAACCAGCTGGAACGCCGAACGCCGCTTTCAAGGTCATACCGATGTACCGTTGAATGCCACCGGCCTCAGCCAGGCCAAGCGGCTCGCGGAGCGACTGAAGGAAGACCATCGCGACGACGCCTTTGCCATCATCTATAGCAGCGACCTGGGCCGGGCCCGGCAAACCGCGCAGGCCACCGCCCAGGCGACCGGCCTCGACCTGCTGATCCATACCGGCCTCAGGGAGCGGCATTACGGCGTGCTGTCGGCGCTGACGCCGGAAGAGATGGCGGTCCGCCACCCCGAGGCCTACGCCCAGTGGCAGGCACGCGATCCCGACTACGTCCTGCCTGAAGGCGAGAGCCTGAGCGCCTTCAACCAGCGCGTCATGCAGACACTGGAAGAAATCGCCGAGGCCCACCCCGGGCAGCAGGTACTGGTCGTCGCCCACGGTGGCGTGCTCGATTGCGCCTACCGTGCCGCCACTGCACAGCCCTTGAGCGCGCGGCGCCAGCACAGCCTGCACAATGCCAGCATCAATCGCGTCCGCTATCAGGGCGGCCGTTACCAGGTCGAGCAATGGGGCGATATCGCCCATCTGGAGGCGGAAGCCTTCGACGAAATCTGAAGCCGCAGCAAACCATGGCCAAACCCAAGACTGTCTATTCCTGCTCCGATTGTGGTGGTGTCAACCCGAAGTGGCAGGGCCAATGCCCGCACTGCGGCGCCTGGAACACGCTGTCGGAGACCATCGTCGCCGATGCCAAGCCGGCCGGCAGCCGTTTTCGCGCGCTGGCCGCCGGTGGTGGCGTGCAGTCGCTTGCCGAGGTCGAGACCGCCGAAGCCCCCCGTATTCCGACCGGTAGCGAAGAACTGGACCGGGTACTTGGCGGCGGCCTGGTCAACGGCGCTGTGGTGCTGATCGGTGGCGACCCCGGCATCGGCAAGTCCACGCTGCTGTTGCAGGCCCTGGCCCATCTGAGCCAGCAACGCCGCGTGCTTTATGTATCCGGTGAAGAATCCGCCCAGCAGATTGCCTTGCGGGCACGCCGGCTGGCGGTCGAAGCCGGTCCGGTCAGACTGCTGGCCGAGATCAATATGGAAACCATCCTTGCCACGCTCGCGGCCGAAAAGCCGGAGATCGTGGTGATCGACTCCATCCAGACCGTCTATAGCGAGCAGTTGCAATCGGCGCCCGGCTCGGTCGCGCAGGTGCGCGAGTGCTCCGCGCAACTGACCCGCTACGCCAAGACCAGTGGCACCACCATCCTGCTGGTCGGCCACGTGACGAAGGACGGCGCCCTGGCGGGGCCGCGCGTACTGGAACATATCGTGGACGCGGTGCTGTACTTCGAAGGCGATACCCATTCGAGCTTCCGCCTGATCCGCGCCCAGAAGAACCGCTTTGGCGCGGTCAACGAACTGGGCGTCTTCGCCATGACCGACAAGGGTCTGCGGGGCGTGACCAATCCTTCGGCACTGTTCCTGTCCCAGCATGCCGAGCCGGTACCCGGCGCCTGCGTACTGGTGACCCAGGAAGGTACCCGTCCGCTGCTGGTCGAGATACAAGCCCTGGTCGACGAAGCGCACGCTCCCAACACCAAGCGGCTGGCCGTCGGCCTGGAACAGAACCGGCTGGGCCTCTTGCTGGCCGTGCTGCATCGCCATGCCGGGGTGGCCTGCTTTGATCAGGATGTCTTCGTCAACGCGGTGGGCGGTGTCCGCATCGCCGAACCGGCAGCCGACCTGGCGGTACTGCTCGCCATCGTGTCCTCGTTGCGCAACCGGCCGCTGCCGGAAAAGCTGGTGGTATTCGGCGAGGTCGGCCTGGCGGGTGAAGTCCGCCCGGTGCAACGCGGCCAGGAGCGCCTGAAGGAAGCGGCCAAGCTGGGCTTTACCCGCGCCATCATCCCCAAGGCCAATGCACCCAAGACACCCATACCTGGCATGACCATCCGTGCAGTCGAGCGGCTGGACCAGGCAGTAGAGGCCATACGCGAGTACGAATAAGCCTGCGTTACCGGCCCGCCTGTGGGAATCCCTTACAGGGATAGCCCCAGCAGCCAGGATTTATGACAAATGAGATCATCGAGGTTTTAGGATGATCCGTTACATGAAGTCAGGAAAATGGTTGGGCCTCGCGGCCTGGGGTGCCGGTCTGCTGGCCTTGGGTATGACAACATCGGTACAGGCGGCCGACAAGACGCCGCTTTGCCTCGCCGTGGCGGAAGGCAGCTCCGGCCAGGCCGATGTGACGGCTGTTCGCGACAAATACCGTGGCCTGGCAGATGAACTGGCGCAGGCCGTGGGACGTCCGGTCAAGGTTCGCGTGCTCAACTTCAATGTGCTGCTGCAGACCATCAAGCAGGGTGAATGCGAGATCGTCTACACCCGTACCAGCTATATCGCCGGCTGGGCGATCCGTGACCAGCAATACAGCCTGCTGGCCGCCAACGAGGGCAGCAAGGAAGTCGTCTTCATTTCCCGCGGTGGCGATCGCTACGCCTCGGTCAAGGACCTGCGCGGCAAGCGCGTGGCCATGCCGGAACCGCAGAGCGACCTGACCATGGTCGCCAATGCCATGCTGCGCGATGCCGGCATGAAGCCAGCCGACCTGCAGGTCCAGAGCACCAACCTGCAGGAAGCCATCATCTTCGGCGTGGACAACCAGCTCAGCGATGTGGGCGTACTGACGTCCAACTCCAAAGCAGCCAAGGATTGGGCCAAGAAGGGCGGCGCCGTCGGCGTCAAGAGCCGTACCCTGCCGAACTGGGCCTTCCTCGGTGCCCCGAGCCTGCGTGGCGAGGAAGCTGAACGTGTACGCGGCGCCCTGCTCGGTCTGGCCAAGTCCGACAGCGGCAAGAAGGCCTTGCAGGACGCCAATCTCTCGCCACTGATCCCCGCGCGGCCAGCCGACTACCTGGCCGTCGTGACCTGGGTCGGCCCACCGGTCTGATCCCTCGCCACACCAGCACTTTGAACGCACGCGGACCAGCCCGGGAGCCACTCCCGGGCTGGTCCGCTATCGACTTCATCTAAATATTCAATCGCCGTTTGCTTTTCGTTTGGCTACCCAATGGGTTAGCATTCGATCACATTCTGCCGGCCAGGCCGGCGCGAACCAATCACTGGAGATATTCCATGAGCAGCGAGCTGATTCACCATGTGTCCGACGCCAGTTTCGAAGGCGACGTGCTTCAAGCCGCCGGCCCTGTGCTGGTGGATTACTGGGCCGAATGGTGCGGCCCTTGCAAGATGATCGCCCCCATCCTTGATGAAGTGGCAAACGAATACAACGGCCGTCTGAAGGTCAGCAAGCTGAACATCGACGAAAACCAGGCCACCCCGCCGAAGTACGGCATCCGCGGTATTCCGACCCTGATGATCTTCAAGGACGGCGCCGTAGTCGCCACCAAGGTGGGCGCCTTGTCCAAGTCGCAACTGACCGCTTTCATCGACAGCAACCTGTCCTGAAGCGTTTGAGTCGCGCCAGCGCCGGCTGCTTGTTTAACCACAAGCCGCCGGCGTTTTATTTTGTCCGTTGACAGCAGCGAAAGTGCCAACTAAGCTGCTCGCAAAACCTGTTCCAATCGCCGATGAATCCATTCCGGCGGTTCCGGCACTCAGCCGATTCTCACTTCCTCCGTAAAACACCTCCCTCCATCAAGACTGGAAAGTCTACCCGCACATGCATTTGTCCGATCTCAAGCACAAGCACGTATCCGAGCTGGTCGATATGGCCACCGATATTGACGGTGCAAACCGGATGCGCAAGCAGGACCTGATCTTTGCGCTATTGAAGAGTCAGGCAAAGAAGGGCGAAAGCATCTTTGGCGACGGCACGTTGGAAGTGCTGCCCGATGGCTTTGGCTTCCTGCGTAGCCCCGATACCAGCTATCTGGCCGGCCCTGACGATATCTACGTCAGCCCCAGCCAGATACGCCGCTTCAACCTGCATACCGGCGACACCATCGAGGGCGAGATTCGTACCCCCAAGGATGGCGAGCGCTACTTTGCGCTGGTGAAGGTGGATCGCGTCAACAACGACACGCCCGAAGCCACCAAGAACAAGATCCTGTTCGAAAACCTGACGCCGCTGTTCCCGACCGAACGCATGACGCTGGAACGCGACATCAAGGCCGACGAGAACATCACCGGCCGGGTCATCGACCTGATCGCACCGATCGGCAAGGGCCAACGCGGCCTGCTGGTCGCGCCGCCCAAGTCCGGCAAGACCGTGATGCTGACGCACATCGCCCACGCGATTACCGCCAACCATCCCGATGTGATCATGATCGTGCTGCTGATCGATGAGCGCCCGGAAGAAGTGACCGAAATGACGCGTACCGTACGCGGCGAAGTGGTCGCCTCCACCTTCGACGAACCGCCGACCCGCCATGTGCAGGTTGCGGAAATGGTGATCGAGAAGGCCAAGCGCCTGGTCGAACACAAGAAGGATGTGGTCATCCTGCTTGATTCGATCACACGCCTCGCTCGCGCCTACAACACGGTGATCCCGGCCTCCGGCAAAGTACTGACCGGTGGCGTGGACGCCAACGCGCTGCAAAAGCCCAAGCGTTTCTTTGGTGCCGCCCGCAATATCGAAGAAGGTGGCTCGCTGACCATCATCGCCACCGCGCTGACCGATACCGGCAGCCGCATGGACGATGTGATCTACGAAGAATTCAAGGGCACCGGCAATATGGAACTGCATCTCGACCGCCGCATGGCCGAGAAGCGGATCTACCCGGCGATCAACGTCAACCGTTCCGGCACCCGCCGCGAAGAGCTGCTGATCCCCCAGGAACAGCTGCAGAAGATCTGGGTACTGCGCAAGCTGCTGTACCCGATGGACGAACTGGAAGCGATGGATTTCCTGTTGGGCAAGGTCAAGCAGACCAAGAACAACAATGATTTCTTCGACTCCATGCGCCGGTGATAGGGCCCGAAGAGATTCGCAGTTAGTCAGTCAGCTCACCGCCCGGCAAAGCCGGGCGCTAATCGGCAGTGGCATATCGACGGCACTTTCGCTTTCATATCACCCACTCCCCCCGCCAGCTCTGCACGCACAGGTTCTAGGCGCGAAAGCGCCAAGAACTCTGGCAGCCGCCGCAAGCGAGGGAGCCTCGCTGACGCTCATCAGTGGATTTTTTCAAGCATCAATGCGGCTCATACCAAGTAAAGCCTGGCTGCCTCGATACGGGCGCCAGGCTTTTTCGCTTTTCGCAACTGCCGCTTAAGGCCGCAGGTATGACGTCGCCCTTGGCCCCTCGATTTTTCTTGCCCGATCAAGGGCATATCGCGCATAATCGCGAACTTTTCTACGTAAGACCGGGCTCTGCACAACCCAGACCCACCTTTAGCTAAAGGGACCCCCGAAATGAAAGCTGGCATTCACCCCGAGTACAACGAAGTCATCTTCTTTGATGCAAGCGTTGACTTCAAATTCCTGACCCGTACCACCATGAAGGCTCGCGGCGCCGAGACCATGAAGTGGACCGACGGCAATGAATACCCGGTCGTGCGTCTGGACGTGTCGTCCGAATCGCACCCCTTCTACACCGGCAAGCAAAAGATCGTCGATACCGCCGGCCGTATCGAGAAGTTCAACAGCAAGTTCTCCATGTACGCCAAGAAGTAATCTGGCCCATGCAGGAAAAAAGGCAGCCACGGCTGCCTTTTTTTATTTACTGCGCCACCGTGGCCGTCTACGCCCTGCACCGCCCCTGTTAGACTGCGCGCATTCATTTCGTATCGCTCCACCATGCTGACCTATACCCCGCCACACGAACAGGATCTCCCCCAGGCGACTGAAAAACCCTGGGCCTTGCTCTTGCTGTGCCTGGCCTGGCTATTGCCCGGCCTGCTGTGGCGGGAACCCCTCAAGCCCGACGAAACCCTGGTGGCCGATATCGTCCGCCATCTGCTGGAGGGTGGCGGCTTCGTCGTACCCACCGTCGCAGGCGAACCCTGGCTGGAGCGCGCTCCGCTGTTCTATTGGGTAGCAGCCGGCTTTGCCTGGATAGGCCAGTTGTTCGGCCTCGCCATCCATGATGGCGCACGGCTCGCTACCGGCGCCTTCATGGCCCTGGCCTTATGGGGCACCGGTCTTTCCGCACGCGAACTGATCGGCCGCCGACATGGCCGTAGCGCGGTCCTGATCCTGATCGGCTGCGCCGGATTGCTGCTCACCGGTCACTTCCTCAATGGCGACCTGGCCGTGCTGGCCGGCTGGTGTTGGGGTATCTACGCGCTGGCCCTGGCACCCAGGCTGCAATTGCGGGCTGCACCCTTGCTTGGCGCCGCCATTGCCCTTTGCGGCCTGGCAGGCAGCCTGGCCGAGCCTGCCCTGCTGATCGTTCTGGCCCTGCTGCTGACACCGTTCCAGGCCTGGCGCTTTCCGCGCTACGGCCTGGTCCTGCTGATCGCACTGGCGATCTCCCTGCCGCTGGTGGCCGCCTGGCCACTGGCCTTGCGGCAGGTATCCCCAGGCGGATTCCAGCAGTGGTACGACGCCTACTCGCTGGGCTTCTTCGGTGGTTTTGCCCAACTACAGGCCTGGCATCCTTTCGGCTTCTACCTGCAACTGCTGCCCTGGTTTGCCTGGCCCGCCTGGTTCCTGGCTGGCGCGACGCTCTGGATGCAGCGCGACCGCCTGATGCAGCCGCGCTTCCAGCTGCCGGTGCTGGCCGGAGTGCTGGCCTTGCTGTGCATGGTCCTGTCCAATAGCGGCCGTTCCGGCTATGCCCTGCTCCTGCTGCCACCGTTGGCACTGGTCGGCGCGGTCGGCCTGGATGTGTTGCGGCGCGGCGCCTCGGCCTTCGTCAACTGGTTCGGCGTGATGACCTTCGGTTTGCTGGCCCTGGCGCTTTGGGTCTGCTGGTTTGCCATGCAGTTCGGCATTCCCGCCCGCCTCAATGGCCGCATCCATGACCTGGCGCCGAGCTTCACCCACCATTTCAGCATCGGCGCCCTGCTGATTGCCATCGGCTTTACCGCGGCCTGGCTATGGGCCGTTTCGCGTCGCCGACCCATGGGTCGCCAGGCGGTAACCAATTGGGCGGCCGGCATCACGCTATGCTGGGGCTTGGCCGTCGTTGTCGCAGCGGGCTGGGTGGATGCCCGCACCAGCTACCGCGACTTCGCCGCCGAGATCGCCCCTGCCCTGCCCAAGACGGGCTGCATCGCCAGCGAGAACCTGCAGCCAAGCCAGCGGGCGGTATTGCACTACTACCTGGGTGTAAAGACGCTGCGTCGCGAGCTGCATCCGGAAAACCAGTGCAACTGGCTGCTACGACAGGGCAATGTCGAAGACCTGACCGCACCGGATGGCTGGACGGAAACCTGGCAAGGCGCCCGCCCCGGGGACCGTAACGAGCGCTACTACCTGTACCGTCGGGATGATGCGCTGGCAAAGCCCGAGTAAGTGGCTGCCAGACCCAGCAAAAAGGCGCGGATTTCCGCGCCTTTTTGCTGGGTTCATGTCTGATCGGCCTCCCGACGCTAGACGCTAGCCGCCGGCGGTTGATGCCCCTTCGCCTTGCTCAGCCAGCCGCGCCCGGACAAAGGCGATGTGCTCACGCAGCACATAGATCTGGTCGATGAAGGCCAGTGGCACGCTCAGTTTGTTCACTGCCTGCTCGATCTCGTCCAGCCTTGCCAGCAGGGCTGCGGAATCCTTGCCGCGCGGGTTGTTCAGCAAACCGCGCTCAAGCGCCATCAAGGCGCCATACCAGGGATAGATACGCGAGTGGATACGCCAGCGATACAGCCAGGGCAGGATGCGTAGACCGGGGATCAGCAATACCACGATGGGTAACAGTACGATGACGATGCGGTCCAGCAGGCTTGCCATCCAGAACGGCAGGTTACGGTAGAAGAAGCCCTTGCCGTATTTGTAGTAACGGTCGGCATCCTCGCTGAGCTTGAAATCGGTTGCCTGGGCCTTGGGGAACTCATCCGCCTCCTGCAGCAGGCCTCGGCGGCCGTGCACCTCGCGGGCAGCGTCGATCAGCAGGTCCGACAAGGCGGGGTGCAGGTTCTCCCGCGCCACCAGTTCGACATTGGCCGCCAGAAGGTCGGTGTCGGCCGCAGGAATGTTTTGCGCCAGATCGACTGCCCCCATGGGCAGCCGGATCTTGTTCAGATAGGGAAAGCGCCGGACATAGGCGTCGACCTGAGCCAGGTTCAAAAGATGCACGTCCGGCACGAACATCAGTTTGCGTATGGTATCGAGCTTGGCCGAATCCCCCGTCAGGAATACGGCATCGATCTCCCCGGCCAACAGGTCGTCCACCGCGTCGTCCGCTTCCAGGCCGCGCAACTGGGCGTTCCTGCCATGCTCGATGCCGTTGGCCTGGAACAGGGAGGTTGCCAGCACCCGGGCACCGCTGCCGATGCGACCGATGGCCACGCGCTTGCTCTCGAGCTCCGCGAGACTGCTGATTGTCTTCTCCCCGCGGTAGAACATGAAGACCGGCTGACGCGAGACGCTGCCCAGCGACACCAGCCCCTCGCGCTCCCCTTCGGGCGAGACGCCATCCACGACGAATGCCACATCGACCTTGCTATGGGGATCGTTGAGGCGGTTGAGGTTTTCCAGCGACCCTTCCGAAGGCTGGATGATCAGCTTGATGCCGTTACGCGCGAGTATCTGCCGGTAGCGCTCGGCATTACGATCGAACACGCTGCCCTCCGGACCGCTCGATAGCGTGATGACGCGTGGCGGGGCCGGGTTCAGGTACCAGACCGCCGATCCGACCAGCAGGATGCAGAGCAGCGCAAAAGGACCGATCGTCACGGCCATGTCCCGCCAGGAGATCGCCCCGATGCGCGCCCGGAATTGCTCAGGCAACACCTTGCCGACCACCTTGTGACGGAGTTTCTGGCGGCGTGGATCCCGCGGCTGAGGGGGTACTTTCGACATGTCCTCTCCTGTTTATGGCCGCAGTGTGCCATGACACCCGGCCAAGCTGCCACGTAGCCGCGCGTAAACACGGCCGACCACAGGCCAGACTGAGGGGCAGGAGACCGGGATGAATATATTCGGCCTGCCATTTGTCGGAGAAATACCACGCCCGCCGACCATGCCGGCCGCGCGCAACATGCGCCAGCCCTTGCATTGACGGGCGCGAACCCGCCCGGGCCGGATCAGGTGTCCGGTCGCCCGCCACCCGGACTGGCGAGGGCCGGGGATAGTCGGATAAACTTCTCCACTATGTTTCGTCCTCAACGCGCGCTCTCGCTGGTCGTAGTAGGCAGCCTGCTCTGGCTGGGCTTCGCCGCGCCCGCCATGGCCGAGTCGCGACGGGCACCGCAAGCCAAGATGGATGCGATTACCCAGTCCGGCACCGGTAGCCAGGGCTTGGACAGCAGCGGCAAGCCTGTCGCCCCGGCAGCCAAACCGGATAGCAAGAACGCCCAGCGTGCGAGTGATTGCTGTGCCGGCAACAAGCGCTGCGACGGCAAGTGCCAGGCTCCCTGCATCGGCCAGCCTGCACGCACGGGTTACTTCGGCCCGCTGTTTGATCTGTTCGAAGGCAGACCAGGCTGCCCACGGCGCGACATGGCCGATATGGACGATGTCGAGTCCACAACGGCAGACCGCCCTCCCCGCCTGATCTGATCTCGCCCCCATTCCATGCAAAAAGGCCGGCTATGCCGGCCTTTTTGCTGAGCGAACCCTACCGTTCAGGTATTGGGCAACAGGCGTATGCCGTAGCCACCACCCATGACCTCCAGACCAAACAGCCTGTCGATATTGGGATGCTTGCCCGGATGCTTGCGGGCATCCTCGGCATGCTCGGCGTACAGCCATTGGCCCAGACGCGCAGCCTTGGGCGTGATCGCGCCAAAGTCGCGATACAGCACGTTGTAGACCGCCAGGGAGCCGGTCTGGCCGGGCCGGTTCTCGATGATGGCTTCGAGCTTGCCCTCGCGCCACAGCTGCATGCTGCCCAGGTGATCCACCCTCGGCAGGGTGCTGAGCACTTCCTGGAAGGTCAGGCTGGGCAATACCTGCAACAGTTGCTTGCTGGCCTCGCGAAATTGCGGGACACGGCTGTCCCGCATCCATTCGAACAGGGCCATCTCGCGTGTCACGATGGTGATGCCGGCTGCCGCGATGCGGTTCAGTGCAGCGGCCTTATCGATCTCGCTGCGCGAGCCGATGGCGTCTGCCACCACGAACACCTGCTTACCCTGCGATTGCAACTCCAGGGCTGTCTGCAGCACACAGACATGCGCCTCGATGCCACACACCACTACCTGCGGACGCGACGCGGCCGCCGTCCCTTCCAGGCACTCCGCCGCCACGCAGGAGAAGCTGGTCTTGTCCACCACTGGCGCATCACCATAGGCTGCGGTGAGGAAGGGCAAGGTCTTGCCCAGGCCTTGCGGATATTGTTCAGAGAAAACAGCAGGAACGCCGTTGAGGCGCGCTGCATCCAGCAGCCACTTGATCGCTGCCACGGTACGGGGCGCATCATGGATGGCCGAGACCAGCTTTTCCTGCACGTCGACTACCAACAGCGTGCATTGATCGGTCTGCATCAGCATGGGCGGGCTCCTTATCGTTATGGGGATGACGCTATGCTACCGTGCCAAGGCCCTGCGCCAAAAGCAAAAGGGCGTATTGCGACGCCCCTTCTCCCTGCTCTGTCGGCTTTTTGGCGCAAGCCCGCGCGCTATTCCGCTTCGTCCATCCAGCACAGCTGGATGGCTTCGAGTATTTTCTCGCCGCAATGCTTGGGATCGTCGTCGAAACCGTCCAATGCGAGCACCCACTCCATCAGATCGGTAAAACGCAGCGCCTTGGGGTCGAGGTCGGGAAACTTGTCGGCCAGTGCGATGGCAATCTCGCGCGAATCGGTCCATTTCATGGGGCTTGCTCCTGTTTGATATCGGCTAGCGGCGCCTGCGTCAGCCCGTGCAGATCATTGGGGGTAATTCGGAAAACACTGTCGCCGGTACCACCGGCGGCCCATACATGCGGGTATTGCTGCAGATCCTGATCCATCAGTACCAGCGGTGGCTCCAGATGGCCGACCGGCGCTACGCCGCCAATGCTGAAGCCGGTCTTGCGCTTGACGAAATCGGCATCGGCACGCGCCACGTGCTGCCCGAGGACTGCAGCGACCTTGCGTTCATCCACCCGGTTGCTGCCGCTGGTGATGACGACCACGACGCGGTCGGATTCCACGGCACGCAGGACGATGGACTTGGCGATCTCCGCGACGCTGCAGCCTATGGCAGCCGCGGCATCCGCCGCGGTGCGTGTTCCCGCAGGAAAGGTCTTGATCTCGATCGCGACGCCCGCCGCCACCAGTGCGGCCTCGACTCTTCGCTGGCTATCAGGTGCAGTGCTCATCGCCTATTCCGTGCAGGGCATATAGAGAGGCCATTGTGCCGACTCCCGTCCAGGAATCAAGCCATGCCGGTCACCGCGGGGCGAACGATCAGACGTCCCAGTCCTTGTCGTAATGCTCGCGGGCATGATTGATCGTGTACTTGGGGATTTCCACGGTCAGATCAGTCTGCGCCACCAGCGCCTGGCAAGACAGGCGCGACAGGCTGGTCAGGCCCCAGGCCTTGTCCAGCAGGTCGTCTTCCTCTTCCTCGCTCGGCGCGAGGCTATTGAAGCCCTGCTTCACGATCACATGGCAGGTGGTGCAGGCACAGGACTTCTCGCAAGCGTGCTCGATATCGATGTGCTGACCCAGCAGCGCGTCACAGACGCTGACACCGGATTCGACGTCGAAGCTCGCGCCCTTGGGGCAAAGCTGGGGATGGGGCAGTACGGTGATCTTGGGCATGGTTGCCTCTCGCTTATGGTGTCGGACGTCCCTTGGAACGCCAGTGCGGCGCGAGCCAGGCTCGCACCGCGGTAATGGTCAGCTCAATTCGCTCAGGGTATGACCGGTCAAACCCCGTTTGACTGCCGCATCCATGCGGCGGGCCGCGAATTCGGCGGTTTCGTGATTGAGGCTGTCGGTCAGCTCGCGTATCGCGGCGGCATCCGAACCCGCGATCGCGGTACGCAGGCGCAGCACCGCGTCGCGCACTGCCAGGGTCTCTGTCTCGCTCAGCAGTTGACCATCGCTGGCCAGGGCGATTTCGGTGGCGTTGACGAGACCCTCAGCCTCCACCTGCGCCTCTGCCAGGCTGCGTGCCTGCATATCGGCACCGGCATTCGCCATGGAATCCTGCAGCATGCGGGCGATCTCGTCGTCCGCCAGGCCGTAGGATGGCTTGACCGCAATATGGGCTTCCACCCCGGTCGACTGTTCCCGGGCGCTCACCGCCAGCAAGCCGTCTGCATCGACCTGGAAGGTCACGCGGATACGTGCCGCGCCGGCGACCATCGGCGGAATGCCGCGCAATTCGAAGCGGGCAAGGCTGCGGCAATCCACCACCAGCTCACGCTCGCCTTGCACCACATGGATCGCCATGGCCGTCTGGCCATCCTTGTAGGTGGTGAACTCCTGGGCGCGGGCGGTGGGAATGGTGCTGTTGCGCGGGATGACCTTCTCGGCCAGGCCGCCCATGGTCTCGAGGCCCAGCGAGAGCGGAATCACATCCAGCAGCAGCCACTCGTCATCGCTCTTGTTCCCGGCCAGCGCATTGGCCTGCATGGCGGCGCCCAGCGCCACCACCTTGTCCGGGTCCAGATTGGTCAGCGGCTCGCGACCAAAGTACTCCGCGACGGCCCGGCGCACATGCGGCATGCGCGTGGCGCCACCAACCATCACCACACCCTTGACCTCGTCGAGACCAAGCTTGGCATCGCGCATGGCCTTGCGCACCGGCGTCATGGTCTTTTGCACCAGCGTGCCGGTGATCTGCTGGAAGGTTTCGGCCGTCAGCTCGACATCGACCACCTCACCGTCGGAGAGCTTGACGGTCACGCGCGTGCTGGCATGTTCGGTCAGTGCTTCCTTGGCCTCGCGCGCGCGCGTCAGCAGCAGGCGGGTGTCATGATCGCCCAGCAGGCTCAGGCCGGCCTGCTCGGCCAGCCAGCAGAACACGCGCTGGTCGAAATCGTCGCCACCAAGGGCGGAATCGCCCGAGGTGGACAACACCTCGAACACGCCGCGCGTGAGCTTCAGGATGGAAACGTCAAAGGTGCCGCCGCCCAAGTCATAGACGACATAGACACCCTCGGCGCTATTGTCGAGGCCGTAGGCGACTGCGGCGGCAGTCGGTTCGTTGAGCAGGCGCAGCACATTGAGGCCGGCCAGCGTGGCGGCATCCTTGGTCGCCTGGCGCTGCGCGTCATCGAAATAAGCCGGCACGGTGATCACCGCACCGACCAGTTCGCCGCCCAGGCTGGCTTCGGCCCGCTGCTTCAAGGCCCGCAGGATGTCGGCCGACACTTCCACCGGGCTCTTCTCACCGGCGATGGTCTTGATCTTGAGCATGCCCGGTGCATCGACAAACCGGTAGGGCGTCGCAGCGGAATCCGGTAGGTCCTTGACGCCACGCCCCATGAAGCGCTTGACCGACACGATGGTATTGCGCGGATCCTCGCTCTGGCGCGCCTGTGCGGCATGCCCGACGATGACCTTGCCTTCGCTGCCGTAGCCGACGACCGATGGCAGCAGGCTGCGGCCGGCTTCATCCACCAGCACGGTGGCAGAGCCGCTCTTGACCGTGGCGACCAGCGAGTTGGTGGTGCCGAGATCGATACCGACAGCCAGGCGGTGCTGGTGGGGTTCTGCGGCTTCGCCGGGTTCGGCAATTTGAAATAGGGCCATGATCTTGCTTATCCAGGTCGACGGTTATGGTCCGTCAATCAGTGTGATGCATCTCGTCCTGCAAGCCCGAAGGCTCACACCTAGCACCCGGCCCAAGCCGGGTACGCCATCAATCCAGTAGTCGCTCGATCGCATCGCCGATTTCCTGGTCCAGCTTCTCCAGGAAACGCAGCTTGCGCACGGTCTGGGCCACCAGCGCATGATCGACGTGCACATCGAGACCATGGGCCAGGTCGGCCTCCAGGCGTCGGGTCTCCGTGCGCAGTTCGCCCGCGAGCGCTTCCAGCGCTTCGATCTGTCCAGCCTGGCGGGCATCCACCACCGCCTCGCGCCACTCCATCTGCTGCATCAGGAAGGCTGCGGGCATGCTGGTATTGGTTTCTTCCTGCGTATCCACACCGGCGAGCTGCAGCATGTAGCGCGCTCGAGCCAGCGGGGATTTGAGGATCTGGAACGCCTCGTTCACACGTGTCGCCACCTGCAGGGCCAGCCGCTTGTCCGTGTCCGGCAGGCTGGCTGCCCGATCGGGGTGGTACTGGCTCTGCAATGCACGGTAGGCCGTTTCCAGCACGTTCATGTCAAGCAGGAAAGCGCGTGGCAAGCCGAACAGTGCGAAGTGGTCCTGCGAGAAATCAAATGCCATGTTCACCCAGCCCGAAGGCGGTCCTTACAAAAAGCAGCGCCGCTTCATGGGCGGCGCATGCTTTGGCTGACAGTCGCCCTGACCTTGCGGACTCAGGTATTGAAGCTCTCGCCGCAACCACATTCGTCCTTGACGTTGGGGTTGTTGAACTTGAAGCCTTCGTTCAACCCTTCCTTCACAAAGTCGAGCTGCGTGCCATCCAGATACGGCAGGCTCTTGGCATCGGTGAATATCTTCACACCGAAGCTTTCGAATGCCAGGTCGTCGGCCGACTCCTGGTCGACGAACTCCAGCTTGTACGCCATGCCGGAGCAACCGGAGGTACGCACGGCCAGCCGCACACCCACACCCTTGCCACGCTTGGCAATGTAGTTGGCGACGTGCTTTGCCGCTTTTTCTGACAGAGAGAGTGCCATGATCAGCCCTCGTGCTTGGCCTTGTAGTCGGCCACCGCTGCCTTGATGGCGTCTTCCGCCAGGATGGAGCAGTGGATCTTCACCGGCGGCAAAGCCAGCTCTTCGGCGATCTGGGTGTTCTTGATCGTCATGGCTTCGTCCAGTGTCTTGCCCTTCACCCACTCGGTAATGAGCGAGCTCGACGCAATGGCCGAACCGCAACCATAGGTCTTGAACTTGGCGTCTTCGATCACGCCACCGGCGCCGACCTTGATCTGCAGCTTCATCACGTCGCCGCAGGCCGGTGCACCCACCATGCCGGTACCTACCGAATCGTCGCCCTTTTCAAAGGAACCCACGTTACGCGGGTTTTCGTAGTGGTCGATGACCTTGTCGCTGTATGCCATTTTTTAACTCCTTAGCGGAACCCCAGATGTTCCGTCTTTTGAATTCAGGGTGCCCGGTCTGGGCACAGGTACGGCATCTCGCCGGCTTAGTGTTCAGCCCACTGCACGGTGTTGAGGTCGATGCCTTCTTTGAACATGTCCCACAGCGGGCTCAGTTCACGCAGCTTGCCGATCTTTTCGTGGATCAGCTTGATCGCATAGTCGATATCCTCGACCGTGGTGAAGCGGCCGATGGTGAAGCGGATGGACGAATGGGCCAGCTCGTCGTTGCGGCCCAGGGCGCGCAGCACGTAGGAGGGCTCAAGCGACGCAGAGGTACAGGCAGAACCCGACGATACGGCCAGGTCCTTCAAGGCCATAATCAGCGATTCGCCTTCCACATAGTTGAAGCTGACGTTCAGGTTGTGCGGCACGCGCGCATCCATATCGCCGTTGAGGTAGACCTCTTCCATGTCGGACACGCCGTTCCAGAGCCGGTCGCGCAGCATGCGGATGCGCTCCAGCTCGGTAGTCATCTCTTCGCGGGCAATCTTGAACGCAGCGCCCATGCCGACGATCTGATGGGTGGCCAGCGTACCGGAACGCATGCCGCGCTCATGGCCGCCACCATGCATCTGGGCTTCGATCCGCACGCGCGGCTTGCGGCGGACATACAGTGCACCGATACCCTTGGGTCCGTAGGTCTTGTGGGCCGAGAAGCTCATCAGGTCAACCTTGAGGGTGGACAGG
Organism: Chitinimonas naiadis; assembly: GCF_054780835.1. Lineage (NCBI taxonomy): Bacteria > Pseudomonadati > Pseudomonadota > Betaproteobacteria > Neisseriales > Chitinibacteraceae > Chitinimonas > Chitinimonas naiadis. The sequence goes on along the minus strand of NZ_BAAGVO010000002.1, from coordinate 460,565 downwards.
TCGATACCGATCTTGCCGGTCGCCTGGGCCGCGTCCACATGGAACAGGATGCCGCGCTCGCGCAGCATCTCGCCGATTTCGGCGATCGGCTGTACCACGCCAATTTCGTTGTTCACCGCCATGATGGAGACGAGGATGGTGTCGTCGCGCAGGGCGGCCTTCAGCACATCCATGTCCACCAGGCCGTTTTCCAGCGGGCTCAGGTAGGTGACTTCATAACCTTCGCGCTCCAGCTCACGCATGGTGTCGAGCACGGCCTTGTGCTCAGTCTTCATGGTGATCAGGTGCTTGCCCTTGTCCTTGTAGAAATGCGCCACACCCTTGAGGGCGAGGTTGTTCGATTCCGTCGCACCGGAGGTCCAGACGATTTCCTTGGCATCGCAGTTCACCAGCTTGGCGACTTCCTCGCGCGCCTCTTCCACCGCTTCTTCGGCTGCCCAGCCAAAAGGATGGGAACGGCTGGCCGGGTTGCCGAACTGTTCGGTCAACCAGGGGATCATCTGTTCGGCAACACGCGGGTCCACCGGGGTGGTAGCGGAATAGTCGAGGTAAATCGGCAGTTTCATTTACTACGCTCCATGCGATGCATCTACGCCCAGTACGAGATAGGCGGGCCTTTTGGCCTCTGGATAACTAACGGCTAGCTAAGTCTGTTCCTGCTTCCGTGGCTCAGGCGGGAACCTGCTGCACCGGATTGCTGTTCTTGCGCTTGTCGTGCAGCACGCTGCACTCCTGGCTGGCCTGCGTGCTCGGGCACTTGGCCCGCTGCTTCTCGATCAGTTCGGCCAGCGTGACCGACGCCAGGTATTCATAGATGGTGCGATTGAGGTCGGACCACAAGTCGTGCGTCATGCAACGCTTGTTGTCTTCGAGGCAGTTTTCCTTGCCGCCGCACTGCGTGGCATCCAGTGGTTCATCGACCGCCGTGATGATGTCGGCCACCGAGATATCGGCCACTGCGCGTGCGAGGCAATAGCCCCCACCTGGGCCGCGCACACTGTCCACCAAGCTGTTACGGCGCAATTTGCCAAACAGCTGCTCAAGGTAGGACAGCGAAATATTCTGGCGCTCCGAGATACCGGACAGCGTCACCGGGCCCTTCTGCTCGCGCAGCGCCAGGTCAAGCATCGCAGTAACCGCAAAGCGGCCCTTGGTAGTCAGACGCATAAGCCCACCTACTTGGAAAGTAGCCGAAGGATAAAATACCCGACCATTTTGGTCAACATTTATATCCTAGTGTTTTAGTCAACAATTCGGTTCAAATAGTTCGCATCGAACTTATCGGCGGTCGCCCGCTCTTCCGCGCAATCCACGCCAAGCTTCTCCAACCGGCGCAGGATCAGTTCGATGCGCTCGTCGATATTGGCGCTATGGTCCACCAGGCCATGGATGGCCTGCACCACCGGATCGTCCATCTTGGACGAGATGGCATAGGCGGAGAAACCCATCTTCTCGGCGTTGGCTTCGCGTACCTGGGCCACGTCGTCCGCCACGATGCGGGCCGGGATACCCACCGCTGTCGCATTGCTCGGCACGTCCTTGACCACCACAGCATTGGAGCCGACCTTGGCGCCGGCATGCAGCGTGATCGGACCCAGCACCTTGGCGCCGGCACCGATGATCACACCGCGTTCCAGCGTGGGATGGCGCTTGCCCTTGTTCCAGCTGGTACCGCCGAGGGTCACGCCGTGGTACAGCGTGCAGTCGTCACCGATGACCGCCGTCTCGCCCACCACGATGCCCATGCCGTGATCGATGAACACCCGGCGGCCGATGGTCGCGCCAGGATGGATCTCTATACCGGTGAGGAAACGGCTGATATGCGAGGTAAACCGCCCCAACCACTTGAATCCACCGCGCCAGAATGCGTTCGCTACCTGGTGAAAGGTCAGCGCATGCAGGCCGGGGTAACAGGTGAGCACTTCCCAGGTGGAGCGGGCTGCAGGGTCGCGATCAAACACGACGGCAATGTTTTCACGTAGGCGCGCAAACATTCAGGGGCTCTTGGGAAACGTGGGGAAAGGCTGAGCATTTTACTCGACTATTCCGCACGACGGAACCCATCCGGAGCAAAAGCCGGGCCGGATACCGGCGATACCTTGCGTATCGCCCTGCCCCACCCGGTGGTCGGGACTACTGCCCCGCCGGCTTCAGATCAACCGCGCTGCCCGGTCCGATCGTGGCTTCGCCGCGCAGGCGCCAGCCACCATGCGGGTCGTCCAGCTGGACCAGCCAGCGCTGAGGGGCCAGGACACCATCCAGCTTGGCCTTGTACATGCCATCTTCGGTCGGTCGCAACGACAGCGTCAGGTCCTGGCCGGCCTGCGTGGGATGCGACAGCGTGATGGTCAGCGGGTTCGGCTGGGCCGGCATCGGGATGAGCAGCACACGGGCCTGCAGGCCGTCGTCGGACACCATGAGCTTGGCCGACAGACCCAGCTTGGCCGCCTGGCGATCACGTACGATGTCCTTGCCGATCTCATTGCCGCGCTTGTAGTAGTCGTCGGTCACGAGGCCATCGTCGCTCTTGATCGCGATGATCATGAGCCCGATGCAGGCGACGACCGTGACGCCGAGCAGGATCAGGAAAAGCCAGACAACGGGCTGCTGGTACCAGCGATTGTTAACAGGTTGATTCATGGTCTTTCTTGCACTTGCCACGACAGCGCCGCAAGCGACGCTGCCGGATTGGGAGAGGCGACGGCGCTGCCGCACCGTCGGCCTGCGACAGCCATTACTGGCCGATAAAGCTCGACTTCTCCCTAACCTTGAGGGTCAGGTCATCGGCGGCCTGGACTTCAAAATAGATCTTCTTCGAGCCACGGGTGGCGTACTGCGGCTCGACCTGCACCCGAACCCCGACCGTCGTCGCACCGTTGCCCGGCACCTCCACGATGTCGCCCTGGTCGGACAGCACCTTCATTTCCGGCAGGCCGTCGGCGCGGATCACGAAACGATGCGACGCTTCGTCGGTGTTCTGCAGCTGCAGCTGATAGCTGTTTTCCAGCATGCCGTCATCGGTCTCCCGCACCAGCGTATTGCGGTCACGCGAGACGTTAACCTTGATCGGCGACTTGAAGGCCAGCGACAGCACTACCGCTACCGCCACGATCATCAGCACCGCGCTGTACATGACCACGCGCGGTCGCAGGATATGGTTGGCGATCTGGCTTTCGGGATACTTGTGGGCCAGCGCGTTCTCGGTGGTGTAACGCACCAGGCCGCGCGGGTACTCCATCTTGTCCATGATGCTGTCGCAGGCGTCGATGCAGGCGCCGCAGGCAATGCACTCGTATTGCAGGCCATCGCGGATATCGATCCCGACCGGGCAGACCTGGACACAGAGCTTACAGTCGATGCAGTCACCCTTGCCCTCGGCCTTGTAGTCCTCACCCTTGCGGCGGCTGCCACGCGGATCGCCCCGCTCGGCGTCGTAGCTGATCAGCAGCGTGTCCTGGTCGAACATGGCGCTCTGGAAGCGCGCATAGGGACACATGTACTTGCAGACCTGTTCACGCATCCAGCCTGCGTTGCCATAGGTGGCAAAACCGTAGAACAGGATCCAGAAGGTTTCCCACGGCCCGGTATTCCAGTTCAGTACCGCGCTGCTCAGCTCGCGGATAGGGGTGAAATAGCCTACGAAGGTGAAGCCGGTCCATAGCGAAATCGCTATCCAGATCGCGTGCTTGGTGTACTTGATCCTGAGGCGGCGCAGGTTCATTGGGCCGTTGTCGAGCTTGATGCGCGCCATCCGGTCCCCTTCCACCCACTTCTCCACCCACAGGAAGATCTCCGTATAGACCGTCTGCGGGCAGGAATAGCCACACCACAAGCGACCGCCAATGGATGTCCAGACGAACAGGCCGAAGGCGCACATCAGCAGCAAGGCGGTCAGGTAGATGAAATCCTGCGGCAGGAAGATAAAGCCGAAGATATAGAACTTACGGTGCACCAGATCGAACAGCATCATCTGGCGATCGTGCATGTTCAGCCAGGGCATGCCATAGAAGAACACCTGGGTCGCCACCAGCCAGAACCAGCGCCATTGGGTAAAGCGACCGGTAATCCAGCGCGGGTAGACCTTCTTGTGCTTTTCGTAGAGGACAACCTCTTCGAGCTCCACCGGCACTTCTGCCGGCGTGGCGGGCACAACCTTGATCGGGATGTTCTTGAACGATTGCGGCATGGCGGGAAGCCTGGGGAAACGGTTTTCGACAACGTCCAGCGCTGTCGGAAGCGGTCTCTGTCTATCCGGCGATTATCGCCGGAGGGCCAGCCCGACCACCGCGACGTATCGTCGCAGCGGCGGACCAGCAGGCGGAGGCGTACACCCTCCGCACGGTACTTGCAACTTATTGCGCAGCCGCCGCGCCTTCCTTGTGCGACAGACCGTAGACGTAAGCGGCTAGCAGGTGCACCTTGCCCTCGCCGAGCGCTTCCTTCCAGGCCGGCATGCGGTTCTTGCGGCCGTTGGTGATGGTCTCGATGATGGTGTGCTCGCTACCGCCGTACAGCCAAACCTTGTCGGTCAGGTTAGGTGCGCCAATGGTCTGGCTGCCCTTGCCATCCGCCTGGTGACAAGCCACGCAGACCTGCTTGAAGGTCTCTTCGCCACGACCGGCACGGACGGCGTCATAGTTCTTGCTGGCGATCTTAAGGACATAGTTGGCTACATCCTTGACCTTCTCTTCACCGAACGCCGCACCAAAGGCCGGCATCTGGCCTGCGCGGCCACCGTTCAGCGTCTCCTCGATCTTATCGGGCGTACCGCCGTAGAGCCAGTCGTTATCGGTCAGGTTGGGAAAGCCCTTGGCACCGCGCGCATCCGAACCGTGACACTGCATACAGTAGGTCAGGAACAGGCTCTGGCCGGATTGACGTGCCTCATCGCTCTTGGCAAGCGTTGGCACATCGACCGACAGGTACTTGTCGTAAAGCGGCTTGATGGCGGCTTCCTTGGCGGCGGACTCGGCCTGGTACTGGCCGGCAGCCGTCCAGCCCTTGGTGCCGGCGAACGCACCCAGGCCCGGATACAGGATCAGGTAGCCGACAGCGAAGGCGATGGTGATGTAGAACAGGCCCATCCACCAGCGCGGCAAGGGATTGTTGTACTCCTCCAGATCGCCATCCCACTTGTGGCCGGTTACCTGGGCCTTTTCGCCCTTGGGTAGCTTGACCTTACTCTGGGACCACAGCACGTAGCCCAGCCAGAACAGCGATAGCACCACCAGGGCGGTGATGTAGTAACCCCAGAACTCGCTGAAAAAGTCGCTCATTTTTCACTCCGTGCCTGCTCGTGCGGCAGGTCGTCGTCATTGATCGGCTGCATGGCGGCCTCCTCAAAGCCTTGCTTGGCAGGCTTGCCCCAGGCCCATACAGCAATCGCAACAAAACAGGCCAGGCCTGCCAGCGTCACGACGATGCGAATCAAATTGATGTCCATAACGTAAATCCTTGCTCAACCAACCGGCCGGCCATCCCGCGTTTTCCACGCAAGCTGGCCGGCGAGGGATCAGCGGATACCCTTGAGGGCCAGACCCAGGCCCTGCAGGTAGGCGATGACCGCTTCCATCTCGGTCTTGCCTTCCACCAGCTTCGGCGCATCGGCAATCTCGGCATCGGTGTACGGCACGCCAACCTTGCGCAGCGCACGCATGTGCGACTGGGTGGTGGCCGGATCGATCTTGGCGCCTGCCAGCCATGGGAATGCCGGCATGATGGATTCCGGCACCACGTCGCGCGGGTTCATCAGGTGAACGAAGTGCCATTCATCCGAGTAACGACCGCCAACACGTGCCAGATCAGGACCGGTACGCTTGGAGCCCCACTGGAACGGGTGGTCGTAGACCGACTCGCCAGCGACCGAGTAGTGACCGTAACGTTCGGTCTCTGCCCGGAAAGGACGGATCATCTGCGAGTGGCAGTTGTAGCAACCCTCACGCACATAGATATCCTGGCCAGCCAGTTGCAGTGCGTTGTAGGGCTTCACCCCCGGAATGGGCTGGGTGGTGGACTTGGAGAACATCAGCGGCAAAATCTCCACCATCATGGCCACGCTAATGGTCAGGATGGTGAACACGATCAGCGCGCCAACATGTTCTTCAATCAGTTTCTGGACCTTTTCCATGACGATTCCTGGATCTGATTAAGCGTGGGCAGCTTGCAGGGCGGGGATGGGCGCATCCACGGCCTTGCCTTGCATGATGGTACGGGCGACGTTGTAGGCCATCAGGAACATGCCGGAGAGATACAGGCCGCCACCGATCAGACGAACAACATAGTAGGGATGGCTGGCCTTGACCGAGTCAATGAAGGCATAGGTCAGGGTGCCGTCGGCATTGGTCGCACGCCACATCAAGCCTTGCGTCACGCCTGATACCCACATGGCGGCGATGTACAGCACCACGCCCAGGGTGGCGATCCAGAAATGTGCCTCGATCAACGGGATCGAGTACATCTTCTCGCGGCCGAACAGGCGCGGGATCAGGTAGTAGATCGAGCCGATGGTGATCATGGCAACCCAGCCGAGGGCACCGGAGTGCACGTGGCCAATAGTCCAGTCGGTGTAGTGGCTCAGCGCGTTCACGGTCTTGATGGCCATCATCGGGCCTTCGAACGTGGACATGCCGTAGAACGACAGTGCGGTGATCAGGAACTTCAGGATCGGGTCGGTACGCAGTTTATGCCAGGCGCCCGACAGGGTCATGATGCCGTTGATCATGCCGCCCCAGCTTGGCGCCAGCAGGATCAGGGAGAACACCATGCCGAGCGACTGGGTCCAGTCCGGCAAGGCGGTGTAGTGCAGATGGTGAGGACCGGCCCACATATAGGTGAACACCAGCGCCCAGAAGTGCACGACGGACAAACGATAGGAGTAGACCGGGCGACCAGCCTGCTTGGGCACGAAGTAGTACATCATGCCCAGGAAGGCGGCAGTCAGGAAGAAGCCAACCGCATTATGGCCGTACCACCATTGCACCATGGCATCCACGGCGCCCGAATAGATCGGGTAGGACTTCCACATCGAAGCCGGTACAGACAGGTGATTGACGATGTGCAGCAGGGCCACGGCCAGAATGAAGGCACCGTAGAACCAGTTGGCGACGTAGATATGCTTGATCTTGCGCTTGGCCAGCGTGCCAAAGAACACGACGGCATAGGCAATCCAGATCACGGCGATCGCCAGGGCGATCGGCCATTCCATCTCGGCGTATTCCTTGCCGGCGGTGATGCCCAGCGGATAGGTAATGGCTACCGAGACGATGACGGCCTGCCAACCCCAGAAGGTAAAGGCAGCGAGCGCATCAGAGAACAGGCGCACACCGGAGGTACGCTGAACCACGTAGTAGGAGGTAGCGAACAAGGCGCTACCACCAAAAGCGAAGATCACGGCACTGGTGTGCAGTGGGCGCAGGCGGCCGAAATGAAAATACGGTCCGAAATTCAGTTCTGGCCAAGCCAGCTGGGCGGCAATCACCACCCCCATAAACATACCGACGATGCCCCACACTACGGTCATGACGCTGAACTGCCGCACGACTTGATAGTTGAAGGTCTCCGCCCCAACCTGGGGTTCAAGCGCAGAATTGGCTTGCATGGAAGTCTCCGAAAAACTCAAAAAATCCGGTACGACCGGAAACGAGGTTCACACGGCGAAACGTGTCACCGTGATTTTTCTCTCCGCGCCGGTCTTGGCTTAGTGAGGGATAGGTCGGTGGACCGACTCAGCCGCGGAGTGTGCTACCCCCGCAAACAACCCTCTTTGATATGCGTCAAACAAACAACTGCCCCTGACGGGTGCCTGGTCTGTTGGCGATAAAGTCAGTCGAAAAGCTGCTGCAACGCAGCAATTTTACCGCCTACAAGGCAGTATGAGCAATTGAGCATTTACTCCAAGGGCCGCCTGGAGGCTGGCTCCGGGGCTCATGAAAAGATATAAACGGAGAATGCTTCTCAGTTACATCACAAGGTCACCGATCCGGACCTCGCGCAGGAGGCCATTCAACCGACCGGCATGCCTCGGCATCATTGCAACCATCTTAGACAATTGTTGCCCGCAACCAAGAATGCAGAACGGCGAGCCGTAGCCCGCCGTTCCAGCACAACAATATTGCTTAGTGGTGGTGGCCGTGTTCGCCGTGAACATGGCCGTGGGCCAGTTCTTCAGCACTGGCAGCACGCACTTCTGCAACCGTAGCCACAAAGCGCAGGCGCTTGCCAGCCAGGGGATGGTTACCATCGACCACGACCTTGCCGTCGGCGATTTCAGTCACCGTAAACAGCATGACATCGCCGCTTTCCGGATCATCCGCCTCGAACATCATGCCGACTTCGATTTCCTCGGGGAACACGTCCTGGGCTTCGATACGCACCAAATCGGCATCGTATTCGCCAAAAGCGTCGTCCGGCTCCATGGTGACGTCGATCTTGTCGCCAACCTTCTTGCCGTGCAGGGCCTCTTCCACTGCCGGGAAGATACCGTCATAGCCACCATGCAGATAGACCATGGGCTCATCGGCCTGGGTCTGGTCGAGCAGCTCCCCGGCTGCATCGAACATTTCATACTGCAGCGCGACAACGGAGTTCTTGGTGATTTCCATGAGGTAGTTCCTTGGGGTGACGCCTACGCGTCAAGTTGCTGGATAAGTTGAAGCACTTGCGCCGCATGGCCGCGTGGCGCGACGTTGTACATGGCATGGCGCAGGGTGCCGGTGCGATCAACGATGAACGTTGAGCGGATGGTGCCGAATTTTACCACGCCATTGCGCTCCGATTCCCGCAGAGTATGGTAACTGCGTGAAACTTCGGTTTCACTGTCCGACAGCAGCCTTACCAGCAGCCCGTGCTTGTCGCGAAATGCCTCGTGACAGAAGGGATCGTCCAGGCTGACGCCCAGTACGACCGCGTTGAGACGGGCGAACCGATCGGCCAGATCGGAGAATTCGATCGCCTCTATGGTGCAACCAGGGTCGTCGTCACGATGATAGAAGTACAGCACGACCTGCTTGTTGCCACGAAAATCCGACAGCTTCACCATGTCCATGGCGGCGTCGGGCAACTCAAAATCGGGTGCGGGCACGCCGGTATCCAGCATAAAACACCTCCTGCGAAACACCTCCTGCTGCGTGGTTGCGCGCCGGATGAGATAATCCGGGTCAACTCACTTTTTCCCTATATAGCTCACATGTCCAATCCGCCACTCGGGAATCTGACGGCTGAGCAGTTTCTGGCCGAATATTGGCAGAAAAAACCACTGCTGATCCGCCAGGCCGTCACCCAGTTCGACTGGCTGCCAGAACTGGCCGACCTGCAAGCCCTTGCCAGCCAGGAAGACGTCGAATCACGCCTGATCGAGCAGCGCGACGGCCGCTGGTCCTGCGAATCCGGCCCCTTCCGGCCCAGCCGTTTCAAGCGGCTACCAGAGGGAGACTGGACCGTACTGGTACAGAACGTCAACCATCATGTGCCATTCGCGGCGCAACTGCTGTATCGCTTCGACTTCATTCCCCATGTGCGGCTGGACGACCTGATGATCAGCTACGCACCGGCCGGCGGTGGCGTGGGTCCGCACTTCGACAGCTATGACGTGTTTCTGTTGCAGGTTGGCGGAAAAAAACGCTGGCGCATCTCGGCCCAGACCGATCTTGCGCTGGTGGAAGACTCGCCGCTCAAGGTACTGGAACGCTTTACGCCCGAGCAGGAATGGGTATTGGAGCATGGCGACATGCTCTACCTGCCGCCCAAGTATGCCCACGAAGGCGTGGCGCTGGAGCCGGGCCAGACCTGGTCGATCGGCTTCCGAGCGCCATCGGCCCAGGAGCTGGGGGGGGCCTTTCTGGATTTCCTGCGTGACCGGATCGAGCTTGACGGCCTGTATTCCGACCCCAACCTGACGTTGCCGCAGGACCCGGCCCGCGTGCCGGACGATTTCGTCGCACGCATTTCGGCCCTGCTGCAAGGCATCAGCTGGGATGAGGCCACCGTCAGAGACTTTATCGGCCGCTATTTCAGCGAGCCCAAGGCCCATGTCTTCTATGACAGCCCGGAAGACGAGCTCACTGAAAAGGCCTTTGCCCGCGAAGTCGCCAGGCGGGGCGTGATGCTGGATCTCAAATCCGTCATGCTGTTCGATGCAGGCCAGATCTATATCAACGGCGATACGCTCGATGCCGATCCGGCCAGCTATCCCGTCCTGCACCAGTTGGCCAACCAGCGGCAACTGCCGCCTGGCCAGTACAGTGCCGAAGTGATCACGGCCCTGCATATCTGCTACGAATATGGTTACCTGCAGCCAGGCAACCTTTGAAACCACGCGGGTAGCGGCGTTAGCTGCCCTCCCCGCCAGACCGCTTAACGAGACACCATGGCCAAGCACGATTTCCCTACCAACTGTCCCTGCGACAGTGGCAAGCCCTACAAAGAGTGCTGCTTCATGCTGCATATGGAAAAACAGAACCCGGCAACGCCGGAGGCGCTGATGCGCTCGCGCTATGCCGCCTATGTCATGAAGAAGGCCGACTACCTGCTCTATAGCTGGCACCCTGACACGCGCCCGACCGAGCTGGACCTGAAGGACGATTCGGCCAAGTGGGTGGGCCTGACGATCCTGGGGCATGAAGGCGGTGGGTCGGATGATGATGAAGGCACGGTGGAGTTTGTCGCCAAGTACAAGATCGGTGGCAAGGCCGCAAAGCTGACCGAAAAAAGCCGCTTTGTCCGCCTGAAAGGCCGCTGGGTCTATCTGGACGGTGCCGTCGAGGAGTGAGTGTCAACGCAAGCATCACCATCCGCATCGCCCATGCCGGCGATGCGGCGGCCCTGACCGGCCTGTACCGGGAACTGGTCAACGACCCCTGCATCGCGGTGCTGCCTGAACGCCTGGAGACCCTGGCCCAGCACGCTGACCACGCGCTCCTGGTTGCCGAACAGGGCGGCCGGTTGCTCGCAACGGCTCACCTGCTGTTCTGCCTGGATGCCATGTACGCCCATCAGCCCTACGCGCTGCTTGAGAACGTCGTGGTGGCGGCAGCCGCACGTGGCCAGGGCCTGGGAGCCCGTCTGTTCAGCGACATAGACCGGCGCTGCCTGGCGCGCGATTGCTCCAAGATCATGCTGCTGAGCAACGCCAGCCGCACCGATGCCCACCGCTTCTTTGCCCGTCAGGGTTACGAGGGCGACCGCAAGCGCGGCTTCGTCAAATACCGCCGCGACATGCAACCAGCCTGAAGCGCACCGCTATCAGTAGCCCACGGCCGCACCGTCGGGGTTGCGCGGATCGGCGTAGCCATACAGCCCCTCGGGCCGCAGTTGTATGGTCTGGGTACGGCCGAACGCCCGCTTGACCACCACATTCTGACCTTTTTGCTGCAACAGACGGATCGTATCCGGGCTGATGCCCCGCTCCACCGACAACTCGTCTGGCAGCCATTGATGATGGATACGCGGCGCCGCAGCGGCCCCGGCAGGCCCCATATCGAAATCCACCGCGTTGATGATGGTTTGCAGCACCGTCGTGATGATGCGACTGCCGCCCGGGCTGCCCGTCACCAGCCATGGCTTGCCATCCTTGAGTACCAAGGTGGGCGACATGGACGACAGAGGACGCTTGAACGGCGCGATGGCATTGGCTTCGCCACCCACCAGGCCAAAAGCGTTCGGCACGCCCGGCTTGGATGAAAAATCGTCCATCTCATTATTGAGCAGCATGCCGGTGCCGGGCACCACGATGCCGCTACCGAATGGCAGATTGAGGGTGTAGGTCGTGCTGACGACGTTGCCCAAGCTATCGACCACCGAATAGTGCGTGGTCTGGTCGCTCTCATACGGCTGTGGCTTGCCGGGCTTGATCCGGGCCGACGGCATGGCGCGCTCCGGATCGATCTTCCTGGCCAGTTCATCGGCGTAATCACGCGACGTCAGTCCTTTGATCGGCACCTTGGCAAAGTCCGGGTCGCCCAGGTATTCCGCCCTGTCGGCGTAGGCCAGCTTCATGGCCTCGGCTTCCAGATGCAGCGTCTGCGCGCTGCCAGCACCGTAACTACGCAAGGGATAGCGCTCCAGCAGGTTCAGCATCTGGATGATATGGATGCCCCCTGAACTCGGCGGCGGCATGGACAAGACCTGGTAGCCCCGGTAGTTGCCACGCACCGGTTCGCGCTCCACCACCTTATAGGCCGTCAGATCCGCCAGGGTGATCAAGCCGCCCTGCCTATCCATCTCCGCCACGATCTGCCTGGCGATACCGCCACGGTAGAAGGCCTGCTCGCCACGTCGTGATATCTCGGCCAGGGTGTTGGCCAGCTCATTCTGGACCAGCCTGTCACCGGCTTGCAGGGGTTGGTCATCGCGAAAGAACAGCTTGCGGCTGGCTGGCCAGCGGCCAAGTCGCTCCGAAGCTGCAGACAGATGGTCCGCGAGCTCAGGGCTGACAATAAAACCCTGCCGCGCCAGGCGTATGGCGGGAGCGATCACCTCGGGCAGCTTGAGCGTGCCGTACTTTTCCAGCGTCTGGGTCAGGCCGGCTACCGTGCCGGGCACGCCTACTGCCAGATGGGTGAAGAGCGAGCGCCCCTGTACCACCTTGCCCTGGGTATCGAGATACATATCGCGGCTGGCCGCCGCCGGTGCCATTTCCCGAAAATCCACCGCGATATCGCGTCCGGTCTTCGCATCGTGCACCAGCATGAATCCGCCGCCCGCGAGATTGCCCGCCTGCGGCAAGACGACCGCCAGCGCAAACCCGACGGCGACGGCCGCATCCACCGCATTGCCGCCGCGCTTGAGGATATCCACGCCGACCTGGCTGGCCAGCCCTTGCTCGGAGACCACCATGCCGTGCTTGGCCTCGACCGAGTGGAAGATATCGTAGGAAAGGTCGTACTTGATCGGCGCCGGGGCGGTATCGGCCCAGGCAAGCGTGGGGCCAAAACAGAGCGAAAGGCTGAGACAGCCGATCAGCATGCCACGGAGCGGTGCCAGCAGTGTCGCTGCCATATTGTGTTCTCCTCCTGCTCGCCCGCGTCGACCAGAAGGTGCGCGGGCAAGCTCGATTTATAACCGTTTTATTGCCCACCAGGGGATTCTCGGCCCACCCGCGGCGGCTTTACGACAATGACGTGGCAAGCACGCCCGGGTTCCCTATTCCGAGCAATATCCAATCTGGCAAACCGAGGCCGCGCTTGCTAGCGTGACTACAACGGTCAGCAGCAAGCAGCGCTCCCGACCGCCATAACAGCGGCCAGCGGGCTGCATGCTCGCAGGCCTGGGGATATCAGGACCATACGACGGGGTATAGATCATGGAATTTGCCACTGCGAACCAACAACCCAAACAGAACCTGAGCAGTATCGCCCTGGTTGTATTGCTGCACGCCGGCCTGGTCTACGGCCTGCTGCATGGATTGAAGACAGGGCAGGTCAAGCTGCCCGATACCAGCCTGACCCAGGTGAGTCCCTTGCCCGAGCCCAGCAAGCCCGAGGAAGCCGTTGCCCGGATCGAAACCGCGGCCCAGCGCGAGCTGACGATCCGGATACCGGTGATCCCGGACCCGATGGTCGTTGAACCACACGCCACCATCACGACAGCCGACATCGGGCAATCCAATCCCGACACGGTGCCCCGGGATGCCGTCGGGCAACAAGAGACACCCGTCGTGCCGCTTGCGCATGCCGGCCCGGTCAGTGCCAGCGTTGCCTGCAGCAACTATCTGGAGATACGCGATGTACTGGCCGACAAGCTGCCACTGGTGGCCGAACGGATGGATTTCTCCAGCCGCGGCATCAACCAGTTCGACATGGTCGCGCAGTTGACCGTCGGCCCCGCCGGTGAGATCAGCAATCCGCTGATCAAGCAGAGCAGCAACGCCTACGCCAGTCGCGCCATGGAAAGCAGCGTGCTGTCGAGCCTGCGCAAGCTCAAATGCGCCGGCCAGGGACAGGCACGGACGGTGCAGGTACCGCTCAACTTCTCCCTGGTGGACTAAGCCACAGGGGTGGCCCGCATCGGGCTACCCTTGTCGCCGCACCAGCCTGCGCTGCGGATTCCCCGGCAGGCTGTCGCGTGCTTGGTTAAAATCGTTGGGTCTACAGCCCCAAGCTGGCCCGTTGGCCTGCATGCCCAGAGTGCCCACCATGACCCAATTGCATATTTCCACCTCGTTTGACGCCGGCTCCATCGAAGTCGTCAGCCTCAGCGACCATCGCGACATCCAGCTCAAGATCAAGCCGGACAACGCCAGCGAGTTCGCCCAGTGGTTCCACTTCCGCCTGCAGGGCGCCGCCGGCCTGCCCGTTTCGCTGCGCTTCCTGAACGCAGGCAGCAGCGCCTATCCGGACTGGAACGGCTACCGGGTGGTGGCAAGCTACGACCGTCAGCACTGGTTCCGTATCCCGACCGAATTCGATGGCCAGGTCATGACCGCCAGTGTCACGCCCTACACCAACAGCCTGTATTTCGCCTACTTCGAGCCCTACTCCTACGAGCGCCACCTGGACCTGATCGGTTTCGCCAGCGAATCGGACAAGGTCGAAGTCGAGCATCTGGGCAGCACGCTGGATGGCCGCGACATGACCCTGCTGCGCATCACCAACCAGGAAAGCAGCACGCCGGAAACGCACAAGAAGAAGGTCTGGGTCATCGGCCGCCAGCATCCTGGCGAGACCATGGCCGAATGGTTTGCCGAGGGCTTTCTCGAGCGTCTGCTGGATAGCGACGATCCGGTCAGCCGCCTGCTGCTCGACAAGTGCGTCTTCCATGTCGTGCCCAATATGAACCCGGACGGCGCCGCCCGCGGCAACCTGCGCACCAATGCCGCCGGCGCCAACCTGAACCGCGAATGGCAGACGCCCACGCTGGAACGCTCGCCCGAGGTCTTCCTGGTCCGCCAGAAGATGCTGGAGACCGGCGTGGACCTGTTCCTCGATGCGCATGGCGACGAAGCCCGTCCGTACAACTTCGTGGCCGGTTGCGAGGGCAACCCCAACTACAGTGATCGCCTGCACAAGCTGGAGGAAGCCTTCAAGGCTGCCTGGATTGCCAGCTCGCCGGATTTCCAGGACGTGCATGGTTACGAGAAGGACGAGCCGGGCCAGGCGAACCTGACGTTGGCCACCAACTGGGTGGGTCAGCAGTTCAGCTGCCTGTCCTACACCATCGAGATGCCGTTCAAGGACAACGCCAATCTGCCGGACGAAGAGTACGGCTGGAGCGGCGAGCGCTCCAAGAAGCTGGGCGCCGGGGTCTTGCTGCCCATCTTGCAGGTCATCGACCAGACACGTTAATCCAGACACCGTACGATCAGAACAGGCGGCCGACGGGCCGCCTTTCTGTTGGTGCCGGGCACCTGTCCGGCCAGGGGTAAAATCCCTTCCCTCGAAACAAGCAGAAGCAGGAACCGATCTCATGTCACAAGCCCACTATCGCCATATGGATGGCGGCCTCTATCGCTTTGTCGCCCACGCCATGTCGGCCGACACCGATGCCGAAGTCGTGATCTACGAGCACCTCTGGCCGTTCGAGCCCGGCCTGTGGGTGCGGGATCGCAAGGAATTCGAGGCGCGCTTCAGCCCGGTGGCGGTCGAGGTGGTCGAAGCCGCCCAACGCGGTGACCGTGAAGCAGCCCAGGCGCTCGTCAATGCCACCAAGGCACAGCGGCGGGCAGCCAAGGCCGGCTGATGCCAGCGCCGCTCTACCCGGCCGCTCAGGCCGTGCTCGCACTGGCCGATCCCGACGCCAAGGTCGCCGCCAGCGGTGGACTCTGGCAATCCTGGCAGGCCGGGGAGCTGGACCATGCCGGCGGGCAGATCGGCCCTGCCTTGCAGGCCGGGCGCCCGCTTCGGCCGGAACTGATCTCTCCACAGGCAGTGCCGCGCCGCCGGCTGGGTACGACGGAGGGGCGCGCCGCCCTGGTCCATGCCATCGCCCACATTGAATTCAATGCGATCAACCTGGCACTGGACGCCGCCGCCCGCTTTCAGGGCATGCCGCGCGACTATTACGCCGACTGGTTGCGGGTAGCGGCGGAAGAAGCCGGGCATTACCGCCTATTGGCGGATCACCTGCAGACCCTGGGCTACCGGTATGGCGATTTCCCGGCCCACAACGGCCTCTGGGCCATGGCGGAGAAAACCGCGGGCGACGTGCTGGTACGCATGGCGCTCGTCCCCAGGCTGCTGGAAGCGCGCGGGCTGGACGTGACGCCCGGCATGCAGGCCAGGCTGCTGGCGGCCGGGGACAAGCAGGCAGCCGCCCTGCTCGACATCATTTTCCGTGACGAAGTCGGCCATGTGGCCGTCGGCAACCGCTGGTTCCGCTGGCTATGCCAGCAAAGAGGATTGGACCCGGTGCAGACATTTCGTGACTATCTGGTCGCGTTCGACGCACCGCGCAATATCGGCGAGCTGAATGTCGAAGCCCGCCTACGGGCGGGCTTTGAGCTGGCGGAGCTGGACGCTCTGCGACAATACGCTGCAGGCTGAGGCCGGCGCGCTATCCGCGCGCCAGCCTCAGGAAATACGCAGCGATCAGCGCAGCTTGATCGAGGCCTGCAGCACCAGCGCGCTGTTGCCGGTCAGGCCAAAAGTCGCCTTGCCATCGCCACCGACCGTCACCACCTTGCCGGCACAGACGTTCGCGCTGGTGACGCCGCCCGTCAGGAGATCGCAATAGTTGCCCGCCGCGAGGCCGGTATCAAAGCTGCGCGTCACATCGACCGACTCACGGTTGATCGCCACGAAGCCCAGGCTGCCGCGTGAGAAAGCGATCGCATTGCCACCGTTATCCCACCAGTTGTTAACCTGGGTGCCAGCGACGGCCCGGCGGAAGGCCACCATATTGGCGACCATTGGGTCGCGATGCTCGCAGACCCATTGGCCGATGTTGGCAGTCTCGAAGCTGACGGCACAGCCGGTGGTCGTCAACGGCGGGCCCATATCGCGACCAGCCTGGGTGCTTCGATCAAAGGCATAGCTCGACATGATCGAAGGGTAGCCATAGGGCGTCGCCAGCATCCAGACGTTGGCCAGCCGATAGATCACGCCATCCCGGTAGGAGATGCCACTCTGGCGCTGGGTATCATGGTTTTCCAGGAACGCCACGGCTTTGTCGCTGGGCATGATGCTCCAGGCGCTCTCGGAGAACTGGCTGCCGCTGGCGCCGTTGGGATTGAGCTGCGCCAGCTTCTGCCCACCGGTGCCGAGGAACTTGTCCCCCACGCCACGGAATTTGAACTCGGTGATATCCGTGGCACCGCCGCTGGCATAGCCCAGCCCGAAGTAGTCACGCGCCTTGACGGCCTCGGTACCCGGGTCGATCACCTCGGCAAAATAGTAAGGCAGGGCACGGCCCTCGCCGGTGAGCGTCTGGTTGACCTTGGCCAGGATAGCGTTGAGTTCGACCGGCTGGATATGCTTGGCGGCATCCAGGCGGAAGCCTGCCACACCGAGGCGCGCCAAGCTCAGCAGGTAGTCCGCCAGCTTTTGTTGCACGGTAGTCGAGGCGGTATTGAGGTCGGCCAGCCCGGACAGCTCGCAATCCTGCACATTGGCCGCATCCTGGTAATTGCTGACGCTGCAGGTGGCATGGAAGTCCGACTGGCTGTAGAGGCCCGGATAGCTGTACTTGGTATAAGCCGTCCCGTTGCGACCGATGCCGCTACCGGCGGTCATGTGGTTGATGACCACGTCGGCATAGATACCTACACCCGCCGCCTTGCAACGATTGACCATGTCGATGAACTCGGCACGCGTGCCGGAACGGCTCTGGTCGATGCTGTAGCTGACAGGCTGATAGCGCGTCCACCACTGGTTGCCGGTGATGTCTTCTTGCGGCGGGGATATCTGCACCGCCTTGTAGCCCTTGGGGCCGAGCTGGGTTTCGCATTCGCTGGCCACCGCAGTCCATTTCCACTCGAACAGGTGTACGAACACGTCCCCGGCTGCCGCGTGGCCGCTGGCGCGGTAGCTGGCATCCAGGACCGGGCGGGCCGGCGTGGTCGGTGGGGTGGTGGTGCCACCGCCCCCTCCTCCGCCGCCACAGGCGGCAAGGCAAAGGGCGAGCAGGCTGGCCACGGGGGCAAGGCGATCTGTATTCAAGGGTCACTCCATCTCTTTATATGGGGCGGCGTCACTAGCGGGCACGCTCACAGGGGCAGGCAGATGATGCGGACCCGGCCCGAGGTAGTCAAACCCGCCACGCTACGGCGGTGCCCAGCCCGTATCTGTTAGAATTGCCCTCCCCCGATCGCACCTCCTCTGGAGCCCGCCATGACCGTGATACGTCAGCAGGACTTCATCGACAGCATTGCCGATGCCCTGCAATACATTTCCTATTACCATCCCAAGGACTACATCCAGAGCCTGGGACGCGCCTACGAGCTCGAAGAAAGCCCGGCCGCCAAGGATGCCATTGCCCAGATCCTGACCAATAGCCGCATGTGTGCCGAAGGCCATCGTCCTATCTGCCAGGACACCGGCATTGTCTGCGCCTTCGTCAAGATCGGCATGGACGTGAAATGGGCCGACGCCACCATGGGTGTGGAAGACATGGTCAACGAAGGCACCCGTCAGGCCTACCTGCACCCGGACAACAAGCTGCGCGCCTCGGTGCTGGCAGACCCGGCCGGCCTGCGCCGCAACACCAAGGACAACACGCCTGCGATCACGCACTTCGAGATCGTTCCGGGCAATACCGTGGAGGTGCATATCGCGGCCAAGGGTGGCGGTTCCGAGAACAAGTCCAAGTTCGTCATGCTCAACCCGTCCGACAGTATCGTGGAATGGGTACTGAAGACCGTGCCGCTGATGGGCGCCGGCTGGTGCCCGCCCGGTATGCTGGGTATCGGCATCGGCGGCACCGCCGAGAAGGCCATGCTGCTGGCCAAGAAGTCACTGATGGACCCGATCGACATCCAGGAACTGATCGCCCGTGGCCCTGGCAACCGCGTGGAAGAACTGCGGCTCGAACTGTTCGAGAAGGTCAATGCGCTGGGCATCGGCGCCCAGGGCCTGGGTGGCCTGGCAACCGTGCTGGACGTCAAGATCCTCGACTACCCGACCCACGCCGCCTCGCTGCCGGTCGCGATGATCCCCAACTGTGCCGCTACCCGCCATGTGCACTTCGAGCTCGATGGCTCCGGCCCTGCCCAGCTGGAAGCGCCCAAGCTGGAAGACTGGCCCGCCGTGACCTGGACGCCGTCCGCCGACGCCACCCGTGTCGATCTCAACAACGTGACCCGTGAGCAGGTTGCCAGCTGGAAGCCCGGCCAGACCCTGCTGCTGAACGGCAAGCTGCTGACCGGTCGCGACGCCGCCCACAAGCGCATGGTCGACATGCTCAACAAGGGCGAGGCCTTGCCGGTCGATTTCCAGAACCGCTTCATCTATTACGTCGGCCCGGTCGATCCGGTACGCGATGAAGTCGTCGGCCCCGCCGGCCCGACCACGGCGACCCGCATGGACAAGTTCACCGAACAGGTCCTGGCGCAGACCGGCCTGCTGGGCATGGTCGGCAAGGCCGAGCGCGGCCCGGCGGGCCTGGATGCCATCAAGAAGCACCAGTCGGTCTACCTGATGGCCGTGGGTGGCGCCGCCTATCTGGTGTCCAAGGCCATCAAGGGCGCCAAGGTCGTCGGCTTTGCAGACCTGGGCATGGAGGCCATCTACGAGTTCGACGTCGTCGACATGCCGGTCACGGTAGCAGTGGATTCGCAGGGCAGCTCGGTCCACAAGACCGGCCCGGCCGAATGGCAAGCCCGCATCGGCAAGATACCGGTCGCCGCCCAGTAAAGCTGGCCAGCAACGGTAGATGACAAAAGGCCACGGCATGCACCGTGGCCTTTTGCTATGCCGGCTACCGCACTAGGCTCAGGACTGGAATCGATCGATTGCGGCAGAAAGCTCCTGCGCCACCTGTTCCAGGGCGTGGGTATGCTCGGCCAGGGCGGCAACGGTCTGCAGGCTATCGCTCGCCATCGTCGCAATTCGTTCGGTATTGCCGGCAATGGCCTGGGTAACCTGCTTTTGCTCATCCATGGCCGAGGCGATCTCGTTGACGCTGACGCTGACATCCTCGGCCGCCTCGATCGACTTGCTGAGTACCGCCACCACCGATTGCGTGGCCGTCGCATTGCTGGCCAGCACTTCCTGGCCACGTAGCAGCGATTGCTCGACCTCTCCCGACTGCAGCGTCAGTTCGCCGGCGATCTTCTCGATATTGTTCGCCGACTGACTCGACATCTCGGCCAGCTTGCGCACTTCATCCGCCACGACGGCAAAGCCGCGCCCGGCCTCACCAGCCCGTGCCGCCTCGATCGCCGCGTTCAGCGCCAGCAGGTTGGTCTGGTCGGCAATGGCCTTGACCTGGTCGGTCATGCTGGTGATTGACTGGGCATGCTGGACGAAGGCGTGGACCGACTGGGTCAGGGTGGCGATCGTATCCTGCATGGTCTGCATATTGCCGATCAGACTTTCCGACTGCTGCATGCCGGCCCGGGTCTGATCCAGCCCACGCTTGGAGCGTGCCTGCATCTCCTGCGCCGAATTGGCCACTACCGAGGTACTGACGCTCATCTGCTCGATGGCGGCAGCCATGCTGGCCGTGGAGTCCGACTGGGTCTGGAAGCGGTCGTTCAGCAGGTCGGCCGAGGTACTGACAGACGACGAGGTCTGGCGGACCTGTGCCGCCCCATCCCGCACCTTGCTGACCGCCGTCGCCAATGACTGGCTCATGGCCTGCAGGGCCTGCAGCAATTGGGCGGTCTCATCGGTGCCATCGGTACGCAGGCGCACGGCGAGATTGCCCTGTGCCACCTGGTTGGCTGCCACCACCGCCTGGTTGAGCGGCTGGGTTACGCTACGCGTGACCGTCAGGCTCAGGGCGATCGTGGTCAAGGCCACGATACCGGCCACCACCAGCAACAAGGTCACCGCACGGGTGTAGGCGGCCGCAGCGCTATCGGCGCTGGCACGGATCTGCCGGTCCTGGCCTGCCACGAAACTCGCCAGTGCTTCATTGGCCCCCTGTATCTGCGGGTTGAGCTGCTCATTCAGTATCTTCACCGCCTCGCTCTGGAAGAACTGCTTGACCTGGTCGGTGAAGCGGTCGACCGAGGGTGGAATCAGCCTGACCTTGACCACCGCCGCCTTCAGGGCCGCCTGTTCGTCCGGGGAGGCCGCATCGGCCACCTTTTCCAGCTCTGCGACCGTCTTGTCCAGTTGCAGCTTGGCTGCATCGATCTGCTTCTGTCCTGCAGCGATCGCGTCCGGCAGGACCACGGTGGCATGGCCACGGGTCACGGCGCTGAGGTTGAGCAGGGAAGCCTGCACCGATGTGGCCAGTCGCGCCACTTCGCTATGGGAACTGGCACCGGTAAGCGCGTTGCGCAAACTGCCGAGGTTGTACCAGCCGACCGCCACCACCACGCCAAAACCCAGCAGGACGAATGCGAAAGACGCGGCTAGCCGCGAGCCTATGGATACCCGATTGAGCATGCTGTCTCCGTTTGATTGTTATTTGCACCCGGCTTACTGCCACCACGCCCTGTGCTGCCCCTACTATAAGCCGATCCTTCTCTTGCATGAAGCTTACAAACGCAGAAAGCTGGGCACAGGGGGTGGCGAGCCGCGCCATTGCTCAATCCTTGCCCCGCAGCAGTGGATAAATATCCACCAATCCCCGGGTACGAGCGCGCCTTATTGCCCATTCTTCAGTACCAGGTCGGCGCTTTGTCCCGGATTTTGTACAATCCACGGCACCCAACCCTGCATGACGCGGAGATCCCATGGATCAATTTCAGGCCATACGCGTCTTTGCGCGCGTCGTAGAAACCGGCTCCTTCACCAAGGCAGCCGATACCTTGAACATGCCGAAGGCGACCGTCTCCAAGGTCGTGCAGATGCTGGAGGCGCATCTCCAGGTTCCCTTGCTCTTGCGCACTACGCGCAAGGTGACGGTGACACCGGACGGTGCTTCCTACTACACCCGTACGGCGCCTCTGGTTCGGGAGCTGGACGATATCAACAACAGCCTGAGCCACTCCCAAGCCAGCCCCAAGGGCAAGGTCAAGGTTGATACCGGCGCCTCGATCGCCAGCATGGTCATCATCCCCGCCCTGCCGGAGTTTCTGCACCGCTACCCGGATATCCAGCTGGAGCTGGGGGTCAGCGACCGCCCGGTCGACCTGATCAGCGAGAACGTGGACTGCGTGATCCGCGGCGGCCCCCTGACCGACCTGTCATTGATTGCCCGTCCCTTGGGCATGGCCTCGTGGACCACCTGCGCCTCGCCGGCATACCTGCGCCGGCATGGCATACCCGCCCACCCGTCCGAGCTGCGTGACCGGCACAAGCTGGTGGCCTATCTATCGGCCCGTACCGGGCGGGAACTACCTGCTCGCTTCCAGCGCGGCAAGGAAGTACTGGAGATCGAAGGCAATGCCGTCGTCAGCATCAATGAGAGCAACGCCCACCTGGCGGCAGGGTTGGCCGGGCTCGGCGTCATCCATAGTTTCAGCTACACGGTGCAGCCGCATATCGCGCGTGGCGAGCTGGTACCCATCCTGCAGGATTGGCAACCCGCGCCCTACCCATTTCATGTCGTCTACCCACCCAACCGCAACCTCAGCAACCGGGTCCGGGTATTCATAGACTGGTTGACCGAGGTATTCGCCAGGATCAACTAGCCGCATCCGCTGGCCTGCGTGCCGCCGTTGCAAGCAGCCAGGTGCCAAGCGTCACCATGAAAAACGGGATACCTGTGAGGTATCCCGTTCTCTTCATGCAAGGCGACAAGGTCAGCCAACGTGCCCGCTCAGCGATCCCGCTTCGGTGGCAGCTTGGACTTGGGGCACTGCCCATCGGGCGTACAACCGGCCAGCCGATCCAGGAAACTGCGATCGTCGTTCTTGTCCTGCGCAGAATCGGCCTTCTTCTCCGGCTTTTTCTCCGGCTTGGGCTCATGGTGCTCCACGATGACCGGCTTGGGCGCCTCAGGCGCCGGCGCGGGTTCCGTGCCGGCCGGCTTGCCCTTGAGCTTGGCGGCCTTCTTGGCAGCTGCCTTGCCCGCTTCGGAGTTCGGGTCCGGCTTCGCTTCGGTCTCGAACAGGTCCAGCGGCATCTTGGATGGGGGAGCGGGTGCATCGGCAGCCACGCTCTGCTGCATGGGCATGGCGGCCGTCGCCGGCAGGGAGCCGCTGGCGCCAGGGGGTTGCAGTACCTCGGGCTCAGCCGCCACAGCTGCAGGCGCCGGCGCTACCGTCTCCACGACGGGCGCAGCAGGCTTGCGGCCCAGCAAACTCATGCCCAGCACGGCAACGACCACCACACCGCCGGCAGCGGCAAACCAGGGTTTGAGGTTGCGCTTCTCGGTGCTGGTCTCCGCCACTGCAGCCTGCTTGGGCGCGGGTTCAGTACCGTTCGCTTCGGCCTTGCCGTTACCGTTACCGTTGCCACCGACGACTGCCGCCGTCGATGCCTGCTCACGCAAGGCGCTACGCGCTTCACGCGCGGTCTGGAATCGGTTGGCCGGATCCTTCTCCAGGCAGCGCATGACCAGATCGGCCAACCATTCCGGCACATCCGGGTTCAGGGTGCGGATGTCCTCAGGGGCCTCATGCAGGATGCGGTAGGCGATGGTCGCAACATGTTCGCCGTCGAACGGACGCTTGCCGGTCAATACCTCGTACAGCACGATGCCAGCGGCAAAGATGTCGGCCCGACCATCGAGCTTCTTGCCCTCGATCTGTTCGGGCGCCATGTAGCGGGGCGAGCCGACGACAGTACCAACCCGTGTCAGGTCGCTGGTCGGCAGCTGAGCAATGCCGAAATCGGTGATCTTGAGCCTGCCATCCGGCGTGAGCATGAGGTTGGCCGGCTTGATGTCCCGGTGCACGACATCATGCTCATGGGCGTACGCCAGCGCGCCGAACAATTGTCCGGCGAGCTTCACCACCTTGCTGGGCGATATCTTGATACCGCCCGCCAGCAATGACTGCAGCGTCTTGCCATCGACGAACTCGATCGCCAGGAAGGCGTGGTTATCGATGTCGCCGCAGTCGTAGACGGTGATGATGTTGGGGTGATTGAGACGCGCGGCAGACTTGGCTTCCTGCTGCAAACGGGCGGCATATTCGGCACGCTCTTCGCTGCTGAGGCTCAGGCTCAGCACCTTGAGAGCAATAGTCCGCTCCAACCGTTCATCTACAGCGCGGTACACCACACCCATCGCGCCCTGACCCAGCGTCGCTTCAATACGGTAATGACCGAGTTTGTCCATTTGCTTATTTTAGCTCGGCAGCGGTGACTGCCATGTTGCGAAGTCCGGCATTTTTTTTACTGGCGGGAAAACGAAAGGGGCTGTATGGCCCCTTCCGAATACGCTTCTTTATTTATCGACGCAGCTTACTTGCCAAAGATACCCTTGAGCAAGTCGATTGCACCAGGCGCCTTCGCCTTCTCTTCCACTTGCTGCTTGGCAGCCTCTTCCATGGCCTTGTTCATGTCCATGCCACCGGCCGGCATCCCCAGTATATGGGTAGCGACCGATTTCAACCGCAATTTGGCCGCCCACACCGGCTCCCAGGTGGTCTTCGGGTCCTTGGGACGCGGCGGATAGGCCAGATTCAGCTCTTCACCATAGGCAATCATGCGCACCATGCCAGCCTGGCCGACAGCCTCCTTCGGTGCTGCACACTCGGTGGTCCTGGGTGACAGCAGGACTTTTTCCTTGAGCCAGCGATCTACCGAGGCATTGGGCTGGTAGTCGAGCAGGCCAAAACCGATGTCCGGCAACTCACTGGACGTCCAGATCACCATCTCGTCCTGTCCGCGCATGCCCATGCTGGCGATAAAGAAAGCCTTGGCCTGCGACATGGCCTGCCAGTTGAACCGGCTGGCCGTCCCGTCATCGGTCTGCTTGAGATCGATCGTCGGCATCAGGTCATGGTCGGCATCAATGCTGAACTTGAAACCATCCGGCACGCCATCGCCACTGAAGGCATGCTCCCCAACCAGGGAAGCACCTTCGGGTATCAAGCGGCTATCGGGCTTGTTCGGCCAGACCGGCCGACCTGGCGTACTGTGGGCGCCGCGGGTGGTCGCGCGCCGGCTCTGAAAGAATTTCGCGAAATCCGTGACATCGGCCTTGGCCATGTCCAGCACCTTGGGCTGTCCCTTGCGTACCTCGCTGCCGCAACCCCAATACAGATACATCTTGCCCTTGGGCTTCTGGAATTCCGGCTGCTCGGCCACCTCGTCCGTCGTCTCGACCGGCACCGGCTTCCCTTCCACCGGGCTGATCAGCTTGAGCGAGGGAGCCAGCTTGCTGCCCTCCGGCACCTTCTGGCTGGCCTCACGCAGGCTGGTATTGTTGCGGGTGTAGAGCGTCACATCCAGCCAGCGCCCCGCCTGACCGGTCTGGGTATTGCCAAACACATTGCCGCCCTTGCTACCGCCAAACAGGCCACCCAGCAAGCCGCCGGCGCCGCCTGGCAGGCCAGGCATACCCCCGGCGTAGGTCGCCAGGTCGAGCCAGGCCTGTGCGGTTGGCGGGCTACTCTTCTGCGCAGCGGGCTGCGCGGCCAGCGCCGCAGCCGGCAGAAGGCAGATGCCGGCCATGGCAAACGACTTGCGAGCGTTCATGAGTCACTCCAGTCACGGGCGAATGCTTGATCATAGAACGCACTTTCCGCCGCTTCCAGAAACCCGCCGGTGGTTCAATCGCCGCTGTGATGCGCCAGGTCTTCTTCCATGTCCGCCAACAGGATATTGAGTGCGTCACTGGACATGCGAATCTCGGTGATGGACAGCGCCAGCGAAACCAGCAGGCATAGCAGGCTGATCCCGAAGACCGCATGGGCCTCGGTATGGCGACCGAAATAGATCAGGAACATGCATAGCACGCACAGGAACAGGCTGCCGACCCCCACGCCCTGCATGCTGCGTATCAGTGCCACCCGGCGCCGCAGATTGGCGATCTGCCGCAATATCTTCGGATCCGGTGCCAGCTTGTAATCCTCGTACAGCTTGCGGATCACGCTGGATAAGCCCAGGAAGCGATTGGTATACGCCAGCAGCAACAGCGAAATAGCCGGGAACAGCAAGGCAGGGACGCTGATCTCCATCGTTCAACTCTTCCCGCTCAGCGCGCGCAGGTCCGCCAGCACCGTCTTGGCGTAGGTCTTGGTATCGACATCGGTATAGCGCTTCACGATCTTGCCGTTAGGGTCGATCAGGAAGCTGTGCCGCTTGGCAAATTTCATCAGGCCCAGGTTGACCAGAGTGCCGTACTTTTCCGCCGTCTTGCCGTCCGGGTCCGCCAGCAGGGTAAACGGCAGCTCATGCTTGCGACCGAATTCGCGTATCGCGGCCACCTCGTCCGTGCTGATCCCCACCACCTCTGCACCCAGCGCGCGCAGCAGCAATATGTCGTCGCGGAAGCTGCAAGCCTCCTCGGTGCAACCCGGCGTTTCCGCCTTGGGGTAGAAGTACAGGACCAGCCACTTGCCACGGAACTCATCGCTATTGCGCGCCTTGCCGTTCTGGTCGCTCAGCGCAAAACCGGGCGCGCCCTGGCCGATCACGACATCAGCCTGCACAAACAGCCCAAGGGCAAGGATAAAACCAAGGAATGCGGATTTCATGATCTACGGTACCTGTGAAACAGGAGGCTGAGCGCAACTTTTCCGGTAGAATGCCGGCCGGCTCGCCTCTGTAGTTAAATGGATATAACGGCCCCCTCCTAAGGGGCAATTCTGGGTTCGATTCCCGGCGGGGGCGCCAGCCACTTCCACCACGTCTCAGTTTACCGTCTTGCTGCCCGCATCAATACGCAGCCGCACACCTTCCGGATTTTCGACCGATACCTGCTCATCGAATGGCGGGAACATCGGCCGCTCCGGCTGCTCGAAGCGCACCAGGATGTCGTAGTAGCTACGCACATTCTCCACGAAGATCACCGTCTCCCCGCCTCGGGCAAAGCCGAACTTCAGGGTACTGAAGTGCTCGTAGTTGCGCAGCAGCGGTATCACCCCCTTCAGGTCGCTCCAGCTATCCGGGTTCTTGCCCAGGCGCTGCGCCAGCACGCGTGCGTCTTCGAGATGGGCAGTGCCGATGTTGTAGGCCGCCATCGCGATCCAGGTGCGATCCGGCTCGGGAATACGCGAAGGAATGATGTCCTTGAGCATCTGCAGGTATTTTGCCCCACCCATGATGCTCTGCCTCGGGTCCAGCCTGTCGGTGACGCCCAGGCGGTCGGCCGTGTCGGTGGTCAGCATCATCATGCCACGCACGCCATAGGCGCTGGTCGCGTAGGCATCCCAGTGCGATTCCTGGTAGCTCAGCGCCGCCAGCATGCGCCAGTCTATGCCGTAGCGGCCCTCCGCCTCGATAAAGAGCGACCGATACTTGGGCAGGACCGACAGGCGACGGCTCAGGAAGGTGGTGGCATCGATAGGTTGCAGCCGGTTGGCATGACCGTAGTAACGATCCACCAGCCGTGCCAGCGTGCCATCTTTCTGAATACGGGCGAAGAAGGCCTGCAACTGCGTACCGAAATCCTTGGGTGCATTGTCCGGCCAGGCCCAGACCACCGGTAGCGGCGGCGCCAGCGAGAAGGCGACAGACACACCCGGATAGAAATTCAGTGCGACGTCCGCGCTTTGCGCATCGACCACCGCATAGTCAATCAGGCCGCTCTCCACCTTGTCGATCAACTCCTCCGTGTCCTGGTGCTGCGCCTCGCTGAAACTGAACTTGGGCTGCTGCTTGGCCATCTCGCGCAGCGTGGGCGCAAAGACACTGGCCGCCACCACGACAGCCTCACCCAGGTCGGCAAGATCCTTGGGCTTTCGGTCGGCGTTGCGGTATACCAGTACCGGCTGGTAGCCGAGGTAGCTGGGGCTGAAATCGAGGCCCGGGGTAGGCTGCTTCAACAAGCCTACGCCCAGGTGTGCTTCATGCTGCGCAACGCGTGCCGGCATTTCCGATACCCGCGGCGCCACCACGAACTTGACCTTCACCCCCAGGCTATCGGCAAAGCGGGTGACCAGGTCATAGTCGAGCCCCGCATATTTACCTTCGGCATCCACATAGAAACTGCTCGCGCCATTGCGTATCAGCACGACCAATTCACCCGTTTCGCTCAGCGGCGCGACGGGTTTGAATGGTGGTTCCACCGGTGCCTCGGTGCAGGCAACCAGTAGACCTATAGCCAGATAGCAGATTCTTCGCAGCATGCGTATGTCATTTCCTCATAACCGGCGCGATTGTGCCACGCTTGGGCTATTTTCATAGGTGGTTGACAAGGTTCTTTGTAATCGCCACAATGCGCGCCTTCGAAGTCGGAGAGGTGGCAGAGTGGTCGAATGTACCTGACTCGAAATCAGGCGATGCGGCAACGTATCCGTGGGTTCGAATCCCACCCTCTCCGCCAAGTACAGCAAGGCCCGGCATGTTCATCATGTCGGGCCTTTTGCTTTGTGCGCCCAGCCATCACGTCGTAACCTGCACGGCGCCCGCCCCACCGCCAGCCTTCCCGGCGGCTACCTTACGCGATCTCTCCCATCAATTGCGAAGTGCCGTCAGAGCGAGCAAGCGCTCGTCGCCATTAACCAACAGTCCGCATCCCGACCATCGCCGCCAGCGCAGCAGCCCGCCCCCGGGCAGACCTCGTTGCGCTGGATAGCAAGCCGATATGCAGCCGCTCTCCTGCCCTGCCGCGATCGAGCATCCCCTCCAGCACCGTCCTATCGGCATGATTCCGCCACCGCCCACCCGAAATACCCGGACGAGGTAAGCAAACTACCTCGTTGTGGTTATGCGTCCGGCCTACAGCCCTGTGTATAACTGACCGACGCAACCAGCAGGCAGATTGCAGGTTACAGCGGCATTCCTGCACCATCGAACATGGCATGGCAATCAGCTTTCGACGCCAGTCGGCCGTGCAACTAATTAGGACTGCTTGACATTAAATGTTAGGAGTCCTACTATTATTTGCATCCGAAAACCAAGATGAGCCATGACCAATTTCGACGACATCACCGAGCCGATCGAGCAACGCCTGACCGCCGGTCTGCTGCGCATCGGCACCGCGTTGCGGGCTCAATCCTGGGCCACCGCGACCAGCCTTGGGCTGACGCCCACGCAGATGGAGATCCTGGTACTGGCGCTGGGACGCAGCCAGCCCTTGAAACTGAAGGACCTGGCAGAACAGACCGCATTGACTTCGGCAACGGTCAGCGACGCCGTCAAGGCTCTGGATGCCAAGGGGCTGCTGGTCAAGGGCAAGGTCGAAGGCGATGGTCGGGCAATCGCCATCAGCCTGACTCCGGCAGGCAAAGAGATGGCACAGCGTGCCGGCGACTGGAGCCACTTCCTGATCGATGCTGCGCAAACCCTGGGAGCGGGCGAACAGATTGCGCTGCACCGGGTGCTGATCCAGCTGATACGTACCCTGCAGGAGCGGGAACAGATACCCACGGCACGGATGTGCGTGAGTTGCGAATACTTCCGGGCAAACCAGCATGCCGACCCGCACAAGCCCCATCACTGCGAGCTGGTCGGTGCACCGTTTGGCGACGGTCAGCTGCGCCTGGACTGTCCCGAGCACCTGGCAGCAGAACCCGTACTGGCGCGTAAGAACTGGGCCTCTTTCGTGCACATCATCGAACCTGCCCGCTAAATCCATGAAAGGACCGCAATGAAAACCGCTCGTATCGCCGTCATGGCAGCCGCCATCGGCCTTGCCCTGGGGGCCCAGGCGCATGAAGTGAAAGCCAAGGCCGGCAATATCAAGAATGCCGCCTTTGACATTGTCCATACGGACATCAAGGCCGAGAAAGGCATCGTGACCTTCACGATGCAGGCCAAGGGCAACGTGGGTAGCAGCAAGCCCAAGGCAACCGGCAAATTCGCAGGCAGCGATGTGTTTGCCTATGTCTGGCCGACCAAGCTGGACCCGAGCGAAGTCGGCTTTGATCGTGGTGCCGGCATCCTGGCGCTGGCGGTAACCGCCCATCCGGATTTCGACGACACCCCGGTATTCGACGAAAACCGCGACCAGAACTACGAGAACGATGGCGCGCTCTGGCACAGCCATTGGGTGGTCCTGGGACCGGACGACGCCTGTGGCAAGGGCGCCCTCAAGGTACTGGACATTCCCGAGGGCACGAAGCCCAAGCTGCCCGCCACCTGGCCCGGCGCACCCATCCTGATCGACAGCCCTGGCTACACCCCGATCCTGAAAGGCAAGACGGTCACCGTACGTGTGCCGCAAGCTGCCATTTCATCGGTTACCGGCACCAGCTTCGATGGGGTTACCGCCGGGCTCAAGATCAACGCCAACCTGCACAATCCCTTGCTGTGCGTGGCGAATGTATTTGATGTCGCTTCGGGCGATTTGAGTTTGCCCGGACGCGTCGAATGAAAACGGAATGCTTTGGTAGTTTGGCGACCGCCCAAAGCACCCCGACCCCCAACAGATCAACTGTGAAACCAGGAGTAACGCAATTATGACCACCAAGGCCGTTTTCTACCATGCTGGCTGTCCTGTCTGTGTCGAGGCAGAGCAACAATTCATCACCGCGCTGGACCCCAAGCAGTATGAGGTCGAGGTCGTTCACCTGGGCCAGCAACCCGATCGCATTGCCGACGCCGAAAAAGCCGGCGTGAAGTCCGTTCCCGCGCTGGAGACGGAAGGGCTCGTGTTCCACATCAACTTCGGCGCGTCCATGGCCGAGGTCAAGGGCTGATAAAACCGACAGGATCGGCGTCGGTCACGAACCATGCTCCCGATGGTTCTGCCAGGCGCCGCCCCTGCCCGCTCAGGAGCAGACGATGAGTACGACACTGGTACCCGGCAACACCCTGATCACTGCAACACCGGAAGACGGGCGTGCGCTCGCCATCAAGATGGCGCGGTTGATCATCAAGACGACGCAACCCGACGAGCTGGTGCGTAACCGGCTACGCGACGTCTATGCCAACGACGCCGCCATGCTGCTGCAGGTCGGGCAGATCGTGGCCACCGAATTCGCGGTGATCGCGGCCGCCAACGACTATTGGCGCGCCGGTTGCGCCGATGGCATCTGCAAGCTCTAGGCCGCCGGCATGAAGACACGCGCCCTGCTCTATCACGATGGTTGTCGCAACTGCCTGCGCCTTGCGGACTGGTTCATCGACAAGCTGGATCCGCACCGCTTTGATGCCCGGGCGGTGAACCTCGGCATCGCCCCCTTCCGCCTGCCAGATGCGGATCGCGCCGGCGTGACACAGCTACCCGCCTGGGTCATCGATGGCCAGGTATTCGCCATCAACCCGCATTCCGAACACCATTAGGTAACCACCATGCGCCCCGCACCTGAACTCATTACCGACGAGTGGTTCAACAGCGAACCGCTCACGCTCGAACAACTCCGTGGCAAGGTGGTTGTCCTGCATGCCTTCCAGATGCTGTGCCCTGGCTGCGTGCAGACCGGCATACCGCAAGCGGCCCAGGTGCATCAGCTCTACGACCGCAACGAAGTGGCCGTCATCGGCCTGCACAGTGTCTTTGAACATCACCACGTCATGACACCGGAGGCGCTGAAGGTATTCATGCATGAGTACCGCATCCGTTTTCCGGTCGCGGTGGACCGGCCCGGTGTCCGGGGCAACATCCCCCAGACGATGTCGGCCTACGAATTCCAGGGCACGCCGTCACTGGCCCTGATCGACAAACGCGGCCAACTTCGCTGGACCAAGTTCGGCCATGCACCCGACCTGGCGCTCGGTTCCGCCATTGGTCAACTACTGAGCGAGACGACGACATGACCAAGACCCTGATCGCCATTCGACATATCGATTTTGAAGACCTGGGCAGCTTTGCCGAGCCCTTGGTCAAGGCCGGTTACGCCATCCGCTACCAGCGCCCGGATGACGACCTGCACGCCGCGGAACACGCCGACCTGCTGGTCGTCCTGGGGGGGCCCATGGGCGTCTATGAGCAGGATCGCCATCCGTGGATACAGCGGGAGCTGGTATTGATCAGGCAACGACTGGATGCCGGCAAGCCTACGCTCGGCATCTGCTTTGGTGCGCAGCTGATGGCTGCCGCACTCGGCGCCAAGGTCTACGCTGGCTCGGCAGGAAAGGAAATTGGCTTCTATCCTTTAACACTATCGGCAGATGGGCTGGCTAGCCCGCTACGACACCTGGCCGGCGGCGATAAGCAGATGTTCCATTGGCATGGCGACACCTTCGACCTGCCGCAAGGCGCCCGCCTGCTGGCCTCCAGTGAACGCTATCCGAACCAGGTCTTCGCCATCGGACAACACGGCCTGGGCTTGCAATGCCACCCGGAGCTGCAGTCCGGCAGGATAGGTGAATGGTTGACGGGCCATGCGGCAGAACTGCATGCCGCGGGTATTGATCCGGCAACCCTGCAAGCCGGCGCCGAACGGCATGGCCCGGAGATGTCCCGGCGCGGGCAGCAGGCATTGGCAGCCTGGCTGGACGAACTGGTCTGACGCAATAGCTTGACCCGGCGATGCCCCGTTTGCCGGCACGGTAGACCCCTCCGGCGCGAGGCAGTATTGCGCCACCCTTGAGTTGTCGACGCATACACAGAAGGTCAGACTGTCATGAATGTCTTAGCCATCCTGTTGTCCGCTTTCGTCGTAGCCATCATCGGTTTGATGTTCTTTATCTGGTCCCAGCGGCGCAGCCTGCTGGATGGTGGGCATACCGCCGCCAGGGTGATTTTCGAGCATGGGGGCGTCGGCACCATCGAGGATCCTTCGGCCACGCCGGCAGCCCGGGCCGCACTGCAGGCAAGGATGGATAGCGACGGACTGGCGCATGGTGAACCGGACCAGGCGGAACTCGCATCACGGGTCATGGCGGACCGCTCCAGCGCCAGGGTCACCCTGATCTTCTTCAGCATTGCCCTGTTATGGCTGTTGGCCGCCTCGGTGTTCGGCCTGATCAGCTCGATCAAGCTTCATGCACCGGACTGGCTTACCGGTTCGCTCTGGTTGAGCTTCGGCGTAACCCGCACCCTGCATCTCAACATCGTGGCCTATGGCTGGGCTCCCATGGCCGCACTGGGCGTCTGCAACTGGCTACTACCGCGTTTGCTGAAGACCCCCCTGGTCGGCGCACGCTATGCGATCCTCGGTGCCGCCATCTGGAACGTTGCGCTGCTGGCCGGTCTCGTGGGCATCGGCCATGGCTACAACACCGGGTTCGAGTGGCTGGAGATTCCTCTTCCGATTGCCGGCTGGCTGGCCGTCGGTGGTGCGCTGATCGGGCTGCCCTTGGTGGTAACGCTGCAGCAACGCAAGGTTGACCATCTGTACGTCTCCGTCTGGTACATGGGCGCGGCGCTGTTCTGGTTCCCTACCTTGCTGATTCTCGCCAAGCTGCCCATCCACCAGGGCATCGAGCAGGCCACGACCAACTGGTGGTTCGGCCACAATGTGCTGGGCCTGTTCTACACCCCCTTGTCGCTGGCGACCATCTATTACCTGTTGCCCAAGATCATCGGCCGGCCGGTCGAGTCCTATAACCTGTCGCTGGTGGGCTTCTGGACACTGGCCTTCTTCTATGGCCAGGTCGGTGGGCATCATCTGATCGGCGGCCCCGTACCCAGCTGGCTGATCGCCCTCTCCATCGTACAGAGCATGATGATGATCATTCCGGTCACCGCATTCTCGATCAACCAGCACCTGACCATGCGGGGTCATTTCCATGCCCTCAAGCACTCCCCTACCCTGCGCTTCATCGTACTGGGCGGCATGATGTACACCCTGAGCTCGATACAGGGCTCGCTGGAAGCCTTGCGCTCCATCAATACCGTTACCCACTTCACCCACTTCACCGTGGCGCACGCCCATCTCGGGCTGTATGGCTTCGTCACCCTGGTCATGTTCGGCGCCATCTACTTCATTACGCCCCGCATCACCGGCTGGGAATGGCCCTATCCCGGCCTGATCGCCCTGCACTTCTGGCTGGTCGTGATCGGCTTTGCGATCTATTTCCTGTTCCTGACCGTCGCCGGCTGGATGCAGGGGCTGTATATGCTCGATGCCGGCAAGACCTTCATGGACTCCGTCAACGTGACACGTACCGGCCTGATCGGCCGTTCGGTGGGCGGCGCGATCATGAGCCTGGGGCACCTGATACTGGCAGGGCATTTTGTGCTGATGATCCGGCGCTCAGGCCCCAAGCGGGAATCCGCAGCGATATTGAACCAGGCTTCGGCCTGATCCCGGAGGATACTCATGCGCAGCGAAACCACCCTGCTAGTCGGTAGCTCCGTCATCCTCAGCCTCGCGATCACGGCCCTCGTCGTACTGCCCTACCTGCAGGAGGAAAGACGCCGGCCACCCAGCGCGCTCCGCCCCTATTCAGCACAGCAGCTACAGGGGCGGCAGGTCTATATCGAGAACGGCTGCATCGCCTGCCACTCCCAACAGCCCAGGACGCGCGCCCAGGCACCGGACTTCGAGCGTGGCTGGGGCAGAGCATCGGTGGCAGCCGACTACTACTATGACAAGCCCACCCTGCTCGGCACCATGCGTACCGGCCCGGACCTGTTCAATATCGGTGCCCGCCAGCCAAGCGTGGATTGGCATCTGGGCCACCTGTACCAGCCTCGTGCCTATACCAGGGACAGCATCATGCCGGCCTACCCCTACCTGTTCGAGATCAAGGCCCAGGCCGCGCCGGGTGACACCATCGTCAACCTGCCGCCTGCGTTCTCGGTCCAGGGACAGGTCGTCGTCGCCAGGCCCGCCGCCATCGCGCTCGTCAGCTACCTGCTTGCCCTGGACCACACCTACCCGGTGGACGATCTCCCCGCCTTGCCACCGGCGGTTCCCCAGGCAGGTGGTCCGAATGCAGGAGCGCAGCCATGAAGAAGCCAACCATTCCCCGCGCCCAGGCTCGCGAGAATCCCGACCCGGATGAGCAGGTCAAACCCGTACCGCTGGTATTGCTGCTGGCCATTGCCGGTCTGTTCACCTGGGCCGTGGTGTACATCGCCACCACCGACCTATCCGCCAAGTCGAGCTGGGGGGACCAGCGCACGCTGGCTGACCTGGGGAAACCGGCCGGCGGAAAAGCCGATGGTGCGGCGCTGTTCACCGCCAATTGCGTTGCCTGCCATCAGGCCGGTGGCACAGGTGTACCCGGTGTGTTTCCACCCCTCGCCGGTTCCGAATGGGTGAACGGCGACCCCGGTGTGGTGACCCAGATCCTGCTGCATGGCATCAGCGGCAAACTGACGGTAAAAGGTCAGCCCTTCCAGGGCCAGATGCCGAATTTCAGCGGCAAGTTCAACGACGAGGAGATGGCTGCAGTCCTGACCCATATCCGCAAGGCGTGGGGGAATACCGGCACGCCGATCGATGCGGCGGCGGTCAAGGTGCAACGAGACAAGTCCAAGGACCGCACCGCGCCCTGGAACGGCGATCAGGAACTCGCCACGCTCAAGCCCGCTTGATCCGGCCCAGCTCAACGAAGGAACGGAAAGCATGGCCCGCACCTTGTTCGCCACCCTGCTCATCCTGCTGGGGTGCCTGGCGGCCGCCTACCAGTTGACGTCCGGGTTCAGTACCTGGACGTCGGAGGCGGCACGACGTGCCGCCATCGCCCGCACACCGCGCCAACTCCCGGCCACCACCCTGCATCTGGCGGATGGCAGTGAAGTGGCCCTGGATCGCTGGCTCGCAAGCGGCACGCCGCTCACCATCGCCGGTTTTATCTACACCCGTTGCAACAGCCTTTGCTCCATCCTGCGGGATGAATTCCAGCGATTGCAGGCAGAAATCCAGGCCCGTCAACTGCAGGGCAAGGTACGCCTGCTGAGCATCAGCTTCGATCCACGGAACGATACGCCGGCCGAGCTCGTGAGCTACGCCGCCCGCATGCGCGCCGACCCGGCCGTCTGGCAGTTCGCAAGCGTGGCGGACCCGGCGCAATTGCAAGGCTTGCTCGATCAATTTGGCATCGTGGTGGTTCCCGACGGTCTGGGTGGCTATGTGCACAACGCCGCGCTGCATATCGTGGACAAGCAGGCCCGGCTGGCCGATATCGAGGACCTCGGCGCCGGACGACAGGCCCTCGCCGCTGCCATCGCCCTGGGTGAACGGCGATGAATACCCGACAGCACGTCCATGCTCACATCAGGCTGGCTTCCTGCCTGCTCGCGGTCGGTATCGTTGCCCTCATGCTGCTGTTCCGGCAAGCGCTGGAAGCGCGCATGGCGTGGCACATGCTGTGCCAGTTCCCCATGCTCATCCTGGCCGGCTGGCTGCTGGCACCAGCGCTACCGGCCGGGTTACGCCGGTTGATCGCCAGCTACAACCAGATCGGCCTCGCAGGCTTCACCCTGGCCGCGACCGTGGTCAGCTTGTGGATGATTCCACTCGCACTGGACCTTGCTGTCAGCGACCGGTCGACAGACCTGTACAAGTTCGCCAGCCTGCTGGCCGCCGGCCTGGCCCTGCGGCTTTCCTGGGCGCTGGCCGCCAAGCCCCTGCAGGCATTCTTCCTGATTGGCTGGGGCATGATGACCGCCACGGCAGGCCTGCTCTACCAGGAGGCACCTGTCCGTCTCTGCAACAGCTATCTCGCCGACGAGCAAGTGATCACCGGTACCGGCC
This sequence comes from Chitinimonas naiadis, assembly GCF_054780835.1. NCBI lineage: Bacteria > Pseudomonadati > Pseudomonadota > Betaproteobacteria > Neisseriales > Chitinibacteraceae > Chitinimonas > Chitinimonas naiadis. The sequence continues at coordinate 423,931 of NZ_BAAGVO010000002.1, read as the reverse complement.
TGATCATCGTCGCGACCGCTATCGTGATCATCTGGTTCGCCTTCGCGCTGAACGACAAGACAGCACCACGGAGCCATGCCATGCGGCCTATCCCATGATGGCCCCCGGAAAGGAACACCTGCACGCCACCAGCTACCCCCTGCTCTCCCTAAGGGTAGGCCGCAGCCGCCCTTTCGGTCCGCAGGGCCAGGCCAGTGCCATTCTCAAGCAGGCGGTGAGCTGTCCCATCATGCTGGGTAGCGAGGGCTTTCTGACGGACGAGCAAGGTGATCGACTACACCATGGCGGACCTGAAAAGGCGGTCCACCATTACCCCTTCGATCACTATCCGGACTGGGCTGCAAGATTGGCTGGTGCCAGCAAGGATCTGGCACCCGGCGCGTTTGGGGAAAACCTGTCTACCCGGGGCATGACCGAAGCGGACGTCTGCATCGGTGATCAGTTCGCGCTCGGGCAGGCCGTGGTGGAACTGAGTCAGCCACGCCAGCCTTGCTGGAAACTGAATGTGCGCTTCGCAACGCCGGATATGGCCCGGCTGGTGCAAGCAAGCCGGCAGACCGGCTGGTACTACCGGGTGCTGGTGACCGGGCTCGTCAGCCCCACCGATACCCTGCGACTGCTGCACAGACCCTGCCCGGATTGGCCGTTGAGCCGGGTACTGCATACCTTGTTCGAGGATACGCTGAACCCTGCCGAACTTGAGCGCCTGATCGCACTGCAACCCCTGGCACCCAGGTTGCGCACGCTGTTTGAACGCCGGCTCGCATCCCGGCAGGTCGAAGACTGGTCCGCCCGGCTAACGGGGAGTCTCCCTTCGCGCTAGCGGTGGCGAACCGTCAGGCGGGCTGGATGTGCCGATCCACATTGAGGATGCCGCGCTTGAAGGCGATCGTTACCGCATGGGTGCGATCATTCGCCATCATCTTGGAGAGGATGTTCTTCACATGCACCTTGACCGTCTCCTCCGAAATGAAGAGGACGGCGGCGATACCCTTGTTCGACAAACCGCTGGCGATCAGTTGCAGTACTTCGGTTTCACGGCAGCTCAACTCATCATCACTGAGATGCTCGGCCAACTCCATCGCGATCTCGCGCGGTACGATCCGCCGCCCACAATGGATCAGGCGGATGGTATCGAGCAGCTCGCTGCGCAGGGCGTTTTTCAACATATAGCCCGCAGCCCCCGCCCGGATAGCACGTAGTGCGTGGGCATCGCCCTGGTAGGTGGTCAGGACCACGATACGGGCATCGGGAAATTCGCGCCGTATGGCCATCGTTGCATCGACGCCATTCATGACCGGCATCTGGATATCCATCAGGGTGACGTCGGGCCTGAACTCGCGAAAGCGCGCAACGGCCTCTTGCCCATTGCAGGCCTCGGTGACCAGCTTCATGCCCGGCTCACAGGCAATGACGCTGGCAATGCCCTCGAGCAGCAGGGGATGATCATCTACCGTCATGACGGTGATGGGCGCTACAGGGCTTGCCAGGTTCACGATCCACTCCTCGCGCTATGGACGACGCATCACGGGAGATGCGTCTGGCCAGGCGGCTGCGCACCTTCTCTCGCTTACAAGGTAACCGTTGGCCGCCTTGCCCCCAAGTCCATTTAGGAGGTTTTTCAGCTACCTCGAAAGAGGTATCGGAACCGGGCACCCACGCGGCGGGCTGGCATCAAGGCCGCACGTCGATCCCGTACAGGTCACGGCAGGGCCGGCAAGCTGTACTCGAAATCATAGAAATGCTGGCCGCCTTCGATACGGATACCCAACTTGCCTGTCAGTCCGAGCAGTTGATCCGTACCGGAATCAGGTACCACGGTGATGCTCAGCTGCGGCTCGCCACGGGTCATGGTGCCGGTGTGCTGCAGCAGGAAGGTTCCCTTGCGCCCCAGCAGGCTGCCGCTGACCTGCTCCATGGCCACATAGCCGGCCGAGCCCTTGGTCGCCGTCCCACCCGTCAGCATCTGTCCCTGGCCTACGGCCTCCAGGTCACCATGGAACTGCTTGTCGAGCGACAGGCGCCCCAGGACTGCCGCCAGCGCCGCATCCTGCGGTGGCTGTGGCGCCATCTTCACCTCGAACGTTCCCTTGGCATGCAGCATCACCTGCTTCTCCTCTCTGGGTAAATCAGATTGCACCGGTGTTGCCGCAATGACCGGCAGGCATTGGCAGCAGATGGCCAGCGCCATCGCGGAGCAAGATTTCGTCAGCATCGGATAATTGTCCCTTGGTCATCAGCGAGATTCGCTCAGCGCTTGCGCCGATCAGGCAGCAAGGCGGCCGATCCCTGCATGATGGTATCGACAGTGGCTGCACTGAGGTAGCGCATGTAGATCGCCCGCACGGTCCCATCATCCCGCATGGCCTTCACCGCGTCGGCGAGCCGTTCGCGATCCGCCCGGTTGATGCTGCTGTGATTGAAATAGATGCCTGTCGGCAGAAAGACCGATTCCGGCAGGCGCACGATCCTGACCTTGTTGCCTTGCGCCCACTCCTTGAGCTTGCGCTCATAGAAGATCGCCGGAGCCAGTACGGCATCGAGCCGCCCTGCCTGGAACTTGACGAACAACTGGTCATAATCTGGCGAATACTCCAGCCGGCCGGCCTGCTCCAGAGCCGGGAAAGCATCACCGACACGGCCCCCTGGCGTCACGCCGCGGACCACACCCAGATTGAACCTCGGCAGGGCCTGCAGATCTCCCATGCTGCGGATCGTTGACGGCGTGTCCCTGGGCATCAGCAGCAGGTCGGTACGGGACGCCGCATACTGGACGAATACGCCGGACTGATCACGCTCCGGCGTCTTGAGGGCGGCAGGTACGACATCGATCTCGCCTTGTGCGTACATGGCCCATACGCGTTGCCGGGGCAGCATCTCTGCCCGAAAGACACAGCCGGTGCGTCGACTGAGCTCATCGAGCAGATCGACCACCACACCATGCGGACCATTGGCATCGACATAATAGGCGGAGCCCAAAGCGCCCACGCCAGCGCTGAACGGACGGCTGCATGCCGCCTCCGCCACCAGCCCGGACAGGGCCAGCAACACTGCCAACAACCCTCGTCGAGCGCCTCGCACAACCCGTCCTCCACACCTGGTCCGAGATAGCCAGTCTAGCTGCTAATCGGCCAAGCGCCAGCCCGGCACAGGCACAAGATGCCGCCTTGCCGGGCCGGGGCGGTTCAAAGGCTGATGACCCGCCCTTCCTTCCAGGAACGGGTTGCTGCATCCGCCAGCACCAAGGCCGCCACCCCACCTTCCACCGTAGTGCGGAGCGGCGTACCGGACTGGATTGCGCTGAAGAAATGCGCCATTTCCACCGCATAGGCGGCGCGGTAGCGTTCGAGGAAAAAGGCCTCGGGCAAATCTTGCGAGACGGCCTGCCGGCCCGAGAATACGACCTCGGTCGGCTTGTGGTTGCCGGCCTGCAGCATGCCCAGGCTACCCATCACCTCGAAACGCTGGTCATAGCCATAAGCGGCGCGACGGCTGGTGTTGATCTGGCACAGCCGTCCCTTGGCGGTCCGTATCGTCACCGCGGTGGTGTCGGCATCACCCGTCTCGGTGATGGATGGATCGGTCAGCACGCTGGCGCTGGCGTGGACGCTCACGGCCTCGTCATCGAGTATCCAGCGGCAGATGTCGAAATCATGGATCAGCATGTCCTTGAAGATACCGCCGGACTTGCGGATGTAGTCCACCGGTGGTGCGCCTGGATCGCGACTGGTGACGATCAGCACTTCGGGCGTACCGATCTCCCCGGCGTCGATCCGCGCCTTGACGGCGGCAAAGGTCGGGTCATAGCGACGCTGGAAACCGATCAGGCAGGCCACACCGGCCTCCTTGACCGCCGCAGCACAGCGGCGCGCGCGCTCCAGATCAAGATCGACCGGTTTTTCGCAGAAGATGGCCTTGCGGGCGCTGGCGGCGCGCAGGATCAGGTCGGCATGCGTATCGGTACTCGCGGCGATCAACACCGCGGCGATGGCCGGGTCCGCCAATGCGGCTTCCGGCGTCGCGACCGTTGCTCCATGGCGTGCGGCCAGCTCACGCGCGGAGGGTTCGTGGACATCGATCACATACTTGAGCCTGACCCCTGCCTGCGCAGCAAGGTTGCCCGCGTGGATCTTGCCGATGCGCCCGGCCCCAAACAATGCAACATCAATCATCATAGCCTCCCGTGTCCTTGGTCTCTTCGATGGTGAGTTCCAGCCGGTACGCGAGCGCGATGAACAGCGCCTGGCACAGGCAGATCGTGCTGGTCATGGAGCGGAAGGCGAACGCCGTCCCCTCCTTGACCGTCAGGTAGGCATCGGCGCTGCGTGCCAGCGGGCTGAGCTGGCTGTCGGTGATCACCAGCAGGCCGGCCTTGTGCTGGTTCGCCACGCGTGCGCAATAGCGCGTCTCCTTGCCATAGGGCTGGAAACTGATCGCAATCAGCACATCTCCTTCGCCGATCGAGCGCACCTGCTCGCGGAACATGCCGCCCAGGCCGCTCAGGAGATGTACACGCTTCTGGGTATGCTGCAGGGCGTAGGCGATATAGCTGGCGATGGGAAACATGCGCCGTACCCCGGCTACATAGATGTTCTCTGCCTTGAGCAGCAGTTCGACGGCCGCATCGAGCTGGACCGGGTCCAGGTTCTGGCTCAGGTCATCCAGACCTTGCTGGCAGGCCGCCACGAAGCTGCGAGTCAGCTCCGCGTTGCCGAGGCTGCCCTGGCCAGTGTCGATCAGACTGCGTATGCGCTGCTGATAGCTGGGCACCGGTACACCGGCGCCAGCATAGGCATCGCGAAACAGCGCCTGCATTTCACTGAAACCGGCAAAACCAAAGCGCTGGGCAAAGCGCACGATGGCCGAAGGCTGTACCTCGCAAGCCGTGGCAATGTCGGCAATGCGCTCCAGCACCAGCGTGCTGCGATGCGCTTCTATGTATTTGGCGATGACCTTGAGCTGCTTGCTCAGGCTGTCGTATTCGTCGGCGATACGTGCCATCAATTCGTCGGCGTTCTGGGTATCCGACATGTTGTCTGCTCCGTGCTGGTCTTGCGGCATTCTAGCGTCGACATCACAAAACAGAAACAATTTTCTAAACTAAAAATATTTGCGAATAAAAGTTGCAATAGAAAAATAGCGGGCGTAAGGTTCACGTCATGATCACCCGCACTCCAGGCGGGTAGGTCTCCGGGCGATGCGGTCAATCGCCGCACCGCCTTCGGCGGGTGTGTACCCGGTCAAACTCAACCCTGGAGAGGAGACATACCGATGCAATCCCCCCGCAAGACACGCCTTGGGCGTGCCCTGGTGGCTACGCTCGTAGCCCTCACCTGTGCCAGTGCCGTCGCCGCCGACAAATACGTACTGATCAGCCACGCGCCTGATTCCGATTCCTGGTGGAACACCATCAAGAACGCCATCAAGCAGGCCGGTGAAGACTTTGGCGTAGAGGTGGATTACCGCAACCCACCGAATGGTGACCTGGCCGACATGGCACGCCTGATCGAACAGGGCGCCGCCCGCAACTACAACGGCGTGATCACCAGCATTGCCGACTACGATGTCCTCAAGTCCGCCATGGGCAAGGTCACCGCCAAGAAGATCCCGCTGATCACGATCAACTCCGGTACCACCAAGCAGAGCGAATCGCTCGGTGCCATCATGCATGTGGGCCAGCCCGAGTATGAAGCCGGCAAGGGCGCAGGCCTGAAGGCCAAGGCCGCCGGCATCAAGAGCTTTGTCTGCGTGGACCACCAGGCCACCAACGAAGGTCTGATGCAGCGCTGCAAGGGCTTTGCCGATGCGATCGGCGCCGACATCAGCAAGTCCCTGCTCGATACCGGCGAAGACCCGGTGACGGTCGAGAGCAAGGTCAGCGCCTATCTGCGTAACAACCCCGGCACCCAGGCCATCCTGACCGTCGGCCCATCCGGTGCCGTCCCCACGCTCAAATCGCTGGAAAAGTCCGGCAAGCTCGGCAAGATCTGGCTCGCGACCTTTGATCTCACGCCTGAGATCAGCGCTGCGATCAAGAGCGGCGGCATGCAGTTCGCCATCGACCAGCAGCCCTACCTGCAGGGTTATATCCCGGTCGCGGTGATGGCCATCATGAAGCGCGACAAGACCACCGACCTCGCCAAGGTGCAGGCTGCGCTCAAGGCCGACAAGAAGTTCGCCGCACGCCTGGCCGAGTATGGGCTGGCACCTGACTATGGTCCTCGTCACATCGGCTCGGGCCCAGGCTTTGTGACCAAGGACAACATCGGCAAGGTCGAGCAGTACGCAGGTCAGTACCGTTGATCGACGGCTAGCCACGCCGGTGGCCAGCGTCTGAAACACATGGGGCGGCGTGCCGTCGCTCCATGCCGAGGAGCATCCCCATGACTACCGCCCATGCAGGCCTGAAAGAGGTCCCCGCCATGTCTGCGCCAGAGCAGTCCAGCCCGGCCGTCGCCAAGACCGACGAGCGGGTCAAGCAGTTAACGATTTTCGATCGCCTGATGGGTCGACCGGAGTTCGCCTCCATCTCGGGTACCGTGCTGATCTTTGCGCTGTTCGGCCTGTTTGCCGGCAGCTCGGGCATGTTCGCCGCCGACGGCATCATCAACTGGTCCCAGGTCGCCGCCTACCTCGGCATCCTGGCCATCGGTGCCTGCCTCCTGATGATCGCCGGCGAGTTCGACCTGTCCATCGGTTCCATGATCGGCTTTGCCGGCATGATGGTCGCCATCCCCCCTATCTACTTTGGCTGGCCCGTCTGGCTATCCATCATCGCCGCCTTCGTGGGCTCCATGGCGCTGGGCTGGCTCAACGGCTACCTGGTGATCAAGACGCGGCTGCCCTCCTTTATCGTCACGCTGGCCTTCCTGTTCATCCTGCGCGGCCTGACCCTGGCCTTTTCGGTCATGTTTGCCAACCGCACCATCGTCTCCGGGATCGGCGACATGGCCGCCCAGGACTGGCTGGCCAGCAGCCTGTTTGTCGGTCACATCGGTGACGGTGTCTTCCAGTGGCTGGCCAACATCGGTTGGATCAGCAAGCTCGACGACGGCCGCCCGCTCGTTGCCGGCCTGCCCAAGGTCATCGTCTGGTGGGGTGCGCTGGCCCTGGTCGCCGCCTTCGTCCTGGCTCGTACCCGCATCGGCAACTGGATCTTCGCCGTCGGTGGCGACGCCAACGCCGCCAAGAATGTCGGTGTGCCGGTACGGCAGGTCAAGATCGGCCTGTTCGTCTTTACCGCCTTCTGTGCCTGCCTGTTCGCCACCCTGCAGGTCTGCGACATCGGCTCGGCCGCCGCCGACCGCGGCCTGCAGAAGGAATTCGAGGCCATCATCGCCGCCGTCATCGGCGGGGCGCTGCTGACCGGTGGCTACGGCTCGGTAGTCGGTGCCTGCTTCGGCGCGCTGATCTTCGGCGTCGTACAGATCGGCATCAGCTACACCAATATCAATTCGGACTGGTTCCGGGTCTTCCTGGGCCTGATGTTGCTGATCGCCGTGGTATTCAACAACTTCATCCGCCGCCGCGTGACGGAATCGAGGTAAGCGCCATGTCCCAATCCGACTACATACTCGAGCTGGACCATGTCAGCAAAATCTTCGGTTCGGTGATCGCCCTGCAGGATGTCACCCTGCAACTGAAGCCGGGTGAGGTGCATTGCCTGCTTGGCGACAACGGCGCCGGCAAGTCCACGCTGATCAAGACCCTGGCCGGCGTCCACAAGCCCACCCGCGGCGAGTACCGCATCGACGGCCAGCCGGTCCGCTTCGATTCGCCCAAGGAGGCGCTCGACATCGGCATCGCCACCGTCTACCAGGATCTCGCCCTGGTGCCGCTGATGAGCGTGGCGCGTAACTTCTTCATGGGGCGCGAGCCGGTCAAGAAGTGGCTGGGACTCCTCCCGGTCATGGATATCGAGCTCGCCGCCGAGGTGGCCAAGCAGAAACTCTCGGAGATGGGCATCAACGTCCGCGATCCGCACCAGGCCATCGGCACCATGTCCGGTGGTGAGAAACAGTGCCTGGCCATTGCCCGCGCCATCCATTTCGGAGCCCGGGTACTGATCCTCGACGAACCCACCGCCGCACTCGGCGTTAAACAGAGCTTCAATGTGCTGCGCCTGATCGACCGGGCGCGGGCCAAAGGTATCTCGGTGATCTTCATCACCCATAACGTCAACCACGCCTATCCGATCGGTGACAGTTTCACCCTGCTCAACCGGGGTAAATCGCTGGGCACCTATGCCAAGTCGGCGATCAGCAAGGACGAGGTACTGGACATGATGGCAGGCGGCGCAGAAATGCAGACCCTGATGGCCGAGCTTGACGGCGTAACGATCTGAACGGGGCCACGATGGAAAACCCTACGCAATTTGCACCTGATCGCCGGCTGGATCTGATCTGCCTGGGCCGGCTGGCAGTGGACCTGTACGCCAAAGACCTGGGCGCCCGCCTGGAAGACGCGGGCAGCTTCGCCAAATACCTCGGTGGCTCATCGGCCAATGTCGCCTTTGGCACCGCCCGCCTGGGGTTGAAGTCGGCCATGCTATCGCGGGTGGGTGACGAGCATATGGGCCGATTCCTGACCGAGACCCTGGCGCGCGAAGGCTGCGACGTAAGCCAGGTGAAAATCGACAAGGAACGGCTGACGGCCCTGGTTCTGCTCGGCATCAAGGACCGCGACACCTTTCCGCTGATCTTCTATCGCGAGAACTGCGCCGACATGGCGCTGGAGGCTGCCGATGTGGACGAGGCCTTCATCGCCTCCAGCCGCGCGCTGGCCATCACCGGCACCCATCTCTCGACCGAGAAGACGCTCGGTGCCGCCAAGGCGGCGCTGGCCTACGCCCGCGAGCACGATGTCCGCACCGTGCTCGATATCGACTATCGTCCCGTGCTCTGGGGGCTCACCGGCCGGGGTGACGGCGAGCAACGCTTTGTGGCCGATGCCGAGGTCAGCCACCATCTACAGGCCGTCCTGCCCTTGTTCGACCTTATCGTCGGTACCGAGGAAGAATTCCAGATCGCCGGTGGCAGCCAGGATATTCTCGCCGCCCTGCAACGCGTGCGCGCAATCAGCCCGGATGCCACGCTGGTACTGAAGCGTGGCCCGCTGGGGTGCGCGGTGATCGACGGTGCCGTACCCGCTACGCTCGATGCTGCCTATACCATCCAGGGCGTACAGGTCGAAGTCATGAACGTACTGGGTGCCGGCGACGCCTTCCTGTCTGGCTTCCTGCGCGGCTGGCTGCGTGGAGAGGACTATGGCCTGTGCTGTCGTCGTGCCAATGCCTGCGGTGCGCTGGTGGTGTCGCGCCATGGTTGTGCGCCGGCCATGCCGACCCAGGTGGAACTGGCCTACTTCCTGAGTCATGCCGTTCAACTGCAGCGCCCCGGCGACGATGCCGCACTGACCCGCCTGCATCGGGTGTCCGCACCACGCCAGCACTGGGACGATCTCTGCGTGCTGGCCTTTGACCACCGCGCCCAGTTCTATGAACTGAGCCGCGATGCCGGGGTCCCGGAAGCACGTGTCAGCGAGCTCAAGCGTCTGCTGGTGCAAGCGGTGGCGCAGACGGAATCTGCCCTCAGCCTGCAAGGCCATATCGGCGTGCTGTGTGACGACCGCTATGGCGAGGACGCCCTGCACGCCGCCACAGGTCGCCAGTGGTGGGTAGGTCGGCCCATGGAGCTGCCGCTCTCCAACCCGCTCGAGTTCGACCGGGGCCGTTCCATCGGTACCACCCTGGCAAGCTGGCCGCGGGAGCAGGTGATCAAGTGCCTTGCCTACTACCATCCGGACGATACGGTGGAGAACCGGCTGGAGCAGGAAGCCCAGCTGCGGGCGCTGTATGACGCTGCCCAGGTCAGCGGCCATGAGCTGCTGCTGGAGATCATTCCGCCACGCCATCTGCCCCGTCACGACGACACGGTGCTGCGAGCCATCAAGCGGCTCTACAACATCGGCATCCAACCTGAGTGGTGGAAGCTCGAGAGCATGCCGGCACCCGCCTGGAAAGCCATCGATGCCCTGATCGCCGAACGTGACCCCTACTGCCGTGGCGTGGTCCTGCTGGGTCTGCAGGCACCGGTCGCCGAGCTGGCAGCGGGTTTTGTCGCTGCCGCGGAAAGCCGGAGCTGCCGGGGTTTCATGGTGGGTCGGACCATCTGGCACGAACCGGGGCTCGCCTGGCTCAAGGGCGAGATCGACGATGCCGGTTTGATCCAGCGCGTCCGCACGACCTTCGAGCAATTGATTCTTGCCTGGCAACAGGCACATGCCCCGGCACAGCGCCGCAAGGAGGCTGCATGAGTACCATCAGGCTGACCGTAGCCCAGGCCCTGGTGCGCTACCTGGCGGGATTGCGGGTGGAAAGCGGAGGCCAGCCGGTGCCGCTGTTTGGTGGCGTCTGGGCCATCTTTGGCCATGGCAATGTCGCCGGCCTGGGAGAGGCGCTGTATGCCGCGCGGGACGAGCTACCCACGTTCCGCGCCCACAATGAGCAGGGTATGGCGCACGCGGCGATCGCCTATGCCAAGGCCCACTTCCGGCGCCGCATGATGGCGGTGACGACCAGCATCGGCCCCGGCGCCACCAACCTGGTAACGGCGGCGGCGTTGGCCCATGTCAATCGCTTACCGGTCCTGCTCCTGCCAGGGGATGTGTTCGTGTCCCGCGCACCGGACCCGGTGCTGCAGCAATTGGAGGACTTCGCCGACGGCAGCGTCTCGGTCAACGACTGCTTCAAGCCGGTATCTCGCTACTTCGATCGCATCGTCCATCCTGCCCAGTTGCTGACCGCCCTGCCCCGCGCCATCGCCACCTTGACCGATCCCGCCAACTGCGGCCCGGTCACCCTGGCATTGCCGCAAGACGTGCAGACCATGGCCTATGACTACCCGCTGAGTTTCTTCGAGACCCCAACCCTGCGTCTGCGCGCGCCGATCCCGGATGAGGAGGCCGTGGCGGCCGCGATTGCCCTGTTGCGCGAAGCCAGGCGCCCGCTGCTGGTCGCCGGAGGTGGGACGCTCTATAGCGAAGGGGCTTGCGACGCATTGCGACAATTTGCCGAGCAGCATGGCATCCCGGTCGCGGAGACCCAGGCCGGCAAGAGTGCCCTGCCCTGGAACCACCCGTTGCAGGCCGGCCCGATCGGCGTGACCGGCGCTACCGCCGCCAATGCCCTGGCGCGGGACTGCGATGTCGTCATCGCCGTCGGCAGCCGGCTGCAGGACTTCACCACCGGCTCCAACAGCCTGTTTCCCCAGGCCAGGTTGATCAGCCTCAATGTCAGCCCCTTCGATGCGCTCAAGGCCCGCGCGTTGCCCGTACAGGGGGATGCTGCCCGCAGCCTGGGCGCCCTGCACGCGGGACTGGTCGGCTGGCAAGCCGATGCGGGCTGGACTGCCCGGGCACAGGCCGAGGCCGAGGATTGGCGGGGCATAGTCAGCCGCATCACCGGTCAGCGCGAAGTCGACGGCCTGCCCTATGACGGCGAAATCATCGGTGCCGTCCAGCGCGGCGCTGGCTCCGACCGCGACGATATCGCCGTCTGCGCCGCCGGTACCTTGCCGGCAGAGCTGCACAAGCTCTGGCGTACCCGTACACCCGGCGGCTACCACATGGAATATGGCTATTCCTGCATGGGTTACGAAATCGCCGGTGGCCTGGGCGTGAAGATGGCCTGGCCGGGGCGCGAGGTCATCGTGCTGGTCGGCGATGGTAGCTACCTGATGATGAATTCGGAGTTGGCGACCTCGGTCATGCTCGGCCTCAAACTCATCGTGGTCCTGCTCGACAACCGCGGCTACGGCTGCATCAATCGTCTGCAGCAGGCCTGCGGCGGCGAGCCTTTCAACAACCTGCTGGCCGATTGCCTGCAGGGACCGGATGGCCATACCGAGATCGACTTTGCCATGCACGCCCGTGCACTCGGCGCCCATGGCGAGCATGTCCACAGCATTGCGGAGCTCGAGGCAGCGCTGGACCGCGCACGCGCCGCCAGCAAGTCGAGCCTGATCTGCATCGATACCGACCCGGCCCGGACGACCGAGCAAGGCGGTTGCTGGTGGGAGGTCGCCGTCCCGGAGGTCTCGGACAGCGCCAGGGTCGTTGCCGCCCGGCAAGCCTATGAAGCCAGTACGGCCAAGCGAGGATACTGACATGCAATTCGACGTGAAGATCGGCATCAACCCGATATCCTGGAGCAACGACGACCTCCCTTCCCTGGGGGGCGAGATCCCGCTCGACACGGCCCTGCGCGAGGGCAGGCAGATCGGCTACCAGGGTTTCGAGCTCGGCAACAAGTTTCCCAAGGCACCCGCTGCGCTCAAGGCCAAGCTGGCCGAGTACGACATGGCCTGCGTTTCGGGCTGGTACTCGGGCCGCCTGGCCAGTGGCACGGTAGCCGACGAGATCGAGCAGGTCCGCGAGCACATGGAAAAGCTGGTCTACAACGGCGCAACCGTCATGGTCTACGGCGAAGTGGCCGACGCTATCCAGGGCTTGCCTCAACCCTTGTTCAAGCGACCACAGTTCCGTAGCGAAGCCGACTGGCTAGCCTACGGCGAGCGCTTGAACGCCTTTGGCCGCCACTTGCAGTCGAACGGCATCACGCTCGCCTATCACCATCATATGGGTGCCTATGTAGAGTCCCCCGCCGACATTGATCGGCTGATGGCCGTCACCGGGCCGGAAGTGGGCCTGCTGTTCGACACCGGCCATGCCACGTTTGGTGGCGGTGATGCGCTGGCCCTGCTGCAAAAGCACCTGTCGCGGGTCGTGCATGTGCACTGCAAGGATGTCCGGCCCCATGTGGTCAAGCTGGCACGCAACCGGCAATGGACCTTCCTGCAATCGGTGATCAACGGCGCCTTCACCGTCCCCGGCGATGGCAGCATCGACTTCCCGGCGCTATTGCAGTTGCTGGCAAGGCACGGTTATCGCGGCTGGCTGGTCGTGGAGGCCGAGCAGGACCCTGCGGTTGCCCCCAGCTATGAATATGCCGACAAGGGCTACCGTCATCTCGCCCAGATTGTTGAATCCATCCGCCGCGATGCCTATCGGGAGGCTGCATGAGCCCGCTCCTGAACAAGGCCAGGCCACGCGGCCGGGAGATCGTGAAGGTCACCCCGGCCTCGGCCGGCTGGCAGCATGTCGGCTTCGAAGCCTACCGGCTCAAGGCCGGGGAATCGCTGAGCTGGGAAGATGATGGCCGCGAATGTTGCGCCGTGGTACTGAGCGGCCGGATCGATGCCGAGATTCCCGGCCAGCGCTGGGCCGATATAGGCAAGCGCGAGAGCGTCTTTGAAGATATCGGCCCTTACGCCATCTATGTACCCAACGGCATCACCCTCAGTATCACCGCGCTGAGCGATGTGGAAGTCGCACTGTGTTCCGCTCCCGGCCTGGCCCACTACCCGCCCCGCCTGATCGAACCCAACAAGCAGCGCCGCAGCGTCCGTGGCGTGGGCAGCAATACCCGCTATGTCTACGACATCCTGCCGCAGACCGACCCGGCGGATTCCCTGCTGGTGGTGGAGGTACGTACCCCTGCCAGCCACTCCTCCAGCTACCCGCCACACAAGCACGATCAGGACGCCCTTCCCGAAGAGAGCAATCTCGAGGAGACCTACTACCACCGCATCAAACCATCGCAAGGCTTTGCCTACCAGCGCGTCTATACCGACGATCGCAGCCTGGACGAAGCCATGGCGGTCGAGGATCACGATGTGGTGCAGGTCCCGCGTGGCTACCACCCTGTCACCATGCCGCATGGCTACGAGGGCTACTACCTGAACGTGATGGCCGGCCCCAAGCGGGCCTGGCATTTCAAGAACGATCCGGCCCACGACTGGCTGATGGGCAAGCCGGCCTGAGCCAGGCAGACACCTCCCCGCGCAGCGCTTTTTCCAGCCCCGGATGGAGGCTGCAGGGCGGCTTGCGCCCAAATCACGATGATCCAGCCAGACGAGGACAAGCACCATGCAACGGATTCCCCACTATATCGCCGGCCAACTTGCTGCCGGCAGCAGTACCCGCAGCAGCCCGGTCTACAACCCCGCTCTCGGTGAACAGATTGCAGAGGTGGCCCTGGCCGATCCTGCGGACATCCAGGCCGCCGTTGCGGCAGCCAAAGCGGCTTTCCCGGCCTGGGCCGATACCCCGCCCCTGCGCCGGGCCAGGGTGCTGTTCAAATTCAAGGAACTGCTGGAAGCGCGCCGTAGCGAGCTGGCAGCCATCATTAGCCGTGAACATGGCAAGGTACTGTCCGACGCGGACGGTGAGATCACCCGCGGCCTGGAGGTCGTGGAGTTCGCCTGCGGCATTCCCCATCTGCTCAAGGGCGAATACACCGACCAGGTGGGGCGTGGCGTGGACGCCTATTCGCTACGCCAGCCACTCGGTGTGGTAGCAGGTATCACGCCGTTCAACTTCCCCACCATGGTGCCGATGTGGATGTTCCCGGTCGCCATCGCCTGCGGCAACACCTTCGTGCTCAAGCCCAGCGAACGCGATCCATCGGCTGCGCTGTTCCTCGCCCGGCTACTCACTGAGGCCGGCTTGCCGGATGGTGTATTCAACGTACTGCAGGGCGACAAGCTGGCGGTCGATGGCCTGCTGAGCCACCCGGACATACAGGCGATCAGCTTTGTCGGATCCACCCCCATCGCCAGCTATATCTACGAGACCGGCGCTCGCCACGGCAAGCGCGTACAGGCACTGGGTGGTGCCAAGAACCACATGGTGGTCATGCCGGATGCCGATCTGGAGCAAGCCGTCGATGCCTTGATGGGAGCCGCTTACGGTTCGGCAGGCGAGCGTTGCATGGCGATCTCGGTTGCCGTCGCAGTAGGCAATGTCGCTGATGTGCTGGTCGAGAAACTGCAAGCGCGCATCGCCACACTGAAGGTGGGCCGGGGGACCGACCCGAGCGCAGAGATGGGGCCACTGGTGACCCGTCAGCACCTCGACAAGGTAACGGGATATATCGATACCGGCGTCAGCGAGGGTGCCCGCCTGGTGGTCGATGGCCGGGGCAGGAAACCGGTCGGCTGCGAAACCGGTTTCTTCCTCGGCGCCAGCCTGTTCGATCACGTCACCCCGGAGATGACGATCTACCGGGAGGAAATCTTCGGCCCGGTACTAAGTGTGGTCAGGGTGGCTGACTTTGAGACGGCAGTCGGCCTGATCAACGCCCATGAGTTCGGCAATGGCGTCGCCATCTTCACCCGCGATGGCGATGCCGCCCGAGAGTTCAGCCATCGTATCCAGGTCGGCATGGTGGGGATCAACGTGCCGATTCCGGTTCCCATGGCCTTCCATAGTTTTGGCGGCTGGAAACAATCCCTGTTCGGCGATCACCATATGCATGGCCCTGAAGGCGTACGTTTCTATACTCGTATGAAGGCGATCACCAGCCGCTGGCCGACCGGCATACGCTCAGGCGCCGAGTTCACCATGCCAACGCTGGGTTAAACGGGTTTGGGGGTCAGTCACCGTTCCGTGACGACTGCACTGGGGGCGCTACGGCGCCCCGTTTTTTCCGATAACAATAATGAGGAGCAACAATGGGCCGCAAACTATTGGTAGGTAACTGGAAAATGAATGGCTCCCTGGCGCTGGCGGAGCAGATGGCCGCCAGGCTCATCCCGCTAAGCAGTGCCAAGGTGGGGCTGTGGCTATGTCCCAGCGCCTTGCATGGTGCACAGCTGGCCAGGCTACTGGCCGACAGCCCGCTCGGCTGGGGAGTGCAGGATGTATCGGCACATACCGCCGGCGCTCATACCGGCGATATCTCTGCCGTCATGGCGCAAGAACTGGGTGCGATCTGCGCAATCATCGGCCATTCGGAACGTCGGACCGGCCATGCGGAGCGCGACGAGCTGGTTGCTGCCAAAGCGCTAGCCTGCCTGCAGGCCGGGCTTACACCGGTGATCTGCGTGGGCGAGAGCGCGGCCGAGCGCGCCGCCGGCAAGACCGATGCCGTACTGGCACAACAATTGGCGCCCATCCTGGCGCAGATTGCCAGCGATCAGTTGCCCCGCCTGATCGTGGCTTACGAGCCGATATGGGCCATCGGCAGCGGCAAGGCTGCAGGCGCGGCCGAGATCATTGCCGCCCATGCGAGCATACGTCGCCTGTTTGAGGAACAAGCTGCAGGATTGGGCGCAGAAATCAGCGTGCTGTATGGCGGTAGCCTATGCGCCAGCAATGCCATCGATCTGTTCAGCCTGGAAGGCGTTGATGGCGGGCTGGCCGGTGGCGCCTCGCTCAAGCCCGACGAATTTGCCGAGATTTACCAACTGGCGCTGCAACACCTCTGACCCATCAAAAAACCCCGCACCTGGCGGGGTTTTTTGATGGTGTACGGCGCGACTCGCCGATGGTGAAGCGCTTACAAGCGGAAGCGGCTGACCGAAGCACGCAGTTCCTGCGCCAATCGTTCCAGTGCCAGCACATTCTTGTTGGCCTCTTGCACCGAGGTCGCGGATTCTTCCACCATGTGGGCAATACGCTCCACATTGGCCGCCACGCTGCTGCTGGCCAGGCTCTGCTCGGCGGTTGCATTGGCCACGTCACGTACCTTGTCGAGTGTCGCTGCCGCACCCTGGTTGATCTCGCGCAGCGCCGCTGCCGCCTCACCGGCCAGGCTCACACCACGCGCAACCTTCGGCGTGACTGCCTGCATGCTGTCCACCACCGAGCCGGTATCGTTCTGGATAGCCTGGATCATGGTCGTGATCTGGCCGGTTGCCTGGGTGGTGCGCTCCGCCAGCTTGCGTACTTCATCCGCCACCACCGCAAAACCACGGCCCTGCTCGCCGGCACGCGCTGCTTCAATCGCAGCATTGAGTGCCAGCAGATTGGTCTGGTCGGCAATCTCCTTGATCACGCTGGCAATGCCGTCGATCTCACGCGAGCGCTCGACCAGCCCGCCGATCAAGCCCGATGCCTCGGCGATCTGGCTGGAAACGCGTTCGATTTCCTCCGCCGCCTGGTTGACCAGGCCCTCGCCACGGCTGGCCAGCTCGCTCGAGCGAGCCGAGTTCTGTTCGGTCTCGCGGGCGCTGCCGGAGATATGATCCACGCTGACCGACATTTCCTCGATCGCGGCAGCCGTCGCCGAGGTCGCATCCGCCGATTGGCGCGACGCCTGATTGATGTGCTCCATCTGGCTGGACAAGCCCTTGGCGGCCTGCCCCAGGCTACCGGAACCCGTCTGTATGCCTTCGATCATCTCGCGCAAGCTCTGCTGCATGCTGGCTACCGCCCCAAGCAGGCTGTCACGTTCGACCTTGCCGGTCACCTGGCGGCTCAGATCCCCACCGGCAATCGCCTGGGCGACCTCGGCCGCATAGTCCGGCTCGCCCCCCAGACGACGGTAGATGGTGCGGGACATCGCGAAGGCAAGGCCGATGACCACAGCCAGCACCACGCCACCAATCAACAGGAAGTTCAGGGCGAAACGCCAGTAGGCCTTGTCGATGTCATCCACGAACACGCCAAAGCCTATGATCCAGTCCCATCCCTGGATACGTGCCACGCCGTTGATCTTGGGCACTTCCACGTCGCCCCCCGGGCGCTTGGAGACAATGTCGGTGAAACCGAAGTCCCCCTTGCTCAGCACATCGAGATAAGCCTGCATGGTGGTACGGCCATCGGGCAGCTTGGAGCCCTGGTCGACCTTGCCCTGCTTGCGAGCATCCGGGTGCACCAGCACCAGGGCACCCATGGTGCGGGCAAAGATATAGTCGTCGCCATCATGCAGGCCACGCAAGGCCTCGATGGCTTTGGCCTGTGCCTCGTCCTTGCTCAACTTGCCGGATTGTTCGAGCGACTGGTAATAAGCAACCTGCTTGCTCGCCAGACTTAGAATCGTTTTGATCTGGGTACGCCTATCCTCAAGCATGGTGGAACGCAGGGTACTGAGCGAGAAGCCCGCGATCAGCACAAGGCCGACGATGGCACTGCCAACGATCAGGCCAAGACGGGTGGAGAGTTTCATGTTGTCGTCCTTGGGAGAGTTTTCTTTCCGGGCTCTTTGATTTGAGCAGTGTCCCGGCACTATTTATTATAAACCGCTAATGTACTATGCCCCTGTCCTGTAAAGATTATTTAATCAAACAGGATCAGGTATTGATTACCCAACAAGCTGGCGAAGCACAGAAAAACGCACGGGCAACCCGGCAATCACCCATCCTGGCCTCATAGGGTCTTTTGGACCGGAAACGACCGGGCACGCTAAGCCTGTAAAATCAAACCATTAACTGAACCCGGATTTGCCTGGAGCGGGATGAAACCTGACACTTCTTGATAGGCCATCCGCAAAGGAAGCACCGTATCAATTCAATCGCCGGCTTATCGAACTTTAATCGCCAGGGGTGTGGATAAATCATTCCTCCTGGATCGGCGTATTTGGCGTGACCTGGTTCTTTTTCAAGCAATTGCTTGAATTGACCCGTGCCGCTTCAAATTGCACAGGGCATGTCCCTTACTTGCGCCATTTCCACTTGAAACGCGAATGAGCGTCCGCATTTGAGTAGGAGGACCCGATGGGAGGTACGCAGCAATCCCGCCATCTATCGGCAAAATAGAATTACTATTGCAATAGGCAACACCATAGAGTAGATTGATTCAGATCAAACGGATATTGACCATGACCACACGCCACTGCACCGCTACGCTGTTCCGCACTGCCTTCTCGGCGGCCGGTGCACGCACGCCTTACGGGTGCCGCGTGTTGTTGGCTATCCTGACATAACGCCTTCTTGAGCACGCTCGGGAGGCATAGCAGCCTACCCGGGTCGACAGATACCCGAACCCCGGTAGGCCTAGCCTTCCGGGGTTTTGTTTTTCCACCAGCAGGAGTTTGCAATGCGTACCTACGACAAGCTGATCGACGTAATTCGTGCCGGCCAAGGGATGGAGGGCTTGCGCTCGTCCTTTGGCACGAATCCGGCGGCCGGCGTACGCCTTGCGTCCGTCACCGCCCCGCTGCAAGACACGGACTAGCCTTCCTGCGCCCACACCAGGAAGGCCCTGCAGGCGCCGTACCGGGAAACCATCAGGACCCGGTCGGCGCGACAGCCCTCCGGGCTTCTTATTGGTGAATGAAAAATGGAAAACAGACATGTACGTAATATCGGCATCATTGCTCACGTAGACGCGGGCAAGACCACCACGACCGAACGCATCCTCTTCTATACCGGCGAGAACCATCGCCTGGGCGAGGTGCATGACGGTGCGGCGACAATGGACTTTGATCCCCAGGAACAGGCACGCGGCATCACCATCAACAGCGCAGCCACCACCGTGTTCTGGAAAGGTACGCAGATCAATCTGATCGATACGCCAGGCCACATCGATTTCAATATCGAAGTGAACCGTTCCCTGCGCGTACTCGACGGTGCGGTCGTGGTGTTCGATGGCGTCGCCGGCGTGGAGCCGCAGACCGAGACCAACTGGCGTCTGGCCGACAAATACCGGGTGCCACGGCTGGCCTTCGTCAACAAGCTCGACCGCACCGGCGCGGACTTCTATCGGGTCGTGGACATGATCCAGGATCGGCTCGGGGTTACGCCCCTGGTCCTGCAATTGCCCATCGGCATCGAGAACACCTTCAACGGCATGGTGGACCTGATCGAGATGGTGTCGCTCAACTGGCCTGCCGGCGATGCACCTGCCGCCTATACGCGGGGCGAGATTCCTGCCGACCTGCAGGAAGCTGCCCTGCGCTATCGCAAACGGCTGGTCGAGACGGCCGTGGAACAGGACGATGCCCTGCTGACCGCCTACCTGGATGGTCAGGAGCCATCACCCGAGGCCCTGCGCGCCGTGATCCGCCAAGGCACCATCGCGGGCGCCTTCGTGCCGGTCGTGCTGGGTGCCGCCTTCAAGAACAAGGGGGTGGAACCACTGCTGGATGCAGCCACGGCCTATCTGCCGGCACCCGGTGAAGTGGGTGTGGCCAGCGAGCACGATATCGCCGTGGATCCCCAAGGCCCGCTTGCCGCGCTGGCCTTCAAGGTGATCCATGACGATCACGGCCTGCTGACCTTCCTACGCCTGTACCGCGGCAAGCTGGCCGTGGGCGACGTGGTGCTCAACGCCAACAACGGCAAGCGCGAGCGGATCGCCCGCCTGTATGAGATGCATGCTGACCGCAAGCAGGAAAAAACGCTGGCGATCGCCGGTGACATCGTTGCGGTGGCTGGCCTCAAGTACTCCGTGACAGGCGATACGCTGAGCGATCCGGCGCATGCCCTGGTACTGGAGCGTATCGACGCCCCGGAACCGGTCATCGACGTGGCGGTGGAACCGCGCACCCAGGCCGATCAGCAGAACCTGCTCAAGGGTCTGCAGACGTTGCTGCAGGAGGATCCCAGCCTACACCTGCGACAAGACCACGACTCCGGTCAGACGGTCCTGTCCGGCATGGGCGAGTTGCAGCTTGAGGTGACGCTGGAGAAGCTGCGCAGCCGCTTCAAGGTGGATGTGAACGTCGGACAGCCGCAAGTGGCTTATCGGGAAACGATCAGCCGTGCGGTCGAAGTACGCCATGTGCACAAGAAGCAATCGGGCGGCCCCGGCCAGTTCGCCGAGGTGGTGTTGCGGGTGGAGCCGCTGGAACGTGGTGCAGGCCAGCAGTTCGAGAGCCTGGTGGTAGGTGGTGCGGTGCCGCGAGAGTTCATTCCGGGGGTCGAAGCCGGGGTGCGTAACACCGCAAAGGTCGGCGTGGTTGCAGGCTATCCGGTGGTCGACTTCAAGGTCAGCCTGGTCGATGGCGCCTACCATGAGCGGGACTCGTCACCCCTGGCGTTCGAACTGGCGACCTCGCACGCGCTGCGGCAGGCCTTTGGCCAGGCTGGCCCGGCCTTGCTTGAGCCCGTGATGGCCGTCGAAGTCATCACCCCGATGGACCATCTGGGTGACGTGATCGGCGACATCAACCGCCGCCGCGGTACGGTCCGCAAGCAGGAAATGCGGGGTAATGCTTCGGTCGTGGATGCGCATGTACCGCTGAAGGAAATGTTCGGCTACATCGGACACCTGCGCGCCATGAGCAGCGGACGCGCCAGCTTCACGATGCAGTTCGATCATTACGATGTCGTACCGGCACAGATCGCAGCAGCGATTGCCGGGTAGCAAAGCAGGATGAAAAGGCGGGCAGAACATGCCCGCCTTTTTCTTTTTCGCCATTGCCCAACCCTTAGCGGCTAATCTGATACCGGGAACTCAGCCACAACTGATACTGCTGGGCGATACACCGCCGAGGCACACTGACCGCCATCCCCGGATAGGCATAGGAACTGGAATATGGGCATGAGCCGCAAGATCAGGTATTTGCCACTGCTGGCCAGTCTGGCAGCCCTGCCCCTATGGATTGCGGCGGCACCAGCCCAGGATACCCTGGCCCAGCGCGTCAAGGCCTGCATGGCCTGCCACGGCGACCAAGGCCGCGCGACCAGTGATGGCTACTACCCACGCATCGCTGGCAAACCGGCGGGCTATCTGTACAACCAGTTGCTGCATTTTCGGGATGGCCGTCGCAGCAACCCCACCATGGCCTACATGGTGCGCAACCTGCCCGAGGCCTATCTGCGCGAGATCGCCCAGTACTTCGCCGACCAGCATCCGCCCTACCCCGCCCCACAGACCAATCATCTCGACCAAAGCACCATGAAGCGTGGCGAGCAGTTGGTACGCTCCGGCGACGCCAGCAAGCAGATACCCGCCTGCATAGCCTGCCACGGCACTGCTTTGACGGGGGTGCAGCCCGCCGTACCAGGCTTGCTGGGCCTACCCAGGGATTATCTCTACGCCCAGTTCAATAACTGGAAGAACGGCCAGCGCCACGCGACCTTGCCGGACTGCATGGGACAGATTGCCCAGCGACTGAGCCAGGACGACCTGGTGATGATCTCCACCTGGCTGGCGGCCCAGACCGTCCCCGCCAACACCATGCCAGCAGACAGACCCGCAGGTCCCCTGCCACTGGCCTGCGGGAGCATGCCGCAATGACGCGAACACGACGCCATCTTGCCTGGTCCGGACTGCTGTTGGGGGCCGCCATCCTGACGATGCTTTGGCTCTGGTTACCAGGGTGGCAGGTCGAGCCCTTGGGCCGGCCCCAGCCGCCGGCGGACAGCGCGCAGATCGCCCGCGGCCGTTATCTGGCGACGGCCGGCGACTGCCTGGCTTGCCACACCGCACGGGGTGGCCAACCTTATGCCGGTGGTCGGACCATACAAACCGCCTACGGTAGCTTCGTCACCCCCAATATCACGCCCGCTACCCGGACCGGCATGGGCAACTGGAGCGCCGATGACTTCTGGCACGCCTTGCACTACGGGCGCGGCAAGGCTGGTCGCTTCCTGTACCCGGCCTTTCCCTATCCGAACTACACCAAGGTCACGCGTGAGGATGCGGATGCGCTGTTTGCCTACCTGCGCTCGATCCCTGCGGTAGAGCAAGCCAACCCGGACCACGACCTGCGCTTCCCCTATGACCAGCGCGGCCTGCTGCGCATCTGGCAGGCCCTGTACTTCCGGCCCGGCAGCTATCAACCGGCTCCGGAGCACGATACGCAATGGAACCGTGGCGCCTACCTGGTTCAGGGCCTGGGGCATTGTGGCGCCTGCCATACCAGCCGCAACCGGCTAGGCGGCAGTGATCCACGGCGGGAGCTGGCAGGCGGGCTGATCCCCATCCAGGATTGGTATGCCCCCTCGCTGACGGCACAGAATGAGGCCAATCTGCCGGCCACCGATACCGATGAACTGGTCTCCCTGCTGCATACCGGCGTTTCAAACCGCCATGCGGTATTCGGCCCGATGGCAGAGGTGGTCTACCAGAGCCTGCAGCACCTGGAGGAAACAGACGTCCGGGCCATGGCGATCTACCTGAAGTCGCTGCCGCAAAGCGACGCGCTCGCCGCATCGGACAACACCGCCTTGCCGGATCATGAACGGCTGCCGATGCTGGCACTGGGGCTGCGCCTGTATCGCGACAACTGCCTGAGCTGCCACGGCGCCCGGGGAGAAGGCGCACCACCCGCCTATCCCCCCTTGGCTGGCAATCGTTCGCTGCTGGTCAGCAATGCGGTGAACCCGGTCCGCATTGTGCTCAATGGCGGCTTTCCACCCGGCACCAAGGGCAACCCGCGTCCCTACGGGATGCCGCCCTTCGGCCCCAGCCTGAACGACAAGGAGGTTGCCGCCGTGGTGTCCTATATCCGAATCGCCTGGGGCAACCAGGGTGAGATGGTGTCACCGCTGACCGTGGAGCGATATCGGTCGGTGCCGGTGGATTAGCCCACCGGCCACCGCTCAACGCGGCCAGAGAAAGACCGCCCGCTCCCGGATGCCGAGATCGGGCTGGTCTTGCGCCGCGACCGTCAGCACGAACTTGCTGCTGCCGCCCCGAACATGCCCGACTGGTGCCCGGACCCGCAAGGTCAGCTTGCGGCTTTCCTCAGCAGCCAGCACAACCGGGTTGCCGCCATCCACCTGCACCTGCCCACCTTCCAGCTCGGCCACGTTCAGGACATAGCGATGCGGCAGTCGATCGGCGTTGTCCAGTTGCAGCACGTAGACATTCTCGATCAGGCCATCGTCCGTCTCCCGCGCCATCACGCCACGATCCCGGCTGATGCTGGCAAAGACAGGCTGCCGCACGGCGAATGCCCATCCCACGGCAGACAGTACGGCGACAAACACCAGGCCGTAGAGCACCACCCGAGGCCGCTGCAGGCGTGACCAGAACGCCGTTTCCGGATAGACCTGATCGAGCGCATTCTGGGTGGTGTACCGGATCAAGCCGCGCGGATAATCCATCTTGTCCATGATGTCGTCGCAGGCATCGATACAGGCCGCACAGCCGATGCATTCATACTGCAGGCCATCGCGGATATCGATGCCGACCGGGCAGACCTGAACGCAGACCTGGCAGTCGACACAGTCACCCAGGCCCTTCGCCTGATAATCCTCATGGCGACTACGACGACCACGCGACTCCCCGCGGGCGGCGTCGTAGCTGATGACCAGGGTATCGGCATCGAACATCGCGCTCTGGAAGCGCGCATAGGGGCACATGTATTTGCAGACCTGCTCCCGTAGCCAGCCGGCGTTGCCATAGGTGGCAAAGGCATAGAACACTATCCAGAAGGTAGTCCAACCGCCCACGGTGAGCTGCAGGGTGGAAAGTGCCAGCTCGTGCATGGGGACGAAGTAGCCGACGAAGGTGAAGCCGGTCCAGAGCGACAAGGCTATCCAGAGGCTGTGCTTGAGTGCCTTACGGCCGAACTTGTGTGGCGTGAGGGCCTGCTGGTCCAGTTTGATGCGCTTGGCCCTGTCGCCCTCCACCCAGTGTTCTATCCAGAGAAACATCTGGGTATAGACCGTCTGCGGACAGCTGTAACCACACCATAGCCGCCCACCTATGGTGGTCCACAGGAACAGGCCGAAGGCGGAGATCACCATCAGGGCCATCAGGTAGACCAGATCCTGCGGCAGCAGGATCAGGCCGAAGACATAAAACTTGCGCTGGGCCAGATCGAACAGCAAGGCCTGCCGCCCATCCACCTGCAGCCAGGGCACACCGTAGAAGAACAACTGGGTCGCGAATACGCAGAACACCCGCCAGTTGTTGAAGTAGCCACTGACCCAACGTGGATAGAGCTTCTTTTGTTTCTCATAGAGCGACGCCTGCTCGTACTCGACCGGTTCGGCCGGCAGGATGCGGATGGGGATCGCCTGCAGTTTCTTGCTCATGTGCAGCACCAGTGGGAAGGAAAGAGGATGCCTCGCAGCATGACCTCAACGCTCAATGGGTTACAGAATCAGTAGAATGATGTTTTTAGGTATCAGTTTCTTCAGACAGGGGCTTGCCGCATGAAGCGCTATGAAGCGATCGCCGAACTGATCGCCACCGACATACGTAGCGGCCAACTGGCACCTGGCACCAAGCTGCCCTCGATACGCAAGGTGATGGCGCAGCATCGTGTCAGTCCCGCCACGGCCTTCCAGGCCTACTACCGGCTGGAGGAACGCGGCCTGGTCCGGGCTCGGGAACGATCCGGCTACTATGTCGCTGGCCTCGGGGCCGCCATGCAGCCGGAACCCGACCATCGCCAGCCGCCGCGGGTATCGAGCACCGTAGATATCAGCGAACTGGTGTTCTCGGTGCTGGGTGCCGTACAGAACCGCGACATCCTGCCGCTGGGCTCCGCCTTCCCCGCCCCCACGCTGTTTCCGCTACCTCGCCTGGCCCGTTCGATCGCGTCCACCGCCCGCTTCATCGACCCCTGGGACACGGTCGCCAGCCTGCCGCCCGGCAATCCCGCACTGCGCCAGCAGATCGCCCTGCGTTATCTGGGCCAGGGCATCTCCCTGCCGGCGGAACAGATCGTCATCACCAACGGTGCGCTAGAGGCGCTCAATCTTTGTCTGACCGCGGTAGCCAAGCCTGGCGACCTGATCGCCATCGAATCGCCCGGCTTCTATGCCGCCACGCAGGCCTTGGAACGACTGGGGATGCGGGCGCTGGAAATCCCCGTCCATCCCAAGGATGGCCTGGACCTGGCCGAGCTGGCCACGGCACTGAAGAAGCATCCGGTCAAAGCCTGTTGGTTCATGACCACTTTCCAGAACCCCATGGGCGTGAGCATGGCAGAGGCGCGTAAGCAAGAGCTGGTTGCGCTGTTGGCACGGCATGAGATTCCGCTGATCGAGGATGACGTGTATGGCGAACTCTATTTCGGCCATCACCAGCCGCTGCCGGCCAAGGCTTTCGACAAGCAGGGGCTGGTCATGCATTGCAGCTCGTTTTCCAAGACGCTGGCGCCCGGTTACCGGATCGGCTGGGTGGCGCCCGGTCGGTTCGGGCAGCAGATCGAACGGCTGAAGCTCATGACCACACTCTCTGCCAGCGTGCCGGCCCAGGTGGCGATTGCGGACTATCTGCGGCACGGCGGCTACGACAAACATCTGCGCAAGCTGCGGCATGCACTGGAATCACAACGGGTCCAACTGGGGGATGCGCTGGTACGCCATTTTCCGGAGGGGATACGCGTCTCGCGTCCCGGTGGCGGTTACTTCCTGTGGGTGGAGTTTCCAGTCGGCTTCGATACGCTCAAGCTCCATGCGCTTGCGGCGGAGGCTGGTATCAGTATCGCGCCCGGCCCCATCTTCTCGGCCAGCCGCCAGTACCGGCACTGCCTGCGTCTGAACTACGGCTCACCCTGGAGCCCGGCGTTCGAAGATGGCATGAGCAGATTGGGCGGGCTGGCAAAACAACTAAGTTGCTAGATCCAGCCCTTGTCGATGGCGTACTTCACCAGCCCGGCCGGCGTATCGATATCCAGCTTGCGCCGCAGATTGAGCCGGTGGGTCTCCACTGTACGGACGCCCACATCAAGCTCCTGCGCAATACGCTTGTTGCTATGCCCCTTGGCCAGCAGCACCAGCACCTCATGCTCACGCTGGGTCAGCGTCTGCTCCACGGCCGGTTCATGGATCAGCAAGCGGGCGATGGATGCACTGTAGAAGGCACCGCCTTTGGTCACGGCGTCCACCGCGGCGATAATTTCCGGCAGGCCGGCGTCCTTCAGCACATAGCCGTGGGCACCCGCGCGCATGGCGCTGATCACGTACTCGCTGTCGTCGTGCATGGTCAGGATCACGATCTTGGTGACCGGTGAAATCTCCCGCAGGCGCGCCGTCAGGCGGATGCCGCCGAACTCCTTGTCCTTGAGGCTGATATCGACCAGCGCGACGTCCGGCCGCAAGCGCTCGGCCAGCTCGGCCCCCTCCTCGCCACTGCCTGCCTCACCGATCACCTCGAAGCCGGGAACGGAACCTAAACCACCGCGCAGGCCATCGCGGACCAAGGGATGGTCGTCCACCAGGATGATGCGGATCTTCTTGCCTTGTGGGTCTGCCGTTTCTTGACTCATGGTTGCTACCTCAGGCGAGATCGTTCAAGGGTAAGCTGGCCAGCAGCACGGTATGGCCCGGCTGCGAGACGATATGCAGCGTGCCACCTTCAAGCTCGGCCCGCTCCCGCATATTGCGCAGGCCGATGCCGGCCGGCTGGCTATAGGTTTCCACGTCCGGCGCAAAGCCGCGACCGTCGTCGGTAATGGTCAGCGCCACGCTCTTGCGGTCGCTGCTGAGCAGAACCTCCACATGCCGCGCCGCTGCATGCTTGACGATATTGGTCAGCCCTTCCTGGGCGATGCGGAACAAGGTGATGGCCGGGGTATCCGGCACCTTGTGCTGGCAACGCGAGACATCCACCTTGACCTCGATGCCGGTGTGAGCTGCGACATCGTTGGCCAGTTGGCCCAGCGCTGCCGGCAGGCCCAGGTTGTCGAGCAGGGAAGAGCGCAGGTCGTGGGAGATGCGCCTTATCTCGGCTATCGTGTCGCCCAGGCCGTTCAGGCCTTTTTCCAGCGCTGCCTGGGCGGCCTGGTTGCCGGACTCGTCTGGCAACTGGAGCTGGGCCAGCTCGATCTGGTACTTGGTGGAGACGAGCTGCTGGCTGATGCCGTCGTGCAGCTCGCGTGCGACGCGTGTTCTTTCGTCTTCTTGTGAGGTCACGACGCGGCGGGCCATGGCGGTGAGTTTGGCGTCGGCCAGGCGTTGTTCGCTCAAATTCACCGCAACGCCGAATGCGACGACGATGAGGATCGCCAGGACGGCGGTGGCGGCGAGGCTGCGCATGACGCCGTGGATGCGTTTTTCGCTTTCCTGGCTGATTTTTGCTTTGGCTTCTGCCACGTCGTCGAGGTAAATCCCGGTACCCATCATCCAGCCCCAACGCTCCAGGACAATGGCATATGCCAGTTTGTCGGTCTCCTTGCCGCTGGTGGGCTTGATCCAGAGGTAGCGCTGGAAGCCGCCGCCGGCCTGGGCGGATTCGATCAGTTTCTGGATGACGGGGAAGCCGGTCGGGTCCCGCTTGTTCCACATCTGGCGGCCTTCGAGTTCGGTCTGGCGCGGGTGGACGAGGCAGAGGCCCTGGGTGTCGTAGACGAAGAAATAGCCGTCCTGGCCGAAGTTCATGGTGCGCAGGATGGCCTTGACCTGTTCCTTGGTGGCGTCGTCGTTGCGGCCGGAAGCGTAGAGCAGGTCGATGGAGGTGCGGGCGAGGGAGACGTAGTCCTTGATCTCGGCGCGCTTGGATTCGAGCAGGCTTTCTTCGAGCACGCGCGTCTGCAGCTTGGCGAGCTCTTTTTCCTGGCTGAAGATGATGAGGGCGATGGCACCGATCACGACCAGCATGGGTAGCAGGGTCAGGAGGGCCATCTTGTACTTGATGCGCATGCCGCGGTGCCTGGACGAGTTGATGGGTTGCGCATCGCTGGCCGGCCACGGCGGGCCGGCCAGACCCGGTTTGGTCAGGTGCCGAGATAGGCCGCGACGACGGCCTTGTTCTCGCGTACTTCGTCCGCCTTGCCTTCCAGCGCGATGCTGCCGCGTTCTACCACATAGGCGTAGTCTGCGAGCGACAATGCGGTCTGGGCGAACTGTTCCACCAGCACCATGGTGACGCCTTGCTGGCGCAGGGTGCGGATGGCATCCACCACCACGTCGACCATCACCGGTGCGAGGCCCATCGAGGGTTCGTCCAGCAACAGGACTGTCGGCTCGGACATCAGCGCGCGGCCGATGGCCAGCATCTGCTGCTCACCGCCGGACAGCGTGCCGGCGGTCTGCAGGCGTCGTTCCTTGAGGCGGGGGAACAGTTCGTAGATGCGGGACAGGGCGACCGCGGCCTTTTTCTTGTAGCCGAACAGACCCGGTAGCGTGCGGTAGGCCCCCAGCAGCAGGTTGTCCTCCACCGTCAGCGGGGCGAATACCCGCCGGCCTTCCGGGCAGTGCGCCAGGCCCAGGCGCACGATGCGCGGTGCCGTCTCGGCCTGGATCTCGCGGTTGGACAGCCTCACGCTGCCGGCCGTGGGCTTGATCATGCCGGAGATGGCACGCATCAGCGTGGTCTTGCCGGCGCCGTTGGCGCCGATCAGGGTGACCAGTTGGCCTTCGTTGACCTTGATGGAAATGCCGTGCAGGACCTCGGCGCGGCCATAGCCGGCCTTCACGCCATCGAGTTGCAATGCGATGCTCATGCTGCGGCCTCCGCCAGATGATTTGCCGATGTGCCGAGATAGGCCTCGATCACCTGCGGGTTGCGGCGGACCTCGGCCGCGCTGCCTGCTGCGATCTGCTTGCCACCGTCGAGCACGATGACCCGGTCCGCCAGTTCGGCGACCACGTCCAGATGGTGTTCGATCAGGATGATGCTGATGCCGCGCGCCTTGATGGCGGTGATCACGCCCTTCAGCCTTTCGACATCGGGCTTGGACATGCCGGCGGCGGGTTCGTCGAGGATCAGTACCTCGGGCTTGGCCGCCAGGGCACGCGCGATCTCCATGAAGCGCTGGTCGCTGTAGGTCAGGTCGCTGGCCAGCACCCCGGCCTTGTCCTGCAGGCCGACCAGTTGCAGCAGCGCCTGGGCGTCCTGCATGGCCTTGCGGTCTTCCTGGTTGGCCAGGCCCATGGCCACCAGCAACCAGGGCTTGCGGTAGGCGCCCTTCATGGCGATGGCGACGTTCTCGATGGCCGTCAGGTCGGCAAAGATCTGCAGGTTCTGGAAGGTGCGGCTGATGCCGTGCTGGCTGGCCGCCAGCAGACCCTTGCCGGAGATGCGTGCCGAGCGCAGCCAGACTTCACCGGCCGTGGGCCGGTACAGGCCGGAGATGACGTTGATCAGCGAGGACTTGCCGGAGCCGTTGGGGCCGATCAGTGCCAGTGCCTCACCCTGCTGCAGCGAGAGCGTGACGCCGTCCACGGCCTTCACACCACCAAAGTGCAGCTTGGCGTCCTTTACCTCGACCACCGCGCCGCTCTGGCTATGCCGTACCGGCAGGACGTCGTCCAGCGCGGTAGGCACCGCCTGCACGGAAGCGGAGAGACGCAGCAAGCGGGCCAACTGGTGGGCGATGAAACCCATCAGGCCATCCGGCAGGCCGACCACGACGGCGAACAGCATCAGCGCGAACAGGCCCTTGCGCCAGTCTTCCAGGTTGTGTGTGAACACGCCGATCGCCAGCAGCAAGGCCATGGCCGCCACCGGTGCGGTGTTCTGGAAGGTGATCTCGCGCTTCATGACCGACTGCATGAAGTGCACCAGGGCCAGCAAGGCGCCGAGGCCGGCGATGGTCAGGAAGATCGGCTTGTTGGACAGCAGGTTGGGCAGCAGCACGACCAGGATGGCGCCAACCAGAGCGCCCCAGACCGACTTGCGGCCGCCGAGCACGGTGCCCAGCAGCAGGGTGACGCTGAGGTCGTAGCCAAAGGCCTGCGGCTGCAGGAAACCCAGGTTGAAGGCATACAGGCCGCCGGCAAAGCCGCCCAGGGCGGAGCCGAAGGCGAAGGCCAGTACCTTGTGCTTGAGGGCGCCGATGCCGAGGGCGTCGGTCGCGATCGGGCTATTGCGCAGCGCGGCGATGGCACGACCCCAGCGGCCTTCCAGCAATTGCCGGGAGGCGAACCAGAGGATGGCCAGCAAGGCCAGCGTGATCCAGTAGAAGGTGGTAGCGGTCAGCTGGATACCACCGGGCAGCGGCGGACGGTTGACCGACAGGCCCTGGGCGCCGAGGGTGATGGATTCCATCTCGTTGAGGCAGAGTACCGCCAGGGAACCGAAGGAGAGCGTCGCCAGCGCGAACTGCGGTCCTTCCAGCCGCAAGGCGGGAAACGCCAGCAAGGCGCCCAAGAGCAGGCCCACCACACCCGACGCCAGCAGCGCGGGGATGATGCCTAGCCCGGTATGGGCGACGACGAGACCCGCGACATAGGCACCGACGCCGATCATGCCGGCGTGGGCCAGGTTGACCTGGCCGAGGTAACCGACGGTTGCGTCCAGCCCGATCAGGGCGATGGCGTAAATGGTCAGGAGCGTGATCAGGCCCATGCCGTAGCCTGAGTGGCCGATAAACAGCGGCAGTATCGCCAGCACCACCAGGGCGATGATCTCTGCGATACGCGCGGCCGATTGACTGGTCATCTTCGTGGCCATGATTAAACCTTCCGGATGGTGGCTTTGCCGAACAGGCCATTGGGCCGCAGGGCAAGCACAGCGATAAGGAGGACGATGCCTGGCGCTTCACGCCAGCCCGAACCCAGATAGATGCTGGACAGACTTTCCAGCGCACCCAGCACCACGCCGGCGACGATCACACCGAAGCCCGATTCCAGACCGGCCACCACGGCCACGCTGAAGGACTTGAGGATCAGGCCTGCCGCCATGGTGGGGCCGACGGTGGTGATGGGGGCGATCAGGATGCCGGCAAAGGCGGCGGTCGCGCCCGAGAGGGCATAGGCCAGCGCAACGGCACGCTGAGAATGGATGCCCATCAGCTCCGCCACGCCAGGATCGGCGGCGACGGCATCGACCGCCTTGCCCATCAGCGTCTTGCGGCGGAACAGCTCGATCACCGCCATCAGCAGCAGTGCACCGACGACGATGGTGACTTCGAACCAGGTGACCGAGATCGAACCGATCGCGATCGGATCGGTCGGGATGGGGGTAGGCAGCGGTTTGTCGTCGCGACCCCAGATGTTTTCTGCCACCGAGCTGCCGAACAGGCCCAGGATGATGGTCAGCAAAATCCAGCCTTCGTTCTTCTGCTGCAGGGCGAGGCGGACGCCGAAGCGTTCGACCCCCAGACCCAGCAAGGCACCAAAGGCCAGGGTGAGTACCAGTGCCAGGGCGTAGGGCATGCCGGTCCCGATCAGGGACAGCGCCACGAACGCCGAAATCATGACGGATTCCGCCTGGCCGAAATTGAGGCTGCGGGACGGGGCGTACGTCAGTTGGAAGCCATAGGCGATCAAGGCGTAAGCCATGCCCATAGCTGCGCCCGAGACCGACATCTGGGCGATGATCATGCTATCCACAATGAGTTCCTTAATGGATACGTTCAGGGGATACGTTCAGGCAGCAAGGCCTGTTGCACGCAACGCGACACACGCCCTCAGGCGTGCGCCGCGTCTTTCGTCAGGGAATCAACGATCGAGCTGTTCCAGGCGCTTCTTGTCTTCGGCATTGGCGAAGGTCACGCGACCATCCTTGACCACGCCGACCACCACGCGATCCTTGCGGAAGGCTTCGTGGCTTTCAGGGCGGGCCGGGTCCCAGGTGGTGTAGGGCTTGACCCACTTCGCGATGGCGCCTTCAACCGGCTTCTGCAGGTTTTCCAGCGCGTCCTTCACGGCCTTGCTGTCGGTGCTGCCGGCCTGTTCCAGCGCGGCTGCCAGCAGCTTGATGCTGTCGTAGCCCTGGGCAGCGGACACCGGCGAGGGGATACGGTCTACCTTGTAGGCGGCCTGGTAGTTCTTGATGAAGGTCTTGGCGCGCGGGGTGTAGTCTTCCTGGATGAAGGTCTGCGGCATCATGGCGCCGTTGGCAGCGGGGCCGGCGTTATCGAGGAAGTTGCCCATGGAGAGGGTCCAGGAACCGAGCATCGGCACCTTGAAGCCCAGTTTGTTCATGCCGGTAGCGATGGCGGCCAACTCAGGGCCGATACCCACCACGAACAAACCTTGTGCACCGGACATCTTGGCCTTGAGCAACTGGGCCGTCATGTCCTTGGAACCGATGGAGAACTTCTCGACCGTCACGACTTCCACGCCCGGCATGTTCTTGACGCGCGACAGCAGGTCATCGCGCCCGGACACACCGTAGTTGGTGTCGTCTGCCAGGATGGCGATTTTCTTCAGGCCACGGCGCTTGATGGCTTCTTCCAGGATGGTCTCGGACTGCACACCGTCATTGGCCGAGAAGCGGAACATATAGAGTTCGCCCTTGGGCACGACGTTACCTTCCTTGATCCACTGGCCCATGGCGGCCGTACCGGCGGCCACCGAGATGATGCGCAGCTTCTTGGCCTGCTGGTAGAACTTGTCGCCCGCCAGCACCACGCCGGTATTGGCGGTACCAACCACGGCCACCACGTCGTTCATGGACGAGATTTCCTGGGCGACCAGGGCACCGCGTTCGTTCTTGGCTTCGTCGTCACGCTCGACGATCTCGATCGTGAGCTTCTTGCCACCGATCGACACGCCACCGGCAGCGTTGATTTCCTGGATGGCGAGCTTGGCGCCATCGCGGGTGGAGACACCCATCGGGGCGGAGCCACCGCTGAACGGACCAGTGAGGGCGATCTTGATGCTGTCTGCGGCGAATGCGCTACCGCTCATGGCGATCATCGCGGCGAGCAACTTGACTTGGAATTTCACGGAATGCTCCTTCTTTGGTGGTGGTAGTGGCGGGCAATGACCGTTCGGGGAACGGTACGGAAGCCTGCTCCGGCATGCTGGCCAACTTGTGTCGGCCTGCCGGACCGGCATCGCCTTGCCTCGTTTTTATATGGCTAAGCCATTGTCGATGCGACCTAGGGAAACTCTGCAAAAGTATCGGGGCCGCGGCGGCGGCTTGACGGGATGGACTGCAAGGCACCGCTCCCGCAGGACGGACTGGCTGTCCGTCCAAGGGGCGCAACGCCGCAGGCCGCCCGTCCAGCCCCGCCCCTAGGGGTTTGGGCAAAATCGGGCGCCTGATCGTCCCACCAACCGGCGCCAAGGCGGCCAGCCTTGGCACCGGTTGGCGTGCCGACATTCATCCCGATTTTGTCCCAATCGCGGCTCCCGATACTTTTGCAGAGCATCCCCACGCATCTTTATGTTTCTACGCGCCCGTGGGTATCCCCAACAGTACGCGCTGTCTCCTACGCAATATTACTTAGAGTAAATACTCCGCGCCGCCTAGTTTGGCCCAGAAGCCACAATTTTTCATGCCTATCTTGGCCTCTGGCAGCCAGCCCGGCGCGCCATCACGAAAACCACCTATGATCCAGCAGCCGTCTCCGACCAGGCCCGGGGGGCCGCTGCATGGCCAGTCCCGCGATCGCGACGGCGCCAGACCAATATCCATAAAATCGAGGAGTCGAGGCATGAAAAAACTGATGGCCACCCTTTTGCTGGCGCTGTTTGCGACCCAGGCGTGGGCCGAGGCCGGTGTACCGAAAGCGGTGATGCTGCGCACCGGCAAGCTGCTGGATGTACGTACCGGCAAGGTATTGCAACAGGCAGCAGTGCTGATCGAGGATGGCAGGATCAAGGCGATAGGCAGCGACCTGATCGCGGGTGAAGGTACGCAGATCATTGACCTGGGCGGCATGACCCTGTTGCCGGGCTTTATCGACATGCATACCCACCTGACCTTCTCGCCGGAGGATATCGGCTACTCGGCCGTGGCGGTCTCCGTTCCGCGCGAGGCATTGAGAGGTGCACGCAATGCGCGGGTGACGCTGGAAGCCGGCTTTACCGCCGTACGCAATGTCGGCGCCAACGGTTACGCCGACGTGGCCCTGCGCGATGCGATCGACGCGGGTGACATCCCCGGCCCGCACGTGGTGGCATCCGGCCCGGCGCTTGGCATTACCGGCGGCCACTGTGACGACACCATGCATGCCCCTGAGTACAAGATCACCGGTGAGGGCGTGGCGGACGGCGTGGACGCGGTGCGGCGCAAGACCCGTGAGGTCATCAAGTACGGTGCCGATGTGATCAAGATCTGTTCGACTGGCGGCGTGCTGTCGTTCCGGGACGATCCCAAGGCATCGCAGTACCGGCTGGAGGAGATGAAGGCCATCGTCGAGGAAGCCCACCGGCTGGGCCGCAAGGTGGCCGCCCATGCGCATGGTGGCGACGGCATCAAGCTGGCCGTACTGGCGGGGGTCGACTCCATCGAGCATGGTTCCTATATCGACGACGAGGCGATGAAGCTCATGAAGGAGCACGGGACCTACCTGGTCCCTACCCTGTTCCTGGGCAACTGGTTCCTGGCCAATGCCGAGCGGCTGAAGTTCCCGCTGCCACTGGTGGCCAAGGCCAGGCTGGTGATGCCGGAGGCCCGCAAGAACGTGGCCAAGGCGTTCAAGGCCGGCGTGAAGGTGGCGCTGGGCACCGACTCGGCGGTCTATCCGCATGGCCTCAATGCCGGGGAGTTTGCGGTCTACACCGAGCTGGGCCTGAGCCCGCTGCAGTCCATCCAGTCCGGCACCATCGAAGCCGCCAAACTGCTGGGCAAGGAGGGCGAGATGGGGTCGATCGAGGTGGGCAAGTTTGCCGATCTGGTCGCCGTGGGCGGGGACCCCTTGCAGGACATCACCGAGCTGCAACGGGTGCGCTTTGTCATGAAGGGTGGCGTGGTGTACGTCAACAAACCGCTGGGCAGCCCGATCTGACCCCCTTGGCCAAGGCCGGCAACGCCGTTGGGCATCTGCCCGACCCAGGTGCCGGCCCTGGGCTATGCTGAAGCTTGAAATCCAGACCTGCGGCCATATCTAAGGGTTTCGTCGGGGATGTTCATACCTATGCAGCTCCCGATCTTCATCAGGGAAACGCACTCATGACTACGCCACAAGACGA
This sequence comes from Chitinimonas naiadis, assembly GCF_054780835.1. NCBI lineage: Bacteria > Pseudomonadati > Pseudomonadota > Betaproteobacteria > Neisseriales > Chitinibacteraceae > Chitinimonas > Chitinimonas naiadis. Next base: position 388,430 of record NZ_BAAGVO010000002.1, on the reverse strand, counting down.
ATACACCAACCATATCGTTGAGAAGCTGGCCGTCACCAAACTCCCCACCCGCTATGGTGAATTCATTACCCACGCTTATCGCGACGAGCGCGGCGTGGAGCACCTGGCGCTGTGCATGGGCGAGGTGACCGACGCCCCGCTGCTGGTGCGCCTGCATTCGGAATGCCTGACTGGCGACGCGCTGGGCTCGCAGCGCTGCGACTGTGGCGAGCAGCTCGATACGGCGCTGTGCCGAATTGCCAAGGAAGGCCTGGGCGTATTGGTCTATCTGCGCGGGCATGAGGGCCGCGGCATAGGCCTTGGCCACAAGATCCAGGCCTATGCGCTGCAGGACAAGGGCCTCGATACCGTCGACGCCAACCTGCAACTGGGCCTGCCGGTGGATGACCGCGACTACAGCGCCGGCATTGCGATCCTCAAGGATCTGGGCGTACATGCTGTCCGTCTGATGAGCAACAACCCGCGCAAGATCGAGGCGATTGAATCGGCCGGCATCGTCGTCACCCAACGTGAGTCGCATCTGCCGGCGGTGCACGCCAACAACACCCGCTACCTGCAGACCAAGCGTGACCGTATGGGTCACCTGATGCCACGGAACCCTAAGGACTGAGCACGCGTTCAACGGGCATCGCAGCGCGCGGCTACTCCCCGCAAGGGGGAGGCCGAAGTGACAAGCCACCAGAAGGTAGTAACGACTTCGTTCAGGCACCCTCCCCCGATTCGGCTAGGTTCTGACGCCCAGGCGGTAGGAGGTGGTCTGGCGGTAGACCTGGCCGGGTCGCAGGATGGCGGCTTCGGCGTCCGGGGTGTTGACCTGATTCGGGTAACGTTGCGCCTCCAGGCAGAAGCCGTCGTGGGCGCGATAGTCGCGGCGGCCCTGGGTGCCGTCCAGAAAATTTCCGCTATAGAACTGCAGGCCGGGCTCGGTCGTGCTGACGGTCAGCTCGCGGCCCGAGGTAGGATCGTAGACCCTGGCCACCGGGCGTAGGGGCTGGGTACCGCCGTTCAGGCAATAGCAGTGATCGAAGCCGCCGGCGATGGCCAACTGTCCATCTGGCCAAGCCAGCCGGGCGCCGATGGGGGCTGGTTGGCGAAAATCGAAGGCGCTGCCGGCGACCGCGCTGCTGGCAACCGGGATCAGCGTGTCGTCGACCTGCAGGTAGTGGTCGGCATCGATCTGCAGCAGATGGTCGCCGATGTCTGCCTCGCCGCCGTTGAGGTTGAAATAGGGATGGGCGGTCAGGCTGACGGGCGTCGGAGCGTCGCTGACGGCCTGATAGTCCATCTGCAAGGTGCCATCGTCCTGCAGGCGATAGCGTAGCTCCACCCGCAAGGTGCCGGGAAAGCCGGCCTCGCCCTCGTGTGAAACCAGCGTGAATTTGAGCGTGTCATCCTCGACCGTAGCCTGCCACAGCTGCTGGTGAAAACCGGCATGGCCGCCGTGCAGATGGTGTTGCCCGCCCTGGTTGCGATCGACCTGGTAGGGCACGCCGTCGAGCTCGAACCGGCCGTCACGGATGCGGTTGGCCCAGCGGCCGACCTGGGAGCCGAAGTAAGGGCCGTTGGCCTCGTAGCCCGCCGGATCGGCATGGCCGAGCAAGATGTCGGTCAGCCGGCCGGAGCGGTCCGGTGCGTACCAGGACACCAGGGTGGCGCCGAGGTCGCTGACCAGCACCCGCATATCCTGTGCGTTGCGTAGCTGGTAGAGGTGACTGTCCTGGCCCCAGGCCTGGGCGGTGATGGGATAGCTGATCATAAACTCGCGGTTCCTTAGGCTGCCGGTGCAGCCGGGGTGGTGCGCAGTGCCTGCCGGCCGGACTCGGCCTGCAGGCGCTCATGGTATTCACGCGGGGTGCAGCCGAGTTCGCGCTTGAACACGGCATGCATGTACTGCGGCGAGGTAAAGCCGCAGCGGATGGCGATTTCGGCACTGCTGAGCGTATGGTCGGCCAGCAGCGCACGGGCGTTGTCGAGCTTGAAACGCAGGATTTCCTGGTGGACGGTGCAGTGCAGCTCACGGCGGAAATAGCCTTCCAGCGAGGAGCGGGAGACGCCGACGTAGTCCGCCACCTGTTCGGTCTTGATGCCCTGGCAGGCGTACTGGCGGATGTAGTGCCGCGCCCGCATGACATAGGGGCTGTTAAGCGCCTGGTGCTTGCTGGAGGCCAGCACATTGATGCCGACCGGTGGCACCAGGATGCGGGTGGCCGGCAGGCGCACGCCGCCAAGCATCTGGTGCAGCAGGTGGGCGGCGGTGCGGCCCATTTCTTCAGCCCCCTGGATCACCGAACTCAGCGGGATGCGGGTCAGGGTACGGGCCAGCGGATCGTTGTCGATGCCGATCAGGGCGACCTCCTGCGGGACCGAGATACCGGCCATCAGGCAGGCCTGCATCAATTGGCGGGCGCGGGCATCGGTCACCGCGATGATGCCGACCGGCTTGGGCAGGCTTTGCAGCCAGGCAGTGAGTTGCTCGACGGTGCTGTTCCAGCCCGGTGCACTGGTGGCGAGGCCCTGGTAGATCTCGACCGGGAAACCGTCGCGCGCCAGCAGGCGGCGGAAGGCCTTCTCACGCTCCTGCGCCCAGCGGTTGCCTTGCGATTCGGGCAGGCTGTAGAGCGCAAAGCGTTGCAGGCCGGCTTCGATCAGGTGATCGTAAGCGAGGCGGACCAGCTTGAAGTTGTCGGTCGCGACATAGGGCAGGCCCTGCGGGTAATCCCGCTCGCTCTCGTAGGAGCCGCCGACGGCCACCACCGGTAGCGGGCTGCGCCGCAGGCTTTCGCTGACGGCCGGGTCGTCGAAATCGGCAATGATGCCGTCGCCCTGCCAGTGCTCGATGCCGTCGAGCCGGCAGAGGAAGTCTTCTTCCAGGAACAGGTCCCACGCCACCCGCGTGCTGCTCAGGTAGGCGCCGATGCCGGTGATGATCTCGCGGTCGTAGATCTTGTTGGCATTGAACAGCAGGGCGATGCGGTGCGTGGTCGGTGCGCGGCTCATGAAACTTGTCTCCAACCGGTCTGCTGCCGGGATGACCGCATTCTATGCCCAGGCAGTCCATGTGCGACTGCAACAACAAGAATCAGTAGTGCGGCTGGCGGATTTCGTAATTGTTCACCGCCCTGCCCTGGCGGCACGATGCAGGTCAAGTTCACCCACTGCATACCGCCAAGGAAGCACCCCATGTCTTACTTCGATGCCATCCCCGCCATCCGCTACGAAGGACCGGAAAGCCAATCCGCCCTGGCGTTCCGCCACTACAACCCGGAGAAGGTGGTGTTGGGCAAGACCATGCAGGAACACCTGCGCTTTGCCGCCTGCTACTGGCACACCTTTGTCTGGCCGGGGTCGGACGTGTTCGGTGCCGGTACCTTCCAGCGCCCCTGGCACGCGCCGGCCGAGCCGATGGTGCAGGCCCGCGCCAAGGCCGATGCCGCCTTCGATTTCTTCAGCCGCCTCGGCGCGCCCTTCTATACCTTCCACGATACCGACGTGGCGCCCGAGGGCAGCAACCTGGCCGAGTACCGCAACAACTTCGCCGCCATGGTCGAAGTGCTGGCCCAGAAGCAGGAAGCAACCGGCATCCGCCTGCTGTGGGGCACGGCCAATTGCTTCAGCAACCCGCGCTACGCCGCCGGGGCCGCCAGCAACCCCAACCCCGAGGTTTTTGCCTACGCCGCCACCCAGGTGTTCAGCGCGCTGAATGCCACCCATCAGCTCGGTGGGGCCAACTACGTGTTGTGGGGCGGCCGGGAGGGCTACGACACCCTGCTCAATACCGACCTGAAGCGCGAGCGCGAGCAACTGGGCCGCTTCATGCAGATGGTGGTGGAGCACAAGCACAAGATCGGCTTCAAGGGCACGATCCTGATCGAACCCAAGCCGCAGGAACCGACCAAGCACCAGTACGACTACGACAGCGCCACGGTGTTTGGCTTTCTGCAGCAGTTCGGGCTGGAGAAGGAGATCAAGGTCAATATCGAGGCCAACCACGCGACGCTTGCCGGGCATAGTTTCCAGCATGAGATCGCCACGGCGGCATCGCTCGGGATACTCGGCAGCATCGATGCCAACCGGGGTGATGCGCAGAACGGCTGGGATACCGACCAGTTCCCCAACAGCGTGGAAGAGCTGACCCTGGCCTTGTATGAAATCCTCAAGGCGGGTGGCCTGGGCAACGGCGGCTTCAACTTCGACGCCAAAGTCCGCCGCCAGAGCCTGGATGCGGAGGACCTGTTCCATGGCCATGTCGGTGCCATGGATGCGCTGGCCCTGTCGCTGGAGCGCGCCGCCCGCATGGTGGAGCACGACCAGCTGGCGCAATTCAAGACACAACGCTACGCCGGTTGGGACGCCGACCTCGGCAAGCAGATCCTGGCGGGCCAGTTGTCGCTGCAGGATATCGCCCAGCTTGCCATCCAGCGCGACCTGCAGCCGCAGGCCGTCAGCGGCCGGCAGGAGCGACTCGAGAACATCGTCAACCGCGCGATCTACGGCTGATCGTCGCCCCCGGCCCCCATGGGCTGTGCCCGGGTGCCGGATTGACGCCAAAGCGCAGGTGCACTTCGTTCCGTCAGCCTCGCTGACAACTACAACGCCCGGCTTAAGGGACCTCCTTAGCGCCGGGCGCTTTTTAAGCACGAGATACGGAAGACTTTGCTGCACTGCACAGCCAAAAAACATGAGCGAGTCCGGTGGTTTACCGCCTTGCGAGCTGGACGGCCGCGCTGGAAGCTAGGCAGCAAGCCCAACTGAATACTGACAGACAGACACAGCATGTATATCGGCATCGACCTCGGTACTTCCGGCCTCAAGGCCATCCTGCTCGACCGCACTGGCCAGGTGGTGGCCAGCGCCACGGCGCCGCTTACCGTGAGCCGGCCTCACGCCTTGTGGAGCGAGCAGGACCCGGCCGACTGGTGGCAGGCTTGCGACGTGGCAATGGAGAACCTGATCCGTCAGGCGCGGACCTCGGGGCTGGACCCGGCGGCAATCGAGGCGATCGGCCTGACTGGGCAGATGCATGGCGCGACGGTGCTGGATGCCGCAGGCTTGGTACTGCGCCCGGCCATACTGTGGAACGACGGCCGCGCCCATGCGGAGTGTGCCGAGCTGGAAGCACGGGTACCGGCTGCGCGGCAAATTACCGGCAACCTGATGATGCCCGGCTTCACCGCCCCCAAGCTCCTGTGGCTGGCGCGGCATGAGCCCGATGTGTTCCGGCGCATCGCCAAGGTGCTGCTGCCCAAGGACTACCTGCGCTACCGCCTGAGTGGCGACTATGCCAGCGATATGTCCGACGCCGCAGGCACGCTGTGGCTGGATGTGGCCCGGCGCGACTGGAGCGATGCGCTGCTGGACGCGACCGGTCTATCCCGCAGCCAGATGCCACGGCTGTACGAAGGCACGGCCATCACCGGCAGCCTCCTGCCCGAACTGGCCCAACGCTGGGGACTGGGCACCATCCCGCTCGTTGCCGGTGCCAGCGACAACGCCGCCGGTGCGATCGGCGTGGGGATCGTCAACGCCGGGCAGGCCATGCTCTCGCTCGGGACATCGGGCGTGTACTTTGCCGCCGCCGATGGCTATCGCAGCAATCCGGCCGGCGCCGTGCACAGTTTCTGCCATGCCCTGCCGGAGACCTGGCACCTGATGTCGGTGATGCTGTCGGCCGCGACCTGCCTGGACTTTACCGCCGGCCTTACCGGCTACCCGGATGTCGCTGCCCTGCTGGCCGATGCCGAGCAGGCGGTCGTCTCCGACAGTACGCCTTTCTTTCTGCCCTACCTCAGTGGCGAGCGCACGCCCCATAACAACCCCAAAGCCAGCGGTGGCTTCTTTGGCCTGACCGCCACGACCGGCAGGGCGGAACTTGCCCGTGCCACGCTGGAAGGCGTGGGCCTTGGCCTGCTGGATGGGATGGACGCGCTGGAGGCCAGCGGCCTGACGCCGCAGACCATCACCGTGATCGGCGGTGGCTCGCGCAGCGCCTACTGGGTGCAGATGCTGGCCGATATCAGCGGCCGTACCCTGATACGACGCACCGGTGGCGAGGTCGGCCCCGCACTGGGTGCAGCCCGCCTGGCCCGGCTGGCCATGGGCGGCGGCACCATCACCGAGGTCTGCCCGGTGCCTGAGGCGTTGGCGGTACACACCCCGGACGCAGCGCGACACACCTACTACCAGACCCGGCGGCGCCCGGTTTTCCAGGCCTTGTACCGGCAATTGCAACCCTTGTACGAGGGGATGGCAGCTTGATATCCAAGCCCAGATGAATTCGGTGCCGCTCTAACGCGGCATGGTTAAGGGTATTTCCAGAAACCACACTTTCGTTGTGATGCTGCGTTGCTCGTGAAAAATTTCTCCTTACATATCAACTATATGCTGCGTAGAAATTTTCCACTCGCGCCTTGCCTCACTTAGAAACTGAGGCTTCTGGAAGCACCCTTCAGACGGCTACGGCCGTGTAGCAAAGCGTGGTTCCACTCATAAGGAGAGACAAATGAAAAAGCAGTTGAAGACCGTTTTGTTCAGCGCCCTTGCGGCGAGCTTTGCCCTGATCACCGCCCCGGCCATGGCCGATGCGGCCAACCCCAAGATCGGCTTCTCGATCGACGACCTGCGTGTCGAGCGCTGGGCGCGTGACCGTGACTTCTTTGTCGGTGCGGCCGAGAAACTTGGTGCCAAGGTGTTCGTGCAATCGGCCGACGCCAGCGAACAGCGCCAGATCGCCCAGATCGAGAACCTGATCTCGCGCGGCGTGGATGTGATCGTGATCGTGCCGTTCAACGCCACCGTGCTCGGCAATACCATCAAGGAAGCCAAGAAGGCCGGCATCAAGGTCGTGTCCTACGACCGGCTGATCCTGAACGCCGACGTGGACGCCTATATCTCCTTCGACAACGAGAAGGTCGGCGAGATGCAGGCCGAGGGCGTGGTCAAGGCCAGGTCCAAGGGCAATTTCTACCTGCTCGGTGGCTCGCCCACCGACAACAACGCCAAGATGCTGCGTGAAGGCCAGTTGAAGGTGCTGAAGCCCTATGTGGACCGTGGCGACATCAAGATTGTCGGCCAGCAATGGGTCAAGGACTGGAACCCGACCGAGGCGCTGAGCATTGTTGAAAACGCCCTGACGGCCAATGGCAACAAGATCGATGCCATTGTCGCCTCGAACGACGGTACGGCCGGTGGTGCGATCCAGGCGCTGGCTGCGCAGAAACTGGCCGGCAAGGTGCCGGTATCGGGCCAGGATGCCGACCTCGCCGCCGTGAAGCGGGTGATTGCCGGCACGCAGGCGATGACGGTGTACAAGCCCTTGAAGCTGATTGCCTCCGAAGCGGCCAAGCTCTCGGTACAACTGGCCCGCAGCGAGAAGCCGGGGTACAACTCGGAGTACGACAACGGCCTGAAGAAGGTGCCGACCGTGCTGCTCAAGCCGACACCGCTGACCCGTGAAAACGTGGACCTGCTGGTCAAGGATGGCTTCTATACCCAGGCTCAAATAGCCGCGAAGTAATAAGACGTTCGGTGGAGAACTGTTACGGCAGTTCTCCGACCGGCACAGCCGGTCGCTTCAGTGCAACGGAAAATCACCGTGTTATCTGCTGATTAAGTCCACTCCCCCCGAGCTCTGCACGCACAGGTTCTAGGCTCGCGGTGCTCGCCAAGAACTCTGGCAGCCTCGCCGGCGCGAGGGAGCCTCGCTGACGCGAGTGGTGGGCTTTATCGGCGGTTTCCTAGCGCGCTGATCGCGCCACGGGGCCGGCCGCTGGTCGGCCCCGTGGTTGCCAAGACAAGGTCACAGCATGTCCGAATACCTGCTTGAAATGCGCGGCATCGCCAAATCGTTTGGCGGTGTGAAGGCGCTCGACGGCATCGATCTCAAGGTCAAGCCGGGCGAGTGCGTCGGCCTCTGCGGCGAGAACGGGGCCGGCAAGTCCACCCTCATGAAGGTGTTGTCCGGGGTCTACCCGCATGGCGAATGGGAGGGGGAAATCCTGCTGGATGGCAAGCCGCTCAAGGCGCAGTCGATCCGCGATACCGAGGCCGCCGGGATCATCATCATCCACCAGGAGCTGATGCTGGTACCGCAGTTGTCGGTGGCCGAGAACATTTTCATGGGCAACGAGATCACGCTGCCCGGCGGCCGCATGAACTACGCCGCCATGTACCAGCGCGCCGAGGAACTGGTGCGCAGCCTCAAGATGCCCGACATGAATGTCGCGCTGCCGATCAGTTGCTACGGTGGCGGCCACCAGCAACTGGTGGAGATTGCCAAGGCGCTGAACAAGCGCGCCCGCTTGCTGATACTCGACGAGCCTTCGTCCTCGCTCACCAGTGCCGAGATCGCGGTGCTGCTCGACATCATCCGCGACCTGAAACGACAGGGCGTGGCCTGCGTGTATATCTCGCACAAGCTCGACGAGGTAGCGGCGGTATGCGACACCATCAGCGTAATCCGCGATGGCAAGCATGTCGCGACCGAACCCATGGCCGAGCTGGACGTGAACCGTATCGTCACCCGCATGGTGGGACGCGAGATCACCAACCTGTATCCGCGCGTACCGCACCCCATCGGCGAGGTGCTGTTCGAGGCGCGCCATATCACCTGCTACGACCCGGAGAACCCGCAGCGGCGCAAGGTGGACGATATTTCGTTTCAGCTTCGTGCCGGCGAGATACTGGGCATCGCCGGCCTGGTGGGTGCTGGCCGTACCGAGCTGGTCTCCGCCCTGTTCGGTGCTTATCCCGGCCGATGGGAAGGCGAGATCTGGCTCGATGGCAAGCGCATTGACGCCAGTACGCCGATCAAGGCGATCCGCGCCGGCATCTGCATGGTGCCGGAGGACCGCAAGCAGCATGGCATCGTGCCCGACCTGGGCGTGGGCCAGAACATCAGCCTCTCGGTGCTGGACCAGTTCACCCGGCTGGGGCGTATCGACGCCGAGGCGGAACTGCACGCCGTGCAGGGCCAGATCGGCCGGCTCAAGCTCAAGACGGCCAGCCCATTCCTACCCATTACCGGACTATCGGGCGGCAACCAGCAGAAGGCGGTGCTCGCCAAGATGCTGCAGCCCAAGCCCCGGGTGTTGATCCTCGACGAACCGACGCGGGGCGTGGACGTTGGCGCCAAGTACGAGATCTACAAGCTCATGTTCGAACTGGCGCAGGAAGGCGTGGCCATCATCATGGTGTCGTCCGAACTCGCCGAGGTGCTGGGCGTGAGCGACCGGGTACTGGTGGTGGGCGAAGGCCAGTTGCGCGGTGATTTTGTGAATGAGGGATTGAGCCAGGAGATGGTCATGACGGCGGCGATCCAGGCCAAGAAACCGATTCCGGGGGTGACCCATGCTTGAAAACACAGTGGCCCAGCCCACGCAGACAAAACAAGGATTTGCCATGGATAGCGCGCGGCTCAAGCAGTGGCTGAGCCAGTACAAGATGCTGGCACTCTTGATTGCCATCGCCCTGATCTGGGCCTTCTTTGCATGGAAGACCGAAGGGGGCTTTGTCACCCCGCGCAATCTCTCCAACCTGCTGCGGCAGATGTCGATCACCGGCATCCTCGCCTGCGGGATGGTGTTCGTGATCATCTCGGGCGAGATCGACCTCTCGGTCGGCTCCTTGCTCGGTCTGCTTGGCGGCGTCGCGGCGGTGCTGGACGTGGTCTACAAGGTGCCGCTGCCGCTGAACCTAGCGATCGTCCTGGGCCTGGGTGTGGTGATCGGCCTGTTCAACGGCTACTGGACCGCCTACCTGCGGGTACCGTCCTTTATCGTCGGCCTGGGCGGTATGCTGGCCTTCCGCGGGATACTGCTGGGGGTGACCGGTGGCCTGACCATTGCGCCGGTTTCCGAGGGATTGGTCTTTATCGGCCAGGGTTATCTGCCACTACTGTTCGGCAACCTGCTGGCCGTGGCGGTGTTCCTGATCCTGGCCTTCCTGACCGTGCGACAACGGCAGAACCGCCGCCGCTATGGCCTGCCGCTGGTTCCCGCCTGGCGGGATGTGGCGCGGGTGGCCATTGGCGGCCTCGTGCTGCTGGTCTTTATCCGTACCCTCAATGGCTACGACGGCATTCCGGTGCCGGTGCTGATCCTGCTGGTGCTGCTGGGCGTATTCAGCTACATCGCCAGCCAGACGGTGTTTGGCCGGCGCATCTATGCCGTGGGCAGCAATATGGAAGCCACGCGACTCTCCGGCGTGAACGTGCAGAAGGTGAAGCTCGCAATCTTTGCGCTGATGGGCCTGATGTGCGCGCTGGCCGGCGTAGTGAACACCGCCCGGCTGGCGGCCGGCTCGCCGTCTGCCGGCAATATGAGCGAGCTGGATGCGATTGCCGCCTGCTTTATCGGCGGGACGTCGATGCGTGGTGGCTCGGGCACGGTGTACGGCGCCTTGATCGGTGCCTTGGTCATGGCCAGCCTGGACAATGGCATGTCCATGCTGGACGTGGATACCTATTGGCAGATGATCGTGAAGGGCAGCATCCTGGTGTTGGCGGTGTGGGTCGATGTGGTGTCGCGTAGTACGCGGCGTTGAGGGTTGGGGTGGGGTTTGTGTCCGAGGACACGCCCTATCAAGCCGCGTGGCCGGCCTGTATGCAGCGAGGATGGTTGCTGTGAGCAATGCGGCGTAATGCCCTTCGGGGATTACGCCCTACGGGATGCCTCAAGTGTTGTTTTGCGGCTTGGTGGTTGAGGTGGGGTCCGCGCGGGTCTGAAGACCCGCCCTACGGGGCTGTGTGGCTTGCCGGTGTGCAGCGTGGATGGTTGCTGCGAGCAATACGGCGTAATGCCCTTCGGGGATTACGCCCTACGGGGGCGGCGGACCGAATGTCCTGGGTGCGGGTCAGGCCAGTTTGATGTGGTGGGCCAACTCGTCGAACAGGGTGGAGACGGACTTCAGGGCGCGGCAGTCGGGGCGGGTGAGGAGCCAGAGTTCGGTGGAGCAGCCGTCCAGCGGACCGGCCAGGGCTTGCAGGCCGGGCCGGTGGGGTAGCAGGAAATTGGGCAGTGCCGCGATGCCCAGGCCGGCCTCGACCAGTTCTGCCGCGGCCAGCATGGTGCTGCAGCGGTAGCGCGGCACGACCGCTGGCCAGTGACGCTCGCGCCAGAGCACGGTCACATGATCCGGCAGTGTTTCGTCGAGGCTGATCCAGGCCTTGTCCGCCTGCTCGGGCTGCGTGACACCCGCCGCGCCGGCCTGGGCGCACAGGTGGTAGGACACCGTGCCCAGGCTACGCCCGACCAGATGTTCCGGCGGGCTGTTGGTCAGCCGCAGGGCGATGTCTGCGTCGTGCCGGCTCAGGTTGGCGAAGTGGTTGGAGGTACTGAGTTCCAGCCGAAGACCCGGATAGCCGGGCATGAACTGCGACAAGGCCGGCAGCAACAGGCCATGCAGCACGCTATCGGTACAGGTCAGCCTGACCGTGCCGCTGACCACTGATCTATCCTGTTCCAATGAGAGCTGTGCCGCCAGCAGGGCCTGCTCGGCGCGTTCCGCCTGCTCGGCCAGCAGCCTGGCCGTGTCGCTGGCCTGGTAGCCGCTGCGGTTCTTCTCGAACAAGGGCGTGCCGAACGATTGCTCCAGCCGCCGCACCGAACGGAACACGGTCGAGACATCCACCTGCAGCAGTTCGGCCGCCCGGGCCAGCGTGCCGCCGCGTACCAGGGCCAGGACCAGCGAGAGATCGGCGTGGCTGAGTCGATATTGCACCGGTGCATTCATGGTTTGCAGTGATGCCAATTTTCATTGCAGGAACGCCAATATAGAGTCACGGCCTTCGTGCTGGCAACAGCGTGCTCACCCGGGAGACTTCCATGCATACCGAACGGCCATTGCGCATTGCCCTGGTTGGCGACTACAACCCCAGTGTTACCGCCCACCAAGCCATCCCCACCGCCCTGGCCGATGCCAGCCGCGCGCTGGCGGTGGATGTGCAGCCGCGCTGGTTGCCGACCGAGGCGATCCGCAGCCGGCAGTCGCTCGCCGGGTTCGACGGCATCTGGTGCGTACCGGCCAGCCCTTACCGCAATATGGACGGCGCATTGCTGGCGATCCGGCATGCGCGTGAGGCAGGCATCCCGTTCCTGGGGACCTGCGGTGGTTTTCAGCATGCGGTGATTGAGTACGCCCGGCATGTGCTCGGCTGGGCCGATGCCGACCATGCCGAGACGATGCCCGATGCAACCCGCGCGGTGATCAGCCCGCTGAGTTGCTCGCTGGTGGAAGAGAGCGAGGTGGTGCAATTGTTGCCCGGCAGCGGCATTGCACTGGCCTACGGGGCCGAGTACGCCAAGGAGACCTACCATTGCCGCTATGGCATCAACCCGCTGTTCCGGGAGCGACTGAGCCGAGGCCCGCTGCGGGTGACCGCCACGGATGCCAGCGGCGCGGTACGCGCCATGGAGCTCGACGGCCATGTGTTCTTCATGACCACCTTGTTCCAGCCGGAACGTGCCGCGCTGGTCGGCAAGATCTCGCCCGTGGTGGCGGCCTTTGTCCGCGCCGTGGCTACCCACATCCAGCTTGAGCGCGAGGCCACCGCATGATTGCCAACACGCCTACCCCACCCTACTACGCGGTGATCTTTACCTCGCTGCGGACCGATATGGACACCGGCTACGCCGAGGCGGCCGAGCGCATGCTGGCACGGGCGGCCCAGCAGCCGGGCTACCTGGGGGTGGAATCCGCCCGGGGTGCGGACGGGCTGGGGATTACCGTCTCCTACTGGGAGAGCGAGGCGGCGATCCTGGCCTGGAAGCGGAACGCCGAGCATGCGCTGGTGCGGGCCCAAGGCCGCAGTGACTGGTATGCGGCGTTTGCGACCCGGGTCTGCAAGGTTGAGCGGGCCTATGACTTTGAGCGGCCTGCCGACCACCATTGACTAGCGGTACGCCGTACGCGGTTTATAGTGCATACACCATAACGCCCCGGTGAAAGCACGTGATGGCGACTGTGAGGTGGAGGACACGATGGGCGGGCGGCTTGCTGGCGGGCCTGTTGGCGACGCTGACGCAAGCCGAGACACTGACGCTCGCCACTGGCGAGTGGCCTCCGTATACCTCCGTCAAGCTCAAGCACGATGGTTTTACCAGCCGGATCGTGCGAGAGGCGTTCGAGATCGAAGGGGTGAAGGTCAAGCTGGTCTACTACCCCTGGGCACGGGCCATTGCACTGGCAGGCCAGCGCAACAGCGGCATCGATGCCGTCTACCCCATCTCGCAATCGCCCGAGCGCAGCCAGCGCTTTTATTTCAGCCGGCCGGTGGCCGTGGGTTCCAATGTGTTCTTCCATCTGCGCAGCCAACCGTTCGAGTGGCAGACGCTGGCCGACCTGAGCAACAAGCGCATCGGCGCCAATGTGGGTTACAACTACGGCGAGGATTTCAAGACGGCGGAGGAACAAGGCCGGCTCAAGGTAGAGCGTGTGACCGATGCCGCGACCAATTTCCGCAAGCTGTTTGCCAAGCGCCTGGACGTGGTGCTGATGAACATGGATGAAGCGAAATACGCGCTCGCCATTCAGTTCCCCGCCGATGTCGACGAGATCGAATTCCATCGCCAGCCGGTGGCCGAGCAGGACGACTACCTGGCGGTGAACCGCCACCACCCACGAGCCCGCTGGATGATCGAAACCTTCAACCGCGGCCTGACCCGGTTGCAGCAGCAGGGCAAGACCGAACGCTATCTGCAGGAATCCCGCCGCGGCGACTACCTGCCTGGCCGCTGAACCAGACCGCACCTTGCGGAACTGTCATCTCCCGCCGTGGCCACATGGCCTACACTGCAGTGCAGTCGACCAGCAACCCCCAGAGATATCGACCCGGCCCAGACAGCCGTATAGCGAGGATCAGGCGTGGCGAAGAAAGCGGTAGAAGAACAACGCAAATTGCAGAGCATCGTGCTCGTGCTGCAAGGGGGCGGTGCCCTCGGGGCCTACCAGGCTGGCGTGTATGCGGAATTGTCCGGCAGCGAATACTGCCCGGACTGGATTGCCGGGGTATCGATCGGTGCGATCAACGCGGCGTTGATCGCCGGCAACCCGCCCGAGCGGCGGGTGGAGCGACTGCGGGAGTTCTGGGAGCGGGTATCGGCCGGCCTATTGCTGCCAGCGCCGAGCGAATTGCCATGGCGCACGGGCTTCAACTGGTTCAGCTCGCGCTTGTCGGTGTTCAACGGCATTGAGGGTTTCTACACCCCACGTCCCTCGATTGATTTCTTTGGTCTGCCGGGCCAGGACACCGCGCTGAGCTTTTACGACACCACGCCGCTGCGCAAGACGCTGCTGGAGCTGGTGGATTTTGACCTGATCAACCGCCGGCCGGTGCGATTGAGCGTGGGCGCGGTGGATGTGCGTACCGGGAACTCGGTGTATTTCGACAATACCCGCCAGCCTATCCGCCCCGAGCACATCATGGCCAGCGGTGCTCTACCGCCGGCGTTCCCACCGGTCGAGATCGACGGGGCTGCCTACTGGGATGGCGGCATCGTCTCCAACACACCGCTGCACTATGTGCTGGACAACCGCGAGGAAAAGGACCGCATGATCCTGCAGGTGGACCTGTTCAGTTCACGCGGCGACATGCCGACCGACCTGCTCAGTGCCATGGCCCGCCACAAGAACATCATGTATTCCAGCCGCACGCGCTACGGCAGCAGCATGCTGACGCGCCTGCAGAGCCTCAAGCGTGCCATCGACAATGTGGTGAAGCACCTGCCGCCGGACATGCATGACCACCCGGCGGTACTGGAGCTGATGAAGCATGCCTCGCCCCAGCAGATTGACCTGGTGCAGCTGATCTACCGCCCTGCCGTGCGGGCGCTGCCCTCGGCCGACTATGAGTTCTCGCGCGCGTCGGTTCTGGAGCGCTGGAGTGCGGGGGCGGCGGATATCCGCTTCTGCCTGGAGAACCCGGACTGGTTGTATAAATCCGAGAGTGATGCGGAAGCCGGGGTGAACGTCTATGACTTGCGCAACCCGGACCCGAACCGCAAGCACACGACGGTAGAGGGCTCGACCGAGGTCAAGAAAGCCTGAGACCGCCTGCCATCCCTGTACGAACCCGACAGCCCGCCCAGCCGCGGGCTGTTTACATGGTGCCACCACACCGAGCGCTTACCTCAGCGCCCGCGAGCCTCGCCGGGCGTGGCGAGGCCAGACAGTGGCCGCCAGTACTTGGCCTCCAGGCTCTTGAGCGTGCCATCGGCCTTGAGCTTGCGCAGGGCAGCCTCGATCTGCGTGGCGGTCGCCAGCGGGAACTGCGGTGAGGCGGCGATCCATTGGTCCCAGGCATCGCCGATCGGCAGCACGCGCAGATCGGCGATGTTGTAGCCGGCTTCTTCATAGGTGGCGGGGCCGGTCCAGATATTGACCGCCCAGCCGGTGATACGGCCGGCCTGCAGCTTGCGGGCATTGGATTCGCCGCTCAGGCCGGTGGCGAGGTTCTTGTAGCCGGCCGCTTGCAGCACCCCCAGCACATCCGAGCCATGCAAGTAGCCGATGGGCTGTTGTTCATCCAGCGCGGGCGCGCTGCGCAGGCTGAAGATGCCGTAACGGCCCCAGCCCATGGGGCTGACCCAGCGGAATTTGGCTTCCCGCTCCGGGTTACGGGTGAGGTTGACGATCAGGCCATTTGCATCGGTCTGGGCGGAGAGCTGGGCACGGGTCCAGGGCTGGAACACCCATTTGAAATGATGGCCGGTCTCCTGCTCCACCCGCTGCATGATCTCCACATACAGGCCCTTGGCGCCTTCACCATCCGGCACGACCAGGCGGGAGAAGCTGGCGGTGTAGAGCAGGAAATCCGACGCCGACGCGGCGACGGACGCCACGGCAAAGAGCAGCGGGAGCAGCATGGATGCGCCATGCCGGGCGGTTTGCCGGGTGATGTGGCCTTGCAACGTTGCCTCCCCATAAGCTGAATGGGCGCCGTGCCTGCCGCCCCTGGCACCGGTGTGGACCCGGCTGACCAGCGTCTTCCCCTTTATTGTAGATACTATATTGTTGCCTGCCCGGCAGGCTGGGCCGCGATGCTTTCGACCCCAAGCCCGGCCATGCATGGGACAATGGCGACCATTCCCCAGCCTTTGTCCCCCGCCATGCAAGCGTTCGAACACACCATCTCCGACCTGACCGTCCACAAGCTGATCAAGGACCAGCATGGCCCCGCGAGCATTGAGCTGCGCGCCGGCACCATGCCGATTACCCCGTCCGCCCAGCGGCTGGTGGACCATCTGTGCACCTACTACGGTGAGCGGCTGGGCAAGGGTTATGGCCGGTTCGAGGAGGACGAGGACAACTTCCCCATGCCGCGCTTTATTCGCCAGCATGTGATGGAACAGAGCATCGACTTCCCTACCCTCACGCAGTTGATGATGCAGCACCTGCAGATGCGCGCCGAACAGGAACAGCTCGCCAGCGGCGGCTACCTCCTGATCGCCCGCGTACATAACGGCGCGGCGGATAGCCTGGTGGTGGCGCTGATCACCGAGACTATCGGCTCGGCCATTACCAGCAATCTTGATATCGTCGACAACCCGCACCTGGACATGAGCAACCTGCGCGTGGCCGGCCGGATCGACCTGACGGCCTGGCAGCGCGGTGCGGAGCGCTATATCAGCTTCCTCAAGGGCCGGGGCGATGTGGCCCAGTACTTCAAGCTGTTCCTCGGCTGCAACGACGTGGTGATTGCGCTGAAGGAAACCCAGAAGCTGGTCCTGGGCCTGAACCAGTTTGCCAGTGCCCAGCAACTGGACACCGGCAAGCGCGACGAACTGATGGAACGCGCCCACGGCTACCTGAACGCGCTGGGCGAGGACAGCACCCCGCTGAACCTCGATACCGTCGCCGAACAGATCTGGCCCGACGCCCCCACCACGCTGCGCAGCGCGCTGGCCGATGAATCCCTGGAGCTATCAAGCGGCTTTGTGCCCGACCGCCGTGCGATCAAGCCCCTGGTGCGTTTCAAGGCCAATTCCCTGCAATGGAAGCTGGAGTTCGACCGCAACAGCCTGCGATCTGGCGCGGTGATCTACGACAAGCACCAGGACACACTGGTGCTCTCGAATGTGCCGGAGCATATCAAGCGGGCGTTGCTGGACGATTGAGGTGGCGCCAGGCGGTATGGCTTGTCATTGCCTACCCTAAGCTGAGCCTACTCGGCGGGCCAGTGGTGCCGTCGACCCCAACGCACCTGCATTACCAAGCAGGAGGTCCGCATGAAGACCACGCACCGAGAGATCGTCGATTACTGGGTGACCCAGGAAGACGAATGTGGACTGTCTGTAGATTGGGCCGAAGCGGGCACCCGCTGTTGGCGCTGCGCTACCGAAACAAGGCTTGATCGCTGCCATATCGTTCCCTGCTCCCAAGGAGGATCAGAGCACCCGTCTAACCTCGTACTGCTCTGCCTTAAATGCCATCGCGAAGCACCCAATGTGACCGACCCAAGGTTCATGTGGAAATGGTTGCGCGCACACGCCGTGCCTTACTACGACACCTACTGGTTCAAACGGGCGGAGGCGGAATTTACGCTGATCTACGGGCGGAAGCCGATGTCGGACGTTGGTGAGAACGCAATCAATCGTGAAATCCTTTACACCGCCATCCAGCAGAAGCTCAGTGAGACCAGCATACATTTTGGAGAGGGCCGGCTGAACCCCTCTACCTTGGCCTGGTTGCTGTTCCAGGCCGAGCAGGCGCTGCTCGTTGCCGGTGAGACCGCAGAAGCCGTTGCACCGGACGACCCCACTAAGTAACGGATACCCGCGCAGTGAGGCATCAGAACCCGGAAAACTGCCCGAAGATCAAAAATATCAATGAGAAACAGTGACTTATCCTCCAGATGGAGGATGCGCCAAGTCAATAAATATATTACTAATCACCCTATAAGCGCGCTTGATCCGGCTCCCAGTGGAATTGTCGCCGGCGTGACGCGTTAGCAACCCCGCTCCGTCAGAATGCTATGGAACAGCGAGATCCTGCCAAGCTAGCTGAAAAGTTGCTGGAAAGTGCCGCTACGCAGACCTTGAGCAGTTGGAAGGTCTTTGCCTCGGCAGTGATTGCCATTGTGCTGCTGTGGAATACCTCGATCGATCCGCTAATCCCGAAGTTGAACGGGCTGTGGACAGCCATGGTAACGACGCATGAAAAATTCAAAAAACTGCGTGCGTATGAGACCGAGACAGCCAAAGGCAATAACTCCGGAAAAAAACTAGAGCGATTTCAGGAAAGTGCCCAACAATCGGCAAAGAATCGCAAGAAAGAAGCCTCCAAAGCTGCCATTGCATTTGCTATTCCGGGTGTTCCTGCGCTTAGCATTCCTACGCGTTATGCCGCGACACTCTGGTGCTTATTGATCTCCATTCTTCTGGGATATCTTTATCTTGCCCGGCTGTCGATCCTTTCGCAGCTGGCAAAGAGTGCTCGAATCTTTCATGATCTGGAACCCAATAAATTTCCCTATCGACCAGCATCGACCTACAGTATCCGGTGGTGGCTATTTCCCCTACCAGGAAAGGCGGGCGTTGTTCTCAGCCCCGAAAAATTTCGAATTTTCTTACATGCACCAGCACAGAACTGGCGT
This sequence comes from Chitinimonas naiadis, assembly GCF_054780835.1. Taxonomy (NCBI): domain Bacteria; kingdom Pseudomonadati; phylum Pseudomonadota; class Betaproteobacteria; order Neisseriales; family Chitinibacteraceae; genus Chitinimonas; species Chitinimonas naiadis. Next base: position 369,844 of record NZ_BAAGVO010000002.1, on the reverse strand, counting down.
GAGGTAATTTTTGTAGTCTTACTATTTTTCACGCTGTTTCTATTGCAAATCCGGGTTGCCATGATTGCAACTGCAAGTATTGCCAGCCTTGGGGACGGCAATCGTTTTTCCTCACATGACGTAACCTTGATGGCTGTGACTTTTCTGTCATTGGCACTGACCGCGGCACTACTGGGATTGTGGCTAAGGCAGATTCAGGTACCTGATCGCCTCCCCCCTGCCGTTACCGCTTTTCACTCAGGTCGGCGCCTTGTGATATCAACCCTGGCCATGATCGCCGCAGCCAGCCTTGCAACTGGCGTGGGGATATGGGCGGGACCCAAAGCACTGGTACAGTGGATCAGAACACCACGATTTCGCCAACGCAGTCGGCCATCCTATGTTGCCGTTGCGCTTGCTTCCAATTTGTATCTCAATATCAGATCCAACAAGCTTCATTATGTTGCGGTCTCGAAAAGAGATATCAAGCATTCTGCAGTAAAGCGAGGGGACAGCTACTTATGGGGTATACGGACAATAAAGGGACGTTCACCGAAACCCAAGAATTTTACCGCCCAAGGAAGCAGCCTGGCACATAGCTCGGCACTTGACTGGCTTATTGCGCTGCCAGAAAAACGCCGAAAAGCCTTGACAGAAAAGGTGGCTGAGGATCTGTTTGCTTCAAACAATAGCAATAAGGCATTTGAAGTACTCTTGAATACAGTAAAAGCTGATCTAAAATCATTGGAAATGCAGGAGCAACCGTTCCTAGATTTTCGTCCTTACTATCAACTTGCCAAACATGCACTGATTAAGGAGCAACCAGAACCACTTTCTGACATGATTGCTGCAATAGAAGCGTCGCCGCTGAGAAAAGAATTTTCCACCTGCATACATAGCTGGACTATTCCGACCAGCCGGTGGCGCAAGCGACTGGCCTATATCAAGCGTTGACTCAACGAGTTGATCTTCTAATGCAAGATATCCGTAATCTGTGCGGAAGATGCGCGTTCGAATCGCGCTCAACTCTCCCTACATCGCCCCGGTTTGCTGCCTTGCCTGATGGCTAACGCCACATCAGGTGTTGCAAAACGGATGCAACGCGTAAGCCCCAGACATAAAAATCCGGGGCTTTCATCCATTTGGGGGATGCGAGCAGATGGACGATTGTCCTAGATTAGGGTCTATCGATACTGCGGCCTAGCCACACAGCCCCATGCGCCGCCTCCTGTACCCGCTGGGTATCACGGCCTTCTTCGCCAGCCTGATCCTTGTCGCCCGACAAGTCGCCTCCCTCATGCACTGGGACGGCCAGCTCGTTACCCTTGGTGTCTTCCTCATCATCGCCGCCCTGATATGGGCTGCTCACGCCTGGATACGGCACAAGCTGCGGCAAAAGCTCGCCACGCTGTCTGAGGCCGAGCGGCAGGTGTTGGCCGAGCAATACGAGACGGTGAAGTACGCCTTCCCCGGCCCGAACGCGAAATCCATACGGGTGACGGTGACGACCGGCGTGCTGCTGGTCAACGTCCCCACCCTGCCCCTGATGATCGCCCCGCTCGCGATCCTGCAATACGGCTTCCACCCTACCCCGCCCTTACCCCATATCGGCGCGCTGCTTGTCGGCTTTGTACTGGCCTGGCTGTGGTGGTCCATCGCCGTATCGAAATGGCGGCGCTGGGCGGTTCGCCGGGGGATGACAGCGGATGAGGCGCAATACTATGGGGAGCAGGCTTCGATGCTTTGGCCGAGGGGGCATTTCTTGGAGCGGACGGAGTGGGATAGGTTTGTTGGGGATGCAAAATACAAGACCTGACCCTGACGCTATTATTTATTGTAGGCACAAATTATAAGACTTGAACCAAATTTGCATATATATTTCAAGTCAATAATATTGCAAATCAGTTCAATTGGGAGCGGAATTGACACCTTTAACCATCGACGAAATCGACATGAGCCTAGCGAGGGAAAATGCGATACCCCTCGAAAATGAGCCTATCTCCATCAAAGAAATATCTGCCATACCATTTACCACATCTCCATTTTTAGAGGCTTCTATTGCCCAATGGGCATTAACCAACTGGGTAATAACTAAGCATATAGAAATATTGCCCGACGATTATTTTACAGGGCCTTTTTCACTTGACACATGGAGCAAATCATTCCCCACCGCAATATTAGGGTTACTACCACATGGGAAATTTGGGCAAATTTCCAGAAAACAAACAGCCGATTTTCGATCAAGATTATTAGACAGTCAGAAATCTTGGCCCGATCTTAATTTGCATGCAATGGCGGCAATTTTCTGTGTAGATAGCGACAAAGATCGGCTACCTACCCAACTGTATGGGAGCGACCTAGACGATGGGGAGAAATTCCCTTCTTCGCGCTTCGAAGAACTAGTTATTTCCTTAGCAAAAGCAGTAGCAGACAATGAAACAATTTTGGGAAGAATAACGAATCGAAAAGTTGCTCTAGGTTATATAATATCTGAATTATTCAAAAATACTCACGAGCACGCAAGAAACAATTATAACGGTGCAAGATTAAACCATTCCATTAGATCTGTTTACTCACGATATTTTTCAGCCAAAACATTAGCCACCGCCCTATCAAATAAGTCGGGGCGCGACTTCAATGCGGTTGAAGGATTCATTGCTAGGCAGTTACGCATCAACTCCAACAATAAGTCACCTTCAGATATTATCGGCTTCTTGGAAATATCCGTTTTAGATTCTGGGCCAGGACTTGCTCAACACTGGACCAAAAAATCATCAAGTGACCTTTCTATTCAAGAAGAATTTACCGCAGCTTTGTCTTGTCTTTCCAAAGGCCGCTCCACATCTCAAGGGATTGGAAAAGGCTTTGGGCTTCATAATGTAATACGCACGATGACAGACCTAGGAGGATTTGTACGCTTACGCACAAACAGAATTCATGCTTTTAGAGCAATGGATGACACTATTGGCCTTAGAAAAGATGCAGAGGGGAGCTTACTGCAAACGCTTTATGACTGGAAACGACAGTACACCGAAAGATCATCCGAATACGCGTACACTGAAGGTTGTTTAATATCATTGCTAATACCACTGGAGAAAGAATGAGAGCATTGTCATTTGTAACTTACAATCTCTCAGGCAACGAAGATCATCGCGCTGCTCATGTACTATCTTGCTTTATTCAAACACATGGGATTTCCAGTTCAGATTTTGACAGCGAGCTTTCTAGCGCATTTACCAATGCATCAAATTTTGATTATGTTGTATTCTCAGGACTTCAAGAAGCAATTGAAAAAATAAAGTCATATATATGCGCGAATAATGGAGTCAAAGGACGGCTTGAAGATGGCTTAAAAAACATTCAAGATGATATTTATTTCATAACTTTTGACCCAAATCTACGCACCCACACAATAACAAAACTTTGCGTACATCACGGCATCCCATCCCACATCATTAAGGATGATCAGCACTTCGGGCTACAATGTCGTTTCATAAGTAAAAATGGGGTCCAAGAACTCCCTAAAGGGCTTCATTTTGGAAAGCCATCTACTAAGCACTCACAAAAATTTCTTCGTGTATCCAATCCATTAGAGGATGGATCACTAGCGCGGTATTTGTCATTCTGGTTGCTTCCGTATATAACACCGAGTACAAAACTTATCTCTATAGATACCACCGGAATCTCAGACGTCGCGACTTGCTTGGCAATGCAAGCCTATGCCTTAAAATTGACGAGCGCGCCTCCTCTGGTAGCGTCGCATCAATCGTATGGAGGGCTTGATAAATTTCGAGTAGAAAGCCCCTCCGGAACTATCATACTAGTGTCCGCTTCTACCTCCGGCGGTTTGGCGAAAAAGCTAATACAAGAAAAGAATGCTGCCCCGGAATCCGTTATAACATTATTCTTTTGTGGAGATAGGGCTGCCACGCATGGAAAAATTCTTTGTGACATTACCCAAACCGATTACAACACGGGCGGGCACCCTCCCATTGTCAGTTACTCGGAAGAAAACTGTATTCTCTGCAAAAAAAGATCTGTAGCATTGGATATTTACGGAGATCAATTTGCTCTTCAACCACCTCCAGTTGACACCGTACTGATAAACATCCACGATTTACCTGATGGGTTATTAAAGAGCATTGATCGCATTGCAGGTCTTGAGGTATTCAAGGCTCATCATCAATTGGGCGAAAAATCTGCCGAACTATTCTTTTGCGTTAAACCATTTCTTACCAACAGTTTTAATGACGAGCATCTCTCTCAAAAGCTCAAAGCCTCTGTTCGTCGCGGCCTCTCTTCAAATTTAAGACGCATTGTTTTTGACAACTATCCCGGATCGGAAAGCCTAGCAATTTTTTCCGCAGAAATATATGAGAAAGAAACAAATACCAAACTCATTCCTATTTCGCTGGATCAATTAGCAGAATTATCCCCGGAAGAAGGGACTGCCTCTCTCGTCGTATCAGCGTGCGCTATTGATCCATCGGGCCTGTACAAGGCAAATCGTCTTTTGAGGAGAGTACAGCCCAATGGCAATACGACTTTTATATCTCTCATCAGCCCTGCCGAAAACACCGAAGCAAGATCGCGTATCAAATCCAATCTCACGTTCGGATCACGCGGACCAGACACATTTAGCTTTTTTTCCGTGCACGAAATAAGTATTCCACGCAGTGGTGAAAAAAGTTCTTGGTCTGTAGAAATAGATGAATTGAATAGAATTATTCACTGGGCGGATATCAACTCACTGAATATTCCAGATAGAATACAAGAAAGACTTGATGAATTAAATAAGGGACTCGCAACGGGTTTAACAAATAACCTGTTTTGGCCATCTTGCAATAACGAACCATTAAAAATTCAACCAGACTTCACATTACTAGACACAAAAGGTGGCAGTAGAATCCCAACTCAAGCCGACATTTATGTCGCGTTTTCTAGCGTTCTGAATCACATACGCCAGGGCAAACAAAAACATGCTCGATTGGAGTTCACCCCATATTATCGCTCCGTTCTAGGCTCGGGAAATTTCACTGATAGATTTACAGACCCCATTGTTCAAGCAGCAATTCTTAGGGCATCCAAAGATCGCGAGCTTGCTTTCGGACTTTGCGACAACTCGAACGAAAGCGAAATGACTCGCAATTACATAACACAACATGTTTTAAATGAAGCACTAGCATCGCGCGCTGAAGCTTTGGCCGAATTTTTAATTGCTATTTTATGTCGTAAATTAATCTTATCGATGGACGATGAGCGAAACATTTTAGACCGTGTTGCTTCCAATCAGAAGCTCCCTGACTACATTACGCTTATGTGCAAATACTTACTGAATCGGCTAGATTTGGAAAATCCAAATTAGTTTGGGCAGGTGATCCCAGAAGCCTCAATTTCGTCGTCAGGCAAGGCGCGAAGTGAAAAATATCGACGACGCCTATACCTCATAGGCGAGGAGATATTTTTTGCGAGTAACGCAGCATCACGGCGAAAGGGAGGCTTCTGGCGTTACATGCCCTTGGCCCGCCAGCACCCCCGCCCTGCCGCCTTCGCCTCATACAGCGCTTCATCCGCCTTCTCCAGCAACGCCGCCGCACTGAACGACCCACTCGTGGCGGTATAGACCACGCCGATGCTGGTGGAGATTTTGTGGCGGGTCTTGGCGAGCTGGGCTGGTTCTGCCATGGCAGCGATGATGTGTTCCGCCACGTTCTCGGCTTGGAGCAGGGAGCGGACGGTGGGGAGCAGGACGACGAATTCATCCCCGCCCATACGGGCGACCAGATCGGTCGCGCGGACGGCGGCGCGGGTGCGGCGACCGAATTCGCGGATCAGGTCGTCGCCGGCGGCGTGGCCGTAGGTGTCGTTGACGGGCTTGAAGTGGTCGATGTCCAGGAACAGGATGGCGATACCGTCGTCCTGGATCCGGACACGCATGAGTTCTTCCCCCAGCCGTTCCAGGAAGGCGGCGCGGTTGGGCAGGCCGGTAAGGGTGTCGTGGGTGGCGCGGTTGCGCAGGGTCATCTCGCGCTGGCGCAGCTCGGACACGTCCCAGCCCATGACGTAGAAGCCATCCACCTTGCCGTCCAGATCAATCTGCGGCAGGTAGTGCATTTCAAATTGCTTGGGCTGGCCGTTACGTAGCCGCATATGGTCGAACTGGACCGGCTTGCCACTCAATGCGGTGGCGATATGGGCTTGCAGGCCGCGGTAGACATGATCACCCAGGAAGCCGGCGATGGTCTTGCCAAGGACCAGTTCGTCGGTCGCGTCGAATGACTCCAGGTAGGCGCGGTTGCAGTAGCGGTAACGTTGTTCCTGGTCAATAAAGGCGACGATGACGGGGATGGAGTCGGTCACCTGGCGCAGCAGGGCTTCCTGCAGGCGCAGGTTGTCTTCCGCCCGCTTGCGCTCGGTGATGTTGCGGGAGCTGATGCTGATGCCGTCGCCGATCTTGACGACCTCGTGGTAGATCCAGACGGCCTGGACGTAGTCGACATCGAGGCTGAATTCCTCGGCCACCGGGATGCCGGTGTTGACGATCTGGACGTATTTCTCGAAGAAGCCGCTGGTACGGTTGATGGGCAGCAGTTCGCACAACAATTGGCCAATGACCTGCTCACGCGGCAGGCCGAGCATGGTCTCGGCCACCTTGTTGATGTAGTCAAAGCGGAAGTCGGTGATCTCGCCCGCGTCGTTGCGGACGCTCTTGAGGATAAAGTAACCATCGAGATGGGATTCGGCCGCCGAGATGAAGTGCTCGGCGTTTCGTCGCGCTTCCTCATGGGCGATCTGCAGTTGGGCGACGGTGTCGTGCAGGGTACGGTTGCGCTCCTGCACGCGGGCTTCGAGATCGGCACGCAGGTTGGCGAGTTCCTGTTCGGCGCGCTTACGGGCGTCGATATCGTTGATAACGGCGATGAAATTGAGCGGTGCGCCGAGCTGGTCCCGCATTAGCGAGACGGTGAGTTTGACCCAGATGGATTCCCCGCCTGAGCGGATATAGCGTTTTTCCAGGGTATAGGTGCTGATCTCGCCAGCCAGCAGTTTCCTGACCTGGGCGAGGTCGGTCTCGAGGTCGTCCGGGTGGGTAATGTCCTGAAAGGTCTTGGTCAGTAGTTCCTGTTCGGTGTAGCCGACGATATCGCACAAGCATTTGTTGACGCGCAGCCAGTTGCCATCGAAGGAGACCAGGGCCATGCCGACGGCGACCTGGGAAAAGGTGTTGCTCAGCATGGCTTCGGAGCGATTGAGGCGGAGCTGGGTGGTGGCCGCGAGGACCGCGACTTCGAGGCCGTGAAAGTATTGTTCGGCCAACACCACGAAATCAGCCAGGGCTTCCCGGTCTGCCTTGCTGAAGATGCGCGGCTTGCGATCGATCAGGCAGAGGGTGCCGAGGGCCATGCTATGGGTGGTGCGGATGGGGTGGCCGGCATAGAAGCGGATATGGGGCTCACCGACGACCAGCGGGTTGCCGGCAAAGCGGGAGTCGAGCTGGGCGTTCTCGACCACCAGCGCGGAGGTGGAGAGGATGGCGTGGCCGCAGAAGGAGATGTCGCGGCCGGTCTGCGGGGCATCGAGCCCGACCTTGGACATGAACCATTGCCGATCACTGTCGATCAGTGAGACGAGGGCGATGGGGACGTCGAAATAGTGGGCTGCCAGGCGGGTGATGCGATCCAGCTCGGGTGTGGAGGGGGTATCGAGCACGTTGAGGGCACAGAGCACCCGCACGCGTTCGGATTCATTCTCTGGGAATTCCGGGGCGGTCCAGGGCAGGTCCTGGGTGGTTTGATCCATGGATTAGACCTCCTCAGCGTATGAGATAGAACCTTGTTATGTAGGGTCGGTTCCTGGGGCGATCACCGGGTTGCAGATCGGAGACGCTCCCCTGATTTCTACACCATAGTTGCTCGGACGAAAAAACCCAGTCGTAGCCGCAGGTGGCCTGGCCTAGCCGTTCGTCAGCTCCTTGGGCCTGGGGGTGGCAAACGGCTGACTGGGTGAGGCCTGGCCGATGATTCCGGCCTTGTTGGCGGAACTTTGCGACGAAAGGTCATTGGTATTGCCAATCAACCCTAAGTGGGCCCCAAGCCTTGCTGGCTGGGCGATGGCGGGTGATCGGGAGGTGAGAACGGGGTGAACTGGGATGGTGCGGCGGGCCGAAATGGCTGGGGCCGGGGAATTTTTTACGCAAATGGGGACCCATCAAGGTACAGGCCTGCGTACAGAGGCCGCAGCGCGTTATGGGCACGCCACATATCGCTTCCCTTTGAGGGGGACGGTCATGGATTTTCCGGTTCCGCAAATCAGTAGCACCTCGACGGTCAACCCTACCCTGCCGCTGAGTAGCAGCGCGGCGGTGACGGTGCAGACCGGCTTGGCGGGGCTCGACAGCGTCGCGAGCCCGAGCAGCATTGTGTCGCTCGGGGAGACTGACCTGGCGACCCTGGTCTATGGATCGACAGGGGTGGCGGCGCCGCTTTCCTTGCTGGGGCCGGCGGCCCTGCGCGATCAGGGTGCGAGCGAGAGTCTGGCCTTGCAAGGCGGGGCTGAGGCGCTGGCGCAGACTAGCCAAGCGACGGATACGGCCATAGAAGACGCAAGCGGGCTCAATACCTTCCTGGCGGGCTTGGCACAGGCGCGGGCCGGTTTGCCGGATGTGAGCGGTGCGCCTGACCCGGCACGTGCGGGCAGTACGTCTACCCGTACCCAGGCGGCCGTGCAGGGTGTTGGCCCCACCGCGGCCCGGACTGCGCCGATTGAGGACCTGCTCCCGACGGAGACGGACACGACGCCGGCGACGGCAGTGCCGGACACCCGGTTACTGAGCAATACGGCGACGCAAGGTACGCTGGCACCGGCCGAAGTGACGGGCAGTAGCAGCACGGCCAGCGTGCCGGCGGTTAATGCCGCTGCAACCGTGGCGATCAATAGCCCGGCTACGCCTGATCTATCGGCCACGCCGGTCGCGACAGCGGTAAGCAATACGACGGTGACGGCGCCTGCTGTGCCGATTGCGGCCCGATCTTCCACTACAGGCGAGCAGCCGGTGAGTGAGGCTGTTGCGCCAAGGGAGCCTGTGGGCACCAGCAGCAGCGCAGATAGCAACCGGGCGACCTTGGCAGCGGCCCAGACGACTACGACCAATGCAGTTCCGATACCGAGCAATACCGATGGGGTGAATGCGACGATGCCGTCGATTGCAGTACCCAGTGCGACGACCCTGGCGCTGAGAACGATCGTCAACCCCGCCACCGATGCACCTACGCTGGCAGAAAGGGTGGCAAGCCGGCTGGTGGCGACACAGGCCCAGGCGGCGGCGCAGCCTGGACCGCAGATCACGAGTGATCCGGCTTATGCGGGTGTGGCATCGGCCTTTTATGTGGGGGCCTTGATGTCGTGGTTGCAGGCCAGCCGGTTAGTGCCGCAGCCGACCGATGGCGGGATATCGGTCAAGCCGGTCGGGATGGTGCGCGAGGTGGGGCCGGTGAAAGCGATATCGTCCGGCATGGAAGCCGGCGCCGGCCGGCAGCAGACGTTTGGCGGGATGCGGCGTTGATAGAGTAGGCAGGCGGGTTTGACGGTGGTGCGGTGGGCAAGACGAGACGATTGAAAAAAAGGGCTTGAAATCTGTTTGGGGTGTTCACATCTAGGGAATGTGGGTGCTCCACGGAGGCTCACATCAACCCGATATCGCTTGTCTTTGAAAGGATATGAACCATGAACCGTTACGACTTTACCCCCCTGTACCGCTCCGCCATCGGCTACGACCATCTGGCCCAGATGTTTGATGAGGCACTGCGTGCCGATGCCCAGCCGAGCTACCCTCCTTACAATATCGAGCTGCTGGCTGAAGACCAGTACCGCATCTCGATGGCCGTTGCCGGTTTTGACCGCGCCGAGCTGGATATCGAGATTGAGCACGATACCCTCAAGATCACCGGCCGCAAGCAGCGCGGCGAGGCCAAGCCGACCTTCCTGCACCGTGGCATTGCCACCCGTGACTTCGAGCATACCTTCCGCCTGGCGGACCATGTGAAGGTGGTGAGTGCATCGCTCGACAACGGCTTGCTGAACATCGAACTCAAGCGCGAAGTGCCTGAGGCGCTGAAGCCGCGCAAGATCTCGATCGGCGACGAGAATGTGCATATGCTGGAACGCAAGCAGGCTTAATGCAGGCTTGAGCTTGTTGTCGCCAGTAGCCGAGAAACGGCCGGGATATCCCGGCCGTTTTTTATTGTGCCTGGCGCGATGCTAGCCGACGGCTTTCTGGACCAGGGTGACGATGACGGCGTCGCTCTCGCTGGCGAAGCGGTGCTTGAGGCCGGGCGGGATTTCCAGCATTTCGCCCGTGTTCATTTCACCCCGCTGACCGCCCTCGCCTTCCAGTACCAGGCGGCCTTGCACGCAGAGCAGGTATTCGGTGTTGCGGTGGACTTCGAACGGGTAGTCGCCCGGCGGGATGTGGATGAGCAGGAGTGCGCCAGCGTTGGTCTGGGCGAGCGGGTGATCCTGATCTGCCGGGAGGGTGCGACCGAGCGTGGCCAGTGGGTGGTGGATGAAGTCGAGCTGGTGCATGGCTCAGACCTTGACCAGCAGTTTGCCGCGATGCTCGCCGGTGAATAGCTGGTTGAGGGCGGCGGGCAGTTGCTCGAAGCCTTCGACCAGGGTTTCTTCGAACACGATTTCGCCGGCCTGGACCCAGGGGGCAACGATGCGGGTCATCTCGTCCATGCGGTGGACGTAGTCGCGGGCGAGCATGCCCTGGATGGTGGCGCGCTGGTAGAGCATGTGGTGCAGGAGGCGTGGGCCGAGGTCTGGGGTATCGAGCCCGCCGGAATACTGGCTGATCTGGCCACAGATGACGATGCGGGCGCGGCGGTTGATCAGCGGGATGACGGCATCGGTGACCATGCCGCCGACGTTGTCGAAGTAGACATCGACGCCGCCGGTAAGGGCCTGGATGGCGGCGGAGAGGGTATCGGCATCCTGGTGGGATTTGTAGTCGATGGCCCAATCGGCGCCGAGAACATCGCGCAGCCAGGCGCATTTGGCGGCACCGCCAGCGATGCCGAGTACCTTGCAGCCGTGGCGCTTGGCGTATTGCACGACGAGGGAGCCGACGGCACCGGCGGCGCCAGAGACGACGACGACTTCACCGGCGTGTGGCTTGCCGGATTCTGTGAGGCCGAACCAGGCGGTGCGGCCGGGCATGCCGAGTACGCCAAGGGCGGTGGTGACCGGGGCGATGGTGGGATCGAGCTTTTGCAGGGCGCTGGCGTGGGCCTTGGTGTGGGTCTGCCAGCCCAGCATGCCGAATACCCAGTCGCCTTCGACCAGGCCAGCGGCGTTGCTGGCCAGGACCTGGCCGACGACGCCGGCGGATTGCACGGCATCGAGTGGGTGTGGGTCCGGATTGTAGGTGGGCTTGGCGGACTGGTTGATGCGCATGTAGGGATCGACGCTGATATAGCGGGCGGCGATGAGGACTTCGTCCTGCGCGAGGGTGGCATCCAGCGGCTGGCTGACGAGCTGGTAGTGATCGGCACTCACGAGGCCGGTGGGGTGTTGGCGGTATAGCCATTGCCGGTTCTGAAGGGTGGACATGGTGCGGCGCTCGATGGATGGGTAGGCTGGCATCATCGCGCATGATTTGATTCCACAAAAGCAACAAATAATCAATAATTGTTGCCTGTTGAGTATCGAATTCATGCCATGGAATTATCCGATCTGCGCCTGTTTGTGATTACCACCCGGCATGCCAGCCTGCAGGCGGCTGCCGAGGAGGCGTGCGTCACGCCCTCTGCCTTATCGCGCGTGATACGGCGGCTGGAGGAGGACTTGCATACGCCGCTGTATGACCGGGTGGGAAAGTCCTTGCTGTTAAATGCCGCGGGCGAACGCTTGCGGCTGCGGGCGCTGGCCTTGCTGCAATTGGCGGATGAGACGCGATCGGAATTCGCCGGGGCGGATGCGAAGTTGCATTGCCGGGTTGCGGCGCCGCCCATGCTGCAATGGCGCTACGGGCCGGATCTGATTGCCCGGCTGGGTGCGCGACATGCGGAGAGCACGGTCTCCTTCCGGGCCTTGTACGAGGAGGAGGCCTTGCAGGCGCTGCAGCGTGGCGAGGTGGGCTTTGCGCTGGTGACCGGCTTTGTGGTGCACGGCATGACGGGGACGCCGCTGGCGCGGGATATCGAGGCGATTCCGATTGGGGAGATCACGATGCAGTTGGCGGCGGGGCCGGGGCACCCGCTGTTGCGCGAGGCGCGGGATGGCCGGGTCAGCACCGCGCAGGTGCTGGCGCAGGACTTTGCTTGCCCCAGCCATTCGCTGCTCTGTGGGATCAACCGGGGGAGTCGATCAGACGGGTGGCGGGACGACCAGTTGCCGCGCCGTATCCGCTACTGGGTGGATGACTTGCAGGTGCTGTTGACGCTGGTGCGTAATGGTACGGCACTGGCGTATCTGCCGGACTTTGCTTTGCAGGCGCCGGACCTGGTGCGGCTGCAGGTGACGGATTGCCCGTATGACTGTAGCGAGTCGACCTTTTTGCTGTGGCGGCCGAGCGTGGCGAGTGGCTGGCAGCGGCAACTGGTAGCGGGATTGGCGACGTCCGGTTGCTGATGAACCGGTGGTGGTTCACAAACCGGGAAGTCATCGCTATACTAACGGGCTGTATCTGATCGCAAGGTCAGGCACATTGTGTGCCGATGTAGCTCAGTTGGTAGAGCAGCGCATTCGTAATGCGAAGGTCGTCAGTTCGATTCCGATCATCGGCACCAATCCGTTTGTTGAGAAAGGCCCCTCCTGCGAGGGGCCTTTTTCTTTTGGTCTGACGGAAGTTTGACAAGATTCAACCGAGCCCGATCAGCATGGCTAGCGTCCATACGAATCCGGAAGTATGGCGCGCTGGGGTAGGATTGGTACTGACTTGCCTGTACCACTAAACCACGAACGCCAGTTTGGTTTGTGCCATCGCTAGAGTGTATGGGGAAGGGGGGGCCATCGTCATGTCGATTCGGCGCCACGCGGGTGCGAGTTGCTCGAAGCAGCCGTAGACATACTAGCGCGAATGACAGCGTTGATTTTCATGGCGGTATGGTGCGGTGCTCCCGGGCCTGAGGTGTTGGGTCGGCGCGACCTTGATGGGGTGTGAGTTAATCACGACATACCCCATATGGTGGATGTGCTAAGACCCTAACCTCAAGTAGGATCCTTGCCTGCTTTCAAACTCAAAAAAGCAGTGAGCCCAATGTTGAATCAATATGAAAATAAATATCAAGGCCCCATTCAGGGAGATCAACAAATCACCGCCGCCCCAGGTAGTTATAAAGGGCATCAACCCGCATCGGGTTTGATTAATTCCAGGCAAAAACAATTTGGGGAAATGCAAGCACTTGCCGATAGATACTCCAACTCAATTCACCCTATACAACTAGCTAGGAAAAAACCGAAAAATCAGCAGAAACGCCTGCTGAATTCTTTAATGAAACAGAAGCAGACCTTCTATCAAAATCCATGACGGAGGTGAATTCTTTTTTCGAACTTGACGCAAGTGATCACATTGGTAAATTAAAAGATGACGGGGATCGTAAGCAAATGGAAGAAGCATGCCTATTGATTAATTCCCTTCTCGCCAAAAAGAGTTCTGCAGCAACAATTGAAGGACTAATCCCAAATTCACGTCTAACCAGCTGTGGCGACACGGCAGATATTATCTTAGAAGTACTTTCCGGCCCAAAATCAGTGGACCGTGTGTATAAAGAAAATAACGAAGGCATACTCCATCGCTATGATGCATCAATCCCTTTGAATCGCGGGATTTACCGTTTCACTTCGATTCACAACCGAGGCAACACAGGAGATCATGCCTTTATACTAGTGGCTAGAGGTGAGGAAGACAATAAAAAATTTGACCTGTATGAATCGAACGCATACGGGCGTAAAAATGAATCCTCACAAGAAATGGAAGCGACAAGCATTTCCTTCTTGCCAATCAGTAATTTATTTAATAAGGACCCTATGAAAAAAGACGAAGCAAAAAAAAAGCAGCTCAGCCACACCAGAACAAATTTGAACGAAGAAGAAGCAAAAAATTTAATCAAGAAGATGCAAGATAAAAATACACTTATTTTAGGTTGGAACTATTTTTACGTCCCACCCAAGCCAGAAATTGTAGATCAAGAAAATGCAGATCAAGAAAATGCAGATCAAGAAAATGCAGATCAATGCTGCACTATTCAATGATGAGCTTCCTGATGAATAATCATAGCGTATTTAGTCATCTTAACAGTCACGTCGCAGCTCCCTTGATAGTAGAGTGAGCGGCTTAGGGTAGATCGGACAGCACCCTTTGGTCGCGAAACGAGGTTGTTGTCGAAATACTCCTCCTCACCTATCAAATATCTATCGCATGGAATTCCTCACTCGTGCCTTGTATGCGAAGTTGTTGGTGCCATCGGCACCTTGCAACGTCCGCGTGAGTCTTGGGGGTGTCGCTAAGACAATGACGTATCCATCAAGCGCCAGCTAGTTCTCGCCCACTCCCTTTGATCCCCCATCGGGAAACCCTGATGGGCCTCCCTGCGCTTCAAAACCCAGAAAACGCATACGACGGCCACCTAGGTGCCTAAGCTGCGGCTCGTAGAGGTCAGGCCACACCCAGGCAGCGAGGAGCCATCGATCTGAAAGGTCAGTTGGCGCGTGGTTTCGACAATGCTGAAGGTTATCGAGCCAATGAACAGCGACTTCTGCCAGCTTCGATCGGCAATCCGAGCACCATCACGGCGGAGTTAGTAGAGGGCGATTAGCATGGCAGTATGCTAGCGCAAAGGGAACGAACGTTCACCATTCGCTAATCGGCGGGGATAGTCTCGACGGGTCCGACCGCGAGCATATCCTTGGGATTGTTCACAGGAATCACCAGCAACTCATGACGTAGCACCGGCAGCAACAGGTGCGCGAAGGCTTCTATCTGTTTGAAGTTGGGATCTAACCACATGTCGAAGTCGGCAGGCTCCAGCATCAGCGGTAAGCTTTTGTCATGGATGTGGGTAACTCTGGGGTGTGGAGGTAGCGTGATGATCGAATAGGCTGGCACCAGATCCTCGCCAAACTGGTACAGCTGGTAAAGCCCGCCGAAAGCGATGGCTCGATCGCCCAATTCGAGCTGATAGCACTGCTTCTTGCCGTCCTCACCGTCCTTCCACTCATGCCAACCCGTCGCCGGGACAATGGCCCGCTTGGAACTGTAGAGCTTCCGCCAAAGCGGGCTGGCCGTCAGGCGATCGGATCTGGCGTTAAAAGTCTTAAACTTGGGGTTGGGCCGATACCCACCCGCTGCCTTGGGCTCAATCAGTGCGGACCAGTAGCCCGTTGTGAGTTTTAGCTCGCCATCGAGCTCCGCAACAAAGTCGCCCTGACCGCCAGGGGAGATATTCAGACGAGTTGTAGGGTATAGCTTGACGCCAAGTAGCTCGCAAAGCAGCTGAACTTGGGGACTATCGGAAATGTTGTATCGCCCGCACATAGGTGCAGCCTAGCAAATCGCAGGCTCGCCACAACGATAATACTTTAATCAGTAGCTGCTTATGCAGCATACCCCGCCCCACCCGCGAGCACATGGGCAAATCCCCTATCTGGAGGATGCGGCGCTTCGAGCAGGGGGCTACTATCTCTCTTCTAATGCTCCGTCCTGGTTGCTTGGCTAATGACAAGAAAACAGGCGCGATGACCACCGCCATTACATGCGTATTGTTTCAGGCCGTTACCGATTGCAGTCAACGCCGGGAGAACACAATGTATGAACGCAGCAAGAAATCGAACGCTCCGCCATCCAGTAGCCTGCAACGTCAGAACCGCAGTGCCTCCCCGCTGGCCGATCTCGCATCCGTATCGCAGTTGAGCAGTCTTGCCAGCCAGCATCCTCATAGTGCCCGGTTACAAGGCATCCAGTTGCTGGCGAATGACCGCATGGCGGCGGGGCGTTTGGGCGCCTTGCAGAGAAAGGCGGATGCTGCCGCGAAAAACAATTCTGGACTCCCTGCCCAGCTCAAGACGGGCATAGAGTCGCTTTCGGGCATGAACATGGACCATGTGAATGTCCATTACAACTCCGCTAAGCCCGCGCAACTGAATGCGCATGCCTACGCGCAAGGGAGTGATATTCACCTTGCTCCGGGGCAGGAACAGCATCTACCCCATGAGGCCTGGCACGTTGTGCAGCAAGCCCAAGGCAGGGTGAAGCCCACGGTGCAGATGAAAGGCGGGGTGCCTATCAACGACGACGCAGGTCTGGAGCATGAGGCTGACGTCATGGGTGCCAAGGCCCTGGCAAGCCAACCTGCCGCTGGCGGTGGGGTGCCGCAATTGCAAAGCCGTACCGGTACTGCAGACACCTTGCAGCTTTATAGAATAGAGGCGGCCACGGGCATCCAAGGTGGGAATTATGTGCGCGGTAGCGCTTCCATTCATTTGCACATTGATATCGGTAAGAAATCCCACCTGAAAATCGAGGGTGACAGCATCAATATTGCAACTTCGGGCGGCCTACTCTCCAAAGTTAAAATGACTGAGGCTATCGTCAAATTGCTGGAGTTCAAAGAGTCAATAAAGACGGATCTGTCTAAAGCAGGCCGTTCTGCCGTGCCCATCCAGGACTGCATAGACTGGCTGGTTGAACAGGGTGCCACGATGCCCGAGCCTACCGCGGCCTCATCCGAGGAGGAGGTTGCCGTGATCGAGGAAGCGACGGTCCTTTCGACGCCTGGCAACGCCGATGACCCTTATGGGATGGGCAGTGCTGCCAAAACGAGCAATTCGGAAAACAAGGGCAAGACAGACGAAGATTTCTGGTTATAGGCGTTTGTTGTTGTGGCGGCGCAGTGGCATTGGTCCTCATGTTTGACCTGCACTGCGCCGCCTTTCATTGCATGCTGGTATTAGCAGCACCCTCTCTTCCATACCCAGGCTCCAACCTGCTATCGGTTAACGCCAGGCTGAGTACGTCCCATATTCGAACATGCTAATGTCATTTTTGGCATGCTTTCTGCTTGGCAAAATCTCCGCAAAAACAGACCTTTTGATAATACCGGTATCTATCCTGTCATGCTTTTTTCTTCTTTAAAATTATTGCCTTATGTTTTTTAAATTACATTGGCATAAATATTTTCCGAATCACTTGAATACATATTTAATACGTATTACACATTGGTATTGTAGTCACCTTAACCTGCGAACAAGTGGCATGCATGACCGGGTGACTGCTCATCGAATGAGTGCCCCCTGTCATCAACTAGGAGATGGATAAGATGTCTGTTACCAAGTTTGCGCGTGGTCCCAGCAAGATTGCATTGGCGGTGATTCCGGCCCTGTTGGCCGCTAGCGTGTTCGCTGCCAATTACCCGGCCTGGAAGCCGGATACCTACTATGCCGCAGGTACGATTGTTTATTATCAGGGCCGGGATTACCGCGCCCTTGTGAACCAGACCGACTACAGCAGTGCAGGCTGGAACCCGACCAATGCCAGCCTGTGGACGGACCTGGGGCCGGACGGCACAGCACCGACACCGACACCGACACCGACGCCCTCCCCTACTCCCACACCGACGCCGACACCTACCCCCACGCCGACACCGAGCCCGGGTAGCGGCTGCTATCTGGCCTGGGACAGTGCCAAGGCCTATAACGGCGGCGACAAGGTGACCTACAACGGGGTCAACTACACCGCGAACTGGTGGACGCAGGGCCAAAACCCGGCGACCAGCAGCGGGCCGGCCGGCAGCGGCCAGCCCTGGACCAATAACGGCAACTGCAGCGGTACCCCAACGCCGACACCCACGCCAACCCCGACACCTACTCCCACGCCGACGCCAACCCCGACGCCCTCGCCGACGGGTCTGGTGTTTGGGCCGTACAAGGACATTACGGTCAACATGAACTGGAATACCACGGTGATCTCGACCGCGGTGACCGGTACGGCGCAGCCGGTGTTGAATGTGCTGCCGGCCAAGGCCAAGGTGATGACTTGGTCGTTTGCGACCGGCGAGTGCGGGACCGAGACCTGGGGTGGCCTGACGCCGACCGCGGTGGCGAGCGCCAATGTGCAGAATTTTGTGAATGCCGGGAAGTTCTACATCCTGTCTACCGGTGGTGCGGCAGGGTCGTTCAGTTGCGGGACAGACGCGGGCTTCAACAAGTTCATCAATACCTATAACTCGGCCAACCTGCTGGGCGTGGACTTTGATATCGAGGCCGGCCAGAGCCAGGATACGATCAACAACCTGGTCAAGCGGGTGATCACGGCGCAGCGTACCTATCCTAAACTTCGCTATAGCTTTACCCTGGCGACGCTGGGTGGGAGCTCGCCGCAGAGCCTGGGCAATGCGGGTGTGATGACCATGCAGGCGATCAAGTCCTATGGCCTGAGCAACTACATCATCAACCTGATGGTGATGGACTATGGCAGCACGACGCCGACCAACTGCGTGATTGGCAGCAATGGCAAGTGCGACATGGGCCGTTCGGCGATCCAGGCTGCGATCAACCTGCACAACTACCACGGCGTGCCGTACAGCCAGATCGAGCTGACGCCGATGATCGGCGGCAACGATACGATAGATGAGACCTTTACGCTGGCGGATGTCGCGACACTATCGACCTTTGCCAAGCAGAATGGTCTGGCTGGTGTGCATTACTGGTCGCTCGATCGGGACAATGATTGCGCGCCGGGCTATGCATCGCCGACCTGTAACAGTTATGGTCAGGCCGGACGACTGGGTTTCTTGAACAGCTTCATTTCCAACCTGGGCCTGTAAGGACGGGTAGCATCCAGTGGGGTCGGCCCATGAGGGCCGGCCCTGCCGGTGACGGTTATTCAGACAGGGAGGCAGGCATGCCCATCTTCGACGACGCCTGGCGCATCTGGCTGGCAGACAATATTGCGCGGGGATGCAGCCCGGCATCCATGCAAGCGGCCATGGAGGGCGCGGGCTTTGACCGCGCTACGGCACAGGGTGCGATACAGGCGGCGTTGAGTCCGGCCAAGGTCGTATCGGCACCCAGGGGCTACCAGTACGATGCCATGCCGATTGCTGCGGGCAACCGGATCGACGTGGGTGACCGCGAGGTCCAGGTGGTGATGCGTTGCGAGCAGCCGCAGGTGGTGGTGTTTGCGGATTTCCTGTCGCATGAGGAGTGTGATGAGGTGATCGCCCGCTCACGGCAGAAGCTGGCGCGGTCGACCACGGTCAACCCGCTGACCGGCGAGGAGGATGTGATCGAGCGGCGGACCAGCCAGGGGACGTTCTTTGGTCGTTGCGAGGATGAGTTCATCACTCGGCTGGACCGTCGGGTCAGCCGGTTGATGCAATGGCCGCTGGAGCATGGCGAGGGCTTGCAGATACTGCACTACGAGCTGGGCGGCGAGTACCGGCCGCATTTTGACTACTTCCCGCCCGAGCAGGCTGGCAGCGCCTTGCATCTGGCACAGGGCGGGCAGCGGGTGGCGACCCTGATTGTTTATCTCAATGATGTCGCCGGTGGCGGCGAGACGATCTTCCCCGAGGCGAAGCTGGCGGTATCACCACGCAAGGGGGCTGCGGTGTATTTCCGCTATTGCAACGGCCAGGGCCAGTTGGACCCGCTGACGCTGCACGGTGGTGAGCCGGTCGCGTCCGGCGAGAAGTGGATCATGACCAAGTGGATGCGGCAGCAGCGTTACGGTTAAGAAGATCTGGAGAGCATCCCAGCCTGGAAACTCATCTCACCGCCCGGCACAGCCGGGCGCTAGTCTGCATCCGGACATTGAGGATTCCTTGCTGATTTCAACCCTACACCCCCCGCCCTCGCCGCCGCGAGGGAGCCTCGCCCAGGCTCGCGACCAAATTTCTCATCGATTGCTCGGCAAAGTCTCGGGTTCAGTAGCACCCCTTGCGTAGATCGGCATCCTTGCCGAACCAGCGATCACTGATGCCGATGCTGCGGGATACTTCGTCACAGACGTAGCGATGGTCGGCGGCACGTCGTTCTGCGGCACGTTGCATGGCGTCCGTGTCCTTGTAGAAGGGTTCGGCCGCTACCGGCAGGCCGGCCGCCTTGGCTTCCTCCACCAGGATCTGCAGGTACTCGGTCATATGTGATGCGGTGTAGGGATTGGTGTCGTGGAAGGTGGCGATCACTGGTACGACGCCGTCTACCTCGGGCAGCTCACCGCGGGCGTAGACCTTGGCGGTGTTTTCCAGCTGCATGTGGAGGTGTGCCCGGCGGCGCATGCTGACTATCCAGCCGTAGATCTTGCCATCGTTGGCGCTAAGGTCGGTCAGCAGCATGCCCAGCCCCATGGACTGGTAGATGGACTGGGTGGCGTCGGTGTAGCTCCAGTCTGGCGGGCGGACCAACGTGGCGGGGCGGGCACAGGTGGCGTCAATGGCGAGACGGGCGCTGATCAGCGTTGTCGTCAAGGTCGGGGCATCGAACTGGGTATGCGGGATATGGCCGCGCGTGCTGCCGGAGTGGACTTCCAGCAGGTGCCCTGCGGCACAGGTATCGCGCATCAGTTGCTTGCCGGCCTCGCTACCGCCATGGGCATAGTGAGCGGTCTGCAGGAAGAACATTGCCTTGATGCCGGGCATGACCGGATTGCGTTCCAGCTGCGCCAGCACCTGCTGGGTTGGTTCGCTGTGCCAGACACTGGGGCCGTCGTCGAACGTCAGCAGGAAGCGGATGGGTGCGGTGGGGGCCGCCAGTGCCGATGTTGCCAGCAGGAGGCTGGCAACACAGGCCAGCGGGCGGTGTGTGTGACGCACGACGGAAAGGAACGGAGTGAACATGGGCAACATCGGCTAGGCGGCGTGTCCTGGGGCGGTGGTCTGTCCAGGGCCTACAGCGGGAATCTATCGAATATGAAAACGGTGCCAATCGGTGGCTACCGTGGGCCAGTCTCCTGGCCAGTGTGTGACGAGTTCGTCCCACCGCCGGGTGGCGAGCGAGACGGCCAGGCCTTGCCCGGCAAAGCACCAACTGGCGACATCGGCCTGCGATGCCGGCGCTGGTTCGCTGCCTATATGGCACAGGTTGGAGAGGTCGAACGGTGCGCCTTCTCGCTTGAGCCAGGCTTCCTTGCGGGTCCATAGCGCGACAAAGTGCATCGCCCGTTCGCTCTCGGGCAGGGCCTGCAGTGTCGCATACTCGCGGGCATCGCAGACCAGCTCGGCCATGGAGAGCGTGTCGCGCTGCGCTTGTACACGCTCCACATCCAGCCCCAGCGGGCTATCGCCGATGGCGCAGGCGATCCACCCGCCAGTGTGCGAGAGCGACAGGTGCAAATCAGGATAGCCGACGATATGCGGTTTTACCCCGGCATCGGCACTGATCTGCCAATCGGCCGCCTGCCCTCCCAGCGCCTGGTGAAGCAGATGCCTGGCCAGCCAGCGGCCGGCCAGGAATTGCTCGCGCCGCGCCGGGCGGGAAATCTGTGCAAGCCGCGCCGATTCGGCATCCTGCAAAGGCAAGGCGCCCACCTCAGCTTGTTCGCGGTTGAGGCCAGCAAGCGAGGCGAGCGCCAGGTGGAGCATGATCTGCGGCTTACTCGGGCTTGGCTTCGGCGATCTTCTCGGTCGGAGCGGGGATTTCCTCCAGCTTGAAGGAAGGATCGACCACCCACTTGCTCAGATCGGCACCCAATGCCTTGGAGCAACGATCAAGAATCGAGCAGGTGCCCTTGAAACCACCCCACATTCCACCGGTGGACCAGCGATTCACCCGGCCAGAGCGGGTGACCTTGCCGTTCTCGACCAATTCGGCATAAACGGTGATGGCCTTGGGGCCACTCCAGGCACCGCCACCTACACCCAGTACGTGGGAGATCTGCAAGCGCAGCACGGCGGCGTCGCCCGCTTCTGCGGCCGAGGCCACGGTGCCGTTCCCGCCCTTGTTGACCTTTACCAACGCAGCGCCGACGTCACGCGTCAGCATTTCCTCGATCTTGCATTCAGTCTTGACCGAATCCACGACGCTAGCGTTCGCGTGGTAGGTCACCGGTGCTTCCAGCAGTACTTTGTCCGCGGCCAGAGCGCTCGCAGCGTGGGCCAGTACGGCCAGCAATAGCAGTTTCTTCATGATGGTTTCCAGAATGCCCACGTACCGAATCAGGGTAGCGTGATTGTCGGTAATGACTTAGTTGTTGATCTTGGCGTAGGTGCCCTTGAGCGCAACACCGATCACGAAGGTGCCGGCGTGGCATTCGAAGGTGGTGTCGCTACGGGTTTCGTTCTTCTTGTAGTAGCTGACCATGTCGACCACCGCATTGGCGCCTTCGCGCTTGGCGGAGTTCTGGAAGTTGATCAGTGCCGACAGCGCAGCCCACTTGCAGCCGAACTCGTCATCCTTGCCCAAGCCGTTGGTCTTCGGGTTGGAGACGTCATCACCCAGGGTCTTGATGACCTTGGGGGTTTTCTGGCCAGCCAGGTAGAACTTGACCGAACCGTCGAGCTTTTCCTTGGCTTCCGGCATGGCCAGCACGTCGGCCAGGGGGATGTTCAGTACGGTGTCGCGCGCCATGGCGGGTGCGGCCAGCGCCGCTGCGGTCAGGGCAATTGCCAGGGTCTTCTTCATTACTTTCCTCCTGTTGCAGTTGAAATAAACAATGGGTCAGTCAGGCCAGCGGCGGAAGATCAACGAGGTGTTAATGCCGCCGAAGGCGAAGTTGTTGCTCATCACGATATCGGTGTCGAGCTCACGCCCTTCGCCGACGATGTAGTCGAGCGTGCCACAGCGCGGGTCGACATGGTCGAGGTTGAGCGTGGGTGCGAACCAGCCGGTGCGCATCATCTCGATCGTCATCCAGGCTTCGAGCGCGCCACAGGCGCCGAGCGTATGGCCCATGAAGCTCTTGAGCGAGGAGATGGCGACCCGCTCGCCAAAGACAGTGTGCGTGGCCTGGGTCTCGGCCACGTCGCCGTGGTCGGTCGCCGTACCGTGCGCGTTGACGTAAGTGATGTCGCTGGGTGCGAGCCGGGCGTCGTTCAGGGCCAGTTGCATGGCGATGCCCATGGTCTCGGCATTGGGCTGGGTCACGTGCCGACCATCGCTATTGGTGCCGTAGCCGAGGATCTCGGCGTAGATGGTCGCGCCACGGGCCTGGGCGTGTTCCAGTTCTTCCAGCACCAGCGTGCAGGCGCCTTCGCCCAGTACCAGGCCGTCGCGCGCGGCATCGAACGGTCGCGGGGTCAGGTGGGGGGTTTCGTTGTGCTTCACGCTGGTGGCAAACAGGGTGTCGAATACCGCCGCCTCGGTGGCGTCCAGCTCCTCTGCGCCACCCGCCAGCATGGCGATCTGCTTGCCGGACTGGATGGCCTCGAAGGCGTAGCCAATGCCCTGGCTGCCCGAGGTGCAGGCGCTGGAGGTGGTGACGATACGACCGGTGATGCCGAAGAACACGCCGATGTTGACCGCCGCCGTGTGCGACATCATCTTGATATAGGTGGTGGCGTTGATGCCTTCGGTGGTCTTGTCGCAGATCATGCGGCCGAAGTCGCCGATGGACGCCGGGGTGCCCGAGGACGAGCCGTAGGCGATGCCCATCTGGCCGCTCTTGACCAGCGGGTCGTCGAACAGGCCGGCATCCAGCAGGGCCAGCTCGCTGGCGCGCGTGGCCATGACGGCGACGCGACCCATGCTTCGCAGGCTCTTGCGGTTGTAGCGCTCGTGCGGCAGCTCAAACGGTGCGGCAGGCACGCCGACCTGGGTGTTCAGCCCTTCATAGCCGGCCCACTCGCCCATGACCTGGACGGCATTGCGGCCAGACCTCAATCTTGCTTCTACCGTTGCCCAATCATGCCCCAGCGGGCTGATGGCGCCAAAACCGGTTACGACGACGCGCTTCATCCCACCATACCTCCGTTGACCGAAATGACCTGCCGCGTGATGTACGCCGCATCTTCACTCATGAGAAAGGCCACCGTGGCGGCGACTTCCTCGGGCTTGCCCATGCGCTTGGCGGGGATGATCTTCATCGCCTCCTCCTGCACGTGCGCCTCGATCATCTCGGTATCGATCAGGCCGGGCGCTACACAGTTGACCGTGATGCCACGGCTGGCGAGTTCGACCGCCAGGGCCTTGGTCGCACCGATGATGCCGGCCTTGGCGGCGCTGTAGTTCACCTGGCCACGGTTGCCCATGATGCCGGAAACGGATGCCAGCGTAACGATACGGCCTGGCTTGCGACGACGTACCAAGGGCATGGTGAGCGGGTGCAAGACGTTGTAGAAACTGTCCAGATTGGTGTGGATGACGGCGTCCCATTCCTCCGCCGGCATGGCAGGGAAGGCATTGTCGCGGGCGATGCCGGCATTGCAGACCACGCCGTAGTAGCAGCCATGCGTTTCGACATCGGCCAGCAGGACCTCGGCGGCGCTGGCACGATCGGCTACATCGAACTGCAGCACGCGGACCTCGCGGCCCATGGCGCGGATCTCGCCAGCGACCTGCTCGGCTTCATCCAGCCGGCTGCGGCAATGCAGTACCAGATCGTAGCCCTCACGCGCGAGGCGCAAGGCAATGGCCCGGCCTATGCCACGGCTGGAGCCGGTGACCAGCACGGTTTTGTCATTCATTACTGCTTCCCTTCAAGAATTCATCGGCATTGGCCGGTTCAAACACGGTCAAGGCCGCCGTCGCTACAGCGACACCTTCTACCTCGATACGGCAACTGAACTGCCCCAGGCCGTTATAGGCCAGGAATTCACGCTGCACGTGGACATGCAATACCTCGCCGAGCTGAAACTGCGGACGGGTACTTTCATAACGGCGGCTGCCCAGCAGGAAGCCCACCTTGGGCGAACCTCCCTGCAGGCGAGCCTGCCAACCCGCCCAGGCAGCCACTGCCTGGGCCATGTATTCGATGCCAACCCAGGCACCGACGCCGGTCCCGTCGAAGAACAGGCTATCGGTACGGATGGTGACCTCGGCCAGCAGGCCGTCGCCGTCGCCTTCCACGGCGCGGTCCAGCAGGCGCATTTGACCTGCGTGCGGCACGATCTCGGCAATGGGGTGATGAATGGCTACCCGCATCATGCCCTCCCCAGTATCACGCTGGCATTGCTGCCTCCAAAAGCAAAGGAATTGCTGAGGGCGTAATCCAGCGGGCGACCCAGCGCTTCGCCGGCGCGCACCACGTGCAAGGCCGGCAAGGCCGGGTCCACGACGCCATCCCACCAATGTGGCGGCAGCAGGCCTTCGGGATTGTCGGTCAGTGTCAGCCAGCACAGGGCGGCTTCCAGCGCACCGGCACCGCCCAGGGTGTGGCCGGTCAGCGGCTTGGTGGAGCTTAGGGGCAGTTCGCTGCCGAACAGCTCGGCCACGGCCAGGCTTTCCATCGCGTCGTTCTGCGGCGTCGCCGTGCCGTGCAGGTTCAGGTAATCGATGTCCGACGCTTGCAGCCCGGCGCGGGCCAATGCCTGCCGCATGGCGGCAAGCGCACCACGGCCATCGGGGGCCGGGGCGGAAATATGGTGTGCATCGGAAGATTCTCCCCAGCCGGCCAGCCGGACCGGGCCGGGCTCGCGCGTCGCCAGGAACAGCGCGCCACCCTCACCGATATTGATGCCGTTGCGATTGAGGCTCAGCGGATTGCAACGTGCGTCGCTGACCGACTCCAGCGAGGCGAAACCTGCCACCGTGAAGCGACACAGCGCATCCATGCCGCCGGTGATCACGGCATCGGCCATGCCGGCCTGCAGCAGGCGCGCGGCACTCGCCAGCGCCTTGGCACTCGACGAACAGGCGGTGGAGATCACCAGTGCGGGACCGGTCACGCCCAGCCAGGTACTCAGCGCCATGGCCGGCGAACCCATCTCCTGCTGGCCGATATGGAAGTCCGGCGTCAGCACACCGTGGGCCATGTGGTGGGCGATTGCCGCCTCCCCTTCGCCGATACCCGAGGTACTGGTACCCAGCACCACCGCGACCCGATGCGCGCCATAGCGGGCCACGGCGGCGTCGATGGCCGGGCGTATCTGCAGGGCGGCGGTCAGCAGCAAGGCATTGTTACGGCTGCGCAGGCTGGATGGCAGCACCGAGATGTCGGCCAACGGCGTGGTGACCGCGCCGACGCAGAGGTGACGCCCGGGCAACATGGCGTCCGTCGTGGTCACCCCGGCGGGCTCGGCGGCGAACAAGCCGCGGCGCACCGCCGCCTTGTCCGCACCCAGCGCGCAGATCACACCCAGTTCATTGAGATAAACAGCTGCCGACATCTTGCTTACGATCCTGCTTGCGGCGTGGAATCTATCGTCAGCCGATAGCCTTCCAGCCTGTTGTCGATTTCCGTCTTGCCAGCCCAGCGGGGCTCGCCCTGGTAGTACACCCGGACCTGGACCTTGCCGCCGTAGCTCAGCAGGCGCTGGGGGCCACTGTCCTCCACCGTCCAGCCGGCCGGCAAGGCCGCCACGATGGCCGGCAGCGGCCAATAGACCAGTTGCACGTCACGCAGCACATGGGCGGCATCCACCTCCGGAGGCAGGAAGGGATGACGGTCTTCCTTCAGGTGGCTGCCGTCCCACACCATGGTCAGCACCCGCTGCTCGAAGGCGATGCCGGCCAGCTGCACGACGGTCGAATCAATCTCGAGCAGTGCCTGCAGGGTACGTGGCGTGTTGAACCGGTTGACCTGGGCGTTGATGTCCACCCGCTCCAGCGTCAGGCGCTGGACCAGGCTGACACTGCGGCCGAATGCTGACGGGGCGAGACGCAGCTCCGGCAGCGTCAGGCGCTCTTTCGGCGCCGTGGCACAGGCCGTCAGCAACAAGGCAAGGAGGACGATCAGCTGACGCACAGTTGCTCCAGCGTCTTCAGGCGGCGCGGCTCGGCCACATAGGGGTTCTGCTTGTCCCAGGCGTAGCCGGCGAGGATGGCGGCGATCATGCGACGGATATCCGCCGATTGATCTTCGTGGAAGATCACGTCCTGGAATCCGCCTTCATACCAACTCTCGACGAAGGCACGGAAGGCATCCACACCCCCCTTGAGCGGGTCGGCATAGTCGGCCTGCCAATCGACGGTCTCGCCGGCGAATTCGCGGGCAATCGCTTCCGTGGCAAGGCTGGCGGACTTCACCGCGATGGTGACGCCACTGGAGAACACCGGGTCGAGGAACTCGCCGGCATTGCCCAGCAGGGCGTAGCCCTTGCCCCACAGCGATTTGACGTTGGCAGCGTAGCCGGTCAGCTTGCGCGCCGGGGTATCCCAGACCGCATCCTTGAGCAGGCCGGCCAGGGTCGGCGTCTCGGCGATGATGGCGCGCAGGCGTTCGGTCTCGGTCCCGCTGTAGCGTTCGAGGAACTCGGTACGCGCCACCACGCCTTGCGAGCAGCGGCCGTTGGAGAACGGGATGGTCCAGAACCAGACGTCGACGTGCTCAGGGTGGACGCTCACCAGGATCTTGTTGCGATCGAAGCTGCCGACCGGGATATGGTCTTCGACATGGGTGAAGTAGGCGCCGCGGACCGGGAAGGCGGACGGTGTTTCGAGGTCCAGCAGGCGCGGCAGGATGCGGCCAAAGCCGCTGGCATCCAGCAGGAAGCGCGCGCTGACCTGGTAGGTCTCGCCCTCGGGCGACAGCACGTTGACCGTGGGACGCTCACCGGAAACGTCGACCGAGACCACCTGGTGCCGGTAGCGGATGGTCGCACCGGCCTTCTCGGCGCCCTTGGCCAGCACATGGTCGAAATCGGCGCGCTGGACCTGATAGGTCGTACCCCAGCCCTTGGAGAACTTGTCGCGGAAGTCGAAGGCGGTCTTCTTGTCGCCGCGCTGGAAGGCCGCGCCGTTCTTGTACTGGAAGCCGGCCTCGACCACGTCCTGCAGGAAACCCGCCGCCTCGATGTATTGCATCGATTGCGGCAACAGGCTCTCCCCGATGGAGAAGCGTGGGAACTGCTCTTTCTCGATCACCAGTACCTCACGGCCCTGGCGACGCAGCATGCCGGCGGCCACCGAACCGGCGGGGCCGGCACCAATGATCAGGATTTCGGTCTGTTCTACACGCATCTCTAA
Organism: Chitinimonas naiadis; assembly: GCF_054780835.1. Taxonomy (NCBI): domain Bacteria; kingdom Pseudomonadati; phylum Pseudomonadota; class Betaproteobacteria; order Neisseriales; family Chitinibacteraceae; genus Chitinimonas; species Chitinimonas naiadis. The sequence goes on along the minus strand of NZ_BAAGVO010000002.1, from coordinate 341,809 downwards.
CGTCCTCGTTGTCTTTATTGGTCTTGGTGCAATGGGCTTACTGAATGATATGGCCGGCACGCAGGATGCCGACAATACCCACCAGTATCCAGAAGGTATTGAGCGTGGTGTAGGCCGCGTCACGACGCAGGCGGGAACACCAGGCCAGCATGATTGCGTCGATGGTGTTGAAGACCCAGACGAACATGAACGGGCTCGCTGGCCCCAGCCAGCTCACCAGGCTAAAGCTGAAGATGCGCATCAGCACACCGATCATCTCGATCGTACGGATGTGACGCAGGACAAACTGGTTGGCAATGGCGACAGGCATGGTTTTCAGTGGTCAGTTTCAGGATGGGTGGGCATGAATAGCGGCGTGAACAGCCAGGCCAGGCCAATGCCGAACAGCATGGTCAGGCCAAACGCGCGCAAGGCAGGGGTTGCAGACAAAGCCAGCAGGCCAAAGGCCAGCAGGGTGCTGGCAGCGGCCAGCGTCACCGACAGGAAGGGGCGCAAGGCGGATCGTCCGGGCTGTTCCAGCAGGAAGATGCCGTAGTCCACGCCCATGCCGAGTATGAGCAGCAGGGCCAGCACATTGAAAAGCTGCAAGGGCTGGCCGAACAGGGCAAGCAGGGCCAGCGTCAGGCCGCTGGCCAAGGCGGTCGGCACCAGTGCACGCCAGGCGCTGCGGCCAAAGCGACGGCTCAGCGCGGCGAATACCAGCAGGTAGCTGGCCAACACGACCCAGCCCATCAGGTAACGGTAGCGTGCCATCACGCTGGAGACTTCTGCCACCTTGTCCACCCAGCGCACGCCCGGCACGGCGGAGGCCAGTGCGGCCAGGCGCGGCAGGCGCGCCGGCTTGTCGATGCCACGCAGCAGCAACACGCTGGCGTAGCCCTGCTCGAAACGCCCCAGCCATTGATGGCGCAGCGGCTCGGAAACCGGTGCGGCAAGCCAGTCGTCCACGCGCAAGGTGCGCGGGGTAATCGCCGCGGACAACGGCGTCAGGTCTTCATCCAGCTGTTTGGCAGCCAGCGCCAGGACGCCCTGCTCGCCGTATACCACGCGCTGCACCAGCGCGGCATCTGCCGCCTGACGGGCCGCCGAGGGCACCCAGTCGGAGACCGCCTGGTAGCCACTGATCCAGTGCTCGCCCACCAGCGCGTCCAGCCGGGCCTTGAGGGCTTCTTCACGCTGCAGTACGACCTCTACCGTCTCGCCCTGCACCAGATAGAACTGGGCCGGGCCGGGCAGATCAAGCAGCTTGCCGACGGCGAGCTGCTGTTCGATCAGGGTCGCGGGCGAGCTTTGCAGCAGGCGGATATCGTCATTGGCCTTCAACTGCCACCCGCCCACCAGCAGCAACATCGCCGAGACGGCGACGAAACCGGCAGTAAAACGATTGCGGCCCAGGCTGGGCCACAAGGCCCGGCGGCTGCCGAGCCAGGCCGAGAACCGCGTGTAGTCCATGCGGCCACGATCCAGGAAGGGGAACCACCACATGACGGTCACGAAGGCCGCGAGCAGGCCCACGACCGAGAACATGGCCATCTGCCGCAAGCCGGGGAATGGCGTCAGCGCCAGCAGGCCGTAGCCGATGGCGGTCGTCAACATGGCCAGCCACATGACCGGTGCCTGCTCGCGCAACATGGCCCAGCGCTCACCGGGTTCACGCCCGAGCCGGCTGCTGAAGTAGTTGGTGCCGTAGTTTTCGGCCACGCCGACCAGGCTGGCGCCGAATACGATCGTGATCAGGTGCAGCCGCCCGAACAGCAGCACGCAGACCGATACCGCCGCCAGGAGGCCGATGGCAATGGACAGGGTCACCAGAATGCGCGGCCGGATGGCGCTGAAGGCAAACAGGGTCAGTACGATGATGCCCAGCAGCGAGCCCGCGCCGATGGTATGGACTTCGCGCTCGGCCTGGCTTGCTGCTGCGGCGGCATGCAGCGGTACACCCACGCTCAGTACAACGGCGCCGGGCACCGCCGATTGTGCCGCCCGCCTCGCAGCATCCAGCAGGGGAATCAGCGCCTGCTGGCTGGCGATGGAGAAGGCGGAGCCCTGCGGCTCCAGCATCAGCATGGCGTACTGCTGCTCCGGCGTGGACAGGGACAGGCGCCCCTCGGTCACCCGGACGCGGCTATCGGCAGCGCGGCTGGTCAGCCAGGTGCCATAGAGGTTGAGCGGGTCATCGCGCCATTCACCGAGGCGCGGCATGCCCATGGGGCGATACAGGGCTTCGACCGCCCTGGCAGCCAGTTGCGCCGGCGGCTGATCCTGCAGTTGCTGTCGCTGCTCGCGGGTCAGCAACTGCGTGCGGAAAGGTGCGAAAAAGCTCAGCCATTGATCGGCCATCGCATCGCCCACTTCGTAGCGCACGGTCACCGCCTGCTTGCCGGCTGCCAAGGTGGCGGCGTAGCTGTCGGCCGCCTTGCGAGCCCGTGGCCAATCCTGCGCGCCGATCATCACCACGATACGGCGTGAGGCGGAATCCGCCATCTGCCGGGTTGCATTCTGGACGGCAGGGTCGCGCTCATCCTGCGGCAGCATGGCCAGGATGTCAGTATCGAGCTGCAGGCGTCCGCCGGTCCACAGGTACAGATTGTGGCCGGTGATCGCCAGCACCAGCAGCAGCCAGAGCAAGGCCAGCCAGCGGGCAGCGCGGGATGGGCGCGACAGTTCAGTCAAAGCGGGCAGCCTCTTCCGTGCTCAACCGGGCAGGGTCGCTATCCTGGGCCGAGAACTTGATGGCGGTCTTATCACCATTGGTTTCATCGATCTGGATGGCACGCACATACTGGTCGCCCGCCAGCTCGACCCGCGCCATCATCTTGGCCAGCGCCGCCTGCCTGGGCAGCAGTACCAGCTTCCAGCTCTTGCCGCTGATCTCGCCATCGATCCTGAAGTGTTCGGCCAATCCGCTTACGTCGCCGTTGAGCAGGGAGAACAGCAGGCCGTTGATCACCCGGACCGAGGGCTCCTTGCTGGCGTCCAGCCGGAAGGCGACCTGGCCGCCCTGGGTCGCGACGATCTCGTCCCGTGTCAGCTTCAGTACGCCGGCGAAGGGCTGCTGGGTACGCCAAACCACGCCACGTTCGCGTGCCACCAGGAAATCCCCGTGCGAGACCAAGGGCTTCTTGAAGCCCGCCACCTGCTTGGTCTGCTCGAATGCCCCGCGCAGCACGGCCGGTTGCGCCAGCCGTTCCTTCACGCTGGCAGCAAGATCGGCCGCTTCGGCGGCCACCAGACCCAGACTCAGGCAGACAAGGGCGATCCAGCGGCTCATGCTGGCTCCAGACCGAGTTTTTCCCACAGTACCGGTGGGCAGACGTACAGCATCTCGCGGCTGGCGATCTCCACCGCCACCTGGATGGTGTAGGCCTTGTTGAGTCGTAGGCCGGTCTCGGCATCGGTGATCAGGTAGTCGATGCGCAGCCGGTTTTCCCATTCGGTGATCTCGGCCCGGATCTTCACCTTCTGGCCAAAGCTGATGGTGCGCACATACTTCAGGCGCATGTCGACGATGGGCCAGGCATAGCCCGAATCGCGCATCTGCGGGTAGTCGTAGTCGAACCGGCCGAGCAGCGCACTGCGCGCGATCTCGAGGTACTTCACATAGTTGCCATGCCAGACGATGTCCATCGGGTCCAGGTCATGGAACGCCGGGGTCAGCTCGATCTCATGGGACAGGTCAATCGGCATAGAGCCCCCAGGCTTCGGCACGGATCGCGGTCAGCAGGGTTTGCAGCTCGCCATCGAGCGCGCGGTCCTCGACGATCAGCGCAATGCGGTCTTCCAGATCGGCCTGCAGGGCCGCCAGGGGTTCGGTCAGCGTCAGTGTTTCTTCCTGCCGGCGGCGCAACGCCACACCTTGGCGCGCCGCGATCAGCATGGCCGCCACGACCTGTTCGCTCAGTTCCAGCACCCGCAGGCAATCGCGGGCGGCGATGGTACCCATGCTGACCTTGTCCTGGTTATGGCACTCGGTGGAGCGGCTGAACACGGAGGCCGGCATGGTCTGCTTGAGCGCCTCGGCGGTCCAGGCGGAAACGCTGATCTGCACGGCCTTGAGGCCATGGTTGATCGCCGCGCGCGGCCCCACCGCTGCCGACAGGTTGCTCGGCAGGCCATGGTTGAAGCGGGTGTCCACCAGCAGGGCCAACTGTCGGTCCAGCAGGTCGGCCACATTGGCGACGGCGTTCTTCAGGCCATCCATGGCAAAGGCGATATGGCCACCATAGAAGTGGCCACCGTGCAGCACGCGCTCGTTTTCCGCATCGATGATGGGATTGTCGTTGGCGCTATTGAGTTCGTTCTCGATCAGGGTGCGGAAGAACGGCAGGGTGTCTTCCAGCACGCCGATCACGTGCGGCGCACAACGCAGGGAGTAGCGATCCTGCAAGCGTTGCTCGTTGCGGCTCGGCCGGTCGCTGGCCAGGTCGGCACGGATACGTGCCGCTACCTTTTGCTGGCCGGCATGCGGCTTCACCGCGAACAGGGCCTCGTCGTAATGGTGGGCATTGCCCGCGCTCGCCAGCACGTTCATGGCGGTCAAGCGGGTCGCCAGCTTGCACAGGTAGTCGGCTCGCTGCCAGGCGAGGCAGGCGAGCGCAGTCATGACGGCCGTGCCGTTCATGATCGCCAGGCCCTCCTTGGGACGCAGCCGCAGCGGCGCGATCCCCAGCTCGGCCAGTACCTCGGCGGCAGGACGACGCACGCCGTGATGGAGCACTTCGCGCTCACCGCATAGCACGGCGGCGAGGTAGGACAAGGGTGTCAGGTCACCACTGGCACCGACCGAACCTTCGGCGGGGATCAGCGGCAGGATGTCATGCTTGAGCAGCGTCTCGATCTGCTGCAACAAGGCCACGCTGACGCCGGACATGCCCTGCGACAGCGATGCCAGTCGCGTCGCGAGGACGGCACGGGTTTCTTCCGGCGTCAGGAAACGCCCGGCACCAATGCCGTGGTAGGTGTAGAGATGGTGCGGCAGTTCGGCGACCAGTTCCGGCGGAATGGTGACCGTGCAGGAATCACCATAGCCGGTCGTCACCCCGTAGATGACGCCATCTTCCGCCAGCAGGCGGTCGAGGAAATCGGCACCACGGGCGATACGGCTACGGAAGCCGGTATCGGCCGACAGCAGCGCGGTACGGTCCTGGCGCGCAACGGCGACCACGTCTTCAATGGTCAGTCGGCTGCCGTCAAAGCAGACGGGATCAGTGTTTCGGTTTTGCATAAGCTTGATCCCAGAAGGGGAAAAAATTGAACCAGTCGTAAGGAGAACGCTTGAGCAGCACGGTCAGCGTCTCGGCATAACGGGCAGCGTAGTCCGCCATTGCCGCCTCGCGCCGGCCACGCGGTAGCACCACCTGCTCGGCAAGACGGCTGAAATGAATGGTGTAGCCGTCACCTTCGTGGATGCAGCCCAGCAGATAAAGCGGGCATTTGAGCAGGCTGGCCAAGACATACGGCCCGACGGGAAACTGCGCCGGGTGACCCAGGAAATCGGCATGGACGGTCTGGCTGGCAAACACCGGCACCCTGTCACCGGCGATCGCCACGAACTCGCCGGCCGCGACCTTCTCGGACAGCAGCACGGCGGTGGCCGGGTTCACTTCGGTCACCTCGATCAGGTTCAGGTCATTGTCGGGGTTGAGTCGTTTCAACACCCGGTTGAACTGCTCTGCGTGACGGGTATGGACCAGTACATTGAGCTTGATCGCGCGCTTCTGCTCAGCCAGCGCGCGGCATAGCTCGAGGCAACCGACGTGGGCAGTCACGATGACACCGCCCTGCCCCATGCTGGCTGCCGCATAGATCTGTTCGCGCCCTTCGCTGCGCACGCGTTCCAGCGGGAAAGCGCCGGATACCGCCAGCAGCTTGTCGAGCAGGGTTTCTGCAAATAGGGCGATATGGCGGATGCTGTCCCGCGCCGAGGGCTCGCGCCCCAGCGCACCGGTCGCCAGCTCCAGCCGAGAAAGGTACTGCAGGGAGGCGCTCCGCAAGGCGGGCCGGCTCAACCAGTGCACCAGCACGACCGGGTAGAGGCAAAGCCGGAACGGCCAGCGCCCGAACAGGCGATGCACCCAGAACAGCAGCCAGATGCCGAACACGAAGGTGCTCTCGCCCATCTCGGCCCAATGTGGCGACCTCATGCCGCCACCTTGCGCCACAACAGCATGGGCAAGCGCAGCAGCATGCCGAAGAACAGCTTGGCATGCATGCGCGATATCAATACGTTGTCGAGCCAGACCTTGAAATGGGATACGCCGTCGCTCGGATAATGGACGCGGGTCGGCAGGTTCACGACCTGCATGCCGCGCCAGTAGAGCCGTACCAGGATCTCGGTATCGAAATCCATCCTGCTGCCCAGGTTCACGCTATCGATCAGCGCGACCGTCGGTGCCAGCGGATAGACCCGGAACCCGCACATCGAATCACGGATTTCCAGCGACAGGGTGTTGATCCAGACCCAGACATGCGTCGCATAGCGGCCATACAGACGTCCCTTGGGCACGCTGTCGTCGTAGACCGGGCAACCGCAGATCAGCGTGTCGGGCGCACCGGCAGACCGGGCCAGGAAGGCGGGGATATCCGCGCTGTCATGCTGGCCATCGGCATCGATCTGCAGCGCATGGCTGTAGCCCATCCGGAAGGCGGTACGCAGGCCGGCCATCATGGCGCCGCCCTTGCCCTGGTTCTGGGCAAGACGGATCAGCTTGATGGCTTCGGGCTCGCTGGCGGCCAGTGCCTGCAGCACCGCCGCGCAACCCGGTTCGCTGCCATCGTCAACCAGCAGGCAAGGCAGGCCGTGCTGGCGTATGGCCGCCACGACGGCACCAATCGCCTCGCCATGGTTGTAGACGGGGATCACTGCACAGGTCTTCATTGCGTCGCTCCAAACACCAGACGGCCGCTCGCATGCTGACCTGCCACAGAACTGAACTTGAAACTCAGGGATTGCTTCTCGGCGTTGAAGCCAAGCTCCAGCTCGACCGCCATGCCCGGCGTGATGACCTGCTGGAACTTGATCGCCTCCATGCGCAGGAATACCGGCGCCACCGGGAACAACTCCCGGCCGAACAGCAGCGCGATCTCCAGCTGGGCCACCCCGGGCAGGATAGGCGCCACCGGAAAGTGGCCATCGAAATAAGGCAGGCTGGCCGCCACCTCGACCCGCAGCAGCGCCTGTGCCTCGGTATGCGACAGCAGGCGGGCAGCCGGACGGCGCACGTCAAACAAGGCCAGCAGCGCTGCCTCGGTCGTCTTGCCCTGCGGATTGACCGGCAGCGCCCAGATATAACGCCAGTGACGCGGCAAGACACTCGTCTCCACCACGGTGGCAAGCACCGTCCGCAGGCGCTGGTTGAGCGCCCGCTTGCCCGATTGTTCCAGCAGTGCCCAGCCGGCCTCGTTCGGCACACCCACGACCGCCAGCAGGCTGCGCGCACCGGCCTGTACCACCACGCGTGCATCCTGCAGCAGGCCACTGTCACGCAGGGCTGCCTCCATCGCGCTCAGGGATACCCGCTTTTCCTCGATCTTGACGATACGGTCAGCCCGACCCAGCAATTCGAAGCCAGCCTCGGTCAGACGGACGCGATCCGCCGTGGCATGCCAACCGGCATCCACCAGATGGGGCGAACGCACCTGCAAGGTATCGTCCCGTACCTGGGCCTCGACACCCGGCAGCAAGGCCCAGCCCAGCGCGGTATCAAGCGTGCGTTGACGCCAGGCGATACCGCCGGTTTCAGAGCTGCCATAGACCTCGACCGGTGCCTGCCCCAGCAAGGTGCGGCAATCCGGCAAGGCTTCCTGCGGCAGCGGGCCACCCGAGGAGAACAGCACGCGCAAGGCTGCACGGCCAGCATCCCAGGGCAGATTGTCAGGCAGGCGCTTCAGGTGTGCGGGGCTCGCCACCAGCGCACAGGGGCCGACCTGGGCCAGCGCGGCGGCAATGTCCTCGGGAAAAGCCAGCCGTTGCGCGGCGAACGGCCGGCCGGCGGCCATCGGCCAGAGCACACGGAACAGCAGGCCGTAGATATGCTGATGAGACACGGTCGCGAGGACCGTCAGGTCCCCCATGCGCGCGTCAAAGCATTGCGCCAGTGCGGTCACTTCGTCGAACAGTTGCGCCAGGCGCTTCGGTATGGCGCTGGGCTCACCGGTCGAACCCGAGGTGTAGACCACGAGCGCGACAGCCTGGCGATCCAGCGGCTGCCAGGCCGGAGGCTGGGCACCAGCGGCCACGACCCGAGGCACGTCGGCTGGCACGTCACCCGCAAAGCCATCGACCTCGTGACGCAGGCGGGACAAGGTAGCGGGTAGCACGTCGGCCGGCAGGTAAACACACTTGCCGGCATGCCAGGCGCCAAACAGCGCGGCGGCAAAGCTCGCGCTGTCGTTGAAATAGAGTGCGAAACGATGGCCGGGCTCTGCCGCAAAGGCGGCGTACCAGGCGGCAGCATCGGCCACGAAGGCGGCATGATCCAGCAATTGGCCATGGCGCGTAGCGAAAGGCCGGCTCGATAAGCGGTCTGCGCACAACAGTTGATCCAGCGCGACGAGGTCAGCCATGGGCCAGCCTCGCTTTCACCCGACGCCGTACCAGCCACTCTCCGGCGAACAGCGCGCCCATCAGGCCGTAGCTGATCAGGCCGTTGTAGAGTGCCCATGCGGCATCCGAGGCCCACAGCGCGGTATACAGGGCAATGCTGCCGTTGATCACGAAGAACCCGCACCAGACCTGGGTCACCCGCCGGGTGTAAGCGACACCCTCGGGCGGCAGATCGGGCTCGCGCAGGCGTGCCAGGCGTTCGATCACGCTGGGTGGGTAGAACAGGCTGGTCGCGAATACGACCAACAGCACGGTACTGACCAGTACCGGATAAAGCTTGAGCGGCAGGGCCTGGTTCCCCAGTGCGCTGGCCGCCGCCAGCAGCAGCGCACCCGCCGCCGCCGCCAGCCAGACCCGTTCGCGCGTCGCGTAGGCGCGCGCGAGCGCCACGCCAGCGAGCATCAAGGCCAGCCAACGCGGTTCGAAGTGTCCCAGCCCCAGGTAGACGAGCAGCGGGTACGCCAGCGTCAGGACGCTGATGATGACGGCGCGCATGCGCCTACGCTGCGGCGCTGGTGTCGTTCAACAGGCCGTAGAGTGCGTCCACCACGTCCTGCAGGGTGCGTACCGACTTGAAGGCGTCGGGCTGCAGGCGTTTGCCGGCGATAGGCTTGAGTTTGACGATAAGATCGACCGCGTCGATGCTATCGATATCGAGATCTTCGTACAGACGCGACTCAGGCTTGATGCGCTCGACGTCAATATCGAAGGTTTCCTGGAGGATCGCGCTGAGGCGATCGAACATATCCTGCTTGGTCATGGTATTCCCCTGGCTGCATGTCGACGGCGATGACGCCAACGCAACCGTTTATTTCCCAACCACATCAATCAGCTGTGGCGGCCTTTGGCCTGTTCTATGGTGCTACGCCAATTGAGGCGACTACTTGGTGCGACTTGCCGACACGAACTCTGCGAGGGCACGGACACTGGCGAAGTGCTTGCGCGTCTCTTCGGAATCCGCCGACATGCTGATGCCGTACTTCTTCTGCAGCGCCAGGCCCAGTTCCAGTGCATCGATGGAATCGAGGCCCAGGCCGTCCACGAACAGCGCGGCAGCCGGATCGATATCGTCCGGGCCAATGTCTTCCAGATTCAGTGACTCGATGACGAGCACCTTGATTTCCTGTTCAAGCACCTGCATGGGCTTGGTTCTCCCTCGAAAAATAATGATGTAGGTATTCAGTCAACTGCCGCGCGGCCAGCGCTGGCTCGTTGCCTGCCCGTTCCAAGAACGGCTGCACGGCGATATCGTCGTGCACTTCAATCGTAAAGACCGACGCCTGCGCCGGCACCCGCCACCAGGGCCGGCCCTTGTTCAGGCTGAGCGGCTCGCAGCGTATGGTCACCGGCGTGATGTCGCATGCGCCACGGATCGCGATGTTGGCGGCGCCGCGTTGCAGCTTCATCTGTCCATTCACCGGGGTACGGGTACCCTCGGGAAAGATGATCAGGTTGTGACCCGCCCGCACAGACCGTATGCAGTCCTCGACCAGGCCGGCGCCGGAGTCGTTGCAGATATAGTCCGTCGCCCGGACCGGTCCACGCGTGAACGGGTTGCGGGCCAAACTGGCCTTCACGACGCAATCGGCATCCGGCACGCGCGAGATCAGGAACACCACGTCGATCAGCGTGGGATGGTTGGCCAGTATCAGCAAACCTTTGCGGTGCAGGCGCTCGACGCCCTCGATCCGGTATTTCACCAAGCCCAGTACCCGCATCAGCTCGATGAACAGGCGAAACGCGTGATGCACCGCCAGCCGGGCCAGGCGAGCCTGACGGGCGCGGTGTCTGACCAGCAGCTGCAGCAGCGGGAAGTACACCAGCCGCAGCACCAAGCCACCGATACCGAAGGTGCTGAACGCGATAGCGGTGGCCAGCACCCGCCAGCCGCGATCCAGTCGTTCAAACATGACGCTGCCAATGCCACTGGCGCGCACCGGCCGTGTGCGTATGTGCATGGGCATCGGACAACAGAAATTGCAGTGCCGCGAGGTCTGCCGGCAAGACGACAGGCCGGACGTCAGAGGTTACCGAACCCGCAGACAGGCTTATCCCGCCCTGCGACACCCGCCGCAAACGGCAAGCCCAGGCACGTGGAAAGCTCAGCGACTCGGAAAAGGCCTCGAATAGCTCGGGGAGCGGCTCGTCGTAGTATACCAATAGCACGGTGTCGGCCCCATCAGCGAGCAAGCCCAGCGCCTCGGTAAATGCCGCTTCCACCGTCTCCGCACCGGCAGCCAGCGCGCTATAGCTGGTGGTATCGGCACGGGCGATGGAAAAGAGCGCACCGATCGCATTGTGTACCGACATGCTGAACGCCGTGGGTGACAGCCCTTCAGCCTGCGCGAGCTGGCGCAGCAGCTCGACCGAGCGGGTCACATCCCCATAGCGCGACGCAAACACCACGGGGCATGCCGGTTCGTCACCCAGCCCCCAGTAGGCAGCCTGCAGGGCAACCCGGCCCAGGCGTTCAACGCGGCGACGCATCATGGCCGGCATTTCGCCCAAGGCAGGCACGCCCTCCGCATCGATCGGGCAGGGAGCAGCGAGCCAGGCAAGCCAGGCTTCGGAGTCAGTGAGCCCGGGCGCCCAGGCGGCCCAGCGGTCTATGGAAAATTGAATATTCATGGTCGCGCATTAAACAAGTGTTGATTTCAGCGCGAAGTACGGGAACTTTTTGAATTACAAAGCGCATACGCCGATCAAGAGGCCGGCATTTCAGCAAAATGACAGACGATTGGCAAGCAAAGATGGCATGCAAGCGACGAAATACCAATTTCCAAGACTTGTTTTGCTTTTCAATAGCTTGGCAGCGCCTACCTCCCCCCGCCCAGCACCCCGAAACGTCCGTTTCGGAGAAAAAGGCCTCGGCAATTCCAGTCATTTGCACAAACTATGCCAACAAGCCTGTCGATAGCCAAAACGCTGATGGCGCATCATGCCCGGCTGCCATCGAGGAGCGGAATCCGTCCGCCAAACAAGATCAGCGGGGGATTCTGCTAAGCTCCGGCTCAACGCGGATTCCATCCATCATCCAGGCCGGCACCCCAGCGGATGCAGGCAGCAAGGAGGCTACATGACCAGGATTACTGTAAAACGCGCCCTGCTGGGCGCAACGCTTGCCCTGTCGCTGCTACCCACCCTGAGCCATGCCGATCAGGCGGTACGCGTCGGCTCCAAGATCGACACCGAGGGCTCGCTGCTGGGCAATATCATCGTGCAGGTCCTGGAGGCCAACCAGATCAAGACCGAGAACAAGCTGCAGCTCGGTGCGACGAAGATTGTCCGCAGCGCCATCATCGCCGGCAGCATCGATATCTACCCGGAATACACCGGTAATGGCGCGTTCTTCTTCTCAGACGAGAAGAACCCCGCCTGGAAGGACGCCAAGGCCGGCTACGCCAAGGTCAAGGCACTGGATCTGGCAAAAAACAAGCTGGTCTGGCTGAGCCCCGCTCCGGCCAACAATACCTGGGCCATCGCGATCCGCAAGGATGTCGCCGCCAGCAACAAGCTCAAGACCCTTTCGGACCTGGGTAAATGGCTGACTGCCGGGGGCAAGTTCAAGATCGCCGCCGCAGCGGAGTTCATCGAACGGCCCGACGCCCTGCCCGCCTTCGAGGCCGCCTACGGCTTCAAGCTCAAGCAGGAGCAGATCTTGACCCTGGCCGGCGGCGATACCGCCGTGACCATCAAGACGGCCGCCGAACAGACTTCCGGCGTCAACGCCGCCATGGCTTATGGCACGGACGGCCCCCTGGCCGCCCTGGGGCTGCAGGTGCTGGAAGACACCAAGGCGGTGCAGCCCATCTACGCCCCGACGCCAGTGATCCGCGCCGACGTATTGGCCAAGCACCCCAAGATCAAGGATTTGCTGACGCCGGTATTCAGCAGCCTCGATACCACCACGTTGCAGACCCTCAATGCCCGCATCGCACTCGAAGGGCAGGATGCGAAGCAGGTCGCCGCCAGCTATCTCAAGTCCAAGGGCTTTATCAAATAGGCGCCGCGTGGTCATGAGCCCTACGCGGGACCCGCTCCCTTGAGCGTCCGGATACAGAACCGGGTGTTGCTGGTATTGCTGCTGGCCGGCGCCCTGGCGACGGCCAGCATGGCTTTCCTGCTCCACGCCCCCAACCGCCTGGTCGGCGGCACGCCCCATAGCCTGCTGCACTACCTGGCAGGCTTGCGCTACGGCCTGCTGCTGCCTGTGCTTGGCCTGGCTTATGCCGTGCTGGCCCGGCAGACGGCTGCCATCCACTGCCTGGTCATTGCCTGCAGCGCACTCTGGATTGCCGCCCTGCTCTGGCTTGCCGGGGAGGCGGCCAGTGCGGCTGCGCTGGCCGGCAATGGCATCAACCGGACCGCCTTTGGTGGCGCGCTCTGGAGCAGCTTGCTGCTGAGCTGGCTGGCCGTGGGCGACGCCCTGCTGCGCCTGCGAGCCCTGGGGTGGCCGGCCGGCATGCGACGCTTGCTGGCCACGATGCCGCTGCTCGCGATACTCATTCCGCTGCAGAGCGGTCATCTGAACGATACTTCCCTGCTCAAGGAGTACCTGAACCGGCAGGATGTGTTCCAGGCTGCGCTGTGGCAACACTTGAACCTGGTGTTCATCACCTTGCTACCCAGTCTGTTGATCGGCCTGTCGCTGGGCGTGCTGCTGGCCCGGCGGCCACGCTGGCAACCGCCCACGCTGGCCGTACTGAACATCATCCAGACCATCCCGGCCATCGCCTTGTTCGGCCTGCTGATCGGCCCGCTCGCCGCCGCAGCCAATGCCTGGCCCTGGCTCGCAGCGTTGGGCCTGGCCGGCATCGGCACCGTACCGGCGGTGATCGCCCTGACGCTGTACGCCTTATTGCCAGTGACACAGGGCATCATCGCGGGGCTTGCCCAGGTACCGCCGCAGGCTGTCGATGCGGCGCGCGGCATGGGGCTGACACCGCGGCAGCTGCTCTGGCAGGTGCAACTGCCACTGGCCTTGCCGGTCTTTCTGGCCGCCCTGCGGTTGACCACCATCCAGCTGATCGGCCTGGCCATGCTGGCCGCGCTGATCGGGGCCGGCGGCTTTGGCGCCATCCTGTTCCAGGGCTTGCTGAGCAGCGCATTGGACCTGGTCCTGCTTGGCACCCTGCCGGTCATCGCCCTCACGCTGCTGGTCGACGCCCTGTTCAAATCCCTGCCCTCCCCGATGGCGAGTACCCGCGCATGATCGAATTCGACCAGGTAGGCAAATCCTTCGGTTCACGCATTGCGATCGACCATGTCTCCCTCTGCGTGAAGCAAGGCGAGTTTGTGGTCCTGCTGGGCCGCTCCGGCAGCGGCAAGTCCACCACGCTACGGCTGATCAACCGTCTGCTGGAAGCGGATACCGGCCAGATACGCCTTGCCGGTCAGGATATCCGCGAGCTCGACCCTCACGCGCTACGCCGCCGCATGGGCTACGCCATCCAGTCCGTGGGGCTGTTTCCACACTGGAGCGTGGCGCGCAATGTCGCCACCGTGCCGCAGCTGCTGGGCTGGCCCCAGGCCAGGATCGCGCAGCGGGTCGATGAGCTGCTCCACCTGCTGCATCTCGATCCCGCCATCTTCCGGGACCGCCTCCCCCACCAGTTGTCCGGCGGACAGCAGCAACGGGTCGGCGTCGCCCGGGCCTTGGCGGCGGACCCGGAAGTCCTGCTGATGGACGAGCCCTTCGGTGCACTGGACCCGCAGACACGGACCGCCTTGCAGGACGAGGTCGCACGTATCCATCGACAGGCGCGCACCACCATCATCATGGTGACCCACGATATCGACGAAGCCTTGCGGCTGGCTGACCGGATCATCCTGCTGGAACAGGGGCGCATCGCCCAGCAAGGCACCCCACGCGAACTGCTGACATCACCCGTCAGTGCGCCGGTGCTGGCCTTCCTGGGTGATGCAGACCTCGGCATCCAGCGACTGGCGCTGCATGGCGTGCTCGACTGCATGCGCCAGGGCGGGGCACCCAAAGGCCCGGTCATTGCCAGCACCGCGACCTTGCGCGAGGCCCTGTCGCTCATGCTCCATCATGGCGTGGACCAGTTGGCGGTACAGGGAAGCGGCGAGGTGCCGCTAGGCAGCCTGCATCTGGCCGACCTGGTCGGCTCGGGCAGGCAATGAGTACGGCCCTCACCCGCCACCTGCGTGATCCGCTGGCCTGGGCCTGTACGGCCTTGCTGCTGTTGATCTTTGGCATGGCGCACGCCAAGGGCGTATTCAGTGTGCTATTTCCCGAGCTCGACCGCCCGCTCTATGAGCAGGACAGTTTCGCCAGCCTCGCGCTTGCGCACCTGGGTCTGGTCGCACTGGCCAGCGCGCTGGCAACAGGCCTCGGCGTGCTGGCCGGCGTGTTCGCTACCCGCCCGGCCGGGCGTGAATTCCGGCCGATGCTGGAAAGCGTCGCCAGCATCGGCCAGACCATCCCGCCGGTCGCGGTACTGGCCATTGCCGCGCCCATCGTCGGCTTTGGCGAGGCACCCGCCCTGATTGCCCTGGCCCTCTACGGCCTGCTACCGATCCTGCACGCCACGCTCGCGGGGCTGGAATCCGTCCCGGCAGCGGAGCGGGAAGCCGCCATCGGTCTGGGCATGACGCGCGGGCAGGTGCTCTGGCGCCTGGAACTACCCCTGGCAGCCACGGTGATCATGGCGGGCGTCCGCACCTCGGTGGTGATCAATATCGGCACGGCGGCGATTGCCTCGACCGTGGGGGCGCGCAGCCTGGGCTCGCCGATCATCATCGGCCTCAGCGGCTACAACACCGCCTATATCATCCAGGGGGCGCTGATACTGGGTACGCTGGCGGTCGTGGTCGACCTCGCGCTGGCCCGTCTGGCGCAGCGCTGGGATCGCTGGCGACCGGCCGTTGCCACAAGCTAGTCCTTGATCTCTACACCCTTCCAGAAGGCCACGCGGCCGCGCACCTGCTGCGCAGCGTCCTTCGGATCGGGGTAGTACCAGACGGCATCCGGGTTCAGTTGGCCATGTACCTGCAATGTGTAATAGCTGGCCTCGCCCTTCCAGCTGCAGACGGTATGGGTATCGCTGGGCTGGATATAGCTGCGGTTGAGCGCAGTGATGGGAAAGTAGTGATTCCCCTCCACCACGACCGTATCGTCACTCTCGGCGATCACCTCGCCATTCCAGATAGCTCGCATCACAATCTCCCCGGCACGCTCAGCCAATGGACTGAAAACCCGTGCGCCGCATCGGTCCAGACCGCCTCCGGCTGGAAGCCGGCGTTGCGGGCCAGGGCCTGAAAGCCTGCCACGGTGTATTTGTAGGAATTCTCGGTATGCAGGCTATCGCCCTCGGCAAAGGGAATGCGCTCGCCGCAGATCCGTACCGACTGCCTGGCCGCACTGACCAGATGCATCTCGATCCGCTGCAACAAGGGGTTGTAGCAGGCGTAGTGATGGAAGGCATCCAGATCGAAATCCGCACCGAGCTCCCGGTTGGCACGTGCCAGCAGGTTCTTGTTGAACCGGGCCGTTACGCCGGCCGCATCGTTGTAGGCTGCATGCAGGATGGCCGGCGCCTTGACCAGGTCCACACCGATCAGCAAGCCGCCGCCCACCAGCTCCGCCGCCATGTATTGCAGTAATTGCAGTGCCTCGCGCGGTTCGAAGTTGCCAATCGAAGAACCGGGAAAGAAGCCGACCCGCCGACCGACTGCCGGCGGCAGATCCACGCCTTGGGTAAAATCCCCGACCAGGGGCTGCACCGTCAGCCCCGGGTAGTCACCCCGCAGGCGCTGCGCAGCTTCTTGCAGATGCTCACCGGAAATATCGACCGGCAGGAAGCGTTGTGGGTGGTCCAGGGCGTCGAGCAGCAGGCGTATTTTGCGGCTTGCCCCCGCACCAAACTCGACGATGTCGGCATTCGGCCCTATATGCTGGGCCATCTCCGCAGCATGCCGGGTCAGGATGGCCAGTTCGGTCCGGGTCGGATAGTACTCGGGCAGCTCGCAGATCAGCTCGAACAGGCCGGAACCGGCGGCATCGTAGAAATACTTGGGCGAGATGCGCCGGGGCCTCGCCTGCAGGCCTTGCAACAGATCGGCAGCGAATCCGCTGGTCACGTCCGGTGGCGCTGGGGTCCACGCAGTCGACTGGGGATGTGTCATACGCAGGTACTCCGAGGGGTGGAATCGCGTAGCAAGACAGCAAGCGGCGTTCCCGCCGACCATCCGGCCACGTCTGGCTTACAGGTCACGTGCGAGGCGAACCCCGCTGAACTGCCAGCGGGCAGCGGGCGGGAAGAAATTGCGGTAGCTGGCGCGGCCATGGCCGGCCGGCGTCGCACAACTGCCACCACGCAATACCAGCTGACCCACCATGAACTTGCCGTTGTATTCGCTGACGGCGCCGCTCAGGGGCCTGAAACGCGGGTACGGGTCATAGGACGAGCGCGTCCACTGCCAGACGGCGCCAAACAGCTGGGACAAGGGCTCGGACCCTACTGACGCCACTGCAACTCTGGGATGCGGGTCCAGCAGTACCTCGCTCAGCCCCCCAGGCTCAGCCACCTGCATGGCCGCAGCCGCCTCCCATTCGAATTCCGTCGGCAGGCGCGCACCTGCCCAGGTGGCGTAGGCGGCCGCCTCGTAGAAGCTCAGGTGGCAAACCGGCTCATGCGGGTCGAGTGGCTGCTCGCCGTAGAGGGTGAAGACACTGGGTGAGGCTTGATCGAGATACCAGTAGGCCGGCGCCTGCCAGCCCTGAGCCTGTACCGTGGCCCAACCTTCGCTCAGCCAGAGCTCGGGCCGGCGATAGCCACCGTCCTCGACAAAGGCCAGGTAGTCGGCATTGCTGACCAGTTGCCGCGCCAGGGCATAGGGTTGCAGATAGACACGATGGCGGGGCGTTTCGTTGTCGAAACTGAAGCCGGCCCCCTCATGCCCGACGGCCAGCTCCCCCCCTGTGTAGGCTTGCCAACCTGCCGGTGGTGCCATCGAGGCCGACGGCGACGGCGACGGTCGCCAGGCGGGCAGCAAGGGATTGAGCGAGAACGCATGCTTGATGTCGGTAAGCAGCAGCTCCTGGTGCTGCTGCTCATGGTTGAGACCCAGTTCGATCAGGCGCAGGCAAGGTGCCCAGCCGCCCTCGGGCGCCGCTCCCGCCAGCAGGGCCAGCATTGCCGTATCGACATGACGCCGGTAGCTGATGACCTCCTCCACCGAGGGTCGGGTCAGCATGCCGCGCTGCGGACGCGGATGCCGGGAGCCCAGGCTCTCGTAGTAGGAATTGAACAGATGGAAATAGCGATCGTCGCAGGGCCGGTAGTCCCGCGCATGGGCACGCAGCACGACCGCCTCGAAGAACCAGCTGGTATGGGCCAGATGCCATTTGCTGGGGCTGGCATCGGGCATGGACTGTATGCACTGGTCCTCAGGCGAGAGCGAGGCAGTCAATGCCAGGCTCAACGCCCGGACTTCTCGATAACGGCTGGCAAGCGCAGGGGGATCAGTGGGGAGTACTGATGCAGAACTGGGCACGGGGAGCCTTTGCGCGGTCTGATTCGAACTGACTAGACAGATTAGTCGTACAACGCTTCGGTTCCCTTACATTGGACGAAGATCGTCCGGATCGCCAGCCCGGAAGCACATAAAAAACGGGACGCCTGAGCGTCCCGTTCTTCCTGACTTGCCGGCATGGGGCAAAGCCCCCGACCGCCTGAATCAGGCAACCTGAGGAGGATTCCGCAGTTTGATGTGCAGATCGCGCAGCTGGCGCTCGTCCACCACGTTCGGCGCCTGGGTCAACAGACACTGCGCGCGCTGGGTCTTCGGGAAGGCGATCACGTCACGGATGGACTCGGCACCGGTCATCAGCGTGACCAGGCGATCCAGGCCGAAGGCCAGGCCGCCGTGCGGAGGCGCACCGTACTGCAGGTTTTCCAGCAGGAAGCCGAACTTGTTCTGGGCTTCTTCCGGGCCGATGTTCAGGGCTTCGAATACCGTCGACTGCATGTCGGCACGGTGGATACGCACCGAACCACCGCCCAGCTCCCAGCCGTTCAGCACCATGTCGTAGGCACGGGCCTTGCACTTGCTCGGGTCGGTCTTCAGGAACTCGATGTGCTCGACCTTCGGGCTGGTGAACGGGTGATGGCAAGCAACGTAGCGCTTGTTCTCGTCGTCGTATTCGAACATCGGGAAGTCCACGACCCACAGCGGCTTCCATTCACGGGTGAAGTAACCGCCCGCTTCGCCTTTCTCGTGGCCGATCTTCAGGCGCAGGGCACCGATGGCTTCGTTCACGATCTTGGCCTTGTCGGCACCGAAGAACACGATGTCACCGTTCTGGGCACCGGTACGCTCGATCACGGCAGCCAGGGATTCCGGAGTCAGGTTCTTGACGATGGGCGACTGCAGACCAGTCTCGTTCAACTGGGTCACATCGTTGACCTTGATGTAGGCCAGGCCACGCGCACCGTAGATGCCGACGAACTGGGTCCAGGCATCGATCTCCGAACGGGTGAAGGCTGCGCCGCCAGGAATACGCAGGCCGACGACACGGCCGCCTTCCATGTTGGCCGCACCGCTGAACACCTTGAACGGGACATCCTTCATCACGTCGGTCAGTTCGGTGAACTTCAGGGTCACGCGCATATCCGGCTTGTCGGAGCCGTAGTTGAACATGGCATCGTCGTACTGCATGCGCGGGAACTTGCCCAGGTCGACGCCGATGGCTTCCTGGAAGACATGGCGGGCCATTTCTTCGGTCACGTCCATGATCTCGTCCTCGGACAGGAACGAGGTCTCGATATCGATCTGGGTGAATTCCGGCTGGCGGTCAGCACGCAGGTCTTCGTCGCGGAAGCACTTGGTGATCTGGTAGTAGCGGTCGAAGCCCGCCACCATCAGAAGCTGCTTGAACAGCTGGGGCGATTGCGGCAGGGCAAAGAACTGGCCGTCGTGCACGCGGCTCGGCACCAGGTAGTCGCGGGCGCCTTCCGGGGTCGAACGGGTCAGCATCGGGGTTTCAACGTCGATGAAGCCGCGTGAATCGAGGAAGTTACGCACCAGCAGGGCCACCTTGTAGCGCAGGCGCAGGTTCTTCTGCATCTGCGGACGACGCAGGTCGATCACGCGGTGCTGCAGGCGGGTCAGCTCGCTCAGGTTTTCGTCGTCGATCTGGAACGGCGGGGTCACCGCGGCGTTCAGGATCACCAGCTGCTTGGCCAGAATTTCGATCTCGCCCGACACCAGGTTGGCGTTGGCGGTACCGGCGGGGCGCTCACGCACGATGCCGGTGATCTCGATCACGAACTCGGAACGGACGCTGTCGGCCAGGGCGAATGCTTCAGGGGTATCCGGATCGATCACGACCTGGACCAGGCCCTCGCGGTCACGCAGGTCGATGAAGATCACGCCGCCATGGTCGCGGCGGCGGTGTGCCCAACCCTTGACGGTAACGGTCTGGGTAAGAAAACGCTTGTCGATCAAACCACAATAGTCGGTGCGCATGGTACTGAATCCTGTACTAGCCCTCTTGGGGCATTTGAATAGCGGGGAGAGTGTGTATTGCTGAAAGATTTGACGGGTTAAGCAGGGTGGCTGCTTAACCCGGTAGATTCAAGTCGGTGCTGGCGACGGAGGCAGAACCGCAGGGGCCCTCGCCTTCGGCCAGTTTGGCGGACGGGGCGACGACGCCCATCGAGATCACGTATTTCAGCGCCTCATCCACGCTCATGTCGAGCTCGCGGGTCTCGGACTTCTTGACCACCATGAAATAACCCGAGGTCGGGTTGGGGGTGGTCGGCACGTAGACGGAGACGTGCTCACCCTCGAGCTGGCAGGCCAGCTCGGCCGCCGGCGCGCCGGTCAGGAAGGCCACCGTCCAGGCATCGGTATGCGGAAAGCGCACCAGCAGCGCCTTGCGAAAAGCGTTGCCAGAATCAGACAGTACGGTATCGGACACCTGCTTCACGCTGCCGTAGATGGATTTCACCACCGGGATGCGATTGAGGATGTCTTCCCAGAACCTGACCAGGCGCTGGCCAAGGATATTGGCGGTCAAGAGACCGGTACCCAGCAGGATGACCAGGACCAGGATCACGCCCAAACCAGGCACATGCACGCCCATCCAGTCACGCGGGCGGCTACCCTCGGGCAGCAGCAGCAACACGCTGTCCATCATGCCGACGAGGGTACTGATCACCCAGAGGGTGATGCCCAGTGGCACCCAGATCAGCAGGCCGGTGACGAAATAGCGCTTCATGCTTGGTTCTCGTGCTCTCTTGGTACAGGGTCAGTGACTGCAACCGGAACCGCAGGTATGCCCTGCTTCCGGCGCGGCCGCTTCGGTCTTGGCTGCGGGCTTGCCGCCACCCTTGAAATCGGTCGCATACCAGCCGGAACCATTGAGCTGGAAGCCCGGTGCCGACAGTTGCTTGGCGAAGGCCTCCTTGCCGCAGGCTGGACACTGGGTCAGCGCGGGGTCGGACAGCTTGCGCAGTACATCGGCACGGTGGCCGCATTCGGTGCATTGGTAATCGTAGATAGGCACGGTTGATTCTCCGTTACAAACTGGAAAAGCCCAATCAAAGCCGGGCATTATAACGCAGCGCAGCATCCGCTGTATGGTGGAAATGTGGGCAAGATAGGAGCGCTTCAAGACGACAATCCAGGCCATGCCAATGGCAATCCGGCGTCTGGCCCCCCCAGAAAATACGTAGTACGCTTGCCCCACCCTACAGAACCCATGCGCCAAGCACGCAGCCACGGAGACATTACATGAACCTTACCCGCCTTTTGTTACCGAGTCTGTTTGCCATTGCCGTGAACATGGCCCAGGCCGATACCAATAGCCCGGTAGGCAGTTGGAAGAACATCAGCGACAAGACCAAGAAGGTCGAGGCCGTCATCCAGATCTGGGAAGAAGGCGGTGAGCTCAAGGGCAAGCTGGTCAAGCTCTTCGACCCCAAGGAAAACATCTGCAGCGCCTGCAAGGGCGAGAAGAAGAACAAGCCGCTGGTCGGCCTCGAGATCATCTGGGGCGTGAAGAAGGACGGCGACGAATGGAATGGCGGCAAGATACTCGACCCGGACAGCGGGGATGTCTATAGCGTCAAGATGCAGATGGCGGAAGGCGGCCAGCAGTTGAAGGTACGCGGCTTCATGGGCTTTGCCCTGCTGGGCCGCACCCAGACCTGGTTGCGCGATCAATAGCAATACCGGCAACACCCCGGGTGGACCCGCCTGGCCTTAAGCCGGGCGACTACCCAGGGCGCACCTCAACACCAACCGTGCGCCCTTGTCCAGCGACTGACTACCATACCGCTATCGCGGTGGACGGATGAGGGCATCCGGTAGAATCGATACCATGACTGATACAAATACCGAACAGCCCAGGACCACTGGGCGCAAACTGCAGCGACGTGGGGAGGAATCCCGCCGCAAGATCCTGGACGCAACCCTGATACTGATTGCCAAGCGCGGCCTGCATGGCGTGACGCACCGCGCGATCGCGGCCGAAGCAGGCGTACCGCTGTCCCTGACCACCTATTTCTTCAGCGGCCTGAGCGATCTGATCGGCCAGGCCTTCGATCATTTCGTGGTCGTGGCGGCCAACGACAATATCGAGATCATGCACCAGCTGGCTGCCTATCTTGATACCTTCCCTTCCGAATCCATACAGAAGGACACCGTGCTGCGCGAGCAGGTGCACGCCATCGTGACCCGCAAGCTGGCGGAGTTCATCCGCCACCAGGCGACGACCCATTCGGTGGGTCTCGCGGTGGAACTGAACTTCCTCTACCTGTATCGTCTCGATCCGCCGATCCGCACCAAGGCACAGGCCTATCGCGCCCGACTCGTCGCCGGCATTGCCGAGCTGGCCGCCAAGGTCGGTTCGCGCCAACCGGAAACCGATGCTTCCCTGGTGCTGAGCGTGATCCACCGCCTGCAGTTCGAATGCATGAACCTGCCACCACCGTGGCCGGAAAGTCTGCTCGAGGGCGAGATTGGCCGCATGCTGGAGCTGGTGTTCCGCATGCCGGAAGATGAAATACCCATCAGTTCCTGATCCCTCACCTTCGTATCCTCCCTAGCGGTCCTCATGCTTGAAATCCTGTCCCTGGTACTCCTCTCCTTCACCGCCGGCCTGATCGACGCTGCTGTGGGGGGAGGCGGCCTGGTACAGGTACCCGGGCTGTTCGCCACCTTGCCGAACCACTCGCCGGCGACGCTGTTCGGCACCAACAAGTTCAGCTCGGTGTTCGGCACCGCGACCGCCGCCTGGCGCTATGCGCGCAAGATCGACATCGCCTGGAAGCTGGTGATCCCGGCGGCGTTGACGGCGTTCGTGTTCTCCTTCCTCGGGGCCATGGCGGTCGACGCCATTCCCAAGGACCTGATGCGACCGCTGGTGCTCGCGCTGCTGGTCTTCATGCTGGGCTACACGCTCAAGAAGAAGGACTTTGGCGCGCTGCACCGCCCCAGCCATATCGGCCGGCGGGAACTGCTGGTGGCGCTGGCGATCGGCGGGGCGATCGGCTTCTACGACGGTCTGTTCGGCCCGGGGACCGGCAGCTTCCTGATCTTCCTGTTCATCCGCTTCTTCGGCTTCGACTTCCTCAGCGCATCCAGCGCCGCCAAGGTGGTGAACGTGGCGACCAACCTGGCCGCACTCACCTTCTTCATCCCCACCGGCCATGTGCTCTATCAGTACGCGGTGCCGATGGCCGTGGCCAATATCGCCGGCGCGGTATTTGGCGCGCGCCTCGCCATGAAGGGCGGCACCAGCCTAATCCGCAAGCTGTTCATTGCCCTTGTCTCGGTGCTGATCGCCAAGCTGGCCTGGGATACGTTCCGCTGACACCACGCCGTCCGCACTGAGTCGCGTTGATTCCGGACAGTCGGCGCTTGACAAATGACCACCAGTCATCTCAAATACGACTCACAAATGACCGATGGTCATTTATTTTCAATCACGAAATGACCAGCGGTCACCTAACAAGGAATCACGACGATGCAAGACCTCAAGAACAAGTGGGCGCTGGTGACCGGCGCTTCCAGCGGCTTCGGCATGGATTTCGCCACTGCACTGGCCGAACGCGGCGCCAACCTCGTGCTGGCAGCGCGCCGGACCGAACCAATGGAAGCGCTGGCGCAAACGCTGCGCCAGCAACATGGCATCGAGGTCAAGGTCGAGGGTATCGACCTGGCGCATAGCGGCGTGGGTCAGGCACTGAAGCAGCGCCTGGACCAGCAGGGGGTGGCGATCGACATCCTGATCAACAACGCGGGCTACGGGGTGTACGGCGCCTTTGTCGAGCAACCGCTGGCCAAAACCCTCGATATGCTGCAGCTCAATATGCTGAGCCTGACCGAGCTGACCCATGTCTTCGCCAGCGATATGGTGCAACGTGGGGGCGGGCATATCCTGCTGGTTGCCAGCATCGGCGGCTACCAGGCTACGCCGACCTATGCCGCGTATTCGGCCAGCAAGGCCTACGTGCTGCTGTTTGGCGAGGCATTGAACACCGAGCTTGCGCCCCACAACGTCAAGGTAAGCGTGTTGTCGCCCGGCATCACCGCCACCAGCTTCCTCGCCGTATCCGGCCAGCGCACCACGCCATACCAGAAGCTCTTGATGATGCAATCGCGCCCCGTAGTGGATACCGGCCTCGCCGCCCTGTTCCGGGGCCAGCCCAGCGTGGTGCCGGGGATAGCGAACAAGCTCACCATCCTGAGCAACCGCCTGGCGCCGCGCAGCCTGCAGAGCAAGGTGGCTTATCAGTTGATGAAGAACTGAGATGGCTCACAGGCTTGGCGCCGTCGAGACATGCCGTGTGAATGTCAGTCGGGTATGTCTCGCGCTGGCAAGGCTCCCTCTCGGCGGCGACGGCCAGCGTGCTGGGTGGGCCTGTGAACATGGAACCTGTGCGTGCCGCGCTGGCGGGCTGTGGAATCAATCGACGGGGCATGCTGAAGATGGAACGACGGGTTAGCACCCGACCGTGCCGGGTGATGCTCAGGCATGTGGGCGTTACCTGCTCCGTTAAGCCAGCTTACAATCAGGGTCTATGACGCAAAGAGCCATCGCCGCCGCCGACAAGGCCGAGCGCCGCAACGATATATTGGCGGCCGCCCGCGCCTTGTTCCTGCAAGACACCCACCGCCTGCCCTCGGCCGCTCAGATCGCCGAGGCCTCAGGCCTGGCAAAGGGCACGGTCTATCTGTACTTCCGCACCAAGGAGGAGATCTTCATCGGCCTGTTGGCCGAGGATTTCCATGGCTTGTTCGATGTCGTGACCGCCGCCTTCGAGGGTGAAGCGGGCGACACCGCCAGCCGGCTGACCGCCTTCCTGGAACAGTACCTGGCCTATCTTGATCGCCACCCTGAGCTGTTACGGCTCGATGCCATGGCCTACAGCGTGCTGGAGCAGAACCTCAGCGACGAGCAGTTGCGCGCCTTCAAGCTCGAGCTCACGCTCAAGCTGGTGAAGGTTGGCGAGGTCGTGGACCGGGCCCTGCAACTGCCGGCGGGCCGCGGTACGACACTGCTGATGCGCACCTATGCGCTGACACGCGGCCTGTGGCAGTCGCTCGACCATTCCCAGTGCCTGCGCGTCCTGCTCGACGATCCGGTATTTGCGCCGATACGGCCGGATTTCCGGCCCGAACTGGCCGCCGCGCTGGGCGAATACTGGCGAGGGGCGCTCAGCAGCTAGGCCGGGATGGAGAACGTCCGTCATTTGAAACCCCAGCACCGTGATGCAACGAAGCCTCAGCCTTGCCAGAAATTGGGGTTTTCCGCGCCAAAGGCAGAGGTAGAATGACGGCCTTGTCTTCTTTCAACTCACTGCGCCCATGCTGAACAAACTGCTCGCCGGCCTTGCACTGGCTACCGCCCTGCTCACCCCGCTTGCCACCCAGGCCGCAGCAGCGTCCGCTGCCGAGCCCGGCAAGGGCGTGCTGGTGGTCTACCTCGGGGCGGAAGACTGCCGCTGGTGTACCTACTGGGAAAGCCGGCTGTCTGGCCAGGAGCGCAAGTTCAAGGCCACGCCGGAATTCAAGAAACTGCAGTACCGCGTGGTCAAGAACAACTATCTGGCCGAACCCTACCTCGCCCGCGACTTCCCCGACGACCTGAAGTGGGTCTATGAAGGTCTGGCCGAGCGCGACCGTCGTCCCCCACGCCCCACCTTCCTCGTTTACAACGATGGCAAGCTGGTCGGCAAGTATGCCGGCAGCGAGGGCTGGGACGAGAAGGGCTTCCCGGCTTTGAAGAAGCTGCTGGACAGTAGCAAGGACTAAGACCATGCCCCAGTACAAACGCCCCGAATCCGTGCTGGTGGTGGTCTACACCCCCGAGCTGAAAGCCCTGATCATCGAACGGACCGACTTCAAGGATGCCTGGCAGTCCGTCACCGGCAGCCTGGAAGAAGACGAGACCCCGCGCGAGACCGCCGTGCGCGAGCTGCGCGAAGAATTGGGCATCGACGCCGGCAAGTACGAGCTGCAGGACTGGGGCATCGTGAACGTGTGGGAGATCTTCGATATCTGGCGTCATCGCTATGCGCCGGACGTGACCGAGAACACCGAACATGTGTTCGGTCTTCTTGTACCGGAAATCTTCGAGCCCACCCTCGCCCCACGCGAGCATGTGGGCTGGCTATGGCGCGATTGCCATGTGGCGGCCGAGGCTGTGTTCTCGCCATCGAATGCCGAGGCCTTGCGACAGTTGCCGGAAATGGCGATCAAGTTTGGCGCGACGATGATTACGCAGGGTAATGCTTGATTCGAGACCGTTGAGTCAAGCGGCTGAGCAATCAGCCCGTGCCTTTGCCAAACCACCCTACTTGCCGGGCAGGGTCGCCGAGTTCAACGTAGCCAGCTACGTCGGCCCTGCCTTCTCAAGGCCGACGCATCAGCGCCAGGGTCTATACTTCTTTCGTCCATTCCGTATCTGCCTGCAACTATTTGCGTAGGCTGAGTCAGACCAGAACAGCCACAGCCGCTTTGAATCTCCCTGAGAACATGCAAGGCACTGATAGCAAAGAAAAATCGCTACGCATAGCGACCTACAACATCCACAAGGGCATGTCGGCCTTCAATCGCCGCCATGTCCTGCCGGCGCTCAAGCATGCGCTGGGTGGCCTAACAGCCGATCTGGTGTTCCTGCAGGAAGTGCAAGGAGAACACCGCGCACGGTCGCAACGGCATGCGGACTGGCCGCAGGCTTCGCAGCAGGCCTTCCTGGCTGACGAGCAGTTGCACCATGTCTACGGCCCGAATGCGGAGTACCACGCCGGCCACCATGGCAATGCGCTGCTGTCGCGCTTCCCTATCCTGGACTGGCACAACCAGGACGTAAGCCTGAGCCGCTTTGAGCGGCGCGGCCTGTTGCACAGCCGGGTGGACATACCGGAGTGGGACAAGCCGCTGCATGCGCTGTGCGTGCACCTGAACCTGCGGGCGTCCGACCGGCGCAAGCAGCTGGCGGCATTGGCCAACTATGCGCAGGCGCATATTCCGGCCAACGAACCCCTGATCGTCGCCGGCGACTTCAATGACTGGCAGCAGGATGCCTGCGGCTATCTGCGCGATGCACTGGATCTGCATGAGGCCTTCCACAGCCTGCATGGCCGTGTGGCGGCGAGCTTTCCGGCCCGGCTGCCGCTGCTGACGCTGGACCGCATCTACCTGCGTGGCCTGGTGGTGGAGCATGCACAGGCCCACGGTGGGCGTGACTGGGGCAAGCTCAGCGACCATGCGCCGCTGACCGCCACGGTGCGGAGAGCCTGATGCAGGACCAGCGTGGCCGGTTGGCGGAAACGCCGTTCGACTATGTCGCCTGCAAGAATGGCAGCGTACAACTGCGTTGCCGCCGACGTGTGGTCAAGACACTGGCAGGTGCCAGTGCCAGCCGCTTCCTGATCAAGGCGCAGGCACTCGACACACAGGGACTGCAGCATCTGCTGGCGAGAGAGACCGGGCAGTTCAAGATGGGCAACGAGAAAGCGGCCGATGAGCTGGCGCGACGGTAACCAGATCGAGCTATTGCGCAGCGGCGCGGACTACTTCCCTGCCCTGCTGGCGGCGATATCGGCAGCCCAGCATGAAATCTTCCTTGAGAGCTATCTGTACGAGATCGACGCCACCGGCCGGCAGGTATCGGCACGACTGATGCGCGCGGCACGGCGCGGCGTGAGGGTGCAGTTGCTGATCGATGGCTTCGGGGCACGACTGTTCCCTGATGCCCTGAAGGAGACGATGCTGCGTGCGGGTGTGCGATTGCTGTTCTTCCGGCCCGAGGTATCGAGCTATTCGCTGAACCGGCAGCGGCTGCGCCGAATGCATCGCAAGATGGCGGTGTTCGATGGCCAGTTGGGCTTTGTCGGCGGCATCAATATCCTCGACGATCTCGATGCACCCGATCTGCTACCTCGCTATGACTACGCCTTGCGCATCCACGGCCCGCTGGTGATCGATCTGCATCAGGCCGTGGCCGGGCAATGGGGACATACCTGCTGGTCGCAACTGAAGCACGAGTGGCGCAAATTGCCGCGACTGCCGCAGCCGCTCGCCTGCACCGAAGGCGTGACCGCCCAACTGGTGCGCCGGGACAATCTGCGACACCGGCGGGCGATCGAGACGGCCTATCTGGAGGCGATCGAATCCGCCCAGCAGGAGGTGGTGATCGCCAATGCCTACTTCCTGCCGGGGCTGAGCCTGCGGCATGCGATCCTGGCGGCGGCCAGACGCGGGGTGCGAGTGGTGATCCTGCTGCAGGGCCGTATCGACCATGCCCTGCTGCATTACGCTACCCGTGTGCTGTACCGACCGCTACTGTTGGCGGGTGTGGAAATACACGAATACACGGCGGGCTTCATGCACGCCAAGGTGGCGGTGGTGGACAAGAAATGGCTGACGGTGGGGTCGTCGAACATCGATCCCTTGAGCCTGTTGACCGCGCGCGAAGCCAATGTACTGGTGCGTGACATGACACTGGCGCAGACCTTGCGCGAGGATATCCAGCGGCATATCGAACGGGATGCGATTCAGATCACGACCAGCCACACCATGGCAGCGCCATGGTGGCGGCGCGCCCTGCCCTGGCTGGCCTACCAGCTGGTACGGGGCCTGCTGGGCCTGACCGGTTACGGCCGACGCGAATACCGCGAGTAGCCCCCCGCTCAGTCCTGTTGCGCCAGTACCGAGCTTGCCGCCTCGATGACCTCGGGCGGTCGCTGCACGATGGCGATGCCATTTCTGACCGCGACGATCTCCGCCAGGATGGCGATCGCGATTTCGCCCGGCGTACGGCTACCCAGATAGAGGCCGACCGGGCCATGCAGGCGGGCGATTTCATCAGCCGACAGATCGAACAGTGCCAGCCGTTCGCGGCGCTTGATCGTGTTGCGGCGTGAACCGAGCGCGCCTACATAGAACGCCGGCGACTTCAGCGCCTCCAGCAGGGCCATGTCGTCGAGCTTGGGGTCGTGCGTCAGCGCCACGATGGCGGTGTGGGCATCAGGCTCCATCGCCAGGACGACATCGTCCGGCATGCCTTCCTCGAACTGTACGCCCGCGACATCCCAATCTACCCGATACTCGGTGCGCGGGTCGCAGACGTGCACGGCAAAGCCCACGGCCTGGGCCATCTGCGCGGTGATGCGCGAGAGCTGGCCGGCGCCAATCAGCAACATGCGCCATTGCGGGCCGAAGATGCCGACAAAGCGCTCCCCCTGCAGACCGGGTTGATCACGACGTTGGGCCGATGCCAGACTGACTTCGCCGCTGGCAAGATCGACCGTTCGACTGACCAGCTCGTGCCGGCGGGTACGTAGCAGCAAGTCGTCCAGCCAGTCCAGCCGTATCAGCGGCTCCACCAGGAGGCGCAGGGTACCGCCGCAGGGCAGGCCGAAGCGGCTGGCTTCTTCCTTGCTCACGCCGTAGTTCACGATGCCGGCCTGGGTCGGCCGCTCGCCCTGGCTGACGCGGCGGACCAGATCGTCCTCCACGCAGCCGCCAGAGACCGAGCCTTCGACCGCGCCGTCGTCGCGCACCGCCAGCAGGGCGCCGACCGGCCTGGGGGCGGAGCCCCAGGTCTCGACGACGCTGACCAGCCATACCGCATGGCCAGCCAGTCGCCATTCGCGCGAGCGCGCCAGGACCTGCAGATCGAGCGCGTCCATCAGGCCAGCTTCAATGGCAGGGTGGAGAGGCGCTTGCCGGTCGCGGCGGCGATGGCGTTGGCCACCGCAGGGGCCAGCGGCGGCACACCGGGCTCGCCGACGCCGGTCGGCGCCTCGCCACTGCTGACGATATGCACTTCGACCTTGGGCATCTCGGGCAGGCGCAGCACCGGGTAATCGTGGAAGTTCGATTGTTCGGTCGCACCAGCCTTGAGCGTGATCGAACCATGCAGTGCGGCAGAGAGGCCGAAGCCGATGCCACCCTCCATCTGCGCCCGGATCACGTCCGGATTGATGGCGATGCCGCAATCGACCGCGCAGACGACCCGATCGACACTGAAGCTGCCGTCCTCGCGCACGGTGACTTCGGCGACTTCCGCGACATAGGAGTTGAAGGATTCCACCACGGCGATGCCGCGGCCGCGCTTCTCGCCCGCCTGACCCTTGGCCAGCGGCGTCCCCCAGCCGGCTTTCTCGGCAGCGAGCTTGAGCACGCCGGCATGGCGTGGGTGCGATTTCAGCAGATCAAGCCGGAAGGTCAGCGGATCAACCCGGGCGGACTCGGCCACCTGATCGATCATGGTCTCGACCGCGAAGCCGGTATGGGTGTGGCCGACCGAACGCCACCACAGCACCGGGACCGCCTTGCGCGGCGAGTGCAGGTCCACCAGCAGGTTGGGCACATGGTAAGGCAGGTTGGCGGCCCCCTCGACCGAGGTTGCATCCACGCCGTTCTTGACCATGAAGCCTTCGAAGGCCGTACCGGTGATGATGCTCTGGCCGACAATACGCTGACGCCATGCCACCAGCTCACCCTTGCCGTCCAGCGCGGCTTCGACCCGGTGCAGGTAGAGCGGCCGGTAGTAACCGCCCTTCATGTCATCCTCGCGCGTCCAGACCAGCTTGACCGGGTACTTGCCGTTAGTGGCCTTGACGATGCGCGCGCATTCGACCGGGAAATCTGCCGCCGGATTGGCGCGGCGGCCGAAGCTACCGCCGGCGTAGAGGGTGTTGATGCGGACCTGTTCGGCTTTTAGTCCCAGTACGCCGGCGACCGCCGCCTGGTCGATGGTATGGAACTGCTCGCCGTTCCACATTTCCGCGCCGTCCTTGTCCTTGCGAATGACGCAGTTCAGGGGTTCCATGGCGGCGTGCGCCAGGTAGGGGAACTGGTAGTCGGCGCGCAGCACGCTGCCGGCGGTGCGGAAGGCCTTGTCCACATCGCCATTGTTGCTGGCGACGGCACCGGGCTCATCAAGCAAGCGGCGATATTCAGCCACCAGTTCCTCGCTGCCTTGCGCCATGGCGGCCGATTCATCCCACTCCAACTTGAGCGCATCCCGGCCCTTCTTGGCGGCCCAGAAACCCTTGGCCAGCACCGCGACGCCAGTGTCGATGGTCACGACGTCCACGACACCACGGACCTTCTTGGCATCGCTCGCATCTACGGATTTCAGCTTGGCGCCGAAGCGTGGTGGATGCGCGACCACGGCGGTCAGCATGCCGGGCAGGCGCACATCCTGGGTGAAGATGGCGCGGCCGTTGGTCTTGTCGCTCGAATCCTTACGCGGCAGCTTCTGCTTACCGACCAGGGTGAAGGTCTTGGGGTCCTTGAGCTTGGCTTCCTTCGGTGCTTCGAGCGTGACTGCGGTAGCAACCAGCTCGCCAAAGCGGGCCTTCTTGCCGCTGGCGGCGTGGCTCACCACGCCTTGCTTGACGGTGATCTCGCCGGCCGGGACGTTCCACTGGCTGGCTGCAGCGGCGACCAGTTGGGCACGAGCGGTGGCGCCGGCCTGACGCAGCTGCATCCAGGAGTTGGCGATGGCGCTACTGCCCCCAGTGCCCTGCATGGGGCCAAAGGAGAGGTTGTTGTAGCGCGCGGCATCGGCCGGCGCGCCTTCGACCTTGACGGTGGTCCAGTCGGCGTCCAGCTCCTCCGCCAGGATGGTGGCGAGGCCGGTATAGGTACCCTGCCCCATCTCCAGGTGCTTGGACAGGACGGTCACGCTGTCGTCCGCCCCGATGCGGACAAAGGCATTCGGTATGACGGTACTGGCTGCGGCGGCTTCCGCCGCGTGGGCTCGGCCTGCGGGCGTGAAATGAAAGCCGACCAGCAAGGCGCCGGCGGCGCTGGCCTTGAGCATGTCGCGGCGGGAGAGTTCCACGGTGTCCATGGTCAGGCCTCCAGCTTTTCGGACGCCTTGCCGGCCATGATGGCGGAGGCCTCATGGATGGCCGCGCGGATGCGGTGATAGGTGGCGCAGCGGCAAACGTTACCCGCCATGGCGGCGTCGATATCGGCATCGGTCGGCTTGGCGTTCTGCGACAGCAGTGCCGTGGCCGACATGATCTGGCCGGACTGGCAGTAGCCGCACTGCACGACGTCCAGTTTGCGCCAGGCCGCCTGCACTGCGCGGGCCGGCGCACCCTTGACCCCTTCTATTGTCACCACCTTGCCCTTGCCGACCGCCGAGACCGGCAGGCTGCAGGAGCGGGTGGGCTGGCCGTTGAACCAGACGGTGCAGGCGCCGCATAGGGCCATGCCGCAGCCGTACTTGGTGCCGGTGTAGCCCAGTTCATCGCGCAGGACCCAGAGCAGGGGCGTGTCGGGATCGGCATCGACCTTGACGGTCTTGCCATTGATGTTCAATGTGGTCATGTACGGACTCCATGAGGCCATCTGACGTGGCTAGGTTGGGATCGGGGACCCATGGAGTATAGGAAACGGAAATCGCCAACGAGGCGTTAAAGACGGACGGCAGCGATATATTCCTCGGCCCTTGCCGGGGAGGTTGGCTATTCGCCGCGACCGGTCAGACCGTACTTCTTGACCTTGTCGTACAGGGTCTTGCGAGGCAGGCCCAGCGCCTCGCTGGCGGCGCTGACCTGACCGGCAGCGCGATCTAGGGCGTCGACGATCAGGCTTTTCTCGAACCGGTCCATCAGCGCCGGCAGGTTCAGCGGCGTCTGGCTGGCGGCGGGTTCCAAAAGACCCAGGACAAAGCGGTCTGCCACGTTGCGCAGTTCCCGGACATTGCCGGGCCAGGGCTGGGCCATGAGTTCGCGCAGGCGGCCCGCATCGAGCATGGGTGCGGGCCGGTTGTAGCGCAGCGCGGCCTGCAGCACGAAATGCTCGAACAGCAGCGGGATGTCCTCCCTGCGCTCGCGCAGCGGTGGCAGGGTCAGCGTGACGACATTGAGCCGATAGTAGAGGTCGGCCCGGAATTTCTGCTGATCGGCCAGGAGGCGCAGGTCTTCCTTGGTGGCGGCGACCACGCGGCAATCGACGGCGATGCTCTCGTTGCCGCCCAGGCGCTCCACCGTGCGCTCCTGCAGTACACGCAGCAGCTTGACCTGCAAGGTCAGCGGCATGCTTTCAAGCTCGTCGAGGAACAGTGTGCCGCCATGCGCGTGCTCGATCTTGCCGATACGGCGCTTGACCGCCCCGCTGAAGGCGCCGGCCTCGTGGCCGAAGATCTCGCTCTCGAACAGCTGTTCCGGCAAGGCACCGCAGTTGAGCGCGACAAAGGGTTTGCTGGCGCGACCGCTGTACTGGTGCAGGCAGCGGGCGACCAGCTCCTTGCCGGTACCGGTCTCGCCGAGGATCAGCACGTCGGCGCCGGCATCGGCCACGTTCTGGATCATGCGGCGCACGTTCTCCATGGCGTCGCTCTTGCCCAGCAAGGTGGCGCCGATGCCATCGCGTCGTTCCAGCTCACGCCGTAGCTGGCGGTTTTCCAGCACCAGTTGGCGTTTCTCCTGGGCGCGGCGGACTACCTCGACTAGTTGCTCGGACGAGAAGGGTTTCTCGATGAAGTCATAGGCGCCATCGCGGATGGCCTGCACCGCCATCGCCACATCGCCGTGGCCGGTGACGAGAACAATGGGCAGCTCGGGATCGAGCGTGACGATCTTGTCGAGGAGTTTCAGACCGTCGATGCCGGGCAGCTTGACGTCGCTGACCACGACACCGGCAAAATCCCGGTGCAGTAGCTTGAGCGCGGCTTCGGCCGTCTCGAAGGTGCTGACCTGGAGATCGGCCAGTTCCAGCGTCTGCTGGCTGGCGTGGCGGATCATGGCGTCGTCGTCGATGAACAGGACTTGCATGGGACTCTCTGAGGGTGCTGGCATGGCCCGGCTAGGCTTTCGGGAGTTCAATGGTAAAGCAGGCGCCGCCATCCGGGCGATTGGCTGCACTCAGGTTGCCGTGGCAATCCTTCAGTATGGAGAGCGAGATGGCCAACCCCAGGCCCAGGCCCTCCCCACCCTTGGTGGAGAAGAAGGGATCGAACAGGTGGTCCAGGGCTTCCGGTGCGATGCCGGGGCCGTTGTCGAGGACCGCGATCCAGACCCGCTCGGCATTGTCGCTCACCTGTACCTCGATGCGCGGTACGGCTTGTTTGCTGACGGCATCAAGCGCGTTGCGCAGCAGGTTGATCAGTACCTGTTCCAGCCGTACCTGATCGCCCAGCACCTGTATTTCCGGCTCGGACAGATCCCACACCAGCATGACCTGCTCTCGCCGCAGCCGGTCTTCCAGCAGCAGCCTGGCATTGGCGAGGGCCGTTGCCACGCTGACCGGCACGGCTGGCTGGCCGGCACTGCGCTTGCGGGCGAAGTTGCGCAGCTGGCTGGTGATCTTGCCCATGCGCTCCACCAGGCCGGCGATCATGCCCAGATTGCTGCGTACCTGCTCGGGCTTGTCCCTGTCCATGAAGGTCAGGGCGTTGTCGGCCAGGGTGCGCATGGCGGCCAGCGGCTGGTTCAGCTCATGGGTGACGCCCGCCGCCATCTGACCCAGCACGGCCAGCTTGCCGGCCTGTACCAGTTCTTCCTGTGCGTCGCGCAATTCGGTCTCGGTCCGCTTGCGCTCCTGTACCTCGCGTTGCAGTGCCTCGTTGGTCTCGATCAGGTCGCGGGTACGCTCGGCGACTTTGATCTCGAGCTGGTCGTAGGCGCTCTGCAACGCTTCGCGGGCAGCGAGGTTGTCGCGGATGCGGCGCTGCCGCTGGCGCCAGTAGAGCAGCAACAGCCAGAGCGCGATCAGGCCGAAGCCGGCGGCGACCAGGGTGTTGCGCACCACCTGGCGGACGGAAGCCAGATCGGACATCAGCATCACGCGCCAGCCCAGGTCGTCGAGCATCACCGTCTGGGCCAGCCAGGCGGCGCGGCTGCGGCCGCTGGGCAGGGCCACCACCTGGGTGCCGGTATCGAGCCGCGACATTTCCTGCAGGCCCAGGTCGGGAAAGCCGCTGCGATCGTACTGGAAGGTATGGCGGATATAGTTGAGCGCGTCAGGTGAGAGCGGGTCGAGCGTCTTGAGCTTCCAGGCGGGCTCGGCCGACAGGAAGACGATGCCGGCCTGGTCGGCCACCAGCACATGGTCCCCGGCGCGTTGCCAGCTGGTTTCGAGCGCGTCGAGGCTGACCTTGGCAATCACCGCGCCAACGACCTTCTGTCGTTCGAACACCGGCTGGGACAGGAAGTAGCCGGGCTGGCGCGTCGTGGCGCCGACACCGTAGAAGCGGCCCGGACGACCGGCATGGGCCTGCTGGTAGTAGGGCCGGAAGGCGTAGTTGTAGCCGACGTAGGTCTGAGGGGTGTTCCAGTTGCTGGCGGCGATGGCGGTGCCTGCTTCGTTCAGCAGATAGAGCGTGGAAGATTGCGCCTCGCGATTGATGGTCTCGAGGTAGCGGTTGACCCGATCACGGCGGACAGGATCGTCCGGATGGGCCAGGAGGCCGGCAATCTCGTTGTTGATCGAGAGCACGTAGGGCAGATAGGCGTATTTGTCGATCGCATTGCGCAGGCTGCCGACATAGACGTCCAGCCGGTGCGCGCCGGCCTGCCGGATACGGGTGAGCTCGCGTTCCTCGGCAATGCGGCCGGCCAGCCATAGCCCCGCCACGCTGATCAGCAGGGCCAGCAGCCACCAGGGCATCCAGCGGGAGTAACGACGAGCTTGCATGGGAGACCGTAGCTTGCGACACGACTGCGACAAAGTGCAAGCGCGGCGGGGTGGCGAATGTCCCGGATTCGCCACCCCGCCGCGCCCGCTATCCCGCTTGCCGATCAGGCCGGCGTACGGTATGACTTGCGGTCTGCCTGTTGACCTAGTCGGTCGTCAGGCCGGCCATTTCGACGGCTTCATGGCGTTGCTGTTCTTCCATCACGAGCAGGGAGAGCTCACGCTTGAGGGCGTTGAACTCGGCCGAGCTTGGATCACGCGGCCGCGGCATATCGACGATGACGTCGCGCTTGATGGTACCTGGCCGGTAGGTCAGCACCACGATGCGGTCGGCAAGGTAGATCGATTCCTCGATGGAGTGGGTCACGAACAGGATGGTCTTGCCGAACTCGTCCCAGATACGCAGCAGCTCGTCCTGCAGGCTGCGACGGGTCAGGGCATCGAGCGCGCCGAAGGGTTCGTCCATCAGCATGATGGGCGAATCCAGTGCCAGCACCCGGGCGATGGCAACGCGTTGGCGCATGCCGCCGGACAGGTCCTTGGGGAAACGGTCGCGGAATTCCTTCAGCTTGAGTTTCTCCAGCAGCACGCTGACCTTGGCTTCGATCTCTGCCGGGCTGACCTTCTTGACCTTGAGGCCGAAGGCGATGTTCTCGGCCACGGTCATCCAGGGGAACAACGCGTACTCCTGGAACACCATGCCGCGATCGGGACCGGGCTCGGTGATCAGCTTGTTCTCTACCGTGATCTGTCCGGCTGTCGGCAGCGAGAAGCCGGCGACGGCGTTGAGCAGCGTGGATTTGCCGCAACCGGACGGACCCAGCAGGCAGACGAACTGGCCGGCCGAAATCTCCAGGTTGATGTCGCGCAGGGCGATCACGTCGTCCCCGGGCGTCTTGAATACCTTCTGCACATTCTGAATGCTGATCTGGCTCATGACGGCCTCCTTATTGCTCAAGGCCGCGGTGCCAGCGCAGCAGGTGGTTGTTCAGGCGACTCATGGCGGTATCGATGGCGAGGCCGATGATGCCGATGCTGAACATGCCGGCGATGATCTTGTCGGACCAGAAATACTCGCGTGCTTCGAGGATGCGGAAGCCCAGGCCGTTGTTGACCGCGATCATCTCGGACACGATCACCACGATGAAGGCGGTGCCCATGCCGATGCGCGCACCCGACAGGATGTAGGGCGTGGCGGCCGGCAGCATGACGCGGGTGAACATGGTGAACTGGTCCACGCCAAGGTTGCGGGCCGCGCGGACGTAGATGGAATCCACCTGCCGCACACCTGCGATGGTGTTCATCAGGACCGGGAAGAAGGCACCGATGGCGATCAGGAAGATGGCCGGCGGGTTGCCCAGACCGAACCACAGGATGGACAGCGGGATGTAGGCGATCGGTGGGATGGGCCGCAGTACCTGCACCAGCGGGTTGAAGATGGCGTTGACCTTGTTGCTGGCTCCCATCAAAAGGCCCAAGGGCAGTGCAAGGCCGGCACCGATGGCGAAGCCGACCAGCACGCGGTACAGGCTGCCAATGGAGTCGGCAATCAGCTCGCCGGAGAACATCCACTTCACGTAGCTGGTCTGTGCCGGGTCGTAGGGCATCAGGGGGGTGGCGTACTCATACCACTTCTTCAGCACCGCCCAGGGGGATGGCAGGATCTGCGGGTTGATCCACTCGAGGTGGGCTGCCAGTTGCCATAGCAGCACAGCGACGAGCGGAACCACGGTGCCGACGAGGCCGGCACCCAGTTTCTTGAGGTTCATGATGGTGTGGTTCCGCTTGTGTTACTTCACGCCCAGCGACTGCTTGGCGGCATTCAACAGGTCCAGTTTGACCCAGTCCTTGGCGACGGGTGGCTTGGCCATCTTGCCCACGCCGTACTTCACCATCAGGTCAGTGGTGATCTGCATGTGCTCGGTGCTCAGCTCATAGGCGTAGGGGCTGTTGCCGATGGCGTCCTGGAAATCGTCCGCGGTGATCTGGTTCTTGAACATGGTGAAGCGGACGTAGTCTTCGGCCTTCTTCGGGTCATCCATGAAGGTCTTGGTAGCTTGCACGAAGCACTTCATGAATTTCTCGGCCAGCGGCTTGTTGGCGTACAGCTTCTCGGTCATCACCAGGGTGCGGATAGGCTCGCCCATCGGGGTGTCGTAGGGCTTTAGCAGCTCGATGCCCCAGTTCTTGTTGATGGCTTGCGAGGCTTGCGGCTCGGACTGGGCCATGGCGTCGATCTGCTTTTGCATCAGGGCCTGGTTCAGGTCGGCGAACGGCATGTAGACGATCTGCACGTCCTTGCCGGGCTGGTCCGACCAGGTCAGGTTGAACTTGGCGAGTTCCGCCATCAACAGCAGTTCCTGCGCACCACCACGAGCGACGCCGACCTTCTTGCCCTTGAACTGGGCGACCGACTTGATGCCGGAATCCTTGCCGATCACGATGCGGGCACCGCCCTTGGCAAAACCGGCTACGGCGTAGACCGGCACACCGGCGGCGCGGCCGGCGATGGCGGCATCGGCCGCGCTGGCTGCGACGTCGATCTCACCTGCAATGATGGCCGGCATGATGTCCAGGCCCTTGGCGAACATCCGTTCCTCCACCTTGATACCGCACTTGGGACCGAGTTCCTTGAGATAGGACACCGCACCGTAGTGAGCAAAGCGCAGGTTACCGAGACGAATGACATCGTCGGCAGCATGAACGGCGGTAAACGACATGGCGGCGGCGGCCGCCGTAAGAATGGCGAATAGTTTCATTGCAGCACTGTCTCCAGTTTTGGTTTTCGTTTGACCAGACAAGCAGGTGGATTCTGGTCGCAGCCTGTTTGTTAATGCAAGCAGCTTGCCAGCTCGCAGCCGGAATCAAAAAAAAGCCAAGGCAATGATTTACCTGGGGAAAAACTGAATACTTACTCTACACCCCAGCACCATTCGGCGGAATCTCGCACATCACCCCCATTTACTCGGCGGAAATCCGCGCAACTTATTCGCTATCGGGCTGCCGGGCGGGGTGGGTGGCGGCAAAGGCGGGTAGCTCGGCCAGGTGCGCGTCGATCGCCACAATGTGGGGGAAAGGCGTGAGATCGAGCTGGAAGCGCCGGGCGTTGAATACCTGCGGCACGAGGCAGAGATCCGCCAGGGATAGCTCACCTCCGTGGCAATAGTGCTTGCTGCCTGCGCGTGCCAGTTCGGTTTCCAGCGCGGTGAAGCCGATCCCCACCCAGTGTCGTATCCATTCGTCGACCACCTCCTGGGATTGGCCCAGCGTGCCTTTGAGGTATTTCAGTATCCGCAGGTTGTTGATGGGATGGATATCACTGCAGATGGCGTAGGCCAATGACCTGACCTGCGCGCGTGCCAGGGCATCGGCCGGCAGCAAGGGCGGCTCGGGGTAGCGCTCGTCCAGGTATTCGCAGATCGCCAGCGACTGGGTCAGGGCCGTGCCGTCGGTCACAAAGGTCGGAACCAGGCCATAGGGGTTCACGGACAGGTAGTCGGACTTGCGTTGCTCGCCCCCGTCGCGCAGTAGATGGACCGGCACGGCCTGGTAGTCGAGGCCTTTCCAGTGCAGGGCGATACGTACCCGCCAGGCGGCGGAGGAGCGGAAGTAGGTATAAAGCTTACGTTCGGACATGGCTTATCGCGTCAGGTAGCGGTTGTAGATACGGTCCAGCTCGCCGCTTTGCCGAAGTGAGAGGACGACGGCCGAGAGCCGCGCCAGCATGGCGGGATCGACCTGCTTGGCGACCACCAGTTGCTGCGCCTCCTCGCCAAAGACCGTCGGCAGCAGACGGACCTGCGACGCCACTTTCTGCTCCCGGATCAGCGTATTGAGTACCAGCTCATTGTGATAGAAGAAGCGTCCCCTGCCACCGATCAATTTGCGCAGGTTGACGCGGTTGTCGCTGGCGCCGTCGTCAACGGCGACACCATGCTGCCGAAGCATCTCGACAAATGAGATGCCTGCCGTGGCGATGACGGCCCCCTGCTGGGACTGCTGGGCCAGCGCGTCGAGATCGGCCACCTGCACGGTATCGTCGGCCCGCACGGCAACGCGGTGCCGTATGGTGTAGAGCGGTGTTTCGATGAAGGTCGCGAAACGCTCCCGGCGCGGTAGCTTCACCAGGCCGCAAAACACGTCGAAGCGGCCATTCTCCAGGCCGTGTTCGATCTGCGGTAGCGACCAGACAGTCCCCTCCCCCGCGAAGCGCAGACCAGGGTCCGCCTTCGTGATGGCGGCGAGAATATCGGGGCACAGACCGGTCGCCTTGCCATTGACCAGCTGATACTTGGGCACGGTGCTCTCCTGCCCTGCCGTCCGCAGGACGCGCAACTCCTCCGCCCAGGCCGTACCGAACAGCACGGTGAGAACCAGCCCACATACCGCCATGATGCGCATCATGCCGCCTCCTTGTTATGACCTCATTCTAACGAGGGCAAGGGAAAAGCGGACGACTCAATTTGGGTGCGGACCAACAGCCTGTGACCAGCGACCGTCACAGGCTGAATGGCCGCACCTGTTTGCGCTTTACCGAAGCACGACCGTCTGTTCGATGCTGCCGAAGATGGACTGGCCCTTGCTGTCCCACATGTCGATCTTGACGGTGTCGCCCTGCTTGAGGAAAGGCGTCTTGGCTGCGCCCTGCTCGATGGTCTCGATCATGCGTACCTCGGCCAGGCAGCAGGAGCCGCGGCTGCGATCCTTGTTCGAGATCGTGCCCGAACCCACGATGGAACCAGCACCCAGCTTGCGGGTGCGGGCCAGGTGGGCGATCAGGTCGGCGTGGCTGAAGGTCATTTCCTCGCCGGCGTTGGGCTCGCCAAACCATTCGCCATTGAGCCAGACCCGCAGCGGCAGGTGCAGGCGGTTGTCGTACCAATGGCCTTCCAGCTCGTCCGGCGTCACCGCCACCGGGCTGAAAGCGCTGGCCGGCTTGGACAGCACGAAGCCGAAACCCTTACCCAGCTCGTTGGGGATCAGGTTGCGCAGGCTGACGTCGTTGACCAGCATCACCAGCCGCACATGCTTGGCGGCGGCTTCGGCACTGGTGCCGACGGCGACGTCGTCGGTAATGACCGCGACCTCGGCTTCCAGATCGGTACCCCAGGCTTCGTCACTGATGGTGATGGGATCGCGGGCGCCCAGCATGTCGTCCGAGCCACCCTGGTACATCAGGGGATCGGTATAGAACGATGGCGGCATCTCGGCATTGCGGGCCTTGCGGACCAGCTCGACGTGATTGAGATAGGCCGAACCATCCACCCACTGGTAGGCGCGTGGCAGCGGCGCGGCGCAATCAGCCGGGTTGAACGGCAGGGCATCGCTGCGACGGCCGGCATTGAGGTCATCGCTGACCGCACGCAGGTGCAGGGCGGTATTGGCCCAGTCGTCGAGCGCGGCCTGCAGGGTTGCGGCAATCTGCGGTACGGCGACGTACTGGCTCAGGTCGCGGCTGACCACGACCAGGCGGCCATCGCGGCCATGTTTAAGGCTGGCAAGCTTCATAGTCGATCAGTCTTTCTTTACTTTCCAGCTATCGGCGTAGCCGGTCCACTCCACCCTGAAGGCGGCATCGGTCAGGTCCAGCGGATCGCGGGCGTCGATCATGACGGCGACTTCGTCGGTTTCCTTCTTGGCGTGCGTCGCACCGGCGGCGAAAGCCTTGGGGTGCGGACCATGCGTGAAACCACTGGGGTGGAAGCTAACCATGCCGGGATGGATGTTGTCGCGGCTGAAGAAGTTACCCTTGTGATAGAAGATGACTTCGTCGTAATCGTCGTTGTTATGGAAGAACGGCACCTTGAGCGCACCGGGATCGGACTCGATCGGGCGCGGGCAGAAAGTGGTAACGATGAAGCGGTCGGTCTGGAAGGTCGTATGGACCGACGGCGGCAGGTGGTAGCGATGCGACATCACCGGCCGGATATCGCGCCAGTTCAGTTTCACCGGCGTCAGGTCGCCATGCCAGCCCACCGCATCCAGCGGATTGAACGGATAGGTGATGGTGGTCAGCGCGCCGCGGCGCTTCACGATCACGCGGGTCTCGGTCTCGCCCTGCTGGGCGCGGAAGGCGTCGTCCATCAGGGGACGCGCCAGTACGGCCGGGTCGAAGATCGCGTGCGGTCCGAGCATGCCCTTTTCCGGCAGGCGGTAGGCCGCTTCGGTCGCCTCGATCATCAGGATCGCCAGCGGGGCGGTGACGTCGATACGCCACATGCAGCCACGCGGCAGCACCACGTAGTCACCCTCGCCGATGCTCAGGTGGCCCCAGTCGCAGAACAGCTCGCCCTCGCCATCGTGCACGAACAGCAGTTGGTCGCCATCGGAATTGCGGGCCAGGGCCGGCATGGATTCCGCCAGGCGCCACCAACGCACTTCGCAATGGGGGTTGTGCATCATCAGGCTGGCTTGCCAGGGGCTGCTCGCCTGCTGTTTGGCCTCGACAAAATCCAGCGCGCGCGGCTTGACCGGGCCGTCGAAGCTCGACCAGCCGGTAGGGGGATGCTTGTGGTGGAAGTGGGCGGCCGGGCCACCGAAGCCCTCCTTGCCGACTTCACGCTCGAAGGTGCCTTCCGGCAGGTCGGCGTGCGCCTGCTTCGAATGGAGGCCATCAGCCAGCGGCAGACGTATCCAATGCATTGCTTGTCTCTCCAGTACGGTTCTGCATGGCGGCGGGGCCCTGCCCCGCCGTCCTCAGTCGGTCTTAAGCCGAAACTTTTTCGTCGGCCTGGATCACGCCACGACGGACCTGATCCAGCTCGATCGATTCGAACAGGGCGCGGAAGTTACCCTCGCCAAAGCCTTCGTCACCCTTGCGCTGGATGATTTCGAAGAAGATCGGGCCGATGCAGGTCTCGGTGAAGATCTGCAGCAGCAGGCCGCCGCCAGGGGCACCGTCGAGCAGGATCTTGTTGGCCTTCAGACGCTCGATATCCTCGCCATGACCTGGCAGGCGCTTGTCCAGCAGTTCGTAGTAGGTATCCGGCGTGGTCAGGAAGTTCACGCCGCGCGCCTTGAGCTTCTCGATGGTTTCGTAGATGTTCTCGGTGGTCAGCGCGATGTGCTGGATGCCCTCGCCCTTGTACTCGCGCAGGTATTCCTCGATCTGGCTCTTGTCGTCGGACGACTCGTTGATCGGGATGCGGATCTTGGCGCAGGGGCTGGTCAGTGCGCGGCTCTTGAGGCCGGTCAGCTTGCCTTCGATATCGAAGTAGCGAATCTCGCGGAAGTTGAACAGGGTCTCGTAGAACGAGGCCCACTTGTCCATGGCGCCGCGATGCACGTTGTGGGTCAGATGGTCGATGACTTTCAGGCCACAGTCGTTCTTGGCCGGATCCGCCCCTTCGATGGGGATGAAGTCCATGTCATAGATCGAGGCCTTGCTGTTGCCTTCGTAACGGTCGACGAGATACAGCAGCGAATCGCCAATACCCTTGATCGCCGGAATATTCAGTTCCATGGCGTTCGGGCGGCTTTCCACACCCCAGGCACCCAGTTGCAGTGCGCGCTCATAGGCCTTGGCGGCGTCCTTGACGCGGAAGGCCATGGCACAGGCGGACTCGCCATGCTGCGAGGCAAAGCGCGAAGCAAAGCTGTGCGGTTGGGCGTTGACGATCAGGTTGATATCGCCCTGACGGTACAGGATGCAATCCTTGGAACGGTGACGGGCGATGGCGGTGAAGCCCATCAGCTCGAACAATTCGCCCAGGGCCTTGGTATCGGGACCGGTGAACTCGACGAACTCGAAGCCGTCGGTGCCCATGGGGTTGATAGGATCAATCATTGTTTATCTCCGGTTGGCCGTACGGCGATTTGCAAGCAAGCCATGGCTATACGCCCAGGCATAAAAGCTGTTTTCAAGTTGATCGAAGCTGTCGATCACGAAGAGTTCTTCCTGCATGTGCCAGATGTCGTAGGTCTTGTTGGCAATCACATCCAGGTCGAACGCGAGTTTCTTGGGGCCATCGGACAGGCTGTAGAGCACTTCCTTGGGCGAGGACAGGATGCCGGCGCCGTAGATGCGCAGGCCGGCCGGGTTGTGGATCAGGCCGTATTCGACCGTGTACCAGTAGATGCGCGGCAGCCAGTCGCGGGCAGCCGGATCGACCTGCGGGTTCTCGAAGGCGGCAACGCCGGCCTTGCCGAATTCCTCGAAGAAGGTGCAGAAGCGCGGATTGACCAGCAGGGGCGCATGGCCCAGCAGGTCATGGAACATGTCCGGACTGGGGGTGTATTCGATCTCGTCCGGCCGACGGATGAAGTCGGTCGACGGGAAGATGCGCTGGCTCAGGAGCTTGAAGAACTCGTAGTTCGGCACCAGGCCATCGACCCGGGTCAGGGTCCAGCCACTGTGCTGCTCGATATGGTCGCTGATCTCGGCGAGCGTCGGAATCCGCTTGGAAGGAAAGCCCACGGTCTCGAGCCCGGCCAGGAACTCATCGCAAGCCCGGCCTGGCAGCACCTTGTGCTGATTGGCGTACAGCTGCGCCCAGGTGTCGTGCTCGATGTCGGTATAGCTCGGTACTTCCACGATGTGGATGTCCCGATAGTCGGGGATGCAATCGTGCATGCCGCGCGGAGTGAGCACTGTATCCATGATGTAGCTCCAGACCCGTTTTGCCAGGTTCGTTTGATGGCGGAAGGATACGGAAGCCCATGCGCAATGTGCTTGCTTTATGTCGCGCAAAGCAGCGCAGCATTGGCATAAAATGCTAAAACCACCGCATCTAGAGCACAGAAATGATCGAACTCGACAAGATCGACCTGAAAATCCTGGCGGCCCTGCAGGAAAATGGCCGGCTCAGCAACCTGGAGCTGGCCGACGCCATCAACCTGTCCCCCTCCCCTACCCTGCGCCGGCTCAAGCGGCTGGAGCAGGAAGGTGTGGTGGCCCGCTACGTCGCCCTACTCGATCCATCCAAGGTTGGACTGGGTCTGGAGGCCTTCGTTCGGGTCATGCTGGACAAGCGGGAACGGCAATTCGCCGCCTTTGCCCAGGCAGTGCAAACCTGGCCGGAAGTCGTGGCCTGCCACGCGATG
The DNA here is from genome assembly GCF_054780835.1 of Chitinimonas naiadis. Classification (NCBI taxonomy): domain Bacteria; kingdom Pseudomonadati; phylum Pseudomonadota; class Betaproteobacteria; order Neisseriales; family Chitinibacteraceae; genus Chitinimonas; species Chitinimonas naiadis. The sequence continues at coordinate 297,021 of NZ_BAAGVO010000002.1, read as the reverse complement.
GCGGGGGAGATGGACTACCTGCTGCGCGTGGTATTCGAGGACTTGAGCCATTTCTCACGCTTCGTGATGGATACCTTGCTGCAGCATCCCGGCGTGGTAGATGTGAAGTCTAGCTTCGTACTGCAGGCAATCAAGCAGACGACGGCCCTGCCGCTAGAGCATCTGAACCGACGTGGAGGATAGACGGGAACCGGGACGGCATCTGCCCGGCACAAAGATTGGTGCCTGCGACCGATCGGAAATCGGTAGCGGTCAGTCAGCGCGGTAGCGCGGTACGGGTCGCCTGGGCGTGTCGCGCCAGTGCCAGTTGGCAAATGCACTCGCACAGGGCGGGGAAGTCGATGCCCACGGCGGCGGCCGACTGTGGCAGCAGGCTGGTTGCCGTCATGCCGGGCAGCGTGTTGACCTCCAGGCACCACAATTGTCCATCCGCATCCAGCCGGAAGTCGGCGCGGCTGTAGCCATCCAGTTTCAGTACGTGATGGGCCAGCACCGCCAGGCGCTGGGCTTCCTGTTCGATGGTGGGCGGGACATCGGCCGGGAAGACCTCGCGTACTGCACCGGCCTGATACTTGGTCCGGTAGTCGAATACCGGCTGCGTGCCGAGCAGGATTTCCCCCACCGCGAGCGCCTTGCCGTCCAGCACGCCGACCGTCAGCTCGCGGCCGGCGATGTAGCGTTCCAGCATGACCTCACCACCGTACTGGCCGGCAAGCCGGATCGCCGGCTCTAGCTCGGCCGGCTGGCGTACGATGGACAGCCCGACCGTCGATCCCTGGCTGTTGGGTTTGACGATCAGTGGAAAACCCAAGCCGCTGGCAACGGCGGCGGAACCGGCCGGTGCCATCATCCAGCTCGGCGTCGGAATATCGGCCGCGACAAATAGCCGCTTGGCCATGTCCTTGTCCATGGCGATCGCACTGCCAAGCTGGCCGCTACCGGTATACGCCACGCCGGCAAGATTCAGCATGGCCTGCAGGGTGCCGTCCTCTCCGGTGCCGCCATGCAGCGCCAGGAAGACCAGATCCACATCGGCCAGGTCCGCTGCCCGGAACAGCGCACCACCTTGCTGCCGCATCAGCGCAAGACTGTCGGCATCCGGCGGCAACACCGCCACCTTGCCGGACAGCAGCTGGGCCTCCCGCTCGCCGGTCAGAAGGCCTTGCGAGGTTTCCACCGTCAGGACTTCATGGCCTCGGCTGCGCAAGGCGGCGACAACCTGACCCCCGCTGGCGATCGACACGTCCCGCTCTTCGCTGGTGCCACCCATCAGCACCGCGATCTTCATTTTCGCTACGCTCATCGAACCGGTTCGCCTTGTGGATGTTCAAAGAACCGGGCTGCGACGCACCATGCCGGCACGACTTGGACGAGTGGCATGCTGGTAGGCGTTACCGGTGCGGGCTGCGGCAAGCTCCAGCTCGGTCGATTTCGCCAGGCAGTCTTCCAGCGTATGGCGGTAGACCTCGCTGGCGGGCAACCAGGGGAAATCACGCAACTGACCGTGGGCACGCATACCGAGCTTATCGAGCACCCGGCGGGAAGAAAGATTGTCGGGGCGTACCAGGGCATGGACCTCGCTGGCACCCAGTCGCTCACGCGCCACTTGCAGGGCAAAACGGCCAAGTTCGGTCGCGAGGCCCAAGCCCCAGGCCGAGGGCCGCAGGCGGTAGCCCAGATTGAGTCGCTGCTCGCCACCGTAGTCGCGCCAGGACAGCCCACCAACACCGATGACCTGCTCGGGGGCATCACGCAGCGCCACGATCCAGAGTCCGAAGCCATGCTGGGCCCAGTGAATATGCCAGCGCCAGACCAGATCGGCAGCGGCATCGCGGTCGCGCAGCGGGCCTGCGGGGTTGTGACGATTGGTCTCGGGATCGCCGAAGATCTCGTATACGGCATCGATATCGGCCTCGGTCGGCGCGCGCAGGAGCAGGCGGTCGGTCGTCAGTTCGGTCGGGATATCGATACGGCGCATCGTGGTCTCCGTGGCAGCGAGTTACTGCCCAATCAGCAATGACGCCATTCTGTAGCGCAACAGCACTAAGAGGAATACGATATCTCCTTATAGTTTTTATAAGTACGGCTTATGTCTCTGATGATCAGTGATCTGGAACTGCTGCTGGACGTGGCAGAGCGTGGCAGCTTCAGCCAGGCGGCGGCCGCCCGGGGCTGGTCACAGCCGCAGGTCAGCCAGCGCATTGCACAGCTGGAGGCCGGGCTTGGTACGCAGTTGTTCATGCGGCATCGGCGCGGCGCGGTGGCAACCGCCGCCTGCAACCGCTATCTCGAGTCCGTGCGGCGCGCGCTGGGAGAGCTCAATAGCGGCCGGCTGGCCATCCAGGGTGCACCCGCCCTGCCGGAGGCGCGGGTTGGCTGTCCGCCCTCGCTGGCCTCGCTCGTGTTCAGCCCGCTGGTGGCCGCGCTGGCGGAATCCGCCATTGAACTCTTTTGCCATACCGATCACTCCCCCGAATTGATGGAGCGGGTACTGAGCGGCCGCCTCAAGGTGGCCTTCGTCCTCAACCGTCCCACCATTACCGGCATCCAGCTCGAGATGCTCGCGCAGTCGCCCATCTTCGCCATGGTGGCGGCGGATCATCCGCTGGCCGACGCCGGACCACTGCCGCTGGCAGCCATCGCCGACGCGCGGATATCGCCACAATGGTGGGGACCGGATGCGGAGTCGCTGGTGCAGCTCTTGCGCCAGCACCGTCGCGCTCCCCTGCCCCTGCATACCAACCAGCCGGCGACGACCGCTTGCGAGCTGGCACTGGAACACGGCTTTATCGTGTTCATGCCGGCGATCGCCGCCCTGCGCGAACTGCAGTCAGGTCGCTTGCGTATCCTGGAGATTACCGACCTGCCGCGATGGGACTGGGAGGTCATGATGGCCTACCGGGCCGGTAAAAGACCGGACGAGAGCCGCGATACGGTGCTGGCTGCAGCACGCCAGCTGGGCACACGCTGGCGGCAGGCACTGGCTGAGCTGCAGGTCGCCACATGATGTCGGGTAAACCCGAGGCCTTGCTGGCCGGAGCAACAGGCAGGACCGGCGAAGCCTTGCTGAATGCCCTGCTGGCCTGCGGCCGCTACGACCGCATCCATCAGCTGACCAATCGCCCGCAGGGCAGCAGTACGCGGCACCTTACGTACTGGCAGCTGCCTGATCCGCTGACCGAGGATGCCTTGGCCCAGGCCACGGCGCCGGTAGTGCAGGATGTATTTGTGATGAGCTTTGCCGACAGGCTGCATTCGGTACGTGATCTGGCCATACACAGTGTGGCGTCGGAACTGGCCGAGACCGTGGCCATGACGGCCGCCAGGGCCGGTGCACAACGACTGTTCCTGGTCTGCCCGATTGCTGCGACCGAGCAGATGTCGGATTTCCGGCACTTCTACGCCGGCGCCGAGATGACCTTGCGACTGACCAGACTGCCTTACCGCAGTGTGGCAGTCCTACTGCCCACCGCCAATGAGCCATTGGCAGGCCCGGTCGGTTTCTGGCGCGGCCTGCTTCAGGGCTATTTGTCGCAATTTCGCCTCATGTTGCCGCAAGGTGTTGCCCCTTTCACACCGGGACGTTTTTGCGAAGCAGTGCTGCGCGTGGCCGCGCAGGACGAACAGGGTATACAGGTCTATGGTGCCCAGCAGTTGCATACGCTGCTGAAATCCCCCTCTCCGACCTGAATATCAACAGAGCAAGCGCTTGGTTTTTTGACGAAAACCCGTCTACTCCCGCATCATTAGACGGTTTTACTTCCCGCGGCGCACCCCGGCGCCGATAACAACAGCGAGGACACACCCCGTGGAACGCGAATTCATGGAATACGACGTGGTGATCGTCGGTGCAGGCCCCGCCGGGCTGAGCGCCGCGATTCGCCTCAAGCAACAGGCCGCCGAAAAGGGAACCGACATCAGCGTCTGTATCCTGGAGAAGGGCTCGGAAGTCGGTGCCCATATCCTGTCCGGTGCGGTGATCGACCCTATCGCCATGAACGAGCTGTTCCCGGACTGGAAGGAACGCGGTGCACCGCTCAACGTACCGGTGACCGAGGACAAGTTCCTGGTCCTGGAAGCGGACGAGAGCTATCGCATCCCGAACTTCCTGCTGCCGCCGCTGATGAACAACCACGGCAACTATATCGTCAGCCTGGGCAACGTCTGCCGCTGGCTGGCCACCCAGGCCGAAGCGCTGGGCGTGGAGATCTACCCCGGTTTTGCCGCCGCCGAAGTGCTCTACCATCCGGATGGCTCGGTCAAGGGCGTGGCAACCGGCGACATGGGTATTGCCAAGGATGGCAGCCACAAGCCGGAATACGCGCAAGGCATGGAGCTGCATGCCAAGTACACCTTGATCGCCGAAGGGGTGCGCGGCTCCCTGGCCAAGACACTGCAAGCCAAGTTTGACCTGCGCGACGGCGTGGACCCGCAGAAGTTCGGCATCGGCATCAAGGAGCTGTGGAAGGTTGACCCCAAGCAGCACAAACCCGGCCTTGTCATGCACTCGCAAGGCTGGCCGCTGGATGCCAACACCGGTGGCGGCTCCTTCCTGTACCACCTGGACGACAATCAGGTCGTGGTCGGTTTCGTGGTGCATCTCAACTACGAGAACCCCTACCTGAGCCCCTACGACGAATTCCAGCGCTTCAAGACCCACCCAGCCATTCGTGGCCTGTTCGAGGGTGGCAAGCGCATTGCCTACGGCGCACGGGCGATCAACGAAGGCGGCCTGCAGTCCATCCCCAAGCTGACCTTCCCCGGTGGCGCCCTGATCGGCTGTTCGGCCGGATTTGTGAACGTCCCGCGCATCAAGGGCAGCCACAACGCCATGAAGAGCGGCATGCTGGCCGCCGACGCCGCATTCGAGGCCATCAGCGCCGGCAGCCAGGGTCATGACGAGCTGGTCAGCTACCCGCAGAAGTTGCGCCAGTCCTGGGTCTGGGATGATCTGGACAAGGTCCGCAACGTCAAGCCGGCACTCAGCAAGTTCGGTCTGTGGGCCGGCACCGTCTACGGTGGCTTTGACATGTGGTGCCATTCGCTCGGCATCCGCCTGCCCTGGACCTTCCGTCACAAGAAGGGCGACCACGAATACCTCAAGCCGGCCGAGGAATGCACGCCCATCTCGTATCCCAAGCCGGATGGCAAGGTCAGCTTCGACAAGCTCAGCTCGGTGTTCATCTCGAGCACCAACCATGAGGAAGACCAGCCCAGCCACTTGAAGCTCAAGGATGCCAACGTACCGGTCAAGCTGAACTGGAACGTCTACGCAGGACCCGAGCAACGCTTCTGCCCGGCTGGCGTCTACGAGTTCGTCGGACAGGAAGAAAACCAGCCTCGTCTGCAGATCAACGCGCAGAACTGCGTGCACTGCAAGACCTGCGACATCAAGGACCCCAGCCAGAATATCAACTGGGTGGTGCCTGAAGGTGGCGGCGGTCCGAACTACCCCAATATGTAATAGCCCCTCCGGGTAAGGCCAAGGCCGCGATGCAGATCGCGGCCTTTGTTTTTTGGACTGGCGCGCTGCATTTTGGTTATGTTATAACATTATATGTTACGTTATATCGTAATAAACATACTGCAAACTGGGCTGACCTGAACAGGTGAGCCCGTCTTTCCTTATCCGGAGCCTTCCGATGTCCTCTCGCCATTCCCGCCACCCAGGCCTACGCCTGGGTACCCTCAGCGTTGCCGTCCTGCTGGCCCTGCCCGCGTTCGCCGACGACACTCCCGACCTGCAAGCCATCGTAGTCACTGCCAATCCACTGCGCAGCAGCGAGATCAGCACGCCGAGCAGCGTACTGACCGGCGACGCCCTGCTGCTACGCCAGGCCGGGAGCCTGGGGGCTGTCCTGGACGGGCTGCCTGGCGTGAGCGCCAGCGCGTTTGGCCCTGGTGCCAGCCGACCGATCATTCGCGGGCTGGATGGCGACCGTATACGCATACTGCAAAACGGTGTGACGGCACTGGACGCCTCCGCGCTCTCCTTCGATCACGCGGTGCCGCAGGACCCGTTTGCCGCCGAGCGCATTGAGGTGGTGCGTGGCCCGGCCGCCCTGCTCTATGGCGGCAGCGCCATTGGTGGTGTGATCAATACCCTGGACCAGCGCATACGGCGCAACCCGACTGAGGGTATCAGCGGCCAGGTGGATCTGAATGCCGGTGGTGCCGGTCATGAGCGAAATGCAGCGGTAGCGGTGGATGCGGGCAACGGCCAGTTTGCCCTCCATGCCGACGCTGCCTCCCGCGATGTCGGCCAGCTGCGCATACCTGGCTATGCCTGGACGCCGGCGCGACGCGCCTTGGCGGAAGGCGAGGAAGAACAAGCAGCCGCTGCCGCCCGCGACAGGCTGCCCAATAGCAATGGCCGCTCGGTCAGCGGCGCGGTAGGCACCAGCTGGACCTGGGCGGATGGTTACCTGGGGCTCTCCTATGCTGACTACCAGGCCAACTACGGCTCAGTGGCCGAAGCTGGCGTGCGCCTGGACATGCACCAGCAACACCTTGCTGTTGCCGGTGAGGTGCGCGCCCTGCCCGGGCTGTTCCAGTCCTTGAAGTTTGATTTCAGCGACACCGACTACGAGCACAAGGAGATTGAGGACGGCGAGGTAGGCACCCGCTTTACCCACAAGGGCTACGAAGCACGGCTGGATGGCCGCCACCGCAAGCTGGGTAGTTTTGATGGCGTGGTGGGTTGGCACGGCAGTGCCACCCGTTTTGCTGCCTTGGGGGAAGAAGCTTTTGTGCCACAGACCGACAGCGACAGTAATGCGCTCTTTGTGCTGGAAGAGACGCCACTGGCAAGCGGCCTGAAGCTGAGCCTGGGTGGACGACTTGAGCGCACCCGCCATACCCCGGATGGTCAGGGCAATGCGCGCTTTGATGGTGATCACGGACGCAGTTTCAATGCCGACAGCTTCTCCGCCGGCCTGCTGGCGAAACTGGGCAGCGGCTGGTCGCTGGCCGCGAATGCCGCCAGTACCGAGCGCGCTCCGACCTTCTACGAGCTGTATGCCAACGGCGAGCATGTGGCGACCGGCATTGTGGAGCGTGGCGACAACGCCGCCAGCAAGGAAAAGGCCCGCTCGCTGGACCTGGCTTTGCGGTACGCCAGCGCGACGACCCACGCCAGTATCGGCACCTACTACAGCCGCTTTGACAACTTCATCACCCTGATGCCGACCGGCCAGTTCTGCGCAGAAGATGCCTGCTCCACCGACGAAGCGGGTGGCATAGCGGAATACCGCTACCAGGGCGTACCCGCCAATCTGCACGGCGTGGAGTTCGAAGGTAATACCAAGCTGCTCAGGATCAGTGCCACTGGCGACTGGACGCTGGACTGGCGCGGCGACTATACCCGCGCCACTAACCGGTCGAGCGGCGAGCCCCTGCCCCGTATTACCCCGCTACGCGTGGCGCTGGGCCTGGGCTACGGCGCCGGCCCCTGGAGCGCTCACCTGGGCGTACAGCACGCTGCCTCGCAGAACCGCGTGCCCGTGGGGGAAAGCACGACGGAAGGCTATACCACGGTGGACCTGAGCCTGAGCTACCGCTTCAAGCTGGCCGCCAGCGAATGGCTGGCCTATGCGCGCGGTGACAATCTGGGCAACCAGGAGGTGCGCTACGCCAGCTCGCTGCTGCGCGACATAGCACCACAGGGTAGCCGGGCGTTGAAGGTGGGCTTGCGCGGCACATTCTGATCACCGATCAATGCCTGTGAATTGAAAAACAAAAGGCCCCACGGTGTGGGGCCTTTTGCATCGGCGCTATGCCTGATGATCAGTACGAACGAGCCGTGCTACCACCCGTCCCCACCGCCACGTAGACACCACCACCAGTGATCATGTCCTTGGGGTTGCCGGTCATGCCGGTGCTGCCCAGGGTCCAGGTACCGTCGCCCTTGCCGGTCAGCAAGGTGCCATTGTCGCCTACGATGACGAACTGGCCGACAGCAGAGACCGCCGTCAGGTTCTGGGTGGTGCCCGAGGCATTGGCGGTCCAGGTCATGGGACCATAAACGCTGGTATCCGTCGCGTCGCCCGGTTTGACACGGACACCAGTAATGCCACTAGTACTGGAGAGTACCGTGCCGTTATTGCCCACGGCGACAAAAGTGCTGCCGTTGTAATAGATACCGCGCAAATCGGCGGTCGTATTGCTGGTCTGAGCCGTCCAGGTCTTCGCGTCAAGACTGGTCAGGATCGTGCCGCCGGCGCCGACAGTAATAAAGCCGCCGGCCGTAAACAGACCACGATACAGATTCTTGGTAGTACCCGAGGTCTGTGCGGTCCAGGCCGAAATATCCGGTGGGCTGGTCAGGATCGTGCCGCCATCACCCACCGCCAGATAGACACCGGCACCAGCGGCGCTATTCAGATGGTTGATACGCTGGGTAGCGTTGGTAGGCACCGTCGAGGCTGTCCAAGTGTTGGCATCAGTGCTGGTCAGCAGCTTGCCATCCGTACCCAGCACCATGAACCTGACATTGTCGAAAAAGATCGTGGTCAGGTCGGCCGTGGTACCGGAAGTCAATGCGGTCCAGTCCTTGCCATTGGTGCTGCGCTGAATCGAACCACCGTTACCGACCGCCATGTAGTAACCACTGTAAGCAAGGCCGTTCAAGGTTGCAGTTCCGGCGTTGCTGCCAAGGGTCCACACACCACCAGCAGGGCGCGGCACAGCCGACAGGGAAGCGGTTGCCGGGCCGGCACCGCTGCCATTCTGGGTGGAGTTCATGATGAAGGAATAGGTCTTGCCGTTGGTCAAGCCACTGATCACCAGCGGTGAACGGGCCGGCCACAAAACACGTGCTTCCGGGAATTTCGCATAGTTCTCGGTCGTGACCGACGGGGCGGCGGCACCGAATACCCAATAGGTAATGGCTGGATCATCATCCCAGGTGATGGTTACCTGGCCTTCTCCGGCCTGGACGGCGAAATTCTTGGGGGCCTCGCCTGGCTTGGATTCGGAACCACAGGCGCCCAGCGCCAGCAGGGAAGCCAGCAGCGCAAGACGCCACCAGGACTTAAGTATGTTCAGGACCACTGCAATTATTCCTTTCAGGTGAAACAGCCGAATCCGGCACCAGCGCTAAGCCAGGCCTTGTGGCTACGGGCGATCCGCCTTGGTCAGGCGGCACGGCGACCAATGTAACGGTCGCCATGATAAGCAATTGGAGTGTTGCAAGATATTGCCAATGGTATCGAATGTCGACGATTCAGCGGGAGTTTCCCGCATGAAATTGGCGGGACAGGCTCCGAAAGCCACGACCGGCCCGGAGAAACACCGCGAATGTAGGCTCGGCGCCGCATACTACGTAGTAACCGCAGTTGAGTAATTGCTCAGATGAATCAGACACTTGTCGATATCGGCTTGCTTGCGATGCGACATATCGTTACGAGATCGGGATTTCCCGCTCGGCCGCGCCGCGCAGCCGGCCTATAATTGTCAGCTAACCTACCAAAGACGATGTCGGAGTTTGAGATGGATGAAGAACTGCGCAAGAGCGCACTCGAATATCACCAGTTTCCGAAACCGGGCAAGATTCAGGTCGCCCCGACCAAGCCGCTGGCCAGCCAGCGTGACCTTGCCCTGGCCTATTCCCCTGGTGTTGCCGCTGCCTGCGACGCCATCGTTGAAGACCCACTGAACGCCTTCAAGTACACCGCCCGTGGCAATCTGGTCGCGGTGATTTCCAACGGCACCGCCGTGCTGGGCCTCGGCGACATCGGCCCACTGGCCGGCAAGCCGGTGATGGAAGGCAAGGGCGTCCTGTTCAAGAAGTTCGCCGGCATCGACGTGTTCGACATCGAAGTCGACGAGAAAGACCCGGACAAGCTGGTCGATATCATCTGCGCGCTGGAGCCAACCTTCGGCGGCATCAACCTGGAAGACATCAAGGCGCCCGAGTGCTTCTACGTGGAGCAGAAGTGCCGCGAACGGATGAAGATTCCGGTCTTCCACGATGACCAGCACGGCACCGCCATCATCACCGCCGCCGCCGTACTGAACGGCCTGCGCGTGGTGGACAAGGACATCGGCCGGGTTCGCCTCGTGGTTTCGGGCGCCGGCGCTGCCGCCATCGCCTGTCTGAATCTGCTGGTCCAGCTGGGCGTCAATCCAGCCAATATCATCGCCTGCGATTCCAAGGGCGTGGTCCACACCGACCGCGAAGACTGGGACCGTCTCGATGAATCCAAGAAGCGCTACGCGCAGAAGACCGATTTCCGCACCCTCAAGGATGCGATGGTCGGCGCGGATATCTTCCTCGGCCTGTCCGGTCCCAAGCTGGTGAGCCAGGACATGGTACGCAGCATGGCCAGCCACCCGCTGATCCTGGCCCTGGCCAACCCGGAACCGGAAATCCTGCCACCGCTGGCGAAGGAAGCCCGCCCGGACGCCATCATCTGTACCGGTCGTTCGGACTTCCCAAACCAGGTCAACAACGTCCTGTGCTTCCCCTTCATTTTCCGTGGCGCACTCGATGTGGGCGCGACCACCATCAATGACGACATGAAGCTCGCTTGCGTACGCGCCATTGCTGATCTGGCGCTGGCCGAGCAAAGCGACGTGGTCGCCGACGCCTACACTGGCCAGTCGCTGACCTTCGGTCCAGACTACATCATTCCGAAGCCGTTCGACCCACGCCTGATCGTGAAGATCGCCCCGGCCGTGGCACAAGCCGCCATGGATTCCGGCGTCGCTACGCGCCCGATCGAGGACATGGTCGCCTACCACGAATCGCTGCTGCAGTTCGTGTACAAGTCCAACCTGTTCATGAAGCCGGTGTTCACCGCCGCCAAGAAGGCCAAGACCCGCGTGGTCTACGCCGAAGGCGAGGATGAGCGCGTGCTGCATGCGGTACAGGAGATCGTCGACCAGGGCCTGGCCCAACCTATCCTGATCGGCCGTCCGAGCGTGATCGACATGCGGATCGAGAAACTCGGCCTGCGTATCCGCCCGGGTGTCGATTTCGAACTCGTCAACAACGAGAATGACCCGCGCTACCGCGAGTACTGGAACGAGTACTACCAGCTGCGCAAGCGCAATGGCGTGAGCCAGGAATTCGCCAAACGCGAGGTGCGCCGCAAGACCACGCTGATCGGTGCGCTGATGATGCGCCGTGGCGAAGCCGACGCGATGATCTGCGGCACTTATGGCCACTATCAGGACCACCTCGACTTCGTCTGCCAGACCATAGGCCGCAAGCCCGATACGCATACCTATGCCGCCATGAACGCGCTGATCCTGCCACGCGGCAACGTGTTCATTACCGACACCTATGTGAACCGGGACCCGAACGCCGAGCAGATCGCCGAAATCGCGCTGATGGCCGCTCAGGCCGTGCGCAACTTCGGTATCGCGCCGAAGGTCGCCCTGCTCAGCCATTCCAGCTTTGGCTCCGTCGATTCGCCCACCTCGCTCAAGATGCGCGATGCGCTGGCCCTGATCCGGGAACGCGCGCCGGACCTGGAAGTCGACGGCGAAATGCATGGCGATGCCGCGCTCTCCAGCCTGATCCGCAATATGGTGATGCCGGATTCGACGCTCAAGGGTGAAGCGAACGTGCTGGTGATGCCAACGCTGGACGCCGCCAATATCTCCTTCAACCTGTTGAAGGTCAGTGCGGCAGACGGCGTGACCATCGGCCCTATCCTGCTCGGCGTGAACAAGCCAGTGCATATCCTGACCCCGACTGCCTCGGTACGCCGTATCGTCAACATGACGGCCCTGGCTGCAGTGGAAGCCGCCCAGCAGGCCTGATTTTCCGGCCTGCAGAAAAACGCCCCGCCAATGCGGGGCGTTTTTGCTTAGAATCTTCATCGCTTGCCCTGCCCTGTCACGGCCCGACCTCGCCCCTGTGGTCCCGGCGCCTAAGCCTTCAGCCCTACCGGCCCCCTTGCGCATGTCCACCCCGAAAATAGACCTACGTCGCCTGATCCTCCTGCTGGCCTTTGGCTCGGTGCTGCTGACACTGGCCAATACCTTCTACGCCAGCTATCGGGTACAGCGCGACCTGCTGATCAGCAACGCGCTGGAAGCCAACCGGGTCTATGCGGCTAAGCTGTCCGAATCCACCGAGAATTATCTGGCGGCGACCATCCAGCAGCTGGAATACAGCGCTCGGCTGCTTCCTGGCCTGCTCGACAAACCGGCGCAACTCTTGGCCGAGGCAGACCGGTTGCGACAGCAGACCCAGAGCTTCAATTCCGTCGCGGTCATCAATACCGAAGGCAGGGTCTTGGCCACCTCGCCCGGCACACTCAACCTCGTGGGTACCGTCGTTAGCACCAGTGGTGCACAGGCGGCGCTGAAGGCACGCCAACCTCTCATCAGCTCGCCCTATCGCTCGGCAACCGGCAGGCTGATCATTTTCATTTCCCACCCTGTCTTTGCCGACAATGGCGACTACCTGGGCTATGTCGGCGGCTCCATCTACCTGCATGAAAAGAACATCCTGCACACGCTGCTGGGTGAACATTTCTATCGCGATGGCTCCTACGTCTACGTGGTAGATCACGGTGGCAAGCTGATCTATCACAAGACAGCAGTAAGGATAGGCGAGCAGGTCAGTGACAACACGGTCGTCCAGGCGCTGATGCGCGGCGAGGCCGGTAGCCAGCGCGTGGTCAACACGCAAAAGCAGGACATGCTGGCGGGCTATGCCTATATGAAATCAACCGGCTGGGGCATCGTGGCGCAGCGGCCCACCGAAGTGACACTTGCCGACCTGCAGCACCTGATGTGGATCACCCTGCGCAACACCCTGCCCCTGTTGTGCCTGTCGCTGTTGTTCATCTGGTGGCTGTCGAAATTGATTGCGCGTCCACTCTGGCAACTGGCGCACAGCGCGCGACAAATGGATGAGCACGACACGGCGACCGAGATTGCCAATGTGCGATCCTGGTACTTTGAAGCCAGTCAGCTCAAGCGCGCCATGCTGCTTGGGCTGGCACTGATCAACCGCAAGATCCACCGCCTGAACCAGGAATCCCTGACCGACGCCCTGACCGGTCTGGCCAACCGTCGCGGCATGGATGCAGCGTTGGCCGACCTGCAGGCCAACGCTCAGGCCTTCGCCGTGATTGCTATCGATATCGACCATTTCAAGCGCGTCAACGACAAGTACGGTCATGATGTCGGTGACCAGGTGCTGCAGCAGTTGGCTGAGCTGATGCGCAAGGGATCTCGTGGTGGGGACGTACTGGCCCGACCAGGCGGCGAGGAGTTCATGATGCTGCTACCTCAGGCGAGCCAGGATGCCGCGTGCCAGGTGGCCGAACGGCTTCGGCAAGCCATGATGGCGAGTCCCAATGCGAGTAAGGAGACCATTACGATCTCGCTGGGCATCGCCCACTGGCCCGAGACCGATGCAGACCTGGCGACGGTGATCCGACGGGCAGATGCCGCCCTCTATACGGCAAAGCACAAAGGACGGAACTGCGTGGTGCGATCGGACGCAAACGATACCTGAAGCCTTGGCCGGAACACTTCAGGCGGCCAGCCGGAAACGCATTCGGTGCGGCAAGCAGCTTCTGCCAGCGTTGCCGGAGCCAGCGTGCCGACAGCAAGGTACAGACCAGCCAGACCAAGGTAACCGGTATGGGCACCAGCATCTGATCCACCAGCGCCCAGATGACGAAAAACAAGCCGGCCGCCGCCATCAGCCAGGCACAGGTAAACACCCCGCACTGGCGGGGCGTTTGAAAAGAGGCAACAGCAAAGGATCAGGCTTTGAACTGGACGTCCGGATCGTAGATACGTGCGTCGTCGCTCCAGTTACGCAAGCCCAGGATACGCTCCCCCAGTGCACTCAAGTCCGCACGGGGGTAACGGGTCTGCTCCCATTCGCGCGGGTCGCCAGGGAAGGCAAAGCCCTTGGCCGGTTCACGCCGGTACCAGGAGGCCACGCGCTCATCCCGCAGCGGGACATTGGTCTCGTCTGCCGGGGTAAAGCTGATGTACTGGGCCAGCCGGACGCCGTCGACCGACGTATTGGGCCGGATACCATGGGCCAGCAGGCTGTTGAAGATCAGGAAATCGCCTGCCTGCATAGGAATGAAGCGCAAGGGCCAGGGTACTTCCCCCGGGGTTTCGAGATTGGGTCGCCAGGGGTTGCGGTCCTTGGGAGCGGTACGTCGCCACTCGGCAAAATGCTCGAACAACTCGGGAATGCACTGAAACCCGCCTGACTCTTCACGGGTATCCGACAGGGCGAGCACCCCTTGCACATTGACCGGCAGCGGGTCCAGCGTGGTATCGGCATCCCAGTGGATAAAGCCACCGAATCGACGCGCGCCGCGGTTGGGCGTGTTAAGGTTGGCCCGATCTATGGTGACCCACAGCGACTCGGTGTCCCAGATATCGACGAATGCATCGTAGATACGCTGGGTCTGCCGGTTGTCCCAGAGCGTCTGGTTCTGGTAGGCCTCGACCATGCCCGAGCCGTTGAGCTCCTGCATTTCATGGCTACGCAGCTCCCGCTGATCCCAGGTCTCCGGCTTCTCCGGGTTGAGTTCCTGGAAGGCCCACAGGAAATCGGTCGTCCGTTTGACTTGTTCCACCGGCACGGCCTGCTTGACGATCACATAACCGTAGGTCTGCCAGTGCAGGAAATCCGCGTCGCTCAGCACTCGTAGCGGCAACTGCTTCTTGATGTCGCGCAGCTGCGGCCGCTCAGCATAGGCCACGGTAGGATTACCGGGGCGTTGGTCACCATAGCGATAGCGGTCATTCATGTCAGCCTCCATGTAGTTGGAATGTGCTGCCATTGTGCCCAGCCACCCGGCGCGCAATTACACGCAAGCTGCCGCTTATTGATACGATAGTGACGTTTTTAATCTGACATATCGTCGCCATGCGCCCCCAGTTCGAGCATGTCACCCTCCCCCCAGGCGCCTCCTGGGCGCTGCTGTGGCGGGAATTGCCGGAGATTCCATTTATCTGGCACTACCATCCCGAATTCGAACTGACCCTGACGCTCAATGCACGGGGACAGCGCTATGTCGGTGACCATCTGGCGGATTTCGAGCCGGGCGACCTGGTCCTGGTCGGCCCCAACCAACCTCATACCTGGGCGGCAACAGAGCGGGCCGATGCCGAGCAGCCCATGCTCGCGGTCGTGGTCTGGTTCAGTCAGGAGTGGCTGGAGCGGCTAGTCGGCGATCTGCCGGAACTGGCACCGCTACGGCGGCTGGCACAAGCAGCGGGCCGTAGCCTGGCCTTCTCCGGCGCGACGGCCCAGCTCGCCCAGGCTCTGCTGCTCGCACTGAAAACGCAAGACCCCGCCGCCAGGGTGCCCACGCTGCTGCAGGTGTTGCTTCTGTTGGCAAACGACGAAGCGGCCCAGGCGCTGGCCAGCACGCAACTCAGCGCGAGCCGGGATGTGGGCAAGGAGCGGCTCAACCGCATACTGGACCGCCTGCACCGGGACTTTACCGATCCGCCCTCCATCGCCATATTGGCCGAGCAGGCGGCCTTGTCGGTCGGTGCCTTTCACCGCTTCTTCAAGCGCCATACCGGCCAGACCGTGCTGAGCTACCTGACCCAGTTACGGATCGGCCACGCCTGCCAGTTGCTGATTGCTACCGACAAGCCCATTGGGGTGATCGCCAGCGAATCGGGCTATCAGAACCTGGCCCATTTCAATCGCCAGTTCCTTGCCAGCCGCCAACTGACACCGCGCGCGCTGCGAGCCCGCTACCGTTCTGCGGAAGCCCCCAGCTCGGCAGCGGGCCTGCCATAATGAGGGCTTGAACAGGAGCCACCATGAGCGACGCCAACAACCCTTTTGCCTTCTTCCAGCAGTTCTTCAAGCCCATGGAAGGGATGCAGCCTTTCATGCCCCCCATGACCGAAGAGGAGTGCGCCCGCAAGATCGCCGAGCTGCGCACGGTGGAGCAATGGCTGGGCATGCAGGTCGGTATGCTGCAGATGAGCATTCGGGCGCTGGAATTGCAGCAGGCCAGCCTCGCGGCACTCAAGCCACGTGAAAAGCCATCCGCAGACAGTGGCGGCTAGCTTCCCTCTTACGCTGACTTCATAAGGGGAATGCAGATCTCAGTCAGCAGGTCTTCCGGCGCGACCTCTCCCGGCATATTCAGATACTCCTCCCAGTCCGCCGTATGGCGCAGCTGCAAGCCGCAGGACGGTACCCAATCGCGGTAGATGGCCTGCCAGGTCTGCCAAAGCGTGTCGTAAGGCCCGCGGTGCAGGAAAACGGCGGCCGGCCCACCCTCGAAGAGATGGAAATCCAGATCGCAGTCCGGTGGCAGAACGATAGGTTCACGCAGGACCAAGGCAGCATGAAACGGTAGTTCGGGATCATTCGGGCCGATCGGTGCGCGACCACAAAAATCCAGGCTGCCGCAAACCAGCGCACGCCATTGCGCATTGGCCGCCACGGCAGCCTCAAGCCGTCCAAAGGCCTTGCGGGCGGCGATACCGGCATTGTTGTTGATCATGCCGTATTCGGTCGCGATCAATAGCGGACGATTGGGGAAATCTCGGAATTCTGGCTGCAGCATGGTCTTTCCTTTATCGGAATGCACAGGAGGGAAAGTCCGGAACGGATGGGGCAAGCCGCGGGCCATGGCCCGGCGCAAGGCCGTGGCGCTGAGGCCGGTACTGCGCCGCAGAGCCTTGCCCAGCGTATGCACACTCTCGAAACCACAATCCACGGCGATCGCCGTCACGCTGGCATCAGTCGCGAGCAGCTTGTCCACCGCGGTATGTAGCCGCCTGCGCTGCAGATACTCGACCGGAGACTCACCCTGCATCGCGACGAACATGCGCTGGAAGTGGTAACGCGACATCAGCGCCACCTCCGCCAGTTGTTCACCGTCGATGGATTCCGCCAGGTGAGTCTCGATATAGACGATCACCCGGTTGATCCGATCACGATAGGTCAGTTCGGTTTGTCTACGCATGGCGCTTCCGTTCCAGGACGGTCAGAGACTATTGCAAGCGAGTAAGGGCAGCTCTCCCGAAATTGCGCATTTCCCGGCCAACCGGGTCATTAACTAGTGCGCTACATCCGTCTTCAGACCCGTGCGGCCGACCATCCACCAGGACAACAGGCCCAGCACAGAGCAGGACAAGGCCCCCAGTGCCAGCATCCAAGGCGTCGGTGCCAGCCAGGGCGAGACCACGCCGGCCACCACCGAGCTGAACATCAATTGGATAAAGGCCTGCATGGACGAGGCCGTACCCCGCTCATGCGGGTACAGGTCCAGCACCAGCAGGGTCAGCGTCGGGAAGGCCAGCGAGATGCCAATACCGGTCAACATGACGGGTATCACCGCCCATGGCCAACTGATGCCAGGTGCCGCAAGGCAGTAGAGCACATTGCCGACACCGGCGAGCAACATGATGGTATAGGCCAGGCGGACATTGGATGCCGGCGTATGGCGGCCCGCACGGCGGCCCGACAGGTAGGCACCCGTCATCATGCCCAGGATGGTGGGCACGAAGAAGTAACCGAACTGCGTTGCCGTCAGCTTGAGGTGCGTCAGGACGAACACCGGCGCGGAGGCAATGAAGATGAACAAGGCCGAGAAGTTGAACGAGCCGGACAGGCACAGCCAGACATAAGCCGGGTTGCGCAGCATGTCGAGATAGCGACCAAACAGGGGGACCGGTGCCAGCGGTGAACGAGCAGACTTGGGATGGGTCTCCGGCAACCAGCGCCAGCAAGCGGCAAGCAGCAACACCGAGAACAGCGCCAGAAACCAGAAGATGGCCTCCCAGCCAAACTGGGTGCCGATCAGGCCACCGATGATGGGTGCGATGGCCGGCGCAACGCCAAATACCATCGTGATGCGCGACATGACCCGCTGTGCCTCGGCGCCATGGAAGCGATCACGAATGATGGCACGGCCGACTATCAGCCCGGAGCCTGCCGAAAAACCCTGAATAGCCCGAAAAACCAGCAACTGCCACAGGCTGGTAGAGAAAGCGCAGCCCACCGAGGCCAAGGCAAACACCACGACACCCGCCAGGATGACCACGCGCCGCCCGAGCGCATCGGACAAGGGGCCATGCAACAGTGACATCAGGCCATAGGCGAGCAGGTAGACGCTGATGGTCTGCTGCATTTCGACCGGGCCAATACCCAGCGCACGTTCCATCTGCGGGAACATGGGGAAGATGGTATCGATGGAGAATGGCCCGAACATGGCGAGACCCGCCAGCAGGAGAACAAAACCGGCGCGAGAAGGTTCGGTGTGGGTAGCAGACATGTAGAGGGGGGTGCCGCCGAACAGGGAAGCCCGTGAGTTTAGGCCAAGCCTGCCCGCTTGAACCGGCACAGTTTGCATCGCTTGTCCGGTGCGGTTCGACAAACCCCGTCACGCCACGATGGCACAACGGGGTTGGCGACGATCACCCCTTGATGCGTACGTTCCGGCCGCTGATATTGCGTTGGGCGGGGTTACCATAGACCGTGATATCACCCGAGCCCTGGGTACGGGCGGTGACCGACTGGCTGACGGCGACCGTGACATCACCCGAGCCGTAGCTGGCGAGTTCGGCGATCTCGGCATTCAGGCCGCCAAGGTTGGCATTACCCGAGCCATAGACATTGGCGCTGACGCTACGGACCGAGCCGGCAGCACGCAGGTTGCCGGAACCGCGTACATCAGCTTCCAGGCTCTCACCTTGCAACTGACCCAGCGACAGGCTGCCCGAACCGTTGAGGCTGGCCTTGGCACGGCTGATCTTCAGGTTGCCGGCTTCAATGCTGCCCGAGCCATTGGCGCGTGCTTCCAGCGTATTTACCTGACCGGAGAGCTGGATGGTACCCGAGCCATTGCTGTTCACGGCCAGCGTGTCGGCGCCGATACCCATTGCGCTGATACGGCCTGAGCCCGAAAGGCTGAGCTTGCCGATCTGGGGACCGGTGTAGCGGACGCGCAAGGGGCTGCTGCTCTTGATGCTGCCTTCCACCCAGACCCGCAAGGTGCCATTGCTGACTTCGGTATGCAGCAGCGGCAGCAGGTTGCTGTCCGCCTCGACCTCGAGCGCAACGACCGGACCCTGGCGCACGTCAGCGTAGATCGGGCCGTTGACTTCGAGTGTCTCCGCTTTTGCGATTGCACGGGTCTCGGTACGGATCTGGCCATCGCCCACCGTTTGCGAGCTACCGCTGGTATAGGAGTACACCTCTCCGTCACCGGGAACGACGACGATGGCGCAACCGCCAAGTGCAAACAGACAGGCTAGGGTAAGCAGGGAGCGGGTCATGATGATTTCCTCGATAGTGGGCGTGCCGACCGGCACCGCATGAAACATAGCATACCATTAAGTATGTTATATTCCACAAGCCTCCTTACACACCGTCGCGCCCTTACCACAGGCCGCTAGGGAACCAGGATGGTCGACCCGACAGTCTTCCTTGCGGCGAGGTCGACATGCGCACGGGCCGCCTCGGCGAGCGGATATCGCTGCGCGACACTGATGCGCACCGAACCCTCGGACACCACGGCAAACAGCGCAGCGGCGGCGGCTTCGAGTTCGGCGCGGGTCGCGATATAGCTGCCGAGGGTCGGTCGGGTCAGGAACAGGGAGCCCTTTTGTGACAACAGCAGGGGCGAGAACTCGGGCACCGGCCCCGAGGCATTGCCGTAGGTCACCATCAGCCCGCGTGGCGCCAGGCAGTCCAGCGAGCCAGCAAATGTATCCTTGCCCACACCGTCGTAGACGACCCTCACCCCCTGCCCGGACGTCGCTTCCCGGGTCGCTGCCACGAAATCCTCGTTGCGATAGTCGATCACCCTGTCAGCACCGAGCTGTCGAACCAGAGCGACCTTGTCCGGCCCACCGGCCGTCGCAATAACCACCGCACCTAGCGCCTTGGCCCATTGCACCGCAATCTGCCCTACCCCGCCTGCCGCGGCATGGATCAGGATGGTGTCCCCCGGCTGGACCGCATAGGTGCGCCGCAACAGGTATTCGGCCGTCAAGCCCTGCAGCATCATGGCGGCAGCCGTTTCGAAACTGATGCTGTCCGGCAGCTTGAGCAGCTTGTCGGCGAGGATCAGTCGTTCGCTCGCATAGGCGCCGAGCGGACCGCTGGCATAGGCGACACGATCACCGACTGCCAGGCCGGCCACACCCGACCCGATCGCTTCCACGACGCCGGCCGCCTCCGAGCCCAGGCCAGAGGGTAAAGGCTGCTTGTAGAGGCCGCTGCGGTAGTAGGTATCGATGAAGTTGACGCCTATGGCGTGGTGGCGAACCCGTACCTCCCCCGGTCCGGGGGCGCCAACCTCGGCCGACTCCAGTTGCAGGACCTCAGGACCACCGGTCTGGTGGAAGCGGACAATCTGGCTCATGGCTTTGCTCCATCAATGACAAAGGCCCGCCCCTACCGGGGCGGGCCCTGGTTGAAACAGGGAATCAGGTCTTGAAGTACGCGACCATCTCACGCAGATCGGCCGCCTGATCCGTCATGGCGGTCGCCGTGGCCGACAGCTCTTCTGCCGCGGCAGCATTGGATTGCATGGACAGGCTGATCTGGCTGACACCGGAATGGATCTGCTCGATCCCGCTGGTCTGGTCGGACGAAGCAGCGGAGATTTCCTGCACCAGGGAGGCCGTACGGCGGATGCTCGGTACCATGACATCGAACAGCTGGCCGGCCTGGTTGGCAAGACCGACGCTGGTACCCGCCAGTTCACCGATCTCACGCGCGGCGTTCTGGCTGCGCTCGGCCAGCTTGCGTACTTCCTGGGCCACCACAGCAAAGCCCTTGCCGTGAGGCCCAGCCCGAGCGGCTTCGATGGCGGCATTGAGCGCCAGCATATTGGTCTGGTAGGCGATCTCGTCGATCACGCCGATCTTCTGCGCGATCTGGTTCATGGCGATCACCGTCTGCCGGACGGCGTCGCCGCCCGCCTCGGCCTGCTCGACGTTCTGCATGGCGATCGCATCGGTGGCGCGCGCATTCTCGGTGTTTTGCGCGACCGAGGCCGTCACCTGCTCCATCGAGGCACTGGTTTCCTCCACGCTGGCAGCCTGGCTACTGCTGGAGGCCGACAGGGACATGGCAGCACCACTGATCTGCGCCGCCGCATCGCTCACCAGTTCAGTGGAATTACGCACCTTGCCGATCACGGCCGCCAGGGTCTCACTCATCAGATGGACGGCGACCGCCAGTTGGCCAATTTCATCCCTACAGGCCACGCCTGAATTTGTCTTGAGCCGCCCCTGGGCAATCTCGGCCAACGCACCGTTGACCTTGCGCAAGGGCAGGATCACAAAGCTGCGCATCGCCAGCGACAGCGCCAGGACGATGACGGCATCCAGGACCAGTATCTGGCCCAGGATGAAGATCAACCGGGACCGCAATTGCTCTTCGATGTCGGCATTGCTGGTGATGAGTTCGATCCGCCCCACCGTCCGCGCCGTGCCGTTGGCGGAATACCGCAGCTCGCGTGAGCGGCGTTCATCGCTCTCGGCCAACTGGGCCTGTCCCTGTACCACCTTGCCGGCAGCATCGCGCTGTATGGACAGGAAGACCTTGTCCTCGGCACTGACGGTAATGCCGCGCACAAAGCTGCGATTGATCTCGGAACGGACAATGCTTTCGACCTGGGTTGCGTCGAAATTCCAGACGGCGACCGGTAACGAGAGGGAAAGTCGATCCAGTATGCCCGCCAGGGTTGCCTGGCGCTGCAGCTGCAGATCTGCCTGGGTGCGGTAGTAGTTGTAGGCACCCGACGCCGCCAGCACCAGGGTGACCACGGCGACGAACAAAAGATTGAGCTTGAGGCTGATACTTTTGAAATTGAACACAATCCGCCCTTATCGGAACCGCGTAATCGCTTCATCCTAGCCTAACTGGCTAATGTGTCCCAAAAACAAAAAGGCCCGCCAATATGGCGGGCCCTTTACGCTACTTATCTATCAAGCACTTAAGCAGAAAATTCTGGTCGCTAACGAGCATCAGCGAGGCGCCCTCGCGGCGGCGAGGGCGGGGGGTGCGGGTTATAAAAAGCAAAAGACCCGTCGACACCCCACCACCGGTTAGCGCCCGGCTTTGCCGGGCGAATGATCTGCAGATCCAGTCAGAAGCCTCTGGCAGAGCCTCATCAAGCGTGTTCACCTTCGCCGCCGGCCATCAGCTTGACGTTACCGCCGACCGCTGCAGTATTGACCGTCACGGTGCGTTCGCAGGCAAACCGCAGCAGGTAGTGCGGGCCACCGGCCTTGAAGCCGGTACCGGACAGGCCTTCGCCGCCGAAAGGCTGCGAGCCGACCACGGCGCCGATCTGGTTACGGTTGATGTAGAGATTGCCTACCTTCGCGAGCTTGCGCACGGTGGCAACCGTGCTGTCCAGGCGGGTATGCACGCCCATGGTCAGGCCAAAGCCGAGCTTGTTGACTCGGTGCACCGCATCGGCCAACTGTTCGCCCTGGAAGCGTGCCACATGCAGCACCGGACCGAAGGTCTCGACCGTAGGCAACTGATCCAAGGAAACCTCGAACGCATGCGGCGCAAAGTAGCAACCGTCCGCCAGTTCAGCCGGTACCGGCGTCGTGGCGATCAGCTTCGCACCTGCCTTGAGCTTGTCGCAATAGGCCGCGAGATCGCGTTGCGACAGGGTGTCAATCGTAGGACCGACATCGGTCGACAGTTGCAGCGGATCGCCCAGACGCAGTTCCTGCATAGCCTGGCCAAGACGGGTGATCACGGCATCGGCAATGTCGTCCTGCACCAGCAGGATGCGCAGCGCAGAGCAACGCTGGCCCGCCGAGTTGAAGGCGCTCATCAGTACATCGATGATCAGTTGCTCCACATGGGCGGAGCTGTCGGCGATCATGGCGTTCAGGCCACCGGTCTCGGCGATCAGGCTGGCAATGGAGGAGTCGCGCGCCGCCAGGGTACGGTTGATCTTCCAGGCGGCACCGGTCGAACCGGTGAAGGCCACGCCGGCCACCCGGGCATCACCCAGCAGCTTGTCGGACAAGCCACCCGACTCACCCGGCAGGTAGTGCAGCACATCGCCGGGCACACCGGCATCCAGCAGCGCCTCGATAGCGCGCATGCCGATCAATGGCGTGCGGCGCGAAGGCTTGGCAACGACGGTATTACCGGCAGCAAGCGCCGCGGTGACCTGGCCCAGGAAGATGGCCAGCGGGAAGTTCCACGGTGCAATGGCGATGAAGGGACCACGGCCGGTCAGGCGCAGTTCGTTGGATTCACCGGTCACGCCTGGCAGGGGGATCGCGGAACCCATCAAGCGACGTGCCTCGTGGGCATAGAAGCGGCAATAATCGACTGCCTCGCGCAGCTCGCCCAGCGCATCCGGCAGGGTCTTGCCGGCTTCGCGGCTCAACAGCCAGAGGAATTCATCCTGGCGTGCTTCCAACAGGTCAGCTGCCTTGTCGAGCAGGGCGGCGCGATCCGCAGCGGGCTTGTCGGCCCAATCGTCCTGCGCTGCGTCGGCCAGGTTCAGGGCGCGCTCGACATTGGCGGCGTCGCTGGCGATCAAGGTGCCGATCTGGCGGCGCTGATCGATAGGACTGAAACGCGGCTGGGCATTTCCCGCCGGGCGTTCACCACCCACGATGGGGCTGGCGCTGAAGGTCTGGGTTTCGAGTGCGGCAAGGCGCTGGCGCAGGGGTTCCAGCGTAACGATATCGGTCATGGCAAATCCTTGGCTGTTGCGGCGGGGCGCGAAGACTTCGCTGGGGGCTTTGACGCCGGGCGTAACAGCCTGGCGGGCGACGGTCTGCGCCGGATTGTCGGCAATGCTTTCCAGCGGCACGCTGGTATCGGCCAACTGGTGGACAAAGGAGGAGTTGGCACCGTTTTCCAGCAGACGGCGCACCAGGTAAGGCAGCAAGGCATGGAAACGTCCCACCGGTGCATAGACACGGCTGGCAACGCCTTCGCGCTCATTGAGCTGGCTGTGCAGCGCCTCACCCATGCCGTGCAGGCGCTGGATTTCCAGCTGGCGTGGCGTGTTGCGGGTGGCCTCCATGATCCAGCTCAGGGTCTGGGCGTTGTGGCTGGCAAACTGCGGATAGAAGCGCTCCGGCCCATGATTGAGCAGCTTACGTGCACAGGCCAGGTAAGCCACATCGGTATGGTGCTTGCGGGTGTAGACCGGGTAACCGTCCAGGCCGTTTTGCTGGGCGCGCTTGATCTCGCTATCCCAGTAGGCGCCCTTGACGAGGCGGATGGGCAGCACGCGGCCGGTATCGGCGGCGAGGTCGGCCAGCCAGTCGATCACGAAAGGCGCACGCTTCTGGTAGGCCTGGACGACCAGCCCCAGACCACGCCAGTCCTTGAGACTGGGCTCGCGTACCAGGCGTTCGTACAGCCACAGCGAGGTCTCCAGGCGTTCGCTCTCCTCGGCATCGATGCTGAACACCAGATCGGCCTTGGCGGCAGCCTGGGCCAGGTCCAGCAGGCGGCCATACAGCTCGGTCTGCACCCGGTCCAACTGGGCGAACTCATAACGGGGATGGATGGCCGAAAGCTTGACCGAGATCGATTGACGGGCAAAGCCCTGGTTAGCATCGGGGCGTTTCCCGAGGGCGGCGATCGCCTCGTGGTAGGCCACGAAGTAGGCTTCGGCATCCGCCTCGGTCAGCGCGGCCTCACCCAGCATGTCGTAGGAGTAGCGCCAGCGCGGATCGGCATTGTTCAGCGCCTCCTCGATCGTCTCGCCTACCACGAAGTTGTTGGCCATGACCTTCATGCCCGCTTTCATGGCATTGCGCAGCACCGGCTCACCAAGCTTGCGCAACAGGCGGTCGAACCAGTGGCGTCCTTCGCTGGCGTCGATCCAGGTGTCGGTAAACAGCAAAGCGCGGCTGGCGGCGCTGACCAGCCAGGTCGCGGTCTGCGAGCGGCGCCAGTCACGGTTCTCCAGCAGGTCGCGGATCAGGATGTCCTGGGTGGGTACGTCCGGCACCCGCAGCAGCGCCTCAGCCAGCGCCATCAGCGCCACGCCCTCTTCACTACCCAGGCCATAGCTTTGCAGGAAGGCTTCGAAATGGTTCTTGCTGGCCGCGTGACGGACGCCTTGCGCCAGTGACAGGGTCCGGACATGGACCGCCTTTTCGGCATGCTCGTCCAGGCGCGCCAGGGGCAGGAGGCTGGCGATCGCCTCGGCCTCGTCGCGGAACAGGTTGTTACGGATACCGTCAAAGCTGGGCAAGCTCTGCGGTAGATCGGCATAGAGAGGAATCATGTGCATGGCCTAGAGGCTGTGATGCTCGTTAAAAACCCGCGCATCGGGATCTCGATGCGCGGGTCGATGCGGGCACGGGCCGGGGCGGGTAGCCCCGCGTTCTTGTGGATACGCTGCCTGTTCCCTGCCGCCACCCGCAGTGCTGGCGAATGGCAAGATGAACGGGGCGCATGCTACTGGGGCTCGCACCAAATGTGCCGCTATATTCACCGACCAAAACCGCATAAAATCCGGTCATATCCAAATTCACCGAATTAAAATCTAGTGAACACCCATATAGACCGGATAGACCGAAAAATCCTCAGGGAGCTGCAAGAGGACGGCCGTATAGCCAATGTAGACCTGGCCAAGCGAATTGGCCTGTCTGCCACCGCCTGCCTGGAACGCGTAAAGCGGCTGACGCGCGATGGCTATATCCTCGGCTATGGCGCACGCCTGAACCCCGAGCTGCTGGACGCGGGCCTGCTGGTCTTCGTGGAAGTCCTGCTGGACCGCACCACCCCCGAAGTCTTCGAGCGCTTCAAGCTCGCTGTCACCGACCGCCCCGAAGTCCAGGAATGCCACCTGGTCGCCGGCGGCTTCGACTACCTCGTCAAGGCTCGGGTCCGCGATATGAAGGCCTACCGCGACTTCCTCGGCAACACCCTGCTCTCCCTCCCCGGCGTACGCGAAACCCATACCTACGCTGTGATGGAAGAGGTCAAGCACGCTACCAGCATCCACATCCCCAACTGATCGCTCCAGGCCTGTTCAACGCTTAGATAGAAAAACGGCGGGTACCAACCGGTACCCGCCGTTTTTTGTGGCTGCACTCAACCAATGGGGCTTTACTCACTTCACTACGAAGCACGCTGCCCACGAGCACAGCGAGGTTCCCCCGCGGCGGCTGGGGCGGAGGGGGTGGGCGAGATAACACAAAGGCTCGCTCCCCCTCGACTGCCCCCAAAACACCCGGCTATGCCGGGTGCTTAGCTGCAGGTAGCACCACTGCTTTGCTAATTAAAACTCCGCCGAGAACTGAACACTGGCAAAGCGCGGCGCGCCAATGTCGTAGTTCGGCGCCGAACCGGTCACGCTCGGGTTCACCTGCGTACCAGGATCAATGATACGGATGTCGCTGGTGTTCAGCTTCTGCGCATTGATCTGGGTGCTAGGAATACCGGCCAGGTAGTTCTTGTTGAACAGGTTGGACACCGCCAGACGCAGGGTCGGGCGCTTCATGAATGAGGCGTTGTTGAAGCGATAGGCCGCGTTCAGATCCCACACCGTCACCGCAGCGACCTGCTCCTGGTTCATCAGGTCACCGTAGCGCTTGCCGGTGTACTTGGCGCCCAGACCGGTCGTAAACGGACCGTACTGGTAGTTCACGCCCGCACCCAGCAGGATCTTCGGGGTGTCGGTCATGGTCTTGCCCGTGGTCGGCAAGGCCACCAAAGCAGCACGCTCACCGGTGGTGGTATTGTTCTTCCCAACGTATTGCAGGAAGTCATCCTTCAGCTTTTCGCGAATGTAGCTGGCCGAACCGTACAAGGAGAAACCGGCGCGCTGGCTGGTACCGAACTCCAGTTCGAAACCACGCTTTTCGGTATCACCGACGTTGTAGTTTCGACGGGTGCCGTCAGCATCCAGTCGCTGGGCCTGACGGTCCTTGAAGTCCACAAAGAACACCGAACCGTTGAAGTTGAAGCTATCGCCTTGGTAGCGGTAGCCCACATCGACGTTGTTCGACTGCTCAGGCGCCAAGTCGCGGCTGTTGTACTGAGTATTAGTTTGATCCTGGATCAGCTCATAGAGGATGAAGTTGGCCGGGGTGCGGAAGTTCTTCGACAGCGCAACGAAAGCATGGCTGCGCTCATCGATGCTGTACTTGGCCTGCACGTTCGGCAAGACCTTGTTCCAGGTACGCGTCACCGTGACCGACTGAGCACCGGCGCCGCCACGTGTTTCCAGGAAGGCTTTTTGTGCATCTTCCGAACCAGCGCCGTAGGTCGTACCTTCGCGCTTGGTATGCGGCGTACGCACGCCGGCCAGAATGCTGATGCTGTCGCCGATCGGGAAGGCATCCTGCAGCGTGAACTGGGAGACCTTGGTGCGAGTTTCCCAGTTACGGTCCAGACCACCGGATTGGCCATTGTAGATGCTGCCGTCGTTACGCAGGATGACATCGTCAGCCCACATGTCGACCGGGTTGCCCTGATTATCAACGGCAACTTGCGGACGGGTCTGACGATGGCGGGCGTTTTCCAGCCAGACTGCGGCCATCAGCTTGTGATCGCCCAGTGTCCAGTTCAGGCGGGTGGTCACGCCAGGGCGATGAGTAACGGTCTTGGAAATGGCGTACACCAGCACTTTGTCCATTGCATCGCCGTCACCATTCAGATCGCGACCGTTCTTGGTGAAGGTCTTTTCGTCCAGCGTAGCACCACTGGAACCGCCGCCCTTGCCGTACCAGAAGTACGGCTCGACTTCGGCACTGACGCCCGGAGCCAGCTTGAAGCTGCCCTTGGCGCTGGCGACGTAGTTCTCGAACGGGTTCTGGGCGAGGGCGTAGTAGTTGGTCAGGCTGCTTTCGTCATCTGCCTTGCCTGCGGTGATCTTGCGGCCGGCAAAGACGGTGTCGTAGTCGTAGTAGCGGTTGGCTTGCCAGTCGCTCAGGCGGGCACGGCGCAGGAAGTTGATCTCGGCCTTGTTGTACATGATGCCGGCGCTGATCTGGTTGCCTTCGCCGAGGCTGAGGATGCTCTTGGCGTCGAAGTGCAGGCGATCGGCCTTGCCTTCGCCACGCCACTTGTCGGCTTCAGACTTGGAGACCGAGAAGTAGGATTTGAACGGGCCGGTGATGCCGGTATCTACACGGGCAAAGGTGCGGTACAGGTTGTTCTGGCCGAAGGTCTGGGCAAACTTGAAGCGGAACTTGTCGGTCGGCTTTTGCGAAACCAGACCCACGTTACCGCCGGTGGCGCCGATGTGCGGGGCGTCGTTGTCGGTGGTGCCCTGGGTGACGTAGATCTCTTCGAGGTTTTCTGCGTCAACGTATTCCTGCGGGTAGACGTCGTAACCACCCGAATCGTTGACCGGTGCACCGTCAACGGTGAAGCCCATCTGGCTGGAGGAGAAGCCGCGGATGGTCATGGTGCCGCCGAACAGGCCGGTGCCGTCTTGCGAGAAGGCGTTCACGCCGGGCAGCTTGTCGATCAGCTGGAAGGCGTTGGAGGTGGCGGTCTTTTCTTCGATGGCCTTCTTGGTGACGGTGGCGCGCGCACGGGCTGCCTCTTCGTACACCATCTTGCCGCCGGCAAAGACACCCTTGCCTTCGATCTTGATGTTCTGTTCTTCAGGCGCATCCGCACTGACGGGCTCTGCGGCCATCAGGCCGGCAGACAGGCTGGCCATGAGGATGGCCAGTGGGGTTTGTTTGAACTTCATGAGGAATACACTCCCTTTCGATATTCGTCCGCGCGACTGGCGTATGACCTTGGGCCGGCACCTCACAATGAGGACACGCGGCACACCACCCGGCATCGGTCCGTCTATTGATTGACGACTACGACACCCGGTAAAGGCGCGAAGACTAGAGAGGGAATGTGAAATCGCTGAAACCGTTTTGTTACGGTTACATAAAGACTTTGTTACAGACTGTGAATAACAGGCGATAGGCCCGTAGCTATTGGCCTATCGCCCATTCGGCATGGATCAGCCGACCTTTTTCGCCTTGACCTTTCTGTTGCGCAGGACACACAACATATCGGCCGCGATGTGCGCCGCCGCAAGCGCGGTAATCTCGCTCTGGTCAAACGGCGGCGACACCTCCACCACATCCATGCCGACCAGATTGACCGGCTCCAGCCCACGGACGATATGCAGGGCCTGGGCACTGCTGAGGCCTGCCGGCACCGGTGTGCCGGTACCCGGTGCAAAGGCCGGGTCCAGGCAATCGATATCGAAGGTCAGGTAGGTGGGATGATCCCCCACGATCTGCAGTATCTGGTCCAGCGTGGCCTGCGGCCCGTGGGCATGGACCCAGGGTGCATCCAGTATGTGCATGCCCATGAAATCATCGTTCCAGGTACGAATGCCGACCTGTACCGAACGCTTGGGATCGATCAGTCCTTCCTTGATGGCCTTGTAGAACATGGTGCCGTGGTTGAGGCTATCCGGACTGTCATCCGCCCAGGTATCGCAATGTGCATCGAAGTGGATCAGGCTTAGCGGCTGGCCAAAACGCTCGGCATGGGCCTTGAGCAAGGGATAGGTGACGTAATGGTCGCCACCGAAGGTCAGCATCGTGGCGCCGCCGGCCAGGATGGTCCTTGCATGCTCGATGATACTGGGCGTGATGCTCATGGGGTTGTGGGCATCGAACCAGCAATCGCCATAGTCGATGACGGCGAG
This sequence comes from Chitinimonas naiadis, assembly GCF_054780835.1. NCBI lineage: Bacteria > Pseudomonadati > Pseudomonadota > Betaproteobacteria > Neisseriales > Chitinibacteraceae > Chitinimonas > Chitinimonas naiadis. Next base: position 267,418 of record NZ_BAAGVO010000002.1, on the reverse strand, counting down.
GTCGTCGAAGGGATCGAATCCCCAGGGATAGGGCTTGAGTTCCGCTAGCTGCACGCTGGCGGCGCGGATGGCCGCGGGGCCAAGCCGGGCGCCGGGCCGGAAGGTGACGGCCAGATCCAGCGGGATACCGCTGATGACGACATCCGCACCGGTCAGATCGCGGCTGTACTTGCGGCGCATGAAGCTCAGGACGCCGGCGTAGGTATTTTCAATGCTGCTGCCGTACAGGCTGTCACGACGGATGGCACCGTCGCCGTAGAGGGTTTGGCTCATGTGGGACTGACTCCAGGAGGGGCAGGCAAGCCCGTGCGCTGGCGCTACAGGTGCCTTTGCTTGCCACCTTGCGCCCTGCCTTGCCGGCAGGACGGCTCCCGTCCATCTTTAGGCAGCCGACGCGTGGAGGCTGCTGCAGATCGGGAGGACATTGCCTCCCGAGAGTGCAGGGTGATCATACCTTGCCGGCGGGTGGTGTCGCTCGCGTGCTGCAAAGTCATACCCCCTTTGCAGCAAAGGCGCACCAGCAGCGCAAACGCCGGGCGTTGATACATAATGGGATGACACCACCTGACTATCCAAGTTGCATGCTCCGACGCGCATTGAATTACGGGTACCTGTACTGCCTGATCCTGGCTTCCTCGCTCGGATGGGGGGCAACCTGCCGCGCGTGGTGGTCATCGAGAGCTACCACGCCGGCTATATCTGGGATGCAGGCTATATCGCAGCCTTGCAGCAAGGGCTGGCGGGCAAGGTCAACCTCGATTTTTTCGAGATGGATACCAAGCGGCTACCGAAGGAAAAGCATGCGGAAATGGCCGATCGGGCCTGGACCTTCATCCAGGAGAAACAGGCCGATGCGGTCATACTGGGGGATGATGCCGCCTTGAAATTCCTGGGGCCTCGACTTGCCGGTACCGCAACCCCGGTAGTGTATCTCGGGATCAACGGCTCCCCCGCCACCTATCTGACCAAGCCCGCACCCAATATCACCGGCGTGCTCGAGCGCCCTTCGATCAGGCAGACGCTGCAACTGGCCAAGCAGTTGCAACCCGGGCTGAAGGAAGTCCTGGTCATGCTGGACAATGACCTTACCGGCCAGCAATTGCTGGACTACGCCTTTCAGGCCAAGCGACGACAGGTCGTGGCCGGCGTACAGATCGAGGTCGCGCTGATCGATACGCTGACGCAATGGCAGGACAAGGTCCGCGCCTTTGCCGGCCCGGACCGAGCGCTGCTGTTATTGGGCTATTTCTCGATCAAGCAGGACGGCAAGCCGGTAGACAATATCGCCGTGTTGCGCTGGACCGCCGAGCATGCCGACATGCCGATCTACTGCAACAACGACTACGCCATCGGCCTCGGCCTGGCGCTGGCCGGTTACATCAACATGGCGCGAACCCAGGGTGCCGCCACGGCAGAACTGCTGCTGAAGAAGCTGGCCCATCCACAACAGGCAATACCCCCTGCCATTCCCTCCACCTACCATCTCCTGGGCAGCCGCAGCGGCCTGGCACGGTTCGGCATGAACCCACCCGTCAAACTTGCGGAACAGATCGAGTGGGTCGACTAGGCCGGCTGGTTCAACCGCCGCACGGGATACGGCCCATGGGGAAATCGATCGCCCTGGTCTTGCCGTTGCGCGTGCCCTCGATACGGGCCAGCAGGCTGCCATCGGCCTGCTGCCGATAGCTGATGCGCTGCGGGAAATCATGCTGGGGGTTCTCGAACTGCATTTGCCCCGGCTCGGAGGACACCAGCCTAAAGCTCGCTTCAGGCTGACCGGAGGGCTTGGCGGTGAAGTAGAGCTGGCCATCCTGTTCATGGATACGCAGGAACTCATACTCCGCCATCTTGCCCTTGCGCACGGAACGGCTGACGCCCAGCATGGCGCCGCCGGCCGGTGCGAGCCAGTGTTCTTCCGAGCCCGGCTCCGCCCCGCTGGCTTGCCAGCAACCGGCCAGCCATTGCAGGTTCGGCCAGGCCGGCAGATCCGCGGCGGCAGCCGAAACAGACAGTGCCAGTATCGGTATCAACCGCATCAATGAGCGCAATGACATGTGACCTCCTTTGCGGGTGGCATCACGGGGTCTTGCCCGGTTTGCAGTCGCAGACATCCTCGCCCTTGTCGAATATCACCCGCCAGGTGCCGGGCGATTCGAGACGCCAGATGGAGTTGAATGTCGCTACCCGCTTGCCGGCCGGGTCGCGGACCGGGCCGGAACTGAGCGCCAGCGTGCCGGAGGGCAGTACTTCGACCGTCTCCGGCTCCCACGAGAACGGTGCCTTGGGTTGATCATAGAAGCGCTTCCAGCCATCGACCACGGCCTGTCGGCCATGTAAGGGCTTGGGTCCGGAGAAGAAGATGGCTTCTTCCGAGACAAAGCCGGCGAACGCCACGAAATTGCGATCCGCCATGGTCTTGGCAAAGGCCCGCTCGGCAGCCATGACCTGCGCCTGAAGGGTTTGCGTATCGTCTGCCTGCGCTGTCGCAAACAGCGCCCCGCCGAATGCAATCACTGCGGCGAATTGTCCAAATCGTCCGAACACGTCGTGAGCTCCCTTGTTATTGCTGGCGCGATGAGGCCAGCATTGTTTCTGCAACGATCAGCCTTGCTCGGCCGACCATTTCTCCATCCGTGTCTGCATTTCTTCCGGGGGGACATCCTCGATATGGGTGGCGATATGCCAGCTATGGCCAAAGGGGTCGGTCACGCTGCCTACCCGGTCGCCGTAGAACTGGTCAGCCACCGGCCGATCCAGCTTGCCGCCCGCGGCGACGGCACGGGTGACTACGGCATCGACATCCTCGACATAGAACATGAGCGTGCTGGTGCGGCCTTTCAGTGTCTTGGGACTGATCGCCCCCCATTCCGGCGCCTCGTCGGACAGCATCACAAAGGAGTCGCCCAGCTTGATCTCGGCATGCGCCATGCGCCCCTTGTCGTCCGGCATGGTCAGCACCACCGTTGCGCCGAACGCACGCTGGTAATAGTCCAGCGCAGCCTTGCCGTCGTGGACCGTGATGTAGGGCGTAATGCTGTGATAACCCTCGGGTATCGCTTTCACTGGCTTGGACATGATGCACTCCTCGAATGGGGATTCCACAGTGTAGACAGGCAGCATGTACTTTGCCGAGGCGTGCGATCAATGCAACGCACTGTAAATAATATTCAACATATGCTAGCGTCCACCCGATCATTCAGGGAGATCGTGCATGCTCAACTATCGCGACCAGGCTCATATCGAATCCTATTACGTGGCCAGTACGGGGAACATTCCCGACCACCCACGGCTGGAGGGCGATCTGGACTGCGATGTCTGCATCGTCGGCGGTGGCCTGGCCGGTATCTCGAGTGCGCTGAACCTGGCTGAACGCGGTTATTCGGTCGTCTTGCTCGAGGGATCGAAACTCGGCCACGGGGCATCCGGTCGCAACGGCGGGCAGGTGATTAATGGCTATGCCTGTGATATGGATACGATCCACAAGGCGGTGGGCGATACGGCGGCAAAGGCCATCTGGGATATGTCGCTGGAAGCGATCGATATCATCGACGAGCGGATCAAACGTCATCATATCGATTGCGACTGGCAACGCGGACACACGATGGCGGCAGTCAAGCCGGCCAAGTTCAAGGAACTGGCAGACTGGCAGGAAACGGCGGCCAAGCGATACGGTTATCAGCACTACAGCCTGTGGGACCAGCAGGCCCTGCGCGGCCACCTCGACAGCCCCCGCTACGCCGGGGGTCTCTACGATGCCCAGGGTGGGCATCTGCACCCACTGAAGTATGCACTCGGCCTCGCCCGCGCGGCCCAGGCGGCAGGGGCGCGATTGTTTGAGCACAGCCCGGTAGACCACATAGAACAAGGCAGCCATCCCAAGGTAACTACCGCGACCGGCAGCGTTCGCTGCCGGCAATTGATCCTGGCGACCAATGTGTCGGGCGGGGAGCTCGTTCCCGCGCTGGGCAAGCGCATCATGCCGGTAGGCACCTATGTGATCACCACCGAACCCTTGGGCAAGGTGCGTGCGGAAGCACTGATCAACCCCAATTTCGCGGTAGCCGATACGCAGTTCGTACTCGACTACTATCGACTGACGGCCGACCATCGCCTGCTGTTCGGCGGCAAGGTCAGCTACTCGGGCCTGCCACCACCCAATCTGGCCGGCGCCATGCGCAGCGACATGCTGCGCGTCTTCCCGCAACTGGCCGATGTACGTATCGACCATGCCTGGGGCGGCTTTGTGGATATCACCATGAACCGGGCGCCGGACTGGGGCCGCCTCAGTGACAACATCTATTTCTGCCAGGGCTTCTCGGGCCACGGCGTGGCGGTGACGGGCCTTGCTGGCAAGCTGATTGCCGAGGCCATTGCCGGCCAGAACGAGCGGCTCGACCTGTTCAGCCGCATCAAGCATCTGCCCTTCCCCGGCGGCAAGCTGTTCCGCACGCCCAGCCTAGTGTTAGGCATGGCCTGGTATCGCCTGCGCGACTATCTGTAGCCTCCCTGCCCCACCCGGGCATGCCCTAAGCAGGCTTGATTCGCCGGCGGCCGGCGCGACGGCTATCATCGGCCGCTTTGCCCGATACTGTGCGGAGATCGCCATGAAGTTGATCCGGATCCTGTTGGCTGCCTCGCTGGCGGCCGGCACGTTTGCCGAACCCATTACCGTGGCCAGCTGGAATTTTGGCTGGCTGCGCAACGAGCCGGTGCCCGAGGCCCTGTGGCCGACCTGCCAGGCGCTGCCGCAAGGCCGCGATGAACGGGAGCAGGCCATGGCCTCGCTCTGTGACAAGACCTATCCCTCGGACAAGACCGCGCGCGAGCAGTGCATGACCCAGCACCCCTGCCGCTGGACGCCACGACGGGCAGAGGCCTACAAGATACTTGGCGAGATCAGTGGCGTGATCAATGCCGATGTGATCGCGGTGCAGGAAGTGGAAGGTACGGCCGCGCTGGAGAAGGTCTTCCCTGGCTACAAGGTGTTCGTGGCGGGTGACGACTGGTTGCAGAAGGTCGGCTTCGCGGTGCGCGCGGACAAGTTCAAGGAAGTGAGCTTCAAGGATTACGAGGGCCTCGCCAAGGCCATGGGGGACCGTCGGGGTCGCGGTGGCGAACTGACGGTGGTGGACAAGGCCGGCAAGACCATCAAGTTCTTCAACGTCCATTTGAAATCCGGCTGCTTCGACAAACCGCTGGGCCGCGATGAAGAGGTCAGCACGGACATCGCCAAGGGCATCAGCAAGGAGCGGTTCAACGACGATGGCAGCATGAAGGCCAAGCCGCGCAGTGAGGATACGGCCAGTTGCAATATCCTGGCCCGTCAGGTCAAGCCACTGGAGCAGTGGATCGATGGTGCGGCCGCATCGGGGATACCCTACGTGCTGCTCGGTGACTTCAATCGCCGATTTGACAGCGCACTGGAAGTCAACGCGCCGGCGCGGACCGAGCAGGGCAACCAATTGACGATCTGGAAGGAGATCAATGACAGCGAGCCGCCGGAATCCACGCTGACCCGGATCAACGAGCGGCGCCGTACGGTCGATGCCTGTTCGCACAAGGGCCGTTACCCGGTCATGATCGACCACATTATCGTCAGCAAGTCGCTGGCGGCGGGGGTACAGGCCAATAGCTTCCGCCAGTGGCCGGTGAATATCGAGGACCCGGAACTCAGCGATCACTGCCCGATTTCGGCCGTACTGGACTGGAACCGTCCAAACCCCTAGAAGCCTTTGCTTATAAGGGTTTGCGGGGTGTGCTTATTACCGACGCCGCGACTGACCATAAGGCTGGCGCAGCGTTTTCCATGCTTGTAGCATGCCAGCCATCAGTCACCCTTTGGGCACACGCAATGAAAACGACCCTCTCTACCCTTCCCCTGCTAGCGCTGTTGGCACTGGCGGGGTGTAACAAGCAAAGCGGGATCGAGACGGGTAATGCCGGCGGGATCGTCACCGGGGCGGCCGGACAGAACGGCAGCCAGGGCGAGACACGCAAGATCGAGAAGTGTGCCAAGCCGATCGCGACGCTGGGCGTGATCGAGAACCCCAATGGCTATACCTATGCCAACGCCCGCGGGTTGCCGGAATCGCCCGTGCCACTGGTGCGGATGATGCTGCAGCAAAGTGGTTGCTTCCGCATCGTCGACCGCAACCTGGGGCTCAAGGGTAGCAAGCAGGAGCTGGAACTGCAGGAGAGCGGCCTGACCCGCAAGGACAGCACGGTCAACGTGCGCGGCAACGTGCTGGAGGCGCAGTATGTGCTGACGCCCACGCTGGTGTTCTCCGAACATAATGCAGGCGGTGGCCTGGAAGGCATCCTCGCCCGGATTCCGGTCATCGGCCAGTATGCGGGCCTGGCCGACAAGGTGACGTTCAAGGAGGCGCAGGTCGTGCTGATGCTGACCGATGCGCAGACCACCGAGCAGCTGGTATCAGCCGAAGGATCGGCCAAGGCGACCGACCTTGGCGCCGCCGGACTGATCATCGGTGTCGCCGGCGGTGGTGGCATGGCAGGCTGGACCAATACCAACGAAGGCAAGGTCATCTCGGCGGCCTTCCTGGATTCGGTCAACAAGCTGATCCCAAATGTGCGCGAGCTAGAAGCGAAGGACATGCCGGAGCGGGTGGCGACCAAGAAAGCAAGTTGAGTTACCTTACTCAACCATGAAAAAAGGCGAGCCCCATGGCTCGCCTTTTTTCATGGGTTCCCGATCAACTCCGTGACTTCGCCCAGGCGACACGCGCCTCGCTGGCCCGGTTAAAGCGACCGGCCAGGCCTTCTGCATCCTGTGCTTCCAGCAAGGCGATGGTGTCGTCCAGCTGTGCACGGTAGGCCTGTAGATCACGTAGCAAGCCATCGCGGTTGGCGAGCGCAATATCGCGCCACATCTCCGGGTGGCTGCCGGCGATACGGGTGAAATCCCGGAAGCCGCTGGCGGCCAAGGCCAGGCAGGTCTTGGCATCCGGCCGCTCCAGCACCGCATTCATATAAGCAAAGGCCAACAGATGCGGCAGGTGGCTAACCGCTGCGAATACGGCGTCGTGCTCTTCGGGCGAGAGCGCCAGCACATTGGCGCCGCATTGCTGCCACAGCCGAGTAATATGTTCGGCCGCGTCCGGGTCGGTTTCCGGCAGGGGGCAAAGCACCACATTGCGCTGTTCGAACAGGCTGTAGCGGGCGGCAGCGGCACCGGACAGATCCGAGCCAGCAATGGGGTGAGCCGGTACGCAGCGATCCAGGCTCTCACCCAGGTACTGACGATACAAGGCCGCCACGTCACGCTTGGTACTACCGCCATCGCTTACCAGGGCATGCCGCGGCAAGGTGGCGACGATGCTGGCAAGCACCGGCCCCATCTGCCCGACCGGTGTGGCCAGCAGGACCAGATCGGCATCCTTTACCGCATCGGCCGCGTCTTGGCTGATCTGATCCACCACCCCCAGTTGCAGGGCGCGTTCGAGATTCTCGAGCGAGCGCCCTACCCCGACGACCTGGCGCACCAGCCCTGCGCGCTTGAGATCGAGCGCGAAGGAGCCGCCGATCAGGCCCACGCCAATTACCACCAGTTTGTTCAACATCCCTGCCTTCTCCTCGCGGAAGCCGCCCTGCTACTGGTCTCTGATTTGCGGTTCCAGGTGATATTCGGCCACATAACGGTACTGCAAGGCTACCGTCCGCTTGCCGACGTTGCGCCAGGAGAGGCAATAGTCGCGCTGTTTTTCTGCCACAAAGCGCTGTGGCAGCAAGGACTTGAGGCTGACTTCGGGCACAGGTGACAAGACCTTATCCCCCTCCCGATAGTAAAGCCTGAAAGTCAGCGGCGCGCTCGACTCATAGGCGTAACGCAAACCTTCGCCCGCCTGGAAGGCAAAACATTCCTCGTAACCGGCTCCCGGCTTGATGCTGGTCTGCTTCGGAACGAAGTCTGCATGCTGGTACTTGGCCATGCAGGTTGCGCAAGCGAGGGCAAGCAGCGCGCTCATTACAGGGTCCGGCCGATAGCTTGGGCGATCAGGCGCAACGAGGCCATCAGGTCGATCAGTTCCTGTGGGGTAAGGGCCTGGTCGGCATCACACCAGGCATCGCACGGGTTGGGGTGCATCTCGACCAGCAAGCCGTCGGCACCGGCTGCGATGGCGGCACGGGCGAGTGCCGGCACCATCCAGGCCTTGCCGCCGGCATGGCTCGGGTCGATCAGCACCGGCAGGTGGGTCTCTTTCTTGAGCACCGGCACGGCAGTGACGTCCAGCACGTTGCGGTAGGCGGTCTCGAAGGTGCGGATGCCGCGCTCGCACAGGATGATGTTGTTGTTACCGCCAGCGGCGATGTATTCGGCCGCCATCAGCCATTCGGAGATAGTGGCGGAGAGGCCGCGCTTGAGGATGACGGGCTTGTTGACGCGACCGACTTCCTTGAGCAGATCGAAGTTCTGCATGTTGCGGGCGCCGATCTGGATCACGTCCACATCGTGCTTGAGGAAGGTTTCCAGCATGCGTACGTCCATCAGCTCGGTGACGATGGGCATCTGGTATTCCCGTGCGGCCTCCTGGAAGAATTCCAGGCCCTGCACGCCCAGACCCTGGAAGGCGTAGGGGCTGGTACGCGGCTTGAACGCGCCACCACGCATCATGCGGCAACCGGCGGCGTGTACACCGGCGGCGGCCTGGTGCATCTGTTCCTGGGTCTCTACCGAGCATGGGCCGGAGATGACCTGGATCTGGTTGCCGCCAAGCTTGATACCGCGGATGTCGATCACGCTGCCGGAAGGACGGGCTTCACGCGAGACCAGCTTGTAGGGCTTGACGATATGGATGGCCCGTTCCACTCCGTGCATCTGCTCGATGCTCTGGGCATTGAGCGGGCGTTCGTCGCCGATGGCGCCGACCAGGGTACGCTCGCTGCCGCGGGAGACGTGCTCGGTCAGGCCGGCATCGCGGATACGGGCGATAACCTGATCAAGATCGGCCTGGGAGGACTCGGGGGACATAACGATGATCATGGTGTTTTCCTTGCTGTGCATTTTGAAAAAGACAAAGAAAAAGGCGGGCCTGTTTAGGCCCGCCTTTTTGAATTCGTTGGTTTCTTAAGGGTGAAACCGGCTAGCCCGCGTCAACTTGTGGTCGGGAAGTAATAAAACGAAAAAAAGTTGACGGTCTGGCGCATGGTGGTTTGCTTTGGTGCGGTAATTTCTGTGAAGTTGACTCAGCTTAACCGAAAAAATTGCTGCGTGTATAGCCGTTTGGTAGAAAAGTTACGTAGTTGTTTTCCCTAGTCCACGGACTTGTCAGGCATCTCCCCGAGCCGGCATTGCAAAGGCATATTCAGCGCTTGCGTCGAGCGGCCAGGTACTTGCGCCAGCGTTGCAGGCGGCGGGTAAATCCGCCGCCACCAGCCCGCCAGGCGGCAAAGCGCGCCCGTATTGCCACCATGCCCTGATGGGCTGTCTGCCACCACCACATGGCATGCAGGCGGGTAAATATCCGCTCCCGCCAGTAGAGGAAAAACGCGTAGCCGCGTGCAAACCAAGGCACGGTCAGCAGCGTGGGCTTGAGCAGCATGAACAGCCGGGCGGCGATAGCGGTGCCGCCGATCTTGGCGGCAAGGATGACCTGTAACCCCAGCACCACGTGGTGATGCCCGATCAACCAGAGCGCAGCGAGCTTGATCGGAAATAGCAGCACCATGGGGACCAGAAACATTGGCAAGGCTGCCCAGGCCGGCAAGCCGGCCACCCAGCGTTCCAGCCTGGCCCAGAATGGCAGCCGGGCCAGCAGGCCGAACAGATTGGCCAGTTGATCCCAGAGAAACTCCTCCAGGAAGATCAGCAGCGCCGCGAGCAGGACCAGCGGTGCAGTCGCCCAGCGTTTCAGGCGCTGCCCGGACCGCACCGGTTGGGTCATGCCTTACGCTCGACAATCACATAATGCTTGGTCATCGCCTCGATGACTTCAAACGTGCCCCGAAAGCCCGCCGGTATCACCAGTGATTCGCCCGGTCCGGCTTCGGCAGCCTTGCCAGTCTCGTCCGTGATGCGACAGCGGCCTGCCGTGACGAAGAAGAACTCGTCTTCCTTCTCGCCAAATTCAATACGCCAGCTACCGACCTCACACGACCAGACGCCGGCATGGACTTCGCCGGTCGGGTTGCTGAAATGGTTCCAGGTGGTGCGCAGCGGATTACCGACCAGACGCCGGCTTTCGCGCGGATGGTCATGCTCGGGGGCGGTGGTCTGCTGGCTGAAGGCGATGATGGCGGGCACGGTAGGGTCCTGGTCGATAACGTTGCGAGCCATTGTAACCAGCCCGCAGCTCGCAACAAGTACCTCGCCGCCGTTATTCGGGCAGGCTGGCGATATCGGGCGCCAGGAATTGACGCCGGGCGGCGTCGGTCTCGATCAGGGCGACGCTGTAATACGGCGCCAGCGCGGTCTTGCTCGATGTCAGCAGGTGGCCGGCGCGCTGTTCAAAACGGCGCCATTGCGCCTGCCAATGCGTATTGGGGGGGATGTCATCCGGTAGTTGCAGCGCCACCAGCCTGATCAGCGCCTCGGTGATGGTGACGTGGTATTTGTCAGCCGCATTCAGGTGCTCGCAATAGCGACGCAGCGCTTGCCGGAAACGCGCTGCGCCATGCTCAACACCATGGCGCTGCATGGCCGACCAGGCGGCGAACACATGGCCGCGATGATCGAAGGCATAGGCCGGCAGCTCACCGCTCTCTAACTCGGCCAGGATGTCGGGCAGTGCTTTGGGTTCGGCCGGCCGCAACTGGATCGCGGTTTCGTAGGGAATGGTCATCGTGTCAGAACGCCTGTACTGCGGCGGGACTACGTCCCTTGGCAACCGCCTCCAGGAATTCGTCCCCCAGCCTGGCTGTCTCGGCGGTTACCTGGCGCCAGTATTTCTGGCGGGTCGCGTCGTCAAAGCGGGTGAAGTCGCTCCGGTCCGGAATCTTGCCGTAGGGCAGGCGGGATACCCACTCCGGCGAGGGAGAGACCAGCAGGACGTTATCCAGGCGGGCCGGCTTGGGGCGACGCCAGGGCAGACGCTTGTCGAACCAGCCCGGCACGATGTGCGGGTAGAAATGCGGGTACAGGACCAGGCCCGACTGCTGCGGATACGGGAGGTCCAGGTGATAGTCGATAAGCCCACCGTCGCGATAGCGGCCCAGCGGTGCGTGCAAGGGATTGCTGACCCCCTCCACTACCAACGGGATGGCCGCGGTGGCGTGCAGGGCGGACATCAGGTTGTCGGCCCGCAAGGGTGCGATGTGGGTGGGGAAATCCCCGGCCAGGGGCGGTGCCGGATGGCGGGGATCGGCAAACCAGACCCGCCGCCAGCTTTGCGTATAGAGCCGCCGGGACAGGACATTGGCGGAAGCTGCCGCCAGCACGCCGGCCAGCTGCGCCATGGGGCGTTCCGACGCCAGCCAGCCACGGGCACGCACGGTGGTCAGCGTCAGGGCATAGTCAGGATGCTGCAGCAGGCTGGCGGGATCAGCCTGGAACAGGTCGTTCAGCATCAGCTTGAGCGCCTGGGCGACCTCGGCCGGGGTCACGCCCTTGGCGTAGCGCTCCGCCGTATAGCGCTCGGCCAGGTTGGCCAGGGCGCGGGCAGGATCGGCCTGCATGGCGCAGACAAAGCGCCAGCCACCGATGGAACTGCCGATCAGGTGCCGCAAACGCGGTGCGCGCGACAGCCAATCGGCAAAGATGGCCTGGTCGAGCCCAGTCAGCGCCAGCGCCTTGGGGCCGCCGGCCGCACCGGGGATCAAGGCGATGTCGGCAGGATCCAGCCCTTGCTGCGCCAGATGGCCAAGCGCGCGCCGGCCTGCACGCCAGACCAGTGCAGGGCCATGGGAAACCTTAATCGCGGGAGCTTGGGACATGATGTTTTGCGGCGTTGCAGCAATGGCCCATTCTACTGGTAGCACAGTGCCGCAAGCGGCAATTCACTGCTTGAAACAGGATATATTATCCAGCTAGGCTGGCGCAGGCCTGGCTACAGAAAGCGCGAGCGCATATCGACAAATAGCCGGCGCTTGCGCCTGGCGGCGCGAATATGGCGTACCAGCAACAGTACGAGGGGTAGCAGCAGGAGCAGGAGCCAGTAGGCGGACATCAGCTACGGTCAGGAATGATCGGGCGCCTATGCTAGCGAAATACGCGACTTCTCTCATCCTCCAAACGGAGGATGTCTCGCAACGCGGTAAAATGGCGACATATTTCCACCGGAATCCACCATGCAGCCCGAACTCTCGCCGCTGGGCAAGACCAGCGCCTATATCGAGCAATACGACCCCAGCCTGCTCTTCCCCATCCCCCGGCTCGTCAAGCGGGAGGAAATCGGCGTGCCGGCCAGGCTGCCGTTCCTGGGCGCCGATATCTGGAACGCCTATGAGCTGTCGTGGCTCAATGCCCGTGGCAAACCGCAGATTGCGCTGGCCAACTTCAATGTGCCGGCAGACAGCCCCAATATCATCGAATCCAAGAGCTTCAAGCTCTACCTCAATAGCTATAACCAGACCCGGCTGGAAAGTGCCGACGAACTGAAGCAGCGGCTGGTCGCCGATCTCAGTGCCGCAGCCGGCGGCAACGTCAGCGTCCGCCTGATCCTGCCGGACGCCTTCGGCAGCGAGCGGGTTTCTGAGCTCGAAGGCTATTGCATCGACAACCTCGATATAGAAGTCGACCAGTACCAGCCGACCCCCGGTCTGCTGCGTACGCTGGACGAGCCGGAGGTCGAAGAGATCCTGGTCTCCAACCTGCTGAAATCCAATTGTCTGGTGACCGGCCAGCCTGACTGGGGCAGCGTGCAGATCCGCTATCGTGGCGCGCCGATCGATCGCGAGAGCCTGTTGAAGTACCTGATCTCGTTCCGGCAGCACAACGAGTTCCATGAGCAATGCGTGGAACGCATCTTCATGGACATCAGCCGCCAGTGCCGACCGGCCGCGCTCGCCGTCTATGCCCGCTACACGCGGCGCGGTGGACTGGACATCAATCCGTTCCGCACCAGCTATACCCTGCCCGCCCCCGGCAATCTGCGTACCGCCCGGCAATGATCCCGGCAACGCTGGCGATCATCGCTGGCTTGGCAATCCCGGGGGGGATGCATCTAGACTGAGAGTTGCACCCACCCGTGGAGTCGTCATGGCTGTCCAGCTGACCGAGGTAGAAGCCGCCAAACTGCTGAAGAGCCTGACGCTGCCTCCATTACCGCAGGTGATGGTGGAGATGCGGGCAGCGCAGGAACGGGGCGAGGATCATGAAACCCTGGCCGGTATCGTCGGCCAGGACCTCAGCCTCTCGGCCGCCGTACTGAAGACCGCCAATTCGCCGGCCTTTGCCGGACGGCAGCTCGATAGCCTGCAGGATGCCATCCTGTTCCTGGGCGTGAGCAATCTGGAGGCGGTCGTCACCAGCGTCGCCCTCAAGCGCAGCATTCCGCTTCCGCCGATACTCGGCATGTTCTGGGATGAGGCCACCCGTATCGCCGCCATCGCCAGCATGCTGGCGCGACACTGGAAGCTCGCACGGCCGGAGCAGGCCTACCTGTTCTGCCTGTTTCGCGATAGTGGCATCCCGGTGCTGGCGCAACGCTTCCCCAGCTATATCAGCACCCTGGCCCGCGCCATGGCCCACGCCGCCCAGTTCGTGGAGATCGAGCTAAAAAGCCGCACCTGCTCGCACGTGGTCGTGGGCTATCTGCTGGCGCGCAGCTGGTACCTGCCGGATGCACTGAATCTCGCCATCCTGCACCATCACGACTTTGCCGATCTGCAGGACACGACGCTGATCAGCCCCGAGTCTGCCCGCCTCGTCGCCCTGGCACGCATGGCCGAATACCTGCTACATACCCACCAGACCGGCGAGCGGGATGAGCACTGGCACGAGATCGAAGGCGGCATCCTTGCGACCCTCGGCCTCAATGCGAGCGCCCTGCAGGAAGTCGAGGCGTTGATCGACGCCATGCCCTAGGGCGCCCTGCCCTTGACTGAGGCGGGCCTTTCCGAGTTTGCTTTGGGAAAAAAACGGCGACCTTACGGTCGCCGCTTTCCTGCCTGCCCTGCCGGAGCGCAAGGCCCGGCTTTACTTGCCCAGTTCAGTCGGCGCGGGCGGTGCGGCCTTGAGCTCGACCGGCTTATAGCTTTGCAGGCGCTGCATCACCGAGGTGATGGCCGCATCAAGCTGGCTATCGCGCCCCTGGTTCACACCGACCGGTTCCAGTTCGACATCGATATCCGGCGCCACGCCTTCGTTCTCGACGCGCCACTCATTGTCCGGCGTGAAGAAGCGGAAGTACGGCACGACCAGATTACCGCCGTCGATCAGGTTGGGGTTGGTGGAGATGCCAATCAGGCCACCCCAGGTCCGCTTGCCGACCAGTGGTCCCAGGCCCAGCCGCTTGAAGGCGTAGGGCAGGAAGTCGCCGCCCGAGCCTGCGTCCTGGTCGATCAGCATGGCCTTGGGGCCGTAGATAGCGCCGCCGGGCGTGCTGAAGATCAGGCCATCGCGGTCCTTCCAGCCGGCCAGGTATTTGCGGCTCAGCACGTCGGTGACATAGTTGGCCGCCTGACCACCACCATTGCGGCGGTCGTCGATGATGACCCCCGCCTTGTCGGTCTGGGCGAAGAACATGCGGTTGAAGTACTGGAAGCCTTCATCCGCCGTGTTCGGAAGGTAGACATAGGCCACCTTGCCACCGCTTTGCTTATCGACATACTGGCGGTTCGCCTCGATCCAGTGCCACTGCCGCAAACCCGCTTCGTTGGCGATCGGTTCCACCACGATATTGCGGCGCTCCTTGGCTGTGGGTTCGCTGGCAACGGTCAACGTCACCTGTTTGCCGACGGTGTTTTCCAGCAAGGCGTACAGGTTCTGCCTGGCATCCAGCGCGCGACCATTGACCGCCAGCAGGTAGTCACCTTCCTTCACACCCAGTCCGGGTACCGCCAGCGGTGCCGGCAGGAAGGGATTCCAGCGATCGCCACGGTAGATCGTCTTGATCCGGTAGTGACCCTTGTCGACCACATAATCGGCCCCCAGCAGGCCCACGCCGGCAGGACGTTCCTGGTAGACATCGCCACCACCCACGCGGTTGTGGCCTACTTGCAGCTCGCCGATCATTTCGACCAGCAGGTCGTTCAGGTCCTCGCGTCGCTGCACTTGCTGCAGCAGCGGCTGGTAGCGGGCATGGATGGCGTTCCAGTCGATGCCGTGCAGCTTGGCGTCATAGAAGTACTCCTTCTCCATCCACCAGGTCTCGTCGAAGATCTGCTGCCATTCCTGGCGCGGGTCCACCAGCATGCGCACCTGGCTCAGGTCGACCGATTTGCTGTCCAGCTTCTCACCGGCATCGGCCACTTCCAGCCGACCCTTGGCGTACTGCAGCAGCAGTTTCTTGCCATCGGCACTCAGGCTGTAGCCGGCAATACCCTGGCGGAGCGACTTGGCTTTGCGGTCTTCGAAATTGAACCGGTACAGCTCGGCGTTGTTGGCTTCCTCTACGTCCGGCGGCTCGGTGCTGCTGCCTGCCTGCTTGCGCTCCAGGTAGAACAGGGCACCATCGGACGCAACGGTCAGGTTATCGTAGTTACGCTCAGCCACCGGCAGCGCGATGATGCGGTTCTGCAGGCCATCGAAATCAATCCGGGTCGGCTTGATCGCCTTGTCGGCCTTGTCCTTGTCCGACTTGTCGCCCTCCTTGCCGTCCTTCTCCTTGTCCCCGTCCTTGCCCTCGGCCGGCTTGGCCTTGGCGTCGTCCTTCTTGCCCTCCTCATCACCGCTCTTGGGGGCGAGTGGCGACTTGCCATCGGCTGCCAATATGGCCACATACAGACCCCGACGTACGGCCCGCTCTTGGGTGGACATATCCAGCCCGACCTGAGCCGGCCCGGTGTTGATGGAAGCCGTAAAGTACAGATAGCCATTGGCCGAGAACACCGGGTCGGTGGCGTGACTCATGCCATCGGTCAGCGTGGCGTTCTTGCCGGTGCTGAAGTCGTGCAGCCTGATCTGGCTGAAATGGTTCTCACCGGCAACCGTATAGGCGAGCCAGCGGCTGTCGGTCGAGAACGAGACATTGAAGGGATCGCGACGCTGCGTGCTGTCGATGCGGCTGATGGTGCTCTTGTCCAGGCTGATCGCATACAGGTTGAGGTGGTTGTCCTGATAGACAACTATCTTGCTGTTGGGGGACCAGGCCAGCAACGTGAAGTAGCCCTCCTTGCCCAGGGGGAAGCGCTGCGCGGCTTCCATGCCGGCCTGGTCGCGAAGCACCAGTTCGTGCTGAGGCTGAGTAGCACTGCCCGCGCCCGCGATATAGGCAATGCGCTTGCCGTCGGGACTCCAAAGCGCATCCTTCTCCCTGACGCCCGAGGTCTGGGTCAGGTTACGGGTCGAACCGTCCTTGACCGGTACGGTGAACACATCACCCCGTGCGCTGACCACGATACGCTTGCCACTCGGCGAGAGCTGGGCGGAGGTGATGGTCTTGCTGGCGTCCTTCCACTGTGGCCGCAGTTGCATGGCCTGCGCATTGATGCTGATGGGAATGGCCTTGCTGGCGCCGGTACTGGTATCCAGCTCCTTCAACTGCCCGCCCACCTCGTAGACCACGCTATTGCCGTAGGCGCTGGCATTGCGGACATCCCAGACCTTCTCGCGCGTCAGTTGCCGCAGCTGCTTGCTCTGGGTGTCGTAGGCGTAGAGGTTGGCCGCGCCGTCATTGCGATCGGAGATGAACACCACCTCCTTGCCGACCCACAGCGGGTTGATATCACTCGCGTTCACATGCGGTATCTTTTCCAGCTGATTCTTTGCCGGGTCGATGATCCAGATAGGCGGGGTGGTGCCGCCACGATGCTGGCGCCAGCCGGAGGTGCCAAAGTAGGCGGCACGGAACGGCCGGTAGGCCAGACGCTGGCCACTCTGGTCCCAGGTGCCTTCATAGGCGATGGCTTCCATCACCTTCTGCTCGAAACCGCCTTCAACGGCGACTTCATACAGCTGGTTGCTGCGGCTGTTGGCCACCTCGCGCGACGAGGAGAACAGCACGCGCTTGCCATCGGCACTCCAGCCGTTGACCACGTCAAAGCCCGGGTGCCAGGTAAGCCGGCGCGGCTGGCCGCCTTCGACCGGGATGACGTAGACATCGGTGTTGTTGTCGTAGCTGGCCGAGAAGGCGATCCATTTGCCGTCGGGCGAGAAATGCGGAGCCGATTCGGCCGCCGGGTGCGAGGTCAACCGGACGGGATTGCGGCCCGCGCGATCGCTGACCCAGATATCGCCCGCGTAGACGAAGGCGATATGGTCACGCGATACGCTGGGTTGCCGCAGCAATAGCGTCTGCGGGCCCTCCGCCGCCTGGGTGAACAATCCCGTGGCCATCAGGGCCGCGCTCAATGCCAAGGTCGACAGTACCTTGTTGCTCATGCCTTGCTCCTTTGTAAGGGGCAGAACCGGGCCGCGAATCGGTTGTTCGCCTAGCCGTTTTGCCAAACCGCATACAAGAGCACAGGCCCGTCTATATATCCACTTCCGACGCCGAATTGCAGCGGCTGGCGAGGTGAAAACAACAAGCCCGTCACAAGGACGGGCGTGTCACGGGCCGTTGACGGTCAGGCTGCCAGCTTGGCGGCAGCGTCACGCAGGGCGGTACGCAACCCTTCTTCGATCACCGGGTGGTAGAACGGCATATCCAGCATCTGGTTGATCGTCATGCCCTGCTGATGGCTCCAGGCAAGCAGATGGGCAATGTGTTCGGCACTCGGCCCCATCCATTCGGCGCCAAGGAAGCGACCCGTCGCGCGATCGGCATAGACATGCATCAGCCCTTTGTTGCGCAGCATGACGCGGCTACGACCCTGGTCCTCGAAGCTGACTTCACCGGTGACAAAACTACCGGGGGCGATATCAGCATGGCGCTGGCCGACCATGGCCAGTTGCGGATCGCTGAAGACCACGGCCAGGGTGGAGCGACGCAGACCCGGTGCGACGTGCGGGTAGCTCGCGGCGTTCTGGCCCGCCGTTTTGCCTTCATCCGCCGCCTCGTGCAGTAGCGGCAGGATATTGTTGGCGTCACCGGCGATGAAGATCGGCGACTTGCCACACTGCAGGGTTTGCGGGTCGAACAGCGGCACCCCCTGGGCATCGAGTTCGAGGCCAGTGTTCTGCAGGTCGAGGTTGGCGACATTGGGTCTGCGACCGGTCGCGGCCAGCACGTAGTCAACGCGTTCGGTCACTGTCTCGCCGGCCAGGTTGCGGTAGCGGAGTACTACCTCGTCGCCGTCGCGCTCCATGCTCTCGATGGTGGCGTCGGGATCAAGATAGAACTCTTCCTGGAAGGCGGTACGGGCGTAGTCCCGGATAACCGGATCGCTGAACGGCCCCACGCTCTTGCCTTTGCCAAAGACCCGGGTGATCACACCCAGACGCGAGAGGGCCTGACCGAGTTCGAGGCCGATGACCCCGGGACCGAACACCGCCACACGACGCGGCAGGGCCTCCCAGTTGAAGACATCGTCGTTGACGATCAAGCGGTCGCCGAGACCCTTGAATGGGGCGGGAATGGCCGGACTGGAACCGGTCGCAATCACGATGCTATGGGCTTGCACGGTGGTGTGACCGTCGACGCTCAAGAGGTTGTTGTCGATAAAGCGGGCAAAACCACGCAAGCGATCTTCTGCCGGGATGCCCTCGACACTCTTGACCACGAAGCCGACAAAGCGGTCCCGCTCACGGCGAACACGGCTCATGACCTCCCGGCCATCGATGCGCAGCGTGCCTTCGACATGCACGCCGAAACCGGCAGCATGGCGCAGACCGTGGGCGGCTTCTGCTGCAGCGATCAGCAGCTTGGACGGCATGCAGCCGACACGGGCGCAGGTGGTGCCGTAAGGGCCGCCTTCGATCAGCACGGCACGCTGGCCGGCAGCGCGGGCAGCACGGTAGGCGGCGAGGCCGGCGGTACCGGCGCCGATCACGGCAACATCAGTCTGGATGAGCTGGCTCATGGGTTTTCCTTGTGAGAGAGGCACTGCGGATACAATCGGCGTGCCCGGCCGCACTGCCGGATGACAGTGCGGTCGGACCCGGCGACTGATGGGCAGTGGTTAACTGCCCGACAAGACGATCAGGCTGCGGCGAAGTGGGCTTCGAGCGCTTCGGCACCGCCAATGAGGCGGCCGTTGATGAAGACCTGCGGGGCGGTCATGCTGCCGCTGATGGCTCCGAGCACCTTGCCGCGCACGCGGTGGTCCAACGGCAGGTCGATGTAGTCCAGACCCTTGTCGCTCAGCAGTTGCTTGGCCTTGGCGCAGAAGGAGCAGCCTTCCTTGGAGAACACCACGATCTGGTCGGGCGCCTTCGCGGTCGGGGCGAGGTAGTTCAGCATGGTGTCGGCGTCCGATACTTCAAACGGATCGCCTTCTTTTTCCGGCTCGATGAACATCTTGTCGACCACGCCATCCTTGACCAGCATGGAGTAGCGCCAGCTGCGCTTGCCAAAGCCCAGGTCAGCCTTGTCGACCAGCATGCCCATGCCTTCGGTGAACTCGCCGTTACCATCGGGGATCATGACGATGTTGGCGGATTCCTGATCCTTGGCCCATTCGTTCATCACGAAGGTGTCGTTGACCGATACACACAGGATGGCATCGACGCCATGCTTGGCGAATACGGGTGCCAGTTCGTTGTAGCGTGGCAGGTGGGTGCTGGAGCAGGTGGGGGTAAACGCACCAGGCAGGGAGAACAGGGCGATGGTCTTGCCCTTGAACAGTTCGTCGGTGGTCACGCTCTTCCACTCGTTGTTCTGGCGGATGCGGAAAGTTACCTGGGGAACGGCCTGGCCTTCACGATTCTGCAGCATGGGATGATTCCTTCTTCGCGGATAAGGCTGCTGGTGCAGCGACGAAGCGAAGTATCCCGGCCAGGTGAGGATCAATCCAATTTATTGTTATTAACTTACCGATATGAAATTACTATCAACGAAATAAAGCACCTTCCAAATGCGACAACGCCGCCCCAAGGACGGCGTTGCCGATCATGCCGTACAAGGTGGGCTTAACCTTTCTTGCCGCCCGCCACCAGCAGCACCACGCCAACCACGATGGCACCGATGCCCGCCCACTTGGGGATGTCGACCTGCTCCTTTTCCTTGTACGACAGCTCAATGGGACCCAGCTTGGCGGCCTGGCTCTCCTTGGTATAGCTGAAGCCGCCCAGGCTCAGGGCCAGGGTCCCGGCGATGATCAGTACGATGGCGATGATGCGCAGTGCATTCATTTTTGTCTCTCCTCAGTGATGGTTCAGGTCCGCCTGCTGCGGGCGGCCGACGGGTTGATGGATCGTACGGTTACTGACCATAGCCCGCGATCGGCAAGGCGGGCAGGCTGCTGCCGGCAACGGCCAGGGCAAGTGCGGTATCGGCTTCTACCGTATCCATGCCCTGCTCCTCATACCAGGCTGGGTTGTAATAGCTATGGGCATAACGCTCGCCGCTGTCGCACAGGATGGTGACAATGGCCCCCTGCTCCCCACCGGCCCGCATGGCTTGCGCCGCCTGCAGCACACCGATGAAATTGGTCCCGGTGGAACCGCCTACCCGCCTGCCCAGCCGCGCGCTGACATAGCGCATGGCCGCCAGGCTCAGGGCATCCGGCACCTTGAGCATGCTGTCCACGCAGGTGGGGATAAAGCTCGCTTCCACCCGGGGCCGACCTATGCCCTCGATGCCGGAACCGCGTGGCAAGGTCAGATCAGCACGCGGCGTGCCTGCGAGGGCACTCACGTAGTAATCGAAGAACACCGAGTGCTCAGGATCGGCGCAGAGAATCCGCGTCGGATGCTGGCGATAGCGTACATAGCGTCCCAGGGTGGCGCTGGTGCCGCCGGTGCCGGGGCCGCAGACGATCCAGCTCGGGATGGGATGCGGCTCGGCGGCCATCTGCTTGAAGATGGATTCGGCAATATTGTTGTTGGCGCGCCAGTCGGTAGCCCGTTCGGCATAGGTGAACTGGTCCATGAAATGACCGCCGGTCTCCCGCGCCAGCCGTGCCGATTCGGTATTGATTGCACTCGGGTCAGCCACCAGATGGCATCGGCCACCGTAGAACTCGATGGCCGCGATCTTGTCCGGCGAGGTTGACTCCGGCATTACCGCGATAAAGGGCACGCCCAGCAGCCGCGCGAAGTAGGCTTCGGACACCGCCGTCGAGCCGCTCGACGCCTCGATGACGGTACCGCCCTCTCTGAGCCAGCCGTTGGCCAGCGCATACAGGAACAGGGAGCGCGCCAGCCGGTGCTTGAGGCTGCCGGTCGGATGGCTGGACTCATCCTTGAAGTAAAGATCAATGCCCGGATAGCCCGGCAGATCAAGCGGGATCAGATGGGTATCGGCCGAGCGATTGAAGTCGGCCTCGATCTTGTGGATGGCACTGGCCACCCAGTCACGTTGGGGCATGGCGGTCTGTCTGGAAAAGCATAAAGACTGATCTTAGCATCGCCAGGCTGAACGGCAGCCAGACCAGCCCCTCGTGCTATCGAAGTGACAGGGCCCAGTCACGGGTGCGCGCCACAACCCAATGTGCGGCACGGGCCTGCGCCTTGCCCACATCAACACCGGCGCCCACCAGGGTCAGACAGTGGGTGAATCGCCGTGCCAGTTGGGGCCGCACGGCGTCAGCAATATCGCCGGACAAGAGCACCGCCGGCACTTGCTGCTCGGCCGCCAACCCGGCCAGTTGCCAGGGCAGCTTGCCCAGCGGAGTTTGCAGGTCCGACCGGCCTTCCCCGGTGATCAGGTAATCGGCGTTGATCAGCGAGTTTTCCAGCCCCTGCAGGTTCGCAATCACCCCGGCTCCCGGCTCACAACGTGCCCCCAGGAGCCGCAGCGCCCAGCCCAGGCCCCCGGCGGCGCCGCTACCCGGCAGGTCGCGCAGCGGCTTGCCATGCGCAGCATCGCCCAGTGCCCCCAGGCGCGCCAGCCAGGCATCGAAACGTGCCATATCCTCGGCCTGCACGCCCTTTTGCGGTCCGAAGGTAAACGTCGCGCCAGCGGGGCCGGCCAGCGGGCTGGCGACATCGGCCAGGATCAGCAATTCGGTATTGGCCAGGCGCGGGTCCAACCCCGCAAGAGAAAGGCTGGCCAGTTGCGCCAGGCCGGCAAGGTCGGGCGAGATGGCGTCACTTTGATGATCCAGCAGGCGCGCGCCGAGCGCAGCCAGCAGGCCGGCGCCACCGTCGTTGCTACCGGTGCCGCCCAGGCCTATCAGGATGCGTCGGCACCCCGCGGCCAGCGCCGCCTGCAATAGCACCCCAAGCCCATGGGAACTTCGCTGCGCTATCCGGCTATCACCCACCAGGCCCAGACCGACGACGGTGGCGGACTCCAGCACGGCGGTGCCGTCCGCCAGCAGCAACCACGGCACCGTACGGGCCATGCCGGCCAGATCTTGTACCTGCGCCTGCTGCCAGGTCGCCGGCACCGCAGCGGCCATGGCATCCAGCGTGCCTTCGCCACCATCCGCCATCGGGTGTAGTGCGAGTTCGACGTCAGGCCATACCTGTCGCAAGCCCGTAGCCATAGCCTCTGCCACCCCGATCGCGCTCAGGGTGCCCTTGAATGAATCCGGTGCGATAACGATCTTCATGCCAGCAAGGATAAAGCCAACCGGCCGGTCTTGCCGACCTCGATGCGCATCGCCGCCGGATGCGATCCCGACCGACGGTGCTTGACACTCACATCACTCATTTATATCTTACGATATGTTTTAAGATGTATTTTACGATACAAGGAGTTCACCATGCGCCATCATCACCGCGGTAACCACGATCAGCATGAGCATGGCCGCCCATTGCTGAAGCGACTCTCCGAGCACTTTGTCCGGCACGCCATGGGCCGGCACGGGCATGGCCATGGGGGACACGGCGGACACGGCGGACCGGGTGGCTTCGACGGCGACGGCGAAGGCCTGACCCGCGGCCGCAAGTTCAGCTCGGACGATCTGCAACTGTTGCTGCTTGCCCTGCTCGCCGACAAACCCAGCCATGGCTATGAACTGATCAAGGCGCTGGAAACCCAATCGAAGGGCGTCTACAGCCCCAGCCCCGGCATGGTCTACCCGGCCCTCACCTACCTGGAAGAACTGGGCTACGCCACCGTGGAAGTTGTCAGCAACAAGAAGTGCTACCAGCTGGCAGACGCCGGCCGGGAATACCTGGATGCGCAACGGGAACGGCTGGCGCTGATCCAGGACAAACTCAAGCACCTGGCCCACAAGATGGAATGGCTGCGGCGCGCCATGTCAGGCGAGGAAGATGGCGAGAGCGGTAGCAGCTGGCTACCGGAATTTGTGGAAGCACGCCGTGCGCTCAAGCGCGCGCTGATGCAGCGCAGCGACGTCTCCGCCGACGAACAACGCCGTATCGCCGCCATCCTGGCTCGCGCCACCCAGGACATCATCAACCCCGGGAGCAGCCAAGGCTGAACCGGGATCGGACAAGGACACCCCATGACTGCAACCGACCTGACCGTACAACGCGTACGTCACCCTCTGACGTTCCGCCTGCTGCAGGTAAGCCGTACCCGGCAGATCAGCCCGCAACTGGTGCGCATCACCTTTACCGGCGAGGACCTGCAGGATTTTGTCTCCGCCTCTTTCGACGACCATGTGAAGCTGTTCTTCCCCGCACCCGGCGCCGACAAGCCGCTGTTGCCCGAAGCCGGCCCGACCGGCCCGGTCTTTCCCGAAGGCCAGCCCCGCCCTACCGCGCGCGACTACACCCCGCGCAGCTACGACCCGGTCGCACAGGAGCTGGATATCGAGTTCGTATTGCACGGCGACGGCCCTGCCACCACCTGGGCCGCACAGGCAAAGGTCGGCCAGTACCTGGGCATCGGCGGCCCGCGCGGCTCCTTCGTCATCCCCACCGGTTTTGACTGGCATGTGCTGATCGGCGACGAAAGCGCCCTGCCCGCCATCGCCCGCCGGCTGGAAGAGTTGCCGACCGAGGCCATGGCGCTGGTCGTGGTGGAAGTTGAGAACGAGGCCGCACGCCTGGAGTTCCACAGCGCAGCCCGGCAGGAAGTGCACTGGGTCTACCGCCAGGACCGCTACCCCGGCGACCCGGCCAGCCTGGAAGAGGCCGTACGCGACCTGATCTTGCCTGCCGGTGAAGGTTATATCTGGGCCGCCGGCGAATTGACCGCCATCCAGGCCGTTCGCAAGCACTTGGTGGAAGACCGCGCGATTGCCAAGTCGCGCATCCGGGCATCCAGCTACTGGAAGCATGGCGCCATTGCGACGCATGAGACGCTGGATGATTGAGCTTGCTGTGCAGTGAGGACCCCAGGCAACGCTGCGTTCCGTAGCGTTGCTCCTTACGTTCTCGAACAGCCTGGCCTGGCAAGCTTCGATCCAAGCCAGAAAATCAGCAGCATGCCACTTATGAATTTTGGTGAACGAACGTTCTCCAAAGAGATAGAATGGGGACATGAGTGACGCCATCCATGGCCGCGGTACCGGCCTTAATCCCAACAACCGCTATGCGAGCCAGGCTCGGGTCGCGGTCGATGATGGCTGGCAGGAAGGACGGGAGGAAGCCGATCGGCCCAAGACGGTTATCACGCTGCACCAGGCCAAGTCCATCATCAGCCGCAACCAGTCGCCCGACCTGCGTTTCTCGCAATCCATCAATCCTTATCAGGGCTGCGAGCATGGTTGCATTTACTGCTTTGCGCGGCCCAGCCATGCCTATCTGGGCTTCTCACCGGGGCTGGATTTCGAGACGCAGATTGTGGCCAAGCCCAACGCGCCTGAACTGTTGCGCAGGGAGTTGAGCAAGCCTGGCTATACGGTGGCGCCGATCTGTATTGGCAGCAATACCGATTGCTACCAGCCCATAGAACGAGACCTGAAGCTGACCCGCGGCATACTGGAAGTGCTGCTGGAAACCCGCCATCCCACCATGCTGCTAACCAAGAATGCCTTGATCGAGCGGGATATCGACCTGCTGGGCGAGATGGCCAGCAAGCGGCTGGTGCAGGTGATGGTCAGCGTCACGACATTGGACCGGGAGCTGGCGCGCAAGATGGAGCCGCGGGCCAGCCAGCCTTTGCGCAGGCTGCAGACTATCGAAAAACTGGCCAAGGCCGGCATACCGGTCGGCGTGCTGGCGGCGCCGATGATCCCGGCGCTCAACGACCATGAGCTGGAAAGGATACTGACCCAGAGCCGGGAGGCCGGCGCGATCATGGCCGGCTATGTACTGCTGCGCCTGCCGCTGGAGTTGGCTCAGCTGTTCGAGGATTGGCTGCAGGCGCACTACCCGCTCAAGCGCGACCATGTCTTGAGCGTGCTGAAGCAAACCCGTAACGGCAAGCACTACGATGCCACCTTCGGCCAGCGCATGCGCGGCGTGGGTGTGTTTGCCGAACTCCTGTCCAAACGCTACCGGCTGGCGACACAACGCCTGGGGCTCAACGGCCGCTGGGAAGGGCTGGACTGCTCGCAGTTCAGGCCACCTTCCAGCAATGGTCAACTGGATCTGTTTGGCGATTAGCCTGCAAGCCCACCGTCACGAGCGAGCGGGGCATGATTACTCCCATTTTTTCTCGCGAATATTAGCCATTTAGCTCACCGCTCATCGGCAAATATACAAAGCCTGTCCTAAACGCACCTATCATTTGGCAGCCGGTGAATTTCCCAATCCCGGCAGGTAGCACCATCAAAAGACAGGCAGCCCACGCAGGCTGCTAGCAGGGTTACGGGAGGAGACATCATGACCAAGGCTTGGTCCTTGCGCCGTTGCGGCGTGTCCTGTCACCAGCATCCTGCACCCCTGCCCTGCCTGCCCTCACCCGATCATGGCGGCGAGTTGCCAGCCTGCGCGTTTACAACTGAACGCAGGGGGGTGCGATGAGCGAGTTTTTCTTCAGCTATGCCCGCGATAACCACGACAATTACCTTGAGCGCTTTTTTGACGATCTGGACAAGGCGGTACGTGACCGTGGTGGCAACGGCGGTTTCCGCGATGTATCGGCCATCCAGCCTGGTGAAAACTGGGCGGATGAACTGGCCGACGAGCTGAGGACCGCGCCGGTATTCATTGCCATCCTCTCCCCGGCGTACACCAATAGCGAATACTGCGGCAAGGAATGGACCGCGTTCTCCCAACGTTGCAACGAATGGCTGGAGAGTAATCCAGGACAACCTCGCGCAGCGCTGATCCCCATCTTGTGGATACCACCGCGTGAAGACAGACCGCTGCCAGGGTTCGTGACGGCGCTGCAATATCCTGTCGACAGCCTGGGCAACGACCTGGCGCAGGAGGGCCTACAGTATGTCTGCAAGCGCCTGGGCAAATACCGTAACCGCTACACCGATTATGTGGACGATCTGGCCAAGGCCATCATCAGCAAGAGCCGGCAGTTACCGATACGTACCACCGCCCTTTCATCGCTGCATGACTTGCCGAGCGCCTGGGATATGGTCGCACCGCCTCCGGTGAACACGGCGAGCGGCCCCAATATGGTCCACCTGGTCTACGCTGCGGCCCACCCGGATGAGTTGGCCGCCAACAATCCCCAGTTGCATCGTGAACGCTACCTTGAAAAAGGCGGACGGGACTGGAAGCCGTACTTTCCCGTGACCAGCACCATACGCATGATCGCCCGTCAGACGGCCATCGCGGATGGCATCGAACTCGACAGCGACGAGCTGGCTTTCGGTGCCGAGTTGCTGGCGGACATGCGCAAGGCCCAGGCAGCCCGCCAACCGGTCGTCATGTTCGTCGACGGCTGGTCTGCCCAGTTGCCGACATTCAGGCAGAAGTTGCAGCAGATCGACGCCGAACAGTTCGATAACTGCTCGGTGATCGTACCCCGCAATGAAGAGGACAGCGAGGAGCTGGAGCAGACGGTTGCGCAGGTCTTTGCCAACCATATTGGTCATCGCAACGCGGTGTTCTTTCGCAACCGGGTCGGCAGCGAAGCGGAGCTGCGCAAGCAACTGGGTGACGTACTGACCCGGCTGCGCGCCGAGATCATCAACAAGAGCGCCCCGACCTTACCCATCCCCGGCGGCGGCACCCGCCCGATTATCAGTGCGACGGGAGCCTGAGGTGATGAACTCGTCCAAGCTTGGGCACATCTACACCTATTACTCCTACAAGGGTGGCACGGGTCGCTCCATGGCCCTGGCCAACAGCGCCTGGCTGCTGGCCAGCTCGGGCTACGACGTGGCCATGTTGGACTGGGACCTGGAAGCACCTGGCCTGCATCGCTACTTTGCGCCCTTCCTGATTGATCCACAGCTGGCATCGTCGGACGGCATCATCGACTGCGTGGTGAACTATGCGGCTGCTGCCGTGCGCCCCAGCGAGCAGGGTAATGGCTCGGATAACACCACCCCTTCAACCGACTGGTACAAGGAATATGCCCGCCTGGCCGACTACGCGATCTCGATCGAGTGGGATTTTCCGGAAGTAGAGGGCCGCCAGGGCAGCCTGTCCCTGATTCCCTCCGGTCGACAAGGTGGCAGCTATTCCGCCAAGGTCAATTCCTTCAACTGGCAGAACCTGTATGACCGCCTGGGCGGCCATCCCTTTTTCGAGGCAGTAAAGGACAACCTGCGCCAGGAGTTCGATTTCATCCTGATCGACAGCCGTACCGGCGTGAGCGATACGGCCGGCATCTGCACCGTGCAGCTACCCGAGAGCATGGTGGTGTTCTTCACCCTCAACAACCAGAGTATCGAGGGCTCGGCCGGCGTTGCACGCTCCATCCTCACCCAGCGCAAGGACAGCGGATTTCGTGTGTTTCCGGTTGCAACGCGCATCGACAATAGCGAGAAGGACAAGCTCACTGCCCGCTGGCAATTGGCCAAGCAGCGCTACGAGGGCATCCCCGCGGGTCTGTCGGAACGCGAATCAGCCAGTTACTGGGACGAAGTTGCGCTGCCCTACGTGCCCAATTTCGCTTTCGAGGAGGTATTGGCCGCCTTTGCCAACCAGCCGGACGACCCGCTGGCGTTGAACCTGCAGCCACGGGTCGAAGCACTGGTGCGGCACCTGACAGGCATCGAAGCCTGCAGCGGCGTCATCAGCCCGGAATCACGCCGCCTGGTACTGGATGCCTACGCCGGCCGTGAAGTCTTGATGACCCCGGCGCAAAAGCAGCGGGCCGAGGCGGAAGCCCAAGCCCTCGCCATTGCCGAGGCGGCTTCTGCGCGTGAACGGGAGGCCGCATCGGCGCGGGACATTGAACAGCGCACGCGGCAGACGGTGGAGGAAGAATACGCAGCCACCCTCAAGAAGCTGCAAGAAGGCCGCGCTCGGCGCGTAAAAATGGCGTCTATCGCCCTGCTGCTGGTCATACTCGGCGCCTTTACCTATAACCGCTACCTCGCCAACACCGAAGCCCAGCGCCAGACGCTGGTGACGAACACGCTGGAGATTGCCAGCAGCTATAT
Organism: Chitinimonas naiadis; assembly: GCF_054780835.1. Taxonomy (NCBI): domain Bacteria; kingdom Pseudomonadati; phylum Pseudomonadota; class Betaproteobacteria; order Neisseriales; family Chitinibacteraceae; genus Chitinimonas; species Chitinimonas naiadis. The sequence goes on along the minus strand of NZ_BAAGVO010000002.1, from coordinate 238,945 downwards.
CAAGCAAGGTAGCTACCGAGAGGCGGATGCCTTGCTGGTCAAACTCCTCGTGACCGCACCCGACTCTGCCGAGGCCTACGCCCTGCTGGCCAAAACCAAGCTGGGACAGCAAAACCCCGCTGCTGCGTGGCAGGCGATCAACACCGCCGTCAGTATCAGCATGGCGCCCGACAAGACCGAGCTATGGTCGCAACGCGCCGATATTGCCAGCCAGACCCATCACTTTGATGTGGCGGTCGAGGATCTGACCAAGCTATCCGCCGCGCGTCCGCAGGAAACCGGCATCCTGCTGCGACTGGCCGACGCCCAGCAGCAGACTGGTCAGCAATCCGCCGCCGTGCAGACCCTGGGGCAGGCGCTGCAACTTGAGCCAGACAACGTGAAGGCGCTGGTACAGCGCGGGCAGCAGACTATCGACAGTTCACCAAAGGACGCGATCAAGGATTTCCAGAAGGTCATCGAGCTCAGCCCGGCGTCGACCGAGGCCACCTTTGCCCAGGCCAAGCTGACCGCACTGGGGGTCGCATCACCAACGACTCCGATCAACGCAGTGCCCAAGCAGGTGGTCTTCATCCAGTACGCCAGCAAGAACGACGATGCACTGGTTGAGTCGCTCAGGATAGCCCTGGCCAACGACGGCGTGAAGGTCCCGGCCGCGCAGATGATAGGGCCGCGATCCAGCGGGGACGTCCGCTACTTCTATCCGGAAGACCTGCCAACGGCTGCCAAGGTCAAGACCGATACCGAGCAACTGCTGGCCCGTAATGGCTATCTGCAGACGCTCAAGCTGCTGCAGATCAACCCCAGGGACCTGCCGAAAAATACCGATGCGGCAACGCTCCGGGGCCAGATCGAAGTATGGCTGCCGGTACTGGCGTCACCCAGTACTGCGGGCGGCGACTATCGCAAATATGCGGTCGATGTGTTTTATTGCGGCGGTGAGCAATCCCCCAACCGGCAATTGGCCGACAGTGCTGCTGCCCAGGCCGACTCACCGAACCGTTGGCGGGTAAGGCCGCTGCCGGATGCTACCAATGCCCAACCCGGCTACGGCATCAAGTCCGATCTCGTGCGCTTTAACCCCAGCGAGCGTGAGGCGGGGGAGCAGCTACGGCTGAGGGTGCAGCAAACGCTCGGCCAAGACATCGCTGCACAGGAAATCGCATACGACACACCGAACTATCTGAGCGTCTTCATCTGCAAGGAGCGTGGCCTGCGGCAAGCAAATACGCCGGCGGTCAACACGAAGCAAGTGACGCGTTTCCTTCCCCTGGAGAAAACGCCCGTGATGACGGAACAAGAGGCTGCGCTGATGAAGAAGATGCCCAACACGCAGAAAAACTAAGTACGAGGCAGTCACACCTGCACGGAAGACGGTAACGCTTCGGCCTCACCCTGGCGCTGCCATCGACTACGGCGATCAACCGTCTTTCCCCTGCTTTAAGCAGTGGCGTCAACCGACCGGGACAGGTCGGCATGCCGGAGAAGCTGCCCAGTCTCGGCCAACCACGGTACTGGCTTGACGCGCTCACGATGGGCAGTCCGGCCGCCACCTGACAAGGAGTACATCATGAGCAAACGTGCAATCTGCATCGGCATCAATGACTATCCCGGCACCCAGAATGACCTGTCCGGCTGTGTCAATGACGCCAACGACTGGGCAAGCGAACTGGGTACCAGAGGTTTTGGCGTGACCAAGCTGTTGGATAGCAATGCCAGCAAGGCCGCCTTGGTCGGCGCTATCGGTGATGTGATCGGCAACGCGGCACGCAACGATACGGTCGTCATCACCTACTCCGGCCACGGCACCTGGGTACCGGACCAGAATGGCGACGAGACCGATGGCAGGGATGAAGCCTTGTGCCCCTGGGATATCGGTTCGGGCCAGGTACTACTGGATGATGAAATCCAGCGACTTTTCTCCTTACGGGCACCCGGTGTGCGTGTACTGCTGATCTCCGACAGTTGCCACTCCGGTAGCGTAACGCGCGGTGATGATAGCGACCTTGCTCCAGGTCTGCCGCGCGCACGCTTCCTGCCGCCTCAAGTGTGGATGAAGTTGGCACCCTCTGCGCTGAAGCCCCATGCCGCGCTCCAGCCGCCGCCCCTGGCAGGTGGATTGACCCGTATCGGCGGTGATCTCCTGCTCGCAGGCTGTACGGATACCCAGTACAGCTGGGATACTCAGTTCGGCGGGAAGGCCAATGGCGCATTCACCTACTATGCGCTCAAGGCACTGAAGACCCTGCCCGCCGGTGCCAGCTATGAGGATTGGTTCAAGCAGATCTCGCCTCGCTACCTGCCAACCAACCGGCTACCGCAGAACCCGCAATTGTTCGGCACCAAAACCGCAAGACAATGGAAAGTACTCGCCTGATCCTGCGCCAGCCCTGAGCCCTTGCGCCTCCGCCCCAGGGGGAGGCGCAGCCTAGACCGCCACGCCATAGAGCCTGCCATGTCCAAGCCCGCCATCCGCCTCCCGCTCGCCAGCCCTGCACAGCAATCGGGCACCCTGCCCGCAGCACTGGGTACGACCAACCAGCGCTCCGCCACCACCACCGCTGCGAGCAAGTCCTTGCTCAGCGGCGTCAGGGCGGGGCGAAGCTGGACGCTGGCGTCGGCCAGCCGCAGTGATGCGGCGCCGCAGTCGGATACCCTGCCGACCGACCGCACTCTGCTGGCTTTGGAGGCCAGCGATGGCAGCACCGTTTACATACGTGCCGACGCGCTGGCCGAGCAACTGAGCCGCAGTCGCCCCGATCTGCTCGATGCGAATGGCAATATTGACCTGGCCGGCTTTCGTGAGCGCAGCGGAGATGGTGCCAGTCGCGGTGTCGGCGAGTGGATCTGGCAGAAGGTGACGGAGCTGGTCCTGGACAAGGACGATGTCACCGAGTTGATGCTGAAGGAAGCCAGGAAGGCGCTGGGTGACAAGGTGGAGGACCTGACGTTGGCGGGTGCCTCCTGGGTGGGCGCCCAAGCCCTGATGTGGGCGATCGAAAGCTGGAAGCGCAGCACGCCCTTTGGCCTCTACCAATGGGACGGCAGTGCCTTGCAGAACGACCGCTGGATCAACTCTGATCAGCACAGTCTGCTGGTGGGTCTCGGCGACAAACCGGGACTGCTGTTCATCCACGGTACGGCATCCCATACCCTCGGCGGCTTTGGCAACCTGCCGGGCAGCGAGGCCTGGCCGCAACTTCGCAAACAGTTTGAAGATCGCATATTCGGCTTTGAACACCCTACCTTCTCGCAAAGCCCGATCCAGAACGCCATCGACCTGGTAAGCGTGCTGCCCAAGGGGGCAAGGCTCTCACTGGTCAGCCATTCACGCGGCGGGCTGGTGGCCGACCTGCTGTGTCTGGATGTCCAGACCGCGACCAGCGCCAGCCTGGACGCCCTGATTTCGGACTACCGTCGCCAGCCTCGCCCCGATGAGATCGAGGCCGAGCAGGCCGACCCGAGCCTCAAGGCCGTGCGCGAACAGTTTGCCAACCAGGAGCAGGCGTTGCTGCGTGAACTGGTCAGACTGCTGCAGGACAAGTCCCTGAAAATCGAGCGCTATGTCCGGGTAGCCTGCCCGGCGCGGGGTACCGCCTTGCTGTCGGACAATCTGGATGTATTCCTGTCCGGCTTATTGACCGTGATACGCCGCTTTGGTGCATGGTCCGCCGGAGCGGCAGTCGGTGCCGCCTTCAGTCCCATAGCCGGCAAGGCCGCCCAGGCAGTGGCGGACGAGGCCTTGTCCCGCGCCAGCCGCCTTGTGCTGGAGATTGCCGACAAGCGATTGCAGCCGCAGGTCGTGCCCGGCATCGAAGCCATGCTGCCCGAGGCACCGATGAGTGCCTTCCTCGGCCGGGCCAACAGTCTGCCCAACCTCAAGATGGCGGTGATCGCCGGGGATATCGAGGGCGGCAATCTGCTGAAACGCATCGGCGTAATGTTTACCGACTGGATGTTCTTTGATCGGGCCGACAACGACCTGGTCGTCGATACCGACTCGATGTATGGCGGGTTGGCCTGGCAAGCAAAGGCCAGGGCCATCTTCGTGCAAGGCCCTAACGTCAATCACTTCCGCTACTTCACCGATAGCACGACGACCCAGGGCCGCCCCCTGCCGCTCGCCCTGAGTAACTGGCTGATCAGCACGGACACCGACAAGCTCATGGAATGGCCGAGCATGACGGAGCAGCCACTCATGCCCGTCGCCACGCGGGCAGCGACAGGTCCCGCACCGACCGAAGTCGTGGTCTACTTGCCCGGCATCATGGGGACGGCGCTGAAGTCCGATGGTGACACGATCTGGCTCAATCCCGTCAGGCTGGCCATGGGCGGACTGGGCAAGATCGGTTACGCCGAGCAGTCTGTCGACACGCTGGACCTGCTGGATCACTACTACGGCAAGCTGGCCCGGCACCTGGGGCGCTCGCATATCGTGGTACGACATGGCTATGACTGGCGCCAACCCATACAGGCGCTGGGCATACAGCTGGCAGACAAGCTACGGCAGGTGCTGGATGCACACCCTGGTCAGCCGGTTCGTATCCTCGCCCACAGCATGGGCGGCCTGGTCGTGCGGGCGGCGTTTGCCGCCCATCCCAAGCTGTGGGAAGAAATCGTGGCACGTGACGGACGCCTGGTCATGCTCGGGACCCCCAACCACGGTTCACACCTGTTCGTGCAGACCCTGCTGGGACTCTCAGACACCATACGCATGCTGGCGCGGCTGGATCTGCGCCACGACATGCAGGAGGTGCTCGACATCGTCGCCGGCTTCCCTGGCGCCCTCCACCTGCTGCCCGCTCCGGGTTTTGTCGATACCGGCGGCGTCGCCGAAGTCGACTATTACCAGGAGGAAGCCTGGCGCCAGCTCAAGGCCATCAATCACGATTTCTGGTTTGGCAAATCACTGTGCGGCGTGCCTGCCAAGGCGCTGCTGCAGCAGGCGCAGGATTTCTGGGCGGCCGTGGGCGATACCAGCTGGGTGCGCCAGCACCCAGAGCACATCGCCTATGTCTATGGCAAGGCGGAGAACACGCCCTGCGGCTTACGGCAATCGACCACTGGCGGCGGCAAGCCGCCACAGCTGGAACTCCTCGGCACGCCGGACGGCGATGGCTCCGTCAGCTGGGCATCCGGCAAGTTGCCAGACCTGCCGGCGGATCGCCAGTGGCTCATGCAGGCAGATCATTCGGGCCTGACAGGTACCGAGGCCCACTTCGACGACATTCTCCTGCTGCTGACACGCGGCGTACCCGCCAAGCTTGCCAGTTTGCCGCAGAGCCGAGGGGTGAGTGCCGGTACGGTGCACAGCTACCGGGCCGGACCACCGGAAGGCTACATGACAGAACCGGAGGTACTGGCCAAGCTGTTCGGCGCCAAACCGGCCGCCCGCAAGACGGCCCCCGCCAGCAACACCCTGCAGGTCTCGGTACTTGCCATGGATTTGCGCTTTACCCAGGTACCGATACTGTGCGGTCACTATCGTGGCGACCCGATCTCCGGTGCCGAGGCACTGATTGACCAATTCCTGGTGGATGGCGCATTGCGCAAGCGGCAGTTGCTGGGTATCCATGCCGGCCAGCAAGGCAGCGCGACCGTAGTGCTGATGCCGCGTAGCGCGCAGGAACGCAACAGGCAGGCCGGCAAGGGTGCCGTCGTGGTGGGGCTGGGCGAGATGGGCAATCTCTCGGCCGACGGCGTGACCGAATCGGTACGGGCCGGTGTTCTGCGCTATCTGATGCACGCTGCCGATCGCTACGGCGACGAACGAAAGCAGGATGCCGGTGCGCCGGGAGAAAGATCTCAAGCAACCTTGAAGTTAAGGCTTGCCAGCGTTCTGCTGGGATCCAACTCTGCGGCACAGCTCGATCCGGCGGACTCTGTCCGGGCCATCGTACTGGGGGTACTGAAGGCCAATCGGGAGTTCGCCAAGACTAACCTGAACCTGACCGAGGACGGACAAGTACGCGCCCAGGTCACCGAGCTGGAACTGGTCGAGGTCTACCGCGATGCCGCCATCAGCGCAGCCTATGCGGTTCGTGACCTGGGCAAGGTACTGGAACGGGAGCTGCAAGGGCTGGGGGCCGAGCTGCAGACGGCGAGCGAACTACGCTATGGCGACGGTTGCCGTGATCGGCTATGCACCAGCATGACCAGCAACAACTACTGGCCAAGGCTGATTGTCTGCGATGCGGACAGGCAGGAATCCCGCTGCGGGCCCGAGTGCTACAGCCTACGCGTCCAGAACCCCATACCTGCGGCCAACCTGAGACAGATCCTGACCATGTACGGTTGCGCCGACAAGGCATTGGGTAGCACGATGCCCATCGCCACCGGTCTCGATGCCGCACCGGTCGTCCAGTACGCAGAACGCTTCAAGTTCCTGTTCCTCGGTGAGAAAGCCCGCGCAGAAACCCTGGTGATGCAACGCCAGCCCGGCCTGGTGGAAAGCCTCGCCAGCACGGCCATCCACGGCCCCAGCCCGACCAGCTATACCCCGGGTGGATTTGGCAACACCCTGTTCCAGCTGCTGGTGCCGCAGGAATTCAAATCGGTGGCGCGCAAGACGGATAACCTGATCCTGGCGGTGGACGAAGCCACCGCCAACCTGCCCTGGGAGCTGATGGAAGCCGACGGCGAACCGCTGATCAGGCAGATGCGCATGGTCCGGCAGTTCATTACGCCGCGTTTCCGGCTTGATGTGATACGGACCGACCAGTTGTCAGCCTGTGTCATTGCCAACCCCAGCACCGAAGGCTTCTTCAACCAGTTTGGTGACGCCAGTTGGCACCAGCGCCAGGCTCAAGGGGAGAAGGACCTGCCCACTCGCCTCGTCAGCCTGCAAGGTGCGGAGCGTGAGGGGGACGCGGTCGCCAGCGCACTGGAATCCGGTGGCTACCAGGTCACGGTGGCGCCGGGGGATTCCAGCGCCGATGAAGTCTTCACCCGCTTGTTCGCCACGCCGTACAAGGTACTGGCCATTGCGGCCCACGGTATTTATGGATTGCGGGCCGCAGACGGCAGCTATCGCAGCGGCGTGGTGCTCTCCGATGGCCTGTTACTCTCGGCGGCAGAGATCGGCCTGCTGGAGAACGTACCGGACCTGGTCTTCCTGAGTTGCTGCAATCTGGGGCAGATTGGCGAGGAGTACGGCCGGGACAGCAATCGGCTCGCCTACAGCCTGGCCCGCGAACTGATCGAGATGGGTACCCGTTGCGTCGTGGCGGCGGGATGGGAGGTCGATGACAGTGCGGCGCAGACCTTTGCCAGCGCCTTCTTCGAGCTGATGGCCGTCAAGGGTGCCAGCTTTGGCGAGGCCATCACCGTGGCCCGCCGTACCACCTATGAACTACACCCGAGCTGCAATACCTGGGGTGCCTACCATGCCTATGGCGACCCCAACTTCCAGCTCAAGCGGGACATGCAGACCAGGGATGAACTGCCCGCCCTGGTCGCCCCAGAGGAGTTGCTCGACTGGATCAACCAGCAGCGGCTGCAAGCACTGAGCAAGGATGGCAAACCGGTCGCGACCGATTTCCACGCCATGAGCAAACGGATCACGCAGCGCAACCAGGCCGTGCCGGTGAGCTGGCTGGAGCGCGGCGACATCCAGCAGGCGCTGGGCCGGCTATATAGCGAATACGGCATGGCAGGGTTTGCCCAGGCACGGCTCGCCTACCTGCGTGCCATCGGCGTAGATGGCGGGGCCGGGCCGGCCAGCGCGCGTACCGTCGAGCAATTGGCCAATATCGAGGCACGCATGGCCGTCGCACTGATCGAGGCCGGATTGGCGGCGCCCGGCGAGCAAGCACCTGGCCAGACAGAACTGAAGCAGACCTACGCCGCCGCCAACAAACTGATCGACGACGCCATACGACGCCTCAGCGCCTTGCTGGAGATCAGCGAAACAGACGGCCGGGATGGCAGCCAGGAACGATTGGCCCTGCTCGGCAGCGCGTTCAAGCGCAAGGCAGCGATCCTGATGGCACAGAAGGCCGGCTGGCCCAAGGTACGGGCCGCCCTGATCAAGTCTCGTGATCGCTACGCCCAGGCAGAAGGCAAGCCAACGACGGCGAACTGGAACCCCTACCCCCGGTTGAACCGCTTGCAGCTCGACGCCCTGATCGGCGAGGCACCTGACGATGGCCCCGATGCCGCCGTCTGTGCCGAGGCAGCCGAAGCCCGGCTACTGCATAACAGTGATTTCTTTGATGCGGTGATGGTGGCGGACGCCGCCCTGGTGGATTGGCTCAATCATGCCGGCAAGCCGAGCAGCGATCTGCTGGGCTCCGCCGCCAAATTGCTCGGGCATTACCTTGAGGCCAGCAGGAAGGTATTGGGGACGCAGCGGCAACGCGAGTCGGTCGTGCAGCAGTTGCTTTTGCTGGCGCGGTTCATTGCGTATCGGGATGGCAGCAAGGCTAGCGCCATGGCAGGAATATTGAAGGATATGGCCGCCAGCTACGCCAGCATTACCGACCGGGCGGCTGGTGGCTGATGACCAGGACCGCCATCGTGGCGTCGGTCAGCCTGCGCGGGCCAAAGGTATAGGCCAGGACTCAGCTCGTGGTAAGCGGCCGGTCGTCCGTACGACGTGCCTCGCGCCATTCGCGCGGCCGCTGCTGCGGCTGGCTGGTTGCATCGCTACCGACGTGCGGCGGCAAAGCGCCGTCAAGACTCGCACCCGGTGTTTGCAGCACATTAGCCAGTGTCGCGCTGACACCCAGGATCAGTGCGCTACCGAGCACCGTCGCAGCACCAAGTTGAACCAGTGAAAACAGGGTGGGTGGCGCCGACGGATTGCTAGCCTGGCTCGGTTCCTGTCCCGACGGGACGGCGCGGCTCGAAGCAGAAGTGAACATGATCAGGCCTGCGCCATGACTGACTGGACCTGGGCCACCTGCCTAGCCGATGCAGCCCCGGTTTCAGTCTTGCCAGCGATGCCGATATCACTCAGCAGGGCCAGGCCAAACAGGGCGCCGGTGGCGAGGACCAGGACCGGCTCCAGCAGTGCATCAAATCGGGTGTTCATAATCGGGCTCCTTCTCGTTCCAGTACCTGGATGGGTCTGCGCCTTAGTGGCGGCTTTACATGACCTGCATCCTGCGCCCCCGCGGCGTCCAGTGCGATCAGCTTGCGATCAATTGCCGGTTTGGCGGCGCCAACTGCGCTGATCGACGACGAGTAACCGGGAGAGGAAGGCAACCGGTCGGTCGCGACGGGCCTGCACTTTGCGAGACTGAACAATCCGAACATGGTGATCCTCCATCTTCTCAACAATCGGCCGAGTTCAAAGCTCGCCCTTAACCACGCGGAAATTGAGACGGGCATAGCGGGCAAGGCCGATGGCCAGCCATTTACTGAGCCAGGCGTTGACCATCGTCCAGACCACACCGCAGCACAGCACACCCACGCCGGCCAGGGTCATGCCCAGGGGCTCGGTCATCTCAACCCCGGCGATATCCACCGTGACGAATTCGCCGATACCCATGCCGGGTATGCCGGCGAGCACCAGCCCGGCCCCCGCCACAATCAACAGGAAGGCCGCGATGAACAGGGCGATCACCGTCATGACCAGGCCAAACAGCAGTGGCAAGACCATCATGTTGATCAACCCCAGGCCGGCGACGGCCAGGAACATGCGGGCGAAGTTGCTGGGCGAGCGTTTTTCTTCCCAATCCTTGATACGGGCCTCGGCCCGGAGCTCACGCGCCAGTTGCCGAGGGGTCCCCAGCGAACGGGCGACATCTTCCTCGCTGCGGCCGTCCGCCAGGGCATCGCGGAAGTATTCGTCATAGTCGGCGACGATCTCGTCCCGCTCCGTAGGCGCCATATAGCGCAATTCATTGCGCAGCGTTTTCAGAAACTGTTCGCGGTTCATCATCGTCATCCCTGCAAGATCTTGTTCACTTCTTCGAGAAACCCACCCCACTCCTGCTTCATCTCGGCCAGGGCGCCTACACCCTTGGCCTCCAGCCGGTAGTACTTGCGGGGTGGCCCGGAGTCCGACTCGACCAGGTAGGTGCTGACCAGCCCTTCGTTCTGCAGCCGGCGCATCAACGGGTAGATCGTGCCTTCGCTCATCTCCACGCTATCGGCGAGGGTTGAGACAATTTCGTAGGCGTAGCTGTCATGCCGCTCGAGCTGTGCCAACACGCACATTTCCAGCACACCTTTTTTCAGTTGGGTCTTCATCGTTCCTACCCTCTGCCGGCACCCTGGGGTGCGTTTGTCCATTCCCAGATTCAATGTATAGCATGGTACCTTTTATTGCAAGGTACCTTGTTATGAATCACATAGATGCTATGCAAGATAGCAACAGACGCGGCAAGCGGATTTGCCACAAATTGTATAAATATCAATAATTTATAAAATATTACGGGGATAGCAGGGCGCATGCTGGCGACGGCCGGTCAGCTGTGCAGCGATCCTTGGTCATCTGAACGACCCAGAATCAAGCAAGCAATTGCTCGAATTTGTAAGATGGATTTATGATGCCCCATCCACACTTGAGGAGTCTGCGATGGAAACCTTCCGTCATGCGGTAGAAGTGCGCTGGGCCGATTGCGATGCCAACCAGCATGTGCGCCATAGCGCCTACGCCGATTTCTGTACCCATGGCCGCATCGAATGGTTGCGCGTGCATGGCTTCGGCTTTGACCAGTTCCAGCAGCACGCCTTCGGGCCAGTCATCTTCAAGGAGTGGACCGAGTACTTCAAGGAAGTGAAGATGAGCGAACGGCTGACCGTCGAGGTCAAGATCGCCGCGCTTTCAGCTGACGGCAGCCGCTTTGCCATCCGGCATGAGATCTTCAAGGAAGATGGTCGCCTAGCTGCCCGCCATGAGGTCAACGGTGCCTGGCTGGATTTGCGGCAGCGCAAGCTGACCCTGCCACCGGATGCGCTGCAAGCTATTTTCAATAATCTCGATCGTACCGACGACTTTGCCGAGATTCCGCTGAAATCCAGCTAGCCCGGAAGACGGCCCCGGTTATCCGGGACCGTCTTCCGCCCTGCCCTAGTGCATCAGCCAGCGCCACAGAAAGAACATCACCAGGGCCCCGCAGATGGCGGCCAGCAGGTGCTTGTAGCGCCAGGCGATCACCCCGCTGGTCAGCGCGCCGACCAGCCATTCGTTGCGCCAGTCCAGTTGCCAATGCTGGCCATCCGGCAGCAGGACCATGGGCACGGTGATCGCGGTCAGGACCGCCACCGGCACATAGTGCAGAGCCCGCTTGATCAGCGGAGGGAAGCGCACATGCTCCCCGAGCGCAAAGAAGGAATAGCGGATCAAGAAGGTGACGGCCGTCATCCCGAGGACGATGGCGATTTCATACTGGCTCATTCGTTTCCTCCGGTTGCAGCTCACGCTTCGCTTGCAGTCTTTCCAGGCAGACCCCTACCACCACCCCCGCCACCGCGGCTAGCATCAGGCCCAGCTTGTAGGGTAATCCCCGAGCAAGCAGCGCCACGGCGGCCGCTGCCAACGCCGCCGCCAATGTGGGACGGTTCTTCAGCATGGGAACGACAATGCCGGTGAAGGTCGCGGCCATCGCGAACTCCAGCCCCAGCTGATCCAGACCGTCGACCGAGCGGCCCAGCAGCACGCCCGCCAGCGTCCAGACAAACCAGTTGCCATACATGGCGATGCTCGAACCCAGGTGGTACCAGTGCTTGTTCGGCGAGGCATCGTCCTGCCCGTAGCGGTGCTGCACGACGGCAAAGGTCTCATCCGTCAGCCAGAACGCCAACGGGATGCGCCAGCGCTGGCCCAGCCGGGAAACATGCGGCAGCAGGGTGGCCGAGTACAGCGCATGGCGCAGGTTGACCACCAGCGTGGTCAATACGATGACGGCCAGCCCTGCACCGCTGGCCAGCAGCGTCAGGGCGATAAACTGGGATGAGCCGGCGAACACGAATAGCGACATGCCGAGCGTGCCTGGCAAGGATAAGCCGCTCGGTGCCGCCAGGGTGCCAAAGATCAGGCCGAACGGTGCGGCGCCCACCAGCATGGGCAGGGAATCCCGGGCGCCATGCCATAGCTCGGCGCGACGGGTGGGGTGGGACAGGGACATGCGTGCTACCTCCTGCCACTTACCTTAACGAGATCCGCTCCGCGGGTATTGAACATTCTTGCGGTAGCGCCCACCCGCGCCAAGGGCAAGCCTAGGCCGCCTGCCGATACTGGCCAGGCGTCACACCGAAGGCCTGCTTGAACTGGCGACTGAAATGCGCCTGATCGGCGAAACCCAGCTGGCCTGCCAGTTCAACCAGTGGCTGGCCACCACGCAGCAAGGTCTTGGCCCGGGAGAGGCGCACCTGCTTGAGATAGGCGTGGGGCGGCAATCCCACCTGCTCACGGAAGACACGGTTCAGGTGCCAGGGACTCAGGCCTACGCCGGCCGCCAGTTCAATCAGGCTGGGGCTATCGGCATAGCGCGCCTGCAAGGCCGCTTGTACCTGCTGCACGGCACCACGTTCCGGGGCGATGTGCTGGCGTAGCCGATGCCCATGGGCATGGCGCAACAGCAAGGTGCCCATCACATCGAACCAGCGGGCTTCCCGCTCCAGTGCACTCACTTCATGGCTCAGGGCATAGTGGAGGCCACGTAGCGGAACGATCAGGTCCGGGTCGTTGATGACCGCCTCGGTAAAGTACGGCGTCCCACCCTGCCAGCTGTCCATGGATTCGCAGATGGATTTCACCAGGCCGGGATCGGGGTAGAAGACCCGATAGCTCCAACCCTCATCTGCGGCCCGGCTACCGGTGTGGACTTCATCGGGGTTGACGACGGCAAGCGTGCCCACAGGGGCATGGTGCTCGACACCACGGTAACGAAAGCGCTCCGCCCCCTGTTCGATCAGGGCAATGCAATAGCCCTCATGCACATGCGGCGCGAACTCATGATCGAAATAGTGCGCAGTCAGCAATTCCAGTCCCTCAAACCCGTTGGGGCGATGGAAAGCGACGAACTCGTCGGTGGGATTGTGTGCGTGCATGATTTGCGGCATCCGGATGACAAGGACATTGACCGCAAGTAGTCACTGCCCTTTATTATTCCGTCATGCCCCGTCTGATGACCTTACTGCTGATCCTCTTGCTCGCCCAGCCTGCCATGGCGGGCGGAAAGCTGCGCATCGGGGCGGAAAATGACTGGTACCCCTACTCTGCCACACTGGACGGCAAGCCTGTAGGTCTGGCTGTCGATATCGTACAGGCGGCATTTGCGGCGGCCAATATCGAGGTCGAGCTGGTCTCCCTGCCCTACGCGCGCTGCATGAAGCTGGCACGGGAAAACCAGCTGGCGGGCTGCTTCGATACATTGCGCAACCCCCTGCTGGAAAAGCGCTATCGCTGGCACAAGCAACCCCTCTTCAAGGGCCGCATCGATATCTACGCCCGCATCGAACACCCGGACAAACGCATGACGCTGGACGACCTGCGCGGCAAGCGGCTCGCCGTCACCAACGGCTACGACTACGGCGAGGCCTTTGACAGTGACAAATCGCTACGACGCGATATCGGCGATTCCGACCTGTTCGCCCTGCGCAAGCTCGCCGCAGGACGGGTGGACTACGCGCTGGTCTACGACCGGATCGCCAACCATATTGCGCGCAGCCAACCTGATCTACACGGTCGCTTCCGCTCGGTCGGCACCTTGATCGAGCCGGACATCTATGTCTCCTTCGCCCCGCAGTATCCGGGTATCGCCGACATCATCAGTCGCTTCGATGCCGGACTGGGCAAGCTGCATCAGTCCGGGCAGTACGCGCAGATCGAGGCGCGCTGGCGCTGATATATGTTGCCGACCCGGCATGCCCTTCCGCTGTCATCTGGCATAATCCCGCCTTCTTCGCTGTTCCCATAACCTGATCCATGCCGCATATCGCCAGCCATCGCTGGAGCCACCCGGCTTGTCGCGCCCCCCGAGACCTGCACCACTGGCTGGTCAACCCCGGCTCACTCACGGCACGGCTGAAGGCACGCTTCCCTCACTTCCATGTGCGACTCCTGAGCCAGCGCTATGACCGGCCCTGCCGGGACGAGCTGCGCGCCCTGGGCCTGCAGCGCCGCACATTGGCGATAGTGCGCGAGGTGGTCCTGATGAGCGGCGAAGTCCCGCTGGTGTTTGCACACTCGGTCATGCCCCGCCAGGCCCTGCTGAGCGGTTTTCGCGGCCTGCGGCGACAAGGGACCAAGCCACTGGGGGCTACGCTGTTCGCCAATCCCAAGGTCAAGCGCAGCCGGCTGGCCTTCCGTGGCGTGGACCGCCGACATGCGCTGCACAATCGTGCCGAGCTGGCGGTCGGTCGATTGCCCCGGCGGCTCTGGGCACGACGGTCGCGCTTCGAGCTGGGAGAATCGCGCATACTGGTGACCGAACTCTTCCTGCCCGCTGTTACGGAATACCGTCCATGAACTGGAATCACGTCAAAGCCAAGCTCGACCTGTACGAACGACTGATGCGGCTGCACAAGCCCATCGGCATCCTGCTGCTGGTCTGGCCCACGCTGTGGGGCATCTGGGTGGCAAGCGATGGTCGGCCCAATCTGACCATATTGTGGATATTCATCCTCGGCACGGTGCTCATGCGCTCTGCCGGCTGCGTGATCAACGACTATGCCGACCGGGACTTTGACCCGCTGGTCGAGCGCACGCAGAGCCGACCCATGGCCACCGGTGCGGTCAGCAAACGGGAAGCCCTGTTGCTGGCCGGCGGCCTGTCACTGCTTTCCTTCCTGCTGATCCTGCCGCTCAACCGGCTCACGCTGCTGATGTCGATCCCGGCGCTGTTCCTGGCCGGCACCTACCCGTATACCAAGCGCTTCCTGCCACTGCCGCAGGCCTACCTCGGGGTGGCGTTCAGTTTTGGCATCCCGATGGCGTTTGCCGCTATCCAGAACCAGGTGCCGATGATCGCCTGGGCCTTGCTGCTCGCCAACCTGTTCTGGGTCCTGGCCTATGACACCGAGTACGCCATGACCGATAAGCCGGATGACCTGAAGATCGGTATCAAGACCTCGGCCATCACCTTCGGCCGGTTCGATGCCGAGGCGGTCATGGTCTGCCATGCGCTGTACCTAGTCGGCATGTCCACGATCGGCTGGTTCCTCAAGCGCGGACCACTGTGGTACCTCGGCCTGCTGGTCGCCAGCGTGCTGATCGCCCTGCAGTACCGGCAGATACGCGGCCGCGACCGGGCCAAGTGCTTCCAGGCGTTCAATGACAACAACTGGGTAGGCGGCGTGGTGTTCGCCGGTATCGCGCTCGACTACTGGTTGCGCTGGCAGTTCTAAGCCTGGCCCGGTCAGGCCAGCGGCAGTACCGACTGCTCCAGGGCCTGCATGAACAACCGGGTCTTGGTGGGCATCAGCCGCCGGGTCGGCATCAATGCGTAGATACGCAGGTTCTCCGGGGTATGTCCTGGCAGCACCCGGACCAGACGGCCGGCATCGACCTCGGCCTGGCAATAGCGATGCGAAATCACGCTCAGGCCCAGTCCGGCCAGCACCGCCTGTACCCGCAGGCCCGCATTGGGGGTGCGTAGCCTCGGCTGCAGGTCTACCGCCTCACGCGCACCGTCGCCATCGATGAATACCCACTGCGCCTCGGTCGGTGCCGCCACGACGGGCCAGCCCGCCAGCTCGGCTACCGTCCGCGGGCGGCCTAATCGCTGCAGCAGGGCCGGTGATGCGTAGAGACCCCGCTCCACCGAATAGACCTTCTTGGCGATCTGGCTGGAATCCGGCAGGGCATCGGCGGTGATCGCGAAGGCGATGTCATAGCCTTCGACCAACGGGTCTACCCGCCGCCCCACGACCTCGACCTCGATGCCCAATTGCGGATAGTCCAGCAACATGCGGTTGATGACATCACCCAATTGCAGCGCGCCGAACTCATAAGGCGCCGCGATCCGCAACACGCCTCGCGGCACATCGCCCAGCGCGGCATCCCCCTCGGCCACTTCCTCCAGCCGCTCGAACAGCGGCCCCAGCTCGCGCAATAGCGCCGCCCCCCGCGCGGTCAGCCGCAGGCTGCGGGTACTGCGCTCGAGCAGGCGCTCACCCAGGCGCCTCTCCAGCCGCGCCACGGCCTGGCTGATCGACGACTTGGGCGCATCCAGGCGCTCCGCCGCACGGGTAAAACTGCCCAGGGTCGATACCAGCACGAAGGCGTGCCAGTCATTCCAGTCGTTTGTTCTCATTGATGAACAATCATTTCATTATTCGATATTTATCCGTCAATTCATACAATATACCCTGCGGAGCATGGCTACCACCCTCCCCCACCCTGCCCCCCTGTTGATCAAGCATCCCGAGATGAGCGCGCTGCGCGTCTGGGCCTTTGGTCTGGTCATGGGCATGGTGGTGGGGCTGGATTTCGTGGCGTCGTCCATGATCGGGATAGCCGGCAACCATATACAGGGCGGCGTGCATGCCAGCCCGGAGGAATACCTGTGGGCGGTTACGGCTTTTGCCGTAACGGCGGTGATGGCGAACATCATGATCGGCCGGTTGGCTGGACGGATCAGCTATCGCAGCTTCACCCTGATCGGCATTCCGGTCTTCGTGCTGGGTGGCCTGGTGTGCGCGGCCGCCAACGATATCGGCCTGCTGACCCTGGGCCGGGCCATCCAGGGTCTGGGTGGCGGCGCGCTGTTCACGGCGGCACGGGTCATCATGCAACTGACCAGCGAGCCACCGGAACGGCGGGTGCTGTTCTGGGGCTTTGGCCTTGGCAGCTTCGGCATGCTGGCGCTGGCACCTTGGGTGTCGGCCGAGCTGGTCACCGTGTTCGACTGGCGGGCGATCTTCCTGCTGCAGGCTGCGTTGGGTGTGATCACCTGGCCGCTGGTCCTGCTCACTTATCCGCACCGCAAGCGGGCAGACGGGAACATTGACCCCTTGCGTTGGGGCCACCTGGATTGGCCTGCCGTACTGGCCGTCGGCGTCGGCACCCTGCTTTGCCTGCATATTGTGCAGGACTTCCGCTACTTCCAGCCCTCCGCCATCCACAGCGTGGTAATCAGTGCCTTTGTCGGCGTGGGCCTGCTGGTGTTCATCGCCGGTCGCCTGCACGCCCACCCCGATCCCTGGCTCGACGTGCGGCGGCTGGGCAGCCGCCGGTATCTGGTGGGCCTGGGCTTCTATGGTCTGTTCTATCTGATCAGCGGCTACTGGAACCTGTCCTTGTCGAGCTTCCTGCAAATCGGCCTGGGCTTCGATTTCTCCACCACCGGCTTGCTGATGACATTGGGCGGTCTGGCGACCATCGCCACGCTGGTGTTGTACATGCTCAACATGGGCCGGCTGTTCCGCAAGCGCCGCGTCATCGTCGCTGGCTTTGTGGTGCTCGCAGCCGCTTCGCTGTTCCTGGCCTCGGCCGCCATGCCCGGCGCTTCGGCCGATGCGCTGCTGCCCGGCATCCTGCTGCAGGGCCTGACCTCGGTCCTGATCATGCTGCAGACCGCCACCATGACCTACCTCGATTTCGACCACGAGGACTTCGCGCATGCCTACCAGCTCAAGAACATCCTGCGTGAGATTGCCACGGCGCTCGGCACCGGGCTTGCCAGCCTGATGCTGCAAACCGGCCGGGCAGAAGCCCGTACCGACCTGGTCGCCCGCTTCGACAGCGTCACCCTGGCCAATCTGTATCCCGAAGGCCTGAGCAGCCAGACCCTGGCGCAATGGACTGCCGAGATTGACCGGCAGGCGGCCTTGATCGCCGGCCATCACCTGTTCGTGGCGCTGGCGGCGCTATCCGTCGTCGCAGGCAGCTTTGCCGCCTGGCAACGGAGCCTGCGTTAACGCCCTGCCCGCCGACACTTCGAACGGCACGGGCCTGCCATCCAGCACGCTCTATTGCAGCTCGTCGCATCAGATTCGGTCCCTTGGGGCGATACGCAGTAGCATGCTGCGGCGCTTGGGCGTGATCCGACCGGCGCCCCTGCTAACCGATCATCAATCCGAGGGACTGTCCATGAGCCGTGCGCTCGCTGCACTTACCGCCTGCCTGCTGGCCACTACCGTGACCTATGCGGCACAAACCCCCGCCGCCACCGACACCAACGTCCCGGCCGTGTGGAATCTGAAGTCGCTGTATGCCGATCAGGCCAGCTGGGAAGCCGAGCGCAAGGCCATCGCCGCCGACCTGCCCAAGCTCGCTGCCTACAAGGGCAAGCTGGGCCAGGACGCCGCCACGCTGCTGGCAGCACTCGACCAGCAATCCAGCCTGCATCAGCGTCTGGCCCGTCTGAGCACCTATGCCAGCCTGCTGGCGGACGAGGACACCCGCATCGCCGACAACCAGGCTCGCGATCAGCTGGGTACCAATCTCTACAACGAATTCAACGAGGCGACCGCCTACGTCTCGCCCGAGATCACCGCCATCGGCAAGGACAAGGTCGCCGGCTTCCTCAAGCAGGAACCCAAGCTGGCCAAGCACCGCTATCTGCTGGAAAACACGCTGCGACTGGCCGCCCATACGCTGGACCAGCAGGGTGAAGCCCTGCTGGCAGCCGCCAGTGCGCCGCTGCAGCAGCCCGGCAATATTTACGGCCTGCTGGCCAATGCCGATATCCCGTGGCCAACCATCACGATCCGCGGCAAGAAGGTCCTGATCGACCAGGAAGGTTATGTCGCCAATCGTGATGATCGCGATCCGGCCATTCGCAAGAAGGTGTTCGATACCTTCTGGCCCGTCTTCAAGGCCTACGAGCGAACCTTCGGCGCCACCTACAGCGCCAACCTGCGCGGCACGGTATTCAACGCCAAGGCCCGCAACTACCCTAACTCGGTATCCGCAGCCCTGAGCCCCTACAACACGCCGGAAGCGGTCTACCGCACGCTGGTGGCCGAAGCCAATGCCGGCCTGCCGACACTGCACCGTTACTTTGCGCTGAGCAAGAAGTTGCTGGGCCTGAAGGAGATGCGCTACTCGGACGTCTACGTGCCGCTGGCCAAGCCACCGCGCAAGTACACGCTGGCCGAAGCCGAGCAACTGACCCTGGAAGGCGTCAAGCCGCTGGGGGAGGCCTATGGCCAGGATGTCGCCAAGGGCTTTGCTGAAGCCTGGATGCACGCCACCCCGCAGCGCGGCAAGCGCTCTGGCGCCTACATGAACGGCGCGGCCTACGCCGTGCATCCGTTCGTGCTGATGAGCTTCAATGGCGGCTACGACAGCGTCTCGACCCTGGCGCATGAGTGGGGCCATGCCATGCACAGCGTGCTGGCCAACCGTGCCCAGCCTTACGAGACCGCCGACTATGCGCTGTTCATTGCCGAGATCCCCTCGACCACCAATGAAATGCTGCTGGCTGACTATGTGATCGCCAACGCCAAGACCCGCGAAGAGAAGATCTTCGCACTGAGCCAGGAGCTAGAGCTGCTACGCGGCACCTTCTTCCGCCAGGCCATGTTCGCCGAGTTCGAACTCAGCGCGCACGAAGCCATGGAGCGTGGCGAAGCACTGACCGGTGAGCGCCTGACTGCCATCTACCTGGACCTGCTCAAGCGCTATCACGGCGATGCCAAGGGCGTGGTGAAGATCGACAATCTGTACGGCGTCGAGTGGGCCTATATCCCGCACTTCTACAACGACTTCTATGTGTTCCAGTACGCCACCTCGATCAGCGCAGCCGCCTACTTTGCCGAAGGCATCGGCAAGGGTGACACTGCCTTGCGCGAGCGCTACTTCGACATGCTGAAGGCCGGTGGTTCGGACGACCCCTACCTGATCGTCAAGAAGGCGGGCCTCGACATGGCCACCCCGGCGCCCTACCGTGCCCTGGTCAAGCGCATGGACCACCTGATGGACCAGCTTGAAGCCATCCAGGCCGGCAAGTAAGCCATCCTCACCCTCGACGGCCTTCGGGCCGGTGGCAGGGTGATCCCGCCGTTCGGCAGGAAAATATCGAAATGACAGCGATGCCGGCCTAGAGCCGGCATCGCTGTCTATGATGGTATCTCCAGCAACGGCCGCCGCTTCGCCGTCAAGGCCAGCGGTTCGCAACATGTCTCACCGTCCTGCCAATGTCTACATCGTCGACGATTCGCGCGTGATCCAGTGCGTGCTTGCGGACATGCTGGGTGAGCTACCCGGCGCAAAGATCGTCGGCATGGCCGAGACCGCCAGCGATGCCATCAGCGGCATACTCGACAGCCATCCCGACTGTGTATTTCTCGATCTCAACCTGCGCGAAGGCACCGGTCTGTCGGTACTGCAGGCGGTCCACCCCAAGGCACCGGAGATCGTGTTCGTGGTCATGACCAATAACGAGGGCGAGAAGTACCGGCAGGCCTGCATGGCCGCCGGTGCCGACCATTTTCTCGACAAGACCAACGAGCTGGGCAAGCTCAAGTACACGCTGGATGGCCTGGACCTGAAGTGAGGTCTCGCCATCGACACCCGGGTTGGCGATACCGGCCATAAAAAAGGACGCAGCAGACTGCGTCCTTTTTGTTTGCCCTGCGGGTCCTGGCTCAGTGAGCACCGCCCGCATCGGCCGCGGCTGCGCCACCCGCACTGCTGGGCTTGGCCAGCCACAGCAGCACGATCAGCATCACGAACAGGCCGCCGGACAGGTAGAAGAAATCTGCCGCCGAGAGCGTGAAAGCCTGAACGTTGATGGTACGGTCCAGCACGCCCAGTGCCTGCTCCTGGCTGAAGCCGGCATTGCCAAGGTTGCTGATGGCCTGGCTCGCCGCCGGATCGAACGGGGTGATATGTTCGGTCAGGCGAGCATGGTGATGGGCCGCGCGGCTCTCCCACATGGTGGTCGAGACCGACGCCCCGAACGCCCCGCAGGTGATACGGACGAAGTTGGCCAGGCCCGACGCCGCCGGGATGCGATCCGGCGACAGGCCGGACAGCGTCAATGCCGTCAGCGGTACGAAGAAGGTCGCCATAGCCGCCCCCTGGATCAGCTGGGGTACGACGATATGCCACATGTCGGTATCGGTACTGAACTGTGCCCGCATGAAACAGACGATGGCAAAGATGGCGAACGAGAACGTCGCCACGTAGCGCACATCCACCTTATGGATGTTCATGCCCACCATCGGCGACATCAGTACCGCCAGGATGCCGATCGGCGCCGTGACCAGGCCGGCCCAGGTGGCGGTGTAGCCCATATATTGCTGCAGCCACAGCGGCATCAGCACCACGTTGGCAAAGAACAGGCCGTAACCGAGCGAGAGCGCGATCACGCCGATGCTGAAGTTGGGCCGGCCAAACAGCTTGAGGTCGACGATGGGGTGCTTTTCGGTCAGCTCCCACACCACGAAGAAAGCAAAGCCCACCAGCGCCACCACGCCCAGAAGCACGATCTCGCCGGAGTTGAACCAGTCGAGTTCCTTGCCCTTGTCGAGCATCACCTGCAAGGCCGCGACCCAGATCACCAGCAGCGCGAGGCCAACGGTATCGATAGGCAGCTTGCGGGTCGTCGATTCACGCTTGTGCAGCAAGGTCCAGGTCAGCCAGGCGGCAAACAGGCCGGTCGGGATATTGATGTAGAAGATCCACGGCCAGGACAGGTTATCGGACAACCAGCCGCCCAGGATGGGACCCATTACCGGCGCCACCAGCGTGGTCATGGCCCACATGGCGAGCGCCAGCCCGCTCTTCGCCTTGGGATAGCTCGATAACAGCAAGGCCTGCGACAGCGGAATCATCGGCCCTGCGACCAGGCCCTGCAGCACGCGGAAAGCGATCAGCATTTCCAGGCTGGAGGCGATGCCACACATGAAGGAGGCCAGCACGAACAGGATGATGGAGGTGACGAACAGCTTCACCTGACCAAAGCGCTGGGTCAGCCAGCCGGTCAGCGGTACCGCGATGGCATTGGCCACGGCGAACGAGGTGATGACCCAGGTACCCTGGTTGGGCGAGACGCCCAAGTCACCGGCGATCGACGGAATGGAGACGTTGGCGATCGTGGTATCGAGCACGTTCATGAACGTCGCCAGCGACAGGGCCAGCGTAGCCCAGAACAGCTGGGCGCCCTTGAGCGGCGGATAGCTCTGCGGAGCACTCATGAAAAACCCCCTGACCCGGCATCGGCCGGATCACTGAACGAATACCCTTCCCCGCACCATGGCAGGGAAGGATGGAAACGAGATGGGCGGCACCCTGCCACTGGGGGCAGGGACCACGGCTTACTTGCCGGCTTCGGCGTTCAGCGTCTCGCTTGCCTTGCCGTCGGCCGCCTTGAGCATGCCTTCGAATACACGGGTCTCGGCCACCGGCGTGGTGCGCTTGGCGGTAGAGAGCAGTGGACCACTGCGATCATGCGTCTCGACCTCGGCCTGCATCGACAAACCCACGCGCAGCGGATGCTCGGTGATTTCCTTCGGGTCCAGCGCAATGCGTACCGGCAGGCGCTGCACCACCTTGATCCAGTTACCGGTCGCGTTCTGCGCCGGCAGCAGCGAGAAGGCGGCACCGGTGCCTGCGGCAAAGCCGCTGACCTTGCCGTGGTAGACCACATCGCTGCCATAGACGTCGGCATGCAGGGTAACGGGCTGGCCGATCCGCATATCGGCCAACTGGCTTTCCTTGAAGTTGGCATCGACCCACAACTGGTCCAGCGGCACGATAGCCATCAGCGGGGCGCCGATGTTGACGCGCTGGCCCGGCTGGGCGGCGCGGCGGGCGACAAAGCCGCTGACCGGAGCCGGCACGGTGGCACGGCTCAGGGTCAGTTGTGCTTCCTTCACTTTCAGCGCGGCGCGCTGGACGTTCGGATGGCTCTTGGGGGTGGTGCGTTCGATCAGGGCCTGGTTGGCGGCCAGTTGTTCACGGGCTGCCTCCAGCGTGGCCTGTGCAACCTTGACGGCATCCTTGGCATGCTGGATTTCCTCGACGGCAACGGCACCGGTACCCGCCAGGGCCTGGCGACGCTGCAGGTCGTCCTTGGCCTTGGACAGATCCGATTCACGCAGGGTGATGGCGGCACGCAGGCTGCCATCGTTGGCGAACAGCGTGCGTACCTCGCGCAAGGTCTGGCCAAGCTGGGTCTGGGCAGTTTCCAGCGCCAGCTGCGAGTCGGCGCTATCGAGTACGACCAGCGGCTGGCCGGCCTGGACGAAGTCGGTATCGTCCGCCCCAATGCTGATGATGGTACCGGCGGCTTGCGGGGTGACCTGCACCACGTTGCCCGCCACATAGGCGTTATCGGTCTCGACAAAGTATCGGGCGTGGCCGTACCAGTAAATGCCGTAGGCGATGGCGGCGATGCCGAATACGCCGGCAACTGCCAACATCAGTGGCTTGCGCTTGCCGTTGCTTTGTTCCTGGGCCGGGGATTGGGTAGGGGTCGTCATGGCTATGCTCCGAATTTGAATAAGCTAGGCGTCGCTCAGCGCGCAGCCGGTTGTTGGTTGTTGGCGGTCTGGTCTTGCTGGCTGCGGAATCCGCCACCCAGCGCACGGTTCAGATCGATCCAGGCCAGCCGGCTGCGGGCTGCGAGTTCCACGCCGCTGCGCTGCTGGTTGAGCAGCCGGTCTTCCACGACCAGTACGGCCAACTGGTTGCCCAGGCCTTTGGCGTAGCGTGCCTCGGCAATGCCATAGGCGTCGCGCAGGTCGGCTTCGGCCAGTTGCTGCTCCTTCTGCTGGCGGACAATCGCCTGCTGGCTGGTGGCGGCGTCGGCCACCTCGCGGAAGGCATCGATGACTAGGGCGTTGTACTGCGCCACGCCGCTGTCGAAATCGTTCTGGCTGACCCGCAGGTTGGCGCGCAGACGGCCACCGTCGAAGATGGGAAGGCGCAGAGCGGGGCCCACGCCGACGATACGGCTACCGCCCTCGAGTACGTTGTCCAGACCCAGCGCCTGGAAGCCCAGGAAACCGACCAGGTTGATGTTCGGGTAGAACAATGTCTTGGCGTAGTCGATATCGCGGACCGAGGCATCCAGCCGTGCCTGCTGCGCGGCGACGTCCGGACGGCGGGCCACCAGCTCAGCCGGCAGGCTGGACGGAATCCCTACGGCGGCATTGCTCGCCAGTTGCGGACGTCCCAGCTTCTCGCCGCGCTCAGGGCCTGCGCCCAACAGGGCAGCGATCTGGTTGCGCAAGAGGGCAAGCCGCTCCTTGCTGGCTTCGATCTCCTGGCGGATGGTCGCGACGCCGGCGGTGGCCACCTTGCTGTCACTGACAGCATCGAGCCCGGCCTTGCTGCGCAAGGCGCTCAGCTCGGCGACACGCTGGCGCTGCTTGAGTGTGGCGGTCAGCAAGTCCTGGCTGGCGTACTCCCTGTCCAGTTGCACCCAGGCACGGCTCAGGTTGGCGGCCAGTGCCAGCTTGACGGCCTGCGCCTCGTATTCGGCAGCCTTGCTGCGGCTCAGCGCCGCATCCAGCTCTGCCCGGTGCTTGCCGAAGAAATCCAGCTCCCAGCTGCCGTCCAGCGCGAGGCGACCGCTATTGCGGACACTGCCAGCCAGCGGAGCCGGCTGCATGTAGTTTTCGCTGAAACGCTGGCGGGTCGCATCGGCCCCCAGGCTCAATTGCGGGCCGCTATTGGCCTCGGTCAAACCGGCCAGCGCGCGGGAGCGCTCGATACGCGCCTGGGCAGCAGCCAGGCTGGGGGAGCTGGCCATGGCCTCGTCCACCAGCTGGTTGAGTTGGCCATCACCGAGCGCATTCCACCATTGCTCTTGCGGCCAGCGGGCCTGTGGGTTCGCCGTCAATACCTGGCCACCTGCCAGGTTTTCGCCGTTCAACGGTTTGCCGTGGGTCGTGCTGTTGCCCATGCCGGCGCAAGCGCTCAACACCAGGGCTGCCAGCAACGAGAGGGACAAGGGAATATGGCGCATGGGTGCAGCTCCTTGTGTAATGCCGTGCATTTACTGCTCAAGCATCCACTGCCTAGGCAGCAATTATTTCAAAAAAAATCAATTGGTCTTACGACTATCGGCGGTAGCGATCATCCGGCGCATAAAGGATTTGAACAGTTCCAATTCCTCTGGCTCAAAACCCTCGAGCTGGCTGTTGAGCACATCCACCACGGCCTGCACCATGGTCGGCATCAATGCGCGGCCAGCCTCGGTCAGCTCAAGTCGGACCAGACGTCGGTCCGTCTCGCTGCGCACGCGGCGCAGAAAGCCTTTTTCCTCAAGACGATCAATCATGCGGGTCATGGAGCCGGTATCGCTGGCGGTACAGCGTGCAAGATCCGCCGCCGTCCCGGCCCGCTTGTAGTAGACCTGCATCAGGACTTTCCACTGCGGCCAGCTGATGCCGGTAGGTGCCAGCTCCTGATTGAGCGCGTCGTGCAGGCGCAACTGCACCTGCGTGATCAGAAAGCCGATGCTTTCATCCATGCCGTAGTTTTCAATACTGTAGTAAGAGGTGGGCATCTTGGTTCCCTCATTTGCAGTTACTGCCTAGGCAGCATTATACGTAAATTCGCTGCCATGGCAGCAATTTTTCTGGCGTGCCGACAAACGGCCGCCCTGCCCTTGTTCAATCGGGAGAGGCGAGTAGTCGCTCAGCGTGCGCCAACCGGCGTCAGCAGCGGCCGGTGGTTGAAATAAGCATCCAGGTTATCCAGCACCAGCTGGCCCATGGCGGTCCGCGTTTCCAGCGTCATGCTGCCGATGTGCGGGGTGAGGACCACATTGGGCAGCGCCAGCAAGCCCGGATTCGGGTGGGGTTCGTCTGCGTAGACATCCAGCGCGGCGGCGCCCAGCAGACCCTGTTGCAGGGCCAGGACAAGTGCGGCTTCATCGACAACCGAGCCGCGCGAGATATTGACCAAGGTACCGTCCGGGCCAAGTGCCGCCAGCACGGCTGCGTTGACCGCCCGCTGCGTTTCGGCCTTGCCTGGCACGCAAACCAGCAGATAGTCGCTCTCGCTGGCCAGCGCCAGCAGGCTGTCACTGCGCGGCACAGTACTCTCCGGCAATGACCTTGGCTGGTAGTAGCGAATGACCATACCCAGTGCTTGCAGACGATGCGCTACCGCCTGCCCGATGCGACCGAACCCATAGATGCCGGCGACCTTGCCACTGACACCCCGGCCCAGGGCCAGCGGTTCGCGCCGGCTCCAGCGTCCCGCCCGCACATACGCATCGAGCTGCGGCAGCCGGCGTGCGGCAGACAGCGTCAGCAGTACTGCCAGGTCGGCAACATCGTCAGTCAGCACATCGGGCGTGTTGCTGACGACCACGCCCTGGTCGGCAAGCGCCGCCAGCGGGATACGATCTAGGCCTATGCCATAGACGGCCAGCATCTCCAGCGCGGGCAATTGCTCCAGCAGGTCGTCCGGAAAGCCGATCGACGCCGTCGTTACTGCGGCATTGAGGGTGGGCGCGAGGCGATACAGATAGGAGGACTGATTTTCCGGGGCAACCTGCCACAGGTAGTGGCAGGTGTAGGCAGCCGCCAGGCTGGCCATGATGGATGGCGGCGCCAGCGGTTGCACTATCAACAGGTCAGGCTTCGAGGTATCCATGGCGTCCGCCAGATAAGAAGATCGCGTCCCGTTCCGGCATCAATTCACCACCAGGGAACTGGCCTGCGGTGGGTAACAGATGCCTCGTGTCTCGAAGCAGCCCTGATAGCGGGCCAGTACCGTCACAGGCCCCTTGCCGGGCCCTGCCAGGGTAAGGGTGACACTGAAGGGCTGGGGGTAGACCTGGGTCGTACCAAAGGAAGGGTCCTGCTTGCTGACGGCGGGCGGGTAGTCAACCTGGCTGATGCGCAGGCCCGGCGTATCCTTGAGTGCTACCAACAAACGATCCTTGTACAGGTAGTAGCCCGGCTGGACCAGGAAATCCACGCGCAGCCGATTGCCATCTAGTCGCCGTACCTGAGGGGAGAAGGCCTGCTCGGGCGGCAGCGGCTCGGCGCTGGCGCGCGGCTTGCGGTTCAGCACATCGCCCAGCCAGTCACCGCCACCATTCGCCGCAATGGCAGGGACAGCCAACATCAGCAGGCTCGACAGCAGCAGACCGGCACGGACAAAGCAACGATAGGACAGATTCAAAGACACAACTCCCGACGGCCGAAACGGCATTTTATTCCAATGCCATTGTCGCAGCAGCAGCCTGCGAAGGCGAGGCACTTCGACGCACCAAACTGGCACAAGGTTCCAATTCTCTCAGGCCGACCCGGACGACGGCCCGATCGACCGGGCGATCGCAAGCCCTTTGATTCGACAGGCTATCTTCCTGGAGCGGCCGTAGCAGGCCATCGCATGGCTTGCGTCTTGCTTGGGCTAGCAGGCTTCCCCACTCTTTCCGTCCATGTTACGCATCCTGCTGGTCAACGATACTGACAAGCCCATCGCAGAACTGCGCCAGTCCCTCGCCCTCCAGGGCTATGAGATCCTGAGCGTGGTCGCGACGCCGCACGCCCTGCTCAAGGTCGTGGAAGGTGAACGGCCGGATGTGGTGATCATCGATACCGAATCACCCTCGCGCGATACCCTTGAGCAGTTGGCGGTCATGAACAGCGCGGCACCGCGACCGGTGGTGATGTTCACCCATGATGCCGACCAGCAATTGATTCGTGCGGCGGTCGGCGCTGGCGTCACCGCCTATGTGGTGGATGGCCTGGCTCCCGAGCGGCTGGCCCCGATCATCGAAGTAGCCCTGGCCCGCTTCGCCGAGGAATCGAAGCTGCGCAACAAGCTGGCCGAGGTGGAGCAGCAGCTCGCGGACCGCAAGCTTGTCGACCGCGCCAAGGGCGTGTTGATGGACAAACGGCAGATGAGCGAGGCCCAGGCCTACGAGACACTGCGTAACCAGGCCATGAAGCAAGGCAGCCGCCTAGCCGACGTGGCCCGCCAGATCATCGCCATGGCCGACCTGCTGGGTTAGCCGGAGCACAACGATGCTGAACAATCCCATGTCCTCCGCCTACCTCGCCGGCTCAGACGCGCCGGAAAAGCCGCACCTGCGGCTGGGCTTCGTCCCCCTCAACGACTGCGCCCCACTGGTCGCCGCCAAGCTGATGGACTTTGGCCGCCAGTATGGCCTGACGCTGGAATTGTGCCGGCAACCTTCCTGGGCTGCCGTGCGCGACAAGCTGCTGAGCGGTGAGCTAGATGCGGCCCAGGCGCTGTACGGCCTTGTCTACGGCGTACAGTTGGGGCTGGGTGGCCCACAGGCCGATATGGCCGTGCTATTGACGCTCAACCAGAACGGCCAGGCCATCAGCCTCTCCAATCGTCTGGCACAGGCATGGCGGGAAGGCCGCCCGCTCGCCGCGGCACTGGCGGATGGCCGGGACAGCCCGGTGTTTGCCCAGACTTTCCCTACCGGCACCCATGCCATGTGGCTCTACTACTGGCTGGCGGCACAGGGCATCCACCCTCTTCAAGCGGTACGTAGTGTCGTGATACCTCCCTCCCAAATGCCCGCAGCCCTCGGCCGGGGGGAGCTGGATGGCTATTGCGCCGGCGAACCCTGGCACGCGGTGGCCGAGAACATGCAAGCCGGCCAGACAGTGACCAGTAGTGGCGAGATCTGGCCCGACCATCCGGAGAAGGTGCTCGCCTGCCGTGCCGACTTTGTCGCGCTTTATCCCAATACCGCACGCGCGCTGACCGCCACGCTGTTGGCCGCCTGCCGCTGGCTGGACCAACCGGCACAGCGACGCCTGGCGGCCGGCTGGCTGGCCGGCCCCGACTACCTCGACCTGCCGGAAAACCTGATCGCCACCCGCCTGCTGGGAGACTATGGTAGTGCGCCCCTGCGCCAGCCACCGCTCCCTGTCCGGTTTCATGCCGACGGTGCGGTCAACTATCCCTATCTGTCCGATGGCATGTGGTTCCTGAGCCAGTACCAGCGCTGGGGCATGCTGGGCGAAGAGCAGGACATGGCCGCGCTGGCCCGTCGGATCAACCAGACCGAGGTGTATACCGCAGCCGCCAGCGTGCTGGGGGTCGCCATTCCGGACAGCCCGCTGCGCAGTAGCACCTTGATGGACGGCAGCCGCTGGGACGGGCACGATCCCGCCGCCTATGCCCGCAGTTTTGCACTCCGCACCTGACCCGGTAGCGCGCCAAGGCGGTGCAAAGCCCACCGGCATCGCACTAGTGCAGTGCACAATATATTCCGCAGCATCCATCTCCATCGAGCTTGCAGGCCGCTGCAGTGCGGCATCATGAGCTGGCACGACCCCTGCTAAGAGAATGACGGGCAGTGCAAAGAAGCAGGGCCCGCTAGATTTCAGGAAACCCGTCAACGGCGGCGGTATTTCCCCAAGGACAACGGCGTCCCCTCCAACCCACACGGGTTGCGAGCGGACGCCGTTTTTGTTTTGGGGCCGCGCCTGGCGCGGACCCCATGGCTGCGACACTAGGAGAGAAGCAATGGATCGTTCGTTCTGGCGCTCTGGTCACACCCCCACGCTGTTCTCGGCTTTCCTGTATTTCGATTTGAGCTTCATGGTCTGGTACCTGCTCGGCCCCTTGCAGGTACAGATGGCCAGCGCCCTGAGCCTCAGCACCCAGCAGCGCGGCCTGATGGTGGCGACCCCGATACTCGCCGGTGCCATTCTGCGCCTCTTCATGGGCATGCTGGCGGACCGGATTGGCGCCAAGCGGGCCGGCCTGCTGGGCCAGGTCATTGTGATCATCGCCCTCGCCGCTGCCTGGCAGATCGGCATACACAGTTTCGAGCAAGCCTTGTTGCTGGGTGTCTTCCTTGGCGTTGCCGGTGCTTCGTTCGCCGTTGCGCTCCC
The DNA here is from genome assembly GCF_054780835.1 of Chitinimonas naiadis. Classification (NCBI taxonomy): domain Bacteria; kingdom Pseudomonadati; phylum Pseudomonadota; class Betaproteobacteria; order Neisseriales; family Chitinibacteraceae; genus Chitinimonas; species Chitinimonas naiadis. Next base: position 209,251 of record NZ_BAAGVO010000002.1, on the reverse strand, counting down.
CCTGGCCTCGCGCTGGTATCCGCCCCAGCACCAGGGCACGGCCATGGGTATCGCCGGTGCAGGTAACTCCGGCACCGTGCTGGCTGCGCTATTCGCGCCGGTACTCGCCATCGCCTTTGGCTGGCAGAACGTGTTCGGTCTGGCCGTCCTGCCACTGCTGGTCGTGCTGCTGGTGTACTGGAAGCTGGCCAAGGATGCCCCTGGCGACTTCAAGCGCAAGAGCTGGGCGGACTACGGCCGCATGCTCGGCAGCCGCGACGCCTGGTGGTTCATGTTCTTCTACGCGCTGACCTTCGGCGGTTTCTCCGGCTTTGCCAGCGCCCTGCCCGGCTTCTTCCACGACCAGTTCGGCTTCGACCCCAAGCTCGCCGGCTGGGCCACGGCCGCCTGCGTGCTGGCAGGATCGGTCATGCGCCCGATCGGTGGCGTACTGGCCGACCGTATCGGTGGCACCCGTACTTTGCTGGCGGTCTACGCCGCCGTGACCTTGCTGATCGGCATCGCCGGGTTCAGCCCGGCAGGCCCTGCGTTTGAAATCCTGCTGTTCGTCGCCGCGATGCTCTGCCTGGGTGCCGGCAACGGTGCGGTATTCCAGCTGGTACCGCAACGCTTCGGTAACGAGATCGGCGTGATGACCGGCCTGATCGGCATGGCCGGGGGTGTTGGCGGCTTCGCCCTTGCCGCAAGCCTGGGTGCCATCAAACAGGCCACCGGCGACTACTCGGCCGGCTTGTGGCTGTTCGCCTGCCTCTCGGCCCTGGCCTGGGTCAGCCTCAGCAGCGTGAAGCAACGCTGGCGCAGCAACTGGTCCGCCGCAGTCGTGCGTGTCTGAAGCCTGTTTCAAAGGGAATGCATCGATGAAAAAATCCAGACTGGTTGTGGTTGGCAATGGCATGGCGGGCATACGCACGCTGGAAGAATTGCTGATCCTCGCTCCCGAGCACTATGAAATCAGCGTCTTCGGCTCGGAGCCCCACCCCAACTACAACCGTATCCTGCTCTCGCCGGTCCTGGCCGGTGAGCAGGAGTTCAAGGACATCATCCTCAATCCAGTGGAGTGGTATGCCGAACATGGCATCCGCCTGCACCTGGGCAAGTCCATCACCCGCATCGACCGGGTCAAGCGCGAGGTGATCGCCGAGGACGGTACCGTCGAGCCCTATGACCGGCTGCTGCTGGCCACTGGCTCCACGCCCTTCATCCTGCCCGTCCCCGGCAAGGATCTGCGCGGCGTGATCAGCTACCGTGACATCTACGACACCGAGGCCATGATCGAGGCCGCCAAGGTCAAGCGGCATGCGGTGGTGATAGGCGGTGGCCTCCTGGGCCTGGAAGCCGCCAACGGCCTCAAGCTGCGCGGCATGGAAGTCACCGTGGTGCATATCGGTGACTGGCTGCTGGAACGCCAGCTCGACCAGACCGCAGGCAAGCTGCTGCAACAGTCGCTGGAAGAGCGCGGCCTCAACTTCCTGCTGGGCTACCAGACCGCGGAGATCGTCGGCAACGAACTCGGCGAAGCCTGTGCCATCACCTTCAAGAACGGCGAGCGGATACCAGCCGACCTGGTCGTGATGGCGGTCGGCATCCGCCCCAACACCGCACTGGCGGAGTCGGCCGGCCTCTATTGCAACCGCGGCATCGTGGTCAGCGACGCACTGCAGACCTATGACCCGCGCATCTATGCCGTGGGGGAATGCGTCAGCCATCGCGGCGTGGCCTACGGCCTGGTCGCCCCCTTGTTCGAGCAGGCCAAGGTCTGCGCCAACCACCTGGCCCAGTTCGGCATCGGCCAGTACAAAGGCTCGGTGCTGTCGACCAAGCTCAAGGTCACCGGCATCGACCTGTTCAGCGCCGGCGATTTCATGGGCGGCGCCGGTACCGAAGAAATCGTGCTTTCCGACCCGGCGGGCGGGGTCTACAAGAAGCTGGTCATCAAGGACGAACAACTGGTCGGTGCCTGCCTGTATGGCGATACCGCCGACGGCGCCTGGTACTTCAAGCTGCTGCGGGAGGGCCGCAAGATCAATGATCTGCGCGACCACATCATGTTTGGCGAATCGGCCATCGGCGACGTGGGGGTACAGGGCCAGAGCCGCGCGGCGGCCATGCAGGACAGCGACGAGGTCTGCGGTTGCAACGGCGTCTGCAAGGGCACGATCGTCAAGGCGATCAAGGACAAGGGTCTCTTCACCGTCGACGACGTCAAGAAGCACACCAAGGCGGCCAGCTCCTGTGGCTCGTGCACCGGGCTGGTCGAGCAGGTGCTGATGAACACCCTGGGATCGAGCTTCCAGGAATCGCCTAAGACCCGTGCGATCTGCGGCTGTACCGACCGCAGCCATGGCGACGCACGCAAAGCGATCCGCGAGCACAAGCTCCTGACCCACCAGGCGGTGTACGACTTCCTGGAATGGCGTACGCCGAATGGCTGTGCCACATGTCGGCCGGCAATCAATTACTACCTGCTCTCCACCTGGCCGCACGAGGCAGTGGACGATCCTCAGAGCCGCTTCGTCAACGAGCGAGTGCACGCCAACATCCAGAAGGATGGCACCTTCTCGGTCATCCCGCAGATGAAGGGCGGTGTGACCAATGCGAGCGAATTGCGGCGCATCGCCGACGTGGCTGACAAGTACCAGGTGCCCATGGTCAAGGTCACCGGTGGTCAGCGCATCGACCTTCTGGGCGTGAAGAAGGAGGACCTGGTCAGTGTCTGGAAAGATCTGGGCATGAACTCCGGTCACGCCTACGGCAAGTCCATCCGTACCGTAAAGACCTGCGTGGGCAGCGAGTTCTGTCGCTTCGGCACCCAGAACAGCACGCAGATGGGCATCGACCTCGAGACCATGCTCGCGAACATGTGGTCACCCCATAAGGTCAAGCTGGCGGTATCCGGCTGTCCGCGCAACTGCGCCGAGGCCGGCATCAAGGATGTGGGCGTGATCGCGGTCGACAGCGGTTGGGAGCTGTACGTCGGCGGCAACGGCGGTATCAAGACCGAGGTCGCGCAGTTCTTCGCCAAGGTGAAGACCGCCGAGGAAGTGAAGGAATACAGCGGCGCCTTCCTGCAGCTCTATCGCGAGGAAGCCTACTACCTCGACCGTACCGTGCACTACCTCGACCGGGTCGGGTTGGACTATGCCAAGGCCAAGGTCGTGGAGGACGCCGCCAACCGCAAGGCGTTGTACGAGCGGCTGCTGTACTCGCTGGAAGGCCTGCCCGACCCTTGGGCGGCACGTATCGGCGGCGCACAGAAGCACGAATACATCCCGCTCAAAGTGATTGCCTGAGGAGAGCACGATGAATATGCCCGTTCCGCAACCCTGGGTGCGTATCTGTACCGTCGACGACATCCCCCGCCTCGGCAGCCGGGTGGTAGAGCGCAGCGCCGGCAATATCGCCGTGTTCCGCTCGGCGACCGACACCGTATTCGCCCTGCTCGATCATTGCCCGCACAAGGGTGGGCCGCTGTCGCAGGGCATCGTCCATGGTGAATCGGTCACCTGTCCGCTGCATAGCTGGAATATCGACCTCGGCAGCGGCGAGGCGCGCGCGCCCGATGTCGGCTGCGCCCGGCGTTTTCCGGTCAAGGTGGAGGACGGTGACGTCTTCCTGAGCCTGGGCTGAGGCGGTCGCGATGAAAACAGTCACCCCTTCCACCTGTTGCTATTGCGGCGTCGGCTGCGGTGTTCTGATCGAAAGCGAAAACGGTCGCATTACCGGTGTGCAGGGTGACCCGACCCATCCGGCCAACTTTGGCCGCCTCTGCACCAAGGGCATGACGCTACCGCTGACCGCAGCCAGCCAGACCGGCCGCGCCTTGCAGCCAGAAATGCGGCTGACGCGTGACGCAGCGCGTCAGCAGGTGGACTGGGATGGTGCGCTCGATACGGTCGCGGAACGCTTTGCCGACATCATCCGCCACCACGGCCCCGATGCCGTGGCGTTCTATGTCTCCGGTCAGTTGCTGACCGAGGACTACTACGTCTTCAACAAGCTGGCGAAGGGGTTGATCGGTACCAACAATATCGATACCAACTCTCGGCTGTGCATGTCGAGTGCAGTAACCGCCTACAAACTCGCGCTGGGTGCCGATGGCCCACCGACCTGCTATGAGGACCTGGACCTTGCCGAGTGCGTGCTGTTCGCCGGCAGCAATATGGCCTACGCCCACCCGGTGCTGTTCCGCAGGCTGGAAACCGCCCGCACCACGCGCAGCAATGTGAAGTGGATCGTGATTGACCCACGCCGCACCGATACGGCGGCCATGGCCGACCTGCACCTGCAGATACAGCCGGGTACCGACGTCGCGCTGTTCAACGGCATGCTGCACCACCTGATCTGGGAGGGCCTGCTGGACGAGCGCTTTATCGATGACCACACCAAGGACTTCCAGGCGCTCAAGCAACTGCTGCGCGACTACACACCGCGCATGGCTGCCGAGTTATGCGGCATCGCGGTCAATGACCTGATCACCGCCGCCGAGTGGTTCGGCCGCAGCCCCTCCTCGCTGTCGCTGTATTGCATGGGGCTGAACCAGTCTGCCCACGGTACCGACAAGAACCTGGCGCTTATCAACCTGCACCTCGCCACCGGCCAGATCGGCAAGCCCGGTGCCGGCCCGTTCTCGCTGACCGGCCAGCCCAATGCCATGGGCGGCCGCGAGGTCGGCGGCATGGCCACGATGCTGGCCGCCCACCGGGATATCCAGAACCCGCAACACCGCGATGAAGTAGCCGCCCTCTGGGGCGTGGACAGCCTGTCGTCGGAACCCGGCCTGCCCGCCGTCGCGCTGTTTGAAGCCCTGCACAGCGGCAAGGTCAAGGCGGTGTATATCGCCTGCACCAACCCGGCCCACTCCATGCCCGACCTGGGCCCGGTGCGGGAGGCGCTGAGCCGTGCCGAATTCGTGGTCGTGCAGGAGGCCTTCAGTCAGACCGACACCGTGCCATTCGCCGATGTGCTGCTACCCGCCAGCAGCTGGGGTGAGAAGAACGGTACCGTCACCAATTCCGAGCGGCGCATCTCCCGTGTGCGGGCTGCCGTACCGGCCCCTGGGGATGCCCGCCACGACTGGTGGATTGCGGCGGAGCTGGGCCGCAAGCTCGAAGCACTGCTGCGACCGGGTCGCCCTAGCCTGTTCCCCTACGAGACGCCGCAGACCATCTTCGATGAACACCGGCAGTTGACCGTGGGCCGTGATCTCGATATCGGCGGCTTGTCCTATACGCTGCTGGAAAGCCATGGCCCGCAGCAGTGGCCGCTGCCGGAGGGCGACCATATCGGCCAGGCCCGCCGCTATACCTACGGCCAGTTCGCCACGCCGCACGGCCGGGCGGTATTTCATGCCACCGCCTACAAGCCCCTGGCGGAGCCGACGAACGCCCGCTATCCCTTCCATCTCCTGACCGGCCGCCTGCGCGACCAGTGGCATGGCATGAGCCGTACCGGTCGGGTGCCGCAACTCTTTGCCCACTCGACCGAGCCCAGCGTGACCATGCATCCGCAAGACGCCGAGCGGCGTGGCTACCAGGCCGGCCAGTTGATGAATGTCAGCAGCAAGCGTGGCGGTCTGGTCCTGCCCCTGGCGATATCGGACGAAGTGCCCAGTGGCAGTGTCTTCGCCGCCATGCACTGGAACGGGCAGTTCCTCAACTCGGGTGGGATCAACGAGGCCAGCATCGGCAAGGTGGATGCACGTTCCTTTCAGCCGGAGCTCAAGCACGCCGCGGTTCGCGTGGAACCCGCCGCCCTGCCCTGGCGCGCCGTAGTTGCCTGTCGCAGCCACGATGTCCTTGCCTTGCAAGGCAAGGTACAGCCGCTGCTGCAAGCCTGCGGCTATGCTGCCCTGAGCTTGCAGGGCCGGGATGTCCTGGTGATACGCGCCGCCGCCGAAGCAGCACTCGAAGGCTGGTTGGAACGCCTGTTCGCCTTGCTGGACATGACACCCGGTCCGGACGTACTCGAGTACCGCGATGCGCGCCGCGGCATGGTAAAGCGCGCTGCCTGGCACAACAGCACCCTGCATGGCTTTGTATTTGCCGGCGATACGCAAGGTAGCGACAGCCTGCTGGCCAACCTGCTGGAGGGTGTTGCATGGGAAGGTCCGCGTCTGTCGGTATTCGCCCCGCGCCAGGCAGATGCCGGCCCGCGTGACCGGGTGCTGTGCAACTGCAAGCAGGTCAAGGAATCGCAGATCCGGCTGATGGTGCAGCAAGGCGCCCATCTCGATGAACTCAAGTCCACGCTGGGCTGCGGTACCGTCTGCGGCTCCTGCCTGCCGGAACTCAAGCGCCTGTGCGCGACCCCGGTCGCCGCCTAGGCTGGCCAATCGACCCATCTGAAGGGATAGGACCATGACCAAAGGCAAGGTAATCCTGCTCGGCGCCGGCCCGGGCGACCTGGAGCTCCTGACCCTGAAAGCCGCCCGCGCCCTCGCACAGGCCGAGATACTGCTGCTCGATGAGCTGGCCAATGCCCACATCTGCAGTCTCGCGCCCCTGGCCCGGGTGATCCGGGTCGGCAAACGCGGTGGTTGCAAATCCACCCCGCAGGATTTCATCCAGCGGCTCATGCGCCGTTATGCCCTGCAGGGTCGCCGTGTCGTGCGGGTCAAAGGGGGCGAAGTACTGCTGTTCGGTAGGGCTGGCGAGGAGATCCGCTTTCTGCAGGACGCCGGCGTGGCGGTCGAGATCATCAACGGCATCAGCTCAGGCCTTGCCGCAGCTGGCAGTCTGGGGATATCGCTGACGCACCGCGATCATTGCCAGGGGGTAACCTTCGTGACTGCACACGCCCAGGACGGCAGCGAGCCCGACTGGCAGGCGCTGGCCGCCACCGGGACTACGCTGGTGATCTACATGGGCATGGGCCGTATTGGCCAGATCTGCGAAGGCCTATTGCGCAGCCTGCCGGCCCATACGCCAGCCGCCGTGGTGCAGTGGGCGAGTACCCCGCAGGAGCAGCGGCTTGTAAGCAATCTGGGGACTTTGCCGACTAAGGCCAGACAAGCCGGTATGGCAAGCCCGGCCATTATTCTGGTGGGCAAGGCCATCGGCGAGGCGGCCAGCCTCCCGGCGCAGCAGATGCAGGCCGCGTGAACGCTGCCAAGCCTTGCCGGTCGGAGTACCATGTGGTTGGGACTGTCGATGGCCCGGCCGCCGGATGGCGGCGCTGTGGGTTCCACCAACTGACTATACTGAACGGATACGGCACACTTGCCCTTGTAGCCCGACCTAGGCACCCTGGCGGATCATGATTACCCCACTCAACCCGCTGATAGATCGCTTCCAGCGCCGCATCACCTACCTGCGCCTTTCGGTGACGGACCGATGCGACCTGCGCTGCAGCTATTGCATCCCCAAAGGGTTCAAGGACTTTGAGGAGCCTGCGCACTGGCTGACCTTCGACGAGATCGAACGCGTGGTCGGCCTGTTCGCGCAACTTGGGGTCAGCCGGGTCCGCTTGACCGGTGGCGAGCCATTGCTCCGGCACAAGCTGCCGGACCTGGCGGCACGTCTGTCCGCCTTGCCTGGACTGGATGACCTGTCCCTCTCGACCAATGCCACCCAGCTGGCGCGCCATGCGGCCGACTTGCGCGCGGCCGGCGTACACAGGCTCAATATCAGCCTCGACAGCCTTTCCCGCGAACGCGTGGCCAAGGTCAGTGGCCGCGATAGCCTGCCCAGCGTGCTGGCGGGGCTCAAAGCTGCCGATGAGGCCGGCTTCGAACGTATCAAGATCAATATGGTGGCGATGCGCGGCGTGAATGAGGCCGATATCGTACCGATGGCCGAATTCTGTCTGGAGCGCGGCTATACCCTGCGGCTGATCGAAGCCATGCCCATGGGTGATACCGGCCGCAATACCGAGTATCTGGATCTTGGGCCGGTGCGCGAACAACTGGCCGACCGCTTTGGCCTGGTGCCTCGAGCCATCGAGATGGATGGTGGCCCGGCCCGCTACTGGAGCACGCCGGATGGTCGCGGCCAGATTGGCTTCATCACCCCCATCAGCCAGCATTTCTGCGCCACCTGCAACCGGGTGCGCATGTCGGTCGACGGCACGCTCTACCTGTGCCTGGGTCAGGATGAAAAACTGGAACTGCGCCCCCTGCTGCGTGACGGCGTCGACGACGCTACCCTGATCGCCGCTCTCCGCGACGCCATCGAACTCAAACCCGAGCGCCATACCTTTGTCGAACGACCCGAGAAGATCGTTCGCTTCATGTCGCTCACCGGCGGGTAGCCGGGGCGTCCTGGCAGATTTCTCCTCCGCATTACCGTTAGCACAGGCGCCCGACAGTCCCGCAAGGAGGAGGCCGGCGTTGTAAGCTGGCGGGACGCCAGCAACAACTGCCGCTCAGCCGTGGGCTAACCATTGGCGTTACTCGACCTCCCGGCATCCTGATCTATTCCTACTCCCCCCGAGCTCTGCACGCACAGGTTCTAGGCGCTAAAGCGCCAAGAACTCTGGCAGCCTCGCCGCCGCAAGGGAGTCTCGCTGCGCTCGTGGGTTCACAGAACTAGCGCCCACTAGCACCGCAGCAAGTTGCCCCAGGTACCAGTTACCTCGCCCCCTCACCTCCTTATGCAACTATCTCGATCAGTTGATTCGCCTAATTTATGAACAAAAATAATAACGATTCTTATTTGCAAACAATATTTACAACTCTAGAATGTCGCCCTTGTGTCTGCGCCGTGCCTCTGCCGCGCCAGCCGTACTTCAAATCAGAACCCGATCACGTTGCTACACCCTGCCTTCCGTGCGCCCTTGCCGGGTTGCCGTGGGCGCGTGGCGTGGTGGCAAACCGGTCATACACTTGGGAGAACCCGCTAATGCAACACGCCCCCCGTTTCCGCCCACTGGCGATCGCCATCCCCCTGATCCTGGCCGGCCTGCCTGCGCTGGCCGAGCAGACCAGCGCCGACCCCATCGTCGTAACTGGCGCCCGCACCCCCATCAAAATCAGCGATCTGCCGCGCAGCGCCTGGATCGTCAGTGGCGATGAGATTGCCGCCCAGGTCAAGGGTGGCGTGCCGCTCAAGGAACTGCTGGGTCAACTGGTACCTAGCCTGGATATCGGCCCACAGGGTCGGACCAACTACGGCCAGAATCTGCGTGGTCGCAATGTGCTGGTGATGATCGACGGCGTCTCGCTGAACAGCTCACGCGGCGTGAGTCGCCAGTTCGACGCCATCGACCCCTACAACATCGAGCGTATCGAAGTCCTGTCCGGCGCGAGTTCGGTCTACGGTGGCGGCGCAACCGGTGGCGTGGTCAATATCGTGACCAAGCGTGGTGAGGCCGGCCTGAAGTTCAATACAGAGTTAAGCCTGCGCAGCGGCTTCGAAACCAGCGAAGATCATGACTGGCGCATCGCCCAGTCCATCAGCGCTGGTAACGACATGATCGCCGGCCGGTTGGGCGTGGCCTACCAGAAGAACGGCGCCGCCTTCGATGCCGCCGGCAAGCGAGTCACGCCGGACATTACCCAGACCGACCTGCAATACAACCGCTCGGTCGACGTACTGGGCAGCCTGGATTTCAAGCTACCGGCCGGCCAGAGCCTCAAGCTCACCGCGCAGTACTATGACTCGGGCTACGATGGCAGCAAGGCCCTATATCTCGGCCCCAACCTCGCCGGCGCCCTGGGTGGCAAGCCACAATTGCTGGAAGTGCGGGATGGTTTTGAGTCGGATATCACGCCGACCACCAAGCGCGCCATGGCGATGTTCGACTACCACCTGCCCCAGGTGCTCGGCGGCCAGGATCTCTATATACAAGGCTCGGCCCGCAGCGAGAAGCTGGACTTCTACCCGTTCCCCGGCACCTATAACGTCGCCGGCGTCGGTACAGTGCCTTACTACAGCACTTCTCGCCAGAATACCGAGGCCCAGGCGCTGAAGGCGGTGCTGTTCAAGCGCTTTGGCGACGTCAAGCTGAGCTACGGCCTGGACCTGGACCATGAGAAGTTCGAAGCCAACCAGGTGCTGTTCAATGCCGCGCAAGGCTTTGCCAGCGGTGGCATGAAGCTGGTTCGCATGGGCGAGATCGGTCGCTACCCCGGTTTTGAAGTGGATGGTCGCTCCCTGTTTGCCCAGGCCGATTGGAAGCTGGCCGAGCAATGGAGCCTGAGCGCCGGCCTGCGCCATCAGAAGATGGACGTGTCAGTGGCGGACTTCGTCGCCTCGCAGCAGCAGGTCCTGATCGCCAGCGGCGTGGGCAAGTCGGCCGCCGCCATCGCCGGAGGCGAGAACGACTACTCGGTCACCCTGCCCAACGCCGGGGTGATCTTCCGCCTCGACGGCAACAGCCAGGGTTGGCTCAACTACTCGGAAGGCTTTGACCTGCCCGATCCGGCCAAGTACTACGGCCAAGGCCGTTACACCCTGGTCGGCGGCAAGGCTGGCACCTGGAACCTGGTCAACGGCGTCAGCATCGCCGGCTCACCGCTGGCAGGCATCAAGACCCATCAGCTAGAAACCGGCTGGCGCAGCAAGCTCGGTGGCTTCAGCGGCCAGGTCGCAGCCTTCTACGCCTGGTCCGACAAGAACATCCAGTTCCTGTCCTCCACGCTGGCTATCAACGTGATCGATCAGGACACCCGCAACTACGGCCTTGAAGGCGAGCTGAGCTATCGCTTAGACAAGCAGTGGAAACTGGGCGGCAATTTCCTGGTAATCCGTTCGCAGGAAAAGAAGAACGGTGACTGGCAGAAGCAGGCCGTCACCACCTCCAGTCCCAACAAGCTGACCGCCTACGGCAGCTGGAACAGCGGCCCGATCGGTATGCGCCTGCAGGCGGTCAAGAGTTTTGGCCTGAGCGACCCGAGCAATGCCCGCCTGGATGGCTACACCACGGCGGATCTGCTGGGCAGCTATACGCTGTCCCGCGGTACCGTAAATTTCGGCGTGCAGAATCTGTTCGACCGCCAGTACGCAACCATCTGGGGCCAACGCGCCAAGGTCTTCTACGGCAGCCTGGTGGCACCGGCCACGGTGGACTTCCAGGGCCGGGGGCGTACCTACGCCCTCACTTACAGCCTGGACTACTGATCGCGCACCCCGTGACCAGCGTGATCCCGCCATGGCGGGATCACGACCCGGCAATGAAGACCTGGCCATAAGCCAGGTCTTTTTCATGTGGGCGCAAGAGGCCGTACAGTCCCTCAGCGCACCGCCGCCAGCTCCGCATGGATATCGGCCACGATCTCGAAGGTACGCAAACGCGCGGCATGGTCATAGATATTGGCCGTCAGGATCAGTTCATCGGCACCAGTCCGTGCCATCACATCCTGCAATTGCTGGCGAACCGTTGCCCGCGAGCCCACGGCGGCGAGGGCCAATGCCCGGTCCACGCCAAGGTTCTCACCCGGCTGCCAGTAGTCCGCCATGCTCTTGATCGGTGCTTGTATCTTGCCGGGCGTACCACGCCGTAGGTTGGTGAACTGCTGCTGCAGCGAGGTGAACAGGAAGCGCGCTTCCTCGTCCGTATCGGCCGCCACGACGCTCAGGCCGACCATGGCGTATGGCTCCGCCAGTTGCTTCGAGGGACGGAACTGGTCACGGTATAGCTGCAGCGCCTGCATCAGATAGTCAGGCGCGAAGTGGGAGGCAAACGCGAACGGCAAGCCCATGGCTGCCGCAAGCTGGGCACTGAACAGGCTGGAGCCCAGCAACCAGATCGGTACATTCAGGCCACCGCCCGGTACCGCCTGTATGGCCTGGCCGGGTCGCACCGGCCCCAGCAGCGCCTGCAGTTCCTGCACATCCTGCGGGAAGGTATCCCCGCTTGCCATCATGTCGCGCCGTAAGGCACGGGCCGTCCCCATGTCGGTACCCGGCGCACGCCCCAGCCCGAGATCGATCCGTCCCGGATGGAGTGATTCCAGCGTGCCGAACTGCTCGGCGATCACCAGTGGGGAGTGGTTGGGCAGCATGATGCCGCCCGAGCCCACCCGTATGCGCTGCGTGCCTGCCGCCACGTGGGCGATCACCACCGCCGTCGCCGCGCTGGCGATGCCGGTCATATTGTGGTGCTCCGCCAGCCAGTAGCGGTGATAGCCCCAGCGCTCGGCGTGCTGGGCCAGATCCAGCGTATTGCGTAGCGCATCAGCCGGTGTGGCACCCTGCACCACGGGGGATAGATCGAGGACGGAAAAGGGGATCAAGACGGGCACCTCTGCGTAGACGGAATATATCTATAACAGTCGTTATATTTATAACGATCTTGCATTCCCGGGGCATCGTCAAGGAAAATATACCAATCGTTACAGAAATGGATGGCAGATGAACAAGCGAGGCCGCCCAACGAGCTTTGACCGCGACGATGCGCTGCGCAAGGCCATGAAGGTGTTCTGGGAGTACGGCTACGAAGGCGCCAGCATGAACCAGCTCAAGGAAGCCATGGGCGGACTGTGCGCGCCCAGCATCTATGCCGCCTTTGGCTCCAAGGAGGCGCTGTTCCGCGAGGCAGTGGCCCGCTATCAGGCGGAGGAGAGCCCGCTCTGGCTCGACGCCCTGCAACAGGCGACCGCACGGGGTGCCATCGAGACCATGCTGCGCAGTGCCGCCATCTGTTATTCCACACCGGGTAAGCCGCGGGGTTGCCTGATTGATCTGGATATCAGAAGTACCACGACAGATAGCCACGGCGTACAGGCCTACCTGCGCGAATGTCGACGGAATTCAGCCGACCGCCTGCGCCAGCGACTGCTGCAAGGCCAGGCCGATGGCGACGTCCCGCAACAGGCCGATATCGAGGCGCTGACGGCCTTCTATACGACGGTACTGCAAGGCCTGTCGGTACAGGCCAGCGACGGCGCTTCGCGCGAGGCGATGCTGACCGTCGTGGCGTGCGCCATGGGTGCGTGGCAAGGCATGGTGCCGGCCTGAGCCCCGCTTGTCACGGGGTGGCACCCTACCTGCCGCGGGCTTACTTTACGCGCTCACCATGATAGACCTGCTTCGGCAAGAGATTGCCTTTGGCAGCCTGAGGCAACTCGACATCGTCGATCTCCCTGATCCGTGCATCCAGCCAGTCATGCTCTCGTCTCAACAGCTCGATCTCACGCGCCTCATTCTCAGCTTCCTGGCCTTCCAGCGGGTGTCCATCCCGAGCCCTCACAGCGCGGCTGCCCAGCTCGTAACTCACAGCCATCTGGCGGTTATAGTGCTCGGTCCGTTCGGAATACTTGGTCTGCGCATTCCCATAATTCACTCCCTTTTCCGCAGATGCACTTGCCGACGCCTGCTCCCCCGAGGTGGAACCCGGCGCGGTCACCGGTAGACGGACGGGCGAAGGTCGGTTGACCCACCAGGCAATACCGCCAATCGGCAAGATGAGCGCAGCCAGCAGCCCCACCCAGCGTAGGGCCTTGCCCGGCTCTGCGGCAGGGCCGGCCACCGCCTTCGTTCCGCCGTGCTGGCGCAGTTCCGCATCGTAAGCGCTGCGACGTACAGGGTCGGTCAGGACCGCATGGGCTTCCTGCAGCGCAACCAGGCTGTCTTGCTGTCCACCCGAAGACTGATAGAGGCGCAACATCTGTTTATAGGCCGCATCAATCTGGCTGACCGTAGCATCCAGGCGCAAATCGAGCAGGCTGTAATGAGATTTTTTTTGCATGGAGATGGGGTAAGGAGATTGATCGGTGTCGCAACCATACAGAGGATATGTCGGCGTCCGTCAGGATTGTGGGGCTGCATAGAACTGTTCGGGCATCTTGATGCCCCGCCGCGCCTGTTCCATTTCCGTATGCGCGATGGCATCCAGTCGAGCCAGTATCCACTCACGCTCGGGCTTGAGCAGCTCGGCTTCCCGCTTGTCAGACTCCAGGAAGCTGTAGCCCTCGCCTTCCTCCACCTTCTTTCTACCTCGCGCAAACTCGGCAAAGTACTGGTTGATCACCGCCAGCCGGGCCATCAACCGGTCACGCTCCAGGGTTTTCTGGTACACGAACTCGGTCGCCTGGGCACTGACAGGGGCGCTCACTTCTTCTACTGCAATGGCTTGGGTTTTGGGCGGTCGAGCAGGACGGTTGATCCACCAGGCCGTCACCACCAGCGGCAAGGCCAGTATGGCCAGCAGCGCCAGCCAACGCAGCGCCTTGCCTGACTCAGCCGGTGCTGCACCACGCCCGTTGGCGGCAGCGCCGGTCTTGCTGGGCTTGAGTGAGCCATTGTACGAAGCACGCCTGCTCGGATCAGTCAGGACAGCATGGGCGTCCTTCAGCTCTGCAAGACGATGGGGGTTGGCACCTGAAGATTGATAGAGCCTCAGCATTTGCTGGCAAGCAGCCTCGATCTGCTTGGTCGTTGCATCCGGGCGCAAGCCCAACAAGTCGTAATAGGATTCCTGCTGCATGGGATATGGATAAGGTATGTGAACGAGAATCAGCATTATTGCATTGCGCAGACCGCTGACGGACGAGGATGACGGCAGATGGTAAAAAGGCCACAGACTGTTGTCTGCGGCCCTTTCTGTGTCGCGGCGGGGGACTCCACATCCCCTGCGTCAACGCGGCGCTACCACATGCGCCCACGGTATTGCTTGCGCTCGCGCTGTTCCTCTGCCTGCTTCAGCTTCCAGCCATCATGCGCCATACCGAGCGCCGCAAGCACCGCCATGACCTGCACGATACCTTCAAGCCAGTTCCGGTAGCCGGTCATCCAGGCGATGGCAATGCAGCCAGCGCCCGCACAGACAACGGCCAGGGCCTTGCTGTGGCGCCATAGCCTGAAGGCGGCATAACCACCGGCAGCCACGATCAGGATGACTCCGAGACCCAGCATCAGGAGGTCGGGAGAGACGGGTAAAACAGGCGCAGACATGATCTTCCAGTGAGTTCCGGTGAGCTTTGAGCGCCGGATTCTAGCGGAAGTTCAGTATCATTTTATAAAATGGTTATATATCAGTCGGTTACCTGGACACTTTTGCCCGAAATCAGCTGGTTACGATGATTCGGCGCTCAGTTTTTGCCATGCGATACCGCGAAAGGGTGCCCTCAACGGCCACGCAACGATCACGGAGAAACATCGAAATGCCACGTGAAGGCCGTCACAAAGTTGGCGGGGTTGTGGTAACCCGCCTGCAGGGCGACCATCCGTCACGCTGCAGGCTTGTTGTTCGATGGCATATCGCGCCGCAAGCAGCTTGCGCTGGCGCAGTTAGTCACCCACGTTCTGACCGAAACGACTCTTGAAGTGCCGTTGCAGGGTGTGCTGGTGCATGCCGGCCTCCAGCGCAATTTCCGCCAGTTGCCATTGATCCGCATCACCACTGCCATCCTGTACGTCCCCGACGATCAGGCCCCATCGTTTTCCCCAGCCTGCGCCAGCAGGTTCGTGAGGTAACCATCTAGACGCATCGCCCCTACGCCTTCTCCACCCGGTGCTATGTTTAAGGGAACATGGAGCATGCCCGGGGAGAGGCAATGCATCGTATCCTCGCATGCCTTTCGGCCTTTGCCCTGCTGCCCCTGGCTGCAGTCGCGGCGGACGTCGTCACCCTCACCAATGGCGAATGGCCCCCCTATCTCTCCGAGCGCGCCGCCGGCAACGGCATCGCCTCGCGCATCGTCCGCGATGCCTTCGCGCAGGAAGGCATTGAGGTCCGGTATGTCTTCCGCCCCTGGCGTCGGGCTTATCTCGAAGCCGCCAGCGGGCAGTACGATGGCACCCTGGTCTGGACCTACGGTGAGGCACGTGCCCAGCGCTTCTATTTCAGTGACACCGTGTTCGAGGGCAAGTCAGTTTTCTTCCATCTCAAGAGCTATGCCTTCAACTGGGTGAGCTTTGACGACCTTGCCAGCCAGCGCATCGGTGGCGCGCTGGGTTATGAGTACGAATTCGAAAACCGGCCGGGCATCGTAGTCCAGCGTGCCGATACCGAGATCGAGAACTTCCGGAAACTGCTGGCCGGGCGGATCGACATCTTCCCCTCCGAGATCAACGCCGGTTACGCCATCCTGCAAAAGCACTTCACCGCAGCGGAACAAGCCCGCATCACCTACCACGCCAAGGCCTATAACGTCGTGAGCTATCACTTGCTACTGAACCGGAAGAGCCAGCGCAATGTTCGCTTGCTGGCTGCGTTCAACCGCGGCCTGAGCACGCTCAAAAGCAAAGGCCTGTATGGTGGCTACTTCGCGGCAGCAAGGTAGGAGGCCGGCAGGGTGAATGGCCGGCCGGCCCGGCTGCTGTCACACGGGAATATGAATTGCCATGGAGTTTGAGGACACCCCCGTCCTTACCGGAAGATTCCCATGAGCCTCATACTGCTGATAGTCCTGATCCTGTTACTGATCGGTGCCGTGCCGGCCTGGCCACATAGCCGCGAATGGGGCTACGGCCCGAGCAGCGGCCTGGGCCTGATCGTCGTGATACTTGTCGTACTGCTGCTGTTGGGTCACATTTAGCGGCCAGCAAAGCTGGCCCAGCCATGACAAGAACAAAGGTGGGATGCCACCCGGGAACGAGGAAAACGCATGCCAGCTCCGCGGCGTGGAATAACGACGTCGGTCTTCTTTTGCCTGGGCCTGTGCGTGGCGATCAGCCTCTTGCTGATTTCCGAGCAGGCCCACAAGCGGCTTGCCCAGGTCAACCAGGAGTTCATCGAATCGGTCGAGGCGAAAGGCCTGCTGCGCGAACTCTATGGTGCGGTATCCGAATCGCAGGCTGGCATACGCGGCTACTACATCACACGGCGGACCGAATATCTGCGGGCGCGCTTCATGGCGGCCAATCGCATGGATCAGATCATGAAGCGGCTGGAGGAAATCTGGCGAGACAGCAATCAGCAACGCGCCCGATTGCAGACTCTGCGCGGCCTGATCACCCGCGAGATTGCGATCCTGAACGATACCCAAGCGACGTTCGACAAGGAGGGTCGCCAGGCTGCCGTGACCGTCGATGGGGTCAACCTGTCCTTTGACATGGGTCAGACCATCAAGCGGGAAATCGAAGCCACGCTCGCCAATGAGGCGGATCACTACCGGGAGCGGGTCTGGAGCTGGCAATCGAGCGTTACGTCGAATCGCATCGGCATCTGGATCATCTCGGCGGTCAATGTCACGCTGCTACTGCTGTTGTTCATCCGGGCGCGTCACGAACGCCAACGCGACGTCGAGGCGGAACAGAGCAGTGCGACGCGCCAGGCGATTCTCGAGCAGGAGGTCGCGCAACGCACCCTCTTGCTGTCGGAGCTGGCCAGCAGCCTGCAACTGGAGCAAGAACGCGAAAAAGGCCGCATCGCCAAGGAAATCCGCAGTTCACTGGGCGAACTCGTCATCAACGCCCGCATGCTGAGCAACAAACTGCTGACCCAGCCAGAGCAGGACAGCACACAACGGGCCGAGTCCTTGCGCCAGATCATCCAGCAGCTGGATCGCTCGCTGGTCATCAAGCAACAGATGATCGAAGAACTGCACCCCTCCGCCCTGGATCGCAAGGACCTCGTCAGTGCCCTGCAGTCCTACGTCGAGCAGGTATGCCAGTCGCAGCACATTACCGCCATCCTGACCCTGCCCGAAGCCCTGCCGGACATTCCGGAAGAAGTCAGCATCGCCTTCTTCCGCATCAGTCAGCAGGCGCTCAGCAATATCCTCAAATATGCCAAGGCGGACCATCTCTGGCTCACGCTGAAGGACACCGGCGACGGTTGGCAGCTGCGCATCGAAGACAACGGCATCGGGTTCACCGACGCCGCCCTGAGCAATACCGCCTCGCACGGGATGGCACGCATGAATCAGCGTGCCATCATCCTGCTGGGCAGCTTCGAGGTCAGTGCCCGCAACGAAGGCGGTACCGTGCTCGATATCTGGCTACCCCGGCAGCGTCTGGTGTTCCGCTCCTTCAGCTGACGCCCGAATGCCGTCTCGGCAAGGTCTTGGCCAAGCCATAGGCGTAACGCCGGCCGGCATGGGTGCCCAGCATGCCGCCTACCCCTGCCATGACACAGCTGCCGGCGATTGACAGCAGCATCGCCGCGCTGATTTCGTTCAAGACCTCCGAGGTATGCTTCGCCTCCTCCCTGGCCTGGGAAGAAGCACGCTCGGGCGTACCTGCCAGTATCAGGGCCTGATCCACCAGGCTGGCCGAGCGGTATTCAGGGAAGCCGATCATGCGCACCATATAGGCCACCGCCTGCTCCCGCTCACCCGCCTCGATCAATATCTGCCACTCATGGATCTTGTGGGTATTGAGGTTGGAGATGGCGGCTCCCTCGCTGGATAACCGCAACAATGCCTCCAACCGGTTGCCCAGCAAGGCACCCTTGATCGGGGTATCGACCAGGGCGCCCCGTGTCGCCAGCAAGGGAACGTTGTTGAAAATCCCCCCCAGCAGAAAACTCGTAGCGGTGCTCGTGAGGCACGCCATCAAGGTCAGGCTGACCGCCCAGGTCAACAGTCCATAGATCAAACCCTGCTGCTTGCGCCGCAGCTGGGCCAGGCTGGCCGCGATAAAGCCCCCGCAGAAGACCGTCAGCAGCAGGCAAAAGCCCTGCCATACGATCAGCAGCCGCGGCATGGCCGGCAGCGTATCGGCCGTGCTGCCCATACCGCTGGACAGGCCGACCACCAGGCCGCACAGGGACAAGAACAACTGGATACCCTGGCCAAAGGCAACCCCAGCTGCAATGGCAGACCACGCTACCCCGGCCGGGCCCGAGGCCAGGAGCCCGGATGATTCATTCGTTTCGTCGTTCAAGATCATTTCTCTTGGCTAAGCGGCGATTTGCCAGCACCCGCAGGTCGGAACTACGCCAGATCATGCTAGCAGGCTTCCTCTCCAATCCAAGCGATGATGCCAGCTGCGGCACGCGGTTTGCTGCTGGGCAGTATGCGTCTTAGCGGGAGCATCGCCATGCCCAGACCCGGAAAATCCGACCGACGATCGAACCAGCAGCAGAGCCGCGCTGCGTTCCTTTCCCTCATCAAGAATGGTAACGACCGACTCTTGCGCTCCTTTGCCGAACTGAGGGCACTGGATCGCGAGGCCGCACCTGCAAAGTGTGAATCACTGGTCAAACAGGTCTGCGATGAATTGACCGTGCTGGGGCGTATCGAAACCGCCTTGCTCTACCCTGCGGCTCGCGAGTTGGTGCTCGATGAACAGCAGATCAACGTCCTTGCCCTAGAGCACCAGTATTTCAACCGCCTCGTCGAAGAATTGCGCCGCATACCGATCGACGACCCTCGCTGGGTCGCCACCGTGCGGGTGCTGGGCGATTATGTCGGCCAGCACATTGCCATTGAGGAACGCGGCATTCTCAACAAGCTCGGCGGCATGGAGCTTGATTGGCACACCTTGCTGCAACATACCTTGCACATGCAAGGGCACGCTCCGAGACGCATGCCTCAACCCCGGCACGACCCCGCCGCCCTGCAGCGCGAACATTCGTAGTCTTTATCCTGGCGACGGGTAAAAAGTGCAAACCGCCAGCCCCCTTCAGCCGGACATCCGCATAAACAAAGGGCCAGCCCTCGCTGGCCCGCCCCTTGCTGAGCGCTATGGCCGCAGCCCGTATCCGGACAGGCATACCAAGCGGGGTCGATGCTCCGCACAAGACCGAGCTGCACCGGAGGATCCGAACCATGTTGAACAGCGTACTGAATTTTCTTGCGCTACCTAGCTATGAGCACTCCTCGCAGGCACTGCTACTTCGGCTCCAGTTGGGCCGTGGTGCCCTGGTAACCAGTTGGAACCAGGGCCAGCTTGCGTTCCTGCGGCACGTGCTGCGCAGGTATGAGCAGCACCTCTATACCCACTGCCTGTTCCACCCGATCGAAGCCATCGCACATGCCATCGCTGCCGGCTCGGCTTACCCCGCCTATCCCATGCCGATCAATGACGATGCTACCGATGTCGTTGCCGTGGAAGACATCGTCACGCGCATTGGCGTAGACCATCAGCTCTCCCTCTGCATACAGGGCCGCAATGACGACAAGGAACACCGTGCAGTATTCAGCCCGGAGCAGGCGGCGCGCTTGCTGTTCTATATCGAGTCGGATGGTATCGACATGATCGATCCCGCCCGAGCCATTCCCACGATGGCGATGCCCGCGAGACTGTGCTGAGCGAGTAGCCACGTTTGCCACTTCAGTTGGCCAATACCCTTCTTTGCTCAAGGCCATGGCCAACAACAGGCACGTCGCCTCCCGACGACACGCCGGCTCGCCATCCCGGCCTATCTATCGGACGACCACCGGTTGCCTGAGCCACACGCACCGTTCAAGTCGCTCCCCCATCTCACCAAGCCGGGCCCACAGGAGGACTGCATGCTGATTCCGCAAGAAGGACAGATTTTTGAAGCAACCCAGGGGCAGCCTGGCTATCGCATTTCCATCGTTGAACTGAAATTCTTCGCCGACGATTGCTTCCTGGTCAGCTACACCGAACACGGCAAGGAATTCGACATGAGCCGGCCCGTCATCGAACTCGACCATCAGGAGTGGCAAGCCCTGTCTGAAGGACTGGGCCTGCAGCACGTCTCGGGGGACATGCTGCTGGAACGGAATATGGCGACAGCCCCGGCATCCGAGCCGCCGCGATAGTCATCTGGCTGGAGTACGAAAACCAGTACTCGAAAACAAGGGGAGGCAAAACCTCCCCTTGTGATTGGCGGGCGGGCTGATCGGCATCAACCGATGAGCGACGCATAAACTCAGACGACCTGGATCAATATTGCCAACGCCGGGCTCGCTCCCAAGCCGCCAGTGCGGCTTGCCGGCCTTCCTGCCAGGGCAAGGGATGATCGCCCTCCCGGACACGTTCATATTCGATACGCAAACGATCCTCTGCCTGGACAAAGCTCTGCTCTGGCCAGAGCAGACGACCCAGATGGCCTATCCGGTAAGCGCGGGCAAAGCGCTCGTAGCCCCCCAGATGGCTATAGGGTTGCTGGTGGTGAGAGGCTCGCCAGTAGGCATCCTCATCGGACGGGTGAAACAAGCTGGCGCGCTCCAGCAACCACCCCGTCAACCCACCGAGTATCAGCCCGCTGCCCAGCACCAGCACCGTGCCCAACGGCCCCAATGTGGCCTCCAGAACGGCAAAGGCAGAGATACCCAGACCGAAGCCGGCAACAACCCCGACGAGGACACCCAGGCAGGTAGCCGTCGTCGGCGGTTCATCCGGAAGCCCGTTAAGCGGTCGGGCCGGTTTATGCAGCGTCAATTGCATGATCCATCCTCCTATATGCCCCCGCGCTCGTCATCCGCTTCCTCTGCGCAGGTGTTTGATGGTTTGAGTCCATCATGGTGCGGCAGTTCTCTTGGCCGCCAAATGGTCAGTCCTTGGCGACTGTCGGCTCGCGGCGACATCTGCCGACACACTGGGCGTGGTCAGATCGGCAAAGGTCGGCCCAGCCTGACCGGCAGGCGCATCCAGCGCTAGCACGACAGCAGCAATGATCAAGGCGAGCAGGAAAAAGCCGTACAAGGGCTGCATCTGTTCCTCCCTCCGCCTGTCGATAACGAGCTGAAACGGACTCAAGTCATGACTCGCAAGTCCCGTGCCAAGCCGATGACTGCCCGGCATTCCTGCATTAAGAAAAACCACGCCCCGCCATGCAGGATTTACATCGCCAAGGCCGGAGGAGAGGCCGCCCCAAGTCGACAGCATGATGCTGATGCGCGCGTCCGGGCAGACGACTCCGGCAGCCCAGGCTCGCGATGCGCTGAAGTAACGCAATGGGCTAATGCTTGGTGACGTGTTCTGGCTTGCCTTTACGCTTGGTCGAGGCCAGCTCGTCGAGCTCCTTTTCCGTCATGGACTCATACATCTCCTTCGATGCTCCCTTCAGCTCCCTCACCTTGGTCTTCCCTCGCTTGGCAGAGAGCGCTGCACCCGCAGCCTTTTGCTGGGCTTGAGATTTGGCCGGCATGATGAACCTCCTGTTTGGGTGGGTTAAGCATGTCGCTCCAGGACGACAGGATCGACACCCCCGTGCCTGCAAACCCCGTTCCCTCCCAACAGTGCACGCCGTCAGGAGAAGGCAGGAATTTTTCTTGCTGTACCCGAATGCCGTACCCCCCCGCACAAAGCGCGTTGGCCTTCGCTACCACGCCAAGGTCGGCCGGGATGAACCTATTTCCTGCCGCATAGTCACTTTCCTTATCTGCCCCCGTAACCGGAATAACAGGTGATCAACAAGCCATGACCAGCAGAACAAGCCATTACGACCCCACTACCGCCGCCGAGGCTCGTATCGCCCTGGAAGCCCTGTTCGGTGGGGCATCACTACCCTCTCCCAGCGCACCCACCCTGCCCCTGGAAGGCAAGAGTCTGATCGCCGCCAAGCTGGCGAGTGGTAACGCGCTATCCAGCAAGGTGGAGCGACTGCGCCGCAAGCGCGAGGCCCTGGCCGAAGTCCGGCGTGCCGCTGCGGCGGCCGGCTTTACCCTGGAGGAAATCCGCGAAGCCTTGCCAGGCTGACGGCACCCGTTGCGAATGCCGTCCCCCGGGCATAGCTGAGGTCGTATCAATCCACCGCCAGAGGCATCGGGTCGCCCTGATCGGCGGAGAGGGTGTTCCGGCTGTCCATAAGCACCGTCCAACACACCTTGATTTATCAGATTGACCAGCAAAACCAAGGGGACCTGTCCTATACATTCAGATGTTCACCGGTGCGGCACACAAGTGCTGTGCTAGCGACCTGGTAGAACAAAGAACAACGGTTTGCCCGCCGGGGTAACGGCCATGGATAGACCGGACAAATCACCCATGCGGAGGAGATTTCATGTTTAACCAGCGCTTGAAGCAGGAGTTGGCCCTTCTGCGTGAAGAAATCTCTTCGGTCGAACAAGTCAGGAGCAGCCTCAACGATGAAATGCTCTGCGTTTATCTGGACCCGCAGGGCAAGATCGAAACCGTCAATGCGATGTTCCAGAAAGAGATGCACTACCGCAGTGACGAGCTGGTGGGGCGTAACATTGTTGAGTTGGTACCCAGCAATCTGCGGGGAACTGATTTCTACAACCGGCTACAGCAGGCCGTCTCCAAGGGAGAACATCTGAGTGGCGCGCTACGATTGCTACGAGGTAACGGCAAGGAAGCCTGGCTGCGTTCCATATTGCAGCCCATCCGTAGCGGGAACGGCCGCCTGCAACGCTTTTCAATGTTTGCCAACGATCTGACCCGTACCATCGAATCCTCATGCGAGCATGAAAACCTGATCAAGGCGCTGCAGCGCTCTACGGCAGTCATCGAATTCAACCTGGAGGGTGAAGTACTGGCCGCCAATGATCGCTTCCTGCGATCCATGGGCTATACGCTCGACCGTATCAAGGGCAAGCACCACCGGCTCTTTTGCGAACCCGACGAATACAACTCACCGCAATACAAGCAGTTCTGGGACAAGCTCAGGCGCGGCGAATTCGTGGCGGATCGATTCAAGCGTGTCGACGCCCACGGCAACTTAGTCTGGCTGGAAGCCTCCTACAATCCCATCATCGACGCGCAGGGCCAGCTGTATAAAGTAGTCAAGTTCGCCACGGTGATCACCGATCAGGTCAATCGCGAGCTAGCCATAGCGGATGCCGCGGATATCGCCTTCAGTACCTCGCAACAGACTGATAACAGCGCCCAGCGCGGCGCCGGTGTCGTGAAGCAGACTGTGACCGTCATGCGTGAACTAGCCAAGCATATGCAGGAAGCGGCCGAGCGTATCGAGGCCTTGGACAAGCAATCGCAGGTGATCGGCTCCATTATTGCCAGCATCAGCGGCATTGCCGATCAGACGAATCTGCTCGCCCTCAATGCCGCCATTGAGGCTGCCCGCGCGGGTGAACAAGGGCGCGGTTTTGCCGTCGTCGCCGACGAGGTCCGGCAACTGGCATCGCGCACCACTGCGGCTACACAGGAAATCATCGGGGTCGTACATCAGAATCAGAAATTGGCCGAGCAGGCGGTCGCCGTGATCGACTCCGGCAGGCAACAAGCCGAGCACGGTTTGAATCTCGCAGGGGAAGCAGGAGAGGTCATCATCGAGATCCAGGACGGCGCCAAACGCGTGGTCAGTGCGGTAGGACAATTCTCCAACCAATTGGCTGGTTGATTTCCCCCGATCAGCAGAACCGCATCACATTGCGCGTCGGACAAGCCTTACCGCTCACTTGCGAGGCGGTACGGGAACCGGTGGCAGATCCTTGAACGGATCAGCCGGTGGCACGGCGCCAGGATCGCTTGGGTCCGGCACCGGCGGGACACCACCGTACGGTAGGTGTGAAGCGCACAAGTCCATGGTAGCGCCGCAACTCAATGGCGCGTGAGCGCCCTGGTGTCTGCGTAAACCGGGGGGGTATGGCGCGAGAAGGCTTTTTCCAGTTTGAAGCGCAGTTGTACCAGATCAATCTGCTCGACCGTTGCCAATGCTTCCGGCGCATCAAGCTTGGCCTCCGGATGCTGGCCGAAATAGCGCATGCTTGCCGCCAGCAAGCGGGTGGATTGCACCGGTAAGGAACTGACCAGCACAAGGGCAGCAACCCGGAAGACATGCGCTTCCATCGCGTCCTGTGCGTCGACGACACTCTCCTCACCAGCGCGGACACAGCGCTCAAGCTGGTGATCTCCCAGTACCTGGGGACGATGCTGCGAACCCATTACCTATACCTCAGCGCATGATCGTCCAGACACTATAGGCTGCATTAAGCCTTGACCGGAGGCCGCAGGGCGGCTCATCTCCAGCTGCCGCAACGGCAATGGCTTGTGCAGGCCGGTTCCGGGCAGATTCGACGCCCGGTGTAAATAATCACACTGTGTACCGCCAACCTCAGCCCTGCCTGTCGGGATATCCCACCAGCGGGAGGTATCAGCGCCTGTCCGCCGGGTGGGCGCCTGATCCTGCGGTGGAAAATGACAGCCTTGATGGCCCTGACACCCGCCTATAAAAGGCCTTTTGGCCGAAATAAAGAAAATGCCAAATGATTTAAATGAATTTATGTGTTGACTTGAAAAAACACCCTGCGTATAACTTGTCCGGCAAGATCTTCAAGTAGAAAATAGTTAGTTACCCAGTGCGTCTAGTCAACATTCTTTCGTGCTCGTTCCGTTCTCGATTCCTTGAATTTCATGCAATCCGGGCAATTGCCCCAATTTGCAAAAAGGTATGAAAAATGGAAAACGGTACCGTAAAGTGGTTCAATGACGCCAAGGGCTTTGGTTTTATTACTCCGGAAGATGGCAGCAAGGATTTGTTCGCCCATTTCTCCGAAATCCGCTCGGAAGGCTTCAAGTCGCTCGCGGAAGGCCAAAAGGTCACTTACGTTGCAGGCGTTGGCCCCAAGGGCCCGCAAGCCACGAACATCCAGGCTGCGTAATTTTAAATTACCGGTTTGATGAAAGAGCCCCGTTGATACGGGGCTTTTTTATTGCCATTTCCATTTCAAAGTACTTGAAAACATCAAAATACCATCGCAGGCAGTTGCTATTCAGGCGGACGGCGCTTGAGTATGGCGCCCACAATGCCCTCCTTTGTGATCAGTTTCAGGCCCCGATTAAAATCCTCTACCTTTTGCTTGGCATCCGAATATTTGCGGGAAAAGGCGTTGAAATAATCCACTTCCGATAAAGGCGGTGACAGCATTTCGAGCTGCAGCAAATCCTGCGGATAGGACACAACCACCGTATTGAGCACCACGCCTCGTTTCTCCAGCATCAAATCGATGCTACCGGCCCGCAACTTGCGGATATTCATGTCGTAGTCGGCAATTGGCTGCTTCTTGAGGTAATTCGCACTTTCAAACTCGGCCGGATACACGCCGCCCACGATGGTACCTATCGTATAGGGCCGCAGGTCCGTTAAACCCTCGTACTTGATCTTGGTACGCTTGAGCTTGAAGAACACCAGTGCAGAACCGCCAATCCGCTCGGTGTACTGCATACTCTTGGCTCTTTCGGGACGATACTGCGCCCCAAGCAAGGCTTCACGCTTTCCATCCATCACCGCAGTCAATGCGTCATTCCAGGACATGTACTGGACATCGACCGCATAGCCCACGCGCTCCAGCGCAGCCCGCGTGATCTCGACCAGGAAACCACCGCGCTTTTCCGCGTCAGTCACGAAACGGACAGTTTGGTTGCTCCCAGCGACCGCTACGCCATCTGCCGCACAGAGCAGCAATATCGCCATGCAGCGCGTGAGTACGCGTCGGTTCATGAAGGAGGACGGCATGTACCCGCCTAGGGCAGATGTGACGATATCTTGGCTATAAGACATCAGCGGCACATGTTCAGTCACCGCCTTTGCCCGAGCAAGCTGCAGCGTGGCAAAGGATTCTCAATCGCCACGCTCAAGGGCATGATGGCGCACACTCCCTTGTTCAAGCTTCAGGGGTTTGAATGAAATCGCCAAACTGGTGAATATCACCGGATCATCGCCCAATCATGGCGAAACCGGTAAATGCGGGGAGCCACGCGCTTTCAGCCGGAGATTATGCATGAACGACCATACCCCTAACCCCAACATCCTGCAGACCGAACGCATCCTTCCCTACCCGCCGGATGCCATCTATGCCGCCTTTGCTGATCCAGACCGGCTGGCGACATGGTGGGGACCGAATGGCTTCACGAACACCTTTGACGTCTTTGACTTCAAGGTGGGTGGGAACTGGCAATTTACGATGCACGGACCAGACGGGGCCAACTACTGGAACGAAAGCGTGTTCCGCGAGCTTGAGCCCGGTAGCAAGTTCGTCATACAGCATCTTTCCGCACCGCATTTCACGCTGTCCGTATCGCTCCTACCTGACGATGAGGGTACCCGTATCCTGTGGATTCAAGCATTTGAGGACCCCAAGGTTGTAGCGGCTATCCGGCACATTGTTGAGCCTGCCAATGAGCAGAATCTCGATCGGCTGCATGCGAACCTGTCTGGCTTATAATTTAAACCTGACTTTAACTTAAAGAAAAATTAAATATCTCAGACACCATGAATCGACTCAGGCTGACCCGCGCATGCCAAAGCGTGCTTCCTGATTTTTGCGAGTAAATCAGTTTCGCAGACGCCGGCGTGCAAAAGGCCCGTAGAGACTCATTACGATGACCCACCATAAACTCAACCTGCCGGAAAAGCTGTGCGCCGTCTGTGGCAGGCCTTTTGCCTGGCGCAAGAAATGGGCGCGAGACTGGGATCAGGTGCGCTATTGCTCGGATCGCTGTCGACGCGCTCGCCAAGAAAAAGGCACGCCTACATGACCATCCTGAGACTGATACTGGGTGACCAACTTAACGCATCCCACCCCTGGTTTCGTGAACTGCGCGATGATGTGGTCTACGTGATGATGGAAGTACGTAGCGAGACAGACTATGTCCGCCACCACGCGCAAAAGGTACTCGCACTTTTTGCGGCCATGCGCAGGTTCGCCGAGGCACTGGGTAAAGCCGGGCATAGGGTGCATTACATCCGGATTAGCGATCCTGAAAATCGTCAGGACTTCTCCGCCAATATGGCGGGGCTGATTTCACAGTTTGGTGTAAGTACGTGGGCACGGCAGCAGGCAGATGAATGGCGGGTTGAAGCCAATCTCAATGCCACACAAGCGACGCTGGGCCTACCTTGTGAGGTAGTGGACTCCGCCCACTTTCTCGCAGACCGAGCCACGCTGGCAGAGAGTTTCTCCCCCACAGTGCCGCGCATGGAGTATTTTTACCGGGAGATGCGGAAGCGACATGGCATCTTGGTAGATGAACGACGCCAGCCCCTGGGTGGCCGCTGGAATTTCGATAGCGAGAACCGCGCTCGCTGGACAGGCGACCCACCAGCAGCGGAATGGCCCTGGGTAGCGCATGATCTGCGTGAACTATGGGCGGAGTTGCAGGCGGCAGGCGTTGCCACCCTTGGTCACCCCAATGCGGCGGCGTTGACATGGCCGCTGACGCGCCGTGAAGCCAGAGCGGGGCTAGCCCATTTCATCGCATGGGGACTACCGCACTTCGGTCGGTACCAGGATGCCATGAGCAGCGCTTCCGGTACGCTTTTTCACTCGGGCTTGAGCTTTGCACTGAATACCAAGATGCTGCACCCCCGCGAGGTGATTGACGCGGCAGTAGCCGCTTATCATGCCAGCACAGCACCGCTGGCCAGTGTGGAGGGATTTGTCCGGCAGATTCTGGGTTGGCGGGAGTATGTGCGGGGCGTCTACTGGGCCAAGATGCCAGGCTATGCCGGCCTGAATGCCCTAGCCGCAGAGCGCCCCCTGCCCGAGTGGTTCTGGACCGGCAACACCAACATGGCCTGCCTGCGCGCGACTATCGGCCAATCACTACAAACTGCCTACGCCCATCATATTCAGCGATTGATGATCACGGGGAATTTCGCCTTGCTGGCAGGCTGCTCGCCAGACGAGGTGGATGCCTGGTACCTGGGCATCTACATCGATGCATTCGAGTGGGTCGAGATGCCCAATACTCGTGGGATGAGCCAATATGCCGATGGTGGGATCGTGGGCAGCAAACCCTATGCCGCGGGTGCGAACTACATCCAGCGGCAGTCCGACTACTGTGCAGGTTGCCAGTATCAACCCAAGCAGCGAGTGGGCACCAATGCCTGCCCTTTCAACGCACTTTATTGGGACTTCCTGGCACGGCACCAGGAACGATTCCAGCATAATCCGAGAATGGGTATCCCCTTGAGTGGCTGGAACCGGCTCGCCAAGGACGATCAAGCCACTGTCCGGGAACAAGCGGCCTATTACCTCGCCCGTATTGACCAGCTATGATTATCCCACCTCGCGAGGCACTTCAAGCCTTGTGCTATAGACCATGGACAAGATCGAAATCTGAAACTGGCCGTGTTTACTGTCGACGCGTTCAGATCTCGCCCTGCGGCGAGGGCATCAACGGTAAGACAGCCACTGCCGGCCTCGCGAACAAGTATCCCTGAAAATAGCGAACACCCATGCTTCTGAGCATGTCGCACTCGGCCTGGGTTTCGATGCCCTCGGCAATAATCGTAATGCCCAAGCGTTGCGCGACGAGCAGAACGCCCGCCACAATCGCCTGCCTGATACCGTCCGCATCAATACTACGGGTCAACTCCATATCCAGTTTAAGGACCTGGGGCTGGAAGGTGGCAAGCAGGTTGAGCCCTGAATACCCTGAGCCGAAATCATCAATCGCCGTCGTAAACCCCTGGCGCCTGTACTCGGCGAAGATATTCTTGAGATGCTGCGCATCGCTGATGCGCTCCCCCTCTGTTACCTCGAACATCAACCTGTCAGCGGGGAAGCCAAAGCGCTGACTCGCCTCAAGCGTTGCCCGTATGCACGTTTCCGGTCGATAGACGGCATTAGGAAGAAAATTGATGCTGAGCTTGCAATCCGGGAGGTGATGTAGCCCTAGCGTAGTCGCCAGTTCAATCGCCTTGACGCGGCACGCTTGATCGAATTGATAGCGATTAGCATCGGTCACCTGGGACAGTATGTATCCCGCTCCCTCCCCGCCCGTCCCCCGAACGAGTGCTTCATAGGCGTAGGGCAAGCCCGTCTCGATATCCAGGATAGGCTGAAACGCCATGGTAAATTCGAAGCCTAGCCCGTCTAGTTTCCTGCAATCGTTGCAGCCAACAGCGTGAAACGGCGTAGCAAAGTGGGTTCCCATACGATATTGCTCCCATAACTACGGTGGGTAGATCACGGCAACTACCACGGCATAAACAAACTGACTCCCCGGGATTATAGAAGAACTAGTTAACCCCTCGGCGAATGCCTATCGAGAGCGGCCATTCAAAGATTCGGGATCGTCACGCCGACAAGCCAACGAGACGCGAAGCATTAAAACAAATGCCACCTTTCGCAGTACGAGTTCGAACTCAGTCGTTTTCCCTGCAGATAGAACAACCGCTCAGGCCAATGCCTACCGGAGCGTGACCATCTAATATATTCCCCCTCGGACTTAATTGAACTGCTGCGCAAGGGGGATCGCTGGTGCCGAGTGTCAATCTCAACCGCGATACTGCGTCCTTCCGCATTCGTGTATGGACTATCGACGCCGTACGGTCACAGCCCGATGCAGACTTTCAGCCCACCCTACGCTGCATTACCGATAAGGTGCGAAGCTTTTGTGCCCAGCTTGGCAAAACTGGAATCACTGCGCCTCGGCGCGGCGCGTACCGTCGCGCCGGTTTGTAAAATTCGGCGATCCGTGGAATGAAGCCTTGCAGGTTTGCTTCCACAAGATTGGTCAGCACAATGATGGCCAGACCATCATCCGGACAGAGAATGAACGCCGCGCGAGCGCCGTCCGTGACGGCCAGCTGCCATGTGGGGATCTATTGCAGCACTGGCCCACCGGCAGCCCTGGTGCCGCCTGCACCGCTATTGAGCTTTTCGAGACCCACATACTCTCCAAGCCGGACTTGCTGAACAGCCGACCGCTCGACAAGGCCATGACCCACTGTGCCACTTCCTTTGTGGTCGTGAGCATTCCCCCGGGATGGCGGAGCAGGTGCAAATTTGCCGGATCTGTGCGCTAGCGTACGGAACCTCATGGAGAGATTCGGAATAATCCAACCAGTATCGATGACTGCCGCGGACAATGTTGAAAAGCAGCCCCTGTTGATGCACTTATAACGTCCATAAGCGTGTATTGACCAACATACGGACCGCCCCCGAGATTGGAAATTCGCTAACTAATTTCGATCGTTCAACAGTGAGGTCAGAGCGCAAGGCCGCCAGAGACAAGTTCGCCACTGGCCCGGGCCGAGACAATGTTGCGGTCATCACGATGACGCGGCGTCATCCATTTGACGGGCGGAGAGGAATGACAGGCCGTCAACCGTGCCGAAACGGCCTAGCCCTACTTATCACTTCAAATCCAGGTAATCGGTGATCTAACAAATGCCAAACGAAAAAAAAGATCAACCTCCCGACCCGAGGCAGAACTTCATACTTGCTGCACTTCCCAAAAAAGACCTCGAACGTTTGCTACCTGATTTGCAACTCGTCGACATGCCTTTGGGATGGACCATGTCTGAGTCGGGCGATCATGTGAATTACCTCCACTTTCCGGTCTCCGGCATCGTCTCGCTGATCTATGTACTGGAAGACGGCTCATCCAGCGAGGTCGCGCTGGTTGGGAACGAGGGTCTGGTCGGTGTATCCATTTTCATGGGCGGAGAAAGCATGCCCAGCAGTACCGAAGTGCAGTGTGCAGGCGCTGCCTACCGTCTCAGTCGCAAAATCATGAAAGAAGAATTTTCGCTTGGAGGAAAGCTCCAGCACTTAGCCCTACTTTATACGCAGGCATTGATCTCACAAACGTCGCAAACTGCGGTGTGCAATCAGCACCACTCCATTGAGCAAAGGCTGTGCCGCTGGCTGCTCATGAGCATGGACCGCTTGCAAGACGTCGAAGTTGTGATTACACAGGAAATGATCGCCAACTTGCTCGGCGTGCGTCGTGAAAGCATTAGCGAAGCGGTGGGCGAGCTTCAAAGAGACGGCGCCATCAGAAAAACCCGTGGGCGACTCAGTATATTGGACCGACCCAATCTCGAGTTGCGCGTGTGTGAGTGCTATTCCGTCGTACAGCAGGAATATGACCGATTACTGCCGTATGGCACCTCCTCCCCCGCACCGCTGAATCACCCCGCCTAACACAAACAATACAAATCCCCGCCAGCTTAAGAATCCACAGGCTTTCTGCTTGCCCCAAGAGGCCCGAGCTCGTATCTAGGCGCTCAGGCTCGTCAACGTCAAGGTAGCGCCGCTGACAGCGGTTTACTAAGCATGATTATGGCTGGGCCGGCACGGCTTCAATGCTCATGCATAAGGCTTCCGCGATCGAGAGATCTGCTTCCTTATCGAAGTAAACCGATACCTGAACGTGACCGACATCGGAAAAGGCAAAGGCGTACAAGGCTGCCACTCTCTTGTCGTCAGCTTCCTCATTAAGCCGATAGCTGTAGTGAGAAGTGCTCTGGCTTCGGCTTTCCTTTTCATCGAAGGCTTCGGATGATCTTCTGGCTCTGAGTGCACTGAGCCGGGTATCAACGGATTCGCCTTTGGGGTTGTCCCAGATGAGGATCCACGCAGTGATACCCGGCCGCCAAAAAACAAGGCTGCTGTTTTCAAACCGGCGATTGAACGGCACGGACGGCGCAATCGACCACTCCGTGGTCATCTCGTCTCGCCCCTCAACGACCGGATAGCCCGGGTTCAGAACCGGTTTCTTCTTAAAGATGTTGAACAATACTTTTCCTCGTCCTAACAATGGCTTATGCAAATATCAAAGCTCTTATATTGCCATCACACATGAATTTTTCTGATTACAAAACCTGTCCCCAATTGCCCCGACCGGATAAACCATTCGGCGATAAGCAGATTGAGAACCCAACCGATCCAGGAAATCACAGGGTAAGCGACCACCATCGGAAAACCTGCCATCTGGCTTAGCGGCAAATACAGACGGAATGTCACGGATGCAAACGTCAGTGCGTAGCTACGCATCATCCATGCTCGGTGGGCGCTCACATTACCCCGCCGAATTTCGCAGTACGCCATCAATGTACTACCCATCCAGAGCAAGGCAAGCAAACCAAACCCTAAATGCGCCGTGGCGCCGCCAGGTGACTGCTGCACTAGCAACAGCCCACCAGCTCCAGCCACGACGACTGCCATGCAATACAAACGCCCAAGCCAGCGATGTACGCCAATAAAGCGGGTCCGAAGCAGCATATTGAACTGAAGCGCACCGGTCGCGAGCGCGATCACGCCACCGATAAAATGGCTGTACGTGGTGATACGCAGCTCTGCAAAGAGCGCACGGATGGGTATGGGGCGAAGCGCCGGCACGCATAGCATGACGCTAACGTATGCCGCAGCACCCAGCGCAAATAAGGTCATACCCAGCCAGGCAAACGCCTTCTTGGTCATCCACGAAACCTCGGTGCTTTTGAACATTGGGATCGGGTCTTGTAATTTGCATCAACGAGTAACTGACCAACCAAACTAGCACAAACGACAAAAAACCCGCCTAGTCAGCAACTAGGCGGGTTTTTTGTTTACCCCAGCAAGCTGGAGCATATGTCTGGTGCCGGGGTCGGACTCACATCATCACATCGAAATCGTTTCTGTGCCTAGAGATTATCCGATTCGATTTTTGATGTTACCCCCAAAGTTACCCCCATCATTCAAACCTTGTGCCGCCATTGTGTAGCTCAACCGTAAGCGACTGCTTATCGGCCAAAGCCGCCACTCAGCATTGAGCGGATATGTGACTGCTTACAGGTATCAATCGGACGCTAGGGATAACCTTGGTTGGCTGGTGATGGCAACCCGGCGCCCACTACCTTCGCAAACGCAATGCATTACCCACCACCGACACCGAACTGAGGCTCATCGCCAGCGCTGCGATCATCGGTGACAGCAGCCAGCCGGTGAACGGATACAGCAGTCCAGCGGCGATGGGCACGCCCAACGCGTTGTAGAGCAGTGCGAACAACAGGTTCTGCCGCATATTGGCGACTGTGGCGACCGAGATTGCGCGTGCGGCAGCAATACCACGTAGGTCACCCTTCACCAGGGTAAGCTGGGCGCTGTGCATGGCGACATCGGTACCGGTGCCCATGGCGATGCCGACATCGGCGCGGGCAAGGGCCGGGGCGTCGTTGATGCCGTCGCCGGCCATGGCCACTATCTTGCCTTCACCCTGCAGCCGCGCCACCAAGGCCAGCTTGTCGGCGGGTTTCACCTCACCATGCACTTCGCTGATACCCAGTTGCTTGGCAACCGCACGGGCAGTCGTCAAACCGTCACCCGTTGCCATTACCACCGTGATGCCGGCGGCCTGCAAATCAATCAACGCAGCAGCAGTGCTGGACTTGACTGGGTCTGATACTGCCAATACACCAGCCAGCTGGCCATCAACTGCCAGCTGAATGACGCTTGCACCGTGCTGGCGCAAGGCTTCAGACGCTTCACCAAGCGCATCGAGCGGTACGCCCAGCTGTTCCATGAACGCCCGGTTACCCAGTGCCAGCTGGCGCCCGTCCACCTTGCCATGCACACCGATACCGCTGGCTGACTCGAAATCAGTCACGGCGGCCAAGGTCAGTCCCTGGCGGCGGGCTGCCTTGACGATCGCGTCGGCCAGCGGGTGCTCGCTGCCTTGGTCGAGACTGGCGGCAAGACGCAGAATTTCGGTTTCCGTCCAGCCGTCTACCGCTACAGCTCGCTCGAAGCAGGGCCGACCTTCGGTCAGGGTGCCGGTCTTGTCCACCACCAGGGTATTGATACGCCGCAGATGCTCGATGGCTGCTGCGTCACGAAACAGCACCCCCTGGCTTGCGGCATTTCCGGTGGCGACCATGATGGACATTGGCGTTGCCAGGCCCAAGGCGCAGGGGCAGGCGATGATCAAAACCGCCACCGCATTCAGTAGGCCATACAGCCAGCTAGGCTGTGGGCCAAACAGACCCCAAGCAAACAAGGTGACGATGGCAATACTGACCACGCCGACCACGAAGTAACCGGCGACCACATCGGCCATCCGCTGCATCGGTGCCTTGGAGCGCTGGGCCGCGGCCACCATCTGTACGATCTGCGCTAGCACCGTCTGACCACCAACCTGTTCGGCCCGCATGGTCAGCGCGCCGCTGCTGTTCAGAGTGGCGCCGATTAGCTTGTCGCCGGCAGCTTTGACCACTGGCAGCGGTTCACCTGTGAGCATTGACTCATCGACGGCGCTGCTGCCTTCCAGTACCACGCCATCAACCGGCACCTTCTCGCCGGGGCGCACACGCAGGCGATCGCCAACCTGGACTTCGGCCAGCGGCACGTCCTCGTCGCTGCCATCGTCACGTACCCGCCGTGCTGTCTTCGGCGCCAAGCCCAACAGGGCCTTGATGGCCGCCGAGGTTTGCGAGCGGGCCCGCAGTTCCAGCATTTGGCCCAGCAAGGTCAGCGAGATGATGACGTCAGCTGCCTCAAAATAGACGCCAACCCGACCCATGCTCTGGAATGTGGCCGGAAAGATGCCCGGCACCAAGGTTGCTGCCAGGCTTTAGACAAAGGCTGCGCTGGTACCGAGGCCGATCAGCGTCCACATATTCGGGCTGCGCTGGACGATGGATTGCGCCCCGCGGATGAAAAACGGCTGGCCGGCCCATAGCACCACTGGCAGGGACAGAAACAGCTCGACCCAGGTCTGTGTACCCATGGCAAACAGACCCAACTTATGCCCGAACATGGCCAGTGCGGTAACCACCACCGTCAGCGGCAGCGTCCACCAGAAGCGGCGGCTGAAGTCGCGCAGCTCATGGTTTTCCTCGTCATCCGCGGTCGGCAGGATAGGCTCCAGCGTCATTCCGCACTTGGGGCAGCTGCCGGGATGGTCCTGGCGTATTTCAGGGTGCATCGGGCAGGTGTAGATCGTGCCAGGCGTTACCGGCTTGGCGAGCGGCGGCACGGCTGCCGGGTGCTGATCATGCCCGCCATGGTGCGCGTGATGGTGGCCAAGCTGGCTTGACGGCACCAAGGCCATACCGCATTGGGGACATGCTCCAGGCTGATCCTGGCGGATTTCCGGATGCATCGGGCAGGTGTAGGTCGCATCCTCCGTAACCGGTGCAGCGGGCACATGAGCATGCATATGCTCCATATGCGGTGCATGACTGTGTCCTTGTTTAAGCTGCTCGACAGGCACCAGTGCCATACCGCACTTGGGGCAACTGGCAGGCTGGTTTGCCCTTACTTCAGGGTGCATCGGACAGGAGTATTCGCCTCCCTCCAATGGCTGCGGCATATCAGGTACTGCTGGGTGATGGTGCTCGTGGTGGCTATGCATATCGCTCATCGCAAGCTCCTAGCTGTCTTTGCCCTGCAAGCAGCGGTGCAGCCAGGCAAACAGTGAACCGACCAGAAAACCCCACACGGCAAGCACGACCAGTGGCCCGAGGAAGGTCAGCAAGGTAAAAGCCGCTGGTGTACGCCCGGCCAGTAGCTGGAAGTCGAGACCATGAAACAGGGCATTGAGGAAAGCGATACCTTGCTCCGGCCACAGCGCGTAAAGAGCCGCGCAGACGGCATAGGAAACGGCCATGGTGATGGACAACGCCAAGCCGGTTTTGCAGGGTGTGGCCATGCTGATCTCCTTTATGCGGCGCCGTCGCCGAAGCGTGGCCAGAAAGCTGGTGTCCGTTGGCGATAGGCCAGATAGGCATCACCGAACTGCTCGACCATGTCGGCTTCCTCGCGCTTGGCCAGTTGGGCGTATACGGCAACCAGGACAGGGAACAACACCAAGGTAATCAGCGTCGGCCACTGCAGCAGGAAGCCGAACATGATGATCACGAAACCGTCGTACTGGGGGTGGCGAATGCGGGCATAGGGTCCGGTCATTGCCAGCCGCCCACTGGTTTGCGCCTTGTAGAGCTTGTCCCAGGCTGCAGCCAGCAGCCAGAATCCGCCAAAGATGAACAGATTGCTCAGCAGGTGGAAGGGGCCGAGGTGCGGATTCAGCCGCCAGCCAAACATGACCTCCAGCAAATGGCCGCTGTCATGGGTCAGGAAGTCGATGCCAGGGAAATGCTGGCTCAGCCACGGCAGCAACAGGTAGATGGTCAGCGGGAAGCCATACATCTCGGTAAACAGTGCCACCAGAAAGCCCGAGAACATGCCGAAGGAGCGCCAGTCGCGGGCCGTCTTCGGCTTGACGAAGCTGAAGGCAAAGATGATGAAGATCGCCGAGTTGATGACCACCAGCGACCACAGACCATAGGCAGAGCTATCACCGTGACTCATGGCCGATCCTCCTCATCTTGGCTCGACCGTGAAGGGTCGTGGTGGTGATGGTGGTGACCATGCCCGTGATGCATGAACAGATGCATCAGCGGGCAGGCCGCCAGCAGCAGGTAAGGTAAAGCACCCAGCACATGGGCGGTGTGCTCGGTCAGCAGGAAAAATGCCGCAATCACTACAAAACCCCAGAACACCCAGCGATGCCGGTTCGGCGGTGGATCATGTTGCATGGTCTTCTCCTTGCGGTTGAGGCGGGGACGGCCCCGCGCCCGGTCAAACCACTTTCAGCATGCCCATCATGCCGGCCGCCTCGTGCTCCAGAATGTGGCAATGGAACATCCGTAGACCCCGCCAGTGCTGGACGGTCTTGATGCGCACCGTTTCGCCGGCACGCAGGTTGACGATGTCGTGCCACGCGCGGAACGGTGCCGGTGTGACTTTGCCATCCATTTCGCGCTCGACCACCTGGAACTGTGTGCCGTGCAGATGGAAGGGGTGGTCCATATCAGCGTTGTTAACCAGCTCCCATAGCTCGACCTCGTCGACACGACTGGTCAGATCGACGCGCTTCATGTCGAAGGACTTGCCGTTCACCAGAAAACCCATCCGGTGCTGGCCTCCGGCCATGCTCATGGTTTCGCTGAACACCACCTGCTTGTGCACCTTGACGGGGCCAAGGTCGGCAATATCAGCCAGCTTGGCCGGCAGTGCCGGCAGGTTCGCGCCGGTCACCGCTCCAAAGTCCACCGTGAGCAGGGGCATAACCTGCTCGGGTGGCACCACACCCATCTTGCCGCGCTGGTAGATAGCAGCGACCAGTTCGACCCGGTCGCGGCGGCTCCCGGCATCGACCACCAGTTCGGCTCGCTGTCCCGGTGCCAGCAGATACTCGTCTAGGCCAGCCTGTGGCGCCTCCAGCAGGCCGCCGTCGGTACCGACCAGCGTCAGCGTACTGCCCGGCAGGGTCAGCCGCAGGTAGCGGGCGCTGCAGGCATTCCATACCCGCCAGCGTTCGCGACCAGCGGAGTGAAATGCCAGCGTGGGCTGGCGCTGCGCGTTCACCAGGGCGAACTGGCCTTCCCGGCCATTCATCAGGTCATTGTCATCGCTGGGGGCGATGGCGGCGCGGTCATCTAGCTTCAGATCGGAAACCACAAGCAGTCGCTCCGGCACGCCGGCCAGTGGGTCTTGCCGACTACGCACCAGCAGCGCCCCCGCCAAGCCGCGGAAGGCCTGCTCCGCCGTATAGTGATGCGGGTGCGGGTGGTACCAGTAGGTACCGGCACTGCCCTCGGGCAGGCGGAAGCGATAGGTGCGTTTGCCGCCGGGCTTTACCAGATCCCATGGATTACCGTCCTGCTCGGGCGGTATCGGCAGACCGTGCCAGTGGATGGTAGACGGTTGTTTGAGCCGGTTGATGAAGGTGATCTCTACCTCGTCGCCCTCGTATACCTCGATCAGCGGGCCGGGCAAGCCGCCGTTGTAGGCCCAGAAGGTGGTTGGCCGCTCGCCAGGTATCAGCGAAACGGCTACCGGAGCTGCGGTGAGCGTGGCCTGAAATTGGCCTGCCCGAGTAGCGCGATTCACCAGCCTAGGTAAATCACGCAAGGGGTCGCCGCCCGGCAGACGATCGGCAGCCAGTAGACGGACCTTGCTGGCTATGGCCATATTCATGCCACCCATGCCCGCCATATCAGCAGCCCTGGTCAGCACCGGGGAACCCAGCCCGGCGATGGCCAGGCTTTGCAGAAATCGACGTCGATCCACCTGCTTACTCCTTCTTGTCCATCGGCATCGCCATCATCGACGACTGCTGGTCCATCATCTGCATCATCATGTCCATCATGCCCATGCCACCGGCCTTATCGCCGGCCATGCCCATATTCATGTCCGAACCCTTGGCCATGCCCATGCAGCCCTTGCCGCTGTGCATGTCTCGCATCATGACCATGCTGTCCTTCATCGCGTGCATGCCTTCCATCATGGCCATCTGCCGCTCGGCTGGGGTTTTGGCGGCGGTCAGTTTGTCGCGGGCGGCCTGCAGTTTCTGCATCTGCTCGCTCGCGGCTTTAGCGGACGGCTTGCTGGCCTTGGCTGTTTTGGCCGGCTTGGCGTCGTCCTTGTGGTGTTCTTCATTGGCGGGTACGACCAGGGCGGTACAAGCAAGCGCAGCAGCGACAATCCATTGCACGGACGTTTTCATGGTGATCTCCAAATGTCGTTAATGAAGGCGGTACGGGGAAAGCAGGATCGAGTCGCCACGGCCAACGGCTGTGACGGCTGTGACGGCGCAGCGCGGTTAAGGCACGCAGGCCTGGGCGGCTAATGGTTGAAGCGAACGAACAGCAGGCGCGCTGCCGGATCGGGCGGCGCAAACAGGCGTGGGAAGCGCCTGGGGGGAATAGCATGGTTGCCCAGTGCGAGCAGAAGTAGAAGGGGCAAGACCAGCAACATGACCCATGCGCTTGGATTCGGTAGTGCCGAACCAGCCGAAGGCGTCACCGTCGCCTTGACCTGTGCGCAGTGCTGGGCACACAGCGCATCGGCACTGCTGGCATGGTCGTGCTGGATTGTGACTTGCAGCACCTCATGGCCAGTGCCTTCATCGGCAAAGCAACCCTGCACCGTCATCAGCACGAACGCCGCCACCCAAGCCAGCAAGGCTAGGCGGGACAGTATGGGCAGGTGACGGCGTAAGCGCCGCATGGCGTTGCTCCAGTCAGCGAGATTTCAGTTTAGTCATTTATGCGAACAGCGTTGAATTCCAGCACGCATAGTCGGCGCCCTCATCATGGCGCCTGGTAGCTGATGCCGTTGGGGCCGGCACCAACACGATGACTGGCAACAACCCGATGGCTGGCGGTGTCGATCACCGAAAAGCTGCCGTCCTCGATATTACTGACGAAGGCATAGGCACCGTCGCTGCTCATCGCCACCCCATGCGCGCCCTTGCCGGTGGTGATAGCGGCAAGCACCTTGCCAGCGACAGGATCGATTACTGACACCCTGTCGTCGGGCTGCTTGGCGCTGCCCTGATTGGCCACAAACACCTGCCTGCCATCGGGCGTGGCGTACATCTGGATCGGCATACGGCCGACCGCTACCTTGCCGACCAGCTTGCGCTTCGCCGTATCAATTAGGCCAAGCTTGTTCTCGCCACTCAGCGACACATAAGCCTGCTTGCCGTCGGGCGCGAAGCCAACCTGCACCGGAGCCCTGCCGACCGTGATGCGGCCGGTTTCCTGCAGGCTGGCGACATCAATCACCGATACCGCCTTGGCCTTCATGTCCGCCACATACAGCATGCTGCCGTCGGGGCTCAGCCGGATGCCGTGCGGAAAGGCGCCGGTGGCCACCTGACCGATTTCCTTCTGCGCTTCCAGATCGAACACCCGCACAACGCTTGCTGCTGAATCCGTGACGAAGGCGCGCTTGCCCGCCAGATCGGTAACCACGTGGGCCGGATGCTCACCCGCTGGCAGGGCGAAGGCCGGCTGCGCCAGCGCATTGGTACGGAATACCAGCAATTGGCCACCGCCCATGGCATGCCCCTCATGGCCGACGTGCTGCGGCATGCCTACCACCAGCAGCCAACGGCCGTCGGGTGAAACTTGCACGTTATGCGGCGCCACCTCAACCTTGACCGTGTTGACCTTGCCATCGGCCAGTGCAACCTGGCTGATGGAGCCATCGCGCTCGTTGGCGGTATAAACCGTACCGCTCGGATCGGCGCTGACCAGGGCCGCCGCCAGCGCAATGCCGGACCACGCAAAAGGCTTGATGGACAACATGGAAACTCTCCGTGAGAGATGGTAGGGAATAGCTCCTACATTAGGCCGCCACACCACGGGCGGCCTTGATGGCCATCAAGCATTTCAGGCTTATTCCCTGCCACCATCAGGGTTTGAGTGGGTGCGACGACCAGTGCACATGGGCAATCCGCCATTCGCCATCCAGGCGCTTGAGCACCATGGTCTCGGTACCGGCGTAGCGCTTGGTCACCTTGCCCTTGCTTGCCGTGGTTTCGGTTTCCGACATCACCACCGCCATCTCGCCGGCCTCGTTTGCTTGCTGCTTCAGCACGCGGGTTTTGCTCTGCTTTGCATACGCAATATCCTCGGGCAGATGGTGGCCCGCATATTCGGCCCGCGAGCGCTCAGTCCAGCCGGATTCGTAGATCAACACCTCGGGTAGCAGCAGCGTCTCCACCGCCGCCTGGTCGCCGCGCTGCATGGCAGCATGAAACAGGTCGACTGTTTCAGCGGGTGTTGCCGCCTGAGCAGCAAACGTAGCTACGGCAGCCATCAATGCCATCAGTAATGGTGAATTGCGCATGATCTGTCCTCTCACTTGATGCTCAATCGAACCTGGTCGTCGCCCTTGCCCGGCACCGACACTTTGACGATGGCCTTGCTGCCAGGGCCAACCTTGAAACTGCCCTTAGCCGACAACTGGTTGCCAGTGGCGGGTACCAGCTTGGCATCAGCCTTGTCGCTACCGCTGAGCAGAATCACTTCGCCGCTGGCGCCCTTGGCATCCACATCCTTGTCGTGGTCGGTCAGGTAGACATCGAGGCTATCGGCCTTGGCCACCAGTTCAACCGTGATGTGCTTGCCTTCAGCAATGACGCCACCGTGCATGGGCTTCAGGTCGCCGTGGGCAAAGGCAGGGGTAATCAGGGCGGCAGCAAACAGTGCGGGGATCAGCTTGTTCATGGAAAGAGCCTTTCAGTGGGGATTCGGGTTAAAAGACGTCGTGGCTATGTTCGGCCAGCAGGGCTTCAAGCGGCTCGCGACCGTACAGCCAGAACATCAGCGGGGTCAGCAGGGTGTCTAGTACGGTCGAACTGACCAAGCCGCCGAAGATCACCACCGCGACCGGGTGCAGGATTTCCTTGCCCGGTGCATCGGCGGCGAACAGCAGTGGCACCAGGGCGAAGGCGGCAACCAGCGCAGTCATCAGCACCGGCGTCAGCCGTTCCAGCGAGCCGCGCACAATCATGGCGGTGCCGAAGGTCTCGCCCTCGAATTTGCACAGGTTGATGTAGTGGCTGATTTTAAGGATGCCGTTGCGGGTCGCGATACCGGTCAGGGTGATGAACCCAACCAGCGAGGCGACCGACAGCGAGATACCGGTCAGCCACATTGCCGCCACGCTGCCTATCAGCGCCATCGGAATGTTGCCCATAATCATCAGAGCCAACCGGTGCGAGCGATAGCGGCTGTAGAGCACCATGAAGATCAGGCCCAGCGAGATCAGCGACAGTGCGGCAATCAGCTGGGTGGCCTGCTCCTGAGCCTGGAACTGGCCTTCAAGGCTGATGAAATAGCCCTCGGGCAACTTGGTCTGAGCTATCTCGCCACGGATGCGCGCCACGATAGCGGCCATGTCGGAACCGTCGGTATTGGCGGCCAGCACAATGCGACGGCGGCTGTTCTCGCGACCAATCTGGTTGGGGCCATCGCTTTCCTCGACGCTGGCGACCAGGCTGAGTGGAATCCGGCCGTGCGGCGTATCGATGAGCACGTTGGCAAGACCCTGGGCGCTGCGCGCGGTGTCGGGTAGGCGTACCACCAGGTTGAAGCGCTTGTTGCCATCGACAATCTGCGAAACGGTATCGCCTTCGGTCAGCGTCTCCAGGGTTTTCAGCAGGGTGCCGGGCGATACGCCGTATTGGGCCGCCCGAGCATAGTCGAGCCGGACCTTGATCTGCGGAATCAGCACCTGCTTTTCAATTTGCAAGTCAGTCAGCCCCGGCACCTTGGCCAAGCGGTCACGCAAGGCGGCGGCCTGGCCACGCAGGGTGTCGAGATCGTCGCCATAAAGCTTGATGGCAATCTGCGCCCGCACGCCGGATAGCAGGTGGTCAAGCCGGTGTGAAATCGGCTGGCCGATCAGGGCGGTCGCCGGTAGCGGGGCCAGCTTGGCCCGGATGTCGGCGATGATGGCTTCCCGACCGCGGCCGCTGTGTTTGAGGTCGACATCAATCTCGCTGGAGTGGACGCCCTCGGCATGTTCGTCGAGTTCGGCCCGGCCGGTTCGCCGACCGACACTTTTCACCTCGGGCACCTCGGCGATCAGCGTTTCGGCCAAGGCTCCGACCCGGTTGGATTCGGCCAGCGAGGTGCCAGGGTTGAGCAGCAGGCTGATGGTCAGTGTGCCCTCGTTAAAGGCCGGCAGAAAAGCACGCGGGAAGAACGGTACCGTCGCCACCGCCAGGGCCAGCAGCACGATGGCGGCCAGCAGAATCTGCCTTGCCCTGCTGAAAGACGCTTCCAGCAACCGTTGGTCCCAGGCCTTGAGCCTGCGCACCAGCCAGGAGTCATCATGTTCGATCTGCTTCATCCGCGGCAGCAGGAAGTAGCACATAACCGGAGTGACGGTCAGCGCCACCACCATGCTGGCCAGGATCGAAGTGATGTAGGCAACCCCGAGCGGCACGAACAGCCGGCCTTCGATACCCGGCAAGGCGAACAGTGGTACGAACACCAGTACCACAACCAGGGTGGCGACCACTACGCCAGAGCGCACCTCGTTGGAGGCGGCGGCGATAGCTTTGACGATGGCGGCAACGCCAGCCGGCTTCCTCTGCTTGAGCCGGCGCAGTACGTTCTCGACATCAACCAGCGCATCGTCGACCAGCTCGCCGATAGCGATGGCCAGACCGCCCAGCGTCATCACATTGATCGACAGCCCCATAGCCTTGAACACCAGCGCGGTGATGGCAATCGATAGCGGGATGGCGGTCAGCGAAATCAGGGTGGTGCGCACATTCATCAGGAACAGGAACAGGATCACCGCCACCATGATGGCGCCGTCGCGCAGCGCTTCCTGAACATTATCGATGGATGATTCGATGAAATCGGCCTGGCGGAACGAGATTTGCGGCTTGCTGACACCGGGTGGCAAGGTCTTAGCCAGGCCCTGCAGTGCTTCCTCGATGTCGCCGGTCAGCCGC
Organism: Chitinimonas naiadis; assembly: GCF_054780835.1. Classification (NCBI taxonomy): domain Bacteria; kingdom Pseudomonadati; phylum Pseudomonadota; class Betaproteobacteria; order Neisseriales; family Chitinibacteraceae; genus Chitinimonas; species Chitinimonas naiadis. Next base: position 165,557 of record NZ_BAAGVO010000002.1, on the reverse strand, counting down.
ACCGTATCGGCGCTGGGCTGCTTCTGCACGCTGACGATCACGGCGGGCTTGCCAGCAAAGCCGGCGTCACCTCGCTTGAAGGCGGCGGCGAACTTCACCTCGGCAATCTGCTTGAGCAGGATGGGCTGACCATTGCTAACCGTCACCGCCAGGCTTTGCAGGTCTTCCAGCCGGGTGGTGCGGCCCAGGTTGCGGATCAGATATTCACGGGCGTTCTGTTCCAGGAAACCGCCGCTGGTATTGCTGGAAAAGGCCTTGAGCGCGCTTTCCAGCTGCTCGAAGCTGACATTGAGCTGGGCCATGCGGGCCGGATCGGGCTCGACCCGAAACTGGCGCACCTCGCCACCAATCGGGATCACCTGAGCCACACCAGGTATCGACAGCAGCCGCGGCCGCAGCACGAAGTCGGCGTACTCGCGTACCTGCATCGGACTACTACCGGCGCCAGCCGGCAAGGCAATCAGCATGATCTCGCCCATCACCGACGAGATTGGCCCCATATTCGGATTCACCCCCGGCGGTAGCTGCTCGCGCACCTCGGCCAGCCGCTCGCCGACCAGCTGCCGGTTGCGATAGATGTCGCTGCCCCAGTCGAACTCGGCGTAGACGATGGAGAGACCGATGCCGGATACCGAGCGAACCCGGGTGACGCCCGGCATCCCGTTCAGCGCCGTTTCCAGCGGAAAGCTGACCAGTTGCTCCACTTCCTCCGGTGCCATGCCCCCGGCCTCGGTCATCACCGTCACAGTGGGCTTGTTAAGGTCGGGGAAAACATCGACCGGCATACGCCAGGCGGTCATGCCGCCATACAGCATAAGTATCAACGCGGCAGCCAGCACCAGCAGGCGGTTGCGCAGACTTTGATTGACGATCCAACTGAACATCGGTCGTCCTTCAACGTATCTGGTTGATGAGGGTGGCGCCGTCGGTCACCACCCGCGCGCCGGCTTCGATGCCGTCAGCAACTACCCGGCTGCCGTCGATAGGCGTGACCTTGACCGGCTTGGGCACGAAGCGCTCGGCGCTGACGTGCAGCCAGACGATGGCCTCGTTGGCAGGGTTACGCACCACCACTGCGGCCGGCAAGGCCACACCCTTGCGCACGGCGCGGATCTGGGCAATCACCTTTACCGGCTGGCCCAGCGCCAGATTCAACGATCCACCTTCGACCCGGAACAGTAATGGCAAGGCACCGTCACGCAGTGCACGGCTACCGCCGAGATAGCGCAGCGCGCCGCCATCGCCCGCCAGGCTGGCGCCGGCCAGATTGTCCAGCAGGGCAGCGTCGAAGGCCTGCGCCTCGATCAGCAACTGCTTGGGATCGACCACCTCGAACAATACTTCCTTGGCCTCGACCACCTGGCCAACTACGACATTGGTACTAGCGATGACACCGCTGACTGGCGCCAACAGGGCGTCGCGCCCTTCCACCCCTGCACTAACCGCTGCTAGCCGACCCTTGATACTGGCCAGCTCGGCTTCGGCCGCCTCGATCTCCTTGCGCGATACGCTGCCTTCCAGCTCGTGCAAGCGGGCCACGTTCTTTTCCGCCTGGCTATGCGCGGCACGCAATTCGGCCAGTTGCGACAGCTGGCCACTGCGCTCGGCACTACCGACAGCCGGTTTGATATAGGCCAGCAATTCACCCTTGCGCACCGTCTGGCCCGGCAGCGGCAGACCCTTGGCTCCGGCCTCGATCCGCCCGGCCAGCAGCGCCTGTACCTTGCCGCCGGCACTAGGATTCATCACGACATGACCATTCAGTTCCACTGTCTGCGGAAACTCGCCCGGCTCAGCCAAAACAGTACGCAGCGCCAGTCGCCGCTGGGCCTGCTTGGGCAGAAACACGCTGCCGTCAGGCAGCCGCTGCGGCCGGTTGCCGGCGAGCGGTTGGGTCTGCGCTGCATCGCCATGGTCATGCCCTTCATGCGCTTGGGCGCGATCGCTCAAACCGCCCAGCGCCGCCAGGCAGGCTAAAGTCATCAGGTACTGCTTCATGCTTGCTCCAAGCCGCCAGCGCGGCGCTTGCGTAGGACGAGGGCGATAGCCGCAGTGGCCAAGCCGGCGACTATCCACCACAGCCAGCGGTAGCCACCCGCGCCCGATGGCGCTGCTGGTGGCTGGTCGACCACCAGCGTCGATTCGAGCAGATCGCTGTCGTCCCCGGCTGTGACGGTGAACACCAGCGGATGGCTGCCGGCTTGCGCCAATGGCTCGGCCTTCAAAACGTAATGGTCAGCTTCCGGCGTCGCGACGCCTTTGAACTTGCCGCTTTCCACCTCGATACGGGCACCGCTGACCGGGGCATTGTCAGCGTAACGGTCCAGATACAGCGTCAGCTGTGGCCCGGATTGCTCCGCCAGTAGCTCGAATAGCTCGGATTTCGCTTCGGTCCGGGGATTGAGGCCAGCCCCGCTTGCGACAGCGGGGGCCGCATCGCCGTGATCTTCACCGCCATGGGCAAAGGCGAACGGCGACAGGGTAGACAGGGTCAAGGCAAGTAGCGCCCCGTGCAGGCGTTGATTCAGTTTCATGGCAAGATTCCCAGGGCCTGGTTGTAGCGGGATACTGCGCGCGCGGCTTCCAGCCGGGTGCGCGCCAGACCTTGTTCGGCATCGAAGCGGTCGCTATCCGCCCGCAGACGGGTGGCCAGATCGATGTTGCCGAGGCGGTAGGCCTTTTCCAGCAAGTTGAAATTGTCCTGCGCCAGCTGCTGGCGCTGGCTGGCGATGGCGACGGCATCGCGCTGCAGGCGCAATTCCGTTTCGGCATTCGCAAGTTCAGCCGTCAGTTGGTGCTTGAACTTGTCATAGCCTGCCTGCGCTTCGCTCACCTCGGCACCCGCCGCGGCCTGCCGTGGACGGTTGCGGTTATCACCGCCAAACGGCAATTTGAAGCGGACAGTGAGTAATTGGTCATAGGGCTCCAGCGCACTCTGCCGCTCACGAGTGACGGCAAGGCTCAGCTCAGGTGCCTCACGCAGGTTCGTACCCGATAACGACAACCGCGCCTTTGCGGCCGCCAGACGAGTTTGAGCAGCCTGCAGCGCTGGATGGCGTTCGATGGCCGTATCGGCAGAGGCGCCCAGCACCGGCATTGGGTGTGACTCAGGTAATGTGGCGGCCACTTCAGCATCAGGCCCAGACAACTCAGCACCGGATGTTCCGCGAGAGAGGGTCAGCCAGTCGCGTTGCGCACGCTGCCAGCTGGCATCGGCCTGGGCCTGGCTCAGCTGCGCCGCTTGAGCCGCCATCTGGGCGGTGTTGGCATCTACCCGCGCCACCGCCCCTGCCTTGAGGCGTCGGGTCAGATCGCTAGCAAAAGCGGCCGCTTCAGTGGCACGTCGCTTGGCCACCGCAGCGTCGCTGCCGGCAAGCTGCATCTGCCACCATGCCTCGCGAAATTCGCCGGCAAACCGCCAGCGCGCCTCGTGCTGGGTGGCCTGATACTGATCAGCTTCAGCTTCAGCCGTGGCAACCTGGCGACTGCGCTCACCGGGCTGCCACAGCGTCATACCGAATTCCAGCTCCCATTCGCGCACACCCGTGTTGCGGTCGGTACGGTCGGTCTTGTGCGTCAGGCTCACCGTCGGCGGCTGCGGCGACCAGGCCTGTGCCGCTGCACGGCGTGCGCTCATTTCTTCTTCTCGGGCCGATTGGGCCTGGGCTTCAGGCTGAGCCCGCCAAGCCTGCTCAAAGGCATCGTGAAGAGCGGCTGCGCGCACCGAAGGCAGTGACCCCAGTAGCGTGGCGACCAGCAAGTAAGTCAAACGCATGCAATCCCCTGTCAGGCAGTAAGTCCATAACGCAACTCGCCACCTTTGATCTGTATGGTGTGCAGCTTAGCCAGCACGGCATGTCGTCAAACTGACCGCAAGATTACAAATTTGTCATCTTGCCCCGCAGGGGCCGGCGATTGGCTACGATCTCTCCTCAAGGAGTATCGACATGCATCTATTACTGGCCGAAGACGAGCAGCACGCTGGGGAATACCTCGCCAAAGGCCTGGGAGAGAGCGGCTTTGTCGTCGACTGGGTCAAGACCGGTCGCGACGCCCTGCATCAGGCACAGAGCAGCCAGTACGACGCCATCATCCTCGACGTTGGTCTGCCCGACCTCGACGGCTGGGAAGTGATCAAACGGCTGCGGCAAACCCAGCAGACACCGGTGCTGTTCCTCACCGCCCGCGACCGGGTGGAAGACCGGGTACGTGGTCTGGAACTGGGAGCGGACGACTACCTAGTCAAACCCTATGCATTCTCGGAACTGTTGGCGCGAGTGCGGGTGTTGCTGCGCCGAGGCAAGCAGCAGGAGAGCGACGTCCTGACCTTGGCTGATCTGGAAGTACATTTGCTGCGCCGCCGGGTGGAGCGGGCTGGCCAACGTATCGACCTGACCGCCAAGGAATATGCCTTGTTGCTGTTATTTCTGCGCCGGCGTGGCGAGGTTTTGAGTCGTACCCTAATCGCCGAGCAGGTGTGGGACATGAACTTCGACAGCGATACCAATGTAGTCGATGTTGCCATCCGCCGGCTTCGCGGCAAGATAGACGAGCCGTTCCAGACGCCATTGATCCATACGGTACGTGGCTTTGGTTATGTGATGGAGCAACGCGATTGAGCCGCCGCCTCCCCAACCTGTTCGCCGAGGACGCCACACTGGCCACCCGACTGGTGGTGTTGTTCACCTTGGGTTCGGCCTTGCTGATGAGTGGCGTGGGTTACTGGCTCTATCACGCACTCCAGCAGCAGCTGGATGACCGCGAACTGGCAGAAGTCCGGGGCAAGACTGAAATCATCCAGCACCTGCGTGATGAAATGGCCGGCCCCGACCAACTGGCAGTCTATCTGCCCCGCCTTCGCGATATTGCGGTGGGGCATCCCCATATCACCGTCGGCGTTCGTCGCAACGATGCCTGGCTACTCAATCCGCCGTCGATGCTACAGACCGAGCTAATGGAGTCACGGTCTGACCGCCATTTGCGCGCAGAACACATTGCATCCATCTCAAAGGCCGATACCAGCTGGTGGGTGAAGCGAATTAGCTACAAATGGGCTGGTGATGCGGCTGCAATCGAGGTTTATCTAATCATCGATGTCAGCGAGTCAAGGCAAATTCTACGGGAGCACGGCTGGTCAACCGTGGTAGCGGTATTGCTGGGTTCTTTGATCAGCGGCCTGTTAGCCTTCTTCGCGGTTCGACGGGGTTTGGCTCCGTTGAAGCAGGTAGCGGCGGAAGCCGAGCGCATGACCACAGATCGCCTCGGCGCCCCTCTCGACATTGCCCATGCCCCCGGCGAGGTACGGCGCCTGGTTGCCAGCCTGAACCGCATGCTGGAGCGGCTGGGTGAAAGTTTTCGTAGCCTGGAGCAGTTCTCGGCCGACATCGCCCACGAATTGCGCACACCACTCAATAATCTGATGCTACGTACTCAGGTCACACTGAGCCGACCGCGCGAATCGACCGAATACCAAGAGGCACTGCTGGGAAATCTGGAAGAACTGGAGCGCTTGCAGCGGATGGTGTCCGACATGCTGTTTTTGGCGCGGGCCGATCGCGGCATGCTCAAACCCGGTACCGAAGTCGTAGATTTGCGCTTGGAAGCCGACAGTCTGGCGGAGTTTTTCGAGCTGGCGGCGTCTGAACGTGGCCAGCATATCACGGTGGGTGGTAGCGCCACCGTGACCGGTGACCGGCTGATGATCCGCCGGGCCATCACCAATCTGCTGTCCAATGCCGTGCGCTATGCGCCTGACGGTGCTGCCATCGCCATCGACATCAACCCAGCGCCACACAGCACCCTGACCGTGCGTAATCTCAGCGAGGCGATCCCGGCAGATCAACTTACCCACCTGTTCAGCCGCTTTGCGCGCAAAGATGATTCCCGCAACCGCGACACCGACGGTGTGGGTCTTGGCCTGGCCATCGTGGAATCCATCATGCGTTTGCACGGCGGTACAGTATTGGCGCAAAGCCAGGGGGGCCAAATCGAGTTTTGTTTGATGTTCACATCAAATTCCATGTTTTGATAACTTTGGCCCGCGAGTCGTGACACTCGTCGACCAACGCACCAGCGGTACTTTAGCGCCTTCGCATCAAGCGATAGGCCGCCGGAATCACCAGCATCGACAACAGCGGCGCGGTAATCATCCCGCCCACCATCGGCGCCGCAATCCGGCTCATCACCTCGCTGCCGGTGCCACTGCCGAGCAAGATGGGCAAGAGGCCAGCCAGGATCACCGCTACCGTCATGGCCTTGGGCCGCACCCGTAGTACCGCCCCCTCACGTATGGCCTGGTCAAGCATATGCTCGCTCAAGGCCAGGCCATGCTCCTGTCGCTCCGCCGCGGCCTGCTTGAGGTAGAGCAGCATCACCACGCCGAATTCAGCCGCCACCCCCGCCAGCGCGATGAAGCCGACGCCGGTGGCCACCGACAGGTTGTAGCCGAGCAAGTAGAGGAACCAGACGCCGCCGATCAGCGCGAACGGCAATGTCGCCATGATCAGCACCGCTTCGTCGAAGCGGCGGAAGGTCAGGTAGAGCAGCACGAAGATAATGGCCAGCGTGGCAGGTACCACCAGCTTGAGGCGGGCGGTAGCCCGCTCCAGGAATTCAAACTGACCCGAGTAGCTGAGGCTGATGCCCGGTTGCAGCTTCACCTCGTGGGCGATGGCAGTGCGCAGGTCGGCGACCACCGATGCCAGATCGCGGTCACGTACATCGACATATACCCAGCCGGACGGCCGGGCATTCTCACTCTTCAGCATGGGCGGGCCGTCACTGACCTTGATTTGGGCCACGGTGCTCAGGGTGATCTGCGCCCCCATAGGGGTCAGGATCGGCAGGTTACGCAGGCCATCCAGCGAATCACGGATTTCACGCGGGTAACGGACGTTAATTGGGAAGCGGGCCAACCCCTCCACTGTCTCACCGACGTTGTCGCCGCCGATAGCGCTGGCGACCACCGACTGCACATCGTCGATATTGAGACCGTAGCGACTAGCCATGGCACGGTCGATATCCACGTCGATATAGCGCCCGCCGGTCAACCGCTCGGCCAGCGCCGATGAAACGCCCGGCACGGTCTTGGCGACCCGTTCCACCTGCTGCGCCACCTGATCAATGGCAGCCAGATTGGTACCCGCCACCTTTACCCCAATCGGGCTCTTGATGCCGGTGGCCAGCATGTCGATGCGGTTACGAATCGGCGGCACCCAGATGTTCGACAGGCCCGGCACCTTGACCACCCGGTCCAGCTCGTCCACCAGTTTCTCTGGTGTCATGCCTGGGCGCCATTGCGCGCGCGGCTTGAACTGGATGGTGGTCTCGAACATTTCCATCGGCGCCGGATCGGTGGCCGTTTCGGCACGACCGGCCTTGCCGAACACGCTGGCCACTTCCGGTACGGTCTTGATCAGCCGGTCGGTCTGCTGCAGCAGCTCGCCAGCCTTGGCAGCAGAAAGGCCGGGCAGTGCCGACGGCATATACAGTAGGTCGCCTTCGTTCAACGGCGGCATGAACTCGCCACCCAGCCGGGTAATGGGCCAGACCGTGGTCAGCAAGGCCAGTACGGCAATGGCCACCGTGGTCTTGGGCCGACGCAACACCGCATCCAGCACCGGCTTGTATAGCCGGATCAGCAAGCGATTGAGTGGGTTTTGTTGCTCGTTGGGGATGCGGCCTCGTATCCAGTAGCCCATCAATACCGGGATCAAGGTGACCGACAAGCCAGCTGCCGCCGCCATGGCATAGGTCTTGGTGAAGGCCAGCGGACCGAACAGCCGGCCTTCCTGCGCTTCCAGCGTGAACACCGGGATAAAGCTGAGGGTGATAATCAGCAGGGAGAAGAACAGCGCCGGCCCGACTTCGGCCGCCGCTTCTGTCATAACCTGCCAATGGTGAGCGCCTGCCAGCGTCTGGCCCGGATGTTCATGCTGCCAAGCCTCGATGTGCTTGTGAGCGTTCTCTATCATCACCACCGCCGCATCCACCATGGCGCCGATGGCGATGGCGATACCGCCCAGCGACATGATGTTGGCGTTCACCCCTTGGTAGTGCATGACGATGAAGGCCGCTATCACTCCCAAGGGCAACGCAACGATGGCGACCAGGGCCGACCGCAGGTGCCAGAGGAAGACGGCGCACACCACCGCTACGACCAGGAACTCCTCCAGCAGCTTGTGGCTGAGGTTCTGCACTGCGCGGTCGATCAACTGGCTACGGTCGTAGGTCGGCACGATCTCCACGCCCGGTGGCAGGCTCTGCTTCAGTTCGGCTAGCTTGGCCTGCACCGCCGCAATGGTGGCGCGGGCATTCTTGCCCGAGCGCAGGATCACCACGCCCCCTGCCACCTCGCCCTCCCCGTTCAGCTCGGCGATGCCGCGCCGCATCTCGGGACCGAGCTGCACGGTGGCGACGTCACCCAGCCGTACCGCCACACCAGCGGCGGCAGTCTTGAGCGGGATGGCGCGGAAGTCATCCAGGGATTTGAGGTAGCCACCCGCCCGCACCATGTACTCCGTCTCGGCCAGCTCCAATACGGCGCCGCCGATTTCCTGGTTGGCCTTGCGGAGCGCCTCGATCACCTGCTGGTGGGGGATGCCGAAGGCCGCTAGCTTGGCCGGATCAAGTACCACCTGGTACTGCTTGACCATGCCGCCGACGCTGGCGACTTCGGCCACATTCGGCACGCTCTTCAGCTCGTACTTGAGGAACCAGTCCTGCAATGCGCGCAGCTGCGCCAAGTCGTGCTTGCCAGTCTTGTCGACCAAGGCGTATTCGTAGACCCAGCCGACCCCGGTGGCATCCGGCCCCAGCGAGGCCTTGGCGGCAGCTGGCAGCTTGCCCTGCACCTGATTCAGATATTCCAACACCCGCGAGCGGGCCCAATACAGGTCGGTGCCATCCTCGAACAGCACATAGACAAAGCTGTCGCCAAAGAAGGAGTAGGCCCGCACCGTCTTGGCGCCCGGCACCGACAGCATGGTGGTGGCCAGCGGGTAGGTGACCTGGTTTTCGACGATCTGCGGCGCCTGGCCCGGATAGCTGGTGCGGATGATGACCTGCACGTCGGACAGGTCGGGCAGCGCATCGAGCGGGGTGTTCCTGACCGCCCAGAGCCCCCAGGCCGCCAGGAACAAGGTGGCGAGTAGTACCAGGAAACGGTTAGCGATGGACCAGCGAATCAGCTTCTCGATCATGGTCGGGCTCCTGACTGGCCAAACCGCTGGATGACGAAGCCGCCATCTGCCGCCACGAAATCAAAGCCGACCCGGTCGCCGACCTTGATGCCTTGGGTCAACGCCGGCTTGGCCAGCTTGAACGGCATGGTCATGGCGCCCCAGCCCACCGAGGCAATGGCCTCGTGCGACAGCGTTACCTCCTGTGCCGACAGCGCTTCGACCTTACCGACGCCGTGGTGCATCGGCAAGGCAGCACCGCTTGGCGCGGGCATGACCTTTTCGCCACTCGCTGCGCTACCCATGCGGGCAAGCACGCCACTCAGGCTGGCTTCCGAGTCGATAAGGAACTGGCCGGAGGCGACCACCTGCTGACCGACTGCCAGGCCACTGCGTATCTCGGTCTTGCCAGCCGCTTCCTCGCCCAGTTCGACTGCAACTGGTTGGAAACGGCCGCCATCCAGCGCGGCAATCACTACGTTGCGCTTGCCGGTGCGTATCACGGCCTCCGAGGGCACCATCAACGCTGGTTTGGGCTCGCCAGCGGCCAGCTGCAACTGGGCAAACATGCCGGGCTTGAACCGTCCTTTGGGATTGGCCATTTCCACCCGCACCCGCAGCGTGCGGCTCTCGGCATTGGCCTCCGGCAACACCGCAACCACCTTGCCCTTGAATGCCTCACCGGGATAGGCGGTGAAGCGGACCGCCGCCGTTTGGGTAACGTCGATCTGCCCGGCCTGCGCTTCCGGTACTGCGGCTTCCAGCCAAACGCTGGCGAGGCCATTGATCTTGGCCAGGGTCATGCCGCTGCTCAGCGTCATGCCGGCGCGCACCTCCAGCGTCTGGATCACCCCGGCGATGGGCGTAGTGATAGTGGTAATGGCATGCACCTTGCCGGTTTTTTCCACTTGGGCAATCAGCCCCTCCGGCATGCCGGTCAGGCGCAGCCGCTGGTGGGCGGCTTCCCGCAGGCTTGGGTCGCCGCTGCGGGTCAGTGCCAGGAACTCGGTTTGCGCCGCGGTCCATTCGGGCACCAATACATCGGCTAGCGGAGCACCGGCCGCCACCACGTCGCCCGGTGCTCGGCCGTGGACCCGCTCCACGAAGCCACCACTACGGGCCTGCACCACTGCCACATCGCGCTCGTTGAACTGCACGCTGGCGACAGCGTTGATAGGCTGCGCCAGGCTGGCCTGTTCGACCTTGGCCAAGCGGATGCCCAGGTTCTGCTGGATGCCGGCAGCGATCTTCACCCCAGCGACCTCGCCGCCTTCATCGGCATATTTGGGCACCAGCTGCATGTCCATAAAGGGCGATTTACCGCCCTTGTCGAAGTGCTGGTTGGGCACCATCGGGTCGTACCAGTACAGCACCTTGCGCTCCGGGGTCGTCGCGGCGCGGCCCGCTGGCAGATCGGTAGCCTGGCCGGTCAGGCGTTGCTGCGCCAGCCAGTAACCGCCAGCCGCACTCACAGCAGCAATGGCCAGCGCAATGGCGCCGAGTTTGTAGGCTTGGGTATTCATTGTTCGCTAGCCTCATAGGTGAAATGCAGCCGCGCTGCCAGTTGGGCGCGCTGGTTATTGAGGTCGATGGCTTTGAGACGGACGGCGATCAGTTCGCGACGGGCTGCCAGAACGGCGGTGAGATCGGCCTTGCCGGCACGGTAGCTGGCGGTCTGCAGCGCCACCTTTTGCTGGGCCAGGGGCTGGAAGTCTTGCTGCTGCCGCGTGATGGCCTGCTCCAGCCGGCTGTACTCAGCTAGGTCGGCTGACAGTTGCTGCTGGTGTTCACGCAGCATGGCCTCGCGTTCGGCATCAACGCGGCTCAGTTCAGCCTGTCTGGCGGCGATCTGCGGGGCCTGCCGACTGGATTGGAAGATCGGTAGGTCGAAGGTGAACTGCACCGACACCATGCCACCGAATTGGGGTGCACGATGCTGGTAGGCGAACTCCACACCCCAGTCGGGCCGCTTGCTGGCCTCCACTTCCTTGAGCTGTGCTTGGGCCATGGCCGTCATGGCGCCGTACACCGCCAGCTCGGGATGCTGCTGTAGCCGATGCTGCAAATGATCGGCTGCAACCTGATAGCTGGGTGGCTCACCTTGTAGAGGTTGATTCGCTTCCGCGCCGACCCAGCGGCTGAGCACCGCAGTAGTCACCGCCAGATCGCGCATCAGCTCATCGCGCTGCTCGGCCAGCATGGCGGCTTCTTGCCGGGGCATCACCGCATCAGCAGCCGAACCGCGGCCACCGGCGAGCTGTGCCCGGACCACGTCGGCCAGCAGCTGGTTCTCCTGCGCCAGATCGTCAAACAGCGTCTGCTTGCGCTCTAAGTAGTAACGGTTGAGCCAGGCCTGTGCAGTCTCGCGCCGCACGGTGAGCTGCACCAGGCTGCGTTCGATCTCGCTGCGGGCTACGGCGGCTTCGGCTGCCGCCATGCGGGCTTGGCGCTTACCGGCATTGGGTACTTCCTGCATCACGCCGATCTTCTGCATGGTCATGCCGTCGCGGTTCAGACGCCAGCGATCAGCTCCCGAGATCGGCAAGTTATCTACGCCCACGAACAGCTTAGGGTCGGGCAAGGCCCCGGCGGGAATGGCTGCAGCACGGGCAGCTTCGATGCTGGCGTTCTGCGCTGCCAGTTGTGGGGCATTGCGTTCGGCAGCAGCAAGGGCTGCCTGGTAACTCAGTGGGGCCGCGGGTACCGCTGTGGATAGCCCGGCAAGCACCAGCGCAGCGGCCCAAGGCTGCCAAGATGGTAAAGAGAACATGGTCCAACTCCGTGGTCAGGCTGCGCCACCGCCAGCAGCAGCCGGCGAGACAAGGCGCACCAACGCCAGCGATCAGGCCGCTGGCACGAATAGCAGGGAGTTAGATTTGACGGGGAGGACGCCAGACGCCGGAGGGTTCGGCGGCAGGCAGGCGGTTGGCTTGATGGCCAACCAGCGGTGAGTCGTTCTGGACTGAGGTGAAAACGGCAACCTTGGTGATTTGCCCCAGGCTACCGGTCTTGCACTCTTGACCGGTCTTACAGGGGCTACCGGTCTTGGCCAGATCTGCCGCATCGGCACAGCAATCCATCTTGGCCTTCATCGCCTGCATGCTCACCCCCTCGCCCGCCATCATGGGGCAAGGCGGCTGGGCATTGCCGACCACGTTCGCCCAGGCGCTTAGCGGCAGGGCAACGGCGATCAACAGCAGCAGGAAATGACGGAGTAGCGGTCGCATGTTGCGCTTGGTCAGGCTATCTGGCTCAAAGTTGCATGAATGGATTGTAGTGGCTGAAGGCAGCTTCGTGGCAAAAGCACGCCAAGACCTGCAGCCGTCACTTCCCCGCCAACAGGTCGATGATCGGACATTCGGCCCCACCGCTACCAGCGTCGCACTGCCGTACCAGGTCGCCCAACGCCTGCCGCATGGCCATAAGGTCAGCCAGCTTTTGTTCGATCAATCTCAACTTGCGCTCGGCCAGCACTCTCGTCTCACCGCAGGCATGCGCCGCCTCAAGGGTTAGTAGCAAGCCCACCTCGTCCAGTGTGAAACCCAACACCTGCGCGCGCTTGATGAAACGCACCCGCTTAGCCTGCTCTGGCGCATAGCGTCGATGGCCACTTGGCGGCTTGGATGGTTGGTCCAGCAGACCGCGCCGCTGGTAGTAGCGGATCGTCTCAATATTCACCCCGGCAGCTTCCGCCAACTTACCGATGGTCAGCTCTGCCCCCATCAAATTCCCCTTGATTCCGTACTGAGGTACGGAATTTATAGTAACACTGGGGGTCAACCAATTTGAGGAATCGTCATGGCGCAACTCACCGGGAAAAACATGCTGATCGCCGGCACATTAGCCGCCATCGGTGCGTCGGTGTGCTGTGTCGGGCCGCTCGTGCTGCTGGCGCTCGGCATCGGTGGCGCATGGGTAGGCAACCTAACGGCAATGGAGCCGTACCGACCTTTCTTCATTGGCCTGACGCTATTGTTCCTCGGTCTGGCCTTCCGCAAGCTCTACATGGTGCCGCAGGTTTGCCCTCCCGATACCCCTTGCGCCGATCCGCGCACGATTCAGCGACAGCGCCTCATGTTCTGGGCCGTGGCCTTCCTGCTTCTTGGCTTGCTGGCCGTGCCGTGGCTGGTTCCACTGCTCTACTGAAAGGAAATCCCCATGCGCAAACTACTGATTGCTTTGCTGGCCACCTTGCCGCTCGCGGTGCTGGCCGCCACCCCGAAATCCGTCACGCTGGCGGTGCAGAACATGACGTGCTCGCTATGCCCGGTTACGGTCAAGAAGTCGCTGGAAAAGGTGCCCGGTGTCAGTGCCGTTCAGGTCGATTTCGACAAGAAGACGGCCGCCGTCACCTATGACGTCGATCAAGCCACACCAGAGGCATTAACCAAGGCCACGACGAACGCAGGCTATCCGTCCACCGTGCAAAAGTGAGGCCACGATGAGCGTCGTCATTCTCGAATCCGTTCTGACCTGCCCACAGTGCGGCCATACCCAGCCGGAAACGATGCCCACGGACGCCTGCCAGTTCTATTACGAATGCCCGAGCTGCAAGACACTGCTGCGTCCGAAATCGGGCGATTGCTGCGTGTTCTGTTCGTTTGGTTCAGTGCCATGTCCGCCGATTCAACAGCAGCATGGATGTTGTCGCCAAACCGATTGCAACGGCCATAGCGACCTGAGCTTGGCCGACGTAGCCAAAACAGACTCAACTAGGCGTTGATAGCTTTGCCGAGCGGTCGCCATCGCAAGGATGGCACATTACTTGATAATTCGAGCGTCAGTTAGCCTGTAGAACAACCCTGTGGGATCGTCCTCCAGCACTTGAAATCGTCCCATCAATGCGATGGGCTCATTGCCGAACTTGATGGACTGGGTAGCCTGGATCTCGACCACTTGCTCGGGTCCACCTGGTAAACAAAACGGGCACGTCGGGGTGGTGGCGGTAAGGATGAAGTGATTTTGGGTTTCGCCTACGGTCAGTGGCAATACGAAACCCAGCAACTTGACCGATTTGCTATCGAGTGCCCGCACGCTTTGGTCAAACCGCAGGACCAGGCTGCCTTGCTGTTCGATCAGTTTCACCTTCGCCAAAGTAGGCCACGCAACGAATCCAGCCCGTTCCGGAGCCTCGAAACCGACCGGTTCGGACACGCCAAATCCATTGCCTTCGTGTTCGGGGCGGAATGGCGGTGGACTGGGTGGCTCTTCAGCCGCATCGGCTGTCGCCGTGAGGGCAGCGGGCTCATTCCCGCAACCCGCCAGTGACAACGAAACGGCTAGGGAACAGAGCAACAGCAGGACCTTATCGAAGAGATCCTTTCGCGGCTTCATAAGTGCGAGATGCCTCATACCGAGCGCCAGCCGGTGATGATAATCCCCACCCCGATCAGACATACACCCGCACCCAACCAGTCCGATGGTGAGAGCGTCACTCCATCCACAAATCGCAGCCACATCAGTGCAACGGCTATGTAGACGCCACCATAGGCGGCGTAAACACGACCACTTGCAGTAGGGTGCAAGGTCAACAGCCAAGCGAATAGAGCCAGACTCAACGCCGTCGGTATTAGCAGCCAGATCGAGCCGGCTTTGCGTAGCCAGAGATAAGGCAGAAAGCAGCCAACGATTTCCGCCAGCGCGGTGAGTAGGAACAGCAGCAGAGTCTGAATCATGGCCACTTAGTGTTCGTGCTGGTGATGCGCGTCTGGAAAATGGGCATGGCTGTGAGACATCGGCAAATGCCGGTGGCGATGGCTATGCTTGATACCCGGCGCTACCGGTTCAGCATGCTCATGTTGATGATGCTCGTCATGGACATGCTCATGCTCGTGTTCAAGAAGGTCGTGGTGATGTTCATGCTCGTGACGCTCGGTCAGATGTAGCCAGACACCCAGCGCCATCAGACTACCGGCAAGCAGTAACGGTACCGTCAACGATTCGCCCAGCAGTATCGCCAGCAAGGCCCCAAAAAATGGCGCCACCGAGAAGTAGGCTCCCGTGCGTGCGGTACCCAAATGGCGCAATCCCAAAACGAACAGTGCCAAGCTCACGCCATAGGCAAAGAAGCCGACCGTGGCCGCCCCGGCAAGCTGAGCCCAGGCCGGCAGGCTGGCACCCATGAACAGCGCCAAGCTCAGATTCACTGCCCCTGCAACCAGACCCTTGGTAGCCGCTATCCGGGTGGCGTCGTTCAACGAAACCTTGCGGGTCAGATTGTTATCGATCCCCCAGGCGAAGCAAGCGCCTAGCACCGCCAAGGCTGGCCAGACACCTGCGAAGCGGGCCTCACCAGGCCAACTCAGTACCAAGGCACCCGCCAAGATAGCCAGCATGCCCAGGGCGATGCGCCGGTCGAAGTTTTCCTTGAAGGCAAACCAAGCGAGTAGCGCAGTAAATACTCCCTCGGCGTTCAGCAATAGCGAGGCCCCCGAGGCCGGCATGGCAGATAAACCCAGCATCAACAGCACTGGGCCGGCTACGCCGCCAGCGAGAATCGCCCCTAGCAGCCAAGGCCGTTCTGTTGCAGGTAGTTTGACCGGCGCTGCACCGGTCAAAAGGCGGAACAGGCTAAGGCCCAAGCCAGAGCCCAAGTAGAGCAGACCAGCCAATAGCCAGGGGTTGGTAGTGGCCAACAACAGCTTGGCCAGCGGTGTGCCGGCACCGAACAGCAAAGCAGCTCCAATCGCGGCGGCAATGCCTGGCTGGCGGGAGTTATTTATCTGGAACACGAGCCACCTCAAATTGAGTTTGAGCGTTTATACCAAGCCTGACGATACGCTCAGCCGAACGCGCCGTGTTTGATGAAGACGCTCAACACAAAGATCGCCACCACCACGAGCAGCACTAAGGCCGTGCGGATATTGCGATGCCTAACGGCACGTTGAGCGTCATTGGATTTGTCGGAACGATCTGGGCGGGTTGGCAGCATGCTCTCTCCAGAACTGATTATTTACGCAGCAGCCGCAGGCCGTTACCCACCACCAAGAGGCTCGCTCCCATATCGGCAAATACGGCCATCCACATCGTGCCCATGCCCATAAGGGTCAGAATCAGGAAGACTGCCTTGATACTGAGCGCCAACACGATGTTCTGGACCAGGATTGCATGGGTGGCTTGCGACAAGCGAACAAAGCGGGCGATCTTGCCCAGATCGTCGTCCATCAGGGCCACATCGGCTGTTTCGATAGCGGTATCGGTGCCGGCAGCCCCCATGGCAAAACCAATATCGGCGCGAGCCAGGGCTGGCGCGTCGTTGATGCCATCACCCACCATGCCGACCGTGCCTTCGAGAGCGTAAGTCTGAATAGCCAGTTGCTTGTCTTCAGGCAACTGGTCTCCCCGCGCCTCGTCAATCCCTACCTGGTCAGCAATGGCGCGAGCTGTATGGGGATTGTCGCCGGTCAGCATCACGGTCTTGATGCCAAGACTATGTAACGTCTGAATGGCGTGACGGCTGCTTTGTTTGACGGTATCGGCTACCGCAAACAACGCCAGCACTCGCCGGCCATTGGTGAGCAGAATGACGGTCTTGCCTACCTCTTCCAGGGCGCCAAGTTGAGCCTCCAGTTCGTCCGAGCAAACGCCAAGTTCGTGGATCAAGCGATGGTTGCCGAGCTGATATGGCACGCCGCCGACCACGCCCCGTACGCCCCGGCCCGGCAGCGCGGCGAAATCCCCCACTTCCAGCAGTACGACGCCAGCCAGCTCGCCGGCCTCGGCAATCGCCAGCGACACGGGATGATCCGAACGGGCTGCGAGACTGGTGGCAATCTGGACCGCATCCAGGCCGTCAACTTGCTCCAGCAGCACGGTATCGGTCAGCACTGGCTTGCCGTGGGTAATGGTGCCGGTCTTGTCGAGCGCCAGCCATTTCAGCTTGCGACCTTCTTCCAGGTAAACACCACCTTTGATCAGGATACCGTGGCGGGCAGCGGCGGCCAGGCCGCTGACGATGCTGACCGGGGTCGAGATGACCAGCGCACAAGGGCAGGCAATGACCAGCAGGACCAGTGCCTTGTAGACCCAATCGAACCAGCCACCGTACATCAACATGGGCGGCAGGACAGCAACGGCCAGTGCAATGGCAAATACGACCGGCGTATAGACCTTGGCAAACTGGTCGACAAAGCGTTGCATTGGCGCTCGACTGCCTTGAGCGGCTTCGATGGCGTGGATGATGCGGGCCAAAGCACTGTTGCTGGCGGCGGCGGTCACGCGGTAGTCGAAGGAGCCCGCCTGGTTGATGGTACCGGCGAAGACGGTGTCGCCTATTGTTTTCTCGATGGGCAGGCTCTCACCGGTAATCGGCGCCTGATCGACGGTGGATTGCCCGTCCACCAGCGCTCCATCCAGAGCAATACGCTCACCGGGCTTGATGCGGACCAGACTGCCGATGGCCACCGACTTAGCCTCGACTTCCAACCAGCTCCCATCCGGTTGCTGCACCGTTGCCCGGTCAGGCGTGAGTTGCAGCAGGCCGCGGATCGCATTGCGCGCACGATCCAGCGATTTGGCCTCGATCAGTTCCGCGATGGTGAACAGGAACATCACCATCGCCGCTTCAGGCCATTGGCCGATTAGCAATGCCCCTGTCACCGCTATGCTCATCAGCGCATTGATGTTGAGGTTGCCGTTCTTGAGGGCAATCCAGCCTTTCTTGTAGGTACCCAGACCGCAGGCAGCCACGGCCAAGAGGGACAACACGGCCACCAGCCAGATGGGTAGGCCAGCCCAGTGCACGGCCTCGGCAGCCAAGGCGGCACCGCCCGCCAAGGCCAGCGGCCACCAGGACTGCTTGGCTTCGGGCTTGACCGTGGCCTCAGACGCATCGGTCAGGGGTTCGGGCGTCATCCCCAGGCTGCGGATGGCGGCCTCGATAGCGGGCAAAGCCTCTGCGCGGTGGACGACCGTCAGCAGCCGCTGCATCAGGTTGAAATCCAGCGCCGAGACTTCAGACATGCCACCCAACTTCTTGCGTATCAGCGCCTCTTCGGTCGGACAGTCCATCTGGGCGATGCGCAACTGGGTCTGCACGCTGCCGACCGGTACTGCCAAGGTGGTTACCGTGGCCTGGCTCGAAGCCGAGCAGGCTGTGCCGCTACAACAGCTAGATAGCGTCGACTCGGCTTCGTGGTGGGGAGCAGATCCATGAGCGTGACTTGGCTCAGTGTCATGCTTGTGCCCGCATGCATCATGGTCATGGGCAGGCTTGGCAAGGCGGTAGTCAGACATGGTGCACATCCTGGTTGCAGCAGACATAGCACATCACACACCCTGAAGTTACTATAGGGTCAAGAACTTTGGAGCGATCAGCATGAAAATCGGTGAACTGGCCCAAGTGGCGCAATGCACGGTAGAGACGATCCGCTACTACGAGAAGGAAGGACTGCTATCAGAACCAGAGCGTACAGCAGCGAACTACAGGAGCTACGGCGAACTGCATGTGGAACGACTGCGCTTCATCCGAAACTGCCGGGCACTGGATATGACGCATGGTGAAATCCGCGCCTTGCTGGGGTTGATGGACAAACCGGATGACGGTTGTGGCGCGATTAATCACCTGCTAGACGATCATATCGGCCATGTCGACGCCCGCATCGCTGAACTGCTGCAGCTCAAGCAGCAGTTAACCCTATTGCGGCAGCAATGTCAGACAGAGCGGACAACTGATGCATGCGGCATCCTGCATGGCTTAGCGACCATGGAAACCGAGACCAAGGCTGAACGACATACACATTTAGGTTGATCATGCAGGGCTGCAGTCATGGTTGCAAACTGCAGTTACAACACAGTGGGTATAAGTGCCGCCGTCCTCCCAGTAACTGCTAGGCAACCCCCCCGTCTTTGATAGCCACGCGGACCACCTACGTCCTCTGGTAGGCAAGTATGTCCGCCCCTACCTCCCGGTATCAGTTGGCCGGATTGCAGCCAAGAAGACGCTCGAATGTTCAATGCACTCACGCCGCAGAATAAAGGGTGTTGCATCTCGGTGATGCATCAATTGCCGAACCTGTGAACGAGCAGTTGTCTTCCCTCGTCCAGACGTCGACCAGCCGTGGGTGAACAATACATAACTCTTTCCTGCTGTTTGTGCCTTCTCCAGCTCCCTCAATGCCGCCTGACGTACGTTGGCCATGTTTTCGTAATAGGAACCGGCTGAGGACTCTGAAGCCCAATGAAAATCTACCTCAACCAGATTTGGCAGCTCCCTGAATTCAGTCCAGTTACGATAATCACGAGTAAATTTCATAGCCCCGCCATATTGGTCAACGAAAAAGTGCCTAACGCTCCCGGCCTTCGCAAATTGTGCGAAAGCACCCGCCGCATCACGTAGCCCGCTCGGAAGCGGAATCATGCCATGCGCCGAATTTTTGCCTCGATAACGCCTACCCCAGCCCGCTATACTTAAAAGCGTGCAGGCATTCGCGGCTTACATCCAGGATATTCGCCAGCGAGGATTTGGAACTCATCCCCAAGCCGATGTTTCCTATAAGTTGAACGTTACTTACCGGAGCCGGGCACCTTAATCTACGCCGCTCCATACTGGCGGGGTAAGCACCATGTATCGTGTCGCAAAGATAGTGCCGGGCTTACTGCTGGAATGATTGTGGCCGCCCAGGCGACCGAGCCGATCGGTATTGGCTATTTCAGTGGGTCGGCCCGCTCCAAGATTTGTGCCCTGATCATGGTGGAGATCTACAAGCGAGCCAAGATCGACACCGTGCCGGTCTCGCTCCCGGGTGCGCGCAACGCAGTGGCGGCCGAGGCCAGCGAGATCATCGGCGAATCGGGCCGGGTGACGGGCTACACCAATGCTCATCCGACCCTGACCCAGGTTACCCCTCCTATCTCTGTCTGGACAACGGTGGCTTTCTATAAGCATGGCATAGGGGTCAGGCTGAATGTACCGGCCGACTTGAAGAACTACACAGTCGGCTATGTGCGCGGCACACGCTCCGCCGAGGATGTGGTGACAGAACTGGGCCTGACCAAATTGGAGGCGGTCAGTACGCCGAATGCATTATTCAAGATGCTGAATGCAGACCGCTTCGAGGTTGCCATCGACGGTGGCACAAATGGCAGCTTCCATATCCGCCGCGGCGGCTATCAAGGCATCGACCAGTTCCAGCTCAACTCGATTCCGCTGTATCACATCCTCAGTCCGAAATATAAGGACTTGGCGCCGACGCTGAGCGACATCATCCAGCGGATGGCTGCGTCGGGCGAGTTGGCCAAGATCGCCATGCAAAAGGAAAAAGAAGTGCTGGAAAGCAGTGCAGAGCCATAAGTGAGCCGCCGCGCATTGACTCCTACAGTCAGCACCAGCATGAATAAGCATGCGTAACCAGCAGTAGCGATCAGGCTCAACTGGACGGCTGTCACCTATGACCAGCGCCTGAATTGAAGTCACATGTACTATCCACATAGTCATGGGATAACCCTGTGAGTAAGTACCCCCACCGCCAAGCGTTATAGGCGCAAACTCGATCTGAACAAAATTTAGGCAACAAACTTAGGGTATGGTTGCCTCTCCTGATACTGACATCAGACCAAGTCATCCCTCCTTGGCGCTGCCGGATAACAAGCGAACCGGGCCAACCGTTCGCAAAATTCGCCGTACCACACTCAGTTGCCTCGGCAGTCGCATCGTTTTTTGCCCCCATCACCACCCTCACTGCAAAAAAACATCCCGAGCACAAAGCCCGCTGCGTGAAATCGCAGCGGGCTTATGTCATTCAATCATTGTTTAACCGGGACAGCCCCGGGGTCGCGGCTTGGGCGGTGCCTTACGACTACCCGAGATCAGCCACAGCATCACCATCAACAGCAGCATCAGTCTGCCCATTGTTTTCCCCTTTTGAGCGACACCCATGAAAATGGGCCATCCCCGTAGACAGCCCGGCAAGTTTTAAACACGGCTACGCAGCCGCTCGAACAGCGGCCCCAGATGGCGAACGATGAACTGCCAACCGTCGTGAACCACTTCCGTTACCAGTTCCCGCACTGATTCCCACAAGGCCTTGCTCGCCTCACTGACCGATTGCGGGGATTGGCACTGCGGCTGGGTCTCTCGGTGCACGGCCCAGCGCTTCTCGCGGGGTAGCTGGTACAGCAGTTGTTCGATCAGTCCGGACAGGCCGTAGCCCTCCTCCACCGACACCACGCACATTTCGCGTAGCGGTATCCGGAACAGCCGGCACAGCCAGTCCTGTTTGGCCGCGATATGGCGGGCCTGCTGGGGGCCGGGCAGATTGCGCTTCCAGTCCCATTCCCGGCAGGGTTCGACCTTATCAGCCTGGTTAAGGACGAAGGTGACCGGGATGCCGTATTGCTGGGCCAACGGCAGGATGAGCTCCCGGTAGCACTGTTCATCGACGCTCATGGCCCGGTCATCGGCCTTGATCACCCACAGGATCAGATCCAGTTCGGGGATCAGTTTTCGGTAGAGGGCGGCGTGGTCAACATCGCGGGCTTCGCTCTCGCCGACGCCGGGGACGTCGATCAGCGAGATACCTTTGCCGCCCTTGATGGCGAACTCGATCTCCTGTGGGGAGCGGGTACAGGGTTCGACCGCACTGACCGGAGCGATGTCGCGACCGAACAGCACATTGCACAGGCTGGATTTGCCGACGCCGGTCTTGCCGAAGACACCGATGGTGGCGTGGTAATTGATGATCTGGTCTATGCCCTCGCGCAAGGTTTGCAGCTGATCCTTGGTCAGGCTGTCACTACGTTGTTGGCACAGTGCTTCAATTGCATCGTGTAACGAAGCCGATGCATCGGATGGGTTTGAAGATGGCAGCATGGTGTTCTCCTTGGCGTCCCGTTGACCCACGACCTATTCCCCTCACTCGCGTTGATCTGGTGAAGGCCTTGGTGTGGTGATGCGGGATGTGGAATGCAAACAGCCCCAGGTTTTCGCCTGAGGCTGTTTGGGGGTTATGAAACGGTGGGGGTCAGGGCTGTTTGCCGGCCCTGCACCAGCCCTCCCATTCACCGAGCTGGTCAGCGGTGATCACGGCGTCTTCACCGACGGCCTTTCTGTGGGCGGCGATCCACTTATCCAGACAGGCTTGGTCACCAGCGGTCTGGCCGGATGCACTGGCAGCATCGGTACTGCCGGTGTTATCCCCGCCGATGGGGTTGCCGGTTTCAGGATCGAACTCCACCGGCGTGATCTGCTGTACGCCGCCGCGGTAGATCTGGAGTTTGATTTTCTTGCCCTGGGCGTTGAAGGTGATGACTTCGCCATCAAGGTAGCCTTGGACATACTGGCCACGCTCAATCACGTTACCCGTGGCGGCATCGTACTTCTCGTATTTACCGTGCAGCGCCCCATCCTCAAAGTTGCTGATGGCTTGCTGTTTGCCGTTCTTGTAATAGCTGATCCGCTCCCCAGAACGCTTGCCCATCAAGATGCCACCCCGCAATGCCAGCTCGCCGGTATCCAAGTAGTAACTTTCCTCTTCCCCCGTCTGCAACCCGGCGGTAAACGTGCCGCGGTAAGCGAGCTTGCCAGTTAGCATGCTGAATATCCGGTAGTCGCCATCCTGCACCCCTTTGCTGAAGTGGGCCGTGACCAACGGTTTGCCATCGCCCTTGTCTTGGAAGATCGTGGCCTCGCCGTCGATCTGGCCATGGGTATAGCCGATCTCGATCGACTTTTGATGGCTACCTTCCATGCTGCAGACCGCCTTGCCGTTGGGCAGACCGTCGGAGAATCGGACGTCGCAGCGTTGCAACGCATAGACCGCGCCCGCTGGCATGTTCTCCAGGGAGAAGTATTCGTTTACATAGGGAAAGGCCAAGCCCTCCCGAGGGAGCGACATCAGCGGGATGTGGGTGACTTTGCCCGAGTACGGCGAGTTACTGCCTCCGGCATAGAGAAGACCATTGGAGATTTCAGCATTCCGGAAATCCAGCGTCTGGGTGAAATAGTGATAGCCCCACGCGCCAGCCACGATGGCCAGCACGATAGCCACGGTTTGAATCTGTTTCATGTTTTCCTCCCGAAAATTTTGAGCCCTATGACGACTCTATTGATTAGAAGCAACCAAATGGGTCGTAAATACCGTGGTCGTCAACGCATCATAGCGCGACGATTTTCGGCATGCCAAGAGTCTCAGGAAGCGCTGATAAGGATGCGAATCTCGCCCGTTTGGGTGCGACCATTCGTGCGCGTCGCAAAACCCTGGAACTCTCCCAGGAGGCATTGGCGGATGCCGCAGAGATTGATCGCTCCCATATGGGCAAAGTTGAGCGGGGCGAGCGCAACGTCACGCTGTTGAATGTCATTCGGATTGCCAAGGCACTGAACTGCAAGCCATCAGAATTGCTGGCGAGTGCGGGCCTGTAAAACCGGCCCGCAGCACCTAGCTCTCAACTTAAGTAGCATTGATCTGCTGTGATCTGCTCTCTTGGCCAAGTTTGGTAGTCAACGGAGCGGCCCGAACTCGCGACCTGCCATTATCGAGAGCGGGTCCACGGACAGGTTGGCTCACTTCCGGGGCCGCCACCCCTTGTTTCGGTGAATAGTCCGAACCCGCTAAGCCATCGGACTGTCCCTCCGTCACCGGATAGAACTCCTCAAGCAACTGCGGCACCTCATCCTCGCCATCCTCGAACTGGCCGTTCTGTAGTAGCTGCAACGCCGCCTGTTCCAGCCCGGCGATGTCCACCCCGGCTTCTCGGTAGTCATGGGCTTCCGCCTTGGCGTAGCAGACTGCTTCCTGCAGGCTGTCACCGTCCCGCAAAGTCAGATCGACGTAGTACACCGGTGCCCGATGCGACTGGGTGGTGCTCTTGGCCCGCAGCTTGAGCAGCAGCGGCAGGTGGCGGGTGTTACCGCCACTGACCGCTTCGAAGTAACGCAGCCTAGCTGCCAGCGTCCGTACTGAGTTGTAACCGGTCGTGCGGAAGATGAAGCTGCCCAATTCATCCTGCTGACCATCGATCTGCACATTGAGCCGGCCATACAGCTTGCAGCCGGCTCTGACCCCGAACTCGCAGCGCTCCGGCGTCGGGCAGCTGGTTTCTTCAAGGCCGGTAGCATTAACCCGTTTGGCCTTCTCGCCATCGCCGACACACAACGGCCGACCAGTCTTGCGGTCGAAGGCACTGAACTCGGCACGCAGGTTGAGATCACTGCTGTTGAACAGCAGCCGGATCGGAATGGCGCGCAGCTTGGTGTTGGCCTGTCCTGTCTGGCCAGTTTGGCCGGACTGGTCCGCACTGGACTTGGCGGCCTTCTCCAGCAGCACCTGATGCAGTGGATGCAATATCCAGCCATCCTTACCCTGCACTTGGGTGGTGAGGGTAAAACTGTCGTCCTTCTCCGGCAGTCGCTGACCGTTGCGTTCGACCACGCGGCCGATGCTGATCCGGCCAATGACCGGTGGGGTGATGGCGAGACCTTTGATCATGATGGGCTCCTCGCGGTACTCACCGTAAAGCGGCGAGCACCGAGTAAGGGTTTGAGATAGCGCTGCGACAACTTGGGGTAGTCCGACTGCAGCCGTTCCCAGTCCGGTATCTGACCATCCTTGCTGCGTTTCCAGCTGACCTTGCCTTGCTGGAACTGGGCAGTGGTGGCGGGACCGAGCGCGTTCTGGATCTGCTGCTTGAGCCGGTCTTCTTCGGCTTCGGCCTCAGCCTTGGCAATACGGGCTTCCAATAGCGATTCGAACAACCGGTTGAATTCAGCCGACTCGGACAGATCGACCACCAGGCCGTTGTCCTTGGGGTAAAGCCAAGAAAGGGCCTGGCCAGCGTCGGCCGAGCCGTCGGGTGGTGGTTGCAGGTCATCCAGCACGCAGGCCCAGAACCGGTGTTCACGCTGAATCAAGTCGGCGATCTTGTCGTCATCGCGTTCGATCCGATAAATCCGGAAATCCTGGCCGGCGATCAGCACCGCCACATCGGCCCATTCGTGGCCGGTCACTGCTAGCTGGTGCAACACCTGGCACTGGTAGGCAATCGGAATACCGTCTTCCCACTGCGGTGCGCTGTGATAACCGGCAGTCTTGATCTCCAGCACACCGGGGCCTTCCGGCAGGCCGACGATCTCCCGATCCAGATTGGCCAGCATGAAGTCATGCTCGGGGTGCTGCAGTACGGCGTTGACGCGACGGACCTTGTAGCCGGTGCGTTCCTGGTAGACCGATGACAACACCGGTTCGAGGATCTGGCCCCAGATGATGGATTCCTTGTCGGACAGGTCTTCCGGCTCCTTGCGACCGGATTTCTCTAGCCACAGGGTGAGCGCGGATTTGTACGGCGATAGACCAATGGCCACCGCGGCATCAGATGAACCGATGCCCTGCTGCCGAATCGCCAGCCAGTCTTCGCGGGACAGACCAACCGTAGATGCCAGGCGTTTGGCCTGGCCGTGTTTGTTACGCATAGAAACCTCCAGACAGACATAAAGACACCCGGCCTGCGTAAGCAGGACCGGGCGTCATGGGGGTGATAGGTAATGCGAGGTAGAAAGACGGCTCAGGCCAAGGAAGCCAGCAAGTCGGGCTGATGCGGTGAGGGAGGCGATGATGGGTGGGCGAAGGTCGGCAGTGTTTCGATCAGATCGCCGTCGGCATCGAACCGAATCCAGCACTCTTCGGGATATACAAAGGCCAGCCATTCCTGCAGGCCATCCAGCTCAGTTGGGTAGTCGCTCTGCTCAAACGAGGCCAGATTGACGAACAACCCTTCCCGATACAGCGCGGTCTGGGCATGTTCAGTGAGCCAGTCGATGGTGGTGGCTTGCAGGTGGGTCTGACTCAGTACGGGAACAATGAGCATCCATTCATGCGCCATGATCGCCTCACTGGGTCAGCGCCATGGCACGGGCCAGGGCTTTGTGTTTGAGCTGGGCACCCTGACCGAACCAGGCCGAGTCGAGACGATGATCCTGACTACGAGCACGTCGAGAATGGTCGACATACTCAGTCACGGCATTGAGCAAACCCCACGCGGTACCGCGGGCACCGGGCAGTAAGGCGCCCATGCCCAGGCCGCTATACAGCGAGGTGACCTGGGTCATTGCCCGCGACAGCGGCGTGCCTTCCATATCGACCACCTGCTCATCCAGCACTTCGCTGAAGTACTGCGCTGCCTCGGCTGCGCTGATCGGTCGATCCGCCAGTGCCTTGAGGTTGCCGATAAAGGCCTCCCAGCCCGACAGGCCCAGACCCAGCGCTTCCTTGACCAGCTTGGGATCGAACAGGGTCGAGTGCGGCACCTTCACTGCGCCGGTGCTGTCACCGACCGCCATTTGCAGGGTGTTGTTGCATACCACCCGGATCGACGTGAACTGGGCGGTCGTGCACAGCGTGCCGTCACAACTAGTGGCCAGCAGTAGATAAGCCTGCACGCGGTCACCGCCCTTGAGCAAGGCTTCCTGCCCGGTACGGGCCAGGGCCCACAGCTTGCGACCACCCTTGATCACCCCGGCGGTTTCCAGTTCGAAGCCGCCGGCATGCACCAGGTCATTGTAGAAGTGCAGCACCTCATGGGGTTGAACCACCTTGTAACGGGGTGACACCACCGACAGTGGCGCCAGGGTGTCGGAGCGGAACAAGACCTTGGCGTCGGGGTTGCTGCGGACGTGTAAACCGTCGCCGGCGACGTTGAACAGCACATCGCTCTGCTCGATGGTCCAGTCCATGCCAGCCTCGGTAAGCCAGGTGTCGAAGGGTTGCTTGGGGGATAACGGATTACCCAGGCCGTGCCAGGGCGTTTGGCCGGTGAAGGCCATGGTTTCGATGAGGTGTGACATATCGGGGCTCCAAGAATGACAAAGCCCGGCGCGGGGCCGGGCTTGAAATGAGGTCTTGATCGGCTGGATCGGGACCTATCGGGTGTGTTTCAGGTTGGTGATATAGGGCTGAAAAATTATAACTTTCTAGAATATGTCGCTTAATGTGTCGCAGCTACATAAATTGCGACTGTCGCATAATTAATTTCGTAGAGTGCCATGCTTGATGACGTCTACGAACTAATTTCCCATCTGTCGCACGTCGTAGAAATGTCATTACAAACCATGGTAGTAGGGGAAAACCGAACTCAAGCGAAGCCGGATTACTGACGCGAGCCTACCGTTCGCACCTGGGAGCCACTAAATGGATTCGAAAATAACTTCTGTAATTCGTTTTCCCGCCTCCGGCACAGCTTTCCCGCTTTAGGCTGGATATTTCCCGCTAGTTTTTTTATTTGCCATGCGTAATATTCAGCACGTAATGCTGCTGAGGAGTAGCGCCAACTAACAAAATCCTAATGCGGGAGCGTTCAAGACATCAGTTTCTGACATGCAGAAGATTGTGGCGAACAAAGGAAACAGGGAGGTGCTAAAAAGCACATCTAACGTTAATTCCACACGAGAAAGCAGGAGAAAATTTGTAGAAACGCCCACTACGGAGGCAGTTATTTAATTTCAAAAAGGAAAATCAATACCGGATTATATGTTTTTATTATTTAATAGTTTATTACCTAATTAAATGCAAAGGGGAATATGGAACGGTTGATTATCACCATGACATCCAACAAGCCATAAACTGACACACGATTATTACGCGCAGTAATAGTGCAGAGAGGTCTTTGAGATGGAGACATCCCATTATGCTGATGTTAACGACCAGATGCTCATCAGCACCTGCATCAGATATATGCCCAACCCGAAAGGCGATAGTGCCCCATTGATTCTGGAGGGAGGAAATGCTTCCAGAGCAATCAAGCACGGGACATTTTTGGCAGAAGGCATCATCAAATCAAAAGAGCCGATATTCGGCATTCGCGTAAATGAAAGGACAGGCAAAGCAACCATCGAACACTCTGAGTTAGCTAAGAATCTCATATCCTTCATGGCCAAGGATATACATAATCTTCCGATTCAATTCGGCCAAGTGCTATTGCACCCCTATACAAAGCTCTCACTTTGGCTCGCATTCCGCTGCGAGGGTGAATTACGATATTGGTGGAACAGAACTGGCGATGTGGAGGTGGTCAACGAGGCCATTCAGCGCCTGAATCGCCGTGTCAACGTTATACGCCGTGCCTCACAACGACAGACTTTTCGTAACTTGGTTAACAGCCACACGCGGCGAGCAAAGGAGAACTTCGCCTCTTGCGCTGACTTGATGGCCAAAACCTTCGAAGCATATTCCAAGTGTCTCATATTGCGTGTAGACCTTCTCACGCGCATGTATTACTCAACTCCGGAAGGGGAGAAATGGATCAGGAAGGCGTTAAAAAAATTTATTCGGAATCTTTCCGAAAATCGAATTGTAGCGGACGTGCTTTCGTACATACTCAAACGCGAGCACGGCATTGAGGGCGGGCGCCATTATCATTTATTGGTTGCAATTAATGGGCATGAACATTCTGCCGATATCAATCTCGCCAAAATCATTGGCGAGTATTGGGAGCGCTGTATTACACCGGAATTTGGCAGTTATTTTAACTGCCAAGCACATCCAGACAGATATAAACGCATCGGAATTGGCCTGATTGATGTAAAAGATACCAATCGACTACATGAATTGAAAAATGTGATCGCCTACTTAACCAAAACTGACTACTTCATTTGCCATAATGCTCAAGCGGGTACACATAACCTCTGGAAAAGCCATGCACCTAAAAGAAAGAGCACAGCAGGCGCAAAGCGGGAATCGCTGGAAGCAACACGCGAAATGAGATTTATCCTGACTGGACGAAAAGTTAATACAAAAAACTACACAGCGTTAGTCCATGCCAGACGAGGTCAATCGTCAGCGTTGGCCTCTCTGAGAAATACCCCAATAAGTGCCGCCTGCTCTCCTTTTGTGGAAAATTTATCGTCTGTCAATTTAATGACACCATGATTCCCAAGCCAGTCTTCGATAGACTGGCTAACTTTTTCAGTATCGTTTTTGATTATTCGCTTCGCATGATACAGCCGGGCACATTCGTTATAAACGATCAATGCATCAGAGAAATGTTGCGGATATTTTCCTCTCTCCTCATCCGACAATTGGATTACTCGCCCGCCATGGTATTCCTGAGTAACACCTTTACTTCTACTACGGTCCAAATTGATCGATCTGCAAAGATGTTCCAACCAATCACGTCTGACCTTGATGGCGAGCTTTTCCCGGACCGCCCTCGTGGCACGCGCTAAATCAAATTTGTCATTTGGGCTAACTGCTTTGAATGGCGTTTTTTCCACAGACTCATTGCCAAAGTAGACATCGGCCAGCTGGTTTAACACCGTAACCAAGGCAGATGGGGACGTTGGGCTGCTAGCCTTGACATTGACTGGTGCCGTGTTCGTGATGGTCTCCGACCGGCCAGTGAGATGCCTCGCGTCAATCAGTAAATCGGTCCAGCGGATTTTGAGCGGCACATAGGCTGATTCTTGCCCCCAATGGTTTGGATTCCATGCGCGGTCGGCAATTTGCAGATGGGAGTAAGGTGAGTTGGATAAAACCAGAGACCGAAGATCAGTAACTTGGTCATCGCTTGGCAAGGCCAACCACCCGTTAAAGAACATCACCTCCAGACTACTTTGGTCCACTACGCCCCGAACCGATGCGGGATACAGTCGCAATACATGGGCGTTTTCTTGTCGCACCGGGAAATCAAACTGCCGCACCTTAGGTGGTCCCCAGTACCGAAGCTTAGGTGGCATCGGATCTGGTACAAAAGACAGTAGCTGCATACTGGCATCAACAGGAGCATCAGAATCGGAAATCGGTACTAGGCGATAAGGGCAGCGAACGAAGAGATCAATACGGCCTGCCTCCGCCTCGCTAAGCAGTTCATCAAGCCTTAGCTGATCTGATCCCGCGAAAACAGTACC
Source organism: Chitinimonas naiadis (assembly GCF_054780835.1). Taxonomy (NCBI): domain Bacteria; kingdom Pseudomonadati; phylum Pseudomonadota; class Betaproteobacteria; order Neisseriales; family Chitinibacteraceae; genus Chitinimonas; species Chitinimonas naiadis. The sequence continues at coordinate 135,545 of NZ_BAAGVO010000002.1, read as the reverse complement.
AAGCTCTACAAGCGTGAACGATGTTGGTTGAGTCGAAGACATGCTTAAAACTACTAGTAACCCGACACTAGTTACCATAGCGCTTCAGATTACGGTGGGCCAGCGCCGCTGTCTTTGTCCGCCATCACGCCGCAGAAGCATCGAATCAGCACGAGCGAGCCATCTACATGACGCCAAACAGTCAATACCTCTACCTGCTTCAATTCCTTCCGCCACTTCTGCGAGGAGCGGTGCAAGAGGTTGTCGATAACGTTAAGGCGCCAATACCGATGGTGATCACTTCAGCCTTGGGGATGGCATCGATGGCTCTGCAGAATTACGCCGATGTGATGAGGCCAGGCGTATTGCATTCGCCGATTTCGCTTTTCTTGCTTCAAATTGCGGTGTCCGGAGAGCGAAAATCGACGGTTGATTCGCGATTTGCCACCGCCGTGACAACGTTTGAAGCCTCCCGAGCACACCTCCAACAGGAACGAATAGCTCTGTATCAGGCTGATCTGGTCGAATGGGAAATTCGGACACGACTGATCAAAGCCGAGTTACAAAAAGCGATTGAACAGGGCCATACAACCGAGACCATCAAGCGGCAACTGGCCACGCTCTTTGTCAATCAACCGTTGGAGCCTAAGCCGGCTAAGATTTTGTTCGCCAATACGACCCCTCAAGGATTGGTGGCGGGCTTATCGAATGACTGGCCGTCAGCGGGCCTATTATCCAGTGAGGGTGGGAAGGCTGTTCAATCTGGCGCGCTAAGTGACCTGAGCCTGCTAAACGAGTTGTGGGATGGCAAAGCATTGCGACAAAGTCGGCAAACGACAGGCCATGTGCTCATTGAGCATCCACGCTTAACCACTTCGCTCATGCTCCAACCAGCCGTATTGCAACGGTACTTGAAAACTGCCGGACATCAAGCAAGAGGCAGTGGATTTCTGGCGAGGTTTTTGGTCACGCACCCGGAAAGCATGATCGGATTCCGGCAGGAGGACAAAAAATCGCACTCAAGTCAGTTTGTTTGGAATAGTGATCCATCGCGTTGGCGGCCTCCACAAGGTGGCCCTCAACCATCTGAGCGCTATGGCTTGGCCGATTATGACCGCCGACTAACCGAGCTGCTGGAGCAGTCCTGGGAACGACGCCAAGCACAGCCGTGGCCCTTACCTTGCCTGACCTTCAGCGATACCGCCGCGCGAGAATGGCGTCACTTCGCGGATTGGGTTGAAGATGGCCTACGCCCAAACGCCTGGCTCTCGGCTCACAAGGACTATGGGTCAAAGGTTGCCGAGAACGTAGCGCGCCTAGCAGCAATCCTCGAGTTGATGGATTCAGCGCAATTGACGATTTCCGAGACGAACCTTTGGAGAGCGATCTCGCTAAGCGAGTTCTACGGGGAAGAGTTCATGCGGTTTAGCCAGGAGTTCTCCACTACCCTGGAGTCCGCACCACAGCGAACGAGAGCCGTTCCTCGTGGAAGCGTGGTGAATGATCAAGATCAGGTCAATGCAGATAGGTTGTTAACCTGGTTACGGGATGAATATAAAGAGACGCGGCAGACGGTGTTTTCACGGCGGGAGGTGCAGAATGGCGGGCCGGGGGTGTTTCGAAAGGCGCGGGTGACCAAGGTAATTAGTGCCCTGAAAATACTTGCTGCACGGGGTCAGGTGGATCTGAATGGTGGTTTACGGGAAACCCAATTCGAACTAATCATCACTGGCCATCAGTTCTGAAACATGGCGTACCAAATTGGTAACAAAGTTGCCGGTAGCCCTAAGTGTGTTTTCCCCAGGCTTATGCGGTGACTCAACCCTTGGACAACAGCACCCGCAACAGAAGGGGCTGGCTAACTTGCTCCCCACTTTCAATGCCATTAGCCGCCGCCCGAACCGCCTGCAGCCAGGCAGTATTCAATTCGTTATCCACGCACCAATCGATGAATTCATGGGGTGCCATCTGCTTTGGAATCTCATCCTCGTACCACTCGTACTCGCGCAGTACCCGCCTTGCATCAGCAAACCGAGAATCTCCTGGATTGAGCTCCTTGCCGTCGATGCCAGTACCTGCCGTAGATGCTGATAGATTCCATCCATCTGTCGGGCAGATACCACTAACTACCTGAGCTCCAAATTCGGCAGTCCAGGCTGGCATGAGCAGGTAGGTCATGAGCATCTGTAATTGAGCATCGCCCTGCACAATGGCACCGGCGATATCATTTTTTTGGCTATTACCAGCGCCCTGACGGGGTGCAACTGGGGATGGTGAGTGATGAGACAACTTTGGCGAATTCGCTTCTGCCTTCTTGCTATCATTAGCTGCAGAATCGGATTGTTGCGAGGCGTCCTCTACCAGAACGGTGTCCCGTTGTGCCGCTTTACTGGCGATCCAGGCGTCGATTTCTTCCTCAGACCAGGCAACCGAGTTCCCACCCAAAGATAATTGCCGGGGAAAAGTCGGGTCGTGCCTCGGCGATTTTGAGTTCAGTCGGTCATAGATAGCCGATTGCGACAATCCGGTGCGGCTGATCAACTCGGGCAAACGAATCAGTTTTCGAGATTTACCGGAATCAGTCACGAGAATCCCCAATCACCAAATCGCGGTGCATGGCCGCGCTATTCCGCTCAATTCACTTATCTCTCGACATCATAGTCGAAGCATTTGAAGGGCAACGCCCTCCTACTCCGCAGGCTGCTTGCCGGCAAACTCGTGTGGCGGCACAAACACCTTTTGATTGGCATCCAGCCAATCCGCCCACCATTGCACCATCAGCTTACGTTGAGCCATGAATTCGGCGCGGTGGGTATAGGCCGCGCGCACGTTATTCCGTTCTTTGTGACTCATCTGCCGCTCGATGGCGTCTTCGCTCCATAGCCCTGATTCCAACAGCGCGCTGCAGGCCATGGCACGAAAACCATGGCCGCAGACTTCCTTCTGGGTGTCATAGCCCATGCGGCGCAAGGCAGCGTTGACGGTGTTTTCACTCATCGGCTTACTGGGTTCGTGATCCCCCGCAAAGACGAGGTCAAAGCGCCCTGTTAACGCACTCAGCTCATCCAGCACCTCTAATGCTTGTCGTGATAGAGGCACGACGTGGGCTTCCTGCATCTTGGCGCCGCGATGGGAATACTTGACCCCATCGATCACTTCACGATGCGCAGGGATAACCCAGGTTGCTCGTGTCAGATCGATTTCACTCCACTTCATGAATCGGAATTCACTGGAACGGACAAAAGTGAGCAAGGCGAATTTGAGAGCCAGCTTGGTGATCAAGCGCCCTTGGTCGGCCTGGATCCGCTGCTGGAGCTCCGGAATTCGCTCCAACGGTAAAGCAGGACGGTGCTGGGCTTTACGTACAGCAAGGGCACCTGTCATGTCTCTGGCGGGATTGGTGTCGATCAGGTCGGTTTGTACGGCATAGCGCATGATGCCGTCGATGTGCTGGCGCAGACGGGAGGCTAGGTCGAGCGCACCGCGCTCTTCCACTTTGCGTAACGGGACTAATAGATCCCGAGTCTTAAGCTCGGGGACACGGCTGGCGCCAAGATCGGGGAAAAGGTCTGCTTCCAGCCGTTTGAGGATGCGCGTCGCGTGATCAGCGGACCACTTGCCCTTATTCTTGTCGTGCCATTCCCGCGCCACGGCTTCGAAACTGTCTTCGGTAGCCTGGATGTCCGCGGCTTTACGTTCCTTACGCTCCAGGCTTGGATCAATACCCGCTGCAATCAGCTTGCGCGCTTCGTCTCGTTTGCCGCGTGCTTCAGCCAGGCTGGTGTCGGGGTAAACCCCGAGGGACAGGAGCTTTTCCTTTCCTGCGATGCGGTATTTGAGCCGCCAGTAGCGAGAGCCATTAGGATTGAGCAGCAGGAACAATCCTTGGCCATCTGCCAATTTGGTGGGCTTCTCTCCGGGAACGGCAGTCTTGATTTGTCTATCTGACAGCGGCATTTGGGGGTATCTCCAATATCGAATCGAAGCTTACCCCCAAAGTTACCCCCAGTTACCTTTGGATTCAATAGGAACCCGTAGGGAGGCATAGGCAACAAAAAACCCGCATCGTTAGCAACGACGCGGGTTTTTTGGGACCCCAAGGGACTCCTAGGGTTTGTAATTGGTGCCCGGGGTCGGACTCGAACCGACACGCCTTGCGGCGGGGGATTTTGAGTCCCCTGCGTCTACCATTTCACCACCCGGGCGGGAGGAGGCGCGGATTATGCCCAGCCGCGCCCTATTGGTCAATCGCCTTTCAGCTGCAAGGCGCGCTCATAGAGCGCATTGCGGTTGCCGCCGGTGATCTCGGCGGCGAGCTTTACCGCCTGCTTGACGGGTAGCTCGCGCACCAGCGGGGCGAGGATGGCGTCGTGGCTGGCGGCATCGTCCTGCACCGCGGCCGGTGCGGCCTCAATCAGTACCACCAGCTCGCCGCGCTGCTGATTGCTGTCGGCCGCCACCCAGGCAGCCAACTCGGCCAGCGGGGCGCGCTTGATGGTCTCGAAGGTCTTGGTCAGCTCTCGGCAGACCACGCCGATGCGCGCCTCGCCAAACACTGCGGCCATGTCGGCCAGGCTGTCGGCGATGCGATGCGGCGCCTCGAAGAAAGCCACGGTATGCGGCAGATCCTTGAGCGTCTCGAACTCCTTGCGGCGAGCCGTGGTCTTGGGCTCGGGAAAGCCATGGAACTGGAAGCGCGGTGAGTGCATGCCGCCGCCGGCCAGCGCGGCGAGCAAGGCCGAAGCGCCAGGGATAGGTATAACCTTGTAGCCGGCGGCGTGGACCGCCTCGACCAAGCGTGCGCCGGGGTCGCTCACGGCGGGGGTGCCGGCGTCCGATACCTGGGCGATGGCCTCGCCAGCGGCCAGACGTTCGATCAGCTTGGCCGCGGCTTCGCGTTCGTTATGCTCGCGCAGGGAGATCATGCGCGTGCCTATATTGAAGTGTTTGAGCAGTTGGCCGGTGACGCGGGTGTCTTCTGCGGCGATCAGATCGGCGGCGGCCAGGATGGCCTGGGCGCGGGGGGTCAGGTCACGCAAGTTCCCGATGGGCGTGGCCACCACATATAATGCCGGACGATCAATTGGATACGGCTCGTCATGCACGGTAAAGCACCCTTTCGATGGTTGCCGCTATTCGCGGCGGCGCTACTCTACCTTGGCGTTAGTCAAGCGGCCAGTGCCGAAGAGACGTTGACGCCCGATGAGCAGAATGTTCCGCATATTGCGCTGATCCTGCCAACCAAGGCCAAAAACCTTGCTGCCGCGGCGGAAGTCGTGCGCCAAGGCGCGCTGGCGGCCGAGGAAAAACTCGGCGACGATCAGACGCCCAAGCTACGCCTCTACGCCACGGGGGACCGTGACGAGGAGGCCATGCTGGCCTACCGCGAGGCAGCGGCCCGAGGCGCGGTCGGCGTCATCGGCCCGCTGACGCGCGGCGCGATCGCCAAGCTTGCGGCCTACGGCAAGCTGGAGATCCCCGTCCTGGCGCTCAATAGCCTGGAAGAACAGAAAACTCCGCCAGCCAATCTGTACGGCCTGGGCTTGTCGATCGAGACCGAAGCGCGCCAGGCGGCGCAGGTCATGCAGCGCGATGGCCGCAAGCAACCGGTGGTGATCGAGGCCGACGGGGTACTCCCCCGCCGCATGCGCGAAGCCTTTGCGACCGAATGGAAGCGCGTGACCGGCGCCGCGCCGACGGTCATCGTCCTCGCCAACGACAAGGATGCGGTCTGGAAGATCAAGGATAGCGTAGCGGCCCTGAACGCCGATGCGGTGTTCCTGGCGACCGACCTGAAGAAGGCCCGCCTGATCCGCCCCTACCTCGGTAGCGAACGGCCCATCTACGCGACCTCCCAGGTCTGGGGTGGCAAGTTCGGCAAGACGGCCGGCGCCAATATTGACCTGATGGGCGTGAAGTTCGTGGACATGCCCTGGTTGCTGGAGCCCTACCAGGCCGATGTGGTCGCCTTCAAGCGTGCGGAACGCTCGCTGGGCCCGGATATGGAACGCCTGTATGCGCTTGGGATCGATGCTTATCGACTCAGCCTGTTGCTGCTGGTCTCGGCACCCGGCGCGGCGATCGAGATGCAGGGCGTGACCGGCGTACTCAAGCTGTCGGAAACGCGTTCCTTCAGCCGTGAGCTGATGAGTGGCGAAGTCGGTGGCCAGCCGCGTACTCCAGCCCCCAAGCCGGAACCTGCTGCCCCCGTCGCACCCGCTGCCGAGCCCGCTACCCCGCCGGCCGATACCCCGTTGCCGGGTAACTGATGTCGATCACCAAGGGCGCCGCCGCCGAGCAACGTGCGGCGAACTTCCTGACCGAACGACGGGTCAGGATAGTGGCCCGCAACTGGCGTTGCCGGCTGGGCGAGATCGACCTGATCTGCGACGACGCGGGTACGCTTGTCTTCGTGGAGGTTCGCAGTCGCTCGGCCCAGCGCTTTGGCGACGCAGCCACCAGCATTACCCCCAGCAAGCAGGCCAAGCTGATCGCCACCGCCCAGCTTTACCTCGCCACGCTCAAACGCACCCCGCCTTGCCGCTTCGATGCCGTGCTGATCGATGGCGAGGACGAGCCACGCTGGCTCAAGAACATCATTGAACAATAAAGGGCGACGCCCGGGATACCGACGTTCCCGGACCCGCCCTCAAGCCTGGAAAGTACCTTATGGATTTGATTGACCGCGTCAACCAGCACTTCCTCGATTGCATCGCCGCCATGGAAGACGCGCGTGAACTGCTGTCCGCCCCCACCGCCGTGGTGGCGGAATGCATGGTTGCCGCCCTGATGGCGGACTGCAAGATCCTGGCCTGCGGCAATGGCGGCTCCGCGGCCGATGCCCAGCACTTCGCCGCCGAAATGGTCGGCCGTTTCGAGAAGGAGCGCCCCGGCCTTGCAGCATTCTCGCTGACCACCGATACCTCGGCCATCACCGCCATCGCCAACGACTACGACTACGACCTGGTGTTCTCAAAGCAGGTAAGGGCGCTGGGCCAGCCGGGCGACGTACTGCTGGCGATCTCGACTTCCGGCAACTCGGTCAACGTGATCGAGGCCATCCACGCCGCCCATGAGCGGCAGATGACCGTGGTGGCGCTGACGGGCAAGGATGGAGGAAAGATCACCGAGCTGATGACCGGCGACGATATCCAGCTCAATGTGCCGGTGAACCGTACAGCCCGCATTCAGGAAGTCCATGCTCTACTGATCCACAGCATCTGTGACGCTATCGATTGCATCTTGCTAGACGGAGAATAAAAGCCATGCTCAAACGCTACAGCGCCCTACTGCTTGCCCTCCTGGTCACTAGCCAGTTGACCGCCTGTTTCCCGCTCGTTGTCGCTGGTGCGACGACCGGCGTGGTGGTGGCGCAGGACAGACGTGCCTCGGCCGTGGTCTGGAACGACAAGCAGATCGAAAACCGGGTGAATGACGCCATCTCCGGCAGGTTCGGTGATCTGACCCACGTCAATATCACCAGCTACAACAAGGCTGTGCTGCTGACCGGCGAAGCCCCGGACGAAGCAACCCGTGCCGAGGCAGGCCGCCTGGCCCAGGGCGTGGCCGACGTGCGGCAGGTCCACAATGAAATGATCGTGCAACTGCCGACCAGCGTCAGCTCGCGTGCCAACGATACCGGTATCACCACCAAGGTGAAGGCCCGCATGGTCGATGCCAAGCGCTTCTCGCCCATCCATGTGAAGGTGGTGACCGAGCGCAAGCAGGTCTACCTGCTCGGCCTGGTCAAGCAGCAGGAAGCCCGCGATGCGGCCGAGATCGCCAGCCAGACCTCGGGCGTGGAACGCGTCGTCACGCTGTTCGAATACCTCGACTAAGCAGTCCTTTTTACCAATGAGAAGCCCACCGGTCCGGTGGGCTTTTTCATGAATGGTACCCCTGCCCTTCAGTTGGCGCTGATACGGGTAATGGCCGTGCGGGTCAGGACATAGAGCGCACCATCGTTGCCAACGAGCATATCGACCGGGCTACCGCTGAGATTGGCAAACGCATAGGCAGCGTTGTCGTTGGCGGGATCGAGCCGGGCGACAAAACGGGTCAGGAAATCGGCAAAGAAGTAGTTGCCACGATAGCTGCCCGGGAACGGCCCGCTATTGGGATAGAAGGCACCGCCGGCGATCGCCAGGCCGGTAAAGAAGCCGCCGGGGCCGGAACCTGCCGGTACGGCATCGGCATGGTTGTAGGCAAACAGCGGCGCACTGACGCCCGCCCCCACGTTGGCCGGGCCTTCCGACGCCGGCCAGCCGTAGTTGGCACCCGCCATCCCGACGTCGATCTCCTCCCAGGTGTTCTGGCCCACGTCATTGATATGGATGCGCCCGGTTCCCGGCTGCACCGCAAAGGTATACGGGTTGCGCAGGCCATAAGCCCATACCGCGCGGGCCAGGCCGGTCTGGGCGGCATAGAAGGGGTTATCCGCCGGGATGGTGCCATCCTCGTTGAAGCGCAACAGTTTGCCGAACACGCTACTGACATTCGGTGCCTGGGCGCTGTTGGCGTTGTCGCCCACCCCGACATAGAGCTTGCCGTCGTTGCCAAAATGCAGCGCACCGCCGTTGTGGTTGGTGGCGCTGGACAGTGCAGGCAGGTTGATCGGCAGAGTGGCGCTGGCATCCTCGCCAGCCGAAACATCGCCATTGGCCTTCAGGCGGCTGATGCGGTTATGGGCACCACCACTGTCGGTGGTGTAGTAGACGTAAACCCAGCCATTGTTGGCAAAGTCGGGATGGATGGCGACGCCGATCAGGCCGCGCTCACCGCTGGCATTGACGGTGAACTGATGAAAAGGCGCACTCAGCAGCACGCCATTCTTGACGATACGCAGCGCACCGTTCTGCTGTGCCACGAACAGCCGGCCATCCGGTGCCTGCGCGATCGCCGTCGCGTTGTTCAAGCCGCTGACCCACGCCTCGTTCTTGCTGAACCCCGCCGGTACGCCAGCCGTGCCGCCAAAGCGCACCGTGGCACTCGCCCAGGCGGAGCGATTACCCGCCGCATCGCGGGAGCGCACTCGCACGATATGCTGGCCGGCCGCATAAGCGGTGGTATCGATGCCCACTTGATAGGGCGCTGTACCCAGCTCGCTGCCGATGGTCGCACCGTCGACCTGGAACTCCACACCGGCCACGCCCACGTTATCGGTCGCCTGGGCGGTGGCAGTGAGTGTGCCGGTCAGATTACCGGCCAGGTTAGTCGGCGCCGTCAGGGTGGCGGTCGGGGCCTCGGTATCCGGCGAGGGTCCCGGTCCCGGCTGGCTGGTGCCGCCATCACTGCTACCACCGCCGCAGGACGCCAGGACAAAGGCGCATAGCAAACCGATCGGCTTCTGCCTGGTATCCATCCCCATTCTCCTCATTACCGGCCGCAGTGGTAGGCGGCCAGTTTCACAGGCCGAAATGCACTACCCGGTTACGGCCTTGCTGTTTGGCGCGATACAGCGCCTGGTCAGCTTGTTCCAGCAAACCATGTGCCTGCCGCTCGGGTGGATTGGTGGCGACGCCGATGCTGACGGTCACGGGCCTGTGCTGCCAGTTGGCCTCGACAATACGCTGGCGCACACGCTCGGCCAGCTCGATGGCACCTGCTCGGTCGGTAGTAGGCAAGATGACGCCAAACTCTTCGCCACCGTAACGGGCGACAAAGTCATAGCCGCGAGCCGATTCCTTGATCACCGTCGCCACCTGCTGAAGCGCTTCGTCGCCAGCGAGATGGCCGAAGGTGTCATTGAAGGATTTGAACAGATCAACGTCGATTTGCAGGTAGGACAGCGCGGCATGGGTCCGCTCCGCGCGCAAGTATTCCTCGTGTAAACGCAGATCCAGCGCACGACGGTTGAATATGCCGGTCAAGCCATCCAGGCTACTGAGCTTATCCAGCTCGGCAACCAGTCGGCGCAATTCCAACTGCGCCATGACTTGTCGCGATAATGCCTGAAGGGCTGCCTGCTCGCGTGCATCGATCTTCCGGGGTATGCGATCGACTACGCAGATGGTACCCAAAGCCTCCCCTTCAGCGGTCACCAGCGGCGCACCGGCATAAAAGCGGATATGCGGATCTCCCAGCACCATTGGATTCGCCTGAAACCGGTGATCGTGGGTGGCATCGTTGACGACCATGACCTCGCCGGGATTCAGGATGGCATGAGAGCAAAAGGAAAACTCACGCGCCATCTCGCTGGCGTCCAGCCCCACCTTGGATTTGAGCCATTGGCGCTCGGCAGCAATAAGCGAAATGGCGGCTATCGGCACCTGGCAGATGTGGGAAGCCAGATACGTGATGTCGTCGTAGGCACGCTCCTCCAAGGTATCGAGGATGGCATAACGATTGAGCGCCTCCAGCCGAGCGGCCTCATTCTGGGGTAGCGATGCCGCCATGGTACGTTCTCCACCGATTGACCTGCCCGGACTTCAGTCTAGACAAAGACAGCCACTTATCCCGACGGCAGACTTCAAGCGGTGCCAGCGGCAATCTGGCGCAAAGCCTGTTCAAATACCTCACTCGGCTGGCCACCAGAGATCAGGTGCTTTTCGTTGATGATGATGGCCGGTACCGAGTTGATACCGTTACGCTGGTAGAACTGTTCCTGGGCGCGCACTTCCGCAGCATAGCGGTCGGTCGCCAGTACCTCGGCTGCCTCGGTGACATCCAGCCCCACTTCGCCGGCCAGACGAACCAGCAGCGCATGCTGGCTCGGGTTCTCGCCATGGGTGAAGTAAGCAGCGAACAAGGCCTGCTTCAGCGCCAGCTGGCGACCCTCCAGACCGGCCCAGTGCAAAAGGCGATGGGCGTCGAAGGTATTGTAGATACGGGCACGCTTGGCCATGTCGAAGGTAAAGCCGACTGACTCCCCGCGCGCGCGGATGCCTTCGCGATTGGCCTGGGTCTGCGCTTCAGTCAGGCCATACTTCTCGCCAAGGTGCTCGACGATGTCCTGACCTTCCGTGGCCATGTTCGGGTTCAGCTCGAACGGCTGGAAATGGATATCCAGCGTAATGTCGCCGGCCACCCGCGCGGCCGCTTGTTGCAGCGCGCTCAGGCCGATGGCGCACCAGGGGCAGGAGATGTCGGAGACGAAATCGATCTTGAGCTGCTGGGTCATGGGGGATCTTTCCAGTGCAGGCAGCCACACCATGAGGCCGCGTCATTGCCGTGCAGATGCGTCCGAATCGGTGATCTTCAAGCCGCGGGAAAACCCTTGCCCCGTTCCATTTCACCCTCCTCAGTTTGCATTAGCAAATCCCAACGCGATGGACCATGCTTAGGAACGGGTTTGCGATGGCGCCAGAAGGCCGGCACAGCGATTGTCGGTTTGCCACCCAGGGGGTAAGCAATGGTTCAGCAGCACGATATCCATGCCGATAACGCCGACGCGCTGATCGCCCGCTGGCAGTCGCTGATCGACCTGCTGGCCTTCCATGCGAAGGTACCGTGCGCCATGATCAACAAGGCGGACGACCAGACCCTCGTCTTTCATACCGTCAACAGTAACGGCCAGCACGGCTACACGGCCGGACAGAGCATTGCGCTGGAACTCAACTCCTATTGTGCCAACGTGATACGGCGACGCGAGCCCTTGTTGGTCAAAGACGCTCGCCTGCAGCCCGATATGGCGGATAACCCGACCGCTTGCCTGGGCCTGATCTTCTACTACGGCTTGCCGATACGCCGAGAGAACGGCGAGATCTTCGGCACCATCTGCATACTCGACGATCAGCCAAGATCGCCCGACAGCCATGTCTGCGGCCTGATGGACGTGTTCCGCACCACGCTGGAAAACGACCTGGCCCTGATAGAGCGCAACAAGGCCCTGCAGGCCTCCCTGCTACGCGAAAAAGCCAGCGGCCGGGAGCTGACCCATATCAACCGGGCGCTGGCGGAGGCAAACGACGAACTGGCCACCGTCAACCAGACACTCGACTCCTTTACCTCGTCGATCTCACACGACCTGCGGGCGCCCTTGCGGCGTATCGTCAAATTTGCCGACCTGTTGCAGGAGAGCGAAGCCCACCAGTTGAGCCCCGAAGGTATGAAATGGGTGGAGCGCATCGCCGGCAACGCCGTTGCCCTGGATGAACTGGTCGGCCACATGCTGGCGTTTGCGCATGGCAGCGCGCAGGGCATCGAGCGGCAACCGGTCGAGATGACCGGCCTGGCCCGCCAGATCGCGGCCGAGGTGATAGAAGACTACCCGGCCTGCAGCATTCGGGTCAGCCCCCTGCCCGGTTGCGAAGGCGACCCCGCCATGCTCAAGCAGGTCTGGCATAACCTGATCGGCAATGCGGCCAAGTATTCCGCCAAGCAGGCCCAGCCCTGCGTGGAGGTCTACGCCGAGCCACACCAGGGACGGCAGGTCTACGTCGTACGTGACAACGGCGCCGGCTTCGATCCCGCCCGGGCTGCCGAACTGTTCGAACCCTTCAAACGCCTGCACGACGAGGCCGATTTCCAGGGCAAGGGGATCGGCCTTGCCTTCGTGCAGCGCATCCTGCAACGGCACGGCGGTGGCATCAGCGCCGACTCCCTGCCCGGCCAGGGGGCGACCTTCCGCTTCTGGCTGAGCTAGCCAAACCGGCAAGTTGCTGTAAATAAACAGCATTCAGCCAAGCAATGAAGACATCGATATTCGACCCCCACACTTTTTTCCAAAAATAAGTTGCACACAATTTATTTGTGTATTAACTTTCGTCTCACGGTGCAGGCGGACACAAACCTCTCACCGAACAAACACGATTACCAAGGCAGTTGCCTTCTTTATTTAGTTAGCGCGCTAATTAATTAGCGCCATTCAACCAACGCAAAGGAGCATCACCATGAACGTACTCTACAAAGCAACCGTTACCAGCACCGGTGGCCGTGACGGCCGCGCCATTGCCAACGATGGCAAGCTCGACGTCAAGCTGACCACCCCGAAAGAGCTGGGCGGCGCCGGTGGTGATGCCACCAACCCGGAACAACTGTTCGCAGCCGGCTACTCGGCCTGTTTCCTGAGCGCCATCAAGTACGTTGCCAGCCAGGCGAAGCAAGCCATTCCGGCCGATGCCTCGATCACCGCCGATGTCGGTGTCGGCGCCATCCCCACCGGCTTCGGCCTGGAAGTGGACCTGCGTATCAGCCTGCCAGGCCTTGATCGTGCCATCGCCCAGGATCTGGTCGAGAAGGCCCACATCGTCTGTCCTTACTCGAACGCCACCCGCGGCAACATCGAAGTCCGCATCGTTCTGTTGTAAGCCAGCGCCCTGCTACCCAGCCCCGAATGCTCAAAGGATAAAGACCATGAACGCCATCGCTAAAACCTTCTCCGCCGCCGTACTGACCCTCGCGCTCGGCAACGCCTTTGCCGCCGGCAGCCCCGGCGTGGAGCATCAGACGCAGAAATTCCTGGCAGCACTTGAGGCCGGTGGCGGCCAGCCGCTGGAAACCCTGGCGCCCAAGGACGCCCGTGCGGTACTGGTAGGCGCACAGGCCAGCGTGAAGCTGGAACTGCCCAAGGCCGAGGTATCGCAAAAGACCATCACTCAGGACGGCCAGCAGGTCGACCTGACCATCGTCCGGCCGGCCGGGGTCAAGGGCAATACGCCGGTGTTCATGTTTGTCCACGGTGGTGGCTGGATCCTGGGTGACTACCCCACCCATGAACGGCTGGTGCGTGACCTGGTCGCCGGCTCCGGTGCCACGGCGGTGTTCGTGAACTACACTCCGTCGCCGGAAGCCCGCTACCCGGTGGCGATCAACCAGATCTACGCCGCCACCAAGTGGGTCGCCACCCACGGCAAGGAGATCAAGGTTGACGGCAGCAAGCTGGCTATCGCCGGCAACAGCGTGGGCGGCAATATGAGCGCCGCAGTCGCCTTGATGGCCAAGGACAAGGGCGAGCCAAAGATCAAGTTCCAGCTTCTGCTGTGGCCGGTGACCGATGCCAACTTCGAGACGGCCTCCTACCAGCAGTTTGAACAAGGCCACTTCCTGACCCGGCCGATGATGAAGTGGTTCTGGGATGCCTACACCACCGACGCTGGCCAGCGTAAGGAGATCTACGCATCGCCACTGCAAGCGAGTTCTGCACAGCTGCAAGGCCTGCCACCGGCCCTGATCCAGACTGCGGAATTCGACGTACTGCGTGACGAAGGCGAAGCCTACGGCCGCAAGCTCGACGCAGCCGGCGTGGATGTCACCGTAACCCGCTACAATGGCATGATCCACGACTATGGCCTGCTCAATGTGGTCAGTCAGGTTCCGGCAGTACGCGCCGCCATGAGCCAGGCATCGGGCGAGCTGAAGAAGCACCTGCAATAAATAACACTGTCAGCCTCCCGGCCGCACTGCGGTCGGGCAAACCGGCCTCGTTCCATTCTTCAGGATGGGCGGGGCCGGTCTGCATCTGTCCGATGCAGCCCCTTCTAGCCGTGTCTATTTGCAAGCCCGGTATCAGAACGTGAACGCCCCTTGCGCCGCCCCGTGCAGGCAGTATGCTGCGAGGGGGCTATGCCAGCCCCCTCCTTCATTGCCTTGATACCATCATGACCCACGCTCCGCTTCCGCCCGATCACCTCATCGACGACGAACCCACTGATCCCTCGCGCCGCCATCTGCTGCAGGGCATCGCGGCACTGGGTGTCGCAGCAGCGTTGCCTGGTGAAGCCGATGCGGCGAGCAAGGTTCGCCCACTGCCCTCGTCGGCCCCCCCCGATGCCAGGCTGGCGGCCAAGATCCGCAACGTGGTGGTGATCTACCTGGAGAACCGCAGCTTCAATAACCTCTACGGTGATTTCCCGGGGGTCGCGGAGCCCATGTCCAAGCTGCCTGCTACGCGCTATCAGCAGCTCGATCGGGATGGCAAGACGCCACTCAGTACCTTGCCCAAGATCTGGGGTGGCCTTGTGCAGAAAGGGCAGTACGTCAACGGTAAGCGCTACCTGATCAGCGAAGACCAGATCACCGGCCTGCCCAACGCCCCGTTCAAACTCAGGGATGCCGAGGGCGGCTTGTTACCCGAGGGCGTGGTTACCCGCGACCTGGTGCACTCGTTCTACCAGAACCAGATGCAGATCAATGGCGGCAAGAACGACCAGTTCGTCGCCTGGGGGGATTCGGGCGGCATGGTAATGGGCTACTACAGCGAGACCGCGCAGAACCTGAACATGTGGCAGATCGCCCGGCAGTACACGCTATGCGACAACTTCTTCATGGGTGCCTTTGGCGGCTCCTATCTCAATCACCAGTTCCTGATCGCCTGCCGGGTACCGGAGTATCCGAATGCCGACACGTCCCCCGCCAGAAAGAAGATCGCGGTGGTCGATGGTCCGGCCGATAGTCCGCGACTCAAGTTGTCGGCCAAATCCCCGGCGTCGGCAATGGAGGGCAGCCCGAAGTTTGAACATAGTGGTGCGATCACCCCGGACGGCTACGCTGTCAACACCATGTCGCCGCCCTATCAGCCGAGCTATGTCTCGCCCGCCGTCGGAGGCGACCCCAATCTGGCCGACCCGGATGACCCCTCCACGCTGCCACCGCAGAGCTACCAGACCATCGGCGACCTCCTGTCGGCGAAAAACGTCAGTTGGGCCTGGTATGGTGGCGCCTGGCAAGCCGCGCTGGAGGGTAAGGGCGGGCCTGATAGCCCGAACTTCCAGCACCACCATCAACCTTTCAACTACTTCAAGCAGTTCGGGCCTGGTACCAAGGCGCGCGAGCAGCATCTGCGCGACGGCGGCCTGGGCGACAGCCCCTGGTCCAATCATTTCCTGGCCGATGCCATCGCCGGCAAACTGCCCGCCGTGGCGTTCTATAAGCCCCAGGGCAACTTGAACCTGCACGCCGGCTACTCGGACATCGAGTCCGGCGACCGGCACGTAGGCAATATCCTGTCCCATCTGATGAAGAGCCCGCAGTGGGCCAATATGATGGTGATCATCACGCACGATGAAAACGGCGGCTGGTGGGACCACGTCGCGCCGCCGGCGGGAGACCGCTGGGGGCCGGGTTCGCGCATACCGGCCATCGTGGTGTCGCCCCACGCCAGGAAAGGCGTGGTCGACCACACTTTCTACGACACGACCTCGATCGCCCGCTTTATCAGCCGCCTGCATGGTCTGCCCATGCTGGAGGGGATCGCGACCCGCAACGCCGCCTTCAAGGCACATGGCACGCCACCGCCCGGGGACCTGACCAACACGCTGGATCTTGGCTAAGGGACAGCAGGGTCAAGAAAAAACGGCCGGATCATGACGATCCGGCCGTTTTCATTACGGGTCGTTCCATCTGGGGAGCCTCTGCACCAGTCCTCACCCTCGCAGTGACGAGGCTGCCTCCCCCCTTGCGGGGACAGCCGGGCGCAGAGCGGCCTAATGCAGTTGCCGGGAGTTCGCCGCCAGCAGGCGAACCGCGTCTGGCAGGGTCTGGGGTCGACTCAGGTAGTAGCCCTGTGCCTTGACGATGCCGAGCGAGCGCAATGACCGCAGCTCCGCCGCCGTCTCCACCCCTTCCGCCACGATGTCCGCCCCGGTCTTGCGCGCAAACTCGCTCAAGGCCGCCGCCAGCGCGTAGCGAGCCATATCGCTATCTATCTTGCGCGTCAGGCTCATGTCGAGCTTGATCAGGTCAGGCCGCATATTGAGGATATGGCTCATGCTGGAATACCCGGCACCGGCGTCGTCAATGGAGATCTTGACACCACGGGCTCGCAATGGCGCCAAGGCCTGCAGCAGGTCCTGGTAGTCCGGCACATGGGCGTGCTCGGTGATCTCCAGCACCAGTCGTTCTCCCGAGATCCCTTCCAGCATCTCGGTCAGCCTGCCGCTCAGTACGGTATCCGGCGAGCTGTTAATGGCGAGGTAGACGTCATCCGGCAACGCATCCAGGCCGGCCAGTGCCTTGCGGATCGCACTTAGTTCCAGCTCCACGCCCAGCCCTACCTGGGCCGCATCGGCAAACCACATGTCGGGGGTCCGCAGCGGACGTCCATCAAAACGCGACAGGCATTCCATACCGGAAATCTTGCCCGACTCCAGGCGATAGATAGGCTGGTAGACAATCGCCGGGCCGCCTTGGTTGATCGCTCCTTTCACATAGGCGAACTTCTCATCGGTCTGGCGCGTCAGCGCAAGTTCGGCATCGATCTGATAGGCCACCAGGTCAGCACAGATACGCATCATCTGCAGGTCCCTCTCATTCAGGCTGGGATCGGCCCCATAGCTGAAACAGCAAAAGGTCCCATAGAGACGCCCATCTCCTAGATGGATGGGTACGCTCAGATGGGCTCCGATAGGCAATTGGGTGGTCTCCGGCATCGCCATGGCCGCCGGTACCTGGCTGGTATCCGGGATCAGCTCGGGCAGCAGACCTTTCACGACCAACTGGCAATAGCCCTGGTCCAGCGATAATCGGTCGCCCGCATGGATGGGGCTACGATCTTGCGCATCGACATGGCGGAATATCCGGTCCTTCTCTTCGAACTCGCTCACAAAGGCGATATCCATCCCAAGATGGGTCCGTGCCGCGTGCAGTATGCGATTGACACCGGCGTTATTGCCGTCGACAAGACCACTGAGGCCGGGCACCAGCCCAGGCTGGGGCCGGTCCGGATCATGGGCCAGGTTCATGGGGCATCCTCCTTCACCTTGGCAGCACGTTCGCTGCGACAGCAGGCCAAGCGCATGAATGCTGCGTCTGTGCTGGCGCGGTCTCCCTCCTACCCGACTTGAGCCAGCTTGCCCTGCAAGAACATATACCTTGCTATAGCAAGCGACGCTCCAGTCGGCATCATCCAGATGGGGGATAGAGATCAGATATTTTCTTCAGCGAACGCCCGCGCCGGAAAAGGCGCAAGCTCCGGGCAATAACGGCTGCGCCCGCCCTCAGGCAGCGCGCAAGCGCTTCTGCGCCAGCATGCCCACTTCGACCGCGACGATGGCCTTGGCCTGGTTCATGTCGTCCACATAGCCAATGCCATACAGACAACAGGCCAGCTGGTTGAGTATCGGCGTCGGCAAGGGCACCTCACCGGCCAGAGCGGCTTCGATCCAGCGCGCGGTTGCCGCCGCGTCCAGACCCGCAGGCAAGGAGGCAGGCAGCGCAAAGGAACTGTTCTCGGCCCGGAACAGCACCTGCTGCTCACCGTCGCACAACAGGTCGATCTCCGGCCGATGGCTGGGGTGTGCGAACGGTTCGCCCTCGGTTCCCATCAGCACCAGGGCACGACGACGGCGTGTCAGGCAGACCTGGCGGAAATGCTCCAGCCTGTCGGCATGGGTGGCACCGATTACGGTCAGGGAACGGGCATCGTCAAACGGCTGCAGCAATTTGGCCACCTGATGCCCCAGATGTCGTACCCCCAGCCGCGAGCGTAAGGCCAGCAAGGCGGCCAGACCAGGTGCCAGTGCGCCAACCGGTACAAAGGCCAGGCCATCACGCGCCAGCGCGTCTTCCGCCCGGCCAAGGCTGGCGACCGGCATCACACCCAGCTCGCGCAGCACATAGACGCTGGCCACGCGACCATGCCCGTCCAGCTCACCATGTATCAGTACCGGAATATCAAAGCGGCGCAGCAACAAGGCCAGCAGCGGCGTCAGATTGGGGACGTCACGGGCACCACCATAAGAGGGCAACACCACCACCGGCCGGTCACCGCTGGGTAAATGCATGGTACGGCTGGCGAGTGCCTCGGCCGCACCGTCGAGTTCAGCCGCATGCTCGCCCTTCTGTCGCATGGCCATCAGCAGGGCACCGAGCTCCAGATCAGGGATGCCGCCATCGAGCATGGCGGCAAACAACTGGCGGGTCTCGTCCTGGCTCAGATGGCGCGGTTCGCTTGTGGCGATGGCCTTCAGCAGCCGTGTATAACTCATGCCGGGTCTCCTTGGTGTGGATGGCTGCTGGTAGCCAGCAACGCCCGTGCCAAGCAAAATCCGCCCTGACAGCCGGTAAACACGCACCAAGCAGCGCCGCCAAGGTGCGCCACCCTGTCCGGATGCACCAGCGCAGCACATAAGAGCCAGCGAATCGACATAAATGCCGCACAAATCCTCAGTTCCCCTCCCCTCCCGGCGATGGCCTTGCTAAAGTCTCATCCTGCCCATGTTCATCGATACCCACTGCCACCTCGACGCGCCGGAATTCGATCACGACCGTGACGAGGTCGTCGTACGCGCTCGCGCCGCCGATGTAGGCATGCTGGTGGTGCCGGCCATTACCCTCGACACCATGCCCAAGACCCTGTCCATGCGCAGCCTGTACGGTTGTCCGGTGGCGCTTGGCCTGCACCCCATCTACGAACGCACCCATCGCGAGGCGCACATCCCTGCACTGCGGGAGCTGATCGAACGCGAAGCGCCGGTTGCCGTTGGCGAGATCGGCCTGGATTTCTTCATGGAAGGCCTGGACGCCAACCGGCAGACCGAGCTGTTTGCCGCGCAACTCAAGCTGGCACGCGATTTCGATCTGCCGGTACTGCTGCATGTCCGCAAGTCCCAGGATCAGGTACTGAAGCAGCTGCGGCGCTTTGGCATACGCCGCGGCATCGCCCATGCTTTCAACGGCAGCCCGCAACAGGCACAGGCTTATGTCGACCAGGGCATGAAGCTGGGCTTTGGCGGCAACCTCACCTTCGAGCGGGCGCTGAATATCCGCCGCCTGGCGGCCGACCTGCCGCTGGAGGCGCTGGTACTGGAAACCGATGCACCGGATATTTCGCCGGAGTGGGCCTACCAGCAGCGCAACGAACCCGCCTACCTCGCCAGAATCGCCACGATACTCGCCGAATTGCGCCAGACCGACATCGCCACCATCCAGGCGGCAACCAGCCGTAATGCACGGGAAGTACTTGCGCTCGACCAGACAGTCGTCGCAGCAAACCCGAAGAGGCAGGCATGAGCACGCTACGCCAGATGATGCTGCTAGGTTTGCTGCTGGGTGCGATCCCCTGCTGGGCCACCCAGACAAGCTGGCGGCTTTGCCATGAGGACAACGAAGCCTACCCGTGGGTGCTCAAGGACAAGGAAGGTCTTTACCCCGTCATGGCGAGGCTGGCAGCCAAACGCAGCGACAGCCATATCGAGCTGGTCGCCATGCCTTGGAAGCGCTGTTTTGCGGAAATGAAGGCCGGTCAGATCGATGGCGTGCTGGGAGCGGGCTTTCTGCCGGAACGTTGCAAGATGGGTGTCTACCCGGGAGAGGCCTGCAAGCCGGACCCGGCGCTGCGGCTCTATATTGACCGTTACATGCTGTACCGGAACAAGCAATCGACCCTGCTCTGGGACGGTTTAAACCTGAAGAACTACCGCAAGCCTATCGCAGTCCAGCCAGGTTTTGTCGTCTCGCGCCTGTTGCGGCAATCCGGCGTGGCCACTGACGAAAGCGACAAGTCGCCGTACCAGATACTGCGCAAGGTCTCTGCCGGCATGGTCGACGGTGCCCTGCTGCAGGCACCTTCGGCCGATCCCTTACTGCTGCAGGTGGCGGAATTTGGCTCGACCATCCAGCGGCACCCCATCCCCTTCCGGGTCTACCCCACCTGGCTGATCATCTCCCACCAGCGCTATGAATCGGACACTGCACAAGTCAAAGCCCTATGGCAAACCTTCGTCCAGGTGCGAGATAGCGCAGAATACCAAGCCGCCAAGCACGCCCTGGGCTACAGCGAACCGGACTGAGCGCAGACCGGGCAGTGCGGATCGCGCTTGAAACGCAAGGTCCGCCAGTCGTGCGTACGCAGATCCAGGCTTACCAGCTTGCCCAACGGCGCGGGCATGCCGATCAGCAGCTTGATCGCCTCGGCTGCCTGCATGGCACCGATGATCCCGACCAGTGGCGCCAACACACCGAACGTGGCACAGGGTCCGTCGCTGGCATCGCCGTCCTCGGCGAACAGGCAACGGTAGCAGGGACTATCCGGCTCGCGCGGATCAAACACTGCGAACTGCCCATCGAAACGAACCGCAGCGCCAGACACCAGCGGCTTGCCCGCCGCCACGCAGGCACGGTTAACCGCATGGCGGGTGGGGAAGTTGTCGGAACAATCGAGCACCACATCGGCCTGCGCGACGGCTGCCTGCAGGGCGTCCCCCTCCAGTCGCTCAGCCAGCGCTTCCACCACAACCAGTGAGTTGATGCTCGCCAGGGTCCGCCGGGCGGAATCCACCTTGGACAGCCCCAGGCTATCCTGCCGGTGCACGATCTGCCGTTGCAGATTGGTCAGCTCGACCGTGTCGGCGTCCGCCAGCAGTAGCCGGCCAACCCCGGCCGACGCGAGGTAGAGCGCAGCCGGTGAACCCAAGCCCCCCAGGCCGACGATCAGCACGGTCGCCGCCGCCAGCTTGCGCTGGCCTTCAATGCCTACTTCATCGAGCAGGATATGGCGGCTGTAACGCAGCAGTTCATCGTCGGAAAAATCGGCTGGCTGGGACATGGCGGCTCATCACGCAAAAGAAAACGCCGTCCGGTGAAAAATCCGGCACGGCGTTGCATGATACCGCGTTGAGGGAAGGCGTTCAGCCACCGAAGCGCTTAAGCGCGAGGCCGACCATGGCCGCCACCTGCTGCAGGTACTGGATGTCGGCCTGGCTCCATTCCTTGATATCGGCGGTCTGCTCGCAGCAGACCAACCCTACCTGAACGTCGTTGACCGTGATACCCACATCCAGCAGCGAATAGATATTCAGTGGCTCGAAATACACCTCATTGAAGCAACTGGTCGCGGGATGCTGCCGGGCATCGCTGGCAATGATCTGATGCTGGTCGCGCATCGCCTCGAAATAATCGGGGAAGTCGTCCTCGCTCAGCGCCATGCCACTGCTCCACTGGCTGTCGCTCGCGTCGTACAGGCTCTCGCATACCACGCTGTCCTTTAGATCGCCGCCATAGAACCAGAAGCTACCACGGCTGGTACCCAGCTCCTGTACCACCACACGCGCCAACATCTGGAAGAACTTGGCGCGGTCCAGCTTGCCTTCTCCCACCATGGTGAACAGGTTCTTCAGCAGATTGGTATCGTGCACGGTCGTCTCCCCACGGCCTGATATGAAAACGTTATAGCTCGTGTTACCACAAAAAGAGAGGCCCACCGATGGTGGGCCTCTCCAGATTACTGAATGACGGGCGTCTACTGCGCCTTGGCGGTCGTCGTCCGGCTCACCACCTGCTGCACCTTCAGCACATTGAGCGCCTGCTGCAACTGGTAATCTTTCTTCAGGGAAATCTCGCCCGGCCGCAGCGGCTGCTCTTCATCGCCGCCGTCCTTGCCATCCTTGGTCTTGGACTTGGCCTTGCTCTTGTCGGCCTTGCTGGTGTCCAGCTTGGCTTCCGGCTCGCCTTGCTTGCCGTCCGGCTTGGCATCGACCTTGGTCTCGCCACCTTGCGGGTTGCTCAGATGGTGTTCCAGATCGGCTTCGCGGACGCGGAAGGCCGAGCTCTCGATGCCATTCAGGGTAGCCTCTTCGACCTCGATATCCGGGGTGATGCCCTTGGCCTGGATCGAACGACCGTTCGGCGTAAAGTAGCGCGCCGTGGTCAGCTTGATCGCGGAATCCTTGCTCACCGGCAGGATGGTCTGGACCGAGCCCTTGCCGAAGGTCTGGGTACCCACCAGCACGGCACGCTTGTGATCCTGCAGCGCGCCCGCGACGATTTCCGATGCCGAGGCGGAACCGGCATTCACCAGCACAACCAGCGGTACTGACTTGATTTCCTTCGGCAGCGCCTTGACGGCACCGGCGTAGAAATCGCTGCTGGCGTTGAACTTCTGCTTGGCATCGGCCGCGCGGCCTTCGGTGTAGACCACCAGCGCGTCATCCGGCAGGAACAGCGAAGACACGCCAACGGCACCATTCAGCACACCACCCGGATCATTGCGCAGATCCAGGATAAGGCCCTTCAAGGGTGCCTTGTTTTCCTTGTAGAGCACATCCAGCGCCTTGGCCAGATCTTCGGTCGAGCGTTCCTGGAACTGGGTCAGGCGGGCATAGCCATAGCCACTTTCCAACATCTTGGCCTTGACGCTCTGCACCTTGATGATGGCGCGCGTCAGGGTAAGAACCAGTGGCTTGGTCTCGCCCTTGCGCAACAAGGTCAGCGATACCGTGGTATTGGGCTTACCGCGCATCTTGCTTACGGCATCGTTCAGCGACATGCCGCGAACCGGCACATCGTCGATCTTCATGATGTAGTCGCCCGCTTTCACGCCTGCCTTGGAGGCCGGCGTGTCTTCGATCGGCGAGATCACCCGCACCAGGCCATCCTCGGCGTTCACCTCAAGACCCAAGCCGCCGAACTCGCCGGTCGTGCTGGTCTTCAGGTCCTTGAAGGCTTCGGGATCAAGATAGGCCGAATGCGGATCCAGCCCGGTCAACATGCCGTTGATGGCCTCGTTGATCAGCTTCTTGTCCTCAACCGGCTCGACGTAGTCCTGCTTGATCCGGGCGTACACCTCGGTAAAGGCACGCAACTCATTGATCGGCAACGGGCTGGGCTTGTCCTTGTCAGCCAGCGCACTGGCGCCCGCCGTCAACAACACCCCCATGCCGGTGCCAACCAAGAGCCAACTGATCTTCTGCACTTTCGCTTGCATTGCTGTCCTTTTGCTTCCGTCGAGGCTCGCCTGGCAGCGACCGCTGCCTGCCGCAGTAACGGAACCTGTTGCTCACTGCACTTACCGTGCCCACACCAGCGGGTCGACCGGCTTACCGAGATGCCTTAGTTCGAAGTATATGCCCGTTTGCTCATTGCCACCGCTATTGCCGCTAGTCGCAACATCTTCTCCTGCCTTGACCGTGTCGCCGACCTGCTTCATCAACGATTCCGCGGCCGAATAGAGGCTCATATAGCCGCTACCATGATCCACAATCAACATATTGCCAAAGCCGCGCAGCCAATCGGCAAACACCACCCGACCGCTGGCAACCGCCTTGACGGCCTGGCCTTGCTGGGTGCGGATGAACACACCCTTCCAGACCGTTCCCTCGCTACGGGCGCTACCGAACTTGCCCACCACATCGCCGCGCACCGGCAGGCGTAGCTGGCCTTTCAATTCTGCAAACTTGCGCCCGTCCACGCTACTGTCCGGCACGCTGTTGTTCTGTTTGACCGATGCTTCAGGCCGGAGGATGGGCTCCGTCTTGCTAACCGGCTCCTTGCGACCCTGCTGCTTTGCTTCCTTCGCCTCCTTCGCCTCCCGCGCCGCTTCACGCGCCTCGGCCAGCTTCTGCGCCTTCTCCTTGCGATCCCGCTCGCGCGCTTCCTTCAACTCACGCTCACGGATCATCCGCGCCAGCTTCTCAACCAGGTTGGTCAGCCGTTTCTCGTCGCGCTGCAGCTTGCCGATCTCCTTGCGCTGCTCACCAATCTCGGACGCGATCTTGGACAGCACCTGCTGCTTGGCAGCCTGCTCGGCTCGCAACTTGTCCCGCTGCTGCTTGCGTTCTGCGGCAATGCGCTCAAGTTCGGCATGCTTCTGCGCTATGACTTCAGCCAACTCGTTTAGTTTTCCCAACTGCAGGGTCAGCTCACCCGACAACTTGTGCTGGGCTTCTGCGATGTAGCGGTAATAGCGCAGATCGCGCGACAGACGGTTGGGGTCCTGCCGGTTCAGCAGGAGGCGAAGGGCCTCATGCTCGCCGTTGCGCTGGCGCGCACGGATCAAATCAGCCAACCGCTTGCGATTGGCGTCGAGATTGCTGCGAGTCCGGTCGATCTCCTGCCTGACCCGCGCCATCTCGGCCTGCGATATCTGCTGCTGCCGGTTCAGCATGGCCACCGCACTGTTGGCCTCGCTGATCGCCTGTTCGGACGATTTAAGCGCATCGGCCGCTTCGCTACGGTTCGCCTCGTTCGCCTGCAGCTCCTGCTTGAGCGAATCGATCTTTTCCCGCAGCTCCTTGAGATCGCTCTCCGGCTCGGCAGCCGCCAGCACGCTGACCGCCAGGCCCGCAGCCAGCAAAAGGGGAAGCAGGCGCCCTGTCACGCGAATCGGATCAGCGAGTGGCCGGTCATGTCAGCCGGTTGGGATAGGCCCATCATGGCCAGCAACGACGGCGCCACATCCTGCAGCGAACCCTCGCCGGCCGCGGCCACCGTGGCCTTGCGGCCGATATAGAGGAAAGGCACCTGATCGGTGGTGTGCTGCGTATGCGGCTGGCGGGAGCCACCATCCCACATCATTTCGCAATTGCCGTGGTCGGCGATCACCAGCACTTCGCCGCCAATCGCCTGCATGGCGGCCACGCAGCGAGCCACGCAGCCATCCAGGGCCTCGACGGCCTTGACGGCGGCATCAAAATTGCCGGTATGACCCACCATGTCGCCGTTGGCGTAGTTGCAGATGATGGCGTCGTACTTACGGCTGGCAACGGCCTCGACAATCTGGTTGGTCACTTCGTCCGCACTCATCTCCGGCTTGAGGTCATAGGTCGCCACCTTGGGTGACGGCACCAGGATGCGATCCTCCCCAGCGAACTCCTTCTCCTCGCCACCAGAGAAGAAATAGGTCACGTGCGGATACTTCTCGGTCTCGGCGATGCGCAGTTGCTTCAGGCCCAGGCCGGCAATGTACTCACCAAAACTGTTCTGCACCTTGGGCTTGGTATACGCCACCGGGTAGGGATAGGTCTCGGCGTAGCTGGTCAGCGTGACATAGCTGGCAAGCCGGGGACGCCGCGCTCGGACAAAGCCGTCAAAACCGTCTTCATTGATCGCCACGCTGATCTCGCGCGCACGGTCAGCCCGAAAATTCATGAACACGACCACGTCGCCGTCTTCCATGCGGGTGACCTTGCCGTCGGGCCGAACGGCCGTGGCAAGGATAAATTCATCATTTTCACCACGTTCGTAGCCGGCAAGCAGGGCCGCTTGGGCTGTTTCGGTGACAAAGTCGGCCTCGCCATCAACGACCACGCGGTAGGCCGGCTCAACCCGCTCCCAGCGCTTGTCCCTGTCCATCACATAGTAACGACCCACGACCGAGACGATACGGGCGCCCGGACAAGCATCGCAAACGGCCTGCAGCTTGGCCAGATAGCGCTCGGCGCTACGCGGCGGCGTGTCGCGGCCATCCAGGAAAGCATGCACCGCAATGCTGGCAACACCCGCCTTGTGCGCATCCTGGATCAATGCATGGATATGGTTTTCGTGGCTGTGTACGCCACCATCGGACACCAGGCCCATCACATGCAAGGTCTTGCCGCTGTCGCGCGCGGTCGCGATCGCCTGCGCCAGCACGGTGTTTTTCCCCAAGGTACCGTCCGCTACGTCACAATCCACACGGCTGATGTCTTGCTGCAACACTCGGCCCGCACCAATATTGAGATGCCCGACCTCCGAATTACCAAACTGGCCATCCGGCAAACCAACGAAATGTTCGGAAGCATTGATGGTCGTATAAGGGTATTGTTGGGTCAGTTTGTCCCAATTAGGCTTGTTGGCATGCAGGATGGCGTTATCGTCACCTTCAAGTCGGTGACCGAAACCATCTAGGATAAGTAGCAGGACTGGAGTGACGGTAGGCATGGGCATCAGGGTATCAGATTGAAATCAAGTCCATTTTACCGCGTACCGGGCGGTTGCGCGGCTACAGGGTGACGTTTACCATTCCGGCATTCTGCGACTTATATACCAACCGAATAAAAAACCAAAAGCATGCTATGGCCTACCATTTGATTGAGGACGACGAACAAATCGAGCAGGCTTCCCGCGCAATGAAAGCGATGTCTCATCCCTTGCGCCTGAAGATACTCTGCGTGCTCGGGGGAGATGAAGTCAGCGTTCAGGATATCGTTGACGCGGTCGGCACCTCGCAAAGCAACATTTCTCAACACTTGGCCATCATGCGCGAGAAGGGTGTGTTGCGTACCCGCAAGGATGCGAACCGGGTCTACTACCGGGTCGGCGACCCGCGCACACTGGAAGTCGTCAGCATGATGCGTGACGTTTTCTGCGGCTTCGCCAAGTAAGCAACAACCAACAGAAAAAATACAAAGGGCCGCACTCGCGGCCCTTGTGCATTACGGAGACAGCACCATGGCATTGCCCAAGCACGTCAAGATCGTCGAAGTCGGTCCCCGTGACGGACTGCAGAACGAGAAAATCCCGGTCTCGACCGAAACCAAGCTCTCCTTCATAGAACAGCTGGCCGACGCCGGCCTGGGCGTGATCGAGGCTACCGCCTTCGTGTCCCCCAAGTGGGTACCGCAGATGGCCGACCATGCCGAGCTGATGCGGTCGCTGCAACGCCGCCCCGGCGTGCGCTACCCGGTACTGGTGCCGAACATGCAAGGCTATGAGGCGGCCCGCGCCGCCGGCGCCGACGAAATCGCGGTGTTCGCCGCAGCCTCCGAGGCGTTCTCGCAGAAAAACATCAATTGCTCGATCGCCGAGAGCCTGGAGCGCTTCCAGCCCGTGCTGGCTGCCGCCAAGCGGGATGGCGTTGCCGTACGCGGCTACGTCTCCTGCGTGCTGGGCTGCCCGTACCAGGGTGAAGTCCCGCTGGCCGATGTGGTCCGGGTCGCCAAGGCGCTCTACGACATGGGCTGCTATGAGGTTTCGCTGGGCGACACCATCGGCGTCGGCACCCCGGTCAAGGCGCGCGCAATGATAGAGGCGGTCGCCGCGGCGGTGCCGCTGCAACATCTGGCAGCGCACTTTCACGATACCTGGGGCCAGGCACTGGCCAATCTGTATGCGGTAATGGAAATCGGGGTGGCGACGATAGACAGTTCGA
Organism: Chitinimonas naiadis; assembly: GCF_054780835.1. NCBI lineage: Bacteria > Pseudomonadati > Pseudomonadota > Betaproteobacteria > Neisseriales > Chitinibacteraceae > Chitinimonas > Chitinimonas naiadis. Next base: position 107,845 of record NZ_BAAGVO010000002.1, on the reverse strand, counting down.
CCGCCGGGCTCGGCGGTTGCCCCTACGCCAAAGGCGCCAGTGGCAATGTCGCAACGGAAGACGTGGTGTATATGCTGGATGGCCTCGGTATAGAGACCGGGGTAAATCTGGAGAAACTCGCCGCAGCCGGCCGTTTCATCAACGGCCAGTTGGGCAAGACGCCCGCTTCGAAAGCGGCGGTGGCGTTGGCGGCGAAGGCGGCCTAGCGACGCTGGGTGCGGCGCTCGGTGTCGAGCGCCTCATCCACGGTCAGCAACTGCAGCTGTACTTCCCGGTGCTGCGTGCTGTGTGCCGGCGCTGCCACTTTCTGCGCCTGCCGCGGTTCGGCGACATCCTGCTGGCCAGAGGCCATATCAAAGACGGTGATCATCTTGCATCCCTTCTGCGCCCATGGCGCACGCTGATCAATCGGCCTTCACTCCGAATATCGGCACAATCACCGCAAAGTTCAATAGTAATACTGCCGGAAAAGACAAAACGTCGGCTGCACGCGACAACCGGTCACGGAAACCGGGCCAACACGCGGTAAGGCGCGCCCGCTTCGAAGGGATGGGATTCGACCAGGCAATACCCCTCCAGCGGCCAGATGATGGGCTCGACGGCAGGCAACACCGCAGTGCCACTCGCCCGTCGCAGCAGGGTGACATGGGGCCGGAAGGCCTTGCGGTCATAGTCAACGCCCGCCTCATCGAGCGCCCGACGTATATCTGCCGCCAGCTGCAGCAGAAAAGCCGGCGCGTCCTGCAAGCCCAGCCAGGCGATGCCGGGCTGCCAGAAGCCGGTCTGATCCAGCCGCAGCACACCAGCCGGCATCTGCACCTTGGCCAGCGCCGCCAACAAGGCCGGCCGTTGGTCGGCTGGTACATCGCCGAGAAAGGCCAGGGTCAGGTGCAGCTTGGCGGTCAGCGTGCGGCGTCCACCACAGACCATCATCAGTTCGGCACTGGCCGCATGCAAGGCCTTACGCACCGCCTCGTTGGGCCACAAGGCCAGGAACAATCGGCTTTCAGACACGGTTTCCTCCCGGGTAGGCTGTCGCTCAAACGACAGACGGTATGACAATGACTTGAAATCAGCATACCCGCCGCTATAACAAGAAACAGTCATCAACGACACTCTCTCCCTCGAAGGCGGCAACAACCGCCTGACTTAAAGGCCGATGCCCAGATCGCATCGGCCTCATTTTTTCGAAAATCGCATTTTTCCTCGTAGTCTCAATCGCTTATAATCGTCGGCTTTCTCCGCAAATCGTAGCCGCCGCCATGACAGAACCCCGCCGTAATCCCATTGCCACCATCGAATCACTGGATTACGAAGGCCATGGTGTCGCCCACGTGGACGGCAAGACCATCTTTATCGACGGCGCACTACCCTTCGAGCAGGTCGAATACTCCAGCTACCGCAAGAAACCCACCTTCGAGAACGCCCAGGCCGTCCGTATCCTCAAGGAAAGCTATATCCGCGCCAATCCGAAGTGTGTGCATTACGGTGTGTGTGGCGGCTGCTCCATGCAGCATGCCGAGGCCAGTGCACAGGTTGCCGCCAAGCAGCGCGTGCTCGAGGAAAACCTGGCCCGGATCGGCGAAGTCAAGCCACAAAGCATGCTGCCACCGATCTATGGCCCAACCTGGGGCTATCGCCACCGGGCGCGGATGTCGGCCCGCTTCGTGGCCAAGAAGGGCACGGTGCTGGTCGGCTTCCATGAGAAGCGCTCCAGCTTCATTGCCGACATGACCTCCTGCCAGATCCTGCCGAAAAAGATTTCGGATATGCTGGTCCCCCTGCGCGAACTGGTGATGCAGCTGTCGATCAAGGAGCGCATGCCGCAGATCGAGCTCGCGGTGGGTGAGCATGTGGACGTGCTGGTACTGCGCATCATGGACCCGATCAACGAGGCCGATGAAGCCATCCTGCGCGCGTTCGCCGATCAGTACCAGGTCCAGTTCTGGTTGCAACCCAAGGGACCGGACACCGCCTACCCCTTCTATCCGCTCGATGCTCCACAGCTTAGCTACAGCCTGCCCGAGTTCGGCATCGTCATGCCCTACAAACCCACCGAGTTCACCCAGGTGAACCCGCACATCAACCGCGTACTGGTAGGCCGCGCCATCCGCCTGCTGGACCCGCAGCCGGGCGAACGCATCGCCGACCTGTTCTGCGGCCTGGGCAACTTCACACTGCCTATCGCCCGCCTGGGCGCATCAGTGGTCGGTATCGAAGGCAGCCAGCAACTGGTGGAGCGTGCCATCGAGAATGCTGGCAAGAACGGACTGGCCGGGCAGACCTCGTTCAGCGTCGCCAACTTGTTCGAGATGACGGAAGAAATCATGGCAGGTCTCGGCCACTTCGACCGCATGCTGATCGATCCGCCGCGCGACGGCGCCATGGAGGTCTGCAAGTCCATCTCCGCCGAGAACGGCCCCAAGCGCATCGTGTACGTGAGCTGCAACCCCGCCACGCTGGCACGGGACGCCAACGTGCTGGTCAACGTCAAGGGCTACACCATGAAGACGGCCGGTGTGGTCAACATGTTCCCGCACACCGGTCACGTGGAATCGATGGCCTGGTTCGAGAAGGAATGATCTAGGCTGGAGCCTGGATCACGACTCCCGCCCCAAGCCGGCAGCCTGCACCATGACCCGACTGCTACCGCTCATCCTGCTGCTGATTGCACTTGCCTGCCGAGCGGCCACCGCCGCGCCGGTTGACAAGGAACCGAACGCAAGCGCCATCCGCCAGGCACGGCAGGCACTCAACCAGGCCTTGCAGGACCGGGATGTTGCCGTCATCGAACACTACTGGCTGGAAGACGTGCATACCACCGGTGGCAGCGGCAGCCTCTGGGTCGGCCGGGACATGAACGTTGCGGGCTTTCGCAAGATGTTTGCCGGCGCAACGTTCCTGTCCGGCCGGCGTAACCCGGAACGCATCGATGTCGCCCGCGGCGGCCCCAAGGAGGCAGCGGAGAGTGGCAGCTGGATCTGGAATGAGCGCGACGGGGACGACACCCTGCGCTATCAGGGGCGTTACCTGGTGATGTGGCAGAAGGTCGAGGGCGACTGGCGTATCCGCGCCGAGCTCTATGTCACCACCGATTGCAGCGGGGGCGCCGGCTGCCGGCTGCCCTGACCACCTCACTCGACGCGTCAGCCGGGCAAAAACAGGACAGAACTGCTAGAAAACAGTGTTCACCCTCAGCGGGTGATGATCGGGCCTGCCCGATGTCATAAGTTGCGGCGGGCAAGTCCGGACCGCACGGGTCTGTTATCTGGAGGAAACTATGGAAAAATCTGCCAGCAATGGCACTGCCAGCAGTCTGCCCGGCCTCGACACCTGGTTCAATGGTGTGAACCGCCTGCAATCACAGCTCTATCAACCTTTTGCCAGCCTCTTGAGCCAGCCCATCCTGCCCGGCTGGAGCTTTGGCAATATCACGGTCAACGAACAGAATTCGCGCTCACCTGCGACGGAACACGAGGTCGTCAGTCAATACAGCTACGGTCTGCAACTGGGGCGCCTGCTCGATGCCGTGAAAACCCTGATCGAGAACAACCCGCCCGCCAGGAATGCCGAAGGCAAGGCCGCCTATGCCGAGCTGCTGGCCCTTGACCAGGAGATCGACGCGATCAAGCAGCGTTCAGCAGGCCAGCGACTGCAACGACTGCGGCGTGATCTGAAGTCACTCAAGGAGCAGGACAGCGAGGAATACGACAAGCTGCTGATCGAGCTTGCCGCCGACCTCGCACAGCGCAACGGCTGATTTCAGCCGTATCAGTTGCCGCGGTGGCCGCGTTCAACCGTAACGCCCACCCGGCCTACCTCGTGCAGGATGCCCAGTTTGGTCACCGAGACCCTTATCCAGGGTGCGCCAAAGGCCGTCATCAGGTCCTGGGCGATGTATTCTGCCAGCCGTTCCAGCAACAGGAAATGTTGCTCGGCCAACACAGCACGCAAGCGATCGACCACTTCCGCGTAGTTGATCGTATCGGCCAGCTCGTCAGTCTGGCAGGCTCTCGCACTGGGCAGGCCGAGTTCGAGATCGATCTCGACGACCTGCGGTGCAACACGCTCCCAGTCATACCAGCCGATCAGGGTGCGCGCCTTGACGCCGTGTAGGTAGATGATGTCCATTTTGCGTTCGTAAGCCCCAGCGCTTGCTTGGTATCGCTGGGAGCCGCATCCGGCTTAGAATTCGAGGCTGCCCATTGTAGTTGAAATCTAGTCTTGGAATTCGATCAATGCCGTTCTACGCGTTGCCGCTCGTTTTTGTCCTCTCAGCCTACCTGATCGGTTCGCTGTCTTTCGCCGTCATCGTCAGCCGTGCGCTGAAGATGGCCGACCCGCGCTCCTATGGTTCCGGCAACCCGGGCGCGACCAATGTATTGCGTTCCGGCAAAAAGAAAGCCGCCATCCTAACGTTACTCGGCGATGCCCTTAAGGGGGTATTGATCGTCGCTCTCGCAAGATACGCGGGCCTTGCCGATCCCTGGCTGGCCGCCGTTGCGGTGGCGGTGACGATAGGCCATATGTGGCCGGTCTTCTTCCACTTCCGTGGCGGCAAGGGCGTCGCCACGGCAGCCGGCGTGCTGCTGACGCTGGACTGGCGGCTGGGGTTGATCACCATGGTCGTCTGGCTGCTGATTGCCCTCGGCACCCGTTTGTCGTCGCTGGCCGCCATCCTGGCCGCGGTGTCCGCCCCGGTCGCCTGCTATTGGCTGATGCCGGCACGGCCAGCCATCTTCGCCGCAGTCCTGCTGATCGCCGCCCTGCTGGTACAGCGCCACAAGCAGAACCTGCTCAACCTGCTGTCAGGCACCGAAGGCCGTATCGGCCAGAAAGCCAAGACCGATAGCTGAAACCAGACGGCCTGGCTGTGCCAGGCGCCAACCGGGTCATCGGCAATCTCGCCGTAGATGGATCAGGTCTTGAACAGGTGGGTAAACGCCCGGCTGACCATGAGCCTTTCGGTATGCCCCTTGAGGATGACCTGCAGCCGCTCGGCATCGATGCGCTCAGCCGCCGAGATGGCATTCACATTGACCATCGTACCGCGGTGTATCTGCCAGAATCGCTCCGGGTCCAGCCCGCTCAGGAGGTCCTTGAGGGGGGTGCGTATCAGCGCCTCGGAGTCCGCCAGCACGACCCGGGTGTACTTGGTATCGCTCTGGAAGAACAGTACCTCATCGACATTGATCAACTTGATCTGCTTGCCGACGGTCGCCTTGATCCACTTCATTTTCTCCTGGGAGGGCGTCGGTACGACCGCCTTCAGGCGTCCCAGCAACTCGGCAAGGTCATCCGGCGGCGTCGCCAGCTTCTGCTTCAACCGGCCGACCGCCCGGTCGAGCCGCTCCCCCTCCACCGGTTTCAGCAGATAGTCCACCGCACCAGCCTCGAAAGCCTCGACCGCGTATTGGTCATAGGCGGTCACGAACACCACATGGGCACCGACTGCGATCCGCTCCGCGACCTCCATACCGGACAAGCCCGGCATACGGATGTCGAGGAACACCACATCCGGCTCGAACTCCAGGTAGGCGTCCCAGGCGTCGTTGCCGTTCTCGGCCACGGCCACCACCTCGGCCTCCGGCCAGCTTGCAGCCAGCAGGCCAAGCAGTCGCTCACGCATCAGCGGCTCGTCTTCGGCGATCAGGACCCTCGCATTCATTGCTGCTCCTCCGCAGTCTTTATCGATAGTGGCAGGTAGATTGCAGCAAGGCATCCACCCTCGTCCACACCCTGCAGTGTCAGATGCGCCGCGTCGCCATAGATCAGCTTCAACCGTTCCCGCACATTGGAGAGCCCTACCCCGGCCACGCCTCCCTCCTGCAGACCCATGCCGCTATCGCGCACGCTGATGCAGATATCCCGCGCTGTCTGACTGGCCGTGACCTCGATATGCCCACCCCGCACCGCGGGCTCAATGCCATGCTTGATCGCATTCTCGACCAGAGTCAGCAGCATCATGGTGGGGGCCGTCTGCGCAGATAGCGCCGGTGGCAAGGTGAGGTTGAAGCTCAGCCGTGACCCCATGCGTACCTGCATGACCTGCAAGTAGGCTTCCGCCCGGCGGAAATCCTCGGCAAGACTGACCGTCTCATTGCGCATCTGGGTCAGGCTGCCACGCAGAAACTGGATCAGGCTGGCGGTCAGCGCTGCAGCACGCGGCGCCCCCTGCTCGGCCAGTTGCTGCACGGCACCGAGCGTATTGAACAGGAAATGGGGTTCGATCTGGGCCTCGAGCAAGCGCAGTTGCGATTCGCTCAGTTGCCGGGCCAGGCGCTCACGCTCCGCCTCGGCCTGCAAGCGGGCATTCTCGCGCTCGAAGGCGTTGGCCCGCAGCCGCCCTATCACGCCGAGGATCAGCGCATGCAACAGCCCCATGCCCACGCCCGCTATCAACACCCAACGACCGATACGCTCCATCAGCGCCAGCACAGAACGGCCGTCGAGCAAGGCCATCGATGCCGCACCGATGAACGCCCCCCCTGTCGCCAACACCACGAACTTGAGGATGTTGGACCAGCTCTGCTGACCCACCTTACGGTAGTTGAACCACGCCCCCATCAGCGCAAAGCCGAAGGACAGGCCCAGCGCATTGCAGATCAGGATGCCCTCCAGGATGCTGAATTTGGTCGGCAGCCAGAAATGCAGGTTCAGGCCCAGAACACTCAGCACCAGCATGGGTTGGACCGCAAACCGCCGCCAGCCTGGCCAGCCCCGGTGCTTGAGCATGAATTCGCGCATCTCCCGGCGCTCGATCTCGTTCATCTCCGCAATGCTGCAGATGAAGCGACGCTTGAAGCGCGAAGGCTCCGACTCCGGCGGTGGCGGCGCGGCAAGCCAGCCCAGCATGTCGTCTTCCAGTTGGCGGTGTAGTTGTACCAGTCGTTGCCACATGTTTGCGCTTGCTAACCTCTGAAATGGCCCTTGCTCATGCCGGTGACGCCCCTATGACGGGATGCCAGTGCAAAGGGCGGATTTAAGGACAAGCGAAGCCTAAGGGGTGGCGGCCAGCGAGGCCAGCCTACGAGGACAAAAGACGAACAAGGTGTGACGAATGACGAAGCCGGGAGCGGTTAATCGTCATGCAGGGCAGACTGGAGTATGGCCGGCAGGTCGGCCTCGTTCACGTGATGGAATAGCTCCCCGCCGATGATTTTCATGTTCGGCCCGTATTCACACAGGCCGAGGCAAGGAAAGCGATGCACCCGGACAGGCAGGTTCTGCCGTGCAATCTCGGTCTCCAGCAACGTCGCCAGTGCCTCGCTGCCACGGGCTGCACAGGAGGGGTTGGGATCGAATCGCTGCTTGATGCAGACCATGATGGTTTTCATGGCTGCCATTCTAGCGCGGCCGCAGCGGGCTACGCGCTCTGCTGCCGGGATTCGGCGCGGGCCTGCCGGGCCAGCTTCAGATAACGGTCCCGAATCTGGTTGAGTTCCGCTTCGTCGAGCTCTTCCAGATCCAGCAAGGTGTTGTTGGCCTGCTCCAGCGTGAAGATCAGCTCATCGAGCTTGATCTGCAGCGCCTCAGTATCGCGGTTCTGGGTGTTCTGGATCAGGAACACCATCAGGAAGGTGATGATGGTAGTACTGGTATTGATCACCAGCTGCCAGGTATCGCTGAAGCCGAACAAGGGGCCGGTGACCGCCCACAGCAGTACCAGCCCCAGCGCGACGCAGAACGTGGCCGGCTTGCCGGTGATGGCTGCCGTCTGCTTGGCAAAACGCGTAAACAGGGAGTGTTGATTGTTCGCCATGGTGTGGTTCCCTTTCAGGCGGTTTCCCACCGTTCGGCCTGTCGCAAGACCAGGTGGCCGAGCGAGGGCTGGGCGGCAGCAACCTGGCGCAACCAACCGGCATCGTTTTCCATACGGCTGGTCTGTCGCTGAAGCTCGCGGATGGCGCGTTCACCACCCGATTGCAGCGCATAGGGCAGGACGTGGTTCAGTACATTGGCCAAGTCATCCGCCAATGGACGCTCGCTACGACCGGCAACGTCGATGAACTGGCCGGCCAGGCCAAAGCGGCAAGCCTGGAAGCGGTTGTAGGTATACGCCATTGCCAGGTCGGGATGCGCTTGCTGGTCCCGGTCATCCCGCAGCCAGGCGACCAGCGCCTGGGCAAAGGCGGCCAGCCGCGCAGCCTGTCGGGGCGTCAACGGCGTATCGCAGATACGCAGCTCGATGGTGCCGTAGTTGGGTTTGGGTCGTATATCCCAGTAGAAGTCCTTCATGCTGCTCACCACGCCGTATTCCGCCATGCGCCGGAAGTAGCTGCAGAAGCCTTGCCAGTCGTCCACCGCCGGCATGGTGCCGGAGAGCGGGAAGGCATTGACGGCACTGAGCCGGGCGCTATCGAAGGCGGTGTCCACCCCCTGGTAGAACGGCGAGCTGGCGGAGAGTGCGATGAAGTGCGGGATATAGCGAGCCATCAGCCGGGTCAACCGCACCGCTTCGTCACCATCGCGACAGGCGATATGGATGTGCTGGCCGAACACGGTGAACTGTTGCGCCAGATAGCCGTATTGCTTGTGCAGGTCCTGGTAGCGCTCCTTGGGATAGATCCGTTGGTCGCTCCAGCGCTGGAACGGGTGCGTTCCGCCACCCGAAACCGCGAGGTGCAGCCTGTCCGCCGCCGCTACCAGGTGGTCCCGCAGTGTTTCCAGCTCCTCGGCCAGCGCATCGTAGTGGTGATGGACGGTCGAGTTGAGCTCGATCATCGCCTCAGTGATTTCCGGTACGACATTGCCGGGGTGATCCCGTTTGGCCAGTTGCGCCAAAAGGTCGGACGCGCCTCGCGTCAGGTTGTAATCGTGGCGCGAGAGAATCTGCAGCTCCAGTTCCACCCCCATGGTCAGCACATCGCTACCATGAAAATCGAGCATTTCCGCCAATTCAGATTCGGTCATGGATTCGTCCTTCCGTTCGAGGGGCGTCGCCCGCCTTTTCCAATGCCCAGCGGCTGGTCAAGGGTCCGATGATCTCCATCAGGCACAAGGCCGCGAGTGCAATCGCCGTCGCATGGGTCGTCAACTCCGGCAGGCCTGCGACCGAGCCATGTACGGTCAGGACCGCCAGGCTGGACATGGGTAGCAGAACCACACCGAGCCAGACCCCTTGCCGGTGGCCGATGCCGCTGAACGGCGCCAGCAGCCATGGCACCAGCAGACGAACCGCCGCCCGGGCCAGCAGGAACAATCCCGCCCATTGAGGGACCTGCTGCCAGGCCCACCAGTCGAGGCTGGCACCGATCTGCACGAACAGCACGCAGACAAACAGGCTGCGCAGATGGTCGACATTCAGGCCCAGCAGGGCCTCGCCATGGTCGATATTGCGGCTGGTGATGCCCAGCGTCAGCACCGCCAGCAAGGTCGGCACGGCCAGTACCTGGGCGGCGCCTACGGTGGCGGCGATCGCGCCGAACAGGAACAGCATGGGCAGCACATCGTGCGGGCCCCGATGCCGCAGCCATTTGAGGAACAATGCCAGCAGGAAGGCCCCCGACACCCCCAGCGCCACGGCGCCGAGCAACTCCCAGGCAGGCTGCAGCAACGCCACCTGCCAACCATCCTCACGTGAGAAACGCGTCAGCGAGATCAGCATCAACGCCAGCACCAGGGCCAGCGCGTTATTGACCGCAGCGAACACCCTCGCCCACTCGCTGACACGCCCCTCGGCGCGCGTTTCGCGCAGGATAGGCAGCAGGATGACGGGAGAGGTTGTCATGGCCAGGATGCCTAGCAAACCAGCCGCTACCGGCTCGATGCCCAATAGGTAGAACAGTCCATATACCGTACCGAACACCAGCAGGCTCTCGATCAGGGCCAGCGCCATCAGGCGGGGCTCGCGGTGCAGCCAGCGCCAGTCCAGATGGCGCCCCAGCTCGAACAGCAGGATGCCGATCGCCATGTCCGAGAACAGCGAAAGCTGGCGCATGACGTCGGGATCGATCAGCTTCATACCCAGCGGCCCGGCGATCAGACCTGTGCAGAGATAGCCGGTGATGGTGGGCAAGCGGAACAAGCGATGTAGCGCCTCTGCGAGCAGCACCGCACCCAACAGACTCAGGCCGACCATCGCCAGATGGTTGTCCTGCAGCAAGGAGCGGGCAAACAGCGTGTAATCCATGTTGCCTCCTCAGATGACCTTTTCTTCTGTCACCGGAACGACCCCGATGACGGCAGCGGCGTTCCCTGCATGCCATCAGCCCACCGTGCTTACGCAAGACCGATGCCAACTGCCACGGCATGGTCAACGGACCGGGCCGGCGCCAAAAAAAGCAAATGAATCAGCAGCCTTCGCTATGAGGGGCGGGAGCGGCGGTCGCCTGCCTATGTGGCAGGCTTGGTAAGCTTTGCCATCCATGCCGTAACTCTTGCGCACGCACGGCTGTACCAGCAGCAAAAAGGGCCACGGCGTGTACCGTGGCCATTCTGACGAATACCCATCCCCGGGTCGACAGATCAGACGCGCAAGGTACCGATCCCGTCGCGCAGCTCGCCGACCTGCTGCTGGATTGCCGTGGCAGCAACGACCGACTCTGTTACCGCAGCGGCGCTCTCCTCGGTGTGCTGGGCAATCTGCTCGATGCGGCTGGCAATCTGCTCCGACGCGGCCCTTTGTTCCAGCGCAGCATTGGCGATATCGGCCACAACGGTCGCCGTGCGCTCGGCTGCACTACGGATATGGCCGAGCACCACGCCGACCTCACTGGCAGATTCGGCCGAGCGTTGCATATGGCCGTTGGCGTCCCGCATGGCGCTGGCCACCTCACCGGATTGTTGCTGTACGCGGTTGATCAGCCCGCTGATCTCATGGGTAGCAGCCTTGGTACGCTCCGCCAGCAGACGGACCTCATCGGCCACGACCGAGAAACCCCGGCCGCTTTCGCCGGCCCGAGCTGCCTCGATCGCCGCGTTCAACGCCAGCAGGTTAGTCTGTTCGGCGACCTCCTTGATCGCGCTAACCACGCGCGAGATCTCACGCGAAGCGGCATCCAGCCCTTCCACCTGTACGGCCGAGCTGGCGATACGTTCCGCCAGGGCGGTGATATCGGCCACGGTACGACCCACCACCTCATGCCCCGACTGCGCGGCAACATGGGACTCCTGCGAGGCGGCATGCGCCTGACGGGTATGGTCGGCCACTTGGGCAATGGATACTGACAGTTGCTCGATGGCGGCGGCGACGCTATTGGTCGCTTCGCTCTGCACCCGGGCGCTGGCGTCGATCTGCTGCAAGGCATTCAAGGTCTGGCCACTCCCCTCGCCCACCGCATCGCCTGCAATGCGGATGCGGCCGGCCAGTTCGGCCATACGCAGACGGGCGGCGTTGGTCTGGCCTGCCATGCGATGGATTTCATTAGCGGAGCCGCGTGGCCCCTCGGGTACGTCGCGGGTCAGATCGCCATGTCCCAGGCGGGTAATGCCTTCCACTACCAGCGCCACCGGCTTCAGCGCGCGGCGCATCAGGAGATAGGTCAGAAGACCGGTCAGGGTGGCGGAGCCTAGCAACACTAGTACCAACACCCACAATTGTCGGTGTTCATCCTCCAGGAAGGCCTCTTTCGCCCCGACAACGGCCAGGGTCCAGTTCCAGGCAGGCACATGGCGCCAGGCCAGCAGGTCCTGCTGGCCAACCCGCCAGTCCGGGGTCTGCTCGAAACCGGCATCGACGGCGGCGATGCGTTGGAACAAGGCTGCCCGCGTCGCGGTTTCTCCCTCGCCCTGCGGCGCTACCAGAACCTCCTGCTTACCGCCCTCCCCAGGTGCCAGCACCAGGAACTGGCCGACTCCATCCGCCACGCGGCTCTGGGCGACGAAATCCAGCACGCCCTTCATGTCCGCAGTCAGGTCCACGCGGGTGGTCAGGCCGGCATAGACCTGGCCGGAGCTGTCCTTGATCGGCTTCACATGCAAGGCATACCACTTGCCAGCCCGCTTCACGACCGAGGTCGCCTGCTCGCCCGCATTGAGGGTCTTGGCGCTGAATTCGGTATCCGGAATGACCGAGCCGACCTGCGACTTGCCAGCCTTGTCTTTCAACAGGGTTGCCGCCCGGATCCAGCGGCCGTTGTCGCGGATCAGCACTGCGGCTTCCACGCCGTTCAACTGCTTCATGTGCTGCAGCACATCCAGATTGCCGTTGAGCATCGTATCGCCGGCCTTTACGGTCGGAATATCCCCTGCCTCACCGGTCGCGGTCTTGCCTTCCGCCAGCACCAGGGCGCCACCCATCAGCCGCTCGAATGTCGCCATCTGCTGTTCGGCCTGGCGGGCTGCCGCCGCATAGGCCAGCTCCAGCGATTTGGATACCGACCCCAGTACATCCTGAGTGTTCTTTTCGGTGTTTTCGACCGCCGTCGCCAGGGTGTCACGGGCAATGAATACGGTGGCCACCCCGGTCACCAATGCGGTGATAGCCAGGATGGCAATCAGGACCTGGGATGCCAGGCGACGTGTATCGAGCAATTGGGCAAAGATCATCGGGTATCAGCCTTGCTATTCAATGATGACGGCCGCGATCAGGCGGCCGGTAGTTGTGGCAATGCAACAGTGGTTCATCCGTTACTTGCCAACCATAAATGTTTCATGAACTGACTTAGCAATATTAATACCTGCTTATATTTAAAATCGTATAAACATTACATATCAATGATTTGTATCAACCCTTATTCACCCTTGTGCGGCGACAATCCGCACAAAGCCCCTGACCTTGCGGCGAGTTTCCGCCACACCGACAAAGTCTGGTCGACTTGAAAAGCCCGCTACGCCGCCCCAACTAGATCGCATCGACATCAGGAGCAGCACCATGCGCTACGACAAACTCACCACCAAGTTCCAGCAGGCGATCGCCGATGCGCAATCGCTGGCGCTGGCCAACGACAATCCTTATATCGAGCCACAGCACACCCTGCTGGCCTTGCTCAACGACAATGATTCCGGCGCGGCTTCTTTACTGGCCCGGGCCGGTGTCAACGTGCAACCGGTACGCACGGGCCTGGATGCTGCCATCAAGCGCCTGCCGCAGGTCAGCGGCACCGGTGGCGACATCAGCATCTCCAAGGAGCTGGCCAACCTGCTCAACCTGACCGACAAGGCCGCCAACAAGCGCGGGGACCAGTTCATCTCCGCCGACCTGTTCCTGTTGGCCCTCATCGAGGACAAGGGCGAGACCGGCAGGCTGCTGCGCGAGCAGGGGGGCAAGAAGGAGGCGATCACCGCCGCGGTAGATGCGGTGCGGGGTGGTGATGCCGTCGACAGCGCCGACGCCGAACAGAAGCGTGAGGCGCTGAGCAAGTACACGCTGGACCTGACCGAACGGGCTCGCCACGGCAAGCTCGATCCGGTGATCGGCCGTGACGACGAGATCCGTCGCGCCATCCAGGTGTTGCAACGCCGTACCAAAAACAATCCGGTATTGATTGGCGAACCCGGCGTCGGCAAAACCGCCATCGTCGAAGGGCTGGCCCAACGCATCGTCAATGGCGAGGTACCCGAGTCGCTCAAACACAAGAAGCTGCTGGTACTGGATCTGGCCTCGCTGCTCGCCGGTGCCAAGTATCGTGGTGAATTCGAGGAGCGCCTGAAGGCGGTACTCAATGAGCTGGCCAAGGATGAAGGCAGCACCATCATCTTTATCGACGAACTCCACACCCTGGTCGGTGCAGGCAAGGCCGAGGGCGCGATGGACGCGGGCAATATGCTCAAGCCGGCGCTGGCTCGCGGCGAACTGCACTGCCTGGGCGCCACCACGCTGGACGAGTACCGCAAATACATCGAGAAGGATGCCGCGCTGGAGCGCCGCTTCCAGAAGGTGCTGGTCAACGAGCCCTCGGTCGAAGATACAATCGCCATCCTGCGGGGCCTGCAGGAGCGCTACGAGATTCACCATGGCGTGGAGATCACCGACCCGGCCATCGTGGCCGCGGCTGAACTCAGCCATCGCTATATCACCGACCGTTTCCTGCCCGACAAGGCCATCGACCTGATCGACGAGGCCGCGGCCAAGATCAAGATGGAGATCGACTCCAAGCCCGAGGTCATGGACAAGCTCGAACGGCGGGTGATCCAGCTCAAGATCGAGCGTGAGGCCGTCAAGAAGGAGAAGGACGAGGGTTCGCGCCGTCGGCTGGGCCTGATCGAGGACGAGATCGGCCAGCTGGAAAAGGAATACTCCGACCTGGAAGAAATCTGGAAGGCCGAGAAGGCGGTCGTCCTGGGTTCGCAAGCCATCCGAGAGGAGATCGACAAACTCCGGAATCAGATGGAAGAAGCCCGCCGCAAGGGTGACTGGCAGCAGATCAGCGAACTCCAGTACGGCAAGCTACCGGAACTGGAAGCCAAGCTGCACGCCGCCGAAGCCAATGAAGGCAATGACGGCTCACCACGCCAGAACCGCCTGCTGCGCACACAGGTCGGGGCCGAGGAGATCGCCGAGGTGGTCTCGCGGGCGACCGGCATCCCGGTCAGCAAGATGATGGAAGGCGAACGCGACAAGCTGTTGCAGATGGAAGATGCGCTGCACCGGCGCGTGGTCGGCCAGGACGAGGCCGTCACCCTGGTGGCCGATGCGATCCGCCGCTCGCGCTCCGGCCTGGGCGACCCTAACCGTCCGTACGGCTCCTTCCTGTTCCTGGGCCCAACCGGCGTCGGCAAGACCGAATTGACCAAGGCACTAGCCGCCTTTCTGTTCGACTCGGCCGAGCACCTGATCCGCATCGACATGAGTGAATTCATGGAGAAGCACTCGGTCTCGCGCCTGATCGGCGCGCCACCCGGCTATGTCGGTTATGAGGAGGGCGGCTATCTGACCGAGGCCGTACGTCGCAAACCGTATAGCGTGATCTTGCTGGATGAAGTGGAGAAGGCTCACCCGGATGTGTTCAACGTGCTGCTACAGGTGCTGGATGATGGTCGCCTGACCGACGGCCAGGGTCGTACCGTGGACTTCAAGAACACGGTCATCGTCATGACATCCAACCTGGGCTCGCAGCATATCCAGACCATGTCCACCGGCGACTACCAGTTGGTCAAGCTGGCCGTGATGGGTGAAGTCAAGGCGCACTTCCGGCCGGAGTTCCTGAACCGTATCGACGAGGTGGTGGTGTTCCACGCGCTCGGCGAGGACCAGATCGCCGGCATCGCCCGTATCCAGCTGCAACGTTTGCAAGGACGGCTGGCCGCGATGGAGATGGGGCTCAAGGTCACGGATGCCGCGCTGGCGCACATCGCCACCGCCGGTTTCGATCCGGTCTACGGTGCCCGCCCACTAAAGCGGGCGATCCAGAGCGAGATCGAGAACCCGCTGGCCAAGGCCATCCTCGGCGGGGCATTTGCCGCCAAGGATACGGTCGAGGTGGATTACCAGAACGGCGAACTACGCTTCACCAAGCAGGCTTGAGCGCTGCCCTGCAGCAAAAGCCCGATCCATCTGGATCGGGCTTTTTTCCTGGCGGCTACGAGAAACCGGGACCGGCGTCGGTTCAACTGACCGTCGGCTCCGGCGGCGTATCGACTTCCAGGGTAAGGCCCAGCTCCGAGCAGAGCTGTTGCGGCTCGCGCGTGGCGAACACCAGTGTCTGGCGCATGAAGCCCTGCCGCAGATTCACGCCCAGCGAGCGCGTGATCTTGTCGTAGCGGGCGGTATAGCCTTGATCTTCGCTATTGTTCTCGGCCAGCAAGGTACCGGGCTTCTGGTAGATCTTGCCAAATGAGACCCGGCTACATACCTCCAACGTATCGGCCAGCTTGACGACGGCCGGCAGATCCAGATCGCGCAGTTGCAAGGCCACGACAGCCTGTCCATCCAGTTTCCGTCCCTTGCAGGTCACGGTGGCATACGGAGGCTTCTTGCCTAGACCAAACATGAATTCATCCCGTCGCTAAGCGATTGATCATCAATCCTCATTCTAGCAGCGTCGCCGCCCCTCCCCTACTTCATCCGACGTGGCGCAGGCAGCGCCCGCAGGAAACTTGCAATAATGCGCCTTACTACTGATAACGATACGACACTCCCATTTTGACGGCGGCTCACCGTCCGGAAGGAATGCACTTGTTTCGTATCGCAGTCCTACTTGTTGCCCTTATCCTGAGTGGCCTGCTGCTGGGGCTTGGTGCCCCGGGCTGGTCTCTTCCCCTGCCAGCCCTGCTGGCTCTGGTTGCCGGACTATGGTTCGTACCTACCAAGCACAAGGAAGCTTTCCCCACGCCACCTCCCCTGGCGGCCCATCCCGGTGGCAATAACGACCCGCGCGTGGAACAGGAGCTCAACCAGTTGGTGGGTCGCCAGACCCGCGCCGCCAATGAAGAGGTTGAACGGGTCCAGGCCATCCTGAACGAGGCTATTGGTACGTTGACGCAGAGCTTTACCGTGATCGCCGTGTCGGCCCGCCAGCAGCAGGATATTGCGCTCGGCACCTTGAGCGGCGGGGAGCGGGGCGGCGCAGACAGCCTGATCAATGAAACCGGCGAGACGCTGCGCACCATCGGCCAGTTGATGGTGGAGAACACCAGCACGGCACAGCAACTGACCGATGAAATGCTGGTCATGGGTACACGCGTCAACGAGATGATCGAGCAACTGGTAGGGCTCGACGATATTGCCAAGAAGATTCATTTCCTCTCACTCAACGCCAACATCGAGGCAGCCCGGGCCGGCGAGGCCGGCCGTGGTTTCGTGGTCGTGGCCGAGGAAGTCCACAAACTGGCCCAGTACACCCGTGATTTCAGCGAGCGCATCCGCCAGCGCATGGGCGGTGTGCGCGGCAGTATCGAGAATATGGAGCGCGCCGCCAGTGCCCTGGCCAGCCGCCAGGGCGCCGAGACGGATCGTATCCGCCACCATGTCGACGAAACCCTGGTCGACCTGCGCAAGCTCAATGATGGGCAGAACAAGGCACTGGGTTCCTTGGGAGAGATCGCGCGTACCACCGAAAACGGCATCGCCAGTGCCACGACAGCCCTGCAGTTCCAGGACATGGTGAACCAGTTGCTGGCCCACGCGCGGCGCCGCGTGGATGCCTTGCACCTGGCGGTGGATGCCGCGGCAGCTTGCCGGCAGGCGTTGCAATCGGGCCAGGGAAGCGAAGCCCTGGCCAGGCTGAAAACCCAGCTGGCCGACGCCGAGGCCGCGCTGGCCCACAACCCGGTTGCCCAGCAGAGTATCGGCCAGGGGGATATCGAGCTGTTCTAGCAAGCGAGGCTATGCAGTACTACGACGTCAGTATCTGCAAGGAAATTTGGCTTTGACCAAACCATGACAAGAATGGGGATGTGATGAAGACAATTTTGACCGTTGATGACTCGCCCTCCATACGCCAGATGGTGAGCTTCACCCTCAAGAATGCGGGTTACCAGGTCGTCGAGGCCGGTGACGGCAACGCCGGCCTGTCGCAGGCCAAAAGCACCACCTGCCAGCTCATTATTACCGACCAGAACATGCCCGGCATGGATGGCCTGACCATGATCAAGGCCTTGCGTGCACTCCCCAGCTACAAGAGCACCCCCATCCTGATGCTGACGACCGAGTCGAGCGACGCCATGAAGGCCCAGGGCCGAGCCGCCGGTGCGACAGGCTGGATCGTCAAGCCGTTCAACCCGCAGACCCTGATCGACGTCGTACGCAAGTTGATCGGCTGATCTCGCGACGCAATGCGGGCCATGCAGCAGGCAGGATAAGCAGAACACCCGTGCAGCCGGATGCTGCATCACAGGGGGTTGGGATGGAGATAGATCTCTCAAAGTTCTTCGGCGCGTTCTTCGAGGAGGCAGAGGAGCACCTTGCCAATTTCGAGACCCTGCTGCTGGGCCTTGATCTCGCCGAGCCGGATGCCGAAGACCTGAACGCCATATTCAGGGCGGCGCATTCGATCAAGGGCGGCGCAGGCACCTTCGGTTTCGAGGACCTTGCCTCGCTGACTCATATCCTGGAAAACCTGCTCGACCGCGTGCGCAAAGGCACCATGGCCCTGCGCGGTGAGATGGTGGATGTCTTCCTGCGTACCGGCGATGTGCTGGCCGGCATGGTGGCAGTCCACCGGGACGGGGCCGACGGCAATCCGGCGGCGGTCCAGGAAGTCACCCTGGCCTTGCAAGCCATTGAGGCGGAAGCGACCGGTGCCGCGCCAACGGCCGGGCACGATGTCGAGCCAGGGGCAGCCGAGCCGACAGCAGCCAGTGAGGCTCGCTGGCGCCTGAACCTGCGGCTGGATGCGGATGAACCGCACGACGCCCTGCTGGGTTCGCTGGGCGCACTGGGCCAGGTCACGGAGCTGGAGCGCCAGCAAGACGGCAAGCTATTGCGGCTGACGCTCGAGATCAGCAGCCGGGAAAGCCAGCAGGATCTGAGTGACTCGCTCGCCTTTGTGCTGCCGAGCGATCGTTACGAACTCAGCCCCCTGCCGGAGACCGCCGACATACCCGGCGAGGGTGACACCTTCGGCTTCTTTACCGACGATCCCGAACCTGATGCCGCCCCTGCCACCAGCGGCGAGGACGAGGCTTTCGGTTTCTTCGAGCCGCTTGATAACGAGGCCGCTACCGCCGTAGCAACGGCGGACGCCGGCGGGACCGACTACGGTTTTTTCGAGCCGCTGCCCGCTGTTGCCCCCGATGCCCCGCCGGGTCAGGAGGGCATCGCCTACGGTTTTCTCGACAAGCAGGCGCTGGAACGCGCGCAGGCCAAACAGGCGGCCGAAGCGGAGCAGGCCCGCCAGGCACAACAGCAGAATGTGAAGTCCGCCGATCCCGCCATTAGCCAGAATCGTAGGGCCACCGACAAGGCCGAAGGCGCGACGATACGGGTGGATGTCAACAAGGTGGACCAGTTGCTGAACTTTGTCGGCGAGCTGGTGATCACCCAATCCATGCTGGCGCAAAGCGCAGCCGGTCTGGACCCCTTGCAGCACACCCGACTGCTGGCCGGCATCGAGCAACTGCAGCGCAATACCCGCGAGCTGCAGGAATCCGTGATGTCCATCCGCATGGTGCCGGTCTCCACCGTGTTCAGCCGTTTTCCACGGGTGGTGCGTGATCTGGCCGCCAAGCTCGGCAAGAAGGTGGAGCTGCGGCTGGTGGGGGAGCAGACCGAACTCGACAAGGGATTCGTCGAGAAACTGGCCGATCCCTTGACCCACCTGGTACGCAACAGCCTCGACCACGGTATCGAATCCACCGAGGCGCGTCGCGCCAAGGGTAAGCCCGAGACCGGCATGCTGACGCTGTGCGCCTTCCAGCAGGGTGGCAGCGTGGTGATTGAAGTCCGCGACGACGGCGCCGGCCTCAACCGTGACCGCATCCTGGCCAAGGCCAGGGACAGCGGGATGTCAGTGCCCGAGACCATGACCGATGCGGAGGTATGGATGCTGATCTTCGAGGCGGGCTTCTCGACCGCCGCCGAGGTTACCGACGTCTCCGGTCGTGGCGTGGGCATGGATGTGGTGCGCAAGAACATCCAGTCCATGGGTGGCAGCGTAGAGATCGAATCCATGGCCGGCGTGGGCTCGACCATGCGCATCCGCCTGCCACTCACGCTGGCCATTCTGGACGGCATGCTGATCGGCACCGGTGGCGAGACCTACATCCTGCCGCTCAACGCCATCCGGGAATCACTGCAGCCACAGGCCGAGCAATGCAAGAGCGTGACCGGCCGTGGCCGAGTGGTACAGGTACGCAATGAATACCTGCCGCTGATCGCCTTGCATGAGGTGGTGGGCTGCCAGCCGCAATCGAAGGAACCGACCGAGGGCATCGTGATGCTAATCGACGCCGGTAACCAGCAGATTGCGCTGTGGGTCGATGAGCTGCTGGGCCAGCAGCAGGTCGTGGTGAAGAACCTGGAATCAAACTATCGGCGAGTGCCTGGCATGTCAGGCGCCACCATCCTGGGCGATGGCCGAGTGGCATTGATCATTGATGTCAGCGTACTGGCCAAGGCACGTAGCGCCTGACGGCGCGACAGGCAGAAAAAGAAGGAGCAGGCATGGAATTCAATACCGGCAGCAACGTGGAAAGCCGCGAGCACCTGGTCTTTACCCTGGGTGCCGAGGAGTACGCGA
Source organism: Chitinimonas naiadis (assembly GCF_054780835.1). Taxonomy (NCBI): domain Bacteria; kingdom Pseudomonadati; phylum Pseudomonadota; class Betaproteobacteria; order Neisseriales; family Chitinibacteraceae; genus Chitinimonas; species Chitinimonas naiadis. The sequence goes on along the minus strand of NZ_BAAGVO010000002.1, from coordinate 87,785 downwards.
TCGATATCCTCAAGGTTCAGGAAATCCGCGGCTACGAGCCTCCGACGCGCATCGCCAACACGCCGCCCTTCATCCTTGGCGTGATCAACCTGCGCGGCGCCATCGTTCCCATCATCGACCTGCGGGTGAAGTTTGCCATGGGCGAGCCCAGCTACACCGAGTTCACCGTCGTGATCATCCTCAACCTTGCCGGGCGAGTCACCGGTGCCGTGGTCGACGGCGTATCGGACGTGATCGCGCTGACCGACAACATCGTCAAACCCACGCCGGAGTTCGGCGCGGCGGTAGATACCGCCTACATCGTGGGTCTGGCACCGGTGGAAGAACGGATGTTGATCCTCGTCGATATCGAAAGACTCATGACGAGCCGAGATATGGAATTGGTCGCCGACCTGGCAGATGCAGCGTGAGCCTGAATAGCTGAAAGGGGTAGGGAATATGAAGAACTGGAAAATTGGCGTGCGTCTGGGCGCGGGCTTCGGGTTCGTCCTGGTGCTGATGGTAATCATGCTGGTAGTCAGCTTCAGTCGGATGCAGTCCTTGTCCGACAATATGGATCAGATGGTGAATCATCGAGCCAAGCGACTCAAGCAAGCCAATGACTTGATCGACACTGTCAACAAGCGTGCTATCGCCAGCCGGGACATCATTTCGATTACCGACGCAGCGGGAATCCGGGCGCAGAAAAGCGCCTACGAAAAATCGCTCACGGACTTCCGAGATTTGACTGATAAATTAGCCCAAACCTCTAAAAGTGAATCATCCAAACAATTTTTGGCCAGGGTGAAACAGATCAATGATGAAACGCTAAGTACCACCAAACCAGCAATGGACTTAGCAGAAGTAAATACTGAAGAGAGTAACAAAAAAGCCATGGATATCCTGATATCCAGCGCCAAACCTCTCCAGGACAAGATGATTGCGGAGGTAAATGACTTCATCGTCAGTCAAGAGGAGCAGATGAATCAGGAATACCAGCAATCGGTGAAGGATTATGAAGTAGCTCGTAACACGCTATTGGCGCTGGCCGTGGCAGCATTGGCATTGGGCGCTTTTGCCGGATGGTGGATAACACGTTCGGTGGTCAATCCGGTGCGTCTTGCTGTACGAATCGCGGAGGGCGTTGCAGGTGGAGATTTGACTCAAAAGATCGAGACGGACCGGAATGATGAAACCGGGCAATTGATCAAGGCACTCAAGGCGATGAACGACGGGCTGCTCCAGATCGTCGGCGATATTCGGACCAGCGTGGAAACCATCAATACGGCATCGCAAGAGATTGCCGCCGGGAATATCGACCTCTCGCAGCGCACCGAAGAACAGGCCGCCAGCCTTGAAGAGACTGCCGCCAGTATGGAAGAGCTGACCTCGACGGTGAAACAGAACGCCGAGAATGCCCGTGAGGCCAACCGCCTGGCCGAAGGTGCCAGTACCATCGCCCAGAAGGGTGGAGAGGCTGTTGGCCAAGTAGTAACCACCATGGCCGAGATCAACGATTCTTCCAAGAAGATCGTCGACATCATCGGCGTGATAGATGGCATCGCCTTCCAGACCAATATCCTGGCACTCAATGCCGCCGTTGAAGCAGCCCGGGCCGGAGAACAGGGGCGCGGCTTTGCGGTGGTCGCCGGGGAGGTACGCAGCCTGGCGCAACGCTCCGCCGCGGCGGCCAAGGAGATCAAGTCGCTGATCAGCGACTCGGTGGACCGCGTCACCGCAGGTACCGCCCAGGTAGACCGTGCCGGGATCACCATGGAAGAGGTGGTCGGCAGCATTCGCAAGGTCACCAGCATCATGGGGGATATCTCCAACGCATCGGCGGAGCAGAGTTCCGGTATTGAGCAGGTGAACACAGCCGTCACCCAGATGGACGAAGTGACCCAACAAAACGCGGCACTGGTGGAGGAAGCCGCCGCCGCGGCCGGTTCGCTGCAAGACCAGGCCAGCTTGTTGATGGAGGCCGTCAACCGCTTCAAGCTGGACCAAGGTACTAGCAGAGCCCTTGCCGCGCCTCGCCCTGTCGTCCGGCCCGCCATCAAGCACACCACAAAACCCGCCGGCAAGGTCAGCAAGGCTAGCCACCCTGCGGTCAGCAAACCCGCCTCATCAACCCCTGCCAACAAGGGTGAAGATGACGACTGGTCGGAATTCTGAGTTGGCCCGCCCGGCGGATACCGATCAGGAAGACTCACCCCGCATCGTCAGTGCTGCCCGGGACTTTGCCTATTCGGGTACTGACTTCCAGCTCGCCCGCGAGATGATCCGCGAGCGGGCTGGCGTCGCGCTGGCCGACTGCAAGCAGCACATGGTCTACAACCGCCTCTCCAAGCGTGTACGGGCTCTGGGCCTCCCCAGCATCACCGCCTATCTCACCCTGCTGCGCAAGGATGCGATGCATCCAGAGTGGGAGGATTTCACCAGCGCGCTGACCACGCACCTGACCGCCTTCTATCGCGAGCCCCATCATTTCGAGCAATTGGCCGACCTGCTGCAGCAGCGACAGGACAAAGCCGAACCGGTTCGCATCTGGTGCGCCGCCGCCTCCACCGGCGAGGAACCCTACACGATCGCCATGACCGTGGTGGAGACCTATGGCCGCTACAATCCACCGGTCGAGATCATCGCGACCGATATCGATACCCGTGCCCTTGCCCATGCCGAGCAAGGCATCTATTCGCTCGAGCGTATCGCCAAGCTGCCACGGGATCGGGTACGGCAGTTCTTCCAGCGCGGCATCGGCAAGCGCCATGGCTATGTGCGCGTACGGCCCGAGCTCAAGCAACTGCTGCACTTTCTGCCCTGCAATCTGCTGGATGCCCGCTGGCCCATCGCCGGGCATTTCGACTTCATCTTCTGCCGCAACGTGCTGATCTATTTTGAACGCGACGACCAATACAAGCTCACCAGCCGCCTGGTCAGTCACCTCAAACCCAGGGGCGTGCTGTTCCTGGGGCATTCGGAAAACCCCCAGGGTAGCGGCTTGGCCCTGGAGACCGTGGGCAAGACGGCCTATCGCGCCAAGCGCGCGGGGGGACGACAGTGAGCGCGCAACGTCATGAAAAGCCCGCGCCCAATCGCTACTTCGACAAGCACTTCGAGCGAGAGGCGGCCAAGATCCTGCCGGGCGAGTACTACGCCACCGGCAAGGGCACGCTGCTGGTGACGGTGCTCGGCTCCTGCGTGGCCGTTTGCCTGCGCGATCGTATCCACGGCATCGCCGGCCTGAATCACTTCATGCTACCGGACGGTCGGGGCGACGCCCCCGCGCATCCACTGATCGGCCTGCCGACGCGTTATGGCGCCTACGCGATGGAAGCCCTGCTCAACGACATGCTCAAGCTCGGTGCCGAGCGGCGCTATGTGGAAGCCAAGGTGTTCGGCGGCGGTGATGTCCTGCACGGCATGGGGGCCGTGAACATCGGCCGGCGCAATGCCGAGTTCATCCAGCGCTACCTGCACGACGAGGGCATCCCGCTGATCGCAGAGGACCTGCTGGGCCAGTTCCCGCGCAAGGTCTATTTCTTTGGCGACAGCGGCAAGGTCATGGTCAAGCGGCTGCATCTGCTGCACAACGACACCATCCTGCAGCGCGAAATGGAATACCGCACCCATCTGCAACGCGACAATATCGAGGGCAGCGTCGAGCTGTTCCAGCCACCGGACCAGGAGGAGGCTGCATCATGAAGAAGGTGATCCGCGTGGTCGTGGTGGACGACTCCCCCATGATGCGCAAGCTCCTGACCGAGATCATCAACAATGAGTCGGACATGGAGGTCGTCGGTGCCGCGCCCGACCCGCTGGCGGCGCGCGAGCTGATCCGTACGCTGTCGCCCGATGCGATCACGCTCGATATCGAGATGCCCAAGATGAACGGGCTGGATTTCCTCGACAAGCTGATGCGGCTCAAGCCTACCCCGGTCATCATGATCTCCACCCTGACCGACGCTGGCTCCGATACCGCCCTGCGGGCCATGGAGCTGGGCGCTGTCGATTGCGTGGCCAAACCGCGCATGGACCTGCAGCGCGGCCTGCGCGATGCAGGTGAGGAGATTGTCGAAAAACTGCGTATGGCAGCGTCTGCCCGCATCAGCCAGCCAAGGCCTCGGCCAGCCACGCCAAACCAGCGTGCCACTCCCTCTGCCGGTGGCAGCATCAGCAGCACTGCATTGCATACCCGACTGATCGCCATCGGGGCCTCGACCGGCGGCACGCAGGCCCTGCAGACCCTGCTGCTGGGGCTGCCGGCGGAGATGCCGCCCATCGTCGTGGTCCAGCACATGCCGCCCGCCTTCACCCTGCCCTTCGCCCGTCGGCTGGATGGTATCTGCGCACTCAATATCAAGGAGGCCGAGCACGGCGAGCGGCTGCGACCCGGCAATGTGTATATCGCTCCCGGTGACTACCACCTCTCGCTGGAGCGCGAGACCGGCCACCTGAGCTGCCGGCTGCTGGCCACCGAGCGGGTCAACCGGCACCGGCCGGCGGTCGACGTGCTGTTCGAAGCCGTGGCGCGGCTCGCCGGCAAGCGTGCCATCGGCGTCATGCTCACCGGCATGGGGGCCGACGGCGCGCAAGGCATGCTGGCCATGAAGCAGGCCGGCGCCTACAACCTAGCCCAGGATGAAGATAGCTGTGTCGTATTCGGCATGCCCAAGGAAGCCATTCGGGCTGGTGGCGTCGACGAAGTCCTGCCCCTGGATACCATCGCCCAGAGTCTGTTGCGGCAACTCCGCGATTAACCATCCTCGCCATGCGATAGCTTTTTCATATTGCATTGAGAATTATTATTGATTAGATAAATGTTAGTGCACTAGCTAACATGGGCTCATCGTTACCGGGAGTCCACCATGAGCCAGTTGATCCTTGCCGTCTCCGGCAGCCAGCATCTGCAAGGCGACCGAGCCACCATCCGTTCCCTGCGTGGCCTGGTCGGCCCCGGCCTACTGGTGGCCGTCGGCTATATGGATCCGGGCAACTGGGCGACCGATATCGCCGGTGGCGCTGGCTTCGGCTACGGACTGCTGCCGGTTGTACTGCTGGCCAGCCTGTTGGCAGTCGGCTTCCAGTTGCTGGTCGTTCGCCTGACCCTGGCCACTGGCGAAGACCTTGCCACCCTGACCCGCCGCCACCTGCCCAAGCCATTGGCCGTGCTGTCTTGGCTGGCCGGTGAAGCCGCTATCCTCGCCACGGCGCTGGCTGAACTGGTCGGTGGTGCCGCCGCGCTACGGCTGCTGTTTGGTCTGCCGATTGCCTTTGGCGTCGGCATCACCGCGCTCGGTACCGTGGCCGTGCTATCGTTGGCCAAATTGCGGCACGGTGGCCATGAAACCCTGATCCACGGCCTGGTCGGGCTCGTAGCCCTGTCCTTCCTGCTGCTCCTGATCCAGGTCGCGCCCGATGCCCGCGCCGTAGTCGGCGGCATGGGCCAGGTCGGCACTGCCCTGCGGGATACCTCAGGGCTGATGATCGCGCTGGGCATACTGGGTGCCACGCTGATGCCGCACAATCTCTACCTGCACTCGGGTGAGCTGGCCAAGCGCGCCCAGGATGTACCGGTCGTGCAACGCCAGGTCGCTTACCGCTTTGCCCGCAACGACACGGTGATATCGCTGATCCTCGCCATGGCCGTCAACGCCGCGATCCTGATTGTTGCCGCCACCTCGTTGTCGGGCGCGGAAGGCGTCTCCAGCCTGGATGGTGCGTACACCGCGATGCGCGAACACCTCGGCATCGGCGCCGCGCTGATCTTCGCCTTGGCGCTCTACGCCGCAGGCCAGAGCTCGGCGATCACCGGCGTCATGGCGGGCCAGGTACTGAGCAAGGGCTTTGAGCGTGTCGCTGCCTCCAACCAGCAGCGCGGCGTGTTGACCCGCTTTGCGGCGGTAGCCCTCGCCATCGCCCTGATCACCGTTCGTGGCAGCGACAGCCCCGACGGCCTGCTGGTCTGGAGCCAGGTGGTACTGGGTGTCGCCCTGCCCTTCGCCTTGGTACCGCTGGTAATGCTGGTCTCCCGCCGAGAGATCGCCGGTCGCTTTGCCCTGGGCACGTTGGGCAAGACGCTGGCCGGCGGCGCCACCGCCATCATCATCGGCCTCAACCTCTATCTGATCGTGGCTTCGTTCGGCTAAGGAGGCCCTGCAAAAGTCCGAAACATGAAACTTCAACTCACCGCCCGGCCCAGCCGGGCGCTAACCGGCAGCGGAAAATCAACCACTTCTCGCTGGTTTATCCCACGCCCCCCGCCCTCGCCGCCGCGAGGGAGCCTCTTCCAGGCTCAAAAGTGGACTTGTTCAGCGCTTCCCCGAGCCGACGTCAGCCGCAAAGGGGTGCGGCAGATAGCGGGTCATGCTTAAATCCCGTGACCCGCTACCCGACCCGAGGCCGACATGACCCTACCCCTGTACTGCCGTCCGCTGCTGGCGATCAGCCTGCTGTCCAGCTCCCTGCCTGCGCTTGCCGACAAGCTGCCGCTTGACAAGCTGCGCCTGCCAGCAGGATTCCAGATCGAGGTACTGACCGATCAGGTACCCAACGCCCGCGCCATGACACTGGGCCGCTACGCGGACGGGCGCGGCGTGCTGTATGTGGGGAGTATGGGCGCGGGCAAAGTCTATGCAGTCGAACTGGCGGATGGCCAGGCCAGGCAGGTTCGGACCATCGCCAGCGGTTTGCAGATGCCGGTCGGTGTAGCTTACAAGGACGGCAGTCTCTATGTCTCGGCGGTCTCCAGGATCCTGCGGCTGGATAAAATCGACGACAAGCTGGCCAACCCGCCATCGCCTGCGCTCGTCACCGACCGCTTTCCGACCGAGACCCACCATGGCTGGAAGTACATCGCCTTCGGACCTGATGGCTGGCTGTATGTGCCGGTCGGCGCACCCTGCAATATCTGCAAGTCGGACGAGACCCAGTACGCCAACATCCAGCGCATGAAGCCCGATGGCAGCGCGGTCGAAGTCGTGGCTCGCGGCGTGCGTAACACGGTCGGATTTGACTGGCAGCCGGGGGATCGGAGCCTCTGGTTCACCGACAACGGCCGCGACATGCTGGGTGACGACATCCCCAACGACGAACTCAACCACGCGACCAAAAGCGGCCAGCACTTTGGCTATCCCTTTTGTCATCAGGGCGACACGCCGGATCCTGAATTTGGCAGCCAGGGACGCTGTAGCGACTTTGTCCCGCCGGTGGTCAAGCTAGGTGCGCATGTGGCCTCGCTGGGCATGCGCTTTTATACCGGCCAGCAGTTCCCGGCTGCGTATCGCAACAATATCTTCATCGCCGAGCATGGCTCGTGGAACCGCAGCAAGAAGAGCGGCTATCGGGTGGTCAGGGTTGCGCTGGACGCCAAGGGCCGTGCCACCAGCCAGGAAACCTTCATCGATGGCTGGCTGCAGCAGGAAGACGGCAAGGAAAAGGTCTGGGGGCGTCCGGTGGATGTGCTGAACATGCCGGACGGTACGCTGCTGATCAGCGACGATCTGGCCGGCGCCATCTACCGGGTGAAGTACACCGGCTAGCAAGCCGGGGCACCCGGCTCAGGCGTTGCCACCGGTGAAGGCCAGCGTCTGCAGCACGCGGGTGCCGCTCTGGTTCAGGGCCATCAGTGCTCCCTGCTCGGTGACCAGCACATGGGGTTCGTCTTCGGCAATCGGCTGGACCGTGGGGTTGTAGACATACCAGCCGTCCTCGCGCTGGGCCACGGTAACCGGCGCCATGGGCATGCCTGCCTGGATGGCGGTGACAAAATCGGGATACATCAAGACACTCACAATGCAGGTGATGCCTGGAAACAGGCAGCTATTGCCTGATAGATGGGCGCGATCACCCTATGTTTCAAGCGGGTGGACACCGCGCTAGGTCAGCGCAGCGTTGAATTCGACCGTATGGCGCGGGATGTCGGGCAGGAAATTGCGCAGAAAGCGCTCAGCCTCGGCGGCCAGTTCGGCCTTACTGCTTGGCGTCAATGGCCGGAACGGACTGATCTCGACCGTTGCCAGGCCGGTCAGCCGTACGAGCCGCCAGGTCCCCAGGACGAACCCATCGACCAGTATCGTGGCACGGAACAGGCCGTTGGGCGTCGCGACGCGCAGACGGTCCTGCACCGACACCACCCGCTCACGGTTGGCGTAGGCGATCAGCACATTGTCAAAATCCGCCAACAGGCGAGCCGGCACCGGCTGGTCCGGCTCCGGCAAGGGGGCGTCCGGAAGGTCGTACAGAACAGTGCCCGTATCGTCCTGAAAGGTCCGCCAGCCGGGAGCCAGCGTCGCCACGACCCGGGCCAGCCCGGTCAGGCCGCACCAGGCGGTCATGTCCTTGATGCTGGCGGGCCCGAAGGCCGCGAGATAACGCTGCAGCAGGGATGGGACCGAGGCCGCAGCCGACAGGGGTTGTGCCAGCCACTGCTCGGCCAGTGCCAGTCTGGGTGGGGTATGGATATCCCAGGTGCCGGAGGGCGGAATCTGCACCAGGGGCAAGACATGCAGGTACTGCGCCAGTGCCTTGGCATCGTGCCGCGGCCAGCGTGGCGCCAATGCCTGGGCCAGCTCACTGCCGTTCATTGCCCGTTCGGCGAGCAAGGCGCGGCCGGTCGCCAACAACTCAGAACGGTCCGCGCCTTCCAGCTGGCGACCAAAGGCCCCCTGCAGGCCCCGCTCAATCACCGGCTGCATCGCCGGGCGCAGGCTCAGATAATCGGTCGCGGAGACCAGGTGCAAGGTGCCGCGCAGGCTGGTCGCGCGCACCAGCGCCCTTGCTTCCAGCAGGTCGGTCAGTTGGCAGGGTTGAAAGTCCGGCAGGCGGGTCCATAGCCCGATATAGGGCGGATTGGTCGCCTGCGCCTGCAGGCCGACCAGTTGCTCTACCAGCTCGACCACCCCTTGCTGGCAAGGGGCAAGCAAATGCTGCCGTGCCAGCATGGCCCGGTTCAGCGCACGCCGGCTCAGAACGGGCAGGTCGGCCGCCATGCTACTCGTCAGCCAGGCCCAGCCAGACCTTGCACAGGGTATACCCCTCCCGCATCACCGCGACCTGCAGGTTCTCGGCAAGGGCCTCGATATCCGCCACGAAGGCGGCAAGTTCCGGTGCCGGATTGGCAGGCAGGGTCGCCATCGCGCCCTGGTCCAGCAACTGTTCCAGTTGCAGGGAGGCCTCGTCGCGCAGATAGCCCAGCAGGGCTTCGGCCGCGCCGGGCTCATCCGGGATATCGTCCAGGCGGCTCCGCACCTCACGCATCAGCTGATCCAGCTTGGCAAACAGGGTGGCGAAACCACTGAAGGCCGCCACGCCATCGACCAGCTGTGCCAGGGGCGCCATCGCGAGCTCGAACTCGCGCATCGCCGCGGCAGGCACTTGCAGCGTGGCAGGCAGGCCGGAAACCACCACGGCCTCCGCGCGGGCACCAGCATTCCCGGCAGGGAGTGCAGCTTCGCCCGACATCGTGATCGGTCCGACCTTGAACTCCTGTGCAACACCGCCCTCATCCCAGATGCCGGAGAAATAGTTCGCACCATCTGCTGCCGGCTTGATCTGGCCGGTCAAGCCGAAGCTGACCACCTGGTTGAAGTGTTCTGCCGATCCCTTGGGCGGAAACACGGTGTACTCGCCCTCAATCGATTGCACACCACTGCGCAGCGCCAGTTCGAACTGGCCCTCGTAGTGACCTTCGTCGTCGGTGGCGCCCGAATAGTGCACGCGCAGTGCCTCGTTTTCGTAGCGGACTTTGTCGGCTTGGCAATGCACATCTTCCCAATCCGGGCTGTTGGAAACCCAGATCAACTCAACTTGCTTCATGGTCTGTCTCTTGCCGGTTGCAATGCCCCATAGGATAGCCTTTCCTGCCCTTCCTCACCCAGCAAGGACGCTGCCCGGCGTGCTCAATCCACCGGAACTCGCCCAGCCTGGACAGGTCAAAGCAGCGTCGTCCTCTCCACACGTCGGGGACGGCATGTCCCGCTGCACTGTCCTCACAAGGGAGAGTCCGCATCAAGCCCGCACAGGCCGGGGACAGCGAGGGGGTAGAGACGCGACGGAGCGATGTCATGGATTTCGCACGGACGCAGCACGACCTCCGCAAACGCCTGCTCGGCATCGGCACGGCCACGTTGTTGCACCTTGTCATGGTGTACGCCCTGATCACCGGGACCGCCCAACGCCTGGTCGCACTGGCCCACGCTCCGGTACAGGCCGAAATCATCGAAGAAGAACTGCCACCGCCACCACCACTGGAAGTGATACCACCACCCCAGTTCAAGGTGCCGCCACCGCCCTCCTATATCGCGCCGCCCGAGATCAAGGTCGCCCCCTCACCGGTGACCACGACGATCACGGCAGTCACCACCAGCCTGCCCGAAACCCCCTTGCCAATGACGCCCTCCCCGCCGCCCGTCGTCATGCCCGTGGCGCCACCGGCCGTCGTTGCGAGCCCGGTGACCAGCCAGGTCGGCGTGGCCTGCGCCAACTATGAAGGGGTCAAGGAAGGGCTCGGTGACCGTTTCTCGCTGGTGGCCGAGGTCGAGGGCATCCAGTCGGCAGAGGTCGTGCTACTGATGACGGTAGGACCCAATGGCGAAGCGCAGCAGGTCACGATCAAGTCAGCCAGCAACCTGGCCGTTGGCCGCCTGGCGGCCAAGGCCGCACCCAAGCTGCGCTGCAAGGGCCAAGGGCGGGTGGTGCAGCTGGTGGTGCCGTTCTCCTTCAAGCTGGTCAACGACTAGCGAGCTACCGCGTTCGTACAGGCATCCCACGACTAATACCGGTGGATGGTCCGCTCTATAATGCGCGCACTCCTTCCCGCTGTTGAAAGCCCGGTTTGAAGAAACTCGCCCTCTATGCCGCCTCGGCCCTCGTCGTTCTCACGCTGCTGGGCATGCTAGGCGTTCATTTCGCTGCCAAGGCACTCAAGGATCAGGTCGTCGCCGCGCTTGGTACAGACAGCGAGGTAGGTGACATCAGCCTGGGACTGTCGGCTGTCGTGGTGCGCGACCTGAGTATCCGTGCGCCGAATGGCTGGCCCGCCAAGGAAACGCTGCATGCCAGTCAGATCCGTATCGAACCCGATCTGCGGGCGCTGGTGTCGTCTGAACTGCGCATACGCCGCATTGAGGTTGAAGGCGCTTACCTGTCGGTGCTGCGGCCGGCCCGAGGCCCCATGCGCCTCTTGCCCAGCCTACTGGAGCGCCCTACCCAGGCCGCGGCCGACCCCAGCACGGACAAGCCAGGCACCAAGCTGGATATTGGCGAAGTGGTGCTCAAGGATGCCGTGCTGGAGTTCTATGATGCCAGTATCGCCAAGCCTGCCCACAAGCTGCGGCTGGAGCAGGTTGAGGCGTCGGTCCGCGACTTGGCCTTGCCCAACCTCACGAGCCGCACTGAAATTTCCCTGCACGGCGTGGTCAAGGGGGTGCATGGCGACGGGACGCTGGCCATCAACGGCTGGAGCGAGCTGGCGAGCAAGGAATCCGAACTTCATACCCGCCTGCAGCAGGTCGACCTGCTGGCGCTGAAGCCCTATCTGATCAAGGCGGCCGATACCGGCATCCGCAATGGCAAGCTCGACCTTGCGATCGACTCCACTGTGCACGACAAGCGCCTGCATGCCCCTGGACAGCTCAAGCTGGTTGACCTGGAGCTGGAGGCGCGCGGTGGGGTCATGGGTTCGATCATGGGGCTGCCGCGCAGTGCTGTCGTGTCGGCACTCAAGGACCGGCAGGGCGTGATCGACCTGCGCTTTACGCTGGATGGCAACCTGAACGATCCGAAATTCTCCCTCAACGAGCAGTTGGCCATGCGCATCGGTGCAGGTCTGGCAAGCAGCCTGGGCGTGAGCGTGGAGGGCCTGGCCCGCGGCGTGGGCAATACCGCCGGCAGCCTGACCGAAGGCGTGAAGAAGCTGTTTGGTAAGTAGGTCGCCTGCCGATCGGGTGGCGGCCATTGCCGAGAAGCACGGGGGTCAGGGCTGAAAAAGCCGGATAATGGCGGCCAACTCGTCTTGAGCACTATTTTTGGAGTTCCCCCATGGAAATCAAGGTCAACTTTCTGGACAAGCTTCGTCTGGAAGCCAAGTTCGATGACTTCACGGTCATCGCCGACCAGCCTATCCGCTACAAGGGCGATGGCTCGGCGCCGGGTCCGTTCGACTACTTTCTGGCTTCGTCGGCCTTGTGCGCGGCCTACTTCGTGAAGCTGTACTGCGTCACCCGCGATATTCCGACCGAGAATATCCGTCTGTCGCAGAACAATATTGTTGATCCGGAGAACCGCTACCAGCAGATCTTCAAGATCCAGGTCGAGTTGCCGACGGATATCTCCGCCAAGGACCGCGAAGGTATCTTGCGTTCCATCGACCGATGCACGGTGAAGAAAGTGGTGCAGGCCGGGCCGGAGTTCGTGATCGAAGAGGTGGACAACCTTGATGCCGATGCCCAGGCCCTGCTGACGCTGAACCCGGACGCCGAGGCACGCACCTATATTCTGGGCAAGGACCTGCCGCTGGAACAAACCATCGCCAATATGTCGGGCGTGCTGGCAAACCTGGGCATCAAGATTGAAATTGCGTCGTGGCGCAATATTGTTCCCAATGTGTGGTCGCTGCATATCCGCGATGCGCACTCGCCGATGTGTTTTACCAATGGCAAGGGATCGACCAAGGAAAGCGCGCTGGCGTCGGCGTTGGGCGAGTATATCGAGCGGCTCAATAACAACCATTTCTATGCCGGTACGTTCTGGGGCGAAGACCTCGCCAACGCAGCGTTTGTCCACTACCCCAACGAGCGCTGGTTCAAGCCCGGCCCCAAGGATGCGCTGCCGGCCGAGATTCTCGACGACTACTGCCTGGACATCTACAACCCCGACGGCGAGCTGCTTGGCTCGCATCTGTACGACACTAACTCCGGCAACGTGGCGCGCGGCATCTGTTCGCTGCCTTATGTGCGCCAGTCGGACGGCGAGGTGGTGTATTTCCCGTCCAACCTGATCGAAAACCTGTTTGTCAGCAATGGCATGAGCGCCGGCAATACGCTGGCCGAAGCGCAGGTGCAATGCCTGTCGGAAATCTTCGAACGGGCGGTCAAGCGCGAAATCCTGGAAGGTGAAATCGCCCTGCCTGATGTGCCGCAGGACGTCCTGGCGAAGTATCCCGGCATACAGGCCGGTATCAAGGGCCTGGAGGAGCAGGGCTTTCCGGTGCTGGTGAAGGATGCCTCGCTGGGCGGCGTCTATCCCCTGATGTGCGTCACCTTGATGAACCCACGCACCGGCGGCGTGTTCGCCTCCTTCGGCGCGCATCCGAGCTTTGAAGTGGCGCTGGAACGCAGCCTCACCGAACTGCTGCAGGGCCGCAGTTTTGAAGGCCTGAACGATCTGCCGCAGCCGACCTTCGAGAGCCATGCGGTGACCGAGCCGAATAACTTCGTCGAACACTTCATCGATTCCAGCGGCATCGTGTCCTGGCGCTTTTTCAGTGCCAAGGCGGACTTCAAGTTCGTAGAGTGGGATTTTTCGGGCCAGGGAGAAAACTCCAATGCCGAGGAAGCGGCAACCCTGTTCGGCATCCTCGAAGACCTGGGCAAAGAGTCTTATATGGCGGTGTACGAGCAACTGGGCGCCACCGCCTGCCGCATCCTGGTGCCGGGATATTCGGAGGTCTACCCGATAGAGGACCTGGTCTGGGACAACACCAACAAAGCGCTGCTGTTCCGTGCCGATATCCTGAACCTGCACCGCCTGGACGATGCCGGCCTGGAAGCCTTGCTGGATCGCCTGGAGAACAACGAGCTCGATGAGTACGCCGACATCGCCACCTTGATCGGCATCGAATTCGATGAGAACACGGACTGGGGCCAGCTCACCGTGCTGGAGTTGAAGCTGCTGATCAACCTCGCCTTGCAGCAGTTCGAGACAGCGCAAGAGCTGGTGGGTGCCTTCCTGCAGTACAACGACAACACGGTTGAGCGCGGGTTGTTCTACCAGGCCCTGAATGTGGTGCTCGAGGTATTGCTGGACGACGAGCTGGAGCTGGACGACTACGTGGTCAACTTCCGCCGGATGTTTGGCGACGCGCGCATGGACGCGGCGCTCGGGTCGGTGGACGGTAGCGTGCGTTTCTTCGGCCTGACGCCCACGAGCATGAAGCTGGAAGGGCTGGAGCGGCACGAGCGCCTGATCGACAGCTACAAGAAGCTGCACGTAGCGCGCGCCAAGGCGGCAGCGGTTTCCGGCCAGGGTTAGGCATCACACCGCGACCTTGCACACACGCAATCTTGAGCAGACCTTGGCGTAAAACCCTGCGGCAAAGCCGCAGGGAAGCCGGGCCTGGCCGCAGGATGGGCGGAAAGCGGACACTGCCTATGGGCGATGGCGCAGTTAATACCGGCTGCGCTCGTACAGGCGTAAAGTATGGTCTTCAGGCTATGGCCTGACTCACTCCCCGCCCTCGCCATCGCGAACCTGGGGACTTGTTCCGAGGCTCCCCACGTGCAGCAACTGATTGATCTGTTCGACCAACACGGTCCCCTGCTGGTATTCATCAATGTGCTGCTCGAGCAGTTGGGGGCGCCGATACCGGCGATTCCCGGCCTGATGGTTGCCGGCGCCCTGTCGGTGGACGGTCGCCTGTCCTGGCCGACCGTGCTGATCCTGGCGGTACTGGCCTCGGGCATGGCCAACTTTGTCTGGTACCTCGCTGGCAAGCGTTTCGGTATCCGCATCCTCGCGCTGATGTGCCGTATTTCCATCTCGCCGGATTCCTGCGTCAGCCGTACCAGCAATGCCTTTACCCGCTGGGGCGTGGCCTCCTTGCTGGTGGCGCGTTTCATTCCGGGTCTCTCTTCGGTGGCGTCGCCGCTGGCCGGTGCCATGGGCCTGCCGGCAGGTCGCTTCATCCTGTTCGACACCATCGGCACCACGCTGTGGGCCGGCCTGGCCATCGGCGCCGGCGCGCTGCTGCACCGGCAGGTGGATGCCATCATCTCGGCGCTGGAAGCCATCGGCAGCGCGGCCTTGCTGGTGATCGCGGGCCTGTTCGCGCTTTATATCAGCTACCGCTGGCTGGAACGGCAGAGCCTGCTGCGCTTTGTGCGCAAGAACCGGATCGAAGTGGACGAGCTGCGCCGCCTCGTCGAGAAGGGCCAGGCTCCGCTGATCGTCGATGTGCGCTCCGCCACGCTGCGCGAGGACGACCCGCGCCGTATCCCCGGCGCGCTGGAAATGGAGCTGGAAGAAGTACGCCATATGCTGGTCGACGTACCCAAGGACAGGGAGATCGTCTTCTACTGCAGCTGTCCCAATGAGGCGAGCGCCGCCAAGGCGACCCGGCTGCTGCAACAGCAGGGCTATACCCGGGTACGTCCGCTGATCGGTGGCCTGGATGCCTGGCTGTCGCTGCATCCGCCGCAGGAACCTGCCAACGAGGCAGAAGCCAGCGCGCCTTCGGAGCGCCCGGCCTGAACCAGGCCGATGCTGCCGACAGGCGGATACCAACATGAAACTCAACGACCCGGACATTCCGCTGCTGGAGGCCGCCCGCGCGGGTGACAGCAAGGCGCTGGCCAGGCTGCTGCAGCTTTGCCAGCCGGATATCCGCCGCTACGCCCAGCGCCACTGCATGATCAGCGATGTGGACGATGCCGTGCAGGAAGCGCTGCTGGTGTTGTCGCGCAAGCTTGGGTCGCTGAAGGCGCTGGCCGCGCTCTCCAGCTGGCTGTTCAAGACGGTACAGCGCGAATGCCGGCGCCTGGGCCGCAAGGCATTGAACTTCGATCCCTACGACGAAGAGAAGCTGGAAAACTGGCTATCGACCCGTAGCAACGACGCGCTGCGGCTGGAACTGGTCCGAGCCATGGAAACCCTGCCCGAGGATTATCGCCAGGTGATCCTGCTGCGCGACTTCGAGGAACTGACCATCGGCGAGATGGCCGAGGAGCTGGGCCTCAGCGTCGCGGCCACCAAGAGCCGCCTGCACCGGGCGAGGCAAACCGCCAGGGATCTGTTGCTGGGTGCGGAAGAGATATTGCAGTGAGGTCGCCGGCGCTCACTGCCAGCGATAGGGCCTGATCTGCCGACGGCCAGCGGCCTTGGCGTCGTACAGGGCCTGGTCGGCCAGGACGAGCAGGCCGCTGCAATCGAGACCGGCGTGATCCAGCCGTTGCACCAGGCCGCCGGAGAAGGCGTAGCCGAAACCTTCCGCCACCTGGTCCAGCCGCTCCTCGGCCAGTTGGCCCGCTGCCCTGTTCAAGACCAGCAAGGCATCCTCGAGCTCGGTCTCGGGCAGCAGTATCCCGAATTCCTCTCCACCCAGCCGCCCTACCACGTCGCCGACGCGCAGGCGCTGGCGCATGAACTGCGCGAAGTGCTTGAGCACCTCGTCCCCCGCAGCGTGGCCATAGCGGTCGTTGACCTTCTTGAAATGATCGAGGTCCAGCATCGCGAGGCAGAGCGGCCAGCCATGCCGGACCGATTTCGCGAATTCCTGCCGCAGTTGCTGCAGGAAGTTGCGGCGATTGGGCAAGGAGGTGAGTTCGTCGGTCAGTGCCAACCGCTCCAGGTCCGCCTGCGCAACGCGCAGCGCCTGTTCGGTATCCTTCTGGCGCGTGATGTCCGAGCACAGCATGATCATCTCGCCACCCGGGCAGATCTGCTCGGTCACCAGCAGCCAGCGCCCATCCAGCAGGTCGACCTCGAAACTGCGGAACGATGCCGAGCGATGGCGGCTATGGACATAGTCCAGCCAGGATTCGACCGTCGGCCACTGGATGCGGGTGCCGCGCCGGTTCACGTACATCCAGCGCATCAGGTCTTCATGGGTCTGGCCCAGCAGCGATTGCCCCTCGAAACCGAACATCGCGGCGCTGCTGGGATTGGTGAAGATGAAACGATTATCGCGGTCCAGCACCATCAGGCCGTTCTCGCTCAGCGCGATCGCCTGCATCAGGAGGTCCGGCAGGGCCAGCGTTCTGTTTTCAGCCATGATTCAGATACTCAATGAGTCGTGCCTTCAGCATAGCTTTTGCGGCCATGCCTGCCTGTCGGAGCAGGGTCCAAGGGCGGGCAGGCCGATGGCAACTGGTCTACAAAGAATGGGTCGTTCTTTCTTTGCTGCCATGACGCCTCTTCCTACCCTGACTGCCCTGTCGCTGGCCCTGTTGCTGGGTATTGCCCCTATATCGGCAGTCGGCAAGGATTTCTGTATCTCGCTGGCCGAATTACCTACCCTCGCCCAGACCGACGGTACGGGGCCAATGGTGGAACTGGTCAAACTGTTCCGCCGCCACTACCCCGAAGGCAAGATCGAGTTGCTGATCAGCCCGTTTGCCCGCTCCCTGGCCTATGTGGAACGCGGCCGCTGTGACCTGCACCTGCCTTTCATCGCCAACCCCGACGTCCCGATGAAGCTGCCTGGGCTGACCTTGACCCAGATGCCCTTCGGGGATGTGCCCTTTGTGCTCTACTACAAGCGCGGCCGCCCCGTACCCAACCTGAACCAGGCCGACCAACTGCAGATCGAGACCGACCAGGCGCATGTGGGCATGTTCCCCTTCCCTACCCGCCCGTCCAGTTGCATGCCCTGCAGCGTGCGCAAGGTGGCCGCCGGCCGGGTGGACGGGCTGGTGTTCGCGGCGAAGGAAATCAACAGCCTGGTGATCAAGGAAAAGCTCGACGTCGCCCAGGTCTTCTACCGCCGCTTTCTGGCCCATGGCGTGGTGCAGCAATCGCAACGCGGCATGGAGGCGGATGCCATCTTCAGCCGCCTGCTCGCGGAGACACAGGCCAGCGGGGAGTTCCAGCAGGTGATGGCGGGTTTTCTCAGTTACGACTGGAAGCTGCCTCCCCCTTGATTTGTCGGTATCCGGCCTCAACTCCATGATCCGGGCTGCAAGGACCTGCCCCGCTCCTTCCTTGCCACCTCATCCAGGACCTATCCGTGCAGACACTCGGCAGCACGCAGCTACTGATCATTGATCCCCAGAACGATTTTTGCGATATCGACGGCGCGAGCCTGCCGGTCCAGGGCGCCAGCGGCGACCTGGACCGCCTCTCCGGGCTGCTTGATCGCCTTGGCGGCCAGCTCGACGACATCCACGTCACACTGGACTCTCACCATCCGCTGCATATCGCCCACCCAGCCTGGTGGCGGGATGCCAACGGCACCTCACCCACACCGTTCACCCTGATCAGCCTGGCGGACGTGCAGTCAGGCAAATGGCAGGCACGCGATCCAGCCCGGCAGCGACATAGCCAAGCCTATGTCGAGGCGCTGGCCGCACGCGGGCGTTATCAGCTGGTGATCTGGCCCGAGCATTGCCTGATCGGCAGTTGGGGGCATGCGGTGCAGCCGCGTCTGTTTGACACACTGGCGCAGTGGGGGCGGCGGGAGCTCAGGACTGTCAACTACGTGACCAAGGGCAGCAACCCTGGCACCGAGCACTATTCCGCCATACAGGCCGAGGTCCCGGACCCGGCCGACGCAGGCACCCTGCCCAACCAGGCTCTGCTGGCCCGCCTGGCCAAGGCCGATACGGTCTTGATCGCGGGGCAGGCGCTGTCGCACTGCGTTGCCAGCACGGTGCGTGACCTGGCCGAGCATTGGGGGTCGGCCAACAAGCTGGTCCTGATCGACGATTGCAGCAGCCCGGTACCCGGCTTCGAGGCGCAGGGACAGGCCTTCGTCCAGGAACTCACCGCTCGCGGCATGCGTCTCGCCAGCAGCCGTGCACTGGCCAAACTGGCTTGAGACCGACAGGAACCCGCATGACCCCGTTCGAACCCATCATCGTCTCGCTGCTCGACAACGACCTCTATAAATTCACGATGATGCAGGAGATCCTGCACCATCAGCCCGAAACCCAGGCCGAGTATGCTTTCCGCTGCCGCAACCGACCGGCCTTGCCGCTGGCGGCGCTGCAGGTGGAGATAGACCGCCAGCTCGATCACCTGTGCAGCCTGCGCTTTGCCGAAGCCGAGCTGGCCTACCTCGCCGGCCTGCGCTTCATCAAATCCGACTTCGTCGACTTCCTGCGCCTGTTCCAGTTGCAGCGGCGCTTTATCCGCGTAAGCGTCCCCGCCGATGCACCGGAGCAACTGGAAATCCGCGTGCAGGGGCCGATGCTGCATTGCATGCTGTTCGAGATCTATGTCCTCGCCATCGTGAACGAGGCGTACTTCCGGCAGTTCCCCTCGGCACCCGCCTGGGTCGAGGGGGATGTACGCCTGAAAGGCAAGCTCGCCCAGCTCGGCGAGTTCGCCCGGGAACCGGCCCGCAAGACCGACTTCATCTTTTTCGACTTCGGCACCCGCCGCCGCTACTCCCGCGCCTGGCACGAGCATGTCGTGGCCACCCTGGCACGCGATGCCACGCCTTTTCTGCGCGGCACCAGCAATGTCTGGCTCGCCATGCGCTACCAGTTGACCCCGATCGGGACCATGGCGCATGAGTACCTGCAGGCCTTCCAGTCCTTCGGCTCGCGCCTGCGCGATTTCCAGCGCAATGCGCTGGAGCACTGGGTACGCGAATACCGCGGCGACCTCGGCATCGCCCTGACCGACGTGGTAGGCATGGATGCCTTCCTGCGTGATTTCGATCTCTACTTCTGCAAGCTGTTCGATGGTCTGCGCCACGACTCTGGCGACCCGTACGTGTGGGGCGAGAAGGCGCTGGCGCATTACCAGACGCTGCGCATCGATGCGATCACCAAACAACTGGTGTTCAGCGATGGCCTGGACCTGGAACGTTCGTTCGCGCTGTACCGGCACTTTGGCGACCGGGCCAAGACCGGTTTTGGCATCGGCACCAATCTCAGCAATGACTGCGGGCAGGAGCCGCTGCAGATTGTCATGAAGCTGGTGCGCTGCAATGGCCAGCCGGTCGCCAAGGTCAGCGACAGCCGCGGCAAGGGCATGTGCGAGGACGAGACCTTCCTCAACTACCTGCGGGATGTGTTCCAGATCGTGAAGGAATAGACTGGTGGCCCCTGCCACCGGCCTTTCTGACCATGCCCGTCCAGTTGCAAGCCCTGCGCGCCGATATCACCCAACTGGCGGTCGACGCCATCGTCAACGCCGCCAATAGCTCGCTGCTGGGAGGTGGAGGCGTGGACGGCGCCATTCACCGTGCTGCCGGGCCCGACTTGGTCCACGCCTGCCGGCTGCTGGGTGGCTGCAAGACCGGCCAGGCCAAGCTGACCGAAGGTTTTCGCCTGCCGGCCAGATACATCATCCATACGGTGGGACCGGTATGGCAGGACGGCGAGCATGGGGAACCCGCCCTGTTGGCCAGTTGCTATCGTGAATCGCTGGCGCTGGCAGAGCGCCAGGCTTGCCGGCAGATCGCCTTCCCCTGCATCAGCACCGGCATCTACGGTTACCCAGCCGAACAGGCGGCCCGCACCGCCATTGCGACGGTGCTTGCCCACCCAGCCGCCAGCCTGGAGACCGTCTTCTTCTGCTGCTTTTCAGCGGCCGACCTGGCGCTCTACGAACGCCTGCTGGCCGGCTAGCCGAACAAGCCTGGGGTCGAACCCGGCGCGGCGCCGGTGCCGGCATCCACCGGCTTGAGCGTGTCGCGGCTGTCGGACTTGTCGTCCTTGGTCTCGCTGGTCTGGCTGCTCTTGCTGCCATCCTTCTTGCTGCTGACTGCCGCCATCAGGCTGTCGAACAGGGCCTGTTCATCCACCGCGTATTCCTGATAGGCAACGGCCAGGTCCCAGGCGAACTCCTTCTGCGTCTTGATTGGGCGCCAATCATTGCCGCTTTTTTCCTGCACGCCGACCGTCACGCCATCAAAGGTGGCAGAGATTGCCGGTGTGGGGTTCAGTTGCTGATAGCGGTCCAGCACCGCCTGGGCCCGGCGCGGGTTCTTGGCGTTCTTCAGGAAATCGTTCGCCGCCGCACCCAGTGCCGCTTCGCGCTGGGTCTTGGCTTGCCCTACGACACCGACCACCTGGCTCTGCAGGCTGGGGTTGCCGGCCAGCATGGCGCGTACCGCCGCTTCACGCGGGTCGCCCGGCAGGGCAACGTCGCCGTCCTTGAGTTCAAAGCGTAGTGCGGGGGGAACGGTGATACCGGCCGCCCGCAGCGCGGGACGCAAGGCCATGGCCAGCTCCTGCCCGCTGCCGCCCATGCTGGTCGAGACGGCGGTCAAACGCGTGGTCTGGCTGCTGATGGCGCCACCCAGCTGGGTGGCGAAGTCGGTCCGCTGGTTACGGACCGTACTGGTTTGGCTGGGCGTGGTCACGGTCAGACCCGCCAACAGACTATTGATGGTATTGCTCATGGTTTCCTCCTGGCGTGCGATGCGCGTCTGGAGGAAAGCAAACCCTATGCCGTGCGGCTTTGCCGCCTAACCATGCTGCTTAAGGGCATCGTAGACCCGCAGTGCCACGTAAGCGTCGTTGGCTGCGTAGCGCTGCTGGCTCTCGCTCAGGCGCGGTGCCGCCCAGTTGGACATCTTGGCGCTCTTGGACTTGCGATAATGCTGACGGAACAGCAGCGCCACGGCCTGCACCGCACCCACCGTGTTGCTGTAGCCCTGCTTGCGGAAGCGCGACACCAGATCATCCACGCCTTGGCAATGTACGCCGACGTTGGTGCCCAGCATGGCGATGTCGGACCGCAGGTCGAAGCCGATCTTGCGGACCTTGGGGGACTCCAGCAGCTCGCGCAGCGGCGCCGGCAGACGATTGTCGCGCACCGGGAACAGGTAGCCCTGGGTGGCGGTGCTCAACTGGATCAGATGCGGCCCCTGCGCGGCCTCGCCCTTGTTGAAGGTCGGCTTGGATTCGGTATCGAAGCCCACCAGGCCGGCCTGGGTCAATGCGAGGCAGGCGGCGGCGATGGCTTCCGGCGACTCGACCACCGAGATGGAATCCAGCGTCAGCCCGGGGAAATCCGGCAGGGCCTGGATATCGGATTTGGTCAGCAGGACAGGACGTGGCTTGGGTTTGGCACGGACGGCCTCGGCCTGGGTGCCATCACCCTGCTTGCCACGGCCGCGGCTACGCCGACGTTTGCGCTTTTCGGCGGTTTGCAACGGGGTCGCGGCGGTGCTTTGTTTTTTGCCCAGCAGACGGGCCAGCCATTGCTGCAGGCGTTGGAAGTAAGACATGTTGTATCAATGAATCAGTAACTTGCAAGGCGCGGGAATATATCAGGAAAGCTCCGTAAGCGCCCCGGCACGATTACACACTGCGTGCAGCCAAGCCGCGGCGCGCCCTCCCCTCATGGCAGCCAAACCCATATGCCATATGGGTAAAAGCCGATCTGTCCGACATATGGATTAAAAAAATGTTGCAGTGCGTTCTGTAGTAGCCTTGCGGCCGCTACGACATATGGTCTGTCCTACCAGGACATCAGTGGCCAGTTTTACCTGTTCTGGGTGGTGATTGCGTCGGGTTTACCCAGCCCCAAACGCAGCTACCTTGTTCAACTCACTCCTGTAGAAGAATCATGGCACTACAACAACTCACCGAAGAGCAGACACGCACCTGGACGCGCGCACAGAAAGACGAGTGGTGGTTCAAGAGCGTCTACCGCGCCAATATGCGGCAGCTCACGTTGCGCTCCGGCCTGACCGGCTTCCTGCTTGGCGGCGTCCTTGCCGCCACCTCGCTCTATATTGCCGCCAAGACCGGCATCAGCATCGGCGTCGGCCTGACTTCAGTCATCCTGGCCTTCGCCCTGTTCCGCATCCTGAGCCGCTCCGGTGTTGCCAGCGACTTCAGCATCCTCGAGAACAACTGTACCCAGTCGATCGCCACGGCGGCCGGCTATGTGATCACGCCGCTGACCTCCAGTCTCGCGGCCTACATGATGATCACCGATCGCATCGTCCCCTGGTGGCAGATGATGATCTGGATGGCCGTCATCTCCATCCTGGGCGTGCTGGTGGCCTTCCCCATGAAGCGCCGCTTCATCAACGAAGAACAGCTCCCCTTCCCCGAAGGCCGCGCCTGTGGCGTGGTGCTGGATTCGCTGTACCACGGCGAGGGTAACGAAGGCATGTTCAAGGCGCGCCTCCTGGCCATCACCGCCGGTGTGACCGCCGTCTACCAGGCCATCGTCAGCGATGGCTGGATGAAGCTGCTGCAGTTCAAGATCCTGCGCATGGACCAATGGGCCGGCATGACCGAACCCTGGCACTTCAACGAACGCATCGATACCTACTATTACACCGCCGCTGCCAAGCTCGACTGGTGGATTCCCAAGATCCTCGGTACCGATTTCCGTCAGCTTGGCCTGCGCTTCACCGTCGATGCCGCCATGTTCGGCGTTGGTGGCCTGATGGGCATCCGTGTTGCCACCAGCGTGCTGCTGGGCGCCTTTATCAACTTCGTGATCCTGGCCCCGATCATGATCCAGCGCGGCGACATCGTCGAACGGATCGCCCCGAGTGGCGCCGTGGTCGCCATCTCGCGCGCCGAGATCGTCAACCAGTGGTCCATGTGGTGGGGTGTGGCGATGATGGTGGCCGGTTCGCTGGTCAGCCTCGCAGCCAAGCCTGAACTCTTCACCAGCGCCTTCAAGTCGCTGCGTCGCAAGAATGGTAACGACAGCAAAGAGAACAACGGCCCGGATATCCTGGCCGGTATCGAAGTGCCGCTGTGGGTGTCCTACTGGGGCGTGCCGGTGTTCAGCGTGATCGGCGCTACCGTGACCCACCAGTTCTTCGGCGTGCCCTGGCTGCTGGCCTTCGCCTCGCTGCCGTTGATCTTCGTGCTGACGGTCATCTGTACCAACTCCATGGCACTGACCTCCTGGACGCCGACTGGCTCCCTGAGCAAGATCACCCAGTTCACCATGGGTGCGCTGGATCGCAGCAACCCGGCCAGCAACCTGCTGCCTGCCGGCATGACCGCCGAGATCGCCGCCAACGCCGCCAACCTGCTGTCCGACATCAAGCCGGGCTACATGCTGGGCGGCAAGCCGCGCCACCAGGCCATCGGCCACGTGATCGGCATCTTCGCCGGCGTCATGGCCTGCGTCCCACTGTTCTTCCTGCTGTTCCTGCAACCGGACGCCAATGGCGTGCGCTCGGCCGCCAACATGGTGTCCGACCAGTTCGCCATGCCGGCTGCCATCCAGTGGAAGGGCGTTGCCGAGATCATTGCCAAGGGCGTCAGCAGCCTGCCGACCTCGGCCATCGTCGCCGGTACCTTCGCCATCCTGGCCGCCATCGCGATCGAAATTGCCCGCATCACCACCAAGGGCCGCTTCCCGCTGTCGTCCGTGTCGATCGGCCTCGGCGTGGTGTTGCCGCCCGAGTCGTGCTTCGCCATGTGGCTGGGCGCGATGGTCTTCTGGTGGATGGGCCGCAAGCACACCACCCGTGGCACCAAGGGTCATGACCTGTGGGTGGAAGGCTGCGAGCCGATCTGTGCGGGCCTGATCTCCGGCGCTGCGCTGATGGGTATCGGCAATGCCATCGTGAACGTGCTGCTAGCCTGATCCCCGGCACGTCTCACCAGAATAAACACCGGCCTCGCGCCGGTGTTTTTTTATGGCTGGTGCATCCGCGCCAACACCGCGAGCGAAGCCTGCAAGGCATCCACCACCTCGCCCCACTCCCCGGCGCGGGTTTGCCGGAACAGGCGCATCACACCCGGGTACCAGGGGCTGTCGACGCGGCCATCCAGCCAGCGCCAGTCGGTCTTGTACTCGGGTAGCATCAGCCAGCACGGCACGCCCAGTGCGCCGGCCAAATGCGCCACGGCCGTATCCACGCTGATCACCAGATCCAGGTTGGCGATCACCGCCGCCGTATCGGCAAAGTCCTGCAGGTCCGGCCCCAGGTGCAGCAGGGGCTGGCCGGCGGGCGGCGGGTTGGCTTCCACCTCTCCCGGCCCTTTTTGCAGGCTGATGAAATGCACGCCCGGCACGCGCCATAGCGGCGCCAGCACGGCCAGCGCAGGGAGCGAGCGCTCGGCATCGTTCTCGAAACGCGGGTTGCCACGCCAGACCACGCCGACGCGCAGGCCATCCTGCGGCAAGCGCGCGGCCCAGCCTGCCTGCGCTGCGGGATCGGCATACAAGTAGGGAATGGGAGCCGGCAGGGTATCGAGCCGGCTACCGCACAAGCCCGGCAGGCTCATCAAGGGCACCCAGGCATCCCAGCCCGACGAGGGCAAGGGCTGATCCACCCCGATCACCTCATCAAGCCCCGGCAAGCTAGCCAGCAAGCGCACCAGCCCCGGATGGCACAGGAGACCGATGCGCGCTACCCCCCGGGCACGCAGCAAGGAGGCATAGCGGCAGAACTGGATCATGTCGCCCTGCCCCGCCTCGCAGCCCAGCAGCAAGGATTTGTCGGCCAGTGATTCACCCTGCCAGCGCGGGAAAGGCAGCCAATCGGCAAGCTGGGCATACCAGTTGCGCGACTCGAAATACCCCCAACCTTCCGCATAGCGGCCTTGTCGCAAGAGGAGGTAGCTGTAGTTGTAGCGGGCCAGCGCGTAGTGGGGATCAAGCTTCAGCGCCCGGGAGAAACACGCTTCGGCATCGGCATCCAGCCGCATGCAACTGAGCAGCACGCCCATATTGGACCAGGCGCGCGCAGACTCCGGCCGTAGCGCCAGCGATCGCTCATAGTGGTGTCTGGCCTCGGCAAAGCGGCGCTGATCGGCCAGCAAGGCGCCGTAGTTGAGATGCGCACTGGCAAAACGAGGGTCAAGCACCAGCGCACGGCGATAGGATCGTTCAGCGGCGTGAGGTTCACCCAACTGCTCAAAAACCAGCGCGAGGTTCGCGTGGATCTCCGCCACGCCCGGCAGTTGCTGCAACGACTGCTGCAGGTAGCCCTTCGCCTGGTTGAGTTCGCCGCGCTCTAGACAGGCGATCGCCTCGTTGAACAGTGTCAGCCCCTCGGGCTGCTTGCAAGACTGCATGCCGGGTCGCCCTGCACCAAATGATGATGGCCAAGTGTCATTCCAACATGCAGATGTTTGCAATTTGTGTAGCGGTTGTTGCCAAATATGTAGACGAGCCTACCTTCCGGGCCGCGCCCCCGCCCTCTACTTCTCCAGCTTGCTCATGAGTTGCGCAATCTCTCCCTGACGTCCTTTGTCCGCGCTCTCGCGACCAGGGCGGGGCGCCGCCTGACGGGCCTTGAGCAGGTATTGCCGCGCACCAGCCTTGTCACCCTTGTCGAACAGGAATTCAGCATAGAAATAATTGCTGTCTATCCCGTCCGGATTGGCCGCGAGCCCCCGCTTGAGCAAATCAGCCGCCTTGTCGTCGTCGCCAAAGCTGATCGGCCAACCTGGCACCTTGTGATACAGCACCCCAAGCGACGTCAGGGACGATCCGCTAAGCGTCGCCGGATCACGGGCAATCACGGTCTCGAAAGCTACCTTGGCCTCTTTCGCATACTTGAGCGCACCGAGGCCACCCTTGGCGCCGGCGTAGCTGGAATTGACGATGCCCTTCCAGGTCAGCAGAGGCAGATCCTGTACCGTCACCCCCTCAAGCTCCTTGGCCAGTTGGGCGAAAGCAGCTTCCTTGGCATCACCACTCAGGCTGTATTGTGCCTCCGCCCAGCGGGTCTGCACCGTTGTGAGATCGGCAGCCATCGCAACGGTCGACAACAGAAAGCTGGCGAGCAGCATAGGAAGGGTTCTCATGGCATGTCTCCTTTGGCGTACTGACGTACAAGCGGTAACTGTTTGGCGATCGCGCTATCGACCGCGCCGGGAATCAGTTGATTGAGCCGGAAGAACAGCTTCTCCGGCCAGCCGATGACAGCTTCCCGTACACCCTTTTTGGCTAATAGCTTGATCAGGGCGGCGGCGACATCGGCGGGCTCATCCACGCGATTGCCCAAAGCCTTGTTAAGCGCTGCGACCCGCGGACTGTTGAGCGGCGTATTCACCGCCCTCGGAGCCAGATGCACCACCCGCGGCCCTTGGGTGCCGCTCTCGCGGGCAAGCGCCTCGGTGAATGTACGCAGGCCTCCCTTGCTGGCGCAGTAAGCGGCAAAGCCGGGGAAACCAATATTTCCGAAGACCGAACCGATATTCACGACCACGCTGTCACGCCCCAGCAGCGGCCACAGGGCTTTGACCAGCTTCATCGGTAACGCCAGATTAAGGTCCAGCATGGCATCGATCTGCGCATTGTCCTGGCTGGGCAGGAGACCAAAATGCTGTACTCCCGCCGCGTTTACCAGCAGCCCCAATGGCAGTGTCTGTGCGGCAATTGCATCGGCCAACCGTGCCGGACTATCGAGAGCAGTCAGATCCATCGGTACACTGCACGCATTGGGACCAAGCCGATCAGCAAGCCGGGCCAGCTTGTCGGGATCACGCGCCACCAGCCAGACCTGCCAGCCTTCATTAATCAGGGCCGCCGCAATGGCAGCACCGATCCCGCCGCTGGCGCCGGTTACCAATGCGATTTTCATGCTGTCGCCCCTTGCTCACGTTCGGTCAAGGAGCGGAACACGTTTCCGTACAGGACGAACATGGTGCGTGCCATATGCAGCACCGCCTCCTGATCACGGGTGTCTTCCAGGCGGTTCATCAGCCGCTCGAAGAAGCCAATGTGCTCTTGGTCCAACGACCCATGGGAGGTGAGATAGGTCAACGCCTGCGGTGGCAACCCGAGTGTCTGCTGGATGATCCCCGCCATGGGAGTCGCGAGACTCACACTGGTCCCCTCCAGCACGTAGACCATGCCAAAGAAGCTGACCGGATTGATGCGGCTCACGCTATCCCAGGCATAGCTGACCATCAGCTCGGTGCTCAGATGCGGTCGTCCAAGCCGGACTGCTTCGGCATCCACGCCGCAGGCGGCGATATCGCCCAGTATCCATTCGTCGTGCCCCTTCTCCTCGTCGATATACTCGACGATGGCATCAAACAGCCAGCGTTGGTCAGGGCGGAGCCGGCTACCCACGGCCATCAGCAGCGGGACCGTATGTTTCACATGGTGGTAGGCCTCGGTCAGAAATGCGACATAGCGCTCGCGCGGTACGATCGCCCTCTGGCAATCCAGGATGGCAGGGGCAGACAGCAGATAACCCCGCTCGGCAGCCGTTTCGGTTTGCAAACGTTCAAAGAAGTTCATGGGTTTTCTCCGTGCAATTCGGATCGACGATTGGCCAGAATGCGCTCACGACAGAGGCGGCCGTTGGGGGTGATCTCGCCGGCTTCGGGCGTCAAGGGCGTGGCCAAGAGGGACCAGCCATCCAGCCTTGCGTAGCCAGGCAGTTGCGCATTGCAGCGCGTCAGCACCACATTGGCGGCCTCCGGCACCGGGCTATAGAACAGTCCATGCAACCCCTGCGTCTCATCCCCATAGACAAAGGCCTGCACGATCCCCGGCGCAGCGGCGAACTCGGCCTCCAGCCATTCCGGCGAGACATTGCGGCCCATGCCGGTGACGATGGTGTTCTTCTTACGGCCCAGGATGGTCAGGTAGCCGTCGGCATCGATTTCGCCCAGATCCCCTGTGGCAATCTGCGCCGGTGCAGCACCTTGCCCCAGATAGCCAAGCATGGCATTACCGCCCACCATGACCTCCCCATCGGCGGCGATCGCGACCCGAACATGTGACAACGGTTTGCCAACGCTGCCCGGCCGGTGCGCACCCAGCCGGTTGAGCGCCACCACAGACCCCGCCTCGGAGAGGCCATAACCTTCAAACACCGGCAACTTCAATGCTGCGGCCTTCTCCAGCGTGGCCCGCCCGGTTCGTCCGCCCCCCACTGCCAGAAAGCGCCA
Organism: Chitinimonas naiadis; assembly: GCF_054780835.1. Taxonomy (NCBI): domain Bacteria; kingdom Pseudomonadati; phylum Pseudomonadota; class Betaproteobacteria; order Neisseriales; family Chitinibacteraceae; genus Chitinimonas; species Chitinimonas naiadis. The sequence goes on along the minus strand of NZ_BAAGVO010000002.1, from coordinate 59,076 downwards.
GGTCTTGGTCAGTTGTCCGGCCGCCGTCGCATCAACCAACCACTGCAGGGTACTGGGCAGCAGGATCGCGCTATCGGCAGCCGATGCCTGCAACGCAGCAATAAAGCGGGGTACTTGCGGCGGAAAGCTCGCCATGCCCAACTCAGCCAGGGTCGGCAGCTCTACCGGTACACCTCGCAGCAACGGCAGATAGATGCCGGCGAGATTCTCCAGCAAGACCGCGAGCGGCATGACGCACAGGTGGCGCGCGACATTGAGCGGGCCTATGGCCTCATCCAGCGCGGCGACGGTCGCATCGAGCTGCGCGGCCGACAGGCAGACGCCCTTCGGGTCCCCGGTGGTACCCGAGGTGTAGGTCAGCTTGATGGTGTCCTCAGGCAAGGCTGCAGCCGCAGGGTTGGCCGGCAACGGAATGGCGGTGAGCCCGGTATTGGGGAGGGGCAAACCACGCGGATCGGGCGAGACGAGCCAGCTAGCACCGCTGTTGGCCAGCACATGCTGCCGCTGCGCCTCGCTGAAAAACGGGGGGATAGGCACGCCTGCTATCCCGGCCTTGGCAAGGGCCAGATCGAGGATGACCCAGTCTGGACCGTTGTCTGCAAGCCACGCCACGGGCGCGACGACCTGCTGGGCGGTCAACCAGCTGGCCAGCGCGGCAACGCGCCCGGCAAGCTCACCAACAGTGATCTCCACGCCCTTGCTGATCAGGGCCGGCGCACCGGCGTCGGTCGCTGCATGTCGAAACAGTGCGTTCAGGATGGTTTGCATGGCGAACTTTCCAGGGTTGATGGCATGCTGGTATCGCCTTCCAGATTGGGCAGGGATGCCAACGCAGCAAAACCCGCAGCGATTTCCCCCACCATGACCAAGGGGTGCTTGGCGTAATAGGCGCCCCATACTTCGGGCTGAGGCACTCGATCCGGCGTTGCGGCGGTCAGGGCCGTGAGCGGCAGACCCATGCGACGGAAGGTTGCCCGTACCGGCGAGGTCAGTGTGAACACCACATAGCGACAATTGCTGGTGGCGAGGTAGCGCATCATGGCGAGTATCAGGGTATGGGTATGCCCTCCGACAGCTGCCAGATTGCCAATCTCTACAATCTCATCCCGTGCCACGGGCCGGCGCAGGCTGTCTGCCACCGATTGCTCGACTGGTAGATCCAGATAGTGCTCCAGGAACAATGCCGTGCCCCCGGCACACTGGAAGCCGGCCGTCGCGAGCAGATGATCGTTCGCATCACGGACTGTGAACTGCGCCGGCAGCAGCCGAATCGACTGAGCGGCATGGACAGTGCGGTAGCGGGTCTCGACAAAGGGCAGGATGTCATCCGTACCCGCCGGCTCGACCCCGAACTTGAGCTCGGCTGACTTGGCATGCGAGCGATATTTCAACGGTTGCATCGTCTGTTTCTCCTACACGACGATGCCATGCTGAAGGGCAAGACTTAACGCTGCATGAAGGACTTGGCGCGTTTTTCAGGAGACCGCAATGCGCAGCAAAAAAGGGGGGAGTCCACCGGCCCTGCCGGCAAACTCCCCCCCTTGGTAAGCGCCCGATCAGATGTGATCAGTCACTTTTCGCTCACACCTTGAACGGAAACAGCTGCTGCTTGATGAAGCCCTGCGGCACGTAGTTGCCCACTACGCCGTATTTCTCCGGGAACTGCTTTTCCGAATCGACCGCGGTACCGAACAGGTAGTCGATGAAGGAGAAATGCGCCGCGTAGTTACGGTCGATGGCTTCATCGTCCGAGGAGTGATGCCAGTGGTGGAAATCCGGCGTGACGAAGATGTAGCGGATCGGGCCCCAGTTCAGGTGCACGTTGGCGTGGTTGAACACCGCCTGGAAGCCCACGACGATGATGTACGCGTCCAGCACCGCCTTCTCGAAGCCCATCACGTACAGCGCACCCAGGATCAGCACGCGGGTCACGATGATCTCCATGAAATGCAGGCGCGAACCGGCCAGCCAGTCCATGACCTCGGAACTATGGTGCACCGAGTGGAATTTCCAGAGGAAAGGCACCTCGTGGTACGAGCGGTGGGTCCAGTACTCGACAAAGTCCGCCACGAACACACACAACAGCAGTTGCGGGACGAACCAGATGCTCTGGATGAAGGCCTGCAGCTCGTTGTGGATCATCCAGCCAAACACCTTGTGGATGGCGAAGTTGACCACCAGCAGCATGAAACCGATCAGGAGATGGTTGAAGCCGAAGTGGATCAGGTCGTTCTGCCAGGCCTTGCGGAACAGCGTCTGGCCCTTGTAGAGCGGGAACAGCTTCTCCAGCACCACGAAGATCAGCGTCGAGCCCAGCAGGTCGAGGATGAACCAATCGAGCCCCAGGTAAGGCGTGTTGTCCGGGAAGTCCCCCACCGGCACGCGCGACCCGCCCAGCAGGATGGTGGCCAGCACCAGCACAAAGGCAGCCATGTTGATATTGCGGGCGCGGTTGAGGATCACATTGCACAGCGACCAGACCCCGGACACCAGCAAGGCCGCGAACATGATCTGGCGGATCACGCCTACATCGTACTTGTGGCGAAGCTCCGGCGTAGTCAGGTACTGCGGGAAATGGAAGGCCAGTACGCCCAGAAAGCACAGCAGGGCCAGGCCCAGCGCGAATACGCCGCTGGCGACGCCGTAGCCGGTCTTGATCTCGCCGCTCTTGTTCATGAGCGCGGCCGTCTCGCCCACCACCTCGGTCGCTACCTTCAGCGGTGCGTTGACCGCCATCTCACCAGCCTCGATCACCGGCGCGCTGACGCGATCCGCCAGGTGCTTGAAGTTGCCTATCGTCTTGGATTTCATGATCCCGCTCCCACCACAGTGATTCTGTTTATTTGTGGGCCGGAGTATACCTAAGCGTCATGCGACGTTCGCACGGTGGGCAGCCAGGGTGAATATTGCCGTACCGCCGGTAGCGATGGACGCTACGTCGACACCCCGATCGCAAACGGCGATGATGCGGCACCACGAACTCCCTGCCGCACACGGCACACCATCATGGCTAGCGACTACTGGGCACTGACCATTGCCATCGACCCCTCGCTCACCCCGCCGCAGGCAGGATCAATCGACGACATCGCCCCGCTCTTTGCCGACGACCGCCCGTACTGCGTGGCGAGTTCATCCCGCACACCGGACCTGATCCGCCTGTTGGGCGGGTTTGCCGACTACGTACAAGGGGACGCGCTGGCTTACCTGCGCCAGTTTGGCGCGGTGCTGGATACGGTACAGGCCGGGAAGGCGGCAACAGCCCTGGCTGCCGCGCTGCGAGGCATTGCCAAAGAACCAACTGATTTCTTTGTCGCGATGGAAGAAAGGCACTGGCACGAAGACGACATCCTGCAGGCGCTACAGCAACCGGTCCTTGCCAGCCCACCGGCCGAGGACCATGGCGCCAGCCTGCCCTATGTATTGCGCTACCTGAATGCCCACCTGCAGGTACTGCAGGCCGCCGAGGCAGCGGGGCTATCTGTCGTGCATGGCCTGACCACGCACTAGCGTGTTAGCGCGGCGTCCGCCGCAAGCGCGAGGCATCGACCACCTGCACCGCCCTTGCCCGCAACTGGCCGCAGCCACCGTCGATATCCTGACCAGCGGAATTACGCACCTTGGTCAGCACGCCACGGTCATGCAGATAGCGGGTCATGTAATGGATGCGCTCGGCATCGGGCCGCTGGAATTCGTCCGATTCCAGGCTGTTGTAGGGGATCAGGTTCAGTACCGCGAACTTGCCTTTGAACAGCCGCAGGATGGCGTCCATTTCTTCCTGGCTGTCGTTGATATCGCGCAGCAGGGTCCACTGGTACTGGATGGGGTAGCCGACGCGGCGGGCGTATTCCTCGCCCAGTTCCATCAGGTCGACCGGGTCGATTCTTGGTGCACGTGGCAAGAGCTGCTGGCGCAGATCCGCCCGGCTGGTGTGCAGCGACAAGGCCAGCGCGGGCTTGACCCGTTGCTGTGGCAGGCGCTCGAACACCCGCATGTCGCCCACGGTCGAGAACACCAGATTCTTGTGGCCGATATTGCCCTCGAGGCCCAGCAGGTCGATGGCTTCCAGCACGTTGTCGAGGTTATGGGCCGGCTCGCCCATGCCCATGAACACCACTTTCTTGACCGCCCGGTAGCGCCGGGCCAGTGCGACCTGGGCGACGATCTCGGCGCTGCCAACCTGCCGCAGGAGGCCGCTCTTGCCGGTCTGGCAGAACACGCAGCCCACCGCGCAGCCCACCTGGGTGGACACACACAAACCGTCACGCGGCAGCAGTACGCTTTCCACCATCTGGCCATCTGCCAGCTCGACCAGCAGGCGGGCCGATCCATCGGCCGCCGGGTGTTCGGACTTCAAACGCACCAGGCCGTCGATCTGTTGTGCCAGGGCCGGCAGCCCTTCGCGCACCGACAAGGGCAGGTAGTCCTCGGTCTTGCGGTACTTGGTGCCGGTATCCAGCGGCTTGCCTTGCAGCCAGGCGCGGCTCACCCGGCCGATATGGCAAGGCTTGGCGCCCAGTTGGGCCAGGGACTGGTGGAAATCTTGAATACGCATGGGGCGCGCATCCTACCATCCACCGCCACCCGCTGCCGAGCCAGCCGCCCTGCGGCGGGTGCGGCAAGAAAGAAACGCCTCCTGCCCGGCCGGAGCGCAAATCATGGACTGCGGCGCAGGGAGCCCGCATAGTTCGGCCTGAGCAGACATGGGGAATGTGGTTTTGAAGGAAGGCATAGCAATCGTATCGACGCCCGGCGATCATGGCGACGAGCTCTCCACGTTCCATCGTAACGCCATGCTGGACGATGCCCCGCGCCGCCGATTTGCCGAGCCCCTGCACTGGGCCATCCTGGCCAGCCTGCTGCTGCACGGCCTGGTGATCGCCCTGCGCTTTGGCGCGCCTGGTGGCGGTACCGCGCCCGCGCTGCCCCTGCCGGAGCCGCTGAGCATCGTCATCAACGATGTCCCCACGCCGCCCGAACCGCTCCCCACCCCGCCCCCACCAGCACCCGATACCTCTACCGACGCGCCGGTGCTCGAGGCCCTGGCCACGCCGCTACCGAGCGGCGAGCTGACTGTCACCCTGTTGCATATGCCCGACCAGAAGGCGGTGGCCGACAAGCCGGCGTCCGACGCGACCTTCGAACGCAAGGCCGGCCGCACCCGTACCCGCAAGCCGGTGCTGACCGCCAAGCAGGGCCAATGGGCGACGGCCGATGCCGAACACCACGACAAGGCACCGGACGAGCTGGCCGATGCCCAGCTTGGCCGCACCAATATCGCCGTACCCAAGGACGAGCAGACCGTTGCCGATGCACAGCCCTCGCTCGGCGTGCCGGACAGCATGAACAACACCCCGCCGGTCGAGAAGGTCGACCTGCAACACGCGCAGGAAGCCGCCCGGGCTGCAGAACAGGCCGAGCAGGCCAGGCTGGCCGCCGAGGCCGCGCCACTCAAACAAGCAGAGGAAGCAGCCAAGGCGGAACAGACCCGGCAGGCCGCCGTGGCCCTGGCCAAGAAGCAGGCTGAAGACAGCGCCCGCCAGGAGCAGGCCCGCAAGGTGGCCGAGCAACAGGCAGCAGACAAGCAGAAGGCCGACGAGCTGGCTCGGCAGGAGCTGGCCAGGCTGGCGGCTGCGGAAGCTGCCGCCCGCAAGCAGGCCGAAGACACGGCCCGCGCCGAACAGGTACGCCGCGCTGCCGAAGCCCAGCTTGCCGCCGACAAGCAGATCGCGCTGGAGAAGCAGTTGGCGGCAGAGAAGCAACTCGCGGCCGAGAAGCAGTTGGCGCAAGAAAAGCAGCTCGCCGCAGAAAAACAGAAGGCCGAGGCACTGGCCAAGGCCGAACAAGCCCGGCAACTGGCCGAGGCCGCCGCCAGGAAAGTGGCGGAAGACACCGCCAGGGCGGAACAGCAACGCCGCCAGGCCGAACAGCAAGCTGCCGCCGAACGACAACGGGCCGAGGAAGTCGCCCGCGCCGAACAGGCGCGGCAGGCCAGCGAAGCGGCCGCCCGGAAACGTGCCGACGAGCTGGCCCGGGCCGACCAGGCCCGCAAGGCGGCCGAGGCTGCCGCCAATGCCGCGGCCAGCGCCGCAGCCGCCGGCACGGGTACCGGCAGCACCGGCCAGGGCGGTACCGGCACCGGTGGGTCCGGTACGGCATCCGGGGCTGGCATCACCATCCCTCTCTCGCCGCCCGCGGGCTTATCGCTGGCGGAGCGCGCACTACAGAACGCACGGCAGGCCGGGTTGATGTCCGACAAGACACCGGCACCGTCACGCGGCCGAACGGCCACTTTCTCGCAAGCCGCTGCTGCGGCCGAGCCAGAGCTGCGTTTCTATGCCGAAAGCTGGGGCATCAAGCTCGACCGCATCGGCGCCACCAACAAACCGCGCCTCTCGCCGGACCGGTTCTACCGTCCGGTCACGCTGACCATCGCCATCAATGGCGACGGCACCTTGGCCGGCATCTCGGTCCGCCATAGCAGTGGCGATCCGAAGCTCGACGACGCCGCCAAGCGTATCGTGCAATCCAGCGCGCCGTTTGCACCCTTCCCGCCCGGCATGCGCAACAAGTACGACCAGGTGGAAATCAACCGGACCTGGGACTTTGGCCTGGGGACCACCAGCTTAGGCAATTGAACCTTCCTCACCTCGTTCAATGTTGTAATGAACATGCCCAGAACGCCGGATCGGCGTGCGCCCATCCGGTGCATGCCTGGCCAGTGCCATCTGACCGTCTTCAAACGCGTAATGATCAACTTCCGTTCTGCAGCGAAACATCGACCACAACTTTCCCCTGCGCTTTGCCACTTTCAAATCGGGCATGCGCCTCTGCTGCGCGTTCAAGCGTAAAGCGCGCTGTATCCAGTCGTGGGCGGACGCGACCTGCATCTGCTAGCTGGGCAATCGAGGTAAGGATTTTGCCCTGCCCGGCCTTGTCATGACCGAACATGATCGGAATCAAGACCAGCACCGTGTGTAGATTGGCGCCGCGCAGATAGAGCGGTGCAAGATTGTGCGTGGCGGCACCGACGATGGTGACAACATCCCCTGCCGGCTTGATCATCTGGAACGCGGCATCGAGCGAAGCACCGCCTACGGTGTCAAAAATGACATCAAACCCTTGCCCCCCGGTATGCGCATCCATGAGCGCCTGCGGGCTTGTCTGCGTCAGATCGACGCAGGCGTTGGCACCGCACTGCTGGGCGTACGCGGCACTCTCGGCCGAGCGGGTTATCGCGACGACGTACGCGCCTGCCGCGCTCGCCAGTTGCACCGCGATGCTACCTACACCGCCAGCCGCCCCGATGATCAGGACCTTGCTGGTCGGCTGCACCCGCGTTTTTTCGAAGAGTGCCTTCCAGGCAGTCACTGCCACCAAAGGCAACGCTGCCGCCTCACGAAAGCTCAGCCGGGCCGGCTTTCTCGCTACCAGTGCGGCGTCTACCAGCGTGTACTCGGCCAGTGCGCCGGGCACATCGGATTGCGGCCCGCGGAAACCGCCCGAAAAGCCGAACACTTCATCGCCGACCAGAAAATCCGCTACGCCCGCGCCAAGAGCATCGACCGTGCCCGCAAAATCAGTTTGCAGCAGGGCCGGAAAATGCGTCGGCGTCATCGGCAGACGGACCTTGCGCACCTTGATATCAATCGGATTGATGCCGGTCGCCATAACCCGGACCCGCAGTTGCCCAGGGCCAGGCACAGGGATAGGCAACTCGCTGAGCGTCAGTACGTCCGGGCCACCTTGTTCAAGCGCAAGCATTGCTTTCATCGGGGAACCTCATTGCTAGTGTGTGGAAGCCGCAGTTTGTTATGATTTCCCAGGTCAATAAATCCAAAGAGAAAGAATAGACTTTTTCCCCCGGGAGAATAATGTGCGCCTGACACAAAAGGTGGCCGGCCTTGAGGAGTTCATCCGGGTCGCAGAAACGCTGAGCTTTACCCGCGCCGCAGAGTCGCTTGGGCTGGCAAACTCGGCCATCTCTAAAGCGATACGCGAGCTGGAGTCCCGACTGGGAACCCGGTTGTTTTATCGCACTACGCGTAGCGTGAGCCTGACGGAAGAAGGCTCTCAGCTCTATGCCCGGGCAACGCGCTGGATGGGCGATCTGGAGGAAATGCAGAGCCTGAATACCGCAGGAAGACTCGTCGGACAGGTTCGTATCGACATGCCGGTCAGCATCGGGCGTTCGGTTGTCATGCCGCACCTCGCCCGCTTTCTGGCACAGCACCCGGGCATCAGCGTAGACGTACGCACCAATGATCAACACATCGACCTGGTGGCCGAGGGGGTCGATCTGGCCCTGCGGATTGGCGATCTCGAAGCATCCGATCTCATTGTGAAGCCGCTGGGGCGCCTGCGCCTGGGGACTTACCTATGTCCGCAATGCCTTGAACGTTACGGCGCTCCGCTCAAACCATCGGATCTCTCAATGCACCGCCTGATTGCCTTCGTACTGCCGTCGGGCCGCTGCAAACCCATGTTTTATCGACGGGACGGCGAAGAGATCAGCATCGACACGAGTCGCCCCGTGGCCAGCTTCAACAACGGTGAAGCCATGAGAGACGCAACCATACATGGCATGGGGATCGCGCAATTCCCCGCGGTTCACGCAGCCGAGGCAGTCCGCCAGGGATTGCTGGTACCGATACTCCAGGGGCAGGACGCCCCCGGCCCCGCCATTCAATTGGTCTACCCGTCAAGGCAATACCAGCCCCGGCGGATACGCGTACTCATCGATTTTCTCGCCGAAGTATTAGATGAAGCACTGCACGACGAGGTCGTCAGCTAAGCAGTGACACCGTATGCATACCATCAAGCACCTGAACCCGGTTTTCAGATCAGCCCGCACAAAAACAAACACCCCCGCGTTCGGCGGGGGTGTTTGCTTCAATCAAGGCGGCACAAACGGCTACCTGATCATCCAGCTTACTGCACGGCGCCGGGCGCGGCAGGCGCGATCTGCTGTTGCAGTGCCTTGGCCTGGGCCTTCTGCTTGTAGGCTTCGTACTGCGGGATGGCGATCGCGGCCAGGATACCGCCCAGGAACACAAACACCGGCACGGTGCAGGCCAGCACGATGACACCGGTGGTGTTGGCGACCGGCTCGGGGCCAAAGCGGTTTCCGCCCTTGGTACCGGGGAAGAACAGCATGTAGATGGCCAGGCCCAGGTTGGCCAGCGGGATCAGGTTGAGCAGCAGCCACCAGCCGCTAGCGTCCAGATCGTTCAGGCGACGGCGACCAAAGCCGAGCTGGACGACGATCATGGGGATGTACAGCACCAACATGCCAATCCCCATCAGGATGGGGCTGCTCGCTACCGTACCGATGATGGCCACCAGCATGATCGCGGCGATGGAAATCAGGCTCAGCGCGCAGCAATAAGCCAGGTAGCGCACCCGGCCGATACGACCGGAAAAGGACAGGAAGGTCGGTTGGTAGGTTTCGTTATCGATCAGCGCCTGGTTGGAGGTCGCGGAACTGGCGTAGACATTGCCGTTAGGTACAGTACTGGTCATCTTGTTTTCTCCCTTGTTGGCCCGTGCAGGCACGGACTTGTTGGACTGGCTCGCACCGGGGCATGGATATCGCGGCGAGAAACCTAGTCCGTCTTATACAGCGCAAGGGAGCATGCCACTCTTGCCGGGGGCATGACAAATGGGCAGGCCGTTATTCCGCCTGCCTGTGATCAATTCCGTCACAGGCAGCAGGGATAGGACGCAATGACGAGGGCTTTAACCCACCTGCCCTCGCCAGTGTGCCTGTTCCCATCGGCCCTGCCAGCACGGGCCGGGCCGGTGAGGCCAGGCTCAGTGCACGCCAAGGATTGCACGGGGCTCCATATAGGCCTCCAGCCCCGCCCGGCCATATTCGCGGCCGATGCCAGACTGCTTGAAGCCACCGAACGGCGCCGCCGGCTCATGGGCCAGGGTATTGATCAGCACCCGGCCGGCCTCGATCCGATCCGCCACCGCGCGGGCCCTGGCTGGATCGGCGGAGAGCACATAGGCCTGCAGGCCATAGGGCGTATCGTTAGCAATCGCGATCGCGTCTTCGGTATCGCGGTAGGGAATGATGGCCAGTACCGGGCCAAAGATCTCCTCCCGGGCGATGGTCATGTCGTTGCGCACGCCGCTGAACACCGTCGGCCGCACAAACCAGCCCTCGGCCAGCTCGGCCGGCAGGTCTGCTGGCCGCCCCTCGCCACCGGCGATCAGCCGTGCGCCCTCCGACTTACCCACCTCGACATAGCGCTGCACCCGCGCCCATTGTTTGCGACTGACCATGGGCCCGATGGCCGTCGTCGGGTCGCGTGGATCACCGGCCGGCGTGCGGGCCACCTCGGCCGAGACCAGGGCCTCGAACGCGGCCAGATGTTGTTCCGGCACCAGGATGCGGGTACCGGCGATGCAAGCCTGCCCGCTGTTCATGAACCCCGCTTGCACCGCCAGGCTCGCGGCCTGCGCAAGATCGGCATCTGCCAGCACCAGCACCGGTGACTTGCCGCCCAGCTCCAGCGTCACGCGCTTCAGGGTCTCCGCCCCGGCCCGCAGGATGGCCTTGCCCACGGCGGTCGAGCCGGTAAAGGAAATCTTGGCGATATCCGCATGCGCGCTGATCTCTGCCCCCACCACCTCACCCCGGCCGGTGACGATATTGAATACGCCAGCGGGCAGGCCTGCCTCGTGCAGGGCCTCGGTCACAATGCGGGTCTGGATCGCACTCATCTCGCTGGGCTTGATCACCGCCGTGCAACCGGCCGCCAGCGCCGTCGCCAGTTTGGCGGTGATAAATCCCGCATTGCTATTCCAGGGGGTGATCAGACCCACCACGCCCATGGGCTGCATCACCACATCGGCCGAGCCTGCCTGCTGGCTGAAGTCGTAATCGGCCAGTACCTTGGCGACCTCGGCAATCACGTTGGCCGCGTGCTTGGCCATCCAGTGCGCGCGGGAGACCGGCGCACCGTATTCCTCGACAATCGCCTCGAACAAGGCTTGTTCGCGCGCCTCGATCGCCGCGTGCATGCGCTGCAGCAGCACCAGCCGCTCAGCCTTGCTGGTCAACGAATAGCTTGCGAAGGCACGCTTGGCAGCGGCAATGGCACGGCGTGCATCCTCCGCATCCGCCAGCCTTACCTTGCCGATGACCTGTGCCTTGGCCGGGTTGTACAGATCGAACCATTCCACGCCATGCGGCGTGACGAATTGACCGTCGATATAGACCTGCTCGATAGATTGCATGGGATGTCCTTTTCACATGTCGCTGGGGTAGCGACAAGATAGGCCCTCCCCATTGGCCCGACTAGCCATACAATTGTGGATGTATCGTTGAGAAATTCAGGACAATGAAAACCACCGGCCTATCCGAATTCGAAGCCGTGCTCGCTGTCGCCCGCCACCGCAGCTTTCGCGCAGCGGCGACCGAGCTGGGTGTTTCCACCTCTGCGCTCAGCCACAGCATCGCCGCGCTGGAGGCACGCATCGGCGTGCGGCTGTTCAACCGCTCCACCCGCAGCGTGTCGCTATCCGAGGCGGGCAGCCAGTTTGTCGACAACATCGCCCCGGCCCTTTCCACCATCAAGTCCGCCATGGACCAGGCCGGCAATTTTCGCGACACGCCGGCCGGTACCCTGCGTATCAACACCTCTGTCGGCGCTGCCCGGCAGATCATGCCGCTCTTTATCGCCTTCCTGCAGCGCCACCCGGACATGAAGCTCGATATCGTCACCGAAGGCCGCTTGATCGATATCGTGGTCGATGGCTTCGACGCCGGCATACGCCTGGCAGAATCCGTACCGCAGGACATGATCGCCGTCCCGTTCGGGCGGCCGCAGCGCTTCTGCGTGGTGGGTAGCCCCGGCTACTTCGCCCACCACCCCAAGCCCACTACCCCGCTGGACCTGCTGCAGCACCAATGCATCCGCACCCGCATGCCCAGCGGCGCGCTCTACCGCTGGGAGTTCGTCCGCAATGGCGAGGCCGTGGAAATCGACATCAAGGGCGCCATCACCCTGGACGAATCCGACCTGATGCTGACCGCCGCCCGCAACGGCCTGGGCCTGAGTTATCTCACCGAATGGAATGTGGCCCGCGACTTGGCCAATGGCACGCTGGTAGAAGTCCTGTCCGACTGGACCCCTACCCTCGACAGTCTCTGCCTCTACTACCCCAGCCGGCGCCACAGCTCAGCCGGCCTACGGGCACTGGTGGAGATGATCCGCGAGCAGGCCGGGTAGGTACACCTAAGGTGGCGCGGACCCGCCGCCACCTTTGAAACCCAGCGCACCTCACGCCGCCAACAGCTCACGCGCATAACGCGCTGGCGGCACCCCTACATGCCGGGCGAAGGCGACGCTGAAGGCACTGGCGGAGCGATAGCCAACACGTTCAGCCACCTCCGCAACGCCGCCTTCTTTGCGCCTTAGCAGGTCCTTGGCCAAGGCCATGCGCCAAGCGAGCAGATAGGTCATGGGCGCCATGCCGACTGCGCGGTTGAATCGCTCAAAGAAGGTCGAGCGGGACAAGGCCGCCTCCTTGGCCAGTTGCGCCACCGTCCAGGGTTGGGTGGGGTCTTCATGCATGTGCCGTATCGCAATGGCGAGGCGTTCGTCGCCCAGCCCGCGCAGGAGGCCTGGCGAAGCTGCCGTGCCTGCCGCCGAGCGAAGTGCTTCGATCAGCAGTACCTCCAGCAGACGCGCCAGGATGACATCGCGCGCGAGCCGTCGCTCAAGGGATTCCTCCGTAACAAGCTGCACCAGCGTGGATAGCCGCGTCTCGCCACGGACATGCACCAGCTGCGGGAGCAGGGAGACCAGCAAGTCTGCATCCGGTGAGCCAAAGACGCAGTAGCCCACCAGGTATCGCACATCGGGCGAGCCGCTTTGCTCGCCCAGCCTGAATTCGCCCTGGGCCAACTGGACCGGCAGGGAATCGATGTCATCCGACGGCGCGGGAGCAAGGCTGGACATCGTAAAGCGATGGGCAGCGGGAACCAGCACAAAGTCACCGGCCAGCAATGTCAGCGGAGCGTGCCCATCCACCGTCAGGCAGCAGGTTCCGTCCAGGATCACGGCGTAGAAGGGCCGCCCGGCCTCTGTACGGCTCACCCGCCAGGCGCCCGCAGCGCTGACGACCTTGGAGAAAGCGGCTCCCGGTTGGAGCAGCGTAACGACCTCTGCAAGCGGATCGATCATGACCGGACTCTTGAACATGAAATGCGGATTTCTGATTGTAGTTAGTCCGACCATGGCGCGCTATCGTCCCGGTACCGTAAAACCCACTGAGGAACCCTGCCATGAAAACCGTCCTGATCACCGGCTGCTCGTCTGGATTCGGCCTTGAGACCGCCCGCTATTTCCTGGCGCGCGACTGGCAGGTCATCGCCACCATGCGTACGCCAAGCGAAGCGATCCTGCCCGCATCCGAGCATCTGCGGCTACTCCAGCTGGATGTCACCGACCCCGCCAGCATCCGCCAGGCTGTGGAGGCGGCTGGCCTCATCGACGTGCTGGTCAACAATGCCGGTATCGGGGTACTGGGTGCCCTGGAAGGCACCAGCATGGCGACCGTGCGCGATGTCTACGAGACCAATACCCTCGGGACGATTGCCATGACTCAGGCCGTGCTGCCCCAGTTCAGACAGCGCCAGGCTGGCGTCATTGTGAATGTCACCTCGAGCGTCACCTTGAAACCCTTGCCACTGCTGGCCGCGTATACCGCCAGCAAGGCTGCCGTGAATGCATTTACCGAATCCCTGGCACTGGAGCTTGAACCCTTCAATGTGCAGACCCGCCTGGTACTGCCGGGGAGAGCGCCTGAGACGCGCTTTGGCGAGAATGCCCAGCCCCGCATGCAGGGCGGCATCCCCGAGGCCTACGCCGATCTGGCGCAACGGGTTTTCGCCGGATGGGCGCAATCCACGGAAGTAACGCGGGCACAGGAGGTAGCGGAAGCCGTATGGCGTGCGGCGACCGACCCATCCTGCCCGGCTCGCCTCGCTGCCGGCGCGGACGCCGTCGCCCTGCTAGCGCCTTGCTAAGGCCGGAGACCCAACCGCCCCAGGCGGGGGCCGGGTCTTGCGATCATCTGCTGGATCGCAGGGCTTGGCCCCGTCCTTTCACCGCGCCCGGCAAGGTGAACTCGGTGACACGGTAGGTAACAGTCGCGATATCAGTCCGCTACCGGGGTCAGCGTATGGGCATCGCGCGCCATCAACCAACGACCGTCAGCTTGCTTGCGGTAGACGGTGATCCGATACCCCGCCAATGCCGAGGCCTCGCCGCCGGCGCGCGGCACCAGGGACAGAGAATCCCGTGCGCGGGTATAGGCAACCGTACCGACGACCACGACCTCCTCCAGCTCGCTGGTACAGCGCAGCAGAAACTCCTGATGGGCCGCCAGGAAACCGGTGGGGAATCCATCCCGGCCGAACGGCGCCTGGCCAGGGCCCAGGAACACGACATCGTCCGCCATCATCGTGAGCAGGCGGGCAAGATCGCCAGCGTTTACGGCATTGATAAAGCGGGTATGTACCTCATGTACGGCGCGTTCATCTGGTTCCATTGGCTATCTCCTTTCTATTGCGTTGCACGCAAAAACGTCCGTGACTACTGCTGACCGAGGTGAGTCAGTTGTACCGGCAGGTATGGATGGCAGCATAGGTGCCCGCTGCCGTGAGAACCAGCGGTGTAGGTGATATGGCCACACAGCGTGGCGGTCTGCTGTCGTGGGGTGTCCGGAAGGATAGGAAGACCATCGGGAGCCTGGTAACAATCCGCCCCGATTTCCTGGCAGGTACAGCGCCAGACAGCAGCAACTCATCCTCCCGGCTTGCCCGAAACTCACCACAAACAATTCAGCATTTCAGAAGTACGAATTCAGCATTTGACCGATGGCGCTCGACCTGCGTCGTCCCTACAGTAAATAGACTGGGGGCGGCCCCATGGTTACAGGGAGACGTTGGATGAAAACCCACGATACCGACACCAACAAGCGGCAACGCCAGCCAATCGCCTCGCCCGATGAGAAGAAACGCGCGCGTGCAGCGCGTGCCGTCACGCCGGCTCAGGACACAGGACGGCAGTCAGCCGTCGATCAGTCACCACGCATGCTGGCTCAGCGGCGGGCCATGCAGGCAACATTTGGCGACGCGTTCCAGCGTCCAGCCGATGGCCCCGAGATCGACGGGCCAGCGCAGGCGAAATCGGCACCTGCCCGCCTGCAGACCCAGAATGACGAGGCGACTGGCTTACCACTACAGCGGCAATTGATGACTCCCGCCCCTTCGGCAGAGGCCAGCGACGCACCGGTCAACGATACGGGCATGCCGGACCAACTGAAGACGGGGATCGAGGCTCTCTCCGGCATGGATATGTCAGGCGTTCGTGTGCATCGCAACTCTCCGGAACCGGCGCAGTTGAATGCCTGGGCTTATGCGCAGGGCAACAACATCCACCTCGGACCGGGACAGGAACATCACCTGCCACATGAGGCTTGGCACCTGGTACAGCAGCGCCAAGGACGTGTAAGGCCGACCATGCAGATGGCCGGGGTGAGCGTGAACGATGACGCGACGCTGGAACGGGAAGCGGATGTCATGGGTGGGAAGGCTACAAAAGGGACCGCACAACTGACGGCGGACAAAAAGCAAGCACTGGCCCCTGGTCCGCTCAGGGTATCCGCAATGCCGGTGCAGCTGGGACGCCGGGAGTTTGGGTACTACAGCCGCGACGGGAAGAAGAAGAACCAGAGAGTGGTCGCGATGGAAGAGTTCGGCGACCAAAACCGGATACACAAGGTCGACCCCAACAAAATACGGGAGACGCTGCCCGGCGAAGACCTGCCCGGCATGCAAATCGAGTCCGGTGACATCGATAAAAAGCTCGGCATCTGGCGGCCTTCCAAGGAAGAAGGTACCGCCCGCCCCGAAGACCCACCTATCTACCAGCCCTTCCGGAAAGCATTCCATGAGGCGCACAACATCAAACTCGCGCTCGAAAGAGACATGAAAGGCTTTCGAAAACTCGACGATCAGCAGGGCTTCACAGCCGATCTGTTCAAGCTCGCCTCGACCGTAAAAAACATCTCAATCTCCTACAAGGCGAGCGTTCGGAATTTCAAAGAACAAAAGGAGGTAACTACGCTGAAAGAAGCGTACTTCCTCCAGTTGAAAGAGGTGACCGCCCAGGTAGAAGAGCTAACGGCACGGATGGTCAAAGTCTCTGCGCAGGAGGACGGATTCGGCGCCGAGATGCTACCGCAGTTCCAGGCAGTCAAGAGCCGGGCTGGCGAGCAAATCTGGCGGGATAGGTGGTGGGCAGCGGTACAGGAGATCAACAGCCGCCTCTTGGGGCTCTGGACCGAATACGAACGCAATATCAAGGAATGGGTCTTAAAGAAAAGAAAAGAGGGACTTTCGTACATGGACCCGGAAAAGGTACGCAGCCTGGACTACATCGGCAGCCTCGCGAAGGGGTACAAGAGCGCACCCAAGCAGTACATCCGCTTTATGCCGGAGAAGTTCGATGTCGATGCCAACCTCGATGCCCCCCCGCTCGCCGTGTACGCGATGAGCAAGGGCGCGAAGGTGGACCGGGGCAGCGTCAAGAGTCAGGGGATCGAACCGCTCCAGGACTTCGAGAAGGCGGTGAACAATGCGCTGTTCGGCTTCGGATCAAAACTGGAACAGCAGTCCGCCCAGGGGCCGGTGCCGGGTTTGGACAAAGACGACCCCTTCGAGGTATTCATTCGAGCGACCAACGTCAGCGACATCATGTTTGGCAGCCACGAACATGTAAACGCAGCGCATACGGAGGTCGCTTTCGGCGCGCGACTTCAGACCATCCAGGACCAGATCTGGTGGCTACGAGGCAGGAACAACCTGTTGTCGCAGGAGCTCGGCATGCGCTTGGGCGAAAAGGGATTCGTCACCGACAGGGGCACGATCAAGGAGCATGTGCGAGAGGGCGAAGCAAAGGATGACTCGAAGCGGACCTATCTCGACAAGGACCTGACCTGGCTGGAAATGCTCCTGCTGGGCTTCGAAACCAGGGCAACACAGGCCGAGAAGGAAGCACAGCGAGAGTCCTCGGACTCGTCCTCGGACGAAGACGAAAAACCAAAGCGCAAAAAGAAGAAGGAACCCAAAAGGGAAAAGAAAGAGAAGAAGATAAAGAAGCAAGCGCCAGAAAAGAAGGAAAAGAAACAGAAGCCTGAGAAGAAGGAAAAGAAAGCGCCAAGGAAGGAAAAACGAAAAAGGGGGAGCTTGCCGGTGGAGAATTCGGAAGAGCTGCTGCGCCAGCAAGTCCCGATATCACTTTCATCGACACTTCAAGGCACATCACAATCCACCGATGACCTGTAGGACGCGAGGTGAACCATGAATGTCGTTACACACTCCCGGCACCTGGCCGGATTCACGACGCTCGACGCACTCCGGGTCTGGTCACCATCGGTTCGCGCCGAGCTGGTCGACCAACTCATGAATGCACCGCCGTCCGAGGCAGCATGGGGAGCCTTCCTCGAACTCCTGTTCCACTGGCCGGCGGAGGAATCCATCGAGCCCATCGTGAAGCGGGCCGCGGCGTCCCTGCGCGGGTGGGACTGGCGTATCCGACAGTTGGAACACATTGACCCCGTACTAAGCCGGGATGGCGGTATCGCCATGACCCTGGTCGGGCAACTGGCGATGCGAGATGTCGAAGACCTGCACGGGCTCAAAATTCTCGCCCTGTGCGCTCATCCTGGCATTGATGGCCTGCAGGGACTTCGGCTCCACAAGATCGAAACTTTCCCCGAGCATGTCGGGGCTATCACACGCTGCGATGCACTCAGCGGGCTCGTATCCCTTGAGCTCTCCAAGGTTCACCTCTCCGGCGGCATCGACACGGTGTTCGGGGCCTCCCAGTTGACCAGGCTGACCACCCTGAGGCTGAGTTCAGCCGATCTGGTACGAGCCGATCTGGAAGCGCTGGTTCGCGCACCCGCCAGCAGCGTAGTCGAGCAGCTAAACCTGTCTGGCAACCTCTTCAACGCCGACGATCTTGGCATCCTCCTCGCCGCCGACACCTACCCACGGCTCAAGGTTCTCGATGTCAGCGACACATGGTTGGACAGCGACGACTTTGAAGTGATCGTCGCTCGCCGACGCCTGCCTGCCCTCAAGAAGATCATCCTGCATGGCACGACAGCCGCGGAGCGCTTCGGCAATGAGATGCTCTTGTAGCAGGGCGGGATCACTGGCCGGGGCCTTGACCCACCAGGGGGTTACTTAACGCAAAATGCCAGACCTGAACTCGATGCCTTTAGGCGGAAAACTCAGTACGGAGCCCCTCTAGCTCCCTGACATGAACAGAACGTGCAAGACCTTCGCCACCAGCAGTGGCGGCGCTCGCACACCAACTGGCACGATCAATGGCGACATCCAGTGCGATAAGGCGCAACGCATCCGAACGGAAGCGAGGTAAGGCGTGCTGTATAAGAAGCGCCGTGAAATCTCTATCAAACAACCATTCGAGCTTGTTCGCTTCCGGTTCTAGCGCCACGAATTGCGACCGCAATTCTTCTGGGCTTGTGGCCTTGGTGACTTGCTCGATCAGCAGCTCAATTTGAATAGTGTCGTAGCCTGCACGTTGCAGCGCTAAACGGTGGTAGGCGAGAGTCGCCATGAACGAGCCCCTTATGTGTTTTACAGATCCAGCTCCCAGGTCTCATTGACCAGGTCCTTGCCAAAGGCGTGCGCCGGCTCCTCTGCCACCAGCACATAGCCTTTGCTAGCGTAGATATGGCGCGCTTCCTTGAGCTGGTCCGTGGTCCACAGGCGCATCTTGCGATAGCCCGCAGCGCGGGCGAAGTTGTGGCATTCGTCTACCAGGCGCGAGCCGAGGCCGTAGCCGCGCGCTTCTTCCTCCACCAGTAGCAGGCGCAACTTGCCCACGCCTTCCTCGCCACTGCGGGCCAGCGCGATGGAGCCGACCGGCTGCCCTGCCATCTCGGCGATCCAGCAGTGTTCCAGCGCCGGATCAAAATTTCGTTCGAAGTCTGCACAGATCTGGGCCACCAGGCCTTCGAAGCTGCTGTCCCAGCCCTGCCGCATATACAGCACAGCGTGGCGATGCGTGATCCAGGCCATGTCGCCGGCGCGGTGGGGGCGCAGGACGAAGGGTTGGGCGTATTTCATGCCGGCCTGCTTGTCGAGCAGCTCGCGGATGGTGTGCATGGCATCGAGCATGCGCAATTGGTCCAGCTCGGCCAGGCGCGACAGCATGTCGCCCACTTCTTCACGCGAGCGGCGGTCCAGCGGCTCGTAGACGGCACGGCCTTGTTCGGTCATGTGCAGGAGTTTGGCGCGGCCATCGGTGGCCGACGGCACCTTGCTCACCAGCCCGGCGCTTTCGAACTTGGCGACGATGCGGCTCAGGTAGCCACGGTCCAGGCCCAGATCACGGCACAACGCGGCCGATGGCTGGTCGCCATGGTGCGCCAGTTCGTACAGCACGCGCATTTCTGTCAGCGTGAATTCGCTATGCAGCAGGCCTTCCCGCAGCACGCCGATCTGGCGGGTGAAGAATCGGTTGAAGGACCGGACCGCTGCAACGCGGTCACTGAAAACAGGGGTAGGCATGGCAAGGCTCGGCAATCTTGGATTGCCGAAAGCTTGCGACATATTGTTGACTCAGTCAACATTTCTCAAGACGCTAATTAGCTGCCTCTTTTGCTTCTGCGCATGCCGCCAGAACGACCACTCGACGCAAAATACAAGACCGGCCGCCAGCACGTGAGCCTCACGGGTAATGTTCCGCCTCGGCCGGCACCACCACCCACTCATGCTTCCGTTCCTCGTAAACCGACACACCCGGCGCCGGAAAGCCAGGATCGGCAAACGCGCCGACCGGGATGATCAGAAACTCCGCCATTCCTAGCGGTTCGTAATAGACCGTGGTGCCACAGGTGGGGCAGAAGTGGAACCTGGCACCCGGGCCCTCGTCCCCTACGCGAATGTATTGGGTGGAGGTCCCGGCGGTGGTGACGTCCTTGCGGTAGTAGCGCGCTTGTTCGGCAAAGGGGCCGCCGGTGCGGCGCTGGCAGGCCAGGCAATGGCAGATGGAGATGCGCACCGGGTCGCCGGTGACTTGGGCGGTGAGTTGGCCGCAGCTACAGGCGGCAAGGCGGTTGGTCATGTGGATTCCGCTCCTGGCGCCGGGTGTTGGATATAGCCGGGCCGCCGTTGTGCAGTGATGACGCCCAAAGCGTAGGCGCGTCGGGTTTGCCTTGCAATCACCCTGCACGTTGCAGTCAGAACAACTGCTCGATGCAAAATTCAAACCCAGACCCCAGCACGTGCGAACCCGCGTGCCAGCTGGCAAGTCCCCTACCCCGTTGCTATGCTGGCTTCGCGATCAGCGCACACCGGGGCGCTGCAGACCGTCACCCGGCAAGGAGTAGGGCAATGGCAGTACGACCCCTTATGGCAATGTGCCTGGCTGCGCTGGTCATGACCAGCCCGGGCCAGGCTGCGCCCGTTGAAACCGCCGGCCGCGTCACCGGTGTAGGCGGTATCTTCTTCAAGGCCAAGGACCCGAAGGCGTTGGCGGCGTGGTACCGCGATGTCATGGGGATTACGCTGGAAAAATGGGGCGGCGCCGCACTGCGCTACGATGCACCCAACCACCCGCCCGCGCTGATCTGGGGCACCTTTCCGGCCAGCACCACCTACTTCGCCCCGTCCACTGCAGAGTTCATGATCAACTATGCCGTTGACGACATGGACGCCTTTATCGCGCGGTTGCGTGCCAAGGATGTCACCATCCTCAAGCGCGACGATAGTGACGGGAATGGGCGCTTTGCCTGGATACTTGACCCGGAAGGCAACAAGATCGAGTTGTGGGAGCCGAAGCGGACTGCGCCACCGTGATGGTGGAGAGGTGGGTACCGCACCTTCAAGAGAAGGCCTTGGTTAACCGCCTCCTCTGCCCTCACTGCGAACGCGATCTCTTGGTGCAAAATACAAGGCCCGACCCCGATACGCCCCGGTAGCCAATGCACAAAGCGATCAGCATCGATCCGAAAAACGGCCACGTGATCTTTGGCTCGCTTGAGATCACTCCAGAGACCACCGTCTCAGACCTCGGCACTGATTTCTCTGTTAGCGAGGAACGGCTGGTTTCTGTGTACGGGAAGGACGTTCCTTGCCGGTTCGCCAATGCAAGCGGGCAGACAGAAGGCCTGGCTTACGAGCTTGGCTTGCGGTTTGAACACTCAGTCCTAGTCAGCCTCAGCATTGGCCTGACTGATCCGTCCCTGCGCATAGAGACGGAAGCGGACTTCTATAACGCGCTCGAGCCGACAAGACGTCATCACGAGCGCTGGCTGAAAAAGCAACTGGGCGATGTTTCAGCAAGTTATGCGAAGCTTGAATGGGGGGTGGTGGGCGTTGCGCAGGACAAGAGCGACAACATCTACATCTACCTGCACAACTGCAACAACACGTGGGCATCGCGTTAAACCCATTCATATCGCCAGGGAATGCTCAACAAGCCAGCCCAGCCAGCCTCATCAGCAACAACGGCCATTTCTACTCGGCCACACTAAAGACGATGGGGTAGATTGCTCTTACTGTTCGCCCAGTGGCCTTGCACTGCAGCATCCCCGCCGCCAGTAACGCGACCTGGCCCAGCTCCTCATCCGCTGCATCCAGCACCTTTACCTGGTTCACAAATCCCGCCGCCGAAACAACCAGTTCCAGCCTCATCTTCGCGCCTTTGAAAGGCTCCTTGCGCTTGTTGACGGCTCGCACGAACTCCGCCGCCAGCGCCTTCCCAACCTCGTTCGTATTAGAACATAGCCCCTTGATACTTGTTTCTGCAGGCAGTGCAGGTACCGGCGCTTCAGCCACGGAGGGTGCATCCACCTCCGCGGCAGCAGCCCATGCACAAAGCAGGAAGATAAGACTCAAACATCCAAGGCTTCTCGAAACACCATTTCGCATCATTACCCTCGCAACAAGCATCAATCAAAAGACCAATAGAGAAACAGGATCAAATCAACGCATCAATAAACAGGCCTTGTATGTTCACCGTACCCGCAGGTCATAGCAAACCACTCAACGCCGCTTGTACTTATTGGACTGCGGGCATAGTGTTCCGCCAGCTGCTGTCACTCAAAGCCTGCATAGCCACCACGCCTGGCCCGCCTCGATGCCCGCGGCACCGGCATTCGTAGGAGGAACTTGATGGGTGGGACGTTTTATATTTCCGATGCCGGACCTGAGATAAATAGACTCAGCGAGGTCGCTGCACCGGATTAACTATCAGGGCACAACCGGGTAAGGGTAGCGCAATCGACTCAAGGGTAAGCTCAGCTTGGGTGCGACTGATATCCGCTTTAATCGCATCTGCGAGTTCTGTGGGAGAAGCATTCGGGAGAGCAAGTCGATGCTTAAGGAAGTGCCCCCAGTCGGACCAGGTGGCTTCTGAACTAGCATTGATGGTTTCCGGCATGAATGCCGAATACCGGGCCAAATTTATGAGTACGATTCGGTCTACTCCAGCCGTCTTAATACCCGCCCGCTTGGTAAGCTCTCCCACACCAAATCGTGCAAGCCACGCATGCACATCGACTACCCACTCATTGCACTGCTTCAGAAAATTCCTCCCATTGCTACGTCGAACTGTCTCATCGCCCATGGCCGGTTGCTGCCATTTCAACTGAAAGAGAGCCAATTGCTTTGTGATGCTGTCATATGCCAAAAAATCAACATCGGTTGCGACCGTTCCATCGGCATTTTTTAGTTTCCTTCCGTTTGAACAGGACCAGCGTGAACCTGGGAAAAGTTGCACCAACTCGGCAACCCACCGCTCTTCACGACGATTAGCCACGGTAAACCAGTCATCTTTATGCCTTACTCTTAACTCCCTTAAGAGAAAAGAAAAAGGGTTGATATCCATGCCAAATGATGGAAGGACACATGCAATCTGGCTAGTTCGAATTACTGGCGCCCATGCTGGCGTTCCGATATCAAAATGATGCACGAAATTATGCTTCGAGAGTATAAGGTGCTGTAGCAAGTACTCAATCTCATGAGATTCGGCATCCAGAAAGGACGTCACACCTTCTATAAGATCCTCCAGGCTCACTACCTGGCTCAACAGAGATCTAATACTTACGTCCGGCCGCCGCGAGTATGCTAACCGTGCGTAGCAGATACGCATTTGGCAGAGAGTAGAAATTGCTGTCAGTACATCAACATAACGGCCATAAGAGCAACAACCAATGACATCATTCAGCCCTAGTAGGTCTTGGTAGGGCATCCGTTTGAGGTAAAGCTGCGCCCACTCACGGAAATAACCATCCAAGCCATCGAAAATCTCCCCGAATTCGCCACCAAATCTGTCGAATTGCCGTTCAAGACTAGGC
The DNA here is from genome assembly GCF_054780835.1 of Chitinimonas naiadis. Classification (NCBI taxonomy): domain Bacteria; kingdom Pseudomonadati; phylum Pseudomonadota; class Betaproteobacteria; order Neisseriales; family Chitinibacteraceae; genus Chitinimonas; species Chitinimonas naiadis. The sequence continues at coordinate 35,661 of NZ_BAAGVO010000002.1, read as the reverse complement.
ATGAGCTCGAGATGCATCTGCTCCAACTCTGCTTCCAGGCCCTGGTCGCGCTTCATCGTTTCCGCACTAAGCCACTCCATTCCCGTAAGTCCAATAGCCTCCCAGTAGGTAGAACTATCCTGTGCATCAAGGACAAGAATGCGATTCTCAGCATCACTCCTGGGATCGATATATCCACTAAGTAACCCTTGTGACAGTAGGATCCGCTGACGCTTTGCCATCGCGAGGACGCCTGCATCAAACAAAAATCCATCTACCTGATCGTGAACCTTTGTGCTGGCTACAAACCGTTCAGGAGAGTGTCTCGCCAAAGATTTAGGCAAAACCCGGCGCAATGCCTCATTCACACCGGCTTGCATAATCAAGCGTTCTGCAGATGTCCGCTCCGAGGCATTTCTTAACTCTGGAATAAACTCTTCGAAGAGCACGCAGTCAAGTGCTCTGACCGTTTCAATAGTTAGCGCCTCAGATTCTTTCTCATACCCCTGCATCATGGCTTGTTGTGCAACTATCGATTCGTCCAAGCACTCGAGCAAATCACTAGAATTAAATTTCATATCAATATTCAATCTCTAATATTTTATACAATTTTAAAGGACCTTTTACTCTTGAAGTATTTTAGCCTTACCTCCTACTTTTTAATTCAGAATTACCACCCTAATTATGCAAACAATCCGATAACCACCTTACGCTCACAGATATCTTGTGCTACGAAATTTCCGATCTACGATACCTGCAAGAACTGCTAATCGGACATTCATGACACTTAGGCTTGCTCGGACGACATATCAATGCCGCCAAATCAAGCATCGCCCAATTCAAAATAACGGCATCACCAGAAACCAAGACTGCATAGGCAGTGTCATGAAGTAGCTCATCATCCCGTATGTCTACTCGAACCTGAGGAAGGCCAAAATAACGACGTAGCAACCTGGCCATACTCGCGTCCATCAAAGGCTCTCGCTGCCTATGAACAAACAGAAGTACAGCATTGGCAACGTATTGTCCTACAGCAGGCAACGATTCCAGCTTGGCTCGCTCACCTGGCCACGTGTAAGCCATCGCGACCAAAGAGCGCGCAAGGCCTCTCAGCGATACCCCCCTCCTCCGCCACAAGCCCAGAGGCCGCAGCACTACAGCGAGTTCATCCTCACTTGCTTCAGCGATCTCCCGCCACCCTGGGTAGCTGTGTAGAAAATTCGGCAGGAATCGGGCCACGGTCTCAGCTCGCGTTCTCTGTAGTAAAACTTCTACAACGACCTTTTCGTAGAGCCCAGCATCACTTTGTCGCCATGGGAACTCACGTCCACAGAGCTCAAACCAAGCCAGCAAACGAGTTTGGAACCGACGCACTCGCGCATGAGAGGGTCTCCCTTCAAATCGGCGTATGCTCATCGCTGATACCTCTTCGGCTCGCCCTGGTAATGTGAGAAAATTTTGCCCAAAATTCGTCACACTGAGCTAGTGCAAGGACCGCATAAGAATGACAACAGCAAAGCCCCTACGTTTCATCGACGTGTTCGCGGGCTGTGGAGGACTTTCTCTAGGCCTACTCGAGGCCGGATGTGAGGGCATCTTTGCCGTAGAAAAAAGCCCCCTCGCATTCGAGACGCTGCGATTTAACCTAGTCGACGGGGAGCGACATAAGTTCCAATGGCCAGCTTGGCTACCCAAGCAAGCGATGACTTGCGAGCAACTGCTAGAAAAATTCCCGGAACACGTTGCCTCTCTCCGAGGAAGCGTAGATCTTATCGTCGGAGGGCCACCTTGCCAGGGCTTCTCAACTGCGGGTCGACGTGATCCAGCAGACCCTCGAAACAAAATGACAGAGCAGTACTTGTCATTAGTAGGTCTAGTCCAGCCTCGCTTCTTGGTCATAGAAAATGTAGCGGGCTTCAATATGCGCTTCGAAAGCAATGCTTCACTAGATGAACTAATAGTAAACTCGAAGAAGATTTCATACGCCCAGTACGTTACAGGTCGATTGATAAAGCTTGGATATACCGTTTGGCAAGGTTTGGTCAATTGCGCAGATTTTGGTGTACCACAAACCAGACAGCGGCATATCATCATCTGCGAACAAGAAAGACAAGGGGAAGACTCAGTTGACCTCTTGAGTTACCTGAGAAATAGCAGCACAGAATTTAGACTATCAAAAGGCCTTCCTGCGGACAGGCAGATCACCACGCGCGAGGCCATTTCTGACCTAGAAACAAAGGGGCGAGAATATTGTCAAAGTGATGACTCTGACGCTAAAGGTTTTTTTGAAGCAACCTATTCAAAAAATGCCTCCCTCTCAAGTTATCAAAAAATAATGAGGGGGGATTTCTCTTCGAAACCTAACAGCCTACGACTCGCTCGCCATAAGCCGGAAACTGTAGCATATTTCGAAAATATACAAAGAATTTGCCGCCCAGGGAAATGTTTATCCCAAGCAGAACGACAACTCGTCGGCACAAAAAAACACACCATTACCGTACTCGACCCACAAGGTCCCGCACCTACAATTACAACGCTTCCGGATGACATATTGCACTATGACGAGCCACGAATTTTAACAGCTCGCGAAAACGCCAGGCTCCAATCTTTTCCAGACTGGTTTTCATTCCAAGGAAAGTACACCACCGGCGGGAAGCAACGAAAATTAGAATGTCCTAGATATACACAAATTGGCAACGCTGTACCGCCTTTAGTTGGGGAAGCGATTGGCAGGATGCTGAGGAATATCTGGTCACAAGCCGTTCTTAATCCTCGAGATAGGAAAAATTCTTCTTGGCACCAGAAAATTCAGAATACATAAAAACGAATGCCTATCAAAAGTCATTCGAGGATTAATATTAATTCAAAGAGGAGCCCCTTATGAGCGAAGCACCTTTAGTCCAAGGAAAAAAAGAAGCTCAAGAAATAGAATCTCGGAAATTTGTTGCGGACATACTTATAAAATTAAAAAAAGGAGAAACCTCCGAGACAGAGCTATCGACTGATGAAAAAGTTCTAGCAAGAGTAACAGATGGTATATACAGGCAACCGTCTTCTGCTGTTCGCGAATTAATATCCAATGCATATGATGCTGACGCCACGAATGTAACCATAGAAACCGACGCACCAAGATTTGAAAATATAACCATTAGAGATGATGGTAACGGAATGTCCGTCGAGGCCATAACTAATCTAATTCATCATATCGGCGGAAGCGCCAAAAGAGACTCGACCAGACCTAACTTGGGCATCACTGACACATCAGACCCATCACTCAGCCCCAAAAAGAAACGGAAATTAATTGGAAAGATAGGCATTGGACTTTTCAGTGTCGCTCAACTTACCAGAGAATTCTCCATTATCACCAAAACAGTCGGCTGCGATTATTATATAGCAGCACACATCACTCTGAATAATTATTCAGAAGAACAGCTAGCGGAGCATGAGAAGAGAGGGCAAAGCTTCAAAACTGGCTCGGTAAAAATTAGTACTATCCCAACTGAAAACCTTGATGCCCATGGCACAGATATAATATTAAAAAATATCAAAAAAAGTGCACGCGACCAGCTAAAAAGCGTAGGTACTTGGCTTCAAGAATCAAACAACAGCAGTTCCGGCGACGAAGGTTACGCAAGTGCTCCCGTTGAAACCCCTGAATTCCATATTGGCTGCACCTTTCGGAACAATGATCATTTAATTGAAAAGCAGCCGTCACTGCCGTGGCAACACTCGGACGAACCTGATGAAAAGTTCAAAAAACTACATCAGGCAATGCTCAATCTGGCAGCTATTACCGTCAGCCCAAAGCTAGAGCTAGATTTAGATAACTATCTAAATATGCTTTGGACTCTTGGCCTCTCCGTTCCTGTCCGCTATCTTGATGAACATCCATTTTCATTATCTGGACAAGACTTCCCCCAAATTTACAGAATAAGCAACGCTCCCAAGGGAAAGGCTGAAGCTCTTTCGTTACCAGTCGACTCAACCATAAAAGAGCTATTATCCTTAAAGACAAATACCACACCGTCAGACTTTAATGTAGTCATAGACGGCGTGCAAATATTTCGCCCTATTAGTTTTAACAATCTCCCATCCACCAGCGCCGCAGTTAAAAAGCCAATACTATTCATTGGCGGCGCAAAGCCCGATACCAGCCGTATTGACTCGACCGTATCCGGCGGCAGCTTAGAATTTGAAGCATATATACTATGGTGCCCTAAAGTTATCCCCAAGGAACACAATGGCGTAATTTTAAGAATACATAACTCAACCGGGGTTTTATTTGACCCCACCTTCATGAAATATCAAATAGCTGAGCACGTTATTAAAGGCCAACTTACAATTGAGATTTTTGTAAGTAGCGGACTAGATTCAGCATTAAACATTGACAGAGAATCCTTTAATATAGCCCACCCTCACTATCAAATAATAATGCGGTGGCTACACGAGGCGATTCGACAAGTTGTAGCGAAATACAAAGAAATAAAGCGGGAAAAGCTGCACATCAAAAAATCCGAGCGCGGTCATAGTTTTCTTCAAACACTTAACGCCGAAGTTGAGGAAATCGCCCGAGGTCAAGGCAAGGATCCCGACGAAATTAGGGACATCATTATTAATGACAAGAGCCCTGGCGAATCCAATAATTCTGCCACCGAAGTTGGCTCATATAAAATATCAAAACTAGAGCTTGACGACTGGATCGGAAAAGCCAAAACAGAATTTTCTACAGTATTAGAAGAGCGCGCCAAGGCCATCATTAAAGTACTGGATTCATTTGACTTAGTAGACAGTCTACCTCAAAACAGACAAAAGGAATTATTTCGCGCAATCGTTAAAATCTTGAGCGTGGAGGGCCAATAAAATGGCAAATCTTTTTGGCGAATTTCCTGTCTCTGAAGAAGATTTCGGGACCACCACAAATGATGGCAATCAGAAGAAAGAGAAAACATTCCTGCCTTGGCACAAACCAAGAAAGCAATGGGTTCGTGAAAAGCAATGGTGGGCCCAGATCCGTGAGCACATAATAGAACCTGCTCAAGAAGCAGCTGACACAGGAGCAATAAAATACCTTGGCTTACCCGGCGAAGATTTATTGGATGTTAGATTCTTTCAAAAACAATTAAACCCAATTTCCAAAGAATTACACTTTCTAGGATTCCTCAACAGCCAAGAAGCCTGGGGACGAGCGCAGGACCAGCTAAGTCAGCTTCTAGACAGTCAAGGAATAAGTAAGAAGTCCAAGATAGAAATGCACGACTTCGACCAAATGGAACACGATAATCCACTGATTCTGTCTAAAGTCAGAAAAGATGGGCCATTTGACATTATTAACTTAGACTTTTGCGACAATCTAATATCGCCCGCTCTACAAAAGAGAAGGCTTACTGCACTTCGTAACATGCTAAGCTACCAACTACAGTTAAAGCCAAAATGGTTGCTATTCGTAACAACGCGCTCCTCGAAGGCAACTTCCTGTGAGCTGGCATTTGAAGAATTACTGAATTGCGTAAAAAGCAATCTCGGCAATCACGAATTTTTTGAGAAATTTAAAGCAGAATTCTCCGGCATAACTCTTAATCAAGGAAATGACTCTTCAGAAAATCCACCAACTCTTAAAAATGAAGAACATATTCTTATATATGTAATTGGACTCTTAAAGTGGATATTCTCCTTTGCAGTGAATGAAAAATCCACAGCAAAACTAACGAGCGTAGTTCGCTACAGCATTGATGGAGAGGAGTCCGACAACGATATGATCTCGATGTGCATATATTTCAAAAGAGAACTCACTCCCCCGAGAGACAAGTTTAATCTTACGAGGCCATCCAATGGCACAGCATTGCCTACGGAACCAACCCTCGCAGCAAGGGCCCTCGAAAAGATTGCGCACATGAAAAGCGTTGACTCGATTTTAGAGGAGGATCAGAGCACCTATACCGCAATGACAAGATCAAAGATAGGGCTGTTAAAAGATGCGGGAAGAGATGTGACCACATATGTCGACGAAATGTGCTCAGGAGATCTTTTATCCATGGGAATAGATAAGGAAATTTTTTCCGCGACGGTGCTGCCCAATTAGGTTAAATGAGACATACACCACGACGTCCTTTAGTCTCTTAGACTATTTTGCTGAATCTCACCTACGAAAAAGCCGCCCTTCCAGGCGGCTTTTTTCACATCATAGCAATCAATCCCAGCTCAAAGCCCCACCGCTCTGATACTCAATCACGCGGGTCTCGAAGAAGTTCTTTTCCTTCTTCAGGTCGATCATCTCGCTCATCCACGGGAAGGGGTTGGTCGCCCCCGGGAACATGGGTTCCAGGCCGATCTGCTGCATGCGGCGGTTACAGATGAAGCGCAGGTAATCCTTGAACATGGAGGCGTTCAGGCCCAGCACGCCGCGTGGCATGGTGTCTTCGGCGTAGGCGTATTCCAGGTCCACGGCTTTCTGGAACAGGCCGGTCAGGTCGGCCTTGAAGGCTTCGGTCCAGAGTTGCGGGTTTTCCAGCTTGATGGTGTTGATCAGGTCGATGCCGAAGTTACAGTGCATCGATTCATCGCGCAGGATGTACTGGTACTGCTCGGCGGCGCCGGTCATCTTGTTCTGGCGGCCCAGGGCGAGGATCTGCACGAAGCCCACATAGAAGAACATGCCTTCCATGATGCAGGCGAAGACGATCAGCGACTTCAGGAGTTGCTGGTCGGCTTCGAGCGTGCCGGTCTTGAAGTTGGGGTTGGTCAGCGCGTCGATAAACGGGATCAGGAAGTTGTCCTTGTCGCGGATGGACTTCACTTCGTGATAGGCATTGAAGATTTCGGCTTCGTCCAGGCCCAGGCTTTCCACGATGTACTGGTAGGCGTGGGTGTGGATGGCTTCTTCAAAGGCCTGGCGCAGCAGGAACTGGCGGCATTCCGGGGCGGTGATGTGGCGGTAGGTGCCCAGCACGATGTTGTTGGCGGCCAGGCTGTCGGCCGTGACAAAGAAGCCCAGGTTGCGCTTGACCAGGCGGCGTTCGTCTTCGCTCAGGCCATTGGGGTTCTTCCACAGCTCGATATCGCGCTGCATGTTGATTTCCTGCGGCATCCAGTGGTTGGCGCAGGTGGCCAGGTATTTCTCCCAGGCCCATTTGTATTTGAAGGGGACCAACTGGTTGACGTCGGTACCACCGTTGATGATGCGCTTGTCCACGGCGCTGACGCGGCCGGCGGTGTGCGCCTGCACGCTGGCGGTGTTGTAGTCGGCGACGGCCGGTGCGGATTCGAACGAGTACTGCGGCTGGGCCGGGGCTTGGGGAGCGGCGGGCTTGGCGGCAGGTTGTGCGGGGGTTTCATCCCAAGACAGCATATTCTTAATTCCTTTCAAATCAGCCGGTTGGACAGTTTGAAGCGCTTGTTCGTTCAACGTTGCTTGTTCAACTAATCAGGAGAGACAAACCGCGCTCGGCTGATTGGGTGCTTGCCTGTGCCTGCGGGTTCGCGGTGGCACAGCGGGTGTTGCGGTATGACTATTGGGCGGCGGCCCAGGGCACGAAGGGGACGGCAGTGGCCCTCCCCTTCGGCTTTCAACAACAACCGTCAGGTTGCTACCAGATTTACTGGCAGGCCTCGCATTCGGCAAAGCCTGGATCACCTGGACGCATCATGCAGACCGCGCCTTCGGCTTCCGGCATCACCGGGGCTGCGGCAACCGCAGCGGCCGGGGCAGCAGCGGCCATCTGGCCACCACCGACCGGTACCGAGTTCAGTTCACCACCACGGCCGGTCGACTTCTCGGCGCTCGATGCCGACAGGGTACGGAGGTAGTAGGTGGTCTTGAGGCCACGGACCCAGGCGAGCTTGTACAGGTCGTCCATCTTCTTGCCCGATGCGCCGGCCATGTAGATGTTCAGGCTCTGGGCCTGGTCGATCCACTTCTGGCGACGCGAGGCACATTCGACCAGCCATTGGGCTTCGACTTCAAACGCGGTGGCGTAGATGTCCTTCAGGTCTTGCGGCACGCGGTCGATGCGATGCAGCGAGCCATCGAAGTACTTGATGTCGCCGATCATGACGTCGTCCCACAGGCCGCGTTCCTTCAGATCGTGCACCAGGTGCTCGTTGATCACCGTGAACTCGCCCGACAGGTTGGACTTCACGAAGATGTTCTGGAAGTTCGGCTCGATCGAGGCGGATACGCCGACGATGTTGGCGATGGTCGCGGTCGGGGCGATGGCCAGGCAGTTGGAGTTACGCATGCCGTAGGTGGCGATGCGCTGGCGCAGTTCGCTCCAGTCGAGCTGGGCGGAACGGTCCATTTCCAGGTAGCCGCCGCGGGCTTCGGCCAGGAGGTCGATGCTGTCCTGCGGCAGGATGCCACGGCTCCAGAGGCTGCCGGCGTAGCTGGGGTACTTGCCGCGTTCTTCGGCCAGTTCGGTCGAGGCGTAGTAGGCGTGGTAGGCCACGACTTCCATGGAACGATCGGCGAACTCGATGGCGGCGTCCGATGCGTACGGGGTACGCAGCATGTGCAGGCAATCCTGGAAGCCCATGATGCCCATGCCGACCGGACGGTGACGCAGGTTGGAGTTGCGGGCCTTCTTGACCGGGTAGAAGTTGATGTCCACCACGTTGTCCAGCATGCGCATGGCGGTCTTGACCGTACGCTTGATCTTGTCGCCATCGAGCGAGAACTGGCCGTCGGCACCCTTGATCATGTGGTTCACCAAGTTGACGGAGCCGAGGTTACAGACGGCGATCTCGTTGTCGTTGGTGTTGAGGGTGATCTCGGTACACAGGTTGGACGAGTGCACCACGCCGACGTGCTGCTGCGGGCTGCGGATGTTGCAAGGGTCCTTGAAGGTGAACCAGGGGTGGCCGGTTTCGAACAGCATGGTGAGCATCTTGCGCCACAGCTGCAGGGCCGGGATCTTCTTGTGCACGCGCATTTCGCCGCGCTCGGCCTTGGCTTCGTAGCGGGTATAGGCTTCGGCGAATGCCTTGCCATACAGGTCGTGCAGGTCGGGGACTTCGGACGGGCTGAACAGGGTCCAGTCGGCGCCTTCCATCACGCGTTGCATGAACAGGTCGGGGATCCAGTTGGCGGTGTTCATGTCGTGGGTACGACGACGATCATCACCGGTGTTCTTGCGCAGCTCGAGGAATTCCTCGATGTCGGCGTGCCAGGTTTCCAGGTAGGCGCAGACGGCGCCCTTGCGCTTGCCACCCTGGTTGACGGCGACGGCGGTGTCGTTGACGACCTTGAGGAAGGGAACGATACCTTGCGACTTGCCGTTGGTGCCCTTGATATGGGAGCCGAGGGCACGGACGGGGGTCCAGTCGTTACCCAGGCCGCCGGCGAACTTGGACAGCAGGGCGTTTTCCTTCAGGCCTTCGTAGATGCCGTCGAGGTCATCGGCGATGGTGGTGAGGTAGCAGCTGGAGAGCTGGCTGCGCAGGGTGCCGGAGTTGAACAGCGTGGGGGTCGACGACATGAAGTCGAAGGTCGACAGCACGTTGTAGAACTCGATGGCGCGGGCTTCACGGTCGATCTCGCGCAGGGCCAGGCCCATGGCGACGCGCATGAAGAAGGCCTGCGGCAGTTCGATGCGATGGCCGTGGATGTGCAGGAAGTAGCGGTCGAACAGGGTCTGCAGGCCGAGGTAGTCGAACTGGTAGTCGCGTTCGAACTTCATGGCGGCGCCGAGACGGGCCATGTCGAACTGGGCGAGTTCCGGGTCCAGCAGTTCGGCTTCGATACCTTGCTTGATGAACTTGGGGAAATATTCGGCGTAGCGGGTCGCCATTTCCTCGTGCATGACTTCTTCTTCCAGGACTTCGCGGCGCAGGCTGTGCATCAGCAGGCGGGCGGTAACCTTGGAATAGGCGGGTTCTTTTTCGATCAGCTGGCGGGAGGAGAGGATGGCGGACTTGCGCACTTCCTCGGCCGGGACACCGTCGTACAGGTTCTTGAGGGTTTCGGTGACGATGTGTTCGGCATCGGTCACGGATTCGAAACCGGAGCAGGCCGATTGCACCAGGGCACGCAGTCTGGCGACGTCCAGCGGCTTCATCACGCCTTCGTCGTTGATGTTGATGCTGGAGGCCGGGGCGTGTTCGGTTTCGCCCTTGGAGACGCGCTCCTGATGGCGACGCTCGCGGTACAGCACGTAGGAACGGGCTACGTCATGTTCGCCCGAGCGCATCAGGGCGAGTTCGACCTGGTCCTGGATGTCTTCGATATGGATGGCGCCGCCTTCGGGCTTGCGACGCATCAGGGCGTTCACCACCAGGTCGGTCACCTTCTGCACGGCTTCACGCACCGATGCCGACTGCGCTGCTGCGCCGCCATGCACGGCCAGGAAGGCCTTGGTCACGGCGACCGAGATTTTCATCGGCTCGAACGGTACAACCGCGCCATTACGGCGGATGGTCTTGTACTCGGCAACAGGCTGCGCGCTACCGGACGCCACGCTGTCATTCCCTTGCGGATAGGGGGCGCGTGTGGTGCCGGCGGTTTCGGTGGTGGTGTACATGTCAGGACTTCCCCTTTTGCTGTTGGTTTGCCAGCGCGCGAACCACTGGATAGCGGTGCACGCGCCTTGGGTATTTGAGCTCGTCCAGGTGGTCGAAGGTGGCGTCACTCTAACGCCGCCCCACAGCCAAACCCCTGAACACACACGGAAAATTAGCGTCCCGGCAGGCCCGGAACGACGTGTGTATAAATCTGTGCAGAAAATGTGGAAAACACAATATCTAGTGTTTTTGTACTGCTCTGACCACTAAGTCTAGTAGCGAGACCACGCGCTTGCAACTGGTGTTTTCACTCGCCGCGTCAGTGCTGGCTCTTGTAAATGTCAAGCCCCCAAACAACGCGTCCGGACGGCCTGGAAGCGTCGATTCGAGCGCCTGCTTGGTGATGCAACATCGCAACAGGGCCTGTGGATAACCTTGGGTAAGGACCCTAAGCGCGGGCATATTAGAGATCGCTTAATACAGGCCGATGACGCGGTTTTTTCGACCCGAAATTTGCCCCTGCCGGGGTGATGGACGATGATGATTTTTCATCATCTGAAGGGACACGTTCCATGATGCGGTATCCCCTACCCCTGCTGCTCCTGGCCACTTGCCTGGGTTGTGCCTTGCCGGCAGTCGGCGCCGAGCCCAAAGACAGTACCCAGGAAGCGCTGACGACCTTGCGCCAGACCATCGGCAAGGCCAGTTGCCAGACCGACAGCCAGTGCCGCACCGTGGCGGCCGGTGCCAAGTCCTGCGGTGGCCCGGCTTTCTATCTGCCCTGGTCCACCCAGGATGGCGATGAGCAGAAGATCCTTGCGCAGGCGCAGCAGTACAGCCAGTTGCGTGCGGCGCAGGCCAAGCGGGTGGGCGAGATGTCGACCTGCCAGTTGGTCAGCGACCCTGGTGCGGTCTGCCAGGCCAATGTCTGCGTGCTGCGTCCCCGTTCGGACGCGATGGGCGGCAAGGACCCGACCTAGGCGTCGGTATCTCGCTCGTCGCTCTCTCGCGATGCAGTACCCATATATGTAGAAAGGCCGCGAACCCGAAGGTTCGCGGCCTTTTGTCTTACCAGGCGGCTACTTGCGTGGCCGCCGGGCTATCGATCAGATACGCGGATCGACTGAACCATTGCGGCTGGTCGCGCTGCTGAGTGGCAGCGGATCGTTGGTTTCCACCAGCAGGACGGTGCTGCCCTGGGCAACGTTCTCGGCCACGTAACGCACGGCACCGAGGTAACGCTTGCCTGCGGCCAGACCCTTCCAGCTCATGGCGGCCGATGCGGTACCACCGACATAGGCCTTGGCCGGCAGCAGGACCTTGAAGTCACCGCCGGTATCGCCGTTGTTCACCACGTAGGACGACAGGGTGTAGCCGGTGCTGCCACCTTGCGGTGCGTAGCCAACCACGCAGGCCTTGTAGGTACCGGCCGGCAGGTTGAGCAATTGCACCGATTCATCCGAGGTGCTGGAACCGCTGCTACCTACGACGGCACCTGCGCTGTTGACGACGATGAGGTCGAGGTCGTCAGCGGCGCCATGGGTGGTTTCGGCGTTGTACAGATCCACGCGAGTCACCAGGTTGCCGGCAGGTACGACCAGTTGGTGCGCCTTGACGCCACCGGTCGGATCACCAGCGACGCAGGAGGCAACGCCACCATCGGCATCGTTCGACTTGTTGACCACGCCGTCGAAGGTGACTGCTTCCTTCAGGCCGCCCTTGAGTGCGGTGAGGGCACCGTTGAAGCCAGTACCGACGGTGACGACCTTGCTACCGGACGCTGCTTCGCTGTTCAGCTGGGCAGTGGCGGACAACAGGGAGGCACGAGCGGTGATGGGGCTACGGACGGTGTGCGTGCCATCGCTCCAGACCAGCGAACCGTACTGCCAGACCGATTGGGTGGCGGTGGTACGCGACAGCAGGACGCTGAAGCTCTTCTTCTCGCCCGGGTTGAGGGTGAGGGTGGAAGGCGTGACGGTGGCGGCAAAGCCGGGGATGGAAGCCGTGGCCGTGTAGGTCGCTGGCGTGGCGCCCACGTTGGTGACCGAACGGGTGATCGTGAGCTGGCCGAGTACGTTGGCAGCGGTGATCGACGGCAGGTTGAGGTTGTAAGGCTGGATGGTGCCGTAGATGGAGCAGGTTGCTGGCGACAGCACGTTGATGCCACACATGTAGCGGACATAGTCCAGTGCGTTGGCGTCGTACACCAGGCCAGGATCGGCAGCGGCATTGGGGTTCACATGACCGGCACCCTGGGCCCATGGCAGACGGCCATTGGCGAGGCCAGGCTGGCCGTCATTGAAGGTGCCATAGCCGGTGGTCATCAAGGCGGACTTGATGGCAGCCGGGGACCAGGTCGGGTGTTGCTGGCGCAGCAGCGCGGCGAGGCCGGCCACGTGCGGGCTGGACATCGAGGTGCCTTGCAGGAAGTCCCAGGCGGCAGGCGGCACGACCGAACCGTTGTCCACGGCATCGTGCTGGGCCTGGTCAAGGTTGGGGATGTAGCCGGCGAGGATGTCGACGCCAGGCGCTGTCAGGTCCGGCTTCAGGGTGTTGAGGTCACCCTTGTTCGGGCCGCGCGAGGAGAAGTCTGCCATGACCGGCGCGGTGATCACGCCGGACTTGAGCACACCCTTGCTGATGGTGGCGGTACCACCACCGAGCGCGACGTAGGCCTTGATGGCAGCACCGGTCACGTTGTCCACATGCAGGGTCGGGATGGTGTGCAGGTCGGCATTGAGGGTCTGAGCGGCCGTCGTGTTGGTCTGGATCATACCCACGCCGCCAGCGGCCTTGACCGCAGCGCTCTTGTCGACGCGTGCGACGGTACCGCGATCACACACCACGACCTTGCCGGCGACCTTGATCGGGTCCAGCACGCCAGTGTTCCAGCACTCGCGCACTTGCTGTGCGACGGCACCGGCGACACCGACGTTCTGGGCCAGCACCACGTCGGTCGCGCCGAGCGGGTTCTGGTTGAGGCTCACACCGGTATAGGTGCTGCCATTGCCCAGGGTGCTGGTGCCTTCGTAGTAGCGATCATGCGTCGAGGCGGCAACGGTGGTGAGCCACGGGCTGATGTGGGCGACCTGGTTGGCCGGGCCGCTGTTGCCGGCCGAGGCTGCCACGAACACACCTGCGTTGGCTGCGCCGAAGAAGGCTTGCTCGACCGGATCGGTCACGCTGGTCTGGCTGCCGCTGATGGAGAAGTTGATGACGTCCACGCCATCCGCCACGGCCTTGTCGATGGCCTTGACGCTATCGCCATTGAAGCAGGAGTTCTTGGGCAGCGCAGGGTTGGCCGGGTCCTGATAGCTCCAGCAAACTTTGTACACCGCAACGCGGGCACGCGGTGCGATACCGGAGGCGGAACCGAGCGCAACGCCGCCGACATTGGTGGCTACGTTGAAGTTACCGCCCGAGGTGCTGGCGGTGTGGGTACCGTGGCCGCCGTTGTCGCGGGGCGAGTTGTAGTCGCTCCAGTGCGGGGTGTAGAGGCCTTGTGCGATCAGGCTGTCGTAAGTGTCGCGGAATACCTGCGCACCGATCAGCTTGTTGTTACAGGACGGGAAGCTGGCGCTGGTCTGGCAGGTACCGGACCAACCGGCAGGGGCCGCACCGTAGACCTGCTGGGCAGCAGGGTCGAAGCTCGGGTTGCCTTGGGCATCGAGACGATCGGCGAAGGCGGGGTTCTCCGGCCAGACGCCACTATCGACCACGCCGATGACCACACCCTCGCCCGACAGCGACGGGCCGCCCAGTTGCGCCCACAGGCCGGTACCCGGCTTGTCGAGGCCCAGGAACTTGGGGGTGTAGTTGGTGAGCAGTTCGCGCGGTTCGTCCGGGCTGATGGACGATACGCCGGCGTTTTTCTTCAGGGCGCGGACTTCGGCATCGGTCAGCAGGACCGAGAAGCCGTTGAAGACGAGCTTGAAGTCGTAGATCACCGGGGCATTGCCCACGGTGGCCAGGACGCTGCGTTGCTTGCTGTCGAGGTAGCCGATGTAGGCCTGGACGTCGGCGCTCTGGACATTGAGGCGCTGGCCGGAGGCAGGCTGGGTGGCATTGAGGCCGTTGACGCCACCGGTGTAGGAGGCGACGGGCTTATCGGCAAGCTGGACGATATAGGGGCGCCGAGCATCCTGGGCGGCTGCGGTAGCAGCCAGCCCGGAAACAAGCGCGATGGCGGCCCATTGTGCGGGTCTGCTGATCATGATTGGTTTTCCATTGAGGAGTGAAGGGGCAAGATCAGAACTGCTGCTTGCGCCGGTAGAACGCAGCCAGGGCCAAGAGGCTCAGGCCCAGCAACATCCAGCTAGCGGGTTCCGGCACCACGCTCACGTTATCGAGCGCGAACTGGGCCTGGTTCTGACCATCGGCTACGCACTGGCCGTTTGCGTTGGTCAGGCAGGCAAGGAAGGTGACGTCCCGGAACCAGGCGTCCGGTGCATCGAACAGGAAGCTGCTGAAGTGCCAGTAGCCGTCGGCCTCCTGACCGGGCAGCTCGAAGCTGGTCCAGTACTCGTTGTTCGACATGTCGTGGCCAAAAACCACGATGCGGGCAACCGAGAACGGCAGGTTGAGGATGACCGGGGCGACAAAGCTGGCATCGAAGCTCAGCAGGCGGAAGCCGGTACCGGCCGCGAAACTGATCTTGAGACCACCGTCGTTGAGGCCAAGGAAGTACTGGCTACTGTTGCCGATCGGGCAATCGAGCACGACACAGCTATCGGCGTTGGAAACGACGGCGCCGTTAAGCCCGCCGGCAATACCACCAATCGGGGGGACGACATCGAGGTTATATCCGGCCTCGGTAAAACTCTCGCCACTGCCGTAAATATTGGGCGCGGCTGGGTCAAAGGTTATCTGGCCTGCCAATACTGCCGGCAAAGCCATAGTGGCGGCTAAAGCCAACAAGGCTTTCTTGATGAAGTTATTCATGACGCTCCTTGGATTCTGAGAGGGCTGACCTTGAATCACTTGCAAGGCAAAAGGACGCACGCGGGGTGCGGTTAGCACCCCGATACCTGCCTGCAAGAAACGCTTGGATTTCCAAGGAACCTCTGGACAAGACTTCACCCTGGCCCGCGCCATAAGGTATTGATATACATAGAACTACCCATCTCGCCGGATGGTTAAAGAAGACTTGTTCAGAGGTTCCCTGGACCGATGAACAGCGCTGGGAATCCTACTCCTGAGCGGGCATCAATCTGCAACTGCGATAGACAACTTTTACTTTCAGTACCAATAAAACAACAACCAGAAAAACCCCCGAACAACGCAGTTAGTGACAAATCCCAATAAATTCAAGCAGCAGATTAATAGTATTAAATTAGATTATTAACTTTCCCTTATTTTAAATAGAATGAGTCCCTAATAAACAAGGGGAATCGCTTACACTTCCGCTGCCTCGACCCCTTTCGGCCACCAGCAATATAGGCATTTAATTAATTAGGAATTACCGATT
Organism: Chitinimonas naiadis; assembly: GCF_054780835.1. Taxonomy (NCBI): domain Bacteria; kingdom Pseudomonadati; phylum Pseudomonadota; class Betaproteobacteria; order Neisseriales; family Chitinibacteraceae; genus Chitinimonas; species Chitinimonas naiadis. Next base: position 19,724 of record NZ_BAAGVO010000002.1, on the reverse strand, counting down.
CCCATGAAACTGGCTCGCTACGCTGGCTTTACCCTGCTTGAACTCCTGGTCGTCGTTGCCATCATCGGTTTGCTCGCCGCCTACGTGGGGCCGCGCTATTTCTCACAGATCGGCAAGTCGGAACAGACTGTCGCCCGCGCACAGGTGGAGGCGTTCTCGAAAGCGCTGGATGCGTACCGGGTGGATGTTGGCAGCTACCCCGCCACCGAGCAGGGCCTAGGCGCGCTGGTGACTCGCCCCGCCGAACTGAGCAAGTGGAATGGCCCCTACATGCCCAAGACGATTCCGCTCGACCCCTGGGGCCACGCCTATCTGTACCGCGCGCTCTCGCCGACCGAGTACGACTTGCTGTCCTACGGCAAGGATGGTACGCCCGGCGGCAGCGGCGACGACGCCGACATTGCCAGCCGCTGAGCCATACCCGCCGCCATGCAGTTCCTCCTGCAAGCCCTGTCCGCGCAGAATCTGGTCGAGACGCTGGCTATCGATGCCAGCGACGAGGCCGATGCGCGCCGCCAGGCCGAATCCCGGCAGCTGACTGTCTTGTCGGTGCAGCTGGCGGGCGAGCGGCAGCGGCTGGGCAAGGCGGGACGGTTCTCGCTGGTGTTGTTCAGCCAGGAGCTGCTGGCCTTGCTGGAGGCAGGGCTGAGCCTGGTGGAAAGCATCGAGGCATTGCTCGACAAGGAATCCAGCCCCAATGCCTGCGCCGTGCTGAACGGCCTGCTGCAGCGGCTGCGCGAAGGCGAGCGTTTTTCCAGCGCCCTCGCCCACCAGCCGCAGGTGTTCCCGCCGCTGTATGTCGGCATCGTGCAGGCGGCCGAGGGGACCAGCGAGCTGCCGCAGGCCTTGTCGCGTTATCTCGACTACCAGATCCGGCTTGATGAAGTACGCAGCCGGCTGATCAGCGCGGCGATCTATCCCACCATCCTGGTGACGGTCGGGGGTGGCGTTGCGCTATTCTTGCTGGGCTTCGTGGTGCCGCGCTTCGCCGCGGTCTACCAGGGAACCGGCCGGCCCATGCCCATGCTGTCGCAACTCTTGCTCGACTGGGGGCAGATGGTCAGCCAGAACGGCTGGACGGTGGCACTGGCGGTGCTGTCGTTGCTGGCCCTGGCGGGTTGGCAGTTGCGCCGGCTGATCGCCAGCGGTGCCTGGCAGAACGCGCTCGCACGCTTGCCCAGCATCGGCGAGCGGCTGCATATCCTGGAGCTGTCGCGGCTCTATCTCACCCTGGGTATGCTGCTGGAAGGCGGCATTCCCATCAGCACCGCCATGGGCATGGTGGCGAGCGTTGCCTCGCCGCAGGCCCGCGAGCGGCTGGCGGCTGCCACGGTGGCGATCCGCGAGGGCGGCATGCTGTCCGACGCGTTTGAACGCCATGCCCTGAGTACACCAATCTCGCTGCGCATGCTGCGGGTGGGGGAACGATCCGGCCAGATGGGCGCCATGCTCACCCGATCGGCGAATTTCTACGAGGCGGAGACCACCCGCTGGATAGAGCGTTTCACCAAGACTTTCGAACCCTTGCTGATGACCCTTATCGGCCTGGTGATCGGCGGTATCGTGATCCTGCTCTACATGCCCATTTTCGATCTGGCAGGTAGCCTGTGAACGCACCACAACTCGACCCGGCCCTTATTGATGCTGCCCGGCTGGCCGCCGGCCGCAATGGTGGCTCGGTGCTGGATGCGCTGAGCGAATCACTGCAACTGGACCCGCGCCAGGCCGTGCGTGCGCTGGGCCGATGGCTGCACCTGCCGACAATGGAAACGACCGATATGCAGGCGCTGCAGTCGGCTTTCGATCTCCTGCCACTGGCACAGGCGCAACGGCGCGGCTGCGTGCTGCTGCGGGACAGTCAGGCCAGCAGTGCAGTCTTGCATGCGGTGATCGGCGATCCGTTCGATGCCGATCTGCCAGTCTGGCTGGAAAACCTGTGCCGCCTGCCCGTGCAGTACCACCTGGCCTTGCCAGCGGATATCCATGCCTATCTTGCCCGCCAGGAGGAGTCGGTCCGGGCCGTGGACCAGTTGCTGTGGGGTGAGGGCGAGCAGCGGCAGAACGAGCGCGCGGCCGAGAAGCTGAGCTTTCTGACTACCAGCGATGGCGGCAGCCCGGCGGTCAAGCTGGTCAATTCCACGTTGTACGATGCGCTCAAGGCTGCTGCCAGCGATATCCACCTCGAATCCCTGCCCGGCGGGCTGGCGGTGAAGTACCGGATCGACGGCGTGCTCGATGCCATCACCCAGGTCAGCGGCCGGCTGCTGGCGGAACAGGTGATCTCCCGTCTCAAGGTGCTGGCCGAGCTGGATATCGCCGAACGGCGGGTGCCGCAGGACGGCAGTTTCCGGGTGGAAGCCGGCGGGCGCGAGATCGACCTGCGGGTGTCCATCATGCCGAGCATCCATGGCGAGGATGCGGTGATCCGTATCCTCGACAAGCAGGCCATGGTGGCCGAGCACGGCGCCCTGACGCTGGAGGCGCTGGGCTTCGAGGCGGCCTCGCTGACGACCTTGCGGCGACTGGTGAACCAGCCCTACGGCATGCTGCTGGTGACGGGGCCGACCGGCTCGGGCAAGACCACCACGCTGTATGGTGCGATCTCCGAGATCAACAACGGCCGCGACAAGATCATCACCATCGAGGACCCGGTGGAATACCAGTTGCCGGGCATCCTGCAGATACCGGTCAACGAGAAGAAGGGCCTGACCTTTGCCCGAGGGCTGCGCTCCATCCTGCGGCACGACCCGGACAAGATCATGGTCGGCGAGATACGGGATACCGAGACCGCCGAGATCGCGGTGCAGTCGGCCCTGACCGGCCACCTGGTACTGACCACGGTCCACGCCAACAATGTGTTCGACGTGTTCGGGCGCTTCACCCATATGGGTATCGATCCCTACGCGTTTGTCTCCGCCCTCAATGGCATCTGGGCACAGCGGCTGATCCGCCTCAACTGCCCGCATTGCAGCGTGCCGGTGCCCGCCGATGCCGACCTGCTGCACGCCATGGCGCTGACCGAGGCATCGGTCGCCGGTTACCAGTTGCGGCAAGGCCAGGGGTGTGGCGATTGTCGCGGCACCGGCTACAAGGGCCGGCGCGCCATCGCCGAATTCCTGACCCTGACCGACGAGTTGCGCGAACTGATCGTGGACAAACGCCCTATCCGCCAGATCAAGAACGTCGCCCGTCGCAACGGGACCGAGACCTTGTTCGAGGCTGCCATGCAGCAGGTCGCCGCCGGCCATACCACACTGGAGGAGATACGCCGTGTCACGCTCATGGGTTGATCGCTACGCGCTCGGCATCGCCGACGATGGTGTCGCCCTGCTGGACGGGCAGGGCCAGACCACGCTGCTCTCGGCCAGCTCCGCTGACGACGGCTTGCTGCAACTATCCCGGCAGTTGCAATCGTCGAAGCAGGCCCCAGCACCACGACGCGGCTTGTGGCGCCCTCGCCTGCAGGCCAGCGTGGCCGATAGCCTGGCGCGCTACTGGCTGGTACAGCCGCCGGCCAACGCCAGCAGCCTGACGACCTTGCGTGCGGTGGCGCAGGCACGCTTTGAACAGCTGTTCGGCACAAGCGCCGGCCAGTGGCGTATCACTGCCGACTGGGCAGCCGACCGTCCCTTTCTTGCCACCGCCCTGCCCGCCACGCTGTGCGATGCGGTAGTGCAACTGGCCGATGTACAAGGCTGGCGCTTGCAGCAGTTGCAACCGGCCCTGGTCCGCAACTGGAACCGCCATGCCGGCCAGTTGCCGACGGCCAGCTGGTTCTGCCTCGCGCAGGAGCACAGCCTGACCTATGCCGTGGTCAGCCAGGATCGCTGGTTGGCGGTGCGGCAACTGAATTTTGCCAGCCCGCCCACGGCCAGCGCGCTGCTGGACCTGCTGACGGGCGAGGCGCGCAGGTTGTCGGTACAGCACCCCGCCCTGCCCACCGAGATGTGCTGGCTGGGCATCGCCAGCTGGCTGCCCCGGGAGCAGCAGTTTGGCGATTGGCATTCACGCCTGCTACTCAGCGCAGACAGTACCAACGTACCGGCCACGCTCGCGGCCAGGCTGGCCCTGCAAGGTGGTGCGGCATGAAGCGCCTGGCGATCGATTTTTCCCCCGCTTCGCCACTCGGGCTGGGCGGCGGCTTGGGCCAGCGCTCCCCCTGGCTGGTACTGCTCTGGCTGGCTGCCCTGCTGGCGTTGCTGGTGGCGGGTTGGCGGCATGCCGACATCCGTCAACGCACTGCAGCGATCGACCGGATTGTGCAAGCACGAGTGCAGCAGGCCTTCCTGCAAAGCCCGCGCGCCAGTGCCCCGCCGTCGAGCATTCCACCGCAGCAGCGCCAGGCACTGAACGATGCCACCCATCAGCTCAACCTGCCCTGGGCCGCCTGGTTCGCCGCCTTCGAGAGTGCGGCCAGCCCCAAGGTGACGCTGCTGGCGATCACGCCCAACCCGCAGAGTGGCACGGTCGCCATTTCGGCCGAATGCGACAACCCGCAGACCATGCTGGCCTATCTGGCCGCGCTACGGCAGACCGGTTTTTTCCGCGATGTGGTCCTGCGCAAGCATCGCAGCGACGAGACCGTCACCGGTGGCAGCGTGCGCTTTGACCTGATCGCCTATGTGCCCACGCCGGGGGGCAAACCATGACCGACCTGCGGCAGCAACTGGGCAAGCTGGGCCTGAGGGCACAGCTCTATCTGCACCGGCATGGCGGGCAAGGCCTGCTGGGCGGCCTGCTAGTGGCAGGCGCCGTCCTGGCCTGGGCGACGCTGCCGCTGGCGGAGCAATCCCTGGTCCGGCGGCAAGCTGCACTGGCCAGCACCAGTGCCCTGCTACCCACCGCCAGCCCGCACCCCGGCACCGGGCAGGGCCAGTACGATGCCCTGTACCAGGTGCTGGACCAGGGCCGTGACCGGCAGCAGGATCTGCAGCAGTTGTTCGACATGGCCGAGCAGGAAGGCTGGGACCTGGCCGAGGCCGACTACAGCCTCAACACCCAGGGCAAGGCCGGCCTGCAGCGCTTGCAGATCCAGCTACCGCTGACCGGCAGTTATGCGGATATCCGCGACCTGGCCAAGACCCTGCTGCGCGGCAAGGCCAACCTGTCGCTGGACGATCTCAGCTTCAAGCGAGAATCCGCCGAGCAGAGCAACCTGAACGCCACGCTCAAGCTCAGCCTCTGGTCGCGCATCGCGATCTCCGCACCCGAACCGGCCGCCACGGAGCGCAAGCGATGAAACGGCGCCATTGGCTACTGCTGGGTGGCTTCCTGCTGGCGGGCTACCTCGCCATCTGGGGCAATGAACCGCCGCCGGTGGCGCAGGCCGGCACGCTGCCCAAGCCAGCCGCCCAGTCGGCAAGTGCCCGGCCTGCACCGGCAATCGTCCCAGCCAGCACCATCGCACTGATCCCTCGCGAGCAACTGATGCAGGAGCCAGCCAAACAGGCGGGGGGTAATCCCTTTGCAGCCCGGCAACTACCGGCCCCTGCGGTGACGGCGCCTCCGCCCGTCGCCACCGTCGCGCCCGTGCCGACGGCACCGCCGCTACCTTTCCAGTTCCTGGGCAAGAAGCTTGAGGACGGCGTCTGGGAGGTCTACCTCGATGCCGCAAACCAGACGTTGATCGTGCACAGCGGCGACAAACTGCTGGGCAACTACCGGGTGGATGAAATCCGCCCACCGAACATGATGCTGACCTACCTGCCGCTCGATATGCGGCAGACCTTAGTGATCGGACAAGGCGAAGAATGAGGTTATATCGTTTGCATACCCTGGCCGCACCGCGGGCCGGCAAGTTGCTGGGCATCGGGCTGGCCTGCCTGTTGGCAGGCTGCGCAGCCCAGACGGCCTACCGCGACGGCCAGGCACACCTGGCCCAGGGCAATTTCGGCCAGGGACTGGCCAAGCTCAAGGAGGCCAGCACGCTGGCGCCGGATTCCGCCGAGTACCGGATCGCCTACCTGAGCACCCGCGACCGGCTGCTGGGGCAGCAGTTGCAGCAGGCCGACCAAGCCTTTGCGGCGCGCAACCTGGCCGAGGCCGAACAGGGCTATCTGCAGGTACTGGCCCAGGACCCCAACTACGCCCGCGCCCGCAGCGGCTTGCAGAACGTCATGACCGAGCGCCGCCGCGACGTAATGTATGCCGATGCCGAGCAGGCCTGGGCCAAGCAGGACGCCGATACGGCACAGAGCCGCCTGCGCAGCATCCTGGCGGAGCGGCCGGACCATGCCAGGGCACTGATCCTGCAGCGGCAGATCGACGAAGCCCAGCGGCAGCGCAGCAATGACACCGGCCTCGCCGCCAGTTACCGCAAGCCGATCACGCTGCAGTACAAGGACGCACCGCTGAAGTCGGTATTCGACATCCTGGCGCGGACCTCGGGACTCAACTTCCTGTTCGACAAGGATGTGCGCAGCGATCAGAAGACCTCGATCTACCTGCGTAACAGCACGGTGGAATCGGCCATCAACCTGATCCTGCTGACCAACCAGCTGGAACAGCGCGTGCTCGATGCGAACACCGTGCTGATCTACCCGGATACCGCCGCCAAGCGCAAGGACTACCAGCCCATGGTGGTCAGGACCTTCTACCTCGCCAATGCCGAGGCGAAGGCGGTGGCCGCCACCATGAAGACCATCATCAAGGCGCGCGACCTGGTGGTGGACGACAAGCTCAACATGATCATCCTGCGCGACAGTCCGGATGTGATACGGCAGGCCGAGAAACTGGTGGCCCTGCATGACCTGCCGGAACCGGAAGTCATGCTGGAGGTGGAAGTACTGGAAGTGAAGCGCACCCGGCTGATGGAGCTGGGCGTGCAATGGCCGGAGCAGCTCTCGCTCACGCCGCTGCAGTCGGCCTACGGTACCGGTCTGACGCTCAACGACCTGCGCCATCTGAACAGCCGCACCATCGGCGCCACCGTCAGCCCCATGGTCATCAATGCCAAGGATCAGGATACCGACGCCAACCTGCTGGCCAACCCGCGCATCCGTACCCACAACCGCGAGAAGGCCAAGATCCTGATCGGCAGCCGGGTACCGGTGATCACCTCGACCCTGACTTCGACCGGCTTCTCGTCTGAATCGGTGGCCTATGTGGACGTCGGGCTCAAGCTTGAAGTCGAGCCGACGATCTACCCGGACGATGAAGTCTCGATCAAGACCGGCCTGGAGGTGAGCAATATCCTGAAGACGGTGGAGACCAAGGGCACCCGCGCCTACGAGATCGGCACCCGGACCGCCTCGACCGTGCTGCGCCTGCGCGATGGCGAGAACCAGGTGCTGGCCGGCCTGATCAACAGCGAGGACCGCCGCACCGCCAACCAGGTGCCGCTGCTGGGTGATGTGCCGCTGCTGGGCCGGCTGTTCGGCAGTCATCTGAACGACAACGCCAAGACCGAGATCGTGCTGTCGATCACCCCACGGCTGATCCGCAATATCCGCCGGCCGGATGCCGAGATACTGGAGTTCGATTCCGGCACCGACAGCAACTTCCGCCGCACCCGGCTTGAGTCGGCGACCGGCAAGGCGGCATCCAGCACCAGCGGTGGTGGCGTCATGCAGCAGTCCGGCGGGAACGCGCCGGCCCCCGTACCGACACCAGCCACGTCGGCGCCTGCCACCAGCGCGGAGCCCAGCCCGGCTGCCGCCGAAGTACGGTCTACCGCCACGGCGATCGACGGCATCCTGCGCTGGGACGGCCCCAAGCAGGCCAAGGTGGGCGATACGGTAGAGCTGCGCCTGTACTACCAGTCCGAGCTGGCGGTGAACGGCATGCCGCTGGTCCTGGCCTACGACCCGCAGGTGCTCGAGATCATCAAGGTCAACGAGGGGGATTACCTGAAGGCGGTCGGCAGTACGGCCTTCAACGCCCAGATCGATGCCGGCCAGGTCATGATCAACAGCGTGTTGTCGAGCGCCACCGGCGCCAAGGGTGCCGGCGTGCTGGCGACGGTGACGGCCAAGGTGCTGAGTACCGATGCGAGCCAGGCCCAGTTGTCGCTGTTGAGCGCGGCGCCACAGGCCATCGACGGGCGCACCTTGTCGCCGGCCTTGCCGGTCCATGTCCTGCGGCTGGACCACTGAGATGCGCAGCGCCGGGGCTGTTCGCCACCATCGCGGTTTTACGCTGATCGAGCTGATGGTGACGCTGGCCATCCTCGCGGTGCTGGCCATGTTGGTGGTGCCGTCGGCCCAGGTCGCGATACAGCGGGTGAAGGAGCAGGACCTGAAGCTGGCCCTGCGTGAGATCCGTGGCGCGCTGGATGCCTACAAGCGCGCGTTCGACTCGGGCCGCATCCAGCGTGACCAGGGCGCCAGCGGCTATCCAGCCTCGCTGATGGTGCTGGTGGACGGTGTGCCGGACCAGCTGGACCCCAAGGGCGGCAAGCTCTATTTCCTGCGTCGCATCCCGACCGATCCCTGGTGTGCCGCCAGCGAGCAGCAAGGACTCGATCAGTGCTGGGGCAAGCGCAGCTACGCCAGCACGGCTGATGAACCGCAAGAGGGCGTGGATGTGTACGACGTGTATTCCAGGGCAGAAGGAGTGGGGCTCAATGGCCTACCCTACCGCCGCTGGTAAGGGCTTTACCCTGATCGAACTGCTGGTGGTACTGGCCATTGTGTCGGTCCTGCTGACCCTGGCCGTGCCGCGCTATTTCCATAGCCTCGACAATGCCAAGGTCGCGGTCCTGCAGGACAACCTGCAGACGGTGCGCGGGGCGATCGACAAATTCTTTGGCGATACCGGCCACTATCCGGCGACGCTCGACGAGCTGGTCGACAAGCATTACCTGCGCAGCCTGCCGATGGACCCGATCCTGGAGAGCTCCAGCCACTGGACCCTGATCGCAGTCGAGCCCGAGCGGGGCAGCGGCATCTATGACCTGAAAAGCGGTGCCGAGGGCACAACCGCGGACGGACGGCCTTATTCATCACTATGAGCTACGCGCCCCCCATCCGGCATAGGCAGGCAGGCTTCAGCTATATCGCGCTGCTGATCTTCATCGCCAGCCTGGGGGTAGCCGCCAGCGCCAGCGTGCTGCTGGGTAGCGTGGTGCAACGGCGACAGGCCGAGCAGGAGCTGTTGTTTGTCGGCGCCGCCTACCGCGACGCACTGTCGAGCTACTACCTTGCCAAGCCGGTGGGGCTGCGGCGCTACCCGCAAAGCCTGCAGGAACTGCTGCATGACGCCCGCTTCACCACCCTGAAGCGTCACCTGCGCACGCTGTACCCCGACCCCATCACCGGCCAGAACGACTGGCGGCTGATACGCCACCCGGATGGCGGCATCATGGCTATCGCCAGCAGCTCGCCGGCCGCACCGATCAAGATCGACCTGTTCGAGCCTGACGACGCCGCTTTCCGTGGCCAGCGGCATTACTCGGACTGGGTATTCGTGGCCCGTAGCCAGGAACCCACCCCCACCAATTAAGCCGCGCCGAAGACGCGCTCGCGCAGCTTGTGCAACTGGTCTCGCAGCTCGGCCGCCTTTTCGAACTCCAGGTTCTTGGCCGCCTCCATCATCGCCTTCTCGATGGCCTTGAGCTGCTTGGCCAGGGTCTTCTCGTCCATGTCCTCCAGCAGCATCTGCTGCTTGCGCTCCAACCGGTCGGCGCGGGCGGCATCCTCGTCGTAGACCCCGTCGATGATGTCCTTGATGCGCTTGACCACGCCGCGCGGCGTGATGCCATTGTCGGTGTTGAACTGGATCTGCTTGGCACGACGACGCTCGGTCTCGTCGATGGCCTTGCGCATCGACTCGGTGATCCGGTCGCCATAGAGGATGGCGGTGCCGTTGAGGTTACGGGCAGCCCGACCGATGGTCTGGATCAGTGAGCGCTCGCTGCGCAGGAAGCCTTCCTTGTCGGCGTCGAGGATCGCGACCAGCGACACCTCCGGGATGTCCAGGCCTTCCCGCAGCAGGTTGATGCCCACCAGCACGTCGAATTCGCCCAGCCGCAGGTCGCGCAGGATCTCCACCCGCTCGACGGTGTCGATGTCCGAATGCAGGTAGCGCACCTTGATACCGTGCTCGGTGAAATAGTCGGTCAGCTGCTCCGCCATGCGCTTGGTCAAGGTGGTGACCAGCACCCGCTCTTCGACGGCGGTGCGCTTCTTGATCTCGCTCATCAGGTCGTCGACCTGGGTACCGACCGGCCGTACCTCGATGATCGGGTCGACCAGGCCGGTAGGCCGTACCAGTTGCTCCACCACCTTGCCCTGGTGTTCGGCTTCATAGGCGGCCGGGGTGGCCGAGACGAACACCGTCTGCGGCATCATGCCCTCGAACTCCTGGAACTTCAGCGGCCGGTTGTCCAGCGCGCTGGGCAGGCGGAAGCCATAGTCGACCAGGTTCTCCTTGCGCGAGCGGTCGCCTTTGTACATAGCGCCGATCTGGCCGATCATCACGTGCGACTCGTCCAGGAACATCAGGCTGCCCTTGGGCATGTAGTCGATCAGCGTCGGCGGTGGCGAGCCGGCCGGTTTGCCGGAAAAGTGCCGCGAGTAGTTCTCGATGCCCTTGCAGAAGCCCATCTCCTGCAGCATCTCCAGGTCGAATTTGGTGCGCTGATCCAGGCGCTGCGCCTCCACCAGCTTGTGCTCGCGATGGTAGAACTCCAGCCGGTCGCGCAGCTCGGTCTTGATGGTCTCCATCGCCCGCAGCACGGTGCCGCGCGGGGTCACGTAATGGCTGGAGGGGAACACCGTGAACCGCCCCACCCGCTGCTTGATGTGACCGGTCAGCGGGTCGAACAGCTGGATCTGTTCGATCTCGTCGTCGAACATGCCGATACGCACGGCCAGGTCGGCGTTTTCCGCCGGGAAGACGTCGACCACGTCGCCGCGCACGCGGAAGGTACCGCGGCTGAAGTCGATCTCGTTACGCTCGTACTGCATCTGCACCAGCCGGGTCACCAGCTCGGCCTGGGGCATCTTCTCGCCCTCGCGCACATGCAGGATCATCTTGTGGTACTCGGACGGGTCGCCGATACCGTAGATCGCACTGACGGTCGCCACCACGATGCAATCCGGCCGCTCGAGGATGGCCTTGGTCGCACTCAGCCGCATCTGCTCGATATGCTCGTTGATCTGCGAATCCTTCTCGATGAACAGGTCGCGGCTCGGTACGTAGGCTTCGGGCTGGTAATAGTCGTAGTAGGAGACGAAGTACTCGACCGCGTTCTCCGGAAAGAACTCGCGGAACTCGGCATACAGCTGTGCCGCCAGGGTCTTGTTCGGCGCCATCACGATGGCCGGCCGCCCGGTGCGGGCGATCACGTTGGCCATGGTGTAGGTCTTGCCGGAACCGGTCACCCCCAGCAATGTCTGGAAGCGCAATCCATCCTCCAGCCCTTCCACCAACTGGTCGATTGCCACGGGCTGGTCGCCCGCAGGGGGGAACGGCTGGTGCAGGCGATATGGACTATTCGGATAGGTAACGATCATGGATGCCCCTCGGTGAGCCGATGATTGTAGCGCCCGTTCGTCCCCGGCACATTGCCAAAAGGACGCTGGTGCAAGAATCAGCTAAAGTGATTGGGACAAATCATAAGAGCCCGCTCTCGATGCTGGTCGACTCGAACGCCCAACTCCTGCTGGATGCACTATTACGCAATGCCGACGACCCGGTACTGGTGTTCGACGAAGCATTGCTGTGTCGGTTCGTGAACGATGCAACCTGCATGTACGGGGCCACCGAACGCCGCAACCTGCTGGGCTACCACGCGAGCAACGTCTTTGACGCCGTCGGCTTCGAGAGCACCATACAGCCCGCCCTGAGCAAGGCCCTGGGTGGCGCCAGCGCGCATTTCCGCGCCTGGCGGCCAACCCGCGCCAAGGGCGACCGCTGCTTTGATGTCCGGATCGAACCCATGAGCGAGGCCAGCGGCCGCATCGTGGGCGTCATCGTCTTTGCCCAGGACGTGACCGACCAGGTCACGACCGAAGAGCGTGCCCGGCTGGCGATGATGATGTTCGAGCACACCACCGAGGGGCTGATGGTCCTGGGTGCCGACCAGCGCATACGGCTGGTGAACCCCGCCTTCACCGATCTGACCGGCTTCGATGCCGACGAGATCATCAATGAATTCCCGCAGACCCTGCTGTCCGCCGGCCCCGATAGCCACAACCCTTATCAGGACATCTGGCACGCGCTGGAGTACGACAACACCTGGCAAGGCGAGGTCGTCTACCGCTGCCGTAACGGCCGGCTGCTCACTACCTGGCAGACCGTGGTCCGGGTGCGCGATCCCAAGAACGAGATCGAGCACTATCTCGCCATCTTTACCGACCTGACCGAGCGGCAACGCTTCGAGCAGCAGCTGGAACGGCTGGTCTACTACGATGCGCTGACCAGCCTGCCCAATCGAGCCTTGCTGGCAGACCGGATCGCCCAGGCCATGTCGCGGGCGGAGCGGGTCGGCAATCGCATGGCCCTGCTGTTTGTCGACCTCGACCGTTTCAAGGCCATCAACGACACCCTCGGCAATACGCAGGGTGACCAGTTGCTGCGCACGATGGCGCAACGCCTGCGCGAGCATACCGCCGCCGACATGACCGTCAGCCGCTACGGTGCCGACCAGTTCGTGTTGCTGATCCCGGAGATCGACACCCCGGACCAGGCCGCTGCCTTGTCCGGCCGGCTGCTGAAGACGCTGGCGCAGCCCCATCGCATCAGCGACCAGGACCTGACCACCACAGCCAGTCTCGGCATCGCCGTCTACCCGGACGATGGCAATGAGCGCGAGACCCTGATCCAGCATGCCGAGACGGCCATGCAGGCGGCCAAGAAGGCCGGTCGCAACACCTTCCGCTTCTTCACCCAGGACATGAACCAGCGCAGTGCGGAGTTCCTGCTGCTGGACAACCATCTGCGCCAGGCCCTGGCTAACGGTGACCTGCTGCTCTACTACCAGCCGCAGATCGATCTCAAGACCCGTACCGTCATCGGCATGGAAGCGCTGATGCGCTGGCGCCATGTGGACCTGGGCCTGGTGCCGCCGAACCGCTTCATCCCGGCTGCCGAGGAATCCGGCCTGATCGTGCCCATGGGGCAATGGGCCATGAAGGAAGCCTGCCGGCAGAACAAGGCCTGGCAGGAAGCCGGCATCCTGCACGCCCCGGTCGCGGTCAACGTCTCGGCGCGGCAGTTTGCCGAGCAACTGGAACTCGTCGCGGCGGAGGCGCTCTCCAGCGCCGGCCTGGACGCCCAGTGGCTGGAACTGGAAGTGACCGAGAGCACGCTGATGGACGATGTGAACGAAGCCATCCTGACCCTCAACGCGCTCAAGCGCATGGGCGTCAGGCTCGCGATCGACGACTTTGGCACCGGCTATTCCTCGCTGTCCTACCTGAAGCGCTTTCCGCTCGACAAGCTCAAGGTCGACCGCTCCTTCGTCATCGATATTCTCAATGACCCGGACGATGCCGCCATCGCCGGTGCCGTGGTGAGCCTGGCAAAGAACCTCCGGCTCAAGGTGATCGCCGAGGGCGTGGAAACCAGCGGCCAGCTCGACTTCCTCGAACAGATGGGCTGCGACGAGATGCAGGGCTTCCTGGTTGCGCCGCCCTTGCCAGCGGAGAAGATTCCGGAATTTCTCACCCAGTGGCAGCAACGCCCCGCCTGATCGGCTCGTTTTGCCGAGTTGGATGCCAAAGACAATCGGCCCGGTCAGACCGGGCCGATTGTCTTTGGCAGCAGGTACCGTCAACCTTGCACCATGATCCCCCTGCCCTGCATTTCACGAACGGCAGGCTTGCCATGCACCTGAATCTCGCCGGGACCGCTGGTATGGGCTCGCAAGGTCGCCATCACACCGGCGGTGATATCACCGGAACCCGAGGTTTGCAGGTCGGCATCCTGCGCCACCAGACCGGACAATACCGCATTACCCGGACCGGACACTTCCACCGCCAGTTGCTTGGTCTTGCCGGATGCCGCCAGATCGCCGGAGCCGGACAGATGCGCATTGAAGCGTTCCGCCTGCACGCTGCCCAGCGTGACATCCCCAGGGCCGCTCAAGATCACGTCCACATCGGTCACGCTCAGGCCGCTGGCGTCGAGGCTGCCACTGCCACTGAGCGCCACTTTCAGGCCACTAGCCTTGCCGCTCAGTTCGACGTCGCCAGGACCATGGCCTTCGATTCCCACCGTCCCACCGTCCAGGCCCTGCACCGCAATACCGCCGCTACCACCAAGCCATGCCTGCAAGCTGGTGATCTTGCCGACCAGTGTCGCCGTGCCGGGGCCATCCAGGCGCATATTGGCTGCCCCGCTGAGGCCAGACAGCTGCAGATCCCCGGAGCCCGACAGGCGCGCATCCAGATCGGCGATATGGCCATCGATGGAGACATCGCCGGGGCCTGACAGGCGCAACTTCAACTGCCCGACCTCGACACCCTCTAGGGAGATGTCGCTGGAACCGGAATTGGCCAGTTGCAGCTGCTTGACCTTGCCCTTGAGCGTGACATCGCCGGGGCCGCTGGCATCGAGCTCGAAGCGCTCGGCATCCAGCCCGCGTACCGTCATGTCGCCCGAGCCCTGGTTGCTGACGCGCGCCAGCGTCGGCAGCGTGAGGATCGCCCTGACATGCTGGTCGGTGGAGAAGGCGCCCTTGGTGCGTATCACCAGCTTGTCGCCCTCCTGCACGGTGCTGATCTTGGATAGCAGGTTCTCGTCCGCCTCCACCTGCAGGGTCGGCGTACTGCCGGGTACCAGCTCGACCATCACGTCGACGACCGAGTCCGACTCCACGACACGCAGCGCGGTGATGGGTCGTGCCTCCGAGGCCAGTTTGCCATTGCCCTTGATGCCACCAAAGCCGCCGATCGAGATATGCAGTTTGCCGCTATCCGGCTCCTTGCCCTCGCTATCGACATACACACTACAGGCCGCCAGGGGCAGGCACAGGGCCAACAGGGTTGCGGAGCGCATGGGACTCACCTTTTCGAATAAACATTCTTACTGGTATGTTATATACAAAAAGAAAAGGATGGCAAGCCGATTCCGACCAGCTGTTGTTTGCAGGCACAAAAAAGCCGGCTTACGCCGGCGTATCTGATCTGACTAGCCCGTCCCGAAATAAATGGCGGGCTGAACAATACAAGCGCCCGAACCCGTCATCGCGCCAAACGACAAAAAGCCCCGGTTGGAAAACCAACCGAGGCTCTGAGATCGTGGCGGAAAGGGGGGGATTCGAACCCCCGATAGGCTATTAACCTATACACGCTTTCCAGGCGTGCGACTTAAACCGCTCATCCACCTTTCCGCGAAGCCGCGCATTATGCCGTAACTCATTTGGCAGTGCAATCGACTTTGATTGGGACTCTATCGAACGGGGAGACTGCTGACCTTGGCGTGCAGGCCGCACTCCTTGCTATCCGGGTTCTCCCACCACCAGCGGCCGGCGCGAACGTCCTCTCCAACGGCGATGGCCCGGGTGCAGGGGGCGCAGCCAATGCTGGGATAGTGCTTGTCGTGCAGGGCGTTGTAGGGCACGTCATAGGCCTTGATGTAGGCCCAGACTTCCTTTTCGGTCCAGTCCAGCAAGGGATTGAACTTGGTCAGGCCGTTGCCGGCATCCCACTCCTGCTCGGCCATATCGGTACGGGTTGTCGATTGCTCGCGGCGCAGGCCGGTCACCCAGGCGGTCTTGCCGGCGAGGGCGCGGGCCAGTGGTTCCAGCTTGCGGATGCGGCAGCATTCCTTGCGGGCCTCGATCGAGCCATAGAAGGCGTTGATACCTTGCTCGTTGACGTAAGCCTCGACCGATTCGGCCTTGGGAAAATAGACCTTGATCGGCAGCACGGGATAGCGCGTTGTCGTTTCCTGCATCAGCTCATAGGTTTCGGCCGGCAGGCGGCCGGTATCCAGGCTGAAGATGCCGATATCGATCTGGTGGCGACCGATCAGGTCGGTCAGCACCATGTCTTCGGCGCCGAGCGAGTTGGCGAATACGGCGGGGCTGTGTTCCTGGGCGATGCGCCGGAGCAACAGCAGGGTATGGTCGAGCTTGGCCTGTAATTCGGGCGCAAGTGGTGCGGTCATGGTTCGGGCTCCATGTGGGGAGACGACGGTTTGCGCTTATGTTGCGCAAATCCGGTCGGCGTAGAAAGGCCAGCCTTTGATCGTAGCGCTAAGAGCAAATAATCATAAAAGACTGTTGTGTTAAGATTTTATAAAGCTCAGTTATTTCAAATAGATCGCCAGGGTGGGTCATGAAGCTGCAACAACTGCGTTATCTCGTCGAAGTCGCCAAGCAGGGCCTCAATGTTTCCGATGCGGCCGAAGCGCTGCATACCTCGCAACCCGGCATCTCCAAGCAGATCCGCCTGCTGGAAGATGAACTGGGGGTACAGGTGTTCGTGCGCAATGGCAAGCGGGTGGTTGATGTCACCGCGCCAGGCAAGGAAATACTGAAGATCTCCGAACGTATCCTGCGCGAGGCGAAGAACCTCAAGCGCGTGGCGGAGGAGTTCGTCAATGAGCAGGAGGGCAGCCTAGTGGTGGCAACCACGCATACCCAGGCCCGCTATGCCCTGCCGAACACGATCCACGACTTCATGCAGCGCTACCCCGGGGTGAAGCTGTCGATCAAGCAGGGCAGCCCTATGCAGATTTGCGAGTTTGTCATGGATGGCTCGGCCGATATCGCCATTGCGACCGAGGGTATCGACCAGTTCCCCGAGCTGGCCATGCTCGACTGCTATAGCTGGAACCGCAGCATCATCGTGCCGGACAACCATCCGCTGCTCGATATCAAGGGCAATGTGAAGATCGAGGACGTCGCCAAGTATCCGATCATCACCTATGACTTCGCCTTTACCGGCCGCTCCAAGATCAACCGTGCCTTCGAGGTGGCGGGCCTGACGCCGAACGTGGTGCTGACCGCTATCGATACCGACGTGATCAAGACCTATGTGGGCCTGGGGCTGGGTATTGGCATCGTTGCCAGCATGGCATTCGATGTAAAGCGCGATATCGGCTTGTTCTCGATCGATGCCTCGCACCTGTTCGAACCCTCGACCACCCATATCGGCATCCGGCGTGATGCCTATCTGCGAGGCTACACCTACGCCTTCATCGAACGCTTTGCGCCGCATCTCACCCATGCCGTCGTCGATGCCGGCCTGAACAATCGCGGTGACGATTGAGCGTGCAATTCCGGCCCGCTGGATATAACATACCAATAAGAATGTTTACTTAACGAGGAAATAGGCGATGAAAACAGCTTGGTTACTAGCGTGCTGCCTACCGTTGGCCGCGTGTACTGTCAGCGTGGATAACGACGACAAGAGCGGTGATGTGAAGAACATCCATGTCTCCATCGGCAGCATCGGCGGGGTGCAGGGCAATGGCAAGATGGCCTCCGAAACACGTCCGCTCAAGGCCTTCACGGTGCTGGATTCCTCCGGCGCGATCGATGTGGAAGCCCGTATCGGCGACACCCCCAGCCTGACGGTCGAGGGTGACGAGAACCTGCTGCAGTACATCCAGACGGCGCAGGTCGGTGACAAGCTGGTGATCAGTACCAAGCGCTCGTTCTCCTCCAAGCAGACCGTCAAGGTGATCGTGGTGACGCCATCCCTGCGCGAACTGAAGCACACAGGTTCGGGCGATGTGCAGCTGGCGGGGCTCAATGGTGGCGATCTGCAGGTGGAGTCCACCGGTTCCGGCGAGACGCAGCTGAGTGGCAAGCTCGGCGCCCTGACGTTGCGCATGGTCGGCTCGGGTGACTTCGTGGGTGAGCAGCTCTCCCCGGCCTCGGTCAAGGTTGATGTCCTGGGTTCCGGTGATGTACGGCTGGGCAAGGTGGAGGTCGATAGTTTCGAAGCGACCGTCAAGGGCTCCGGCAGCATCGCGGCCGAGGGCAAGACCAAGAGCCTCAAAGGTAGCGTCATGGGCTCCGGTGACCTGAAGTTCGAGGAACTGCGGTCGCAGACTGCGGAGCTTGAGCTGATGGGCTCGGGCGACATCACGGCCTATGCGAGCGAATCGGTCAGTGCCAATGCGCGAGGCTCGGGCGATATCGTGGTGCATGGCAAGCCTGCCAAGCAGGACTTCACCGGCAAGCATGTCAGCCTCGCCTCCTGAGCTCATCAGGAACGCGCACCAAGCCGGCGCCGTCCGGGTCACGACCAAGCAAAAAGCCCCAACGTTGGTTGGGGCTTTTTGTATTTTGCCGCACCGTATTGCCACCAGTAGGCGTCAACTGGCCAGCTTCACACCGAAGGCAATGAACAAGAGGCCCACCGTGCTGTTCAGGAAGGCGGACAGCCGCTTGCGCCCGGCAAAGGCCTGGGCCAGCCTGGCACCACCGAATACGATGGCACTCAGGTAGAGCAGGCTGATCACCTGGACGATGGTACCCAGCGCCAGGAAGGTCAGTGCCGGGTAGGCATAGTGCGTGTCGACGAACTGCACGAAGAAGGACAGGAAGAACAGGATCGCTTTGGGATTGAGCAGGCTGATGACGTAAGCCTTGCGGGCGATCGCTATGGCGCTGTGTTCGGCGATCAGGGCGGTCTCCGCCACGCGGCGCACGGCTTCTGCGGCACCGCCCTCCCGGACTTCTCGCAAGGCGCGCCAGGCAGCCAGGAGCAGGCGTAAGCCCAGGTAGGCCAGGTAGGCGGCGCCAACCAGGCGCACACCGGCAAACAGCAGCGGATAGGCATGCAGCACGGAGGCGGCGCCCAGTGCGGTAAGCAGCATCAGCGTGGTATCGCCAAAGAACACCCCCAGCGCGCCCGCGTAGCCCGCACGTATGCCATTGCGGGCGGCAACCGTGAGTACATAGAGCGAGTTGGGGCCCGGCAGCAGCACGATGGCGATGGTGCCGGCGACAAACAATCCAAGATCAGTGATTCCGAACACGATGGCAGCCCTCCTTGAAGAGATCAGCATAGCGCCATGCGGGTGGGATGCGCCATGCTGGAAAACAGTCACGCCACACCCGGCGATCAACAAGCAAAAGCCCCGTCATCGACGGGGCTTTGTGTCGCACGCACGCTCACCTGGCGGCAAGCCGCTGTCAGCGACGCTCAGTGATGATGGCCGTGCTCACCGTGTACATGCTGGTGTTCGATTTCTTCAGCGGTGGCCTCACGTACGGCGACGACCGTCAGCGCGAAACGCAGCGTCTTGCCACACAGGGGATGGTTGCCATCGAGCAATACCGTCGGCCCCTTGATCTTGGTAACAAAGTAGTAGCGCGGTTCACCCTCTGGGCCCCTGCGCTGGATCTGTCCACCGACTTTGACACCTGCCGGGAATTCCGCCTTGGGCATGGTGGTGACCAGCGCTTCGTCACGCTCGCCGAACGTGTCTTCGGCTGCCAGCTCAAGTGCGGTCTGGAAGCCGGCCTCCTGCCCCTCCAGCGCTTCCTCAAGCTTGGGAAACAGGTTGTCGTAGTCGCCGTGCAGGTAGGCAACCGGCTGCTTGCCTTCGTCGTAGACCAGACCCTGGGTATCGGTAACCTTCATCCGCACGGTAACAGCGGCATTCTTTGTAATCTTCATGGGGAGTACATGCTTTCCGGAGGTAAGAGATTCGCCGTGCTCCACGGCGGCGTCAGCGTGACGGTGCAGGTCTGCACATTGCCGCGCATTTTACTGCGTATCCGCCGGGAACGGTCAGGGCGTCTGTCTTTGCACCTACCGCCCGCACAAAGCAAAACACCCCGATCATCACTGATCGAGGTGTCTTAAGGGGAGCCT
>NZ_BAAGVO010000001.1:0-503813 GCF_054780835.1 Chitinimonas naiadis | reverse complement strand
GCTCCGCGCTGACTACCTACAGCGGCGATTGAAATCAGCGCAGAAAACCCCAAAAAACCCCAAACCCCATGCAAAACGCCCCGCAAGCGGGGCGTTCCTGGTGCGATCAGCGGGTAGATTCCTTAAAGACCGCACTCGAAGACGGGGCGTAACGCTATGGGATCGAAAATTCGCTATATAAGTTTAGTGCCCTGCCTGGCTGCCTGCCGCTGCTCCCATTCCAGCAACCGCCGCCGGTATAGCTGCAGTTCGTCAGCATAGAAATCAAAGATGCAAGGGTCGCAGCCACTCCCGCAGCATGCCTCCGGCTCCGGAGAGATCGGCGCCTCCGGCGGTGGGTCATCCAAGGGCCAGTCTGTTTGCTGGTTCGACATATCTCTAGTTCCCTACTCCTAATCGCCGGATGCCGCGAGTCCTTCTGCTAGAATCGCCGGCATGACTTACCAAGTTCTCGCCAGGAAGTGGCGTCCAAAATCCTTTGCTACGCTAGTGGGCCAGGAGCATGTGGTCAAGGCACTCAGCAACGCGCTCGAGAACCAGCGCCTGCACCATGCCTACCTGCTGACCGGTACCCGCGGCGTCGGCAAGACTACCATCGCCCGTATTCTGGCAAAGTCGCTCAATTGCGAGACCGGCCTGACCGCCTCGCCCTGCGGCGTCTGTGATGCCTGCCGGCAGATCGACGCCGGCCGTTTTGTCGACCTGCTGGAGATCGATGCTGCCTCCAACACCGGCATCGACAATATCCGCGAGGTATTGGACAACGCGCAGTACGCGCCGACACAGGGTCGCTTCAAGGTCTACATCATCGACGAAGTGCACATGCTCTCCAAGAGCGCCTTCAATGCGATGCTGAAGACGCTGGAGGAGCCGCCCGGCCACGTCAAGTTCATCCTGGCCACCACCGACCCCCAGAAGGTGCCGGTGACTGTCCTGTCCCGCTGTCTGCAGTTTTCGCTGCGGCAGATGCTGCCGCAGCAAGTCAGCGGCCATCTGCAGCATGTGCTGGATGCCGAGGGAATCAGCTACGAAGCAGGCGCCCTGACCCTGCTTGGTCATGCCGCCGCAGGCAGTATGCGCGATGCCCTTTCCCTGCTGGACCAGGCCATTGCCTACGGTGCCGGCAAGGTCGAAGAGGCTGGTGTACGCGCCATGCTGGGAGCGGTTGATCAAAGCTATCTCCACCAGTTGCTCGAGCGCCTGGCAGAACATGATGGCCCGGGCCTGATGGCCGCGGCAGAAAGCCTCGCCACCCGTGGCGTCGGCAGTGATGCAGCCCTGCAGGAACTGGCGTCGCTACTGCACCAGCTGGCCTTGCTGCAATCGGTACCCAGCGCGATCGCCACCGACCATCCGCAGTACGCGGCGCTAGTTCGCCTGGTGCAACTGTTCAGCGCAGAAGACCTGCAACTCTTTTACCAGATCGCCCTGCACGGTCGCCGCGACCTGGCGCTGGCACCGGACGAGTTCGCCGGCCTGAGCATGGCGCTGCTGCGCATGCTGGCCTTTGCCCCGACCCGCCAGTCCTTGCCGGCCCTGGCCACACAGGCAGCACCAACGGGACAGGCAGGCAGCCTGCCGACCGCAACACCGGCCCAAGCGGCACCTGCACCTGCACCGATAACCACGGCCGAACCACCTGCCGCAACGATGGCCACGCCCATCGCCGCACCCGTAGCCGAAGCACCGACCCCAACAGCGCCAGCGACACCCGAACCGCCGCTCGAAACCGAAGTGGTGATGTCATCGGCCGAGGACGATATCCCGCCCTGGCATCCACCAGAGGACAGCGTACCGGCGAACAACCGGGAAACCGCCCCTTGGGAAGATGCGCCCGCCGAACCCAGCGGTCCCGTTACCTTTGATGGCGACTGGGCGGCGCTGGTCGGCCGGCTCAAGGCCGGCGGGTTCGCCGGCATGCTGGCCCAACACGCCGAGCTGCACAGCCACGATGGTCTGCGCTTCAACCTGATCGTCCCGGACGCACACAGGGTGGTTGCCGGGCCTGACTATCGCGACAAGCTGGAACAACTACTGAGCCAGCATTTCGGCGAACGGGCCCATGTCAGCATTACCGTCGGTGGATCGAGCGATGCCACGCCGGCCGCACAGCAGCAGCGTGAGCGGCAGGCACGCCTCGCTGACGCCACCACCGCCATCAATAACGACCCGTTCGTACAGAACCTGATCTCGGAATTCGACGCCACCGTCCTTCCCGACTCGATCCAGGCACGTACCGATACGGTCTAAACACGTATTTCCCCTCTCATTCGTATCAAGGAGTAGCCAATGTTCAACAAAGGCGGCCTGGGCGGCCTGATGAAGCAAGCCCAACAAATGCAGGACAACATGAAGAAGGCTCAGGACGAGCTGGCCAATGTCGATGTCGAAGGCCAATCCGGTGCCGGCATGGTCAAGATCGTCATGAACTGCCATCACCTGGTCCGCCGCATCACCATCGACCCGAGTGTGATCGACGGCGATGACAAGGAAATGCTGGAAGACCTGATCGCTGCAGCGTTCAACGATGCACTGCGCAAGGCCGAGCAAACCTCGCAGGAAAAGATGGCCAGCTTCACCGCCGGCCTGAACCTGCCACCAGGCATGAAGCTGCCCTTCTAAGCTCATGGGAGGAGAACGCTGCCAGTTGCACTTCAGTTCCACACTGGCGGCCAGCGTCCAACAGGTGCGGGCCGAGCAACTGACCGTCGCCGGGGGTAACTTCGAGCTGTCCCCCTGGCTGCGGATGCGCTTCCCCTCCCGTCATTGGCAATCCCTGCTCGAGCTACCTTGCGACGTCGTGCTCGGTCGCTACTGGTTGTGGCTGTTTGGCTGCCTGCCTGTCGACTACGACGAACTTTGCTTCGAACAGATAGGCCAGGATGGCTTCGTGGAACGTTCCAGCCTGCCGAGCCAGGTCGTCTGGCGCCACGAGCGACGCATTGTTGGCAAAGACAACACCTGTACCCTCAACGATAGTGTCAGCTTTACGCCACGACGTGGTGTGCCAGGCTGGCTGAGCCGACGTATCATCCACGCCCTTTTCCAGTGGCGCCATCGGCGGCTGCGGGAACGCTACCAGGTGCCTGCCCACGCATGAAAACCCCCTCCTCGCTCAATCAACTGGTCGATGCCCTGCGGGTACTGCCCGGCGTCGGGCCGAAGTCTGCCCAGCGCATGGCGTATCACCTGTTGCAGCATAACCAGGCCGGTGCCGCGGGCCTGGCCCACGCCCTGGCCGATGCCCTGGCCCGACTCAAGCACTGCGAGCGTTGCAATACCTTTACCGAACTGGATCTGTGCGAACTGTGCGCCGATAGCGCGCGCGATAGTGAACAGCTGTGCGTGGTGGAGATGCCGGCCGACCTGCTGCGCATGGAGCAGACACTGGCCTTCAAGGGCTACTACTTTGTCCTGATGGGTCGGCTGTCACCCCTCGATGGCATCGGCCCCGCCGATATCTATTTCGACAAACTACTGGCGCGTGCCCAGGATGGCCGGGTGCAGGAGGTGATCCTGTCGACCAACTTTACCGTCGAAGGCGAAGCCACCGCGCACTACCTGGCTGAGCTGCTGCAAGCGCAAGGGCTGCGGGTCAGCCGCATAGCACGCGGCCTGCCCTCGGGCGGGGAGCTGGAGCATGTGGACAGCAGCACGCTGGCGCAAGCCATGATCGAACGCCGCAGCCTTTAGACCCAAGAACAATTGAGTAGCTTTCGCTGATATTCAAATACTCAGCCAAAAGCATGCCAGTTGTTGAAGCATGCGCGCCGAACCGAGTAAACTCGGCAGCAATTTTGTCACTTACGCCGCCCACGAGCGCCCTCAATGACCGCTTCCGTCAAGCCGGCCCCTTCTCGCAGCAATACGCTCTTCGAAATCAAGAGCGCAGCACTCAACCTGATCGCTTTCGCGCCCAAAACCGCCAACCTCGCCGAACTGGAAGCCGCACTGGACCAGAAGCTGGGCGGCCGTGCCGATTTCTTTGGTGGCGATGCCGTCGTGGTTGATCTGGCCGACTGGCCGGGCGAGGCGACCGTGCTCGACGTCTCCGGCCTGGTGGCGCTGTTGCGCAAGGCGGGCCTGCAACCGATCGCCGCCCGAGGCGGCCAGCCGGCGGCACGCACCGCAGCCAGCGGTGCCGGCTTGGTACTGCTGCCGGATGCACCACTGCGCGAAGCCACCCCGGAGCCTGCCGACGCCAAGCCGGCGGCCCCGGCCGTTATCGCGCAGACGACACTGATCATCGACAAGCCGGTACGCAGCGGGCAGCAGGTCTACGCCCGCGGTGGCGATCTCATCGTGCTGGCTCTGGTCAGCCACGGCGCAGAAGTCATCGCCGACGGCAATATTCATGTCTATGCCCCCTTGCGTGGCCGCGCCCTGGCGGGTGCCCGTGGCAACACCGAAGCCCGTATCCTGACGCATTGCATGGAAGCCGAGCTGCTGTCGGTAGCAGGGGTATACCGCGCTATCGACGAGCCCCTTCCGGCCAGCATCAAAGGTCGAGCCGCCCAGGTGCGGCTGGACGGTAACAAACTGGTCATCGAAGCGCTGACGCTGGACTGACAACCGATTCATAAAACTCAGGAAAATACCGTGACCAAAATTGTCGTTGTGACCTCCGGCAAAGGGGGCGTAGGCAAGACCACCACCAGTGCAAGCTTTGCATCGGGTCTGGCACTGCGAGGCCACAAGGTCGCCGTGATCGATTTCGACGTCGGCCTGCGTAACCTTGACCTGATCATGGGTTGCGAGCGCCGCGTGGTGTACGACTTCGTCAACGTGATCCAGGGCGAAGCGAAGCTTAGCCAGGCACTGATCAAGGACAAGCACTGCGACAACCTGTTCGTCCTGCCTGCCTCCCAGACCCGTGACAAGGAAGCCCTCACGCGCGACGGCGTGGAGCGGGTGCTGAAGGAACTGGAAGCCGACGGCTTCGACTACATCATCTGCGATTCGCCTGCCGGTATCGAAACCGGTGCCCTGCTGGCACTGTACTTCGCCGACGAAGCACTGGTCGTCACCAATCCGGAAGTCTCCTCGGTACGCGATTCGGACCGCATCCTCGGCATCCTGGATGCCAAGTCGCGCAAGGCGGAACAAGGCCAGAGCATCAAGGCGCACCTGCTGATCACCCGCTATTCGCCAAAGCGCGTCGACGCCGGCGAGATGCTGTCGCTCGACGATATCAAGCATTTGTTGCGTATTCCGCTGATCGGGGTCATACCTGAATCGGAGTCGGTGTTGCAGGCGTCCAACAGCGGCACCCCCGCCGTCCACCTGGAAGGCTCGGAAGTTGCCGATGCATACAAGGACGTCGTGTCGCGTTTCCTGGGCGAAGATCGGCCGCTGCGCTTTATCGAGGCCCCCAAGCAAGGCTGGCTCAAACGCCTGTTCGGAGGATAAAGCATGTCCTTTCTCGACTATCTGCTCGGTAACAAGAAGAAGTCCGCCTCGGTGGCACGGGAGCGGTTGCAGATCATCCTGGCCCACGAGCGGGCCGGCCGCGGTGGTCCGGACTACCTGCCGGCCCTGCAACAGGAGCTGATCGCCGTCATCTCCAAGTACGTCTCGGTTGGCCAGGACGACATCAAGGTATCGCTGGAGCGTCAGGATGACTACGATGTGTTGGAGGTGAACATCGTGCTGCCGGAAGCCGCCAAGCGCTGATCGTTATCAAGCCGGGTTCCATCCCGGCTTTTTGCTGCCATAATCGCTGCCAAGCCCGCCACAGAGCAGGGATATAACGATCCACCACCATGAACGACACCACAGAAGCCATCACCCAGACAGAGCGTTCGATCCAGCTCGACAAATTCCTCAGCCAGCGCGACACAGAGCGCTGGTGCAAGCGTTTGTCCGCGGACTATCCGGCAGCCGACTACTGGCTCTGCCACGAGGCACGCATCCTGCAGGGTTTCCAGCGCGACCAGCGTTACGCTGCGCGCTTTGTGGGTGTGGACCTCGACCGGCGCGCGCTGGTGCTCGAGGCCGATGGACATCCGCTCACACACTGGCTGGCGACACCGGTCGGTGAGCTGGAACACCCATTCCAACGCTCCAGCGACCTGGTCAGGCTGATCCTGGCCGCCCTGCGAGCCCTTGCGCATCTGAGCCGCGCCGGACTGGTACACGGTGGCCTACGGCCCGATACCATCGTGCTGCGCCAGAACGACAAGCAGGAAATCGACTTCGACAGCCTGAAACTGATCGACTTCGGCGTGGCTCGCAGCAGCCAGCAGCGTATCGAGAAACCCCTGTTTATCGATCTGGCCAGCCCCGATGCCAGCTATTTGGCGCCGCAGATGCGCGAAGCCATACAGCGTGACTGGCAGATCTACGCCAAATTGGTTGGCGAAGCTGGCAAGAGCAGCTGGTATGAATTGTCCGACGCAGCCCGTCGCCAGTACGACAGCGTGCTGATGCCCGACCTTGCGATCAACAATCTGGACTGGCGGGTCGATCTGTACGCACTGGGGCACTGGTTCAAGCAGATTTCCCTGCATCGCATCGACTATTACAAGGATGCCCACCAGGAAAGCCTGCCCGCCCTGGTCAAGAAAATGCAGAAGCCCGTGCTGCACGGTGGCTTCACCAGCCTCGACGCCTGCATCAAGGCTTTCGAGAGCCTGGAAGTGGACAGCCGTAGCCTCGCCATTACCGAACCGCCACAGACATCGGGCGTGTTCACGATGCAGCCTAGCCCGGTCCTGCACCCGGCCGGCCATGTGCACGCCCCGTTCACGCCGCGCCTTGATGACGAATTCTCGCCCAGCCCGATCGGCATGACGGGGCGTCGTGACAGCAAGCAGGAGACGCCGGGTAGCCGCGGTAAGCTGGTGGGCATCGGCCTGGGGCTGATCGTGGTGGCCGCCGTGGGCGCCGCCCTGCTCAGCTCCAAGGAACAGCACGCCAGTCCGGGCCAGCCAGCCCTGCCTGTCGATCCGGCACCACTGCCCCAGGCGGCGGAACCGGTCAGCGAGGCCAGCGTGGCCCAGCCGGTCAGCATGGAAGCGCCGGCACCGCAGGCGCCCGATGCCAGCGCCCTGGCAGGTCTGGCACTGGCCGACTTGCGCAAGGCGGCGGAGGGTGGCGATGCGGCTGCGCAGACGCAACTCGGACTGCGCTATCGCAAGGGACTGGGGGTATCGCCGGACAATCAGTTGGCCGTCGACTGGTATCGCAAGGCGGCCGACCAGAATCATGCCGAGGCACAGGCCTACCTTGGCTTCATGTACATGACCGGCCGGGGCGTCAAGAAGGATGACAATCAGGCCGTCAGGTATTCGCGCCTGTCCGCCGAGCAGGGCAACAGCATCGGCCAGTACAACCTCGCCCTGCTGTATCTCGCCGGTCGCGGCGTACCGCTTGATAATCTTGAAGCGTATCGCTGGCTGAAAAAGGCCGCCCAGCAGGATAACGCTGCGCAAGGCCGCATGGCCGAAGTGAAGCGCCTGCTGACCCCTGCGCAACTGAGCGCAGCCGACGCTTCCTGATGCTTGCCAGGGCGACTAGTCGCCCTGGACCAGCCAGCGGGCGCGCAACACCGTCAACCTGACCTGGCCGTCGCGCCGCTGCCGCTCGTAGCTATCCCTATCCCGCCGAAGCTTGTTGCGCTCATCGTCCGACTGCGCCTTGCTGATCTGCTCGTTCAGGCGATCGATCTGTCGGCCCCAGCTTTGCAGATTGCTTTCCAGATTGGCGATGTCCTGCTGCAACTCATAGCGCACGCGACCCTGTTCATACTCGCGCAAAAAACCGTCCTGCAGCTCGGGGGCGCAGACATTGCGGTAG
Organism: Chitinimonas naiadis; assembly: GCF_054780835.1. Classification (NCBI taxonomy): domain Bacteria; kingdom Pseudomonadati; phylum Pseudomonadota; class Betaproteobacteria; order Neisseriales; family Chitinibacteraceae; genus Chitinimonas; species Chitinimonas naiadis. Next base: position 496,016 of record NZ_BAAGVO010000001.1, on the reverse strand, counting down.
CTCTGGCCTTCCCTACCGACCCGGTAGCCATTGGCAGGCGTGCAGTACGCCATCAGGCCACGCTCCCGCCCACGGGAATACTCACCGGGATTGGGTAGTACACCCGTCTTCTGGCAAGCCTCTGCATAATCACCCAGCCTGTCCTTCTGACCATCCCGACCGTCTTTCTCCCCGACCCCATACCAATCCCCGGTACGACACTCTGCCTCGCTCATGGCGGCACAGCCGCCCAGCAGTATCGTCGCACCCAGCAAGGCGATCATCTTCATTTTCTGGCTCCCTGGCTCAATGTGCACTCAGTCTAGAAGTCGGCAGTTGAATCCGCCCTGAATAAGCGCCTAGCGCACGCGATTGGCGAATGCATAAGGGATAGCTGCAACGAAAACGCCCGGGAGACCCGGGCGTTGGCGAAGGGTTAGCCCCAACAAAGTGGCGCTTCCCTGATTGAATCCCTGCCCCTCCGCCCCGCCCGCCGGCGGGGAGCCTCGCTGCGCTCGTCAGCACATTGACACCGGGGTAGTGCGGGCAGATCAGCCACGTTTGGCTGCGGCAATCCGCATCCGCAGCGCGTTGAGCTTGATGAAGCCTTCAGCATCCTTCTGGTTGTAGGCGCCGCCGTCATCATCAAAGGTCGCGATGGTCTGGTCGAACAGCGAATCCTTGGAGTCGCGGCTGATCACGGTCACGCTACCCTTGTACAGCTTGACCCGCACCCAGCCGTTGACGCGTTCCTGGGTCTGGTCGATCAGCGCCTGGATGGCACGGCGCTCCGGGCTCCACCAGTAGCCGTTGTAGATCACCTCGGCGTAGCGTGGCATCAGGTTGTCCTTCAGATGCGCCACTTCGCGGTCCAGCGTGATCGATTCGATACCGCGGTGGGCCTTCAGCAGGATGGTGCCACCCGGGGTTTCATAGCAGCCGCGCGACTTCATGCCGACGTAGCGGTTTTCGACCAGGTCCAGGCGGCCGATGCCGTGCTTGCCACCCAGCTCGTTGAGCTTGGCCAAGAGTTCATGCGGCTTGGCCCGCACGCCGTTGACGGCGACCACATCGCCACGCTCGAACTCGAGGTCCACATACTCGGCCGCGTCCGGTGCCGCTTCCGGCGACACGGTCCAGCGCCACATGCTTTCTTCGGCCTCGGCCTTCGGGTCCTCGAGGTGGCGGCCTTCGAAGCTGATATGCAGCAGGTTGGCATCCATGGAGTACGGCGCGCCACCGGCCTTGTGCTTCATTTCAATCGGAATGCCCGCCTTCTCGGCGTAATCCAGCAGCTTTTCACGGCTCAGCAGATCCCATTCGCGCCACGGCGCAATCACCTTCACACCGGGCTTGAGGGCGTAGTAACCCAGCTCGAAACGAACCTGGTCGTTACCTTTGCCGGTTGCGCCATGGCTGACGGCATCAGCGCCGGTCAGGTTGGCGATCTCGATCTGGCGCTTGCTGATCAGCGGACGGGCGATCGAGGTACCAAGCAGGTATTCGCCTTCATAGATGGTGTTGGCGCGGAACATCGGGAACACGAAATCGCGCACGAACTCTTCGCGCAGATCCTCGATATAGATGTTTTCGGGCTTGATGCCCAGCTTGATGGCTTTGGCGCGGGCGGGTTCCAGCTCTTCGCCCTGACCGATATCGGCCGTGAAGGTGACCACTTCGGTCTGGTAGACATCCTGTAACCACTTGAGGATGACGGAGGTATCCAGGCCTCCGGAATAGGCGAGGACGACTTTCTTGATATCGGACATGGCGACTTACCTGCTTCGGTTCAATTCAGGGAGGGGGAAACAATCTTGGCGTAGAACGCACCGCGTATATCGAGCAGCTCGAAGCACAGCTGGCAGTCACGCTCGGCGAGCGAACGCGCATAGTGACTGGCCACGACGGGCTGAAGCACGGACAAGGCCTGGCGCTTGAAGTCGTCGGTGCGTCGATCAATCATATAAAGCTTGAGATGGACAAAGGCGTGGCTGGCACTGCCATCACCCACGTACCAATCTTCGAGCTTGATCGCACGGCTCTTGATATCGCTGAGTTTGACATCCTCCAGCGTCACCAGCGCAGCATGCAGCTCGGCAAAAAGCTGTTTGAAGTCCGGCTGATCCGGGAGGTTGTCGGTGTATTCGAGTACGAGATGCGGCATGGTACGAGGCAATCTGAGGGTAGGAAGTGCAATCTTATTCCGGTCCGGATCGATCACAAAGGCATGTGGATCAATCCAGGCAGATGGACAGCGGTGAGTGGGCGCCCTGCCTGCGCGAGGCAAATCACCCACCCCGATACAGGGTTAGTTGCTGACCTTGCCCAGCAGCAGGTACTCGACCAGCGCCTTCTGGGTATGCATGCGGTTCTCCGCTTCATCCCATACCAGCGACTGCGGGCCATCGAGCACGTCCGGATCGACTTCCTCACCGCGATGAGCCGGCAGACAGTGCATGAACACCGCCTCCTTGTCCGCCAGTTTCATCAGCTCATTGCTGACCTTGTAGCTCAGGAAATCAACACGTCGCTGCAGGCTTTCGCGCTCGAAACCCATGGAGACGCAGACATCGGTGGACACCAAGTCAGCACCGTCGACAGCCTCGCGCGGATCGTTGGTTTGCTCGAAGTGACCGGCACCGTAGTCGATCCCGTCCAGTACCTTCATTTCATAGCCCTTGGGGCAGGCCAGGCGCAGCTTGAAATTGAAGATCCTGGCCGCCTGCAACCAGGTGCGGGAGATATTGTTCGAATCCCCGATCCAGGCCACCGTCTTGCCCTCGATACTGCCGCGGTGCTCGATATAGGTGAAGATATCCGCCAGGGTCTGGCAGGGATGGTATTCATTGGTCAGGCCATTGATCACCGGTGCCCGCGAGTAGTGGGCAAAGGTATCGACGATGGTCTGCTCATAGGTGCGCAACATGACGATATCGCACATGCGGCCGATGACCCGCGCGACATCCTCGATCGGCTCACCACGGCCCAGCTGGGTGTCCTTGGATGCCAGGAACATGGCGTGGCCACCAAGCTGATTCATGCCTGCCTCGAAGGAGACCCGGGTACGGGTAGAGCTCTTCTCGAAGATCATGGCCAGGGTCTTGCCGGCCAGTGGCTGGTAGAGCTCCCCTCGGCGCAGGCGTTCCTTCAGCACTCGGCTACGGACGAACAGGTGCTCGTATTCGTCACGGGTGAAGTCGGTGAACTGGAGGAAGTGCTTGACCGTCATGCTGGGGTCCTTGTGCGTTGCGGAAAAGCTTTGAGCTTCTCCGAGCACGCCGCGCCGGTCAAGCAGGATTTTCGCCTATGCGACACCGATTTATGGAATATCGACATCAACCTGCGTCGAATACTCGGTCCCTTCCACATGCCTTGGCGCGATACAGCGCGCCGTCCGCCGCCGATAGCAGGCTGCCCGGTTCCTGGCCATGCCGGGGGTATTCGGCGATACCGGCGGAAAAGGTTAGCTTGTCGATCTGCTGCTCGCCGGCGACCACGACCAGGGCATGGAAGTGCTCAAGCAGCTCCCTGACCCGGATCTGCGCCAGGGCCAGATTCATGTCGGGCAGCACCAGGCAAAACTCCTCGCCACCGAAGCGGCAGGCAAAGTCCGAGCCGCGGATATTGCCGTGCAGCATCCTCGCCATCTCGACCAGCACCTTGTCCCCCATGGGGTGGCCGTAACGGTCGTTGACTGCCTTGAAATGGTCCAGGTCGATCAGCACCACGCAGATCGGATACTGCCGCCGTGCCGCCAGCAGGATCTGGTTGGACAGCTCTTCCTGCAGATAGCGGCGATTGTAGAGTTCAGTCAGCGGATCACGGATCGCCTGGTCGCGCAGCTTGGCCTGCAAGCGCTCGATCTCCCCCATCTTGGTGGCGAGCTGTCGGTTCAGTTTTTCCATCTCGGCGCGGGCATTTTCAGCCTCGGCCTGCTTGAGCAGGGCAAAGTCGCGCTCGCGCTCGGCCTCGGCCAGTTCACTCTGGATGCGAGTGATCTGGGTCCGAGCCCGGGCGGCACTGCCCAGGGAGCGCTGGTACAGCAACTGATGCTGCTCAAGACTATCGTAGGCTTCCTGCCAGCGCCCCAGATCGGCATAGGTTTGCGCCAGTTCACGCATGACCTGGACCGGGTAGTAGGGGTCCTTGATCTTGCCCAGCCTGGCTTCGGCTTCCTTGAGGAACCGTAGCGCTTCATCGGCCTTGCCTTGCCCTCTCGCTACCAGCCCCAACACCCAGAAGCAATGGGTGACGACCCGCAGCTCCCCTGCCGCCTCGGCCGCCGCCAGGGCGCGCTCCGCCATGCTGGCAGCCTCCGCCCACTTGCCATGGGCTGTGTAGGTGTGCGCCGCGATGGTCTGAAAGAAAGCGGCATCGGCCTTGCCGATACGGATCGTGTCGTTCTCGAGTTCCAGATAAGGTTGTATGGTCTCGTAGGCGGCTTCGTGAGCACCAATGGCAATCTGGCAGAGGGCCAGGTTGCTGGAAACCAGCGGCGCCAGCGCCGCGAGGTGCGATCTGGCGACCATCTCATCCGCCTCGATCAGGAAGCGAATGGCGTCTTCGTAGTTCCCTACCCCGTGCTGTATGTCGCCCAGGTTGGACAGGATCAGCGCCAGGTGATCGGGAGAGTCGAGCAGACGGGCCGAGGTCAGCGCCCTGTAGCAATGGCGCATGCCTTCGTCGAGCTGTCCCGCTTCGATGCTGGACAGCCCGAGGGCGTTGTAGATGACGAAGGAATCGACCGGTTCGGCGCCCTCGAGGTAGGACAGGAAGCCGATCAGCTCGGCATAGGCCTCGTCTGACAGGCCCTCCCGCGACAGCAGCACCGAAATGCCAAAGCAGGCGCGCATCAGGCCACGCAGGTCTTGCTCATCTTCGAAATAGCGTTTCAGCGCCTGGAATTCGCTGCGCGCCAGGTGCTGGTCGCCGTGCCGCATTTCAAAGCAGGCCAGCGAGACCCGCGCATAGGCAGCACCGGCGGCATCCCCATCCTGGCCTGCCAACGCCAGGGCCTGTTCGGCCAGGGCGCGCGCACGCTGAGGATCGCCATACTGGAGTAGCCACGCTTCGGCATTCAGCGTGGCTACTTCCTTGGCGTCCATTTTCTTATCGGTGAGAGGGACTTGAGCCACCCGGGTCATGGTGCACAAGCATGCGCGATTCAGGTAGCGGAGTCCAGCGGCCGCAGGCCGGCAGTGTCTTCATCGGTCAGTACCCGGATACACGGCAACCAGCCATCAAAAACCACGCCGTGCAGCTCGACCTGCTTCTGGCTGCGCAACAGGTTGACGAGATAGCTGATGATTTCCGGCGTGATGACCTGGCCGGGCACTAGTACCGGTATGCCAGGGGGATAGGGCACGATCTGGTCGGCACTAATACAGCCGGCCAGTTTCTGGTTGACCTGGTCGGCTTCGTCCAGCAGCGGTGCGAGTTGTCCACCGCAGTAGAAGGCGTCACGCGGCAGATACTTGAGGCTGGTGAAGTGCGGGATGGCCGGTGTGCGGTACAGCCGACGCGGCGCCCGCGTCTCGCGACTGATACGCATCAGGGCGTCGTATAGACGCGACACTTTGCTCTTGGTGGTCCCGATGGTCAGCAGCAGGGTGATGGTATTGAAGGTCGATTTTTCGATCTGGATGTTATAGCGCTCGAACAAGAGCTTTTGCAGCTCATCCACCGTATAACCGCAGGCGGAGATATCCACCGTCACCTTGGTCGGATCAAGCCGCACGCCGTCCTGCTTCACTTCCTCCGGCAGCAGGTCTTCGAGCTCCAGCACCCGGAACACGCCGGTCGAGTTGATCAGTTCCTTCAGTTCGGCCGCCAAGCCCAGCGTACGGCTCAAGAGCTTGTAGCCTTCCATGCTCATCTGCCGGCGCGCGACATCGAGGCTGGCGATCATGCTGTACTGCGGGCTGGTGGACGTGTGCATGTTGTAGTTCTCGCGGAACACATGCTCGTTGAACTCGGCATCGTTGACATGGATCATCGACGCTTGCGAGAACGCACTCATGACCTTGTGGGTCGACTGGGTCGCGAAGTCCGCGCCGGCTTCCAGCGCCGTCGGCCGGAACTCCGGATGGAAACGACCGTGGCCGTACCAGGCTTCGTCGATGATGACCTTGATGCCGTGCTTGTGCGCGGCTTCGATGATGGGTTTGAGATCGTAGCGCAGGCCGTCGTAGGTACACGAGGTCAGGATCATCGCCGCGGCATCGGGGTTGTCCTCGATGGTCTTGTAGATCACCGCCTTGGGCACCGGCCCGAACAGGCCGTACTCGAGATTGGTGCTCGAATCCAGGTAGACCGGCAGCGCGCCGGAGATCACAACGCCATGGTGCACCGACTTGTGGCAGTTACGATCCAGCAGCAGCTTGTCGCCCGGTGCCAGCAGCGTCTGCAGGATCACCTTGTTGGCGGTGGAGGTGCCGTTGGTGGCGAAGAAGGTGCGGCGGGCACCGAAGGCCTTGGCAGCCAGTTGCTGCGCGTCTTCGATGATGCCGGTGGGGTGCAGCAGGGAATCGAGCATGGGGACCGACACCGACAGGTCACCCTTGAACATGTGCTCACCCATGAAATCGTAGAAGTCTTCGGCCCAAGGGCTGCCGCGCAGGCTATCGCCGGAGCTGTGGCCCGGGGTATGCCAGGCATCCTTGGCCATGAAGACGTATTGCTTGAGCTTGTCGTAGAACGGCGTCTGCGCACGTTCCTGCAACTGGGCGTTCAGAATCCGGTACCAGCCCAGATAGTCCGGGTCGTCGCGATAAAAGTAGCCGTCTACCGTCTCGCAAAGCAGGGTGTTGACCACCTCGTCCTCGTCCTGCTGGGCGATCAGGACGTAGACATCCACCTCTGGCCGCAGCTCGTGGATGGCGTGAACCAGCTCCAGCGCGGACATCTGCAGCTTCTTGCTGCCGGCCTTGCCCTTGGCAGCTTCACCGAGCCGGTGGAGTTGATCGTCTACAATGACAGCTTGTATTTCGCCATCGTCACGGATGGCGGCGAGTGCCTCGCGTGCGGTCTCCACACAGGCAAAGCTAACGCCTAGCGGGTTCTCCAATTGTCGCGCTGCAGCATTTAATCCTTTTACCAGCGCTTTGAGCACCTGCTGCTCGTCGTTTACCAGTAAAATACGGCTTATCGGTTTTGGCACGGTCTCTTCCTATTCTTTTATTAGATATCGGATGGGGTCAGCATCCAAGCCCGCAAGAATAATCCAAGCCCAAGCGTACTGCGATGATTTGCAACCCATACGAAGTCATCATCCAAGGCCTTACCCGCAATGGCCGTGAATTCCGCCCGTCTGACTGGGCGGAACGACTGGCAGGCATCCTATCGAGTTTCGGTACGGACCAGAAGCTGTCATACGCACCGTATGTCCGCCCCATGGTCATGGAAAACGTCCGCTGCGTCGCCATCGACAAGCAGCTCGAAAAGATAGATCCGCGCGTGTACGGTTTTTTGATGAGTTTTGCCAAGGACAACGACCTTCGCGTTGTCGACTGCCGCCAACTACTTGAAGAGCACTACCCTAGCCAGTTCTTGGGTTAGTTCTCTGCAAACCCACCTGCCATCTGCAGGCAGTTGAGTCCCTGCGACCTCGACTGAGCAAAAGCTCCAATCCATAGTTTCATCGCCGCCTTCGGGTCGGCAAAGCCGTCCGTGGATGCGGTAACAGACAAAAGGCACGCCTCTGACGGAGCGTGCCTTTTGTTATTTGTACCTGTGGCAGGTGTGGTCAGGTGGCGACACGTTTGTTATGTCGCAGCGAGGACCAGAATGCGAGCCCGATGAAACCCGCGCCGATCAGGCCGGTCACCACTTCGGAAATCTCGTAGAAGGTACCGACGAACATGATGGTGGCGAGCGCACCGATCGCATAGAAGGCACCGTGCTCAAGGTAGCGGAACGCGTCGAGCGTGCCCTTCTCGACGAACATGATGGTCAGGGAGCGTACGAACATCGCCCCGATGCCCAAGCCAATCGCGATGATGAAGATATTGTTGGACAGGGCGAACGCGCCGATCACGCCATCGAAGCTGAAGCTGGCATCCAGTACTTCCAGGTAGAGGAAGGCAGACAGGCCGGTGCGTGCCACCATGCCGCTATCGCCATGCTCCTCGGTCTCCAGCAAGGCTGCGAAGCCATCGACCACGATATAGGTAATCAGGCCCGCAACCGCCGCCAGCAGGAATGAGAGCTGCTCATGGGCATGCAGCAGGGTGGACATGATGTAGACCACGGCCAGGCAGACAGCGATCGCGACCGACTCCATCTTGCCCAGCTTGCTCAGCGGCACTTCGATCAGACGTACCCAGTGCACGTCCTTTTCCTTGTCCAGGAAGAACTTCAGGAAGACCATCATCAGGAAGGCACCACCATACCCGGCGACCACGACATGGGCCGAGGTCAGGGTGGCGGCGTACTTCTCGGGCTGGCCGACGGCCAGCATCAGTGCCGACCAGGGATCGAGCCCGGCAATCACCGCGACGATCAGGACCGGGAACACGACGCGCATGCCGAACACGGCGATCAGCATGCCCCAGGTCATGAAGCGCTGGCGCCACTTGGCATCCATGTCCTTGAGCACGGTAGCATTCACCACGGCATTGTCGAACGACAGTGATACTTCCAGCACCGACAGGATGGCGGCGATGAAGGCCGCCTTGGGGCCGCCGAGCAGGTAGGCGATGACCAGGCCGGCCATGGTGACGATGATGGAACTCTTGAAGAATTTGAACAGTGTGGCCATGGGCCTCCCTAAATCGGTTTTATTGTCTTGCGGCTTGCGTGGGGCAAGCCTGGTTGTGGTGGTATCGGAGGCAGGCTAGAGACCCAGCTCCGTCCATATCTGGTCGACCCGGGCGCTGACCGCGGCATCCTTGGTGATCGGTACGCCCCACTCGCGGTCGGTCTCGCCCGGCCACTTGTTGGTCGCATCGAGCCCCATCTTGGAGCCCAGGCCCGATACCGGCGAGGCAAAGTCGAGATAGTCGATCGGGGTGCTGTCCACCAGGACCGTGTCGCGCGAAGGGTCCATGCGGGTGGTGATTGCCCAGATGACTTCTTTCCAGTCGCGGGTGTTGACGTCGTCATCCACCACCACGATGAACTTGGTATACATGAACTGGCGCAGGAAGCTCCAGACGCCGAACATCACGCGCTTGGAATGACCCGGGTAGGCCTTCTTCATGCTCACGATGGCCATGCGGTAGGAACATCCCTCGGGCGGCAGGTAGAAATCCGTGATCTCGGGAAACTGCTTTTGCAGGATGGGCACGAACACCTCGTTCAGCGCCACGCCGAGAACGGCCGGCTCATCCGGTGGTTTGCCAGTATAGGTGCTGTGGTAGATCGGGTCGGGACGGGTGGTAATGCGGTCCACCGTATAGACCGGGAACCAGTCCTGCTCGTTGTAGTAGCCGGTATGGTCGCCGTAGGGGCCTTCCAGCGCATGCAGGTAGCCGCCAATTTCCTTCATCGGGATGCCCGCTTCGCTGACACCGGTCCAGCCTGGCTCGGCCGGCGCGATATGGCCTTCCAACACGATCTCGGCACTGGCCGGCACCTGCAGCTCGTTTCCCAGGCATTTCACCAGCTCGGTCTTGCTGCCGCGCAGCAGGCCGGCGAACTGATACTCGCTCAGTGCATCCGGCACCGGCGTGACCGCGCCGAGGATGGTGGCGGGATCGCAGCCCAGCACCACCGAAATCGGGAAAGGCTGACCGGGATGACGAATGGCATGCTCGCGAAAATCCAGCGCGCCGCCACGATGGGCCAGCCAGCGCATGATCAGCTGCTTGCGACCGATCAATTGTTGGCGGTAGATGCCGAGATTCTGCCGCGGCTTGTGCGGCCCACGGGTGACCACCAGGCCCCAGGTGATCAGTGGCGCTACATCACCAGGCCAGCAATGCTGGATCGGAATACGGCCCAGATCAACCTGCTCGCCCTCCCACACCACATCCTGGCAGGGCGCGCGCTTGACCACCTTGGGCGCCATGTTCAGCACCTGCTTGAGGATGGGCCATTTCTCCCATGCGTCCTTTAGGCCCTTGGGCGGCTCCGGCTCCTTGAGGTAGGCCAGGAGCTTGCCGATCTCCCGCAGTGCGCCGACCTCCTCTGCCCCCATACCGAGCGCCACCCGCCTGGGGGTGCCGAACAGATTGCCCAGGACCGGCATGTCATGGCCTGGTACATTTTCAAACAGCAGCGCCGGTCCACCCGCGCGCAGTACGCGATCGCAGATTTCGGTCATCTCAAGGTGGGACGACACCGGGGTCTTGATGCGCTTGAGTTCGCCCATGGCTTCCAACTGGGCAATAAAGTCGCGTAGATCGTTATATTTCATGCAGGAGGCATCCAGGCCCACCTTGCACCAGCAAGGCAGGCCAGCTTGTCGTATCTCAGAATGGCGCCGGCGGACGCCGGCCAAAGCATAAGTATACGGTTGTCAGGATGCGGGCGCCTGCCCCACCCATTCGATCAGGGCATCAAGCGCCGCCTGACCGGCCTCGGCGCGGGCGTGATTGAGGATGCCCACCACGATCCAGTCGTGGCCGGCCGCATCGCGCACATAGCCCGCCACCGCCTTGACGTCGTCCAGCGTACCGGTCTTGATGCGGGCCGATCCGGCCAGGGCGCTATCGGTCAGGCGCTTGCGCATGGTGCCGTCCAGGCCGACGATTGGCAGACTGGCCGCATACTCCGGCGCATAGGCACTGCGATGACCGGCCAGCAGCACGGCAGCCAGGTGGCGTGGACTGATGCGGGCCGTGCGTGAGAGACCCGCGCCGTTGTCCATCACCAATTCCGGGAAAACCAGGCCGTGCCGGCCCAGCCAGTCATGGACAGCCAGATCGGCCGCCTGCTGGCTGGTCAGTGCTGCGGCTTCCGGATGGCTGCGGGCATATTCGGCTCCCAGCGTCAGGTAGACCGCCCTTGCCATCGTGTTGTTGGAGAGCTTGTTGATATCGCGAACCTGTTCGGCCAGGGTAGGCGATATCGTTTCGGCCAGCCGGCGCATTCCGGGCGGCGTACTGCCTTCCACCGTCTTGCCGGTGATCTCGCCGCCCAGCTCGGTCCAGAGGCCGCGCGTCAACCGGCTGGCAAACTCAGGCGCATCGAACACGCCCAGATAACGGCTGGCACGGCAGTTTTTCGGGAAGCGCCCCTGCAGGCTGACGCTGACCCGGCCATCGGCCTGGGTACGGATCTCCGGGCGCGCCCAGCCCTGGTTCCAGGTGGCGCAGTCGGTGTTGACGAGCTTCATGCGGCTATCCGCACTGACCCCCGCCAGCGGCGGTTCGATACGTACCGACATGGTGGCGCCATCGCTCTCCATGTCGAAGCGCAGCGCCTTGAAGTTCATCAGCAAGGCATCGGGCACCACGTTGTAGGCTCGCTCTGGTTGTTCGTCGAAACTGCCGGCAGGCTCCTCCGGCGGCAAGCGGAAATAGCTGCGGTCCAGTACTAGCTCACCGGTGATCTGGCGTATGCCACGGGCACGCAGGTCACGCAGCAACAGCCAGGTTCGCTCGAACGTCAGTTTGGGATCGCCACTGCCCTGCAGGTAGAGATCGCCCTTCAGCTTGTCGCCTTCAATGGTGCCATCACCATATAAGCCGGTACGCCATTGAAAGCTCGGCCCCAGGGTCTCCAATGCGCTCAAGGTGCTCAGTAGTTTGAGGGTGGACGCCGGATTGAACAGGCCATCCGCGTGGTGTTCCAGCCTGGCAGTTCCCCCGTCCACCGGCAGCACCATCACGCCCAGCGCGGTATCCGGCAGCTTGGCGGCCTTCAGCCGGGCAGAAACCGTCTCCGGCAAGGCGGCGTGCGCCAACTGGCAGGCGGCCAGTCCCGCCAGCATCCATCGTATTTGCATCCTCACTCCACCGTCACGGGCCACAACGGCCCCCAATCACCTGGCGCGCTGTAGACCGTTGGTCTGGCCTGCAGGCGCCACTCACCCTTCTGCTCCGGCAGAAACCGGAAGCCGTTGCCCCCACTACGCAGCGGTTCACCGGCAAATAGCACGCGGCTGGTTTGTTCCAGCCGGATGTCGTCCAGGTACCAACCGACCCGATCATCATCCGGCGGGTAGAAATCACCTTGCGCGAACTGATAGCGAAAACGCAGCTCGATCAATTTACCCGCATAGTCCCCCAGGTCCACGCGCTGCTCGCTGAACTGCTTGTCGGCATTGGCTGTCTGACCATTTGCGCGGCGCTGGTAGAGTGCCTCCCATGCGTCGCTCCCTACCACTCTCGCTTCCACTCTCGCCTCTTCGCCCGTACCTGCTATGCCGAGGCGCTGTTTGAAGCGCAGGCTGGCGCGCGGCCCGGGAGCCAGTTGTCCCACCAGCGTCAGCATTTCATCGCCGATATGGTTGTGAGCCAGCCGGAATGCCTGCTTACCGCTGGCCAGCACGCGCTGCTGCAGCACTGGATAATCATTGCTGCCGCTATAGGAAAACGCACCATACCCGGCTTCCGCGCCTTCATCGAGCGGGAAATCGGCCAGTTTCAGGGCGCGCCATTGTGCACCGGTGGCCCCCGTCGGTAGCGAGATGGTGAATGCCCCGCCCTCGACGGGAATCCGCGCGAGCCCCTGTACGCGGGCCTCCTGCGGGCCAGCGGGGCCATCCTGCGCGGGGTCGAAGACATGGACCTCGTAGGCAATCTGCCGGGGGCGACCAGCCTGGCTGATGCCGCCTATCTCCACCCGGTAATGGCTGTCCCCGCGGGGCTGCGGCCAAGCCGCCTCGGCTGCCAGATTGATCGGCCGCCAGACCAGGGTGGGTTCGCCGGCGCCACGCTCGTTCACCTCCTGCAGCAGCGGGATGCTGACGCCGTCCAGGCTGAGGCTGACCTTGGCAGCACTGAAGTCGGCATCAGGCAATGACAGGGACCACCGTGCGAACACCAGGGCATAGGGTACCCACCCTGGCGGTGGCCAGGCGACGAATTCGTCGCGAACGGGCGGCCGGTTACCTGCGTACAGCCCGTCGTAGGCGCTGAAGCCACTGGCAGCAAGGCGCTTGTCCACCTGCGGTATGTCCCCGAGGCCGACAAAGCGGGTCTGCGGATACAGCAACCAGCGCCGGTGATTGACCCCGGCATTCTGGATACCGGGATCACGCATGAAACTGGTCACCGCCTCCGGCCCGGTCTCACCCGAGCTGAGCAAGCCATTGCTGGCGCCTTCGCGCGCCTCCTCGCTTTAGCAACGCCAGTTGCCATCTATCTGGTGGACGATACGGCCATTGGCGGCGACCGCCAGTGCCGCGGCCTGCATCTTGCGACTGGTCGCCAAGTCTTCTTCGAGATCCGCCGGGACGCCAGCCATGGCGCGAAACCAGTTGATCCGGTCCAGCATGGCGTTGCGATGGCTCGGCAGAAGCTCACCGGGTTGGCAATCGGCCAAACTGCCGCGCCAGTAGCCGGAAGCCGGGCTGGCCTTGTAGCGGACCTGATAGAACAGGCGCACCGCTTCACGCTGGCTGATATCCGGCCGCCAACCCGCACGGGCGCCGGCAACGGCGCCGGGCTCGAAGGCGTCCGGCTCGGCTGGCGTGGCAGCGAACAAGGGCAGGCTACTGATCAATAACAACAGGCTGGGCAGGCGCATGGTGACGAGCAGCGGAGGTGTCTGCCCACAGGATAGTCTGAGCCGACGGCTTCAGATATCGAGCGGGTCCACATCCAGCGACCAGCGGACCTTGCCAGCCCGGATCTGTCGCAAGGCTGCCATCCACTCGGCCAGGAACCCTGTCAGCCGGGCTCGGCCATGGGACTGCACCAACAGCTGGGCGCGCTCGCGGTTGGCCAGGCGCATCATGCTGGCCGGCACCGGGTCCCATACCGTGACGGCTTCATCCAGCGGGGCCAGGGTCAGCGCCTGCCGCAGGAAATCCAGGGCGTCGTTCACGCCGTCCGCTTCAGCACGCAGGACCGCCTGGTGCAGAAAGGGCGGGAAGTCTGCCAGCTTGCGTTCATCTAGCTCGGCGCTGGCAAAGGCCGCGTAGTCATCCGCCAGCAAGGCCTCGTAAAGCGGATGTTCGGGAAAGTCGGTCTGCAGCAACACTTCACCCGGCTTATCCGCCCGACCGGCCCGGCCGGCGACCTGGGCCAACTGCGCATACAGCCGCTCACTGGCGCGGAAATCGGCCGAGTAAAGGCCGCTGTCGGCACCGATCACCGCGACCAGCGTGAGCTCGGGGAAATCATGTCCCTTGGCCAGCATTTGCGTACCGACCAGGATATCGGCCTCACCCGCATGGATGGTCTTGAGTGCCGCCTCGAAACTGCCCTTGAGCCGCATGCTGTCGCGGTCGATACGCAACACGCGCGCCTTGGGGAAACGTTCGGCCAGCATGGTCTCCAGCCTTTGGGTGCCCTGCCCCAGCGGCTTCATGTCGCTGTTGCCGCAGCCCGGACAGGCGGGCGGAAAGCGTTCTTCCCAGCCACAGTGGTGGCAACGCAGCCGGTGTTCCCGCAGGTGGACCGTCAGCCTGGCCGAACAACGGGTACAGGCCGACATCCAGCCGCACTCGCTGCAATGCATGACCGGCGCGTACCCGCGACGGTTGAGGAAGATCAGGCTCTGCTCACCTCGCGCCAGGCGTGCCTCGATGGCAGCCAGGGTGAAAGTGTGCAAGCCGTCCTGCAACGGCTGCCGCCGGGTCGGCACCAGAATCCATCTGGGTGGCTGGGCGCCGGCAACCGCGCGTTGCCGCAATGGCAGGCGGGTGTATCGGCCAGCCACCGCGTTCTGCCAGGTCTCCAGGCTGGGCGTGGCCGAGCCCAGCACGATGGGCACCGCCGCCTGCCGGGCGCGGTAGACGGCGATGTCGCGGGCCGAGTAGCGCAGGCCATCCTGCTGCTTGAAGCTGCCATCATGCTCTTCGTCCACCACGACCAGACCCAGCTTGGGCATCGGCGTAAAGACCGACAATCGGGTACCGAGCACGATGTGCGCTTCACCGCGGGCGGCGTGAACCCAGCCTCGGGCACGCTCGCCATCGGCGACGCCACTATGCAGTGCCACGATCTCCGCACCGGGAAAACGCTGATGAAAGCGCGCCTGCAGCTGTGGCGTCAGATTGATTTCCGGCACCAGCACCAGTGCCTGCCGGCCTTGGGCCAGGGTGGCGGCAATCGCGTGCAGGTAGACCTCGGTCTTACCGCTGCCGGTGATGCCGTTCAGCAGGAAGCTGCCATAACCTTCGGCGGACCGGATGGCGGCCACGGCGGTGGCCTGCTCCTCGTTCAGGTCAGGCCCTGCTGCCGGCTGCGGCGCGACGGCATGGATCGCGATGGCTCGCACCAGCCCGGCCGCCTGCCAGTCACGGCAGAGCTTCCAGGCCGATGCCGACACCGCCTTGATCTCTCCCTCGCTGCACGGCACGGCCAGCAGGTTAGCCAGTCGACGCTGCATGGCCGCCCGTCCGGACAGGCTGGCCAGCAGGGCTTCTGCATCCATTGCCTGGTAAGCACACGGAACCGGCACCTGCAGCGGTGCGATTTCCCGGAAGCGACCCGGCAGAGCGGTGTGAACCACCTGCCCTATCGGGTGCTGGTAATAGTCGGAACAGAAGCGCAACAAGGCGAGTACATCGGGCGTCAGCGCCGGCAGGTCATCCAGGATGGATTCGACCGGCTTGATGGCGATGCCGATGTCGGCCTGCTCCGCCGCCACCTCCATGACCAGGCCCACCAGGCGGCGACTGCCAAACGGCACGATGACTCGCTTGCCCACATCGTCCGAGGTGGCGTGAGCGGCTTCATAGTCGAACAACCTGGCCAGAGGCACGTCGAGCGCAACGCGGAGGTAGGGCATGTCAAGAAAACAATTTTCAGCGTCGTTGAAGCAGGCTAAAGCCGTGTCGCAACAGGGATTTTCGGGCTGTCCACAATTCCTGTGGATAACTTTGTGGGCAAGTTTAGGGAAATACGCTAAACCCCGGATACATCAGGCGCTTTATTGGCTTGCCTAAAAAACAGGCAAAAGATTTTTATTTTATAAATCAAAGGCTTAACTAAAGTGTACTGATTTCAAGCCTGTTTGCATGGCGCTTGACAAGTCAACAGACAGCACCTGCCATCTCTGTGAATAACTTAGGCTTTATTCCCATTCCAGCACTTCAAGATCAGCTTGCAAGCAGCTGTTTTTATTGGGAATTTCAAAAACGTTCCGACAGTGCCATTCCTTGCCGGAATGGCACCTGTTTGGTGCACTCAGTCGGCACTATGGTATGGACGCGACAAACGGTGCACGCTGTCCACCAGCGCCGTCACATGCTCCGGCTGGGTGAATTGCGAAATGCCGTGACCCAGATTGAAGACGTGACCGCTGCCCGAACCATAGCTGGCCAACAGACGGGCGACTTCCGTCTCGATAGCCGCAGGCTGGGCAAACAGCGCAACCGGGTCGAAATTACCCTGCAGCGCGACCTTGTCTCCGACGCGACGCCGGGCGTCCGCCAGATCAACGGTCCAGTCCAAGCCGATGGCATCGCAACCACATTCGGCGATGTCTTCCAGCCACAGCCCACCACCCTTGGTGAAGACGATGACCGGTACGCGGCGACCATCCTTCTCGCGCTTGAGGCCGGTAACGATCTGCTTCATATACTGCAGCGAGAACTCCTGGTACTTGCCATAGGCCAGTGCGCCACCCCAGCTGTCGAATATCTGCACGGCCTGCGCACCCGCGTCAATCTGGGCATTCAGGTACTCGATCACCGTCAGGGCATTGATGCGCAGGATGTGGTGCATCAGGTCGGGCCGGTCGTACATCAGGGTCTTAATGCGGCTGAAGGTATCGGTGCCGCCCCCTTCGATCATGTAGCTGGCCAGCGTGAACGGGCTGCCGGAGAAGCCGATCAGCGGCACGCGGCCGTTCAAGGCCTTGCGGATGGAGGCCACGGCATCGAATACATACTGCAGCTCGCTCATGTCCGGCACGGCCAGGGCCTTGATGGCGGCTTCGTCACGCAGGGGACGCTCGAACTTGGGGCCTTCACCCTCGGCGAAGTACAGGCCCAGGCCCATCGCGTCCGGTACGGTCAGAATGTCCGAGAACAGGATGGCGGCATCCAGCGGAAAGCGCTCCAGCGGCTGTAGCGTGACTTCGGTCGCCAGATCGGTCGACTTGCACAGATCCAGGAAGCTGCCTGCCCGCTGGCGGGTGGCGCGGTATTCCGGCAGGTAGCGGCCGGCCTGGCGCATCAGCCAGAGCGGTGTGTAGTCGGTCGGTTCACGCAGCAAGGCGCGCAGGAAGGTATCGTTCTGAAGTTCGGACATCGGGTTCTTTCAACAGCTATGGAGCATATGCCAGCGGCGCTCAGGCCAGCCAGCCGGCTTGCTGCGCGGCTTCGAGGCGCGGGTGGACGTATTGCCAGAGTGCGGGCGCGGCATCGTTGATGGGCAGGTTCTTGCGGATGACCTGCTCGTACCGGACCGCATTTTCCTGCCAGCTCTGCCCCCGGTTGGCCAGGTTCTGCAGCATGGGCAGCAGACGGTCGCAGGCATAGGCAAAGCGGCCTTCCGGCGTCAGCCTGTCCTCGTACTCCCGCCACAACGCCATGAATTCGGCACCCTGCTCCGGCGGCAGCATGCCGAACAGGCGCTCTGCCGCTGCCATCTCCTTGCCGGCCTTGGCCAGCGCCGCGGCTTCGTCGTAGAGAAAGGTATCGTCGGCATCGATCTCGACGATATCGTGCAGCAGCAGGATCTTGACCACGCGACCGACATCGACCGCCGGTTCGGCGTGCTCAGCCAGCAGCATGGCCATCAGGGCCACGTGCCAACTGTGCTCGGCAGAATTCTCGTAACGGCTGAACCCGATCGGGCGCGTGCGGCGCAGGATGGCCTTGAGCTTGTCGAGTTCAAGCAGGAAGGCCAACTGGCTGGCGAGCTTGTCCATTATTTGGTCCAGCTGTCCTTGAGCCCAACCGTACGGTTGAACACCGGGCGACCACCCGCAACATGCTCCTTGCGATCGGTCACGAAGTAACCCAGCCGCTCGAACTGATAACGGGTCTCGGGCGCCGCATCCTTGACGCAGGCCTCGACGTAACCGGTGACGGTGCGCAGGGACTCAGGGTTCACGAAC
The DNA here is from genome assembly GCF_054780835.1 of Chitinimonas naiadis. Classification (NCBI taxonomy): domain Bacteria; kingdom Pseudomonadati; phylum Pseudomonadota; class Betaproteobacteria; order Neisseriales; family Chitinibacteraceae; genus Chitinimonas; species Chitinimonas naiadis. Next base: position 477,914 of record NZ_BAAGVO010000001.1, on the reverse strand, counting down.
TGGCGAAAATCTTCGTACTGCCCGTCGACACCGCGTACGGCATCAGGCCGCTCGACGGTGAACAGCCTGTCGTACAGGCGCACATCGGCCTCGATGGCATGCTCGGCCGAGATCCAGTGGATTACGCCCTTGACCTTGCGGCCTACCGGATTCTGGCCCAGCGTCGCAGGATCGAGGGAGCACTTCAGTTCCACGACCTTGCCGTCGGCGTCCTTGATGACTTCGTCACACTTGATCACATAGCTGTAGCGCAGGCGGACTTCACCACCTGGCGTAAGACGCTGCCAGCCTTCGGGCGCCACTTCGGCGAAATCGTCCCGTTCGACATAGATCTGCGCCGCGAGCGGCACCTCACGCTCGCCCAGCTCGGGGTGGTGCGGGTGGAAGGGCGCGCTGCGCGAACCGGTCACACCGGGCTCGAAATTGGTCAAGGTCACCTTGACCGGGTCCAGTACCGCCATCACGCGCGGGGCTTCGGTTTCCAGCATCTCGCGTACTGCGCCTTCGAGCACGCTGTAGTCGATGATGTTTTCGCTCTTGGACACACCACAACGCTGCGCAAACAGACGGACGCCGGCCGGCGAGTAGCCACGACGACGCATGCCGGACACGGTAGGCATACGCGGGTCATCCCAGCCGGTTACCGAACCATCCACCACCAGTTGGTTGAGCTTGCGCTTCGAGGTGATGGCGTGCAGCAGTTCCAGACGGGAAAACTCGATTTGTTGCGGGTGGGTCGCGATGGTGATGTTGTCGAGTACCCAGTCGTACAGCGGACGATGGTCTTCAAACTCCAGCGAGCACAGGGAGTGCGTCACGCCTTCGATCGCGTCCGAGATGCAGTGGGTATAGTCGTACATTGGGTAGATGCACCACTTGTCGCCGGTACGGATATGGTGGGCACGCCGGATACGGTAGATGACCGGATCACGCAGGTTCAGGTTGGGCGAGGCCATGTCGATCTTGAGGCGCAAGGTCTTGCTGCCATCGGCGAACTCACCGGCGCGCATGGCGCGGAACAGGCCCAGGTTTTCCTCAACCGTGCGGTTACGGTAGGGGCTGTTGCGACCCGGATTGGCGAAGTCGCCACGGTATTCGCGCATTTCCTCGGCATTCAGCTCACAGACGAAGGCCTTGCCCGCCTGGATCAGCTCCTCGGCGTAGCCATACAAGGCGTCGAAATAGTCCGACGCCCAGCGCACCTCGCCATCCCACTCAAAGCCCAGCCAGCGCACATCCTCCTGGAAGGCCAGCGCGTATTCTTGGGATTCCTTCTCCGGATTGGTATCGTCAAAGCGCAGGTTGCATTCGCTGGCGTAACCCTTGGCCTTGTAGTCTTCCTTGATGCCGAAATTGATACAGATCGCCTTGGCATGACCGATGTGGGCATAGCCGTTGGGCTCGGGCGGGAAGCGGGTGACCGTGCGCTGATGCTTGCCGGAGGCAAGGTCGGCATCGATGATGTTGCGGATGAAGTTGGACGCGACAGGCGCGTTGCTCTCGGGATTAGGCTTGGACATTGGCGCAGCGAGGCTTTGTATTTAGACAATAGGGCGATTTTACCCGATTCCCGCCCCGCCGCCCCTAACGTACGCAGCCAAGACCACCTTGATCACCGATGAACTAGGTCCGGAACATGAAGTAGACCGCCCCGAGCAGGCACAGACCGGCCCAGACGAAATCCCATTTGAACGGCTGGTTCATATAGAACACGGCGAACGGGACAAATACCGACAGGGTGATGACCTCCTGCATGATCTTGAGCTGCGCCAGGTTGTAGACCTGGAAGCCGATGCGATTGGCGGGCACCTGCAACAGGTACTCGAACAGGGCGATGCCCCAACTGGCAAAAGCCGCGACATACCAGGGCTTGGCGGCCATGTCGCGCAAGTGGGCGTACCAGGCAAAGGTCATGAATACGTTGGAGCAAACCAGCAACAGGGTGGCAAGGATGCCGGGGGGGATATTGGCAAACATGGTTTAGGGCGCAGTCCACTTAACGTATCTGATAAAATGGGAAGTTTGTATTCAAGCCCACCCACCGTCCAGTCGATGTTTGCTTCCCGTTTGTTCATGATGTTGTTGAGCACCGCCGCACTGGTGGGTGTAGAGGCCGGCGAAGCCGAGGATATTGCCGCCAGTCTTGGGCGCGGCCAGGCAGATAGTGCCTTGCAGGCGGCCGACCAGGCGTTGGCAAAAACACCGCGCGATGCCCGGCTCCGCTTGCTGCGTGGCAATGCACTGGCGCAACTGGGCAGGACGACGGAGGCCGTGCAGGTTTTTACCGCACTGACCACCGACTACCCCAACCTGCCCGAACCGTATAACAATCTGGCAGCGCTTTATGCGCAGCAGGGCCAGCTCGACAAGGCACGGGTTGCACTGCAGATGGCCTTGCAGACCAACCCGGCCTACGCCACTGCGCACGCCAATCTTTCCGACGTTTACGCCAAGCTCGCCGCCCAGGCCTATGAGAAGGCCCTGCAGCGGGACGTGGTTGAGCGGCAAAGCGGGCAATCGGTTGCTGCCGTGAGTTCCGCGTCACCGCGTCTTGCCATGGTTCAAGACCTGGTCAGCGGCCGCGGCGCGCCCAGCAGTGCCAGCAAGCCACTGGTCGTCGCGCAGGCCGCAACGCCGGCTCGCGCACCGGCGACGGCACCGCCGCCGGTCGCCAAGCCTGTCGACAAGCCGCCGGTTCCGGCCGTCGTTCCAGCCCCGGTCGCCCCTCCCGTGCTTGCCAGCAAGCCGGCCGTGAGCACGCCGCCGGTAACCGCGGCAACCAGCAAGCCCGCTGCACCACCGCCTGCCACCACCGTGGCAAGTAATACGCCGGTAGCCGGCAAGCCGGCGGTCGAGCCAGCCCCCGTTACGGCCACCAAACCCGCGGTTCCAGCCAAGGTCGAAAGCAGCAAGGAAATTGAAGCCCAGGTCGCCAAGGCCGTCAATGGCTGGGCGGACGCCTGGTCGGAGAAGCGGGTGTCGGCCTACCTCGCGAGCTATACCAAGAGCTACAAGCCTGCGGGCAGTAGCCGGTCCGACTGGGAAAAGCAGCGGCGCGAACGCATCGAGGGTGCGAAGACCATCAAGGTCAAACTGGGCAATATCAAGATCAAGCTGGATGGTAATACCGCCACAGCCCGGTTCGTGCAGGTGTACAGTTCAGACAAGACTGACAAATCAACGGTTAAGACATTGATTCTGGAGAAGAATGGTGATCGTTGGCTGATTCGCGAAGAACGGGTAGGATAAGCTTCCATGCGTCGTTCCTGGCTGAAAATCACTGCCTGCCTCATCGCAGGCCTGTACGTTGCCCCAGCGGCCAACTCCATGCAGTGGCCACGTAGCCCCACTGCCTCTGCCAACCTGACCAGCGAATTGCCACGCCTGCTGGCCAGCACCAAGCCTGAAGAAGCCATCGTCGCCGCCGTCACGGCCATACGCCAGAATCGCCTGGCCGATGCAGACCGGCTGGTTGACGCCCTGCTGGACGTCCGCCCCAACTATCGCCTTGCCCATCTGCTGAAGGGCGACCTGCTGATGGCGCGCGCCCAGCCCCTGGCCGGCATAGGTAGCGCCCAGGTTGTCGATGAGAAGCTCAAGGATCTGCGTGACGAGGCCAGCGTGCGGGTAGCGCGCTACAACGCGCCGCCGCCGGTGAACGAGATTCCCGCCAATCTGTTGCAGCTCACCAGCAGCCAGAAATACGCAGTGGTGGTGGACGCGAGCCGCTCCCGCCTTTATCTGTTCCGTAACGACAATGGCGTGCCGCGTTACGTACTCGATTTCTACATCACCATCGGCAAGCTGGGCTTTGACAAGTCCCGCGAAGGTGACCAGCGCACGCCGCTCGGCGTGTACTTTGTGACCGGCCATATGGCCCGTGAGCAACTGGACAAGAACTACGGCCAAAGGGCGGCGCTGTACGGCGTAGGCGCCTGGCCGCTGAGCTACCCCAACGACTGGGACAAGCAGCAAGGTCGTACCGGTAGCGGCATCTGGCTGCATGGCGTGCCCTACGATACCTATAGCCGCGCCCCCAAGGCATCCAATGGCTGCGTGGCCATGCCTAATACCGACATGGAAGCGCTGGGCAGCTATCTGCAGGCCAATACCCCGGTCGTGATCAGTCCCAAGGTGGAATGGCTGACCAGCGAAGCATGGCAGCAACGGCGTGAAGCCGCTCGCAGCAAGGTGGAAAACTGGCGTCGTGACTGGGAAAGTCTCGATACGCCACGCTACCTCGCCCACTACGCTGGCGACTTCAAGTCCGGCGGCCTGAGCTACAACGACTGGAAAGCACAGAAGACTGCGGTCAACGCAGGCAAGCAGTGGGCCAAGATCAAGCTGGAGGAAGTCAGCCTGTTCGACTACCCCACCGCCGATGGCAGCCTGCTGATGGCCAACTTCGCGCAGGACTACAAGAGCAGCAATCTGGAAAACCATAGCCAGAAGCGGCTCTACTTCCGCCGCCAAAGCAACGACTGGAAAATTGTCTACGAGGCATCGGCAGGCTGACCCCACAGCGCCGGCCACGATAAAAAACCCGTCACCTGGACGGGTTTTTTATTGCCTGCTACCAGTGACCGGCTAGATCACCAAGCCGCCATCCACCGACAGGACGGCGCCATTGATATAGCTGGCGTCGTCGCTGGCAAGGAACAGGTAGACCGAGGCGATTTCTTCCGGCTGGGCGAGGCGGCGCATGGGCACCTTGTCTTCCATGGCCTGGATCACCTTCTCCGGCATGTTCTGCAGGATGGGAGTGGCCACAAAACCAGGGCAGACAGCATTGGAACGAATACCCTTCTTGCCCAGCTCCTTGGCCCAGGTCTTGGTGAAGCCGATAACGCCGAATTTGGCGGCTGCATAGTTGGTCTGGCCGAAGTTGCCATACAGCCCCACGACCGAAGAGGCGTTCAGGATCACGCCCGAGCCCTGCTCGGTCATGATGTCGACCACCGCCTTGGCGCAATTGTAGACGCCCTTCAGGTTGATATCGATGACCCGGTCAAACTGCTCGTCGGTCATCTTACTCAGTTGCGCATCGGCTACGATGCCGGCGTTGTTCACGAGCACGTCGATACGGCCCCACTTGGCCTTGACGCCACTCACCATGGCGGCAATCTGCGCCTTGTCCGTGACATTGACCACATAGCCAACCGCCTCGCCACCCGCCGCCACGATCTCGCCTACCACGGCATCGATCCCGGCCGCATTGAGGTCACACACGACAACGCGCGCGCCCTCCTTGCCAAAACGCATTGCGGTCGCCTGGCCTATGCCGCTGGCTGCACCGGTGATGATCGTCACTTTCCCCGACAAACGCATGATTACACTCCCTTTCAATCCAGGCACCTGCCGGCCTGGCGACAAAACATCTTCGAACACACAAGGGGAAACGCAGCACCCCTTCCGGGGTACTGCGTTCTGTCTGCTCCATACTTCTTCTTTGTCTTTATCCTGTTGAGCGACCCTTGCGGTGGCTCGGATGACGGTGACTTTGCACCGGTATGATTGCCCGGTTTTGGTTCACGGGCGCACTGAAGATGTGCGCGCATGATAGTACGGCAGTTCTAGAGTGGCAACTCTAAGTGACGCTTTTATGGCGGACCGTGCAGCCTGTTTGCAAAATGCAACAGTCACGCCACACCCCTTATTCCAAACCCTGGCTGGAGAGATAGTCTTCATAACCACCAGCATAGTGCAAATAGCTACCATCGCCTTTCAATTCAAGCACTTGGGTAGCCAGCGACGATACGAACTGACGATCATGTGAAACGAAGACCAGGGTGCCCTTGTACAGCTCCAACGCTAAGTTCAGGGACTCGATCGACTCCATGTCCATATGGTTGGTCGGCTCGTCCATGACCAGCACATTGGGCTGTTGCAAGATCAGCTTGCCGTACAGCATGCGGCCCTTCTCGCCACCCGACAGTACGCGCACGGCCTTCTTCACGTCGTCGCCACTGAACAGCAGGCGACCGAGGATGCCGCGGATGACCTGGTCGTCGTCGCCCGGACGTCCCCATTGCTTCATCCAGTCGAACAACGTGTCGTCGCTATCAAAGTCTTCTTCGTGGTCCTGGGCGAAATAGCCGACCTCAGCCTTTTCCGCCCACTTCACGGAGCCGGCGTCCGGCTTCAGGGCGCCGACCAGCATCTTCATCAGCGTGGACTTACCCACACCATTGCCACCGATCACCGCCAGCTTCTGACCTGCCTCAAAGATCAGGTCCAGGCTCTGGATCAGGGGCTTGTCGAAGGACTTCGACAGATGGGTGGTCTCAAATGCCTGCCGATGCAGCTTCAGCTTGTCATCGAACTCGAAACGCACGTAAGGGTTCTGGCGCGAGGACGGCTTGACCTCGACCATGCCTTCCTTGATCTTGTCCGCAAGCTTGAGCCGGCTGGTCGCCTGGCGCGCCTTGGACTTGTTGGCCGAGAAACGAGCAGCGAACACCTGCAGTTCGGTAATCCGCTCCTTGGCCTTGGCGTTGGCACCCAGCGCACGTTCACGTGCCTGGGTACTGGCCAGCATGTAGTCGTCGTAGTTGCCCGGGTAGATCTGGATCGTGCTGTAGTCCAGGTCAGCCATGTGGGTACAGACCTGATTCAGGAAGTGACGATCATGCGAGATGATAATCATGGTGGAATTGCGCTCGTTCAGCGTGTGTTCCAGCCAGCGGATCGTATTGATGTCCAGGTTGTTGGTAGGTTCGTCGAGCAGCAGCACGTCAGGGTCGCTGAACAGCGCCTGCGCCAGCAGCACCCGCAGCTTCCAGCCCGGCGCGACTTCGCTCATCAGGCCGGTGTGCTGCTCGGTCGGGATGCCCGCACCCAGCAACAGCGCGCCGGCGCGTGCTTCGGCATCATAGCCACCCATCTCGCCGAACTTCACTTCCAGATCGGCCGCCCGCATGTAGTCGTCTTCGGTCGCCTCAGGATTAGCGTAAATGGCGTCCTTCTCATGCATGGTCGCCCATAGCTCGACATGGCCTTGCAGCACGACGTCGAGCACGCGATGGTCTTCGTAGCCGAACTGGTCCTGACGCAATTTACCCAGGCGCACGCCCGGGTCGAGGCTAACATTGCCACCCGTTGGTTCCAGGTCACCACCCAGGATCTTCATAAAGGTGGATTTGCCCGAACCGTTGGCGCCGATCAGGCCGTAGCGATTGCCGCCACCGAACTTGACCGACACTTTTTCGAACAATGGCTTGGCACCAAACTGCATGGTGATATTGGCGGTATTGATCACCTTGGGGGGACTCCTGGCGAGCGACCTGTGGTACGCCCGTCACAAAAATAAAAATCCGCGCATGGCGCGGTGCGGCAAAATTGCGTAATTTTACCACACAGGTCCATGCTGACAGCCTGGCGATGCGGCCACCTACCGAATAATAACGTTTAAGCAGACATGTTCGATTTCAAAGGCTTGATCGACGCACTGATGCGTCGCGCCCGTGAGGAGGAAAACAGCGGCCCCTCTGCCACTCAATTGCTGATCAACCTGCCACGCGATGAGACGTTGACGGTGTTGACCGAGATCATCAAGGCCCTGGCTGCACTCAATCGTAATCCTCGCACCGGCCTGAAAGAACGTTACCGCGCAGTGCAGGGCTTCGACGAGAAGGCCCGGCCGCTTGCTGCCGTACTGGTACGCGCCTTTCGTGGCGAAGAACCTATCGAGGGTCTCTCCCCGCGCCAGATCCTGCCCAGCCTGCTGGCCTGCTGGCGAGAGCTCGCCTCCGCCTACAAGCTTTGCCTCAAGCAGCATGCCCAAGCCCCCTCCCCCCGCTTTGCAGCGGAAGCCGAGTTGATCACACTGCGTGCGGTCAACTATTACGCCGAGCAGGCCAAATGGGCCTATTTGCGCTATTTCGAAGCCGAACCCCGGCTCTGGCGCAGCCTGAACCGGCTCTACCAGATCGCCGAAGCAGCCGGCTTTGCCCAGAAAAGCATGCACGCCTACCCGCACAGCCCGCCCACCAGCGTCAGCCAGGCCTATCGCCATGCCTTGCTGCTGAAACTGGCCGAGCCGGAACGGCGGCGCCTGGAGGACATCTGGCTGCTGGATCGTCAACTGAACGACTGGCAAGCCCAGGTCAGCCTGGAAAAGGTCATCCGCCCCCGCGACCAGACATTCGCCGTCAACCTGGACGAGCCCAAGCCACCGATGAAGTTGCGTCGCAACATGGTCGGTGAGCGTTATCGCTATCTCGATACCGAGCCACTGTCCGCCACCCTGACCGAACTCGCGAACGGGGCAAGCCGCGGGGTATTGCCCGCCAGCTTCGACCCTTGCTGCTCACAGCAGGAACAGGACAACCTGACCCGCCTGCTACAGGATCTCGCCCTGGTCTTCTCACGAGCCGGGCAAGCACGCTCGCGGCGCAACGAACGCCGCCATCGCGACAAGGAAGCCACGACCGCGATCGGCCTGCAGCGTATTGCGCGGGCACTCAATGGCAGTGCCGCGGATTGGGAGCCCTGGATGGTTGCCGACGAAAGTGCCAGCGGCCTTGGCGCGCACTACAAGGCACAGTTCGACGACAGGCTGAGCATCGGCGAACTGCTGGCTTTCAAGGAAGAATCCGGCGCCTGGCTGGCAGTCGTGCGGCGGCTGAGCAAGACGCGCGAGGGACAGGTCAAGGTCGGCGCGGAACGATTGGCCAGCCAACCGATTTCCGTAAGCCTGGTGGCGCAGGACGTGAATACCGTCGCCCTCTACTGTGCCGAATCACCGCATGGTCGCATGTTGCTGATGCCTGCCGCCCTGTATGAAACCGGACGGGAGTACCAACTGGTGGCCGGCAGCAAGCGCTTCAGCATCAAGCTGGGCTCTATCCTGGAGGCCTTGCCGGAGTACACCATCAGCAGCTTCAATGTGATCGGCAAAGACTGATTTATTACCGGCAGGCGCCGCCTCTGCGGCACCTACGGTAAACCGGCAGAGCAAGCAAACGACCTTTACGCTAAAATTACGGGCCTCATCCCCGTAAACCGCACGGTTTTTGCTCATGCCCACCCTTCTCAAGTTGCGCGGCGGAGTTGCACTATCCGCCTTCCGTCTCGAAAAACTGGTCTCTGGCCTGAAGGACGCTGGTGTCAGCGGCCTCACGCCCTACGCCGAGTTCTGGCATTTCCTTGAGCTGAATCAGGCGCTTACGCCGGATGAAGAAACCAAGCTCGCCAAGATCCTGGCTGACGATCACCCTTCCGCAGCCAATGCCGGCAAAGGCAGCATGCTGCTGGTCACGCCGCGCCTGGGTACCATTTCCCCCTGGTCGTCCAAGGCCACCGACATCCTCAAGCTCTGCGGCCTCGACAAGATCGCCCGCATCGAGCGCGGTGTCGCCATCTATGCCGGCAAGGAGCTGAGCGCTGCCGAGCAGGCCAAGCTGTCGGATCTGGTGCACGACCGGATGACCGAAACAGTCTGGTCCAGCTTTGATGGCATCGAAGCCCTGTTCCGTCACATCGATCCGCTGCCCTTGGCCAATGTCGACATCCTCAAGGGTGGCCGCGCCGCCCTGGAGGCTGCCAACCGCGATATGGGCCTCGCCCTGTCGACCGATGAAATCGATTACCTGCTGGAAAACTTCCAGAAGCTCGGGCGCAATCCGAACGACATCGAACTGATGATGTTCGCCCAGGCCAATTCCGAGCATTGCCGCCACAAGATATTCAATGCCGACTTCGTGATCGACGGCGAGGCCGAAGCGAAGTCGCTGTTCGGCATGATCCGCGACACGCACAAGGCCCATCCGGAAGGCACCGTCGTTGCCTATTCCGACAACTCCTCGGTCATCGAGGGCGCCGGCATCCTGCGCTTCTTCCCGCAGCCTGGCAGCCAGGAGTACCGCTACACTGCCCGCCCGACCCATATCCTGATGAAGGTCGAGACGCACAACCATCCGACCGCCATTTCACCCTTTGCTGGTGCATCGACCGGTTCCGGCGGCGAGATTCGCGATGAAGGCGCCACTGGCCGCGGCTCGCGTCCCAAGGCCGGCCTGACGGGTTTCACCGTATCCAACCTGAACATTCCGGGCTTCAAGCAACCGTGGGAAGTCTATTCCGACAGCCAGCTTGAATACGGCAAGCCAGGCCGCATCGTCTCCGCCTTGCAGATCATGCTGGATGGCCCTATCGGTGGCGCCGCTTTCAACAATGAATTCGGCCGTCCCAACCTGACCGGTTACTTCCGTACTTTCGAGGAAAGCCACCTCGGCGAAATGCGCGGCTATCACAAGCCCATCATGATCGCCGGCGGCCTGGGCAATATCGACGGCGACCATGTCGGCAAGCATGAGATTCCGGCTGGCGCACTGATCATCGTCCTCGGCGGCCCCGGCATGCTGATCGGCCTCGGCGGCGGTGCGGCCTCGTCCATGGATACCGGCGCCAATGCAGCCGACCTGGACTTCGATTCGGTCCAGCGTGGCAACCCGGAGATCGAACGTCGCGCGCAGGAAGTGATCGACCGCTGCTGGCAGCTGGGTGACCACAACCCCATCCTGAGCATTCACGACGTCGGCGCCGGTGGCCTTTCCAACGCCCTGCCGGAACTGGTGCACGGCTCCGACCGTGGTGCCAAGTTCTCGCTGCGCGACATCCTGATCGAAGAGAAGGGCATGTCGCCGCTGCAGATCTGGTGCAATGAATCGCAGGAGCGTTACGTTCTCGCCATTGCCGCCAAGGACCTGGACGCCTTCAAGGCCATCGCCGAGCGCGAACGCTGCCCGTTCGCCGTGGTCGGCACCGCCACGCTGGAGAAGCAGCTCGAGTTGGCTGACAGCCATTTCGGCGACAAGCCGGTCGACATGCCCATGGACGTGCTCCTGGGCAAGCCGCCTAAGATGACCCGTGACGTACAGCGCCTGAAGCCGGAACTGCCGGTCTTCGACTCCAGTTCACTGGACCTGCACGACGCCACCTACCGCGTACTGCGCCTGCCTTCGGTTGCCGACAAGAGCTTCCTGATCACCATCGGTGACCGTTCCGTCGGCGGCATGACCGCGCGCGACCAGATGGTCGGCCCCTGGCAGGTACCGGTGGCAGACGTGGCGGTCACGACCATGGGCTTCGAGACCTATCTCGGCGAAGCCATGTCAATGGGCGAACGCTCGCCGCTGGCGCTGGTTTCCGCTCCCGCCTCTGGCCGCATGGCCCTCGGCGAAGCACTGACCAACCTGGCAGCCGCACCAATCGCCAAGCTTGGCGACGTCAAGCTGTCGGCCAACTGGATGGCCGCCGCCGGCCATCCTGGCGAAGATGCAAATCTGTTCGACACGGTCGAAGCCGTGCGCAATCTCAGTATTGCGCTGGGCATCAGCATTCCGGTCGGCAAGGACAGCCTGTCCATGAAGACCGTCTGGCAGGACAAGGGCGAGAACAAGTCGGTCGTCGCCCCCTTGTCGCTGGTGGTCTCCGCCTTCGCGCCCGTCACCGATGTGCGCCGTACCCTGACGCCGCAGCTGAAGACCGACCAGGGCGATACCGACCTGATCCTGATCGACCTCGGCAACGGCAAATGCCGCCTGTCCGGCTCGGCGCTGGCGCAGGTCTACAAGCAGGTTGGCAATCATATGCCCGACCTGGAGAACCCCGAGGCGCTCGCCAGTTTCTTCACCGTGGTGCAGCAGCTGAACGCCCAGGGCAAGCTCCTGGCCTATCACGACCGTGCCGATGGCGGCCTGTTGGTCACCCTGGCGGAAATGATGTTCGCCGGCCGCGTGGGCGTGACACTGGATGTCGACGAGCTGTGTATCGAGCGTCGCCGCAACGAGCGGGAATACGGTGAGATCAACCCAGAATCGGTCGCCCGTGCCGACAATGGCCGTCTGATGGGCGTACTGTTCAACGAAGAGCTGGGTGCCGTCCTGCAGGTTCGTCGCAGCGACACCAACGCCGTGATGGCGGCATTCTTCGGTGCCGGCATCCGCAGTCAGCTTCATGTGATCGGTTCGCTCAACGATGACGACCGCCTGAAGATCAAGAAACGCAACCGCCTGGTCTTCAACGAGACCCGTACCGACCTGCAGAGGGCCTGGTCGCAGACCAGCTACCAGTTGCAGCGACTGCGCGACAACCCGGCCTGCGCCGATAGCGAATACGCCTTGCTGGGCCAGAAGCAGCGTGGCCTCTACGCCGAGCTGAACTTCGATCCGGCAGAGGACATCGCCGCGCCGTATATCGCCAAAGGCGCCAAGCCCAAAATCGCCATCCTGCGCGAGCAGGGCGTAAATGGTCAGATCGAGATGGCCGCCGCCTTTGACCGTGCCGGTTTTACCGCGCTGGACGTGCACATGTCGGACATCCTCAGCGGTCGTATCACGCTGGCGGACTTCCAGGGCTTCGCCGCCTGCGGTGGTTTCAGCTACGGCGACGTCCTAGGCGCTGGCGAAGGCTGGGCCAAGTCCATCTTGTTCAACGCCCGTGCCCGTGACGAGTTCTCGCGCTTCTTCCAGCGTACCGACAGCTTTGCGCTTGGCGTCTGCAACGGCTGCCAGATGATGTCCAATCTGTCGGAGATCATCCCCGGCGCCCAAGCCTGGCCGAAGTTCCGCCGCAACGCATCGGAGCAGTTCGAAGCACGGTTGGTCATGGCCGAAGTGGGCCAGAGCCCCAGCCTGTTCTTCGCCGACATGGTCGGTTCCAAGATGCCGGTGGTGGTATCGCACGGCGAAGGTCGAGCGGTGTTCAGCCAGGAGTCGCACCGCAAGAACGTGCTGACTGCCCTGCGTTATGTGGATGACCGTGGTCAGGCGACCGAGGTTTACCCGCAAAACCCGAACGGTTCGCCAGATGGCATCGCCGGCGTGACCACCGCCGATGGTCGTTTCAGCATCATGATGCCGCATCCGGAGCGTACCTTCCGTACCGCCAACCTGAGCTGGCACCCCGACAACTGGGGCGAGGACAGCGGCTGGATGCGCATGTTCCGCAACGCCCGCAAGTGGTTGGGATAAGCAGCAAAAGAAATGGCCCGGTTTACCGGGCCATTTTTCATGCGGGACAGCGGGGCCAACTCAGCCTGCGATGAGCATGGGCTTGAGATAAGCATCCAGCTTCTGCTGGTCCAGCCGGCCTGCGTGTACCGCCACCTTCTTGCCCTGCGGGTCGAAGATCAGCGTAAAGGGCAGGGCCCCCAGCCGGTTACCTTCGGTACGCATCAGTTCCAGCGCATCCTGCTCGCCGACCAGTACCGGATAGTTGATCCCCAGCTCCTGGACGAACTTGCTCACGTCCTTGGGATTGTCGATCGCCAGGCCGACAAAGCGGACCTTGTCGCCATGAGTCTTCTGGGTCGCGACAAACTCCGGAATCTCCTCCCGGCAAGGTGCGCACCAGGTCGCCCAGAAATTGACCACCAGCGGCTTGCCCTGCCATTGGCTGAAAGCCTGCGGCTTCCCTTGCAGGTCATTGAAGCTGGCCTGCCACAAGCCGGCGGCAGCTGCCGGGGCCGGGCTGGCAGGGGCTGGCATGACCGGCACTTGGGCCTGTCGCCACCAGGCGAAACCTGCACCAAGGGCAAGTGCGCCTGCCGCAGCCGCTGCGTAGATAACGGTTCTGTTCACGAGCCTATCCTTGTCGGTACTTATAGCTTGGCCAAACGCTGCAGGAAGGCGTCCGCGTCTTCAAAGCCAATCAGGCGCGCGCCCGTTTCCGCACCGCCCTGGCCGAAGAAGATGGTGCCTGGCGGGCCGAACAGGCCAAAGCGCTTGAGCAGCGCCTTGTGTTCATCGGTATTGGCGGTGACGTCGGCTTTCAACAGCACCAGCCCTGCCAGCTTCTGCTGGACGCGGGCATCGCTGAAGGTAAACCGTTCCATCTCGCGGCAGCTCACGCACCAGTCGGCGTAGAAGTCCAGCATGACGGGCTTGCCGTTTGCCGCTGCGATAGCTGCATCCAGCTGCGCCACGCTCGCCACCGGCTGGAAGTTCAGCTTGTGCTCGGCCGAGGCGGCCTGGCCGCCGCCCAGCGACTTGAGCGGCTGCAGTGGATCGCGTCCACCAGCCAGCAGGCCGACCAGTTCCGCCACGCCCATCAACAAGAGCACGACACCCAGGGCCTTGGCCAGGCGCTTGCCCGGTTTGACGTGCGGCGGGAGCGTATCGAGCGCCGACAGCGCCACGCCGGCACCGATCGCCAGCAAGGCCCAACCCAGCATGTACAGCCACAAAGGCAGGACCGGGCTGGCGATCCAGAGCGCTACGGCCAGCATGAGCGTGCCGAATACGTTCTTGACCACGCTCATCCATGGCCCAGCCTTTGGCAGCACATGCCCGCCGACGGTACCGACCACAATCAAGGGCAAGCCAATGCCCAGCGCCATCACATATAGCGCAAGGCCGCCGCGCAAGACATCACCACTGGCACCGATATAACCCAGCGCGGCGGCCAAAGGTGGTGCGACACAGGGGCCGACGATCAGGGCGGACAGCACGCCCATGCCAAAGACGGGCAGCCACCGGCCGCCTGGCAGCTTGTTGGACGCATCGTTGAGCCGGGACTGCAGCGCGCCCGGCAGTTGCAGTTCGAACAGCCCGAACATGGACAGCGACATCACGACGAAGAACAGGGCGAATACGCTCAGGACCCAAGGGTTCTGCAGCGCAGCCGACAACAGGGTGCCGGACAGTGCCGCCACGACGCCGGCGATCGCGTAGCTCAAGGCCATGCCCTGCACGTAGACCACGCTCAGCGCAAAACCCTTGCCCTTGCTGACACCGCCGCCTTGTCCGACCACGATGCCGGACACGATGGGAATCAAGGGGTACATGCAGGCCGTGAAAGCCAGACCAAGGCCGGCCACGAAGAAGAAGGCAAGCAGACCGGCCAGGCTGCCGTTCTTGAACAAGGCGCTGCCGTCACTGCTGCCGGCAACGGCAGGCACCGCAGCCGCAACGGTTGTCGCAGTCGGCGCCGCGCTGTCGCCCAAGGCCAGCTCGATGGTTTCCGGTGGGTAGCACACGCCCGCATCGGCACAACCTTGCGAGACAACCTTGATCTTGGCACCGGGTGCAAAAGGCGTGTCGCTGCTCAGCGGGACCTCGACGCCATGACGATAGGTCTCGACTTCGCCGAAATAGTCATCGTGCTTCTTCTTGCCGGCCGGAAAATCTGCCTTGAGGGCCCCATTGCCGGGTTGCAGCGAAAACTTGAACTGATCGCGATACAGATAATAGCGATCGGCAATTTCGAACTTCACGGTGGCAGTTTTTTCACCGGTTTTGCTGATCGAGGGCTTGAAAGCTTCGGTCGCCGGCAGCAACTCATCCGGGTTGGCCGCAGACCAGGCACTGACGCTCAGGAACCCGGCGATCAAAAAAGAGACGAAGCCTTTCATGCCGACGCCCCCTGGGTTGCATCCACCACCCAACCAAGGTAACGATCCAGGCCGGCCGTGACCGGCAGGGCGATGATCTCGGGAATGTCGTAGGGGTGCAGCTCGCAAATGGCTGCTTCCAGCGCCGCATAGGCGTGTTGGGTCGTCTTGATGAGCATGGGTATCTCGGTCGTGGTTTCAACCGCCCCCTGCCAGCGATAGATCGAACTGGCGGGTGCAAGCAGGTTCACACAAGCGGCCAGGCCGCGCTCGATCAGCGCAGCGGCCAGCATTTTGGCAGTCCCCTCGTCGGGGGCGTTGCACAGTACCACTAACACGGAATATTTTTCAGTCATGTTGCTAAGACTTCTACCTCTGTTTGGCCTGTTGTTGCTCAGCCTGCCCCTGATGGAGCTGGCAGCGTCCGTCTGGCTGGCGCAATACATAGGCTGGTGGCTGGCATTCTGGCTATTTGCCAGCGCCTTGGTCGGCATCGGCATCCTCAAAAGCTGGCGCTTTGCTACCGCCTGGGCCTTGGTAGACAGCTTGCGCAATGGCGAAGTGCCCCTCGGCCGGCTGTTCTGGGTGGCACGCACCCTGGTGGCAGCCTTGCTGTTCGTTTTCCCCGGCCCGATCAGCGACGTGCTGGGCCTGATCCTGATGCTACCCTGGCCGGGAGGTCGCAACGTGCGCTTTGCCAGCGCGACACCCGCACAAGATGGTGTCTATGAAGGCGAATTCAACCGGGTGGACGAACCTGCTCCTTCGTTGCCGCGCTCCCCGGGCGAGCAGTAAATGCCAAACCCCGCTGACACTCTTCGAGAGACCACGATGCCCTACCCGATCGAAACCTTCACGCCGCCCAATACGCCAGAGCCTATCGGTCCCTATAGCCATATCGCCAAGGCGGGACCATTCATCCAGGTGTCGGGCACCGCCGGGGTCGATCCCGTCAGCGGTCAGTTGGCCGGACCGGACGCTTATAGCCAGACACGGCAGATCATCGCCAACTTCAAGGTCATGCTCGCTTCCGTGGGCGCCGACCTGGATCGCGTCATGCATGTGAACGTCTTCCTCAAGGACGTTGCGGACTTCGAGGCGATGAACCGCGCCTACGTCGAGGGAATGGGCACCCACCGCCCCGCCCGCACCGTGATCGGTGTGCAGGACCTGCCCAAGGCAGGTGCCCGGCTCACCATGAACCTGATGGCCATCGGCTCCGATTAAGTCACGGTCTGCAGCAAGCCCTGCGGCGAGCGCTGACTTCTGCAGACCCTGATGCGCTTGTGGCGAGAAAGCTCGCCCTTCTCCAGCACCACCTGGTTCCTGGGTACGTCAAACCAGTCCGCCAGCCAGGTGATCAGCGCCTTGTTGGCCTTACCTTCCACCGGCGGAGCGTTAAGTCGCAACTTGAGCTCGCCGTCATGCAGACCAGCCGCTTCAGTACGCTTGGCGCCCGGTTGCAGATAGAGCGACAGCACCCAGTCATCCCCCTCGCGCCTGGCCCAATCGCTCATGCCGTTCAGGCGATGACGATATACATCAGCACCCGCTGCTCGATCGGTGCCAGCACGAACATCAGCACCATCTGCAGCACCAGCAGCAGGACAAAGGGGCTCAGGTCGATACCGCCGATCGCAGGCAACAGCTTGCGGATCGGGTTCAAGAACGGCCGGGTCAGCTTATCCAGCAAGGGGGCAAGTGGGTTGTAGGGATTCACCCAGCTCAGGACGGCCTGTACCAGGATCGCGCCAAACATCAGGTAGAGAGTGAGCTTCATCAGCTCCAGCACAGCCAGCGCCATCAGGCCCAGCGTCGTGGACGGATTCGACAGGTCAAACGGATAAGGCGCGAGCAACAGCAAGATCAGGTGCATCAGCAGTGCGCCGAGCCAGGCCAGCAGCAAGGTCGCCGTGTCGTAGCCTGCCACGCTCGGGATGACCCGGCGTACCGGCATGACGATGAAGTTGGTGAGCTTGACGGTGAACTGGGCCAGCGGATGGCCGAAGGGTGCTCGCGCCACCTGCAGATAGAAACGCAGCAGCAGGTTCAATATGAAAAAGCTGGCGAGATTGCGTACCAGAAAGGCCAGCGCCTCTTGCAGCATGGGATGACTCCAGATCAGGGTTAAATAGGGCTACTTTGCTTGCCCAAGCTCATCCGCCAGCTCGGCAGCGCGGGCAAAAGCGGCTTGGGTGGCCGTCACAATAGCGCCTTGGACGCCCAGTTCGGTCATCTTGTTCAATGCAGCCGCCGTCGTACCGCCTTTCGAGGTCACCCGCTCCCGCAGAACCGCCGCATCGTCCGGGCTCGACTGCGCCAGCTTGATCGCACCATCGAAGGTTGCGTAGGCCAGCTGCCGTGCCGTCGCCGCATCGAAGCCCTGTTGCTCGGCAGCACGGGTCAGCGACTCGAGGAAATAGAACACATAGGCCGGGCCGGACCCGGAAATCGCCGTGACGGCATCGATCTGGACTTCATCCTCGACCCATACCACCTGCCCGACGCTACGCAGGATGCGGTCAGCCACGTCACGATCGTCGTTACCGGTATGCGGGCCCAACCAGGCACCGCTGATGCCGGCCCGGACCAACGCCGGGGTATTGGGCATCACCCGCACCAGCCTGGCCTTGCCACCGAGCCAGCGGTCGAGGTCGGCCATGCGCACGCCAGCGGCAATGCAGACGACCAGACGGCCGGCCAGTTCCGCGGCGCGCGCCTGAGCGACCTGAGCCAGTTGCTGCGGCTTCACCGCCAGGACCACGACCTCGGCCGATACCGGCAGTGCCTCGTCAAGCGCCAGGGTCCGCACCCCGAATTCGGCCGTCAGCGCAGCGCGCTTGTCGGCATCCGGTTCCACCACATGCAGCGTCGTCGGCAGGAAGCCCTGCTGTACCAGGCCACCGAGCATGGCGGTCGCCATGTTGCCGCCACCAATGAATACGATATTCACAGCGCCTCACTCCCCTTGCCAAAGCCGATCGCCGGCCGGCGTTTTTGTAGCAGATGCTTGAGCAGGTTGCAGTAGAGCTTGTCCAGTTCGCGCTGGCCCGAAAAAGGAATGGCCAGGCGCCCGTGACGATGCTCCAGCGCCAGCAGGGTCAGATGGCCGTCGTCCATGTGGTAGGCCAGGTTGACGATATCGTCCAGTGCCAGTTCGACACTGGCTGGGGTACCCCAGCCGGCATAAGCCAGCAACACCCGCGATTCATCCACATCGACCACCGTACGCCAGAACCAGGCGCGCAGATGCCAGGCCAGAGCCGTGACCAGCAGCATGCCGAGCAGGGCAACCGCCAGCACTACGCCCGACCAGGTCAACAGCGCCTGCAACAGCAGCAGCCCGATAATCAGGCCAGCCATGCCGGCACCGAGCTTGGCGACCAGCCGATCCGGCGCGCTGGGCGGAAGCCGCTGCCAGGCGGAGGCCAGTTCCAGCCTGTCCTCTTGCGTACCTTCCTGTACCCGGACCCAACGGGCCAGATCAGCCAGACTTGCGGTATTCAATGGTGTAGTCAAATCAGTTATCCATCAATGAGGGGCAGGGGTACGGGCGCCAAACAAGGCAGTCCCCACCCTTACCAGGGTCGATCCTTCGGCGATGGCGAGCTCAAGATCGGCCGACATCCCCATGGAAAGCGTATCCAGTGGCAGGCCCGATGCGGCCAGCGCCGTTTTAAGCTCGCGCAGAATGGCGAACTGGCGGGCCAACGTGGCGACATCGTCACTGGGTTCCGGTATGCACATCAGGCCGCGCAGACGCAGGCCCGGCAGCCGAGCGACGGCCTGCGCCAGGGCGATGGCCTCCCCCGGGAGGCAACCGGACTTGCTGTCCTCGCCCGATACATTCACCTGCACGCAGATATTCAAGGCCGGCAAATGCGCCGGGCGTTGCGCCGACAGGCGCTCGGCGATCTTCAAGCGATCCACGCCATGTACCCACTGAGCAAGCTCAGCCACCTGGCGGGTCTTGTTACTCTGCAGCGGACCGATGAAATGCCACTCCAGGTCGTCCAGATCAGCCAGCTGGGCCGTCTTTTCCACCAGTTCCTGCACGTAATTTTCACCAAAGGCCCGCTGTCCCGCCGCATAGCACAGACGTACCACAGAGGCCGGAAAGGTCTTGCTGACGGCCAGCAGGCTGCATTCGCCCGGCGAGCGGCCGGCCGCCTGCAAGGCGCCTGCGATGCGTTCGAGCACTGCCTGTCTAGATTTATCGAGGTCAGCCATCCATAATGCCTTCGGAATATTGCCGCAAACCCAATCTGCGAGCGGCTTTGAACGGGGAATTATAAATGGAAATTTCGGAACTCCTGGCCTTCTCGGTCAAGAACAAGGCATCGGACTTGCACCTGTCATCCGGCCTGCCACCCTGCATCCGGGTTCATGGGGACGTGCGCCGTATCAACTTGCCGCCCATGGAGCACAAGGACGTGCACGACATGGTGTACGACATCATGAACGACGGCCAGCGCAAGACCTACGAAGAAACACTGGAGTGTGACTTTTCCTTTGAGATCCCGGGTCTCGCACGTTTCCGGGTCAACGCCTTCGTCCAGAACCGGGGTGCCGGCGCAGTATTCCGGACCATTCCCTCCAAGGTACTGAGCCTCGAAGACCTGAACGCACCGAAGGTTTTCAAGGAAATTGCCGAGACCCCGCGCGGCATCGTGCTGGTGACTGGTCCGACCGGTTCGGGTAAGTCGACTACGCTGGCGGCGATGATCAACTACATCAACGAAAACGAGTACGGTCATATCCTGACGGTGGAAGACCCGATCGAATTCGTGCATGAATCCAAGAAATGCCTGATCAACCAGCGGGAAGTCGGTCCGCATACCCTGAGCTTCGCGAACTCGCTGCGCGCAGCCCTGCGGGAAGACCCGGATGTGATCCTGGTGGGTGAAATGCGTGACCTGGAAACCATCCGGCTGGCCCTGTCCGCCGCAGAAACCGGTCACTTGGTGTTCGGTACCCTGCACACCAGTTCCGCCGCCAAGACCATCGACCGTATCGTCGACGTCTTCCCCGCAGCAGAAAAGGAAATGGTCCGTTCGATGCTGTCTGAGTCGCTACGGGCGGTCATCTCGCAGACCCTGCTCAAGACCAAGGACGGCAACGGCCGGGTTGCAGCACACGAGATCATGATTGGCATTCCCGCCATTCGTAACCTCATCCGCGAGAACAAGATCGCGCAGATGTATTCCACTATCCAGACCGGCCAGCAGCATGGCATGCAGACGCTGGATCAGTGCCTGACCGAACTGGTCCGGCGCAATATGATCACCAATGCCGAAGCACGCGGCAAGGCGATGAATCCGGATAATTTCAGGTAATCCCGCCTGGCCCGAGCGCCAGGCTGTTGGAGCAAGATCATGGAAAAGGAACAAGCCACCAAGTTCATGCACGATCTGCTGCGCCTCATGCGGCAGAAGAATGCATCGGACTTATTCATCACCGCTGACTTCCCGCCGGCGATGAAGATCGACGGCAAGATGACCCCGGTGTCGAGCCAGGCGCTCACCAGTCAGCACACCAAGGAGTTGTGCCGGGCGGTGATGAACGACCGGCAAGCTGAAGAGTTTGAAGCCACCAAGGAATGTAATTTCGCCATCAGCCCGGGCGGCATCGGCCGCTTCCGCTGCAATGCCTTCCAGCAGCAGGGCCGGATCGGCCTGGTGATGCGGACGATCACGACCGAGATTCCGAAGTTCGACGAGCTGGGGCTGCCGCCAGTACTGAAGGATGTTGCGCTGGCCAAGCGTGGCCTGGTGATCTTCGTCGGCGGTACCGGTTCCGGTAAGTCCACCTCGCTGGCTGCGATGATCGGCTTCCGCAACGAGAACAGCTACGGCCATATCATCACCATCGAAGACCCGGTGGAATATGTCCATGAGCACAAGAACTGCATCGTCACCCAGCGTGAGATCGGCGTGGATACCGACAACTGGCATAACGCACTGAAGAACACGCTGCGGCAGGCGCCCGACGTCATCCTTATCGGTGAAATCCGCGATCGCGAAACCATGGACTACGCCGTGGCCTTTGCCGAAACCGGTCACCTTTGCATGGCCACGCTGCATGCCAACTCGGCCAACCAAGCGCTGGACCGTATCATCAACTTCTTCCCGGAAGAACGTCGCGCGCAGTTGCTGATGGACTTGAGCCTCAACCTCAAGGCCTTCATCTCGCAGCGTCTGATTCCGCTGCGCCAGGGCAAGGGCCGCGCCGCCGCCGTGGAGGTGATGCTGAACTCACCACTGATCTCCGACCTGATCTTCAAGGGCGATGTGCATGAGATCAAGGAAATCATGTCCAAGAGTCGCGAGCTGGGCATGCAGACCTTCGACCAGGCGCTGTTCGATCTGTATGAAGACGGCAAGATCAGCTACGAAGACGCCTTGCGTAACGCCGATTCGGTCAACGACCTGCGTCTGAAAATCAAGCTGCAATCGAAGGAGTCCAAGGGTCGCGACGCACTCGCAGGTCTCGACCACCTCGATATCGTCTAAGACCGCAGGTAATCAGTCCACAACAGGCCATCTCAGGATGGCCTGTTTGCTTATCTTATCGGCGCCGTCAATATCACTTGATGCCAAAGAAGCGCCGTATGCGCTCCAGCAGCTCGGCCTGCGGTGGCGTCGCCGGCGTGGTATTCACACTCGCGTGCAGCCGGTTCTCCGCCAGGCGTTCGGCCAGCACCTTGGACAGGGCATCGGCCAGCGTGGGGCGGGCAGTAAGGATGGCTTCGAAGCCGGCCCGATCCAGCCGATAGCACTCCACATAACCGACGGCTACGACGGTGGCACTGCGAGGCGCCCCCGTCATCAGCCCCATCTCGCCAAAGAAGCCGCTGGCCTTGAGCCGCCCGACGTACTGAGCGGTCGGCGTATCGTAGCCATGCCAGATATCGACCTCCCCCACGGTCAGGATATAGAGCCAGTGCGCCACCGCGCCTTCGCGGCTGATCACGTCGCCGGTTTCGAACGGGGCAAAACTCAATTGGGCTGCCAGATGCCGACGCTCTTCGTCGGTAAAATCGGCAAACAGGGGCACGGCCGCAAGTGCAGTCAGGCGCCGGCCGATGTCCTGCTCCTGGCGCTGCGCCGCAGTCTTGTCGTTGTCCTTGGTCATCAGCACATTGTGGCTGCTGCTGGCCAAGGGGATGCCGTGCCTGACCAGCGCGGTGACCAGATGAGCACGCACCTGGGAGTCGGTCGGATCATCGGCTGCAAAATCGGTCAGCCAGTATCGCAGGGCATAGCGCGCCACGCCGTTGTGCGCTTCCATCAGCACAGCCTGTGGTGCAGGCTCGCCCGATACCCCGCTGATACGGGCTTCGCGCACGGCCTGCTGCATCAGCTCGATCACCCGGCTGGGCGGATGCTCCCAAGCCACCTCCAGCCAGATCCAGCGCCGCCATTGCGGCGGACTGCCGTTGAAACGCTTGCCGATGATCTGGAAGTCGTTCTTCATCAGCCAAGCATTGGGCACGACCACCGTCTCGCCATTACGCGTCTCGATCAGCGTCGAACGCCAACCGATCTGCAGCACCTTGCCGGACACATCAGGCAGCTTGACCCACTGGCCCAGGTCCAACGAATCATCGAGCTGCAAGGCGATACCCGACAGGATGTTGCCCAGCGTGTCCTGCATGGCAAAGGCCAGCACCGCGGTGATGACGGCAGAGGTCGTCACGAGTTGCGACAGATCGAGGCCGGCATAGCGCAGACGCACCAGCCCCCAACCCAGATAGGCCAGCATCACCACCACATCCTCGAGTATCCGTGGTGCCTCCACCCCGATCGCCCCCAGCAGCAGTCGGAACAGTGCGAGGCCGAACAGCCGGATGATGACCAGCCCCAGCACGATGGTGAACACCTCGCGGATGACGGCCGCCGCTTCCGGCAAGCCGGCCACGCGGGCCAGCCCGCTAACCCACAGCCCGAGCACGCCCAACACAAGGAACAACAGGGTCAGCATGACATTGCGTCGTTCGGCGGGGCGGAATCGGTGCAGTGCCAGCAACAGGCCACCACAGATGATCAACAGGTAGGGCCACTCCTGGCGTGCAATGGTGTCGAAACTGGACATGGTGACAAACAGTGAGGGGACAGTTCACAGCATAGGCGAAGCCGCCCGCCAGGTGTGGCCCAGCAGGCTGCTCTCCGGCGGCCCCTGGCTCCAGAACTGGAATGGCACGGCGATTCGCCGCCGCTTTGCTACGATGAAATGAACCCCTGCGACAGAGCGGTCATGACCACCCCACAATTCTTTCTCGGGCGCCAACCCATCGTCGGCCGTCAGCGTGAACTGGTCGCCTATGAGCTGCTGTTCCGCACCAGCCAGGACAACCAGGCCAGCGTCAACGACGACGTCGCTGCGAGTGCTGCGGTCATGCAGCACGCCTTCTCCGGGCTGGGTCTCCAGTCAGTCCTGGAAGACAAGCTGGGCTTCATCAATCTATCGGAGCCGCTGCTGCACAGCGACGCCATCGAGATACTGCCGCGCGAGCGGGTAGTACTCGAGATACTGGAAACGGTGGAACTGAGCCCCGTGGTGATCGAGCGCTGTCGCGCGCTCAAGGCGGCCGGTTACCGGTTGGCGCTGGACGATGTCATCCGCTTCGACGAAGCGCAACGCGCCATCCTGCCGTTGCTGGAAGTCGTCAAGCTTGATGTGCTGGCCATGCAGCCCGAAGCAATCGCCGGCCTGGTCAAGGCGCTCAAGCCCTTTGACGTAAAGCTGCTGGCGGAAAAAGTGGATTCAGTCGCCCAGCGGGATTTTTGCCATGATCTGGGTTGCGACCTGTTCCAGGGCTACTACTTTGCCCGACCCACCATACTCAGCGGCAAGCCGGTGCAGCCTTCCGCCCTACTGCTGTTGCAATTGCTGGCCAAGGTCGCGGCCGACGCCGATACCGACGAGCTGGAGGAAACGCTCAAGCATGCGCCGGACCTTACCGTCCACCTGCTGAGGCTGGTCAACTCGGTGGCATTCGGCCTGCCGAACAAGATCGCCAGTGTGCGCACGGCACTCAACCTGCTCGGTCGAGCCCAATTGCATCGCTGGGTTCAGATCATGGTGTTCGCCAAGCAATCAGGCACGCAGTCTGCGGCCGACCCGCTGGTACAGACCGCCGCCGTACGCGGCCATCTGATGGAGAAACTCGCGCTATCGCAAAAGCCATCCGACCCGCTGCTGGCCGGACGCGCCTTTATGGTCGGGATGCTGAGCTTAGTCGACGCACTGTTCGGCAAACCCATGCAGGAGATCCTGGCGCCCCTGAATCTGGAGGACAGCGTGCAGGCAGCCCTGCTGGAGCGGGCCGGTTGGCTAGGTGCAGCGCTGCGCCTGGTGGAGGGGATCGAGCTTGCCGATCATGATGTCACATTGTCGCTGCTGGGCCAGTTTCCGAGCCTGACACCGGATCGGCTCAACTTGCTGCAGATCGAGGCCATGAGCTGGGCCGCCAAGCTGGGCCAGGACGAATCGTAAACGACAGACTGACCCGGGACGACGGTCCCGATCAAGGCGCAGGCGTGGCATTGGCCGGCGGCGTGTCGGTGCGACCGTTCTCGCGCAAGCGTTGCTCGCGCCAGCGCTCCAGACGCTCGCGACGGGCATCCAGCCGCTGTCTCAGCATATTGGCTTCGTTCGGTGTCAGGTCACCGCGTTCCAGGGCTTCGCGTATGCGCGCTTCCCTATGCTGGAATCGCTCGGCCGCCAGCGACTCGCGCGGCGCAAAGCGTGGCTCCGGTCGCAGTGGCAGCGGTCTGCTGCCAACGGGCCCGCCAGGACCTGGGCCCATGGGGCTGCCTGCCGGCGCAGCCGCAAGGGCAGGCAGGACGAGCAACAGGGCAATCAACCAGGACGGGCGGAACATAAACCGATGATGGACAGTCTTTGGACGGATTGAGGATACGCTGGCCATCTGGCCAATGTTCTGCGCAATTGTAAACGGCCTGCCTCACTCCGCGCCGCTGCAAAAGTTTTTTACATCTCTGCTGCGTAACCACGAACCGAATCGCTACACTCCGAACCATGAATACCACAACCACTCCCAAGAAAATCCTACTGATTGACGACGACCCGCGTCTGCGGGAGTTGGTACAACGCTATCTCAATGAACAAGGGTTCTCAGTCGACGCCTTCGAAGACGCCAGCAGGCTCGAGGCGCGGCTGCAGCGCAACCGGCCCCATCTAGTGCTGCTCGACCTGATGATGCCCGGCGAAGACGGGCTGTCCGTCTGCCGCAAGCTCAGGGCCATGGGGGACAATATCCCCATCATCATGCTGACCGCGCGTGGTGACGATATTGATCGCATCATTGGCCTGGAAATGGGCGCCGATGACTACCTGCCCAAGCCATTCAATCCGCGAGAACTGCTGGCGCGCATCAATGCCGTGCTGCGACGGCAGAAGGAACCTTCTGCGCTGGCGGCGCCACTGACGGAAGGCGAAACCTTCGAGTTCGGCCCCTACCGGCTGGAGATTTCCAATCGCAAGCTGCTCAAGGATGGCGAGATCATTCCGCTGACCAATGCGGAATTTGCCCTGCTACGCGTCTTTGCCGGCCACCCCCGCTCGCCGCTGTCGCGGGAACGCCTGATGGAACTGGCGCGCGGGCGCGAGCATGAAGCCTTCGACCGCAGCATCGACGTGCAGGTATCCCGCCTTCGCAAGCTGATCGAGGACAACTCTACCGAGCCACGCTACCTGCAAACCGTCTGGGGCTTTGGCTACGTGTTCGTGCCGGACGGCAGCGAGCGCTAAGGCTGTCATGCGGCTGGATCGTCTGCTACCCCAGACCATATTCTGGCGGCTGGCCTGGCTGACCGCGATTGCGCTGTTCATCAGCGTGGTGTTCGCGGTGTCCCTGTTCACCTATAACCGGCAGCAGATGATCGCGGCCCAGGTATCGGAACAGGTCAGCGAGGTCCTCGCCGACCTCGAAGGCCAGCTCGATGACATGACCCCGGCGGAGCGCGCCGAATGGCTGGCGATCAACCATCGCCCCTACGCCCCTCATCTCGTCAATATCAATACACCCGAAGCCCCGCCGGCCGCTGCGCCGCGCGGTCAGCAGACACGCGCGATTGCCGAGGCCCTGCGGACCAAGTTGGTTGGGGTCGGAGAAGTCCGCGAGGAACGCGACCCCAAGCGCCAGCTCTGGGTCAAGGTCAGCATGCTGGGGCAGCCCTGGTGGCTGGTCATCCCGCTGGGCCGCTTCAAGGGAGATCCGGTATGGACACTGGGTGCCAGCGTGACAGTATTTGCCCTGGCCGCCCTGGCGGTCGCCGCGCTCTTTGCCTGGCGTATCAACCAGCCACTGCGGGAACTGCGCGCCGCTGCCAACCAGCTGGGGCGCGGCGAACGACCACGGGCCCTTCCGGAAACCGGCCCGGTCGAGGTCAAGGACCTGTCTGCAAGCTTCAATCGCATGCTGGCGGATCTCGAGACCAACGAACGCGAACGCAACGTCATGCTGGCCGGCATCTCCCACGACCTGCGTACGCCGCTGGCGCGACTGAAGCTCGGCATCGAGATGATGCGGGACGATTCATTGCGCGAAGGCATGGACGAGGATGTCGAGGACATCGAACGCATCCTGGGCCAGTTTGTCGACTTCGTCCGCGGACTCGGCACGGAAGACATTGTCGAATGCGACCCGGCCGAACTGGCCCGTGGCGTCGTTGCCCGGTACGCCCGCACGGGTGAGCCGGTGGAGTTGCGGCTGGCCGACGATCTGCCGCTGACCCGCTTGCGCCCGCTGGCATTACGGCGTGCGCTGGCCAATCTGATCGACAATGCATTGCGCTACGGCGCGGCACCTTGGGCGCTCACCGTGCAGGCCGAGGCCGATCAGCTGCATTTCATTGTCAGCGACCGGGGGCCGGGCATACCCGAGGCTCAGCAACTGGATGCACGCAAGCCGTTCCATCGGCTCGATGCGGCCAGACGCGCCGACGGTGGTAGTGGCCTGGGTCTCGCCATCGTTGACCGGATTGCCCAGTCGCACGGAGGCGACCTGCTGTTGCACAACGACCCGGCCGGCGGCCTGGCCGCAACGCTGGCGATCCCGATTAGCCCGCACTGACGGGGCACCAGTACGGTGCGGGTCACGCACCGAAAGCTCGCCATCGCCCCCCGATACCTGGACTGAGAACCGGGGCTGAGCGTGCAGTACCGATCGCCAGCGCACCATGACATGCATGGCATGCCCCTTGCTGAAGCGCAGCCACCCCTACGCTTCCAACCGACGTCACGAGCGTCGCATCCATCATGTCAGCCACCCCTCAAGACCATCTCAACGGCCAATCCTGGTCAGGCATGCCCTGGTTGGGCAAGGCCGGCCGCCTACAACTGCGCTGGGCCACCTGGCTGAACCAGGGACGCAAGCGTGAAATCGAGCAGACCTTCGCCGGTATCGCCCATAGTCGTGCGCAACTGTTGCATACCTGGGCAGAGCAGCAGTGGACCCTGCTTGAACAGCTTGCCGGAGACTTTGCCAACGATTGGCCCAGGCTGGACCAGGCCAACCTGCAAGCTGCCCTCGCCCATTCGCCGGACCCCAGCGAGCTGCTACTGCTGGATACCGATGGTCTTGTACTGCTCAGCACGCACGCACCACATTGCGGAAAACGCATACTGCCGGCGGAGATACTGCAACGCGGCCTGAAGGCTCCGTTCCTGCACGGCCCTTATCTTGACCAGGCGACCGTGGGCATCGGCCCCAGCAGCTCCCGCTTCCACGATGCCGTGACCCTGATGTTCTATCAGCCCGTCCGCCTGGCAGGAAAGACGCTCGGTTGCCTGTGTGCCCGGGTGCCCAACGATGTGCTGGGCGATCTGATCCAGCGGGAAGCCGGGCACGTATTCCGGGACTCCGGCGACAATTACCTGTTCATGCTCAAGCCCGGGCTCGACACCCGCATCGCCCCCGGCACGGCCTTGTCACGCTCACGCTTCGAAGACGCCACCTTTACCGGCGGCGACAACCTGAAACAGGGCGTACCGACGGCCTACGGCGAAGTCAGGGTCAAGCAGCATACGGAGTTCGAACTGCGCTTCACCGACCCGGCCACCGGCAACCTCCATCCTGGCGTCGCCGCCACCATCGCGCACGGCAGCAACCTCTCGGTTGCTTATCCGGGCTATCCCGACTATCGACACATCCCGGTCATTGGCAGCGGCGTAACGCTGAGCCTGCCAGGGTCACCGGACCGCTGGGGCATGATGTGCGAAGCCGATCTCGAAGAGGTTTATCGACACCGGGCGTTATCGCTGGGCCTCGGGTTCTGGCAAATACTCAGCGGCCTCCTGGCCAGCTTGATGCTCTGCCTCTGGACGGGTGTCGGCATCGCCAGTCATGGCCTGGCGATCCTGACCACAGTCCTCGCCAGCAACCTGCTTTTCTGGCTCGTTGCCAGCAGGCCGCTGACGCAGCGTCTGCAACATCTGAACCGGTTCTTTCTGGATGTCGCGGAACGGGGCGCCCCTTTATCAGGCCGGCTGCAGCCGGCCGACTTCCCGCATGACGAGACCGGTGTCCAGGCCGGCTGGATCAACAGCTTTGTCGACAAGATGGATGAGACGCTGAAGAGCATGACGCGGGTCTCCAACGAGCTGGCGCAAGGCTCTCAGCGGCTGGGGCAAGTATCCGGCAGCGTACGGCAGGCGGCCCATACCCAGAACCTGGCGGCCGTCAGCGCCAGCGGGGCGGTGCACGAGATGGGACAGGCCATAGCCAGCGTGGCGGAAAACACCGCCCATACGGAAACAGCCTCGCACGAGACGGTCGCCCTCTCGGCAGAGGGGGAGCGGGTC
This sequence comes from Chitinimonas naiadis, assembly GCF_054780835.1. Taxonomy (NCBI): domain Bacteria; kingdom Pseudomonadati; phylum Pseudomonadota; class Betaproteobacteria; order Neisseriales; family Chitinibacteraceae; genus Chitinimonas; species Chitinimonas naiadis. Next base: position 448,750 of record NZ_BAAGVO010000001.1, on the reverse strand, counting down.
ATCCAGCAGACCGCAGCCGACATCAGCGCACTGACCCATGCCGTACGAGATTCTGCCGGGGCGTTGACCGCCCTGGGTGAGCGCGCCGGGGACATCGGCCGTATCGCCAATACCATCCGCGAAATTGCCGATCAAACCAATCTGCTGGCGCTCAATGCCGCCATTGAGGCGGCCCGGGCAGGGGAGTCCGGCCGCGGCTTTGCCGTGGTGGCCGACGAGGTACGCAAGCTGGCGGAACGAACCACCGCAGCCACCAGTGAAATCGGCGCCACGCTGAATGCCATCGAAAGCGATATGAGCGCCGCTAGTGTCGCGGTAGCCGCTTGCGAGACGACAGCCAGCCAAGGCCTGGAGCAGGCGGATTCGGCAAGCAAGGCCCTGCGCCGTATCAACGAAGGCGCCCGCGCCACCTTGTCCCGCATTGCCGACATCGGCGCGGCCATGCGCGAACAACAAGCCCGTACCAGCCATATCAACCATGAGGTCGGGCAAATCGGCATCGGCTCCGGCCAGAGCCTCGCCGCCGCACAGGAAGCCCAGTTGAGGGTGCAGCAACTCGGCCTGTTGGTACTGGACCTGCAGCGAACCTCGGCCCGGTTGCGCCAGCAACCCGTCCACGACCTGGGAAACTGAGTACCCGCCACCGCCGTTGCATGCTTGCCTTCCCGGCCCTGCCGCAAAACGATTTGCGGCAGGGCCGGGTGTCGTTTGCGCTATATTCCCGGCACAAACAACAAGGAGATCAACATGAAGCTGCTCAAACGCGTGGTGGTGTTCGTCGCCGGGCTGGTCGTGCTGCTGGTGATCATCGGTTTTCTGCTGCCCAGCCATTTTGCGGTACAGCGCAGCACCGTGATCCAGGCTCCGCCGGAAAAGATCTTCGCGCAGATCGATGCGCCCGCGGCATGGACGACCTGGACAGTCTGGAACCGGCGGGATCCGGCGATGAAAATCGAATACAGCGGCCCCAAGCAGGGGCTCAACGCCGCCTGGCGCTGGGAAAGCGCGACGGAAGGCAACGGCGGCATGACCTTTACCGCCATCGAGCCGGGACGGCAGCTGACCTATCGCCTTGAATTCCCCGACATGGGCATGGTGTCCACCGGCGTGCTGCGGCTGGAGCCGGAAGGCAGCGCCACCAAGGTCACCTGGACCAATGAGGGTGATATGGGTAACAACCCGATCAATCGCTACTTCGGGCTCATCATGGACAAGATGGTTGGGCCGGACTTTGCAGCGGGTCTCGCCAACCTCAAGGAAATCGTGGAAAAACAGGGCTGATCCGCCCGTCCCGGTCCGCCGGGTTAACTGATCGCGATCCAGCCGATCCTGGATCGCGATGTCTTTGCCTTTACAAAAACAGGAGACAGACTCAATGCACACCAATCAAAGCGTATTTCTGGTCAGCGGTGGCGCGTCCGGCCTCGGCGCCGCCGTGGTCCGCATGGCGGCAGCGCTCGGCAGCAAGGTGGTCATCGTTGACCGTAACGAAGCTGCCGGTAATGCGCTGGCGGAGGAACTGGGCGCCAGCGTCGCCTTTGCCGCAGCAGACGTCACCGACGAAGCCAGTTGCAAGGCCGCGATCGCCCTTGCTGGCGAACGCTTTGGCCGCCTGGATGTGCTGGTGAACTGCGCAGGCGTGGTCCATGGCGAAAAGGTGGTAGGCAAGGAAGCAGCCCATGCGCTCGACAGCTTCAAGCGCGTCGTCGACGTCAACCTGATCGGCAGCTTCAACCTGCTTCGCCTCGCTGCCGATGCCATGAGCAAGCAATCCGCCCATGACAGTGCCGAACGCGGGGTGATCATCAATACCGCCTCGGTCGCTGCCTTTGATGGCCAAATCGGGCAATGCGCCTATGCCGCCTCCAAGGCGGCCATCGTGGGTATGACACTACCCGCAGCCCGGGAACTGGCCCGCTTCGGCATCCGTGTCATGACCATCGCCCCCGGCATCTTCAAGACGCCGATGATGGCTGGTCTGCCGCAGGAGGTTCAGGATAGCCTTGGCGCCAATGTCCCCTTCCCTTCCCGGCTCGGCGAACCCGCAGAGTATGCGCAGTTGGTCATGGCCATCGTCAGCAACCCCATGCTGAACGGTGAGGTTATCCGGCTGGACGGTGCCTTGCGGATGCAACCCAAGTAGTCGACCAGTGCACTGACTGCGCCACCATGCAAAACGCCCCGATCAACGGGGCGTTTTGCATGAAGCGAAGGACTGAAATCAATCAGGCCGAGAACGAGGAACCACAACCGCAGGTCGAGGTGGCGTTCGGGTTCTTGATCGTGAACTGCGAGCCTTCGATGCTCTCGACGTAGTCAATCTCGGCACCGACCAGATACTGGTAGCTCATCGGATCCACCAGCAGGGTCACGCCATTCTTGCTGAACGGGGTGTCATCCTCGTTGGTGATCTCATCGAAAGTAAAGCCATACTGGAAGCCGGAACAGCCACCACCGGTCACGAACACGCGCAGCTTCAGGTCCGGGTTGCCTTCCTCGGCGATCAGCTCTGCCACCTTGGAGGCGGCATTGTCGGTAAACACAAAGGGGGTCGTGATGTCAGCAGGGGCGTTCATATTCGGGTACTCCAGACGATTCAATGATTTATGCGCCAATTATCCGCGCTTATCGGGCATTTGTTAACCCTTTACGTACCAGGGTCTTACCACCGGGACGGCACAGGCCGTCCACGGCGAGGAAACATCGGCCACCGCGTGATCTCGATAAACCATCCGCAGCCTGGACGCTCAACTGTCCTTCGATACTTCCTCTGCCTTTAGATGGGTCTGCTTGGCCGGAGTTTCAACCTTGGCCGCCAACAAGGGGACTTTGTCCTTGCCGCCACCGAGGTGTATCAGTTGACCGGATACCACGGCACCGGGGTGCATCTCCAGCGTCTGGTAGTGCACATCGCCCTGAACCCGGCATTTGGACTGCAGCTCAAGGTAGTGGGCAGCATAGATGGGGCCTTCCACCGCCCCATTCAGTACCAGGTGGGCAACCCGCACGGTGCCCTTGATGCGCGCCTTCTCACTGACGACCAGCGTGCTCTGCTTGTCATCGGCAGCGGTTACATCGCCGCAGATCTCGCCATCCACCCGCAAGCCGCCCGAGAAGGTCATATTGCCGACTATCTTGGTTTCCAGCCCAATCAGGCTGTCGATGCGGTTGCTGGCCTTCTGCTTGTCATTACCGAACACGGGTCATCCTTTCACATCATATGAGCGCGAGAGTTTCACGCGATTGTCGCCGTTGGCATAGATACGTATCTCTACCTGCCTGAGCTTGGTATCCGCCGCCAGTTCGGTCTCCCGCTCCAGGCGGGTGAATCGCGACACGGTCAAAGGCAGCCGCGCCGCAGGCCAGACCAGCGTCTCGCGTCGTCCAGCCCGCTCCACCACCAGCCGGAAATCCACCTCGCCCTTGAAAGCCTCCTGGCTGGATTGTCCCTGCACCAGCGTCGCTCGCAGGCGATAGTGGCCCGGCGTCAGCGGTTCGACCCGGAACTGGTCGATCGCCAGCGCGGGGGCGCGATCGGTCTTGGTCAGCAAGGACTCATAGAAGGCAATCTGCTCACGCAGGCCGCTATTGTCAGACTGCAGCTGCGACAACTGTTTGGAGAGGGTCTCTCGCGTCGCCCCCTCGAGCCGAAGTTGCTGCTCCAGTGTCTGCAGTTTTTGCCTGGACTCGCCGAGCTCGAGCAATAAACGACCATTCTGCACGGAGACGCCGTCAGCCGCCTGGCTGGATACCAGCCCGCGGCGTCCTTCCTGGGCGCCATAGTCATAGACGCCGTAGCCGACGCCCGCCAGGATCACCAGACCCAGCAGCAGCAAGCCCGCCCTGGCATACCAGGACAAATGCCGGCGTACCGCCAGCTTGGCGGTCGCCAGATGATTGCCGCGACGTTTCCAGCGCCCGATCATTAAGGCAGCAGGGGAACGATATCGAGCCCCTGGCCTTCCGGCAGACCAAAGAGCAGGTTCATGTTCTGTACCGCCTGGCCGGCGGCGCCCTTGACCAGATTGTCGATCACCGACAGAACGACGACCGTGTCCCCTCCCTGCGGACGTTGGACGGCAATACGGCAGGTATTGGCGCCGCGTACCGAACGGGTTTCCGGCGTACTGCCCGCGGGCATCACGTCGACAAAGTGTTCATTCGCGTAACGTTGTTCGAACAGCGCCTGCACATCCACGTCACGCGTCAAACGGGCGTAGAGGGTGGCGTGGATGCCGCGGATCAGTGGGGTCAGGTGCGGCACGAAGGTCAGGCCGATCGGCGCCTGACTGGCACGTGCCAAGCCTTGCTTGATCTCGGGTAGATGACGATGGCCACCGACGCCGTAAGCCTTGAAATTGTCCCCGGCTTCGGCAAACAGGGTATGGACCTCGGCCTTGCGCCCGGCGCCGGATACGCCCGACTTGCTGTCGGCAATCAGGCTGCCGGCATCGACCACGCCGGCCTCGATCAGTGGCAGGAAGCCAAGCTGTACGGCGGTCGGATAGCAACCCGGGTTGGCGATCAGGCGGGCGGAGCGGATCTGCTCCCGATTGACTTCAGGCAGGCCGTATACGGCTTCGGCAACCAATTGCGGGCTGGCGTGGCTCATGCCATACCATTTCTCCCACTCGGCCACGTCCTTGATGCGGAAGTCAGCCGCCAGGTCGATGACCTTGACCCCGGCAGCCAGCAGGTTGGCCGCCTCTTGCATGGCAATGCCGTTGGGCGTGGCGAAGAAGACCACGTCACAGGTTTCCAGCTGGGCATCGGCAGGCGTTGAGAAGGCGATGTCCACATGACCACGAAGGCTCGGGTACATCTCGGCCACCGGCATGCCGGCCTCTTTGCGCGAGGTGATCGCGTGCAGCTTGACGCCACCATGGCGCGCCAGCAAACGCATCAGCTCCACGCCCGTGTAACCCGTACCGCCGACTATGCCTACCTTGATCATGCTTGTATCCCAGACCAGTAAAAGCCCTAAGAAGGGCGATCATACAACGATTCGTTGATATGCCGGATAGATATAATCATGGCAAGAAAAAAGCCGCCAGTGAAAGCTGGCGGCTTCTTTCCGGCTTGCGCCGGCATACTCGAACGAATCTTCGCGTCGAATCTCTGGCGACTTAGCGCTTCGAGAACTGCTTGGCACGGCGAGCTTTACGCAGGCCGACCTTCTTACGTTCAACTTCACGAGCATCACGGGTAACCAGACCAGCCTTCGACAGCGTGGGCTTCAGCGCAGCATCGAATTCGATCAGGGCACGGGTGATACCGTGGCGCAGCGCGCCGGCTTGGCCGGTTTCGCCGCCGCCGGCAACATTCACCAGAATGTCGAAGGCTTCGAGGTTCTCGGTCAGCGTCAGCGGCTGACGAACGACCATACGGCCAGTTTCACGCGAGAAGTACTCATCCAACGGCTTGCCGTTGACGACGATCTTGCCAGTGCCCTTGGCCATGAACACGCGAGCTACCGAGCTCTTGCGACGGCCAGTGCCGTAGTAATACTTGCCAACCATGTTGTCAGTCCTTGTATCTGATTAGGTTAGATCTCGAGGACTTTAGGCTGTTGCGCAACGTGCGGATGCTCTGCGCTAGCGTAGACCTTGAGCTTCTTGATCATGGCGTAGCCGAGGGGACCCTTGGGCAGCATGCCCTTGACAGCCTTCTCGAGCACGCGCTCAGGGAAACGTTCCTGCATTTCGGTGAAGGAACGCTCATAGATACCGCCCGGGTAGCCCGAGTGGCGGAAATAAGTCTTCTGCTGTGCCTTGTCGCCGGTCACGCGCAGTTTGCCAGCGTTGACGACAACGATGAAATCACCGGTATCAACGTGGGGGGTGTAGATGGCTTTGTGCTTGCCACGCAGGCGGTGAGCGATTTCAGCGGCGAGGCGACCGAGTACTTTGTCGGTGGCGTCTACCACGAACCAGTCACGCTGTACCTCGTGCGGCTTTGCGGAGAAGGTTTTCATACGGCTCTTCCAGATTCGTTCGATTTACGGAAAGTCGCGCATTCTATTTGAAAAAACAACGCGATGTCAAACCAAACGATGGGATGATTAATGGGCGACCGTGTCTACAAGACAACACGCCCGCCGCGAACAAAAAAAAGCGCAAGCCATTCGGGCTTGCGCGTAATTCCACCAAAGAAGGAGGATGGAGGAGACAACATCAAAGCACACACATTGCGTGTACAGCCTCAATGCAGTTCGCATCCTACGCGAAGCTTACATTCCAGGCAAGTACTTTTTTGTGCAGTGCGCCATAAAACCGATGAACAGGAATAAAGTTACAAGAAATTTCGCTTAAAAAATCGCTTTTTCGGCCTCAAACTACAATTCTGTAAGCGTGGGGCCAAGTTTATGCAATCAGGCTTGCGCAATGCGACAAATTACCAAGCCAGCACACCAATCAGCCGGAAAGGGTCTCTCTTATGCGCGCGCGCATTAAATGGATAGAAAACGTCAGCTTCCTCGCTCAAAGCGAAACCGGTCACGCCGTACTCATGGACGGTGCGCCAGCTGCCGGCGGGCAGAATCTCGGGCCTCGCCCCATGGAAATGGTGCTCATGGGTACCGGCGGTTGTACCGCTTTCGACGTGGTGGCCATCCTGAAGAAGAGCCGCGCGGATATCGTGGACTGCGAGGTGCAACTGGAAGCAGACCGGGCCGAGACCGAGCCCAAGGTGTTCACCCGCATTCATATGCATTTTGTGGTGAAGGGTCGCAGCCTGAAGCCCGAACAGGTCAAGCGCGCGATCGACCTGTCGGCGGAGAAGTACTGCTCGGCCTCCATCATGCTGGGCAAGACGGCCGAGATCACCCATGACTTCGAGATCGTGGAAGTACCGTAAGGCCTGGCGCCCTTCCCGCATTATTCCGCCACGGCGCCCGGCTCGGCATGCTCTTCGATACGCTTGGGCAATACCCGTAGATGGCGAGCCGGCGAACGACGCAACGCATGCCAGGCCAGGGCGATGCCCAGCACCCCGATCACATGCAGGGCGCCTCGGAGGCCGAATGCCGTCGCCAGGGCGCCGCCGCATAGCGCGCCCAGCGGCGCCGGGGCGACTGTCAGGAAGCGCATGGTGGCGATCATCCGGCCCAGCAGCTCATCCGGCGTGACCGCCGCCCGGGCTGCCAGGTAGTTGATCGAGAACAGCGTGGCGCCAAACGAGAACAGGCCCTGGCAAAGGCTGAACCAGAGCATGGTCGGGCCGATATGGGTGGGAATCAAGCCAAAGCCGAGCCAGGCCAGCGACGTGGCGACAAAGCCCCACCCTACCGTCGGCCCGATACCCAGCCGGCCACCCAGCCACCCCGCACTCAGCGCAGCCGCCAGGCTACCCAAGCCACCCAGCATATAGCTGGCGCCCATGCGCCCGGCATCCAGCCCCAGTTCACGCGTGGCATACAGGACCAGCACGGCCGCCAGCATGTAGTTGAGCAATTGCCAGCACGCCGTCTGGATCGCAAACGCGCGCAGCAGTGGCATCTCCCATACCAGACGCAACCCGGCCTTGATCTCGGCCAGCACGGAGCTGTCGGCAGCCCTTGGTGCGGGTGCTGGCTCGGTGGCGCGTATGGTGCGCAAGATCAACGCCGACACAACAAACGAGCTTGCATTGAACAGGATGGCGACCGGGGCGCTCAGCCACTGGATCAATACCCCGGCAAGGCCAGGCGCCATGACCTGGGCGGTCGACGAGGTCGCCATGAACTTGCTGTGCGCCTCGACCAGCCTGTCCTTGCCGATCAGGGTCGCGACATAGCTCTGGTGGGCAGACCCTCCCACCACCTCGCCACTCAGCACCAGAAAGCCGACAACCCATAGCACCGGCATCGACAGGACGCCCAGCCCCGCTGCAATGGGCACGACCAGCAAGGCCATGGCGCAGCCGATATCACGCAGCATCATCAGCGGCATGCGTCGCACACGGTCGATCAAGACGCCGGCGTGCAGGCTGAATAGCGCGAAAGGGAGTACCTCGATCGCCGAGAGCACGCCCATCTCCATGGGCGTGGCGTGCAGCAGCACAGCCGCCGTGAGCGGCAGCGCGAGGTGCGATATATAAGAACCGAAATCGGAGATACCCTGCGCCAGCCACAGGCGCACAAAGTCGGAGTTTCGCCACAGCCCGGTGATCGGGATACGGAGCATGGATACAGCCCAGGTTATGCTGGTTTCGGATGGCGCCCCGACAGTCGTTCAGCGCCAGGCACCATCAGGACGGGGATGGCCGTGCTGCAGGCCGGCTAGATGCGGTAAGACAGAGAGGTCATCACCTTTGACATCGCGCGCATCGCCGCCTTGGCCGGCGGCGGCAGTTCAGCCGCGCCGAGCTCGATCGCCATCTCCGCATGCGCCGTCTCATCCGCGTGCATCTGCGTCACGATGGCCCGGCTGCGGGTATCGGCCTCGGGCAGGACATCCAGATGGCTGGCGAGATGCTCGCCTACCTGTCGTTCGGTTTCGGCCAGGAAACCCAGATTCCAGCGATCACCGATCAGGCCGGCGGCGACCCCCATCGCCAGGGAACCGGCATACCATAGCGGATTGAGCAGGCTCTGGCGCCCGCCCAGCTCCGCGATACGCTGCTCGGTCCAGGCCAGATGCTCGACCTCCTCGTGTGCGGCTTGCCGCAGGGCATCGCGCGCCTTGCTATCACGGGCGGTCAGCGCCTGCCCCTGGTACAGCGCCTGCGCACATACCTCGCCGCAATGGTTGACGCGCATCAGGCCCGCGGCGTGACGGCGCTGCGTGGCATCCAGCTCAGCCTCGGGCAGTTGCGCATCGGGGTGAGGACGCAGGCTTGCCGCTGGCGCGAAGACGGTACGCAAGGCGCGGTCGAATTCGGCAATCAGCTTGTCCATGGTCCACTCCCAAGTTTGAGGAAATCTATCAGCCTGCGATTGTAGAGCCTGCCATCAACTATTGCACCCTCCCGGCGCCCTTGGGCTTGATCGAACGCAAGCCCGGCCGGAGAAATGCCTATCCATGACAGGCCACCCCCGCGATGCCTGTCGCCGGCCGCCCGTTGACGCTGTGCTACCATTTCGGTCTGGTGCCAACGGATATAATCTTCGTCATCCATGAAAAAACTACTCTGCATACTCGCCATCGCCCTGGCGGCCCCCTTCTGCATGGCGGCCAACCCAGTGGTACGTCTCAGCACCAACGTGGGCGATATCGATCTCGAGCTTTACCCGGAAAAAGCGCCGATCACGGTCGAGAACTTCCTGCGCTACGTGAAAAAGAACTATTACAGCGGTACGGTCTTTCATCGCGTGATCCCCGGCTTTGTCGCCCAGGCAGGTGGCTATACCGCGGACATCAAGGACAAGCCTGCCGGCAAGACGATACAGAACGAGGCCGACAACGGCCTTTCCAACCAGTTGGGCACGGTCGCCATGGCCAGGCAGAACACGCCTCACTCCGCGACCTCGCAGTTCTTTATCAATCTGAACAACAATACCGGCCTCGACTATCGCGACAAGGAAACCGGCCGAGGCTGGGGCTACGCGGTATTTGGCAAGGTCGTACAGGGTATGGAGGTGGTGGAAAAGATCGCCGCCACCCCGACCAGTCGTATCAACAACATGAGCGACGTCCCGACCATGCCTATCGTCATCAAGTCGGCCCGCCTGCTCCCTGAGGCCAAGGCCGCCGATGTCGTGGCCGAGCCTGCCAAACCCTGATCACCCAGTCATCCAAGTCTGTCTAAGAAAGGACCTCCCCATGCGCGTTAACCTGCATACCAATCACGGCCTGATCGGCATCGAACTCGACGAAGCCCGTGCCCCGAAAACCGTTGCCAATTTCGTGCAATATGTTCAGGACGGCCACTACAGCGGCACCGTCTTCCACCGCGTGATCAATGACTTCATGATCCAGGGTGGCGGCTTTGAAGCCGGCATGAAGCAGAAGCCGACCCGCGATCCGGTCGAGAACGAAGCCGCCAACGGCCTCAAGAACGACAAGTACACCATCGCCATGGCGCGCACCCCGGATCCGCATTCGGCCAGTGCCCAGTTCTTCATCAACGTCAGCAACAACAGCTTCCTGAACTACACCGCCGCCAATGCTCAGGGCTTTGGCTACTGCGTATTCGGCAAGGTCGTGGAAGGCACCGAAGTCGTTGACGCCATCAAGCAGGTCAAGACCGGCTCCAAGAGCATGCACCAGGACGTGCCGCTGGAAGACGTCGTGATCGAGAAGGCCGAACTGGTCTGATCGTTACGATTCAATACTACGGCGCGGGCAACCGCGCCGTTTTACATTGTTGCTGCCATGCCTAAACCGTTACTGTTTGCCTCCGACCTGCACCTGTCCGATAGCGACCCCGCTACCGTCCAGGCCTTTCTCGCTTTCCTGCAAGGTCCCGTCCGGGAGGCCGGCGCCCTCTACCTGCTGGGCGACATCTTTGAATACTGGGCCGGTGATGACGACGATGACGCGCTCAACCTCGACGTTGCCGCCGCGCTGAAATCTACCGCCGAGCGCGGTATCGATATTTTCCTGATGCACGGCAACCGCGACTTCCTGCTCGGTGACGCCTACGCCGCTCGTGCCGGCGCCCGGCTGCTGCCGGACCCCACCCTCATCGATGCTTTCGGCCGACCACTGCTGCTCAGCCATGGCGACGTACTGTGTACCGATGACGCCGCCTATCAGCAGTTCCGCATTACGGTGCGGCAACCTGCCTGGCAGGCTGCGTTTCTCGCCAACCCGCTCGCGGCGCGCAAGGCCGAGATCGCCCGCATACGGGCAGCGAGCGAGATGGCCAAACAGGGCAAGGCCAGCGAGATCATGGATGTGAATACCTATGCGGTATCGCGCCTGCTGGCGCAATACCCCGGCGCCCATCTGATACATGGCCACACGCACCGGCCACAACGCCACGAGCATGAAGTGCGGCATGCGCTTCGTCAGCGCTGGGTGTTGCCGGATTGGTACGGTGGCAAAGGGGGCTACCTGCAGGCGGATGAAAATGGCCTCAGATACGTCGGCATCAATCAGGAGGCGGCCTGGGGCTGAACTCGGCGCCAAGCCATTGTCATTATTCACATCACGCCCGTTGACTTCCACGGCCAGCGGCCTAGACTGCGCGCCTTATTGCGGCGCAACATCGGCCTACAAGACCGAATAATCAGGAAGTTAACTCCCCAATGAACGCTCCTACCGCTGGCTGGGCCCTACCGGGCCTCGAGCAACAATTCGATTTTCTGAGCGAAGGTGCTGACCTCGCCAACCGTAACTTCGAGCGGCTGATTGCCACCCAGTCCGACGGTTGTCGCGACTGGTTCAAGGCCGTCACCGGGCAGACCAGCCCGAATGCTCGCCTGGAACAACATCTGGACCAGTCATTGCATCTGGGCTGCGCCATGTTCGTCGCCCAGGTATCGGCGTTCACCGACGCCATGCAACTGGTGGAGAAAAGCTGGGCGGAGCAGCAGCGCAGCCTCCTGAACCAGCTGGGCAGCCAGCCCGAAAGCGTCAGCGAGCCGCTCAAGAAGGCCGTCTGCGTGAGCAGCTGCGCTTTCGACTCCATGTCCAAGGCAACGCGCCAGGTGGCCAATTTCGCCAGCAACCGCTTTGCCGCCGCGGCGGTCAGTGCCTTCCAGCAGGCCAAGGACAAGATCGCCGAAACTGCCTGATCAAAGGCAGTTTCGCACACCGGAGCGGGCTTCGTGCCGCCTTGGCGGCGCAGGTCTGCCCTCACCTTCACGCTGCCTGCGTGAAATAGTGCCCAACAGCCTCTACAGTGAAGTTGTCACCACGCTTGAATGGAACGCGTTCGCGTGCCTGCCGCCATGCTCAGCTTTACACAACTCAGTCTCAACCGCGATGGCCGCAGGGTGCTGCATCAGCTCACTGCGACAGCCCCTGTCGGCCGGCTGACAGCGCTGCTTGGCCCCAATGGTGCCGGCAAGTCCAGCCTGCTGGCGGTTGCCGCCGGCGAGTTGGCGCCCGATGAGGGCGAGTGTGAGTTCGACGAGCTGCCGCTGGCCCGCACCCATGCCAGCACGCTGGCACGCAAAAGGGCGCTGTTGCCGCAAAGCAGTCCGCTGGATTTCGACTTCGCCGTGCGTGAGGTTGCCCGCCTGGGTGGTACGCCTTTTCCGGATATCCCGACCGGCGAACTGGATGGGTTGATCGACAGCGTACTGAGGCTGACAGATTGCGAGCCCCTCTCCAGTCGTCGTTATCTCAGCCTGTCCGGCGGCGAAAAACAGCGGGTGCAGCTGGCACGGGTGCTGGTGCAAGCCTGCGCCGCCGCAGCACAAGGCCCTGCCCTGCTGCTGCTGGACGAACCGACAGCCAGCCTGGACCCGCGCCATCAGCACATGCTGCTGGCCGGTTTGCATGAACTCGCGCGCAAGCTGCCGCTGGCGGTGATTGCCAGCCTGCACGACGTCAACCTGGCCCTGACCTACGCTGATCATGCCTGGCTACTGCAGCAGGGCCGCCTGGTCGCCGCCGGCCCGCCTCGGGATGCCTTGACGCCGGAACGCCTGACCCAGGTGTTCCAGTTGCCGGTCAGGCGTGTCGAGGACCAGTTGGTCTTCGGTTTGCCGCGCAACTAAAGCGCGCCAATGGCGGGGCGAATACGAATGCTGCAGTGCACTAGGAACAACAAAAAGGGCCAGCGATGGATTGAGGATTGCATGGTGACGATTAAGCGGTAAAAATCGACCTGGGTTCTCCCCCATGACCTCACCCGGCCCCGATCACCTCGTCCCGGTCGCTATCACGGTCTCCGCCAGCAGCCCGGTGTGATCCACCCCGTTGCTGGCGACTTTGCAATGGATAGCGATGGTCATTCGGTATTAACGCATCCTGCAGCACGGTTTTTGCTGCCCGCAACGCCACCCATTGGTTCCCTGCCTATGAAGCTGATTGCCTCGCTGACCAGCCCCTACGCCCGCAAGGTGCGCATCGTCCTGCACGAGAAGAAGATCGAATGCCCGCTGACGGTGGACAGCCCCTGGGAGGAAAATACCCTGGTCCCCCAGGTCAATCCACTGGGGAAGGTACCGGTGCTGGTACTGGATGATGGCTCCACGCTGTTTGACTCTCGGGTCATCGTCGACTATCTCGACCATGTATCACCGGTCGGACGACTGATCCCCAGCGAACATCGGCAGGCGGTGCAAGTCAAGCGCTGGGAAGCCCTGGCCGACGGTATCTGCGACGCGGCCGTTGCCATCGTGGTGGAGCGGCGGCGTCCTGCAGCACAACAGAGCCCGGACTGGATCAAGCGGCAGCAAGGCAAGGTCGACGCCGGCCTGCAGGCGCTGGCCGAGGACCTGCACCAGCGCAGCTGGTGCAATGGCGAAAGCTATGGGCTGGCTGACATTGCGGTGGGTGTGTGCCTGGGTTATCTGGATTTCCGCTTTGCGGAGATAGACTGGCGCGGGCAATATCCGAATCTCGCCAAACTGGCGGAAAGACTGGCGCAGCGACCGGCGTTTGCCGATACCGTACCGCCTACTTGAATCAGGCTACCCGATTAGCGTATAAGACCATCTGAACACAGCAGGGCCGTACCCCATTGGAGGTACGGCCCTGCGCTTTTCTCTACGCAACCAGCAAGGGCGTGTCACAAGCGCGTCGTGTTTGACCCAGAAGATGCGGCATAGAAAGGCCGCACCGGAGAACCAACGATGAAATTCCGTTTCCCCGTCATCATCATCGATGAAGACTTCCGCGCCGAAAATTCCAGCGGCTTGGGCATACGCGCCCTTGCCAAGGCCATTGAGGAAGAGGGTTTTGAAGTCCTGGGCGTAACCAGTTACGGCGACGTGACCGGTTTTGCCCAGCAGCAAAGCCGGGCTTCCAGCTTCATTCTGTCGATCGATGACGAGGAATTCATCGGAGAACCGGGCGTCGAGACCGCCGCGATCCAGAACCTGCGGGCATTTGTCGCCGAGATACGCTATAAGAACGCCGATATCCCGATCTTCCTGTATGGCGAGACCCGTACCAGCCGCCACATCCCCAACGATGTGCTGCGCGAGCTGCACGGCTTCATCCATATGTTCGAGGACACCCCCGAGTTCGTCGCCCGCAGCATCGTGCGCGAAGCCCGCGGTTACCTGGACACGCTGGCCCCACCGTTCTTCCGCGCCCTGCTGCACTACGCACAGGACGGTTCCTACAGCTGGCACTGCCCCGGCCACTCCGGTGGCGTCGCCTTCCTGAAGAGCCCGGTTGGCCAGATGTTCCACCAGTTCTTCGGCGAAAACATGCTGCGGGCCGACGTCTGCAACTCGGTCGACGAGCTGGGCCAGTTGCTGGACCACACCGGCCCGGTCGCCGACTCGGAGCGCAACGCGGCCCGTATCTTCGGCTCGGACCATCTGTTCTTCGTCACCAACGGCACCTCGACCTCCAACAAGATGGTCTGGCACGCGACCGTTGCGCCGGGCGATATCGTGGTGGTCGATCGTAACTGCCACAAGTCCATCCTGCATTCGATCATGATGTGCGGTGCTATCCCGGTCTTTCTGATGCCGACCCGTAACCACTACGGCATCATCGGCCCGATCCCGCTGGACGAGTTCCGCCCGGAGACCATCCAGAAGAAGATCGAGGCCAACCCGTTTGCCAAGGAAGCCCTGGCCAAGCGCCCTGGCAGCAAGCCGCGCATCCTGACCATCACCCAGTCGACCTACGACGGGGTGCTGTACAACGTGGAAATGATCAAGGAAGTGCTCGGGGATACCATCGATACCCTGCACTTCGACGAAGCCTGGCTGCCGCATGCCGCCTTCCACGACTTCTACAAGAACATGCACGCCATCGGCCGCGACCGTCCGCGCTCGAAGGAAGCGATGGTGTTTGCCACCCAGTCCACGCACAAGCTGCTGGCCGGTCTGTCGCAGGCATCGCAGATCCTGGTGCAGGAATCGGAAACCCGTCAGCTTGATCGGCATCGTTTCAACGAAGCCTATCTGATGCATACCTCGACCTCGCCGCAGTACTCCATCATCGCCAGTTGCGACGTCGCCGCCGCCATGATGGAAGCACCAGGCGGTACCGCCCTGGTCGAGGAATCCATCTTCGAAGCACTGGACTTCCGTCGCGCCATGCGCAAGGTCGGCGCCGAGTACGGCGACAGCTGGTGGTTCAAGGTCTGGGGGCCGGACAATCTGGCGGAAGAAGGCATCGGCGAGCGCGCCGACTGGGAGCTGCACGCCAACGAGCACTGGCATGGCTTTGGTGCCCTGGCCGAAGGTTTCAACCTGCTCGACCCGATCAAGGCCACGGTGATCACCCCGGGCCTCGACGTCGACGGTCGCTTCGATGATAACGGCATCCCTGCCGCCATCCTGACCAAGTATCTGTCCGAGCACGGCATCATCGTCGAGAAGACCGGCCTCTACAGCTTCTTCATCATGTTCACCATCGGCATCACCAAGGGCCGCTGGAACACGCTGGTGACCGAGTTGCAGCAGTTCAAGGATGCCTACGACGCCAACTCGCCGTTGTGGCGCATCATGCCGGAGTTCAGCGCCAAGAATCCGCGTTATGAGCGCATCGGCCTGCGTGACCTGTGCCAGCAGATTCATGAGGTCTATCGCGACAATGACGTGGCCCGACTGACGACGGAGATGTATCTCAGCGACATGGTGCCTGCCCTGAAGCCCGCCAAGGCCTTTAGCAAGATGGCACACCGCGAGATCGAGCGGGTCTCGCTCGACCAGTTGGAAGGCCGCATCACGGCCATCCTGCTGACGCCCTACCCGCCGGGCATTCCGTTGCTGATCCCGGGTGAGCGCTTCAACCGTACCATCGTGGACTACCTGCGCTTCGCACGCGCCTTCAACGAGCGCTTCCCAGGCTTTGAGACCGATATCCACGGCCTGGTGAAGGATGAGCAGACCGGTGAGTACTATGTCGACTGCGTCATGCAGTAAGTAGCTGACGTATCAACGACAACGCCGCATCGATTGGATGCGGCGTTGTCGTTTCAGGCTCGCGGTGAAGGCAGCGTGACTCAGTCCGCCAGCAAGGCCTTTTCATTGGCCAGCAGTTCATCCAGCGTCTCGCGACGGCGAACCAGGCGCGTCTGCCCCCCGCTGACCATGACTTCGGCGGCACGCGGCCGGGTGTTGTAGTTGGAGCTCATGGTCATGCCATAAGCACCCGCCGACAGGACTGCCAGCAGGTCACCCTGGCGGACGGCCAATTGCCGGGACTTCCCGAGGAAGTCGCTGCTCTCGCATACCGGCCCGACCACATCGTATTCACGCTTGGGCTCGTCGGCCGCAGGCGCCACGGCCACGATGTCGTGGTAGGCCTCGTACAGGGCGGGACGCAGCAGGTCATTCATGGCCGCGTCGATAATGGCGAAATGCTTGGTCTCACCCGGCTTGACGAACTCTACCCGGGTTAGCAACAGCCCGGCGTTACCCACCAGCGAGCGGCCCGGCTCCAGCACGATCTTGAGCTTGCGGGTACCAATACGGGCGAACAGGGCTTGGGCGTAATCGGCCACCTTGGGCGGCACTTCGTCGGTGTAGCAGATGCCAAGGCCCCCGCCCATGTCGACATGCTCAAGCACGATACCATCGGCGGCCAATTGGTCGACCAGCGACAGGAGGCGGTCCAGCGCGTCCACAAAGGGGGCAATCTCGGTCAGCTGAGAGCCGATATGGCAATCGATGCCAACCACGCGCAAGGCAGGCAGACCCGCAGCCACGCCATAGACCCGGCGGGCATCTTCATGGGCAATCCCGAACTTGTTGTCCTTCAGGCCGGTGGAAATATAGGGATGGGTGCCCGCATCCACGTCCGGATTCACCCGCAGGCTGACCGCCGCGGACTTGCCCAGCCGGCTGGCCACGGCACTGAGGCGATACAGTTCGGTCTCGGACTCCACGTTGAAGCAGTGAATGCCGACCTCCAGCGCCTGCTGCATCTCGGCTTCCGTCTTGCCTACTCCGGAGAACACGATCTTCTCCGGCGACACGCCAGCGGCCAAAGCTCGGGCCAGCTCCCCGCCTGACACAATGTCGCAGCCCGCACCCAACCTGGCGAAGGTACGCAATACCGACAGGTTGGAATTGGCCTTCATGGCGTAGCAGATCAATGTATCGGTCCCGGCGAAGGCCTGGCGATACTCCTCGTAGGTTGCAATCAGCTGTGCTTCGGAATAGACGTAGCAAGGTGTACCGAATTCAGCGGCAATGGCGGACAGCGCCACGCCATCCAGCGCGAGGCCGGCTTGGGAGGAAGTGAGATTCATCATTTCTTCTGGGGATCGGCCGAGGTCTTGGCCGCGTCGGGCAGGTACAGCGGCCCCTTGTAACCGCAGGCGGAAACAAGAAAGACAGCGATCAGGCTTAAGACGACAAGGCGCATGGCAGTGGGCACGGGTAAAATAGCAATACTACACAATGCACGGCAGGACCGGCCAATGACTGAAAGTGAATTTCTTAATGCCAGCGATCAAGTCTTCGATCGCATCGAGTCGGCACTGGATGATGGCGAGTTTGATGTCGACCTGAACCGCAACGGCAATGTGCTCGAAATCGAGTTCGACGATGGCGCCAAGATCGTGGTGAACCGGCATGTGCCCAATCAGGAGCTGTGGCTGGCTGCCCGCACCGGCGGCTTCCATTATCGCTGGCAAGACGATGGCTGGCGCAGTACCCGCGAAAGCGGCGAATTCTTCAGTCAGCTGGCTGAACTGATTTTCCTGAACGCCCAGCGCCGCCCGCAATTCTGACCATGCCCGACTGGCTCGTGCAGGTTCCGGCTGAATACGGCCTGGCGGGCCTCTTCCTGTCCGCCTTCCTGTCCGCCACCTTGCTACCGGGCAATTCGGAGTTGGCCCTGGCAGGTTGGCTGTACCTCCACCCGGCGACCATCTGGCCAGCGATTGCCTGGGCGACGCTCGGCAATATGCTGGGGGGCATGACCACCTATTGGCTGGGACGCCGCCTTGGCCGCATTTCGGGACACAAGGTGGAAGGCAAATTGTCCCCGCGGGCCATGGGCTGGTTACGGCGCTTTGGAAGCGGAGCGCTGCTACTCAGCTGGCTACCGCTATTGGGTGACGGGCTATGCTTCGCGGCCGGCTGGCTCGGTCTGTCGTGGCGCGCCAGCGCCCTGTGCATGCTGCTCGGCAAAGGCCTGCGCTACCTGCTGATCGCCAGCCCATTCCTGTTGCGCTAGTGACACGCAATGGCCTGAACAACACGCCCAGCCTGCGATTGCGTCGTTTTTCCAGCCTATCGTGCACACGCTTTGTTGCATTGCCGCAACCCGTCAAGTATTCACAACACCAAAATATTATCTTTAATAACAAATACTTAAACAACATCACCCTGCCCACACAAATAAATTCAGCGTTTACTTAAGCGGGGGATTCCGTTGCCTAGGGCGACACACGCCGCCTATTATGCGCTTGTAATGTTAAGCCCACCCCTCAGGGCCGCATCTTGCAATATCGTTATTCCAACCTTTGAACAAGGAAGACGCAATGAATAAGAAACTCATCGCTTTGGCCGTGTCTGCAGCTGTGATGGCACCGGCAGCCTTCGCCGCCGAGAACCAGGTCACCCTGTACGGCCAAATGAACCTGGCCCTGCAAGCCACCAAGACGCCTGGCGGCAGCGACCAGTTCGGCGTGGGCAACCTGTCTTCGCGCGTTGGCTTCAAGGGCCAGGAAGACCTGGGCGGCGGCAGCCTTGCTTTCTTCCAGATCGAAACCGGCGTGGCACCTGACGACGCCAGCCAATCGCGCTGGGCGAGCCGTGAAGGCTGGCTGGGCCTGAAGGGCGACTTCGGCTCGATCAAGCTGGGTCGTGGCAAGAGCCTCTACACCCTGGCTACCGAAGAATTCGATCCCTGGTACCAGGATCAGTCGCTGGGCCTGACCGCCAACAGCATCAACTACCGCGTTGACAACACCATTCGCTACGAATTCGCCTCCGGCCCGTGGAGCGCTGGTCTGGAAAACTCGTTCGGTGAGAACAAGAACACCCCGGCCAGCACCCGCGCTACCAATGCACTCGGCGCATCCGCCAAGTACACCGGTGAAAGCTTCTTCGTGGTTGGTGCCGTGGACTCCTACAAGGCAAAGACCGGCCCGCAACAGAAGCGTTACTACCTGGGTGGTAGCGTCGCACTGGGCAGCTTCACTGCCGGTCTGGCCGCTCAACGCCGTGATGGTGGCGAAGACCAGAAGTTCACCGATCCGCTGGTGTCCTTCGGCTACACCGACGGCAACCTGAGCCTGATCCTCGGCGCCATCGTCTGGGACAAGGACAGCTTCAAGACCCGTGATGCCCAAGGCAACCTGGTTGGCGAAAAGGCCAAGACCCAAGGCAACTTCGCTGGCTACTACGCCCTGTCCAAGCGCACCACCGCGCTGGTCGAGTACTCGAACAGCTACGCTGGTCAGAAGAACAACAACGTGCTGTCGGTTGGCCTGGCCCACCTGTTCTAAGCAACGTTTGTTCGGCATGAAGAAAAAAGGCAGCCCAGGCTGCCTTTTTTCTTTGTGGTGCGCCGCCGGCTTGACGATCGCGGTGGCGGCACCTACCGTTGCTCAATACCAACGTTCATATCGAGAGGAGAGCACCATGCTCAAGGAGTTCCGGGAATTTGCCATGCGTGGCAACGTGGTCGACCTCGCGGTCGGTGTCATTATCGGCGCCGCCTTCGGCAAGATCGTCGACTCGCTGGTCAAAGACGTGATCATGCCGCCGATAGGCTATTTGCTTGGCAATGTGGATTTTTCCAACCTCTTCGTCGTCCTCAAGCAAGGTGTCAAGGCACCAGGGCCCTACGAGACCTTGAAGCTGGCGCAGGATGCCGGCGCTGTCACGATCAATCTGGGCCTGTTCTTCAATGCCGTGATCAGCTTTGTCATCGTGGCCTTCTCGGTGTTCATGCTGATCCGTGTGCTGAACAAGCTCAAACGCGAAGAGGCTCCCGTCGCGGCCGAGGTCACGACCAAGGAATGCAGCTTCTGCTACAGCACCATACCGCTCAAGGCGGTGCGCTGCCCATGCTGCACCTCGCAACTGGGCTGATGACCTCGTAGCACCCAGCCCGGTTCGCCGGGCAATTCATGGCAGGAGCCTGGCACCATGCAGCAGTTGATCGTTCTGGGCGGTGGCGGCTTTTCCATGGAGAAGACACCGGCACTGGACCGCTACTTTCTCGCGGCAACCGGTAAGGCAAGGCCTCGGGTGTGCTTTCTACCGACGGCCAGTGGGGACGCCGAGAGCTATCTGCTGAAGTTCTACGCCAGCCATGCGCAATACGACTGCATCCCCAGCCACCTGTCCCTGTTCCGGCCATCGTGCCGGGATCTGGCAGGCCTGCTATTGCAGCAGGACGCCATCTTCGTGGGTGGTGGCAATACCCGATCGATGCTGGCGCTATGGCAGGAGTGGGGGCTGCCCCAGGCCTTGCGGGCGGCCTATGAGGCCGGTGTCGTACTAGGGGGCATCAGCGCGGGCATGATTTGCTGGTTCGAAACCGGCCTGACCGACTCGAACCCCGGCCCGCTCAGCCCCTTAGCGGGCCTGGGCTGGCTGGCCGGGGGCGCCTGCCCCCATTTCGATGGTGAACCCGAGCGACGGCCCCGTCTGCATGAGCTGGTACAGCAAGGCATCATGCCGGCCAGCTGGGCGCTGGACGACGGCGCGGCCCTGCACTTTATCGACGGTGACCTGCATCGGGCGGTCAGCTCACGGCAAAACGCGAAAGCGTGGCGACTGGGCCTCTCGCGGCAAGGCCTGGTGCAGGAGACGGCCCACGAGACGCACTATCTGGGCGAGGACCGCGCGTAGCTTGCGACTATGCGCTGTTGGACGAATTCGACCCAGGTCGTGACGGCGAGCGTACGGCGATAGCGTCCCGGGTAAACGATATGGACACCACCCAGATCCTGCTGATACTGCGGCAGTACCCGTTCCAGGCGCCCACCGACGATATCGCCTCCCGCAACCACCGAGGGTAGCAGGGCGATGCCCAAACCGGCCCTTACCGCCCGCAACACGCTTTGCGCGGTATTGCTGGCCAGCCGACCAACGACCTTCACTTCCTCCGGTCCCGTCGGGCCTTGCAGCCGCCACACAACCCGGCTGCCCACGCTGGCGACCACCAGGCAGTCATGCTCGGCCAAGGCCGCCATATTCGCCGGATGACCCCGCCGCTGCAGATAGTCGGGGCTGGCGACCAGCAGCAGGACACTCTCCGCCATCTTGCGCGCCACCATGGTGGCATCGTTGATGACGCCGGCACGAAAGGCAACATCCACTCCCTCCGCAATCAGGTCTATGCGGGTATCGCTGAGCAGGAATTCCAGTTGCACCTGCGGGTGCAAGGCCATGAATTCGGCGACGTGTTCCATGGCAAAGTGATCGAAGAAATCGGCAGGTGCGGCGACCCTGACCACGCCTTTGGGCGTATCGCTCTCCAGCAAGGCCAGCCTCGCCTGCTCGATGCCGGCGATACCCGATGCGCTGCGCTCGAAGAACTCCCGCCCCGCCGGCGTGAGACTGAGCTTGCGGGTGGAGCGCAATAACAGGCGGGTGCCTAGCGCAGCCTCCAGCATTTGCAGGCGACGACTCAAGGTATTGGCAGGTATGCCCAGGCGGCGCCCCGCGGCAGCAAAGCTGCCTTCGCGCACCACTTGCACGAAGATTGCGACGTCGTTGAGATCAAGCATGGAATCACCGTTGTACCGGATGACGGTGGCGCCATCCCCAGCGGCAATCATAGCAATGAAGCCATCGGGACAGGCGGGAGCCGGCCTGCGCCCAAGAGGCAGGTCGGCATGACCTGCTACCCCGGAAATGAAAAAAGCTTAGGCCGGTCATAAAGACCGGCCTAAGCTTTTAATTCTACTGGCGCGCCCGACAGGGATCGAACCTGTGACCTTCAGCTTCGGAAACTGACACTCTATCCAACTGAGCTACGGACGCATCACAAGAGGCGGGCAGGATATCGGTTTTGCGGCGCAACGTCCAGCGGCGACGGCCGATACCGCCATCGGGCAACCCCTGAATTGTCGCTAGGCCGCCCCGGACTGGCAGGCAAACGGGCTTGTCCATTGGTTGCGGAGGATAATCCCCGCTATAATCGCGTGGTTTTTCCCGTACCGTGTTCAAGACACACAGCGCAAATAAAAAGGATGGCAGCATGAGCGAAGCGCAAGCCGAATCCCCGATGTCGGCCAAAGCCCTGATAGGCATTGTACTCGCCGCGATTATTGGCATTCCGGTGTTCATTATCCTGGTCGTCAAGCTATTTACCGGCGGCATGGCCATTGAGCCGGGCAATCCCAGCATGACCAACGAAGCCATTGTGGCTCGTGTACAGCCGGTTGGCTTTGCCAAGCTGGATGACTCCGGCCCTCCCGGCAGCCGTAACGGCAAGGCCGTTTACGAGAACGTCTGTATTTCCTGCCACGGTGCAGGTCTGGCAGGTTCGCCCAAGTTTGCCGACGCTGGCGCCTGGGGTTCGCGTATCAGCAAGGGCTTTGCCCAACTGGTCGAACACGCCGTCAAGGGCTTCAATGCCATGCCGGCCAAGGGTGGCGCGGCCGACCTGACCGACGACGAAGTCGCGCGTGCAGTCGCCTACATGGGCAACGCAAGCGGTGCCAAGTTCACCGAACCCGCTGTCCAGGGCGCCGGCGCTGCAGCCGCAGGTGGCAAGGTGGACCCGGCCGTCAAGGGCAAGGAAATTTATGAAGCCATCTGCGTGGCCTGCCACGGCACAGGTGCGGCCGGTGCGCCGAAGTTTGGCGACAAGGCTGCCTGGGCGCCGCGCCTGAAGGGTGGCGTGGAAGAAGCGATCAAGATCGCCGTCGCCGGCAAGGGCGCCATGCCGCCCAAGGGTGGCTACACCGGTTCGGACGCCGAGTTCCATGCGGCCGCCGAGTACCTGATCGGCGCTGCCAAGTAAGCAGCCTCGCACTACCGAAAAAATGGCGCATCGACTGATGCGCCATTTTTTTATCCGGCCGTAATGCCCAACTAGATCAGGATGGGCAAGGGGCTATATCGCCCCCCAAGCGTCGCCACCCCATCGCTTTGCCAGCAGAAACGACAGGCGGCGGCGTAAAGCTCGCGGAAATCCGGACCGAACTGCAGGTTCCCTCCCTCCAGTCGCCCGAGTTCCGGCGCCCTGCCATACAGCCCGCCCCTGACCTGACCGCCCAGCACAAAATGCACATTGGCGGTGCCGTGGTCCGTACCGGCCGAACGATTCTCCTGCGGCCGTCGCCCGAATTCTGCATAGCTGAAAACCAGGGTATCGTCCCAACGTGCCAGCTCGGTCAATGCCGCCTGCAATGCAACCAGCCCTTCAGCCAGCTCCTTGAGCAGACGATCCTGCTGGCCACGCTGGCCGACATGGGTATCGAAGCTGCCCAATGTCAGACGCAAGACACCGATATGACGATTGGCCGCCAAGGCCTCCATCGCCGTCTTCACCGTACGGCCGAAGCCATGATCGGGGAAAGCGGTGGTCAACGCCCCTCCTGTTGCCAACCCCCTGGCGGCGGTGCGGATATCGTCTTCTACCTTGTAGAGATGGGCCAGGGCGGCATTGCTGTGCCCCTCTCCCATGTCGACGGCCAGACGCGCCTGCCGTACGAATGCATCGGGGCTTTGCAGCACCAGTGCACGCGCGCCCCCATCCAGCGGCCCGAGGTCGGCGCTACCCACCACGATGCCGTCACTGATATAGGTCGAAGGCAGCGGTTGCGCCATGAACTGTCGAGTCAGCCAGCCGCTCTGCAGCACCGTATCGCTATCGGACGCCGTATCCCAGATCTCGATCGAGCGAAAATGGGACAGATTAGGCTTGGGATAGCCCAAACCCTGCACCACCGCCAATCGTCCAGCCTGCCACAGTGGCATGAGCGACTGCATCGCGGGATTGAGGCCGCAATGCTGATCAAGCTGGAGGACCTGCTCCCGGGCAATGGCGATCTTGGGTCGCAGGGCGTAATAGCGCTCATCGGCATAGGGCACGACGGTATTGAGCCCGTCGTTACCTCCTTTGAGCTCAATCATGATCAGCAACCGCGGCAAGGCCTGCGCTGTGACAGCGTAGGCCACCGTGGGCGCCAAGGTCGCCAGCGCGGCGACACCGCCCAGCTTCAGGAATGCTCTTCGTTCCATGGCGGTGTCCTTATTTCAGCTGGTAGAGCGGATTCATGATCAGTTGTCCTATCGCTTCCGCCGGCGCTCCATCAGGCAGGCTGTCCGGCAGCAGGGGCAACAGCAGCACCGCAGACCGCCCCAGCCCACCCGCATCGGCCAGCCAGCGATCCAGGTAGAGGTCATAAGCCTTGCGGCCACCGATCCGCATCGTGGCCTTCTCCATCTTGCCGGCCACCGCCATATCCGTCGGCCCTGCGCTATCGGCAGCCCGGAAGACGCGCGCCAGCTGTTGCTTGCGACTCAGCAGGCTCTGCGTGTTGATCCAATCCGTATAGCCGGGCCAGCCCTTGACGTTGGGTGGATTGAACAGGTCCTGGCCCAGGGCACGATTCACGGCCAGCAATGGCCGCCAGTCAGGCGGGGTGATGCCAAATTGGCGAAAGGTACCAATCGTCAATTCCACCGGGGATTTCACCAGCACACCGCGGTTGGCGGCGGCATAGAAGGCATCGGAGGTCAGCATGGCCTGCAGCAAGGGGCGTAGCTCATAGTCCCTATCCCGAAAAAGCTTGGCCCAGCGCTTTACCAGTACCGGGTCCGGCTCGGGCGAAATGAATTCCCGCCACAGCTTGCTGGTCAGAAATTCGGCCGTCTCGGGCCGGCTCAATAGCAGACCCAGGAAGCCGTCCGGATCAAAGTTGCCTTGCCGGCCCAGGATGGTCTTGCCGCCATCGTCGTGCAGGGCGGGGCGGAACTGGTAGCTGCCCGTTGCCCTATCGATACTCATGCCGGTGAGCGCCCTCGCCGCTTCGCGAATATCCTGCTCGCTGTAGTGGCCTTCGCCGAGCGTGAACAGCTCCATGACCTCACGCGCAAAGTTCTCGTTAGGCTGACCCTTGCGGTTCTGCACGCCATCGAGATAGACCAGCATGGCGGGATCCTTCGCCACCGCATGTAGCAAGCGGCCAAAATTACCCAGGGCCTCTCGCCGCAACAGCACGTTCTGCTGGTACATGAGCGTCGGCAGTTTCACCTTCTGCAAGGCCGAGACGAAGTGGTTGTGCCAGAACAGCGTCATCCGCTCCGTCAGCGGTGAGGGCGTCGTCAACAACTCGCTGTACCACCACTGCCGCAGTTCGATGCCCAGGTCCCGCTGCTGCTCTCTCAGCGCTTTCCTCTCTTCATCACTCAGGTCGCGATAGGGACGATCGGCAATCGGCTGAGAGGCCCAGGCCGGCGGTGGCGTCAGCGCCGTATCACGCACCTGATCGAGCAAGCGCCTTACCGCTACCGCACGTTCCAGCCGGGCGTAGTCCGCCAGTTCCGCTGGCGTGGGGCCAAAACCGGTGCGAGCGAGCAGGTGGCGGGCATCGGCCTCTCCCATCGGGGCGGCGGAGGCCAGGCTGGTGACCAGCAGCAGGAGCAGGGTAAGCAAGATGCGCATGGGCAAGTCCGAATGGCGGGTTGCCACAGACTAGACCCGCATACCGGCCATCTGCCAGCCGGAAACTTTGCTTCGATCGGGAATTTACATCTGGAAACAAGCACTAAGCTTTGTAATGCAGCAATGATAGAATCCGCACCCGATTGCCCCAGCCGAGATACCACCATGGCCCTGATGATTACCGACGAATGTATCAATTGCGACGTGTGCGAGCCGGAATGCCCGAACCACGCCATTTCGCAGGGTGCGGAAATCTATGAGATCGACCCTGGCCTGTGTACCGAGTGCGTGGGGCATTTCGATGCACCGCAATGCCAGCAGGTCTGCCCGGTCGACTGTATCCCGCTCGATCCGGACCGCAAGGAAACGCAGGACGAACTGATGCAGAAGTACCAGATCATCATCGCGCGCGGCTGAGTGAGTGCCGCCAGATGCAGCAAGGCCCGCCTCGGCGGGCCTTTGTTTTGTCCGTTGTTCTCGGCAGGCATGGCTATTGCAAAGATTGCGGGCCATGCGCGCCCATCCCATCGATTCCAGCCAGGCCTTGCCCACCAGTACGCCGCAAGCCGAGCCCAAGCCCCTAGGCCAAGCGCCACCGGGGTTTGAGGCGTGGTACGCCCAAGCGCTGGCGGTCTCGTCGTTACGGCCGGACCCCGAACTTGAAAGCGGCCCGGCAGATTTCGGCCTCTGGGGTGCCTCACCAGATAGCAATGGCCGACTGGAACTGGATGAAGTGGCCGGCAATCTGCGGGCGACACTACCAACCTTTGCCGCCAACCTCGGCAGGATTTGCCGCGGGGCAGGCATTGTCACGCCACCGTTATTGCGATTGGAGGCCGGTAGCGATATCCAGCCCGCCCTGCCCTTCGATGTCCGGGCCACCGCCGTACAACAGCTGTTCGACGACAGCCCTGGGCTGGCCCGACAATTCCGGCGGCTGATGGCCGGCTTTGGCTTTGTCCGTTGCAGTGACGCCCTGCGGGCTTATCAGCGTGCCATCGCCCGGGTTGGCCCCAGCCGACTCGCGGCCATCATGGCCAGACAGGGCGATGCCCATGCATCGCCCCATCTCGCCCTGGTCTTCGACGGCTCCGCAGCCTGGCCGGAAGAAGCCGCCGGCGAGCGCTGGCGCCCGCTGGCTGGGCTGGAGCAACTGAGCCGCGAACTGATGGACTCCGCCATGGCGCCACTACCCAAAGCTGCTGAAAAATCACTGCCCATCGATCAGGTATTCGACCCGATCGGCGCGCGTCTGCGTGCTGCACGGCAACGCTGATACGCACCAAATCCTGAAATCGGATATAGCTTCGTTCGGTAGACGGGGCTATCGGCGCCGGGTTTGCTAAACTTGCGTCATTTCCCCAGACTCGAAGAACCCCATGGCCCAATATGTAATGTCCATGCTCCGCGTGAGCAAGGTCGTGCCGCCCAAGCGGCAAATCATCAAAGACATCTCGCTGAGCTTCTTCCCTGGCGCCAAGATCGGTCTGCTGGGTCTTAACGGTTCCGGCAAATCCACCGTGCTCAAGATCATGGCCGGTGAGGACAAGGAATTCGAAGGCGAAGTACAGCACCTGGCCGGTATCAAGGTGGGCTATCTGGCCCAGGAGCCCCAACTCAACCCGGCCAATACCGTGCGCGAGGAAGTGGAATCGGGCATGGGCGAGATCTTCGAAGCCAAGCAAAGGCTCGAAGCGGTCTACGCCGCCTATGCCGAGCCGGATGCCGACTTCGACAAGCTGGCAGAAGAACAGGCCCGCTGCGAAGCCATCCTCTCCACCGCCGGTCAGGATCTGGAAACCCAGATGGAGATCGCCGCCGATGCGCTGCGTCTGCCGCCTTGGGATGCCAACGTCGGCGTACTGTCCGGCGGTGAGAAGCGTCGCGTTGCCCTGTGCAAGCTGCTGATGTCTCACCCTGACATGCTGTTGCTCGACGAGCCCACCAACCACTTGGACGCCGAATCGGTAGATTGGCTGGAGCAGTTCCTGGTGCGCTTTCCCGGCACCGTGGTGGCCGTTACCCATGATCGTTACTTCCTCGACAACGCTGCCGAATGGATACTGGAACTCGACCGTGGCCATGGCATCCCCTGGAAGGGTAACTACTCGAGCTGGCTGGAACAGAAGGAAGCACGTCTCAAGCAGGAAGAGTCGAGCGAGTCCGCCCGCCAGAAGGCCCTGAACAAGGAACTGGAATGGGTACGCCAGAACCCCAAGGCACGTCAGGCCAAGTCCAAGGCGCGGATTGCCCGTTTCGAGGAACTGAACTCGCAGGAATACCAGAAGCGTAACGAGACCCAGGAAATCTTCATCCCCATCGCCGAGCGACTGGGTAATGAAGTGGTCGAGTTCGAGAACGTCAGCAAGGCGTTTGGTGATCGCCTGCTGATCGACGATCTGAGCTTCAAGGTGCCGCCTGGCGCCATCGTCGGCATCATCGGCCCCAACGGCGCCGGTAAGTCGACCCTGTTCCGTATGCTGTCGGGTCAGGAGCAACCGGATAGCGGCACGGTCAAGATCGGTAATACCGTGAAGATGGCCTACGTGGACCAGAGCCGCGGCGCGCTTTCCAGCGACAAGACGGTGTTCGATGAGATCGCCGAAGGTCGCGATATCCTGCAGGTCGGGCGGTATGAAACCCCTAGCCGCGCCTATATCGGCCGCTTCAATTTCAAGGGTGGCGACCAGCAAAAGCTGGTCGGCAATCTGTCCGGCGGTGAGCGCGGTCGTCTGCATCTGGCCAAGACCTTGATCGCCGGCGGCAACGTCCTGCTGCTGGATGAACCGTCCAACGATCTGGACGTGGAAACCCTGCGCGCCCTGGAAGACGCCCTGCTGGAGTTTGCCGGCAGCGTCATGGTGATCTCGCATGATCGCTGGTTCCTGGACCGTATCGCGACCCACATCCTGGCCTGCGAAGGCGATTCGAAGTGGACCTTCTTCGACGGCAACTACCAGGAGTACGAAGCCGACAAGAAGCGTCGCCTCGGTGAGGATGGCGCCAAGCCCAAGCGTATCCGCTATAAGCCGATTACGCGCTAAGCCAGCCAAGACCCCGCCCTGTGCGGGGTTTTTTGTGGCCGTCGCGGCGTGCTGGGCGCCTGCTCACCACCCTCTGGCTTACAATCAGCCGCTATGGAAAAGCGCGACTACGAAATGCTGGTATGGAGCCTGGAGGCCGAGGCACGGGATACGCCCGGCCTGTTCCGGCTCAAGGTCATCCTGATCAGTCTCTCGGCCTATCTGCTGCTGTTTGGCCTGCTGGCGCTGGCGGGCCTGATAAGTTGGTGGCTGCTTGGCTGGGCCCTGCATAGCCACCGGCTATTTCCCAAGCTGGCGTGCGGCGCCTGGCTGCTGACCGTCCTGCCGGTGCTGTTCCTGAGCTTGCGCATGATGTTCACGCGTCTCAGCACACCCGAAGGTCGCATCCTGCAGCAGCAGGAAGCGCCGCGGCTGTTCAAGCTGATAGACCGGCTGCGCAAGCAGCTGGATGCCCCGCCGATCCATACCGTATTGCTGACGCGTGAGTTCAACGCTGCCATCGCCCAGATACCCCGCTTCGGCCTGATGGGGGGGCACCGCAACTACCTGATCCTCGGCCTGCCTTTCCTGAATGCCATGGCACCCAAGGAAATGATGGCAGTACTGGCCCACGAATACGGCCATCTGGCTGGCAGCCACGGCAAGTTGAGTGCCTGGATATACCGACAACGTCGCACCTTTGCCAGCCTGCACGAGCACGCCAGCCAGCGGCGGGAAGGCGATCTGGTCAATGGCATCTTTGCCACGCTGCTTGATCAGTTCGCGCCCTACTACAATGCCTACACCTTTGTGCTGTCGCGCCAGAACGAGTATGAGGCCGACGCCATATCCGGCAGATTGGCTGGCGCGGAAGCCAGCGCAGCCGGTCTTGTCCGTAGCGAACTGCTGGCGGGATGGCTGCAGCAGCAATTCTGGCCCAAGCTCTATCAGCAGGCCGCACAGCGTGCCGCACCGAGCTACATGCCCTTTAGCGCCATGCGCAAGATCGTCGGCGCCACCATGCCGGAATGGGCTACCAAGGAAGCCTTGCAGGCGGCATGGAAGGTGGATTCTGGCGTGCATGACACCCACCCCTGCCTGCGCGAGCGCCTGCAGGCACTGGATCAGGCCTGCGCCCTGCCGCCCGATGTCAGCGTCAGCGCCGCCGATGCCCTGCTGGGTGAACAGGCATCCATCCTGGCCAAGGAGTTTGACCTGCGCTGGTGGGACGAGGAGCGAGCCAACTGGCAGGACTACCATCGCCGCTACAGCAGGGCAGGCAGCCGCATCGACGAACTGTCGGCACGATCGCTGGAAAGCCTGGATGCGTCGGAAGCCCAGGAGTTTGCACTGCTGCTGGCGGAATATCGCGGTACCGCAGCAGCCAAGCCGGTGCTGGCGCACCTGCTGGGACGCAGCGGCGAACGCTATCCCAAGTCCATCTATTACTATGGGCGTGTGCTGCTTGATGAGGGCGACGCCCAGGGGCTCGATTATCTGGAAGAGGCCGCGCGGCTATCGCCAGGGCTGGGGGACGACTGCCTGCGAGCGGGCGGCGAGTGGCTCTACGCCCAGCAGGGGGAGGATGCCGCCGAACGCTGGCTACAAAAACTGAGCAGTTTCCTGCGATAGCGAATGGACCCTCATGCATATCCTGATCCCCGACGATTATCAGCACGCCAGTCGGCAACTGGCTGAGTTGCAGCTGCTGGCAGATCACACGTTGACCGTGCTGGCCGACCTTCAGCGCGATCCGGGTGCCGACGCCGTTCTGGCCGGGACCGAGTGCCTGGTGCTGATACGTGAACGCACCGTGGTGGACGAAGCCTTTCTGCGCAGGACACCGAAGCTCAGGTTGATCAGCCAGACCGGCAAACTGGCACGCAATGTGGATCTGGCTGCCTGTACCGCTGCCGGCGTCGCAGTGGTCGAGGGTTCAGGATCGCCCATCGCCCCGGCGGAGCTGACCTGGCTCTTGATGATGGCGGCGCGCCGGCAACTGGTCGCCAGCGTCAATGGTCTCTATGGGGGCCACTGGCAAACCCATATCGGCACCGCCATGGCGGGCCAGAAGCTGGGCATCCTGGGCTACGGCAAGATAGGCCAACTGGTGGCGGGCTATGGCCGCGCCTTCGGGATGCCGGTCCAGGTATGGGGCAGCGAGCGCGCGCTGGCGGCGGCCAGGGCGGATGGCTTGCAGGCCTGCGCGAGCCGCGAGCAGTTCTTTGCCAGTAGCGATATCGTCTCGGTCCATCTGCGACTGGTCGCCGCCACAGAAGGCGGCATCAGCGCGGCGGACCTGGGTGTCATGAAGCCGGATGCACTCTTCGTCAATACCAGCCGGGCCGAACTGGTAGCGCCGGGAGCGCTGGAAGAAGCCCTGGACAAGGGTCGCCCCGGCTACGCCGCGCTGGATGTCTTCGAGCAGGAACCGATCTACGACCGGCAGCACCCCTTGCTGCAAAACCCGCGTGTGCTGTGCACGCCACACCTGGGCTATGTCGAACAAGGTAGCTACGCGCTGTATTTCCGCATCGCCTTCGACAATGTCCTGCGCTTTGCCGCGGGAGAATACGGCCATGTGCTCAATCCCGAAGCACTATCGAAGCAACAGCGGAACGCTTGACCGGTAGACACGCCGCAGGTTGGCTATGATCTATACATCCCCCTGCGCCGGAGACGTTCATGCACGTGGCTCAGATGCCCAGCCTGTTGGAGCGCCTGGGCTCCCTGACTTCGATACGCGATACCGAACTACTGGAACAGAGTCTGTTGAAGACCGTCCTGTCCACGCTCAATATCGCCGACTGTTCGCTTTACCGCCTGAATGACCGGCAGGACTTCCTGCGCGTGGTCCATCTGCATCGATCCAGCAAACGATCGGAGGCAGAAGGTGATAGCGTGCTGGAGCGGGCAGAGATCGAATACAGCAATATCGTACTTAGCGATGATCTGCTGGAGCTGATCGATACCGTCAAGCTGACCCTGCACCAGGCCAGCCGCAAGATCGGCAGCAAGGTCCTCAACGTCTACCCCTTGTTTGGCCGGGCCGGCATGAATGGCTACCTGGCCTTTGAATCCCGCCAGGCCATCTCCCTGAGCCACGCCTCCATCCTGAAAGGCGTACTGCAACTCTATCGAAATTACTACACCCTGCTCGACGAAAGCCAGCGGGACAAGCTGACCGGATTGCTGAACCGGCACGCGCTGGACCAGGGCCTGGACCGCATGCTGGCAGCGCTGTCCAACCGCCAACTGCAACCCACCTCCAGTGCTGAATATGGTGGCGACAAGGCTGGTGAAGACCAGCGCAAGGCAGACGACCGCCAGTACTGGCTGGCGGTGATCGACGTCGACCATTTCAAGCCGATCAACGACAACTACGGCCATATCGTCGGGGATGAAATCCTGCTGCTGATCGCCCAGACCATGCATCGCAGCCTGCGGGAGGGCGATCTGCTATATCGCTATGGTGGCGAGGAATTCGTGGTCATCACCACGACCGATAACACCAGCCGGGAACCGGAACAACTGGAGCGGTTGCGCGCCAAAGTCGAGCAACGGGATTTTCCGCAGGTCGGCCGGGTGACGGTCAGCATCGGCTACTGCCGGTTTGACAGCCTGCACTCCGCCAGTACCCTGATCGCCCACGCCGACAAGGCGCTCTATGAGGCCAAGCGCGGTGGGCGCAACCAGGTGGCCAACTATGGCGCGCTGGTGGAGTCGGGCGTGATCAAGCAGGATGCCTACGGCAGTGTGGAACTGTTCTAGCGCGGCGGCTCGTCAGTGTCGAAACGCGTATCGTGCAAGTGCCGCGCGCTGGTAAATTCACGTCGCTCGCCGCTGATCGGGTCCAGAAAGCGTATTGACCGGGCCAGCAATTGCAGGGGCTGGCTGAAGTCATCCCCCTTGTCGGGCAGGACCTCGGGATAGAACGGATCGTTCAGGATCGGTATGCCCAGACTGGCGAGATGCAGGCGCAACTGGTGCTTCCGCCCGGTATGCGGCTCCAGTCGATAGCGCGCCAGGCCGTTGCGCTGTTCCAGCAGCTCGATACGTGTCTCGCTATTGGGCTCTCCTGCCTCTTCCACCATCGTAAAGAAGCTTGCGCCTTCAACCATGCGGCTGCGGTACACCATGGGCAGGGTCAGTTCAGGGCGGTAAGCCGCGATGGCTTCATAGGTCTTGCTCACCTCCCTCCGCTCAAACAGGCTCTGGTAGGCGCCTCGGCTGGCCGGGTCCAGGCAGAACAGCACCACGCCCGCCGTCTCCCTGTCCAGCCGGTGTATGGGGGTCAGCTGCGGCAGGTCCAGTTGCTTGCGCAGACGGATCAGCAGGGTTTCCTGCAAGTAGCGGCCGGCCGGGCTCATGGGCAGGAAATGCGGTTTATCGACCACCAGCAGACGCGCATCCCGATGCAGTATCTTTTCGGCAAAGGGAATCGGCGTCTCAGTCGCCACCTCGCGGTAGTACCAGATCCTGCCGCCTTGCCGGTACGGGCTGGCAGGTGTCAGCGGGCGTCCCTGCTCATCCACCAGCTCACCCCGCGCCATCCGGTCGAGCAGTACCTGCTCCCCCAGGTGCGGGAAGCGCTGGATCAGAAACACCAGCAGGTTGGGCCAGTCGCCCTCGGGCAACCACAGATAACTGGGGGCGATACCGTCGCGGATGGGCAGGGGAGCAGACAAAAGGATGCAACTTCGTGGACCGATGGTCTGTCAGTGTACCGCCAGGCACGCGCATTGCCGATTAGAATGCCGCACTATCGAACGACCCACAGGATGCAACCATGCCGATCTTCGGCCTCGGGCTACACGTCATCGTCGCCCTCTACTTTGCCATTCACGCCTTGCGCCACAGCCAGAACATGACCTGGCTATTCGTGCTGTTCGCGTTCCCACTCCTGGGCAGCATTGTCTATTTTGCCGTTGTCTACCTGCCCGAACTGCGGCAAAGCCGGGGTGGCGTAGTCGCCAAGCGCGCGATCAGCAAACTGGTCGACCCGCAGCGCACGCTACGGGAAGCCCGGCAGGCTTTCGAGCTGACGCCGACGCTGGACAAGCGGCTCAAACTGGCCGCAGCACTGTTGGAAAACCAGAACACCGCCGAAGCGCTGAAACTCTACGAGGAGGCCGCAAACGGCCCCTTCGCCCGTGATCCGGCACTGCTGGCAGGGCTCGCCGAAGCACGTCTGAGCCAGCAGGATACCGCCGGTGCCTTGCAGGCGCTGGAACAACTGTTCGACAGCAAGCCCGAATCCCGCCGCCAGCCGGAACTGGCATTGCTGCATGCCCGCAGCCTGGCGGCCACTGGCCACGCACAGGCACGTACCGCCTTCGAAGCCGCGCTGACAGTTGCGAGCGGGGCCGAAGCCAAATGCCATTACGCCGACTGGTTGCAGACCCAATCGCAGCCAGGTGACCTGCAACGCGCCACAGCCCTGTACCAGGAGATCATCCAGGACAGCCGGCACTGGCACAGCCACGCGAAAGCGATCAACAAGCCCTGGCTGCGCCGGGCCGAGACCGCGCTCAGCCAGATGGGTCAATCAGCATGAGTGAACAACAAGCCAACAACCCCAGCCATGGCATCACGCTGGAAAAGATGCTGACCAGCCTGGTCGAACACTATGGCTGGCCGGAACTCGGCAAGCGGATCGCCATCCGCTGCTTCCTCTCCGATCCCAATATCAAGTCCAGCCTGACCTTTCTGCGGCGCACTCCCTGGGCGCGCGAAAAGGTAGAGCAGCTCTACGCCAAGTACCAGCGCAGCCAGGCCAGACAAAAGCCGCCCGCCAGCGAGGATTGAACAGGCATTAAAAAAGGGGCGTCCAGGACGCCCCTTTTTCATGCATCACACCCGCTTCAGGTGTTCTGCTCGATACCGGCCACGACCCAGCCAGCACGACCATCGTTGGCCTTGGTCAGATGCCAGGTTTCATCGAATCGCTCGGCGCTGCCCTCGGCCGTCTCGCGGATCAGACCGTGGAAGCGGACGCTGGCGACATCACGGCGTGCTTCGACCGTATAGTCCAGCACCACC
The DNA here is from genome assembly GCF_054780835.1 of Chitinimonas naiadis. Lineage (NCBI taxonomy): Bacteria > Pseudomonadati > Pseudomonadota > Betaproteobacteria > Neisseriales > Chitinibacteraceae > Chitinimonas > Chitinimonas naiadis. The sequence continues at coordinate 414,096 of NZ_BAAGVO010000001.1, read as the reverse complement.
GCCTCGACGTTGACCACGTCGGTATGGTTGGCAGTTCCCTTGCGCTCACCGATCTGCAACTTGATCTCGGCAAACATTTCCGGCGAGGTGAATTCGCGTAGGTCATCCAGGTCGGCCGCATCATAGGCTGCCTGCAGACGGACGAAATTGAGCTTGGCGGTACGCTCGAAAGCAGCCGCGTCAAAATCCGCCGGGAATGCGGGTGCTGCCGGCACATCGTTGGCAGGCGAGTTGACCGAGCCATAGCTGGCATTCGACTGGAACGCTGCCGGCGTAGCAGCAGGGGCTGGCGCCGGTGAGCCGGCGTACTGGGCCGCCTGAGCCGGTTGTGCCGGCTTCATGCGGCGCATCACCCAGCCGATAACCACGAAAGCCACCACGGCCAACAAGGCCAGCATCATGAAGTTGGCCATGCCTTCACCCATGCCCAGATGGGAAAACAAGGCAGCCAGGCCGATACCGGCAGCCAGGCCAGCCAAGGGGCCCAGCCAGTTACGCTTGGGTTGGGCAGGTGCGGCGGCCGGTTGCTGCTGGTTCTGGGCCGGACGATCAGCCTGGCGCTGGGGGCTGGCATCACGCGTGGGCACGCTACGCTGCATGCCGGAGGACTTACCGCCGCCAAAACGCTTGGCCTCTGCGTCCGGCACCAGGATGCCGACACTGAGGAATACGGCGAACAGGGAGTACAGAATGCGTTTCATGCGTGTGCTTGCTCCAGTGGATAACGCCCATCAGACTACCGGAAACACCGCGAGTTCCCCAAGGCCCCTCATGCGTTTATTTGGCATCGACTTCACCAGCCGTCCTACCCGCAGAAAGCCGATCACCGTGGCGGAGGGGCACGTGGACGGCGACGGTCTTTGCCTTGAGCGGGTTAGCCTGCTGGAAAGTTTTGCCGAGTTCGATGCCCTGCTGCAGCGAGCTGGCCCGTGGTTGGCGGCGTGTGATTTTCCTTTCGGCCTGCCGCGTGAGCTGGTGGAAACGCTGGGCTGGCCGCTGGAGTGGCCCGCCCTGATGACCTATCTCCATACGCTCGACCGTGGCACGCTGACAAACATGCTGCGCTCGTTCTGCGCCCAACGGCCCGTCGGCGGCAAGTTTGCCCATCGGGCCGTCGATAGCCTGGCGCGCTCCAGCCCCTCGATGAAATGGGTCAACCCGCCGGTCGCCTATATGCTGCACGAAGGCGCTACCCGCCTGCAGGCAGCGGGCCTTAGCTTGCCCGGCCTGCAGGATGGCGACCCCCTGCGCGTGGCCATCGAGGCCTATCCGGCACTTGCGGCACGTGCGGTTATCGGCAACGCCAGTTACAAGAGCGATGACAAAGCCAGGCAGACTCCGGAAAGACGCGAACGCCGGGCGCGTATTGTCGGCGCGCTGCGGGCAGGTGAGCACCCACTCGGGATAAGGCTGAAGATGGATGACCATCTGGCGGACCGCCTGATTGACGATGCCTCTGCCGACACACTGGATGCCGTGCTATGCCTGCTGCAGGCAGCCTGGGCCACCAGGCAAATCGGCTACGGCCTGCCGACGGACATGGACCCGCTGGAGGGTTGGATCGTCACTGTCGTCGCGACACCCCCAATCAGCAATACCAACTGAAAATAATGTCCAGGGCATGTAAACGACCGTAAATCGGGTCGACCACCTGCCCGCACCTTGCGTTTTATCGCTTGCAGGCCGCGACTGCGGCCAAAAAACACAAGGAGCCCTAACCATGCAACCCTCCCCTTACACCCTGATCGCCGCCGCACTGATCGGTACCGCCGCCTACGCAGCCAGCCCTGCGGAGGTCGTACAGCGCGATGCCAACCAGCAGCAGCGCATTGAACAAGGCCTCAAATCCGGGCAGTTGAACACCCGGGAGGCCGCGCGCCTAGAAGGAGAAGAAACCCATGTCGAAAAGCTCGAGGCCGGCGCACTCAAGGATGGCCATCTGAGCCAGCGTGAACAGGCACGGATCAACCGGGCCGAAAACCGGGTCAGTGCCGACATCAGCCGGGAAAAGCATGATGCCCAGCATGGCAATCCGAACTCGGCGTCTTCCCGGCGCATGCAGGCCGACGTACAGCGCAATCTCAACCAGCAGCAACGCATCGCACAAGGCGTGCAAAGTGGTCAGTTGAGCAACCGCGAAGTCGCCCGTACCGAACAGAGTGAAGCCCGCGATACCCGACGTGAAGCAGTAGCAGGACGTGATGGCCACGTGGGTGCCGCCGAGCAGCGGCAGGTTCAGCACGATGAGAATGTCACCAGCCGACAGATCTGGCGCAAGAAGCATAACGGCTGAGCGCTACCTTGCCCCGGCCAGACCGCATCCGGGGCAATGCAATTATTTTTTCACCGTCGCGAATCCGTTCGGCAACGATGCGCCTCTTAGTGAGCGAGGATGTCCTCTGTCTAACTAAGGAGTTGCACCATGCTGTATGTCAAGAATGTACCGAACTGGGAACGTGTCGTGCGTGTCGTGATTGGTCTGGCCGTCGTCGTTGCCGCCCTGACAAGTTTACCGGGCGTGATCGGCGCCCTGGTGGCAGTCTCGGCCGCGGGTATCGTGGTCTCGGGCCTGCTCGGCTTCTGTCCTGCTTGCGCCCTGGCTGGCCGTCGCCTTGCCAAGCAGGCCGGCAAGTAAGCTTTGGGTGGACCTGGCACTGTGCGAGCCTGCCAAGGCAGGCCGCGCCGTAGCCGGGAGCTCAGGGGCTGGCCTGGCGTGTCGTGCGCAATAGCGCCAGATCGAAGCCCTGCGCCATCGCTGCCGCCCGCGCGGCATCAAGCTGCTGCGGTTCCAGCTGCGGGGTCCGCGACAGTATCCACAGATACTCCCGGTTAGGATTGCCCACGACTGCCCAGCTGTAATCCGGCGCCAGCCCGATAACCCAGTAGGGGGCGGAAAACGGCCAGAAAAAGCTGACCTTGAGTTGGGCACTGCCTGTTCCCGGTACAACACGGGCCTTGCCATTCGCTTCGGCAAAGCTGCCGTCGTCGCGTCGGCAACGGTTCTTGACCATGACGGCCCCATCCTTCCCCAGACTGTATTCTGCCGTGGTATCGGCAACGCACATGCGCTGGAAAAACATCGGGAAGCTCGCTATCTCATACCACTTGCCAAGATAGCGATCGAGCTCGACCACCGGTACGGACTGGACCGGCGCAGCCCAGGCCTTTACCAGACCGAGCAACAAGATGAGCAAAGCAATACGGATACGCATACGAGACCCCAGTATTTTGTCTTGTACAAATATGGGACATATTGCATGATTTGAAAGTTGCACGCCACTTGCGGGCGCCTTGAATGAAAAACGCCGCATCGATGATGCGGCGTCGATCAGCCCCAATCCATCACGGAGCGATGATCAGGCAGTAAGGGCAAGCGGCTCCGCATTCGATAGCGCCAGTTTTGCACGATAGACCTCGCCGATCAGCAGGATGGCCGGGCCTTGCAGCTGCCAGTCGGCAACCTGCGGCAAATCCGCCAGGCTCAAGGCAAACTCCTTGCGCTGCGGCAGGGAAGCATTCTCGATGATCAGCAGCGGCGTCTGCGCGGACATGCCGCCAGCCAGCAGTGTCCTGGCTACCTCCGCCGCCTGGCGTACCCCCATATAGAGCACCGTGGTGTCTGCGGCCAGTACCGGCTTCACCCAGTCGCTTCCGGCTTCGCCTTCACCAACCCGTGCCGTGGCAAACAGGACATTGCGAGCCAGCCCACGGCTGGTCAGGGAGACTCCGGCATCGGCCGATGCAGCCAGCGCCGCGGTAATGCCCGGTACCACCTCATAGGCGATACCGGCTTCGTCCAGCGCCCCCATCTCCTCCTGGGCGCGACCGAACAGCATGGGATCGCCCCCCTTCAGGCGGACTACCGTGCCGTACTTGCCCGCCGCATCGAGCAGCATCTTGTTGATGAACCGCTGGGCGGTAGAGGCCTGTGCACAACGCTTGCCGACCGGGATCAATACCGCCTGCGGACAATAGGCCAGCATCTCGGGCTGCACCAGGGCGTCGTAGAGCACTGCATCAGCAGCCTGCAAGAGACGCATGCCCCTTACCGTGATCAAGTCGGCTGCGCCAGGACCTGCACCGATCAGATAGACCTTGCCCGCCATGCTCAGGCGCTCCGGCGACGGAACAGCGGCTGCGGCTGATCCACCGCGGCTTGATAAAACTCGCTGAAGTCGTCCAGGCCCTTGGCGGCCTCGACGATGTCCTTGTCGGCGCGAACCGCGTAGGCATTGAAACCGCAGCGCTGCAGAAACAGCAGGGTGTCCTTGAAGACATCACCCACCGCACGCAACTGTCCCTTGAAGCCATAGCGTTCCCGCAACAGGCGACCGGTCGAGAATCCGCGGCCGTCGGTGAACACCGGAAAGTCGACTGCGATCAACGGCAGCCTGGCGACATCCGCCGCCAGTTGCTCGACCTCCTCGTCCGGCGCAATCCAGACACCGACCTCGCCACGCGCCAACAAGGCGGCGCGCTGTGCCAGCCAGACTTTCAAGGGCACGATCACCGGGCCGACGGCCGGCACTTCGCTACCATCAAGCCATTGCCAGCTGTCGTCGACGATCTGCCGGTCGACAATGATGCGCTGCTTCGCATCGGTACAGTGCGGATGGGGCTGCTGCGCCTCGGCCCCGTCGGCCGGATCCTGCTCGGCGGGATAGATATGCTCAGCCATGGACGCTTTCCTTCTGATAGATACGCGCCTTGAAGGGATCGATACCGACACGGTCCACGACATCCAGGAAGCGCTCGTCATCGTGCCGGTGCGCGACATAGACCTCGATGACCTGGCTGATCACTTCCGCCATGTCGTCCTGCGCAAACGAGGGGCCGATCACCTTGCCCAGGCTGGCGCCATGGCCCTGGCGGCCACCCAGCGATACCTGGTACCACTCGGAACCATTCTTGTCGACGCCCAGGATGCCGATATGGCCGACATGATGGTGGCCACAGGCATTCATGCAGCCGGAGATATTGATGTCGATCTCACCCAGGTCGAACAGGTAGTCAAGATCATCGAAGCGACGCTGGATCGCTTCCGCAATCGGGATGGACTTGGCATTGGCCAGCGAGCAGAAGTCGCCACCGGGACAGCAGATGATGTCGGTCAGGAGGCCGATATTCGGCGTCGCAAAGCCCAGTGCCTTGGCAGCTTCCCAGACGGCGGCCAGATCGCGCTGCTTCACGTCGGCCAGGATCAGGTTCTGCTCATGGCTGACGCGGACTTCGCCATAGCTGTACTGGTCGGCAAGGTCCGCCACGCCATCGAGCTGCGCGCCGCTGGCATCACCCGGGGGAATGCCGGTCGGCTTGAGCGAGAGTGTCACTGCCGCATAGCCCGGTACCTTGTGAGCGAACACGTTGCGCTCGACCCAGCGGGCAAAGCCCTTGTTGCTGGCCTTGAGCGCCAGGTAGCCGGCGTCATCGCCCGGCAACGCTTCGTAGGCCGGTGCGGTGAAATGGCTGGCCACGCGGTCTATTTCGGCCTGGGTCAGGGTCATCGGGCCATCCTTCAGATGGACCCACTCTGCCTCGACCTTGGCGGCGAACGCCTCGGGCGTCATCGCCTTGACCAGGATCTTGATACGGGCCTTGTACTTGTTGTCGCGACGGCCATAGCGGTTGTAAACCCGCAGGATGGCGTCGAAGTAGCTCAGCAGATGCTCCTTGGGCAGGAACTCACGGATCACGCTACCCACGATAGGCGTACGGCCCAGGCCGCCGCCGACGATGACCTTGAAGCCAACCTCTCCCGCGGCGTCATGCACCACGTGCACGCCTATATCGTGCACCCAGGTGGCAGCCCGATCCTGGACCGAGCCACTGACAGCGATCTTGAACTTGCGTGGCAGGTGGGCGAATTCGGGATGGAAGGTGCTCCATTGCCGGATCAGCTCGCACCAGGGACGCGGGTCAATGATCTCGTCGTGTGCCACACCGGCAAACTGGTCGCTGGTGGTATTGCGCACGCAATTGCCCGAGGTCTGCACTGCGTGCATCTGCACTTCGGCCAGCTCGGCCAGTATCTTGGGGACGTCTTCGAGCTTGGGCCAGTTGTACTGCAGGTTCTGGCGGGTGGTGAAATGGGCGTAGTCGCGATCGTAGCGGCGGGCGATGCTCGCCAGCTTGCGCACCTGGTCGCTGCGCAGATGTCCATAGGGTATCGCCACGCGCAACATGGGCGCATGGCGCTGGATGTAGAGTCCGTTCTGCAGCCGCAGGGGACGGAATTCATCCTCGGTCAGTTCTCCGGCAAGATAGCGGCGGGTCTGGTCGCCAAACTGGGCAACGCGCTGGTCAACTATCTGCTGGTCGTAATCGTCGTAAACATACATGGTGCGGCCAATCGGGAAGCTGGCGGGAGTCTTGCAGAATAACAGTGCAGCCTTATGCGAAAAACGAACCTTTGCGTCTATTTATATCGCGCCACCCACATATAGCGCAGTTCCACGCCATCGTTGCCGGACTCCGGGCGGCGCATCCACATCCGAAGCTGCATAAGCAAACGCTAAGTCATTGATCCGATGGCCCACCATTCGGAACGACCAGAACCGATTCAGCTAGTCCTTAGCCTGCAGCACAGGTTTATAATCGGACGTTTACCTCACATGCACCAAGGCAAGACGCAGCGATCCTGCCGCCCTGCCACAGCCAGAGAAAAGACGCACCATGGCCAAACTCGACGCCAATACGCCCCAGCCTATCCAACTTAAGGACTATACGCCCCCAGCCTTCCTGATCGACAAGGTCGACCTGACCTTTGATCTGGAAGAACAGCAGAGCCGTGTCAGTTCGCGCCTGGTACTGCATCGCAACCCGGCGCACCCGGACAGCCGGGCGCCCTTGAAGCTGGACGGCAAGGAACTGGAGCTCGAGTCGATCAAGCTCGATGGCGAGGCATTGAGCGCCAGCTGCTACGAGATCGATGCCGAATCGCTGACCATTACCGTCATGCCGGACAATGCGATCCTCGAGATCGTCACCATCATCCACCCCGAGACCAATACCAGCCTCAACGGCCTGTATCGCTCGGGTGCGAATTTCTACAGCCAGTGCGAAGCCGAAGGCTTTCGCAAGATCACCTACTACCTGGACCGCCCGGACGTCATGGCGCGCTTCACCACCACCGTGGTGGCCGACAAATCCAAGTGGCCGGTACTGCTCTCCAATGGCAACAAGGTCGGCGAAGGTACGCTCGACAAGAACCGCCACTGGGTGAAGTGGGTCGACCCGTTCAAGAAGCCCGCCTATCTGTTCGCGCTAGTCGCTGGCAAGCTGTCCAAGCTGGCCGACAAGTTCACGACCACCTCCGGTCGTGAAGTAGCACTGGAAATCTTTGTCGACGCCGCTGACCTCGACAAGTGCGATCACGCCATGTCCTCGGTCAAGAAATCCATGGCCTGGGACGAACAGCGCTTCGGCCTGGAATACGACCTCGACACCTACATGATCGTCGCCGTTGGCGACTTCAACATGGGTGCCATGGAGAACAAGGGCCTCAACATCTTCAATACCAAGTTCGTGCTGGCCCGGCCCGATACCGCGACCGATGTGGATTTCGACGGCATCGAGGCGGTCATCGCCCATGAATACTTCCACAACTGGACCGGCAATCGCGTGACCTGTCGCGACTGGTTCCAGCTATCGCTCAAGGAAGGCCTGACGGTATTCCGCGACCAGGAGTTCTCGGCTGACATGGGTAGCCCCGAGGTCAACCGCATCGAGGCGGTACGCACGCTGCGTACCCACCAGTTTGCCGAGGATGCAGGCCCCATGGCCCATCCGGTGCGCCCCGAGAGCTATATCGAGATCAACAACTTCTATACCGTGACCGTGTACGAGAAGGGCGCCGAAGTCGTGCGCATGTACCAGACCCTGCTGGGCCGGGATGGCTTCCGCAAGGGTATCGACCTTTACTTCAAGCGCCACGACGGCCAGGCCGTGACCTGCGACGACTTCCGCGCCGCGATGGCCGACGCCAACGACTACGATTTCAGCCAGTTCGTCCGCTGGTACTCGCAGGCAGGCACCCCTGTGCTCAGCGTGCAAGGTCAGTATGACGCCGCCAAGCAGACCTACACGCTGGATATCGCGCAAAGCTGCCCCGCCACGCCGGGTCAGAGCGAAAAGCTGCCGTTCCATATTCCGCTGGCGCTGGGCCTGGTCGGCCCAGATGGCGCCGACCTGCCCTTGCAGCTGCAGGGTGAACCGGAAGCTGCCTACGGTACCCGCGTCCTGTCGGTCAAGAACGCCCAGGAGACGCTCGTCTTCGTCAACGTCGCGGCCGAGCCGGTACCGTCGCTGCTGCGCAATTTCTCGGCCCCGGTGAAGCTCGACTTTGCCTGGACCCGCCCACAGCTGGTTCATCTGCTGGCCCATGACAGCGATGCCTTCTGCCGCTGGGAAGCCAGCCAGACCTTGATGCTGCAGGATCTGCAAGGCCTGATCGACGCCGCACGCCAGGGCCAGCCGCTGGCATTGAAGGATGACTTCGTCGCCGCCATGCGCCGCGTGCTGACCGACGAGAACCTGGACCCGGCCCTGGTGGCGCTGATGCTGACGCTGCCGGCCGAAACCTATCTGGCCGACCAGCAGGCAGAGATTGATCCGGATGCCATCCGTGCCGCCCGCGAAGCCATGAAGCTCGGCCTGGCACAAGCCCTGCGCGCCGAATTCAAGGCCGCCTTTGGTCGCCTGCAGGACACCGGCCCCTATCGCTACGAGGCGCAGGCTGTTGCGGCCCGTTCGCTGAAGAACATCGCCCTGTCCTACCTGGCTGAACTCGACGAAGCCAGCTTCATCGAGCTGGCCGAGAAGCAGTACGGCACGGCCAACAACATGACCGACGCCCAGGCTGCGCTGATGGCCCTGGTGAATTGGCCGCAGGGTGACGCTGCCGTCGCCGCCTTTGCGACCAAATGGGCCAATGAAGCCCTGGTCATGGACAAGTGGTTCACCCTGCAGGCGCTCAGCCGCCGGCTGGGTACGGTCGACCAGGTGAAGGCGCTGATGGCGCATCCGGCCTTCGCCCTGACCAATCCCAACAAGGTCCGGGCGCTGGTGGGTGCCTTCGTGCACAACAACCTCGCGGGCTTTCATGCCGTGGACGGATCGGGCTACGAGTTCGCCGCCGACACCATCCTGGCGGTCGACAAGCTCAACCCGCAGGTGGCTGCACGCCTGGCAGGCAGCTTCAACCGCTGGAAGAAACTGGAACCCAACCGCCGCGCCCGCATGGAAGCGGCGTTGCGCCGGGTTGCCGCCCACAGCGGCTTGTCACGCGATGTTTATGAAATCGTCTCCAAGAACCTGCAATGACTTGTTAGGATAGGGGGCCTACGCCGCACCAGTGCTTGCTTGGCGGGTTCGGCGTAGTTTGGAGACAGTTGGTGAACTATCCGCTAGGTAAAGTGGCAATAGTTCACCGCAAGCTCTAGTGTTTAAGCGAATTGATACCCGGCGGCCCCGGCCTCCCCCAGGAAAGACGCATGCACACCCCTATACTCTTGGTCGAAGACAATCCGGATGACGAAGCGCTCACCATCCGTGCCTTTGGCAAGAACGGCATACAGAACCCTATCGTCGTAGCGAGAGATGGCCAGGAAGCCATCGACTATCTCTATGCACAGGGCAGCCATGCCGGCCGGGACCTGAGCGAGCGGCCCATCCTGATCCTCCTGGATATCAAGCTGCCCAAGCTCAACGGCATCGAGGTGCTGCGGCAAATCCGCAGCAGCGAACCCACCAAGCTGATTCCCGTCGTGGTCCTGACCACCTCCAAGGAAGAAGACGACCTGGTGAAGAGCTACAGCCTGGGCGCCAATAGTTACATCCGCAAACCCGTCGACTTCATGCAGTTCATGGAAGTGGTACGCCAGGTTGGCATCTACTGGCTGATGCTGAACGAGCCTGTCCAGAGCTGACCTCCAATGGACGAAATCACCCTCATCCAGAAAACGCTCAGGGTATTGGTCGTCGACGACTCCGAAGACGACGCACTATTGAATATCCTCGCCCTGCGCCGACAGGGCTTCGAGGTGGAATATCAGCGCGTGGATGCCCCCGAGGCCATGCACGCCGCACTCAACACCGGCAGCTGGGACCTTGTCCTTTCCGATTACTCCATGCCGCAGTTCTCGGCCCAGGAAGCACTGCGCGTGTTCCGGGAGTATGGCCAGGTCGTCCCCTTCATCGTCGTGACCGGTACCATCGGCGAGGAATCCGCCGTGGCCATGATGAAAGCCGGCGTCAATGACTTCATCCTCAAGACACACCTGAAACGCCTGGCCAGCGTGGTGGAGCGCGAACTGCGCGAAACCGGCAATCGCCGCGCCAAGCGCCAGGCCGAGCTGGCCCTGCGCGAGAGCCAGGAGCGCTATGAACTGGCCATCCGCGGTGCCAATGACGGCCTGTGGGACTGGGACATCCGCGACGACAGCATTTATTTTTCGCCGCGCTGGAAAGCCATGCTCGGCTACGCTGAGGATGAACTGCTCGATCCGGTACCGGAGACCTGGCTGGCACTGACCCACCCCGACGAAGGCGAAGGCCTGCGGTTGCAGTTGATCCAGCACTTGAAGGGCGAGACCCCGCACTTCGAGGCGGAACATCGCATGCGCCACAAGGATGGCAGCTGGCGCTGGATGCTGACCCGCGGCATGGCGATGATCGATACGGACACCGGCCTGGCCTTCCGCATGGCAGGCTCGCTGACCGACATCACCGAGCGCAAGCGGGCCGAAGAGCAGATGCTGTACGACGCCCTGCACGACAGCCTGACCGGACTCGCCAATCGCGCGATGTTTACCGACTTCCTCGGCTTCGCGCTCGGGCATGCCACCCGTGATCCGGACTATCTGTGCGCGGTGCTGTGCCTGAACTTGGAACGGTTCCGCTATATCAACGACAGCTTTGGCCATACGACCGGCGACCGCATCCTGCGCGTCACCGCTGAACGCCTGGCCCAGGTGCAGCGCCCGGGCGACGTCGTGGCTCGTTTCGGTGGTGACGAGTTCGCCATCCTGCTCGACGCGATCAGCGACCCCAACGAAGCCATCCGCTTTACCGAATCCATGCTGACCGAGCTCGCCAAGCCGATCGACCTCGAAGGCCATGAGGTCTATCCCGGCGCGCGGGTGGGGATTGCGCTTTCTTCGGGTGGCTATGCCCACCCCGAGGAAATGATACGTGACGCCGACACCGCCATGCACCGTGCCAAGCAACGCAAGGGCGGCAAGATGGAGGTGTTCGATCGCGCCATGCAGGGCACCATGCTGCGTGCGCTGAAGATGGAGCAGGAGATGCGCCGGGCGCTGGCCGCCCAGGAGTTCCTACCCTACTTCCAACCCATCGTGGATCTCGAAACCGGCCAGATCGCCGCCTTCGAAGCCCTGGTGCGCTGGCAGCAGCCCGAAGGCAAGCTGATCAGCCCGGCGGAATTCATCCCGCTGGCCGAGGAGATCGGCCTGATCAACGAGATCGGCCGGCAGATGCTGGAGAATTCAGCCTGCCAGGTGGCCAAGTGGCAAACCGCCTTCCCGGACCGCATGCTGCGGATCAGCGTCAACCTCTCGGGCAAACAGTTCAACCAGCTCGACCTGGTCGAGCAGATCGACACCGCCATCGCGAAGGCGGGGATCGAAGCCAGCCGGCTGGAACTGGAGATCACCGAGAGCATCCTGATGGACAACACCGACGCCATCATCGCCATGCTGCAGGCGATCCGGGCGCGCGGCATCCAGATACTGATGGACGACTTCGGCACCGGTTACTCTTCCCTGTCCTATCTGCACCGCTTCCCGTCTAACGTGCTGAAAATCGACGGCTCGTTCGTGCGGCAGATCACCGAAGACCATTTCAGCCGTGAAATCGTCCGCGCCATCATCCTCTTGGCGCGTAGCCTGGGGATGGCCGTGATCGCCGAAGGCGTCGAGACCGCCGAGCAGCTGGATGCCCTGCGTGAGATGTCCTGCCACTTTGCGCAGGGTTATTACTTTGCCAAGCCCCTGCCCGCCGATCAGGCCACCGCGCTGATTGCTTCGCGTCAGCAGTGGTGAGCTCGGATTAGTTGCACTCAATGCTGTAACTGATGTTCAACACCCGGCAAAGCCGGGTGCTAACCGGCATATGATGTGCACGCGCGCTTTGCTTTTTCACCCCCACATCCCCGCCCTCGCCACCGCGAGGGAGCCTCGCTACGCTCGTGGGTGACTTCGATCATCTGTGGCGCGCTTTCGATGCGGGCGGAGCTACGTTAGCCCTTCTGTGGTGCAGCCCTCATTTCAAAAGTGTCCGACTCCCCCACGGACCGTAGCGTGGATGAACCGAAGGCGTTATCCGCCGAATGTTGATGAGCAAGGCGGGATTGCCGGACGCCGACGGATTTCGCTAGCCGTCGGGGAGCCCTAGGATCCGGCTTGTCTGAACTGGCGCGCGGCCGTGGTCCTTAGCCCCACGGCCGGGCCAGCCTACGTGTCAGTAGCGGATATGCCAGCGGCGGTAGATGAAGCCCAGTAGCCAGGCCGGGCCGATCAGCAGGAACTTGATGTCGTCGAAAAACGAGGGCTTCTTGCCTTCGACCTTGTGGCCGATGAACTGGCCTATCCAGGCCAGCACGAAGATCGCGATGCTGCTGATCAGCAGCGAGGGCAGGACCGAGGCGATGCCCAGCATGGCGGCGGAAAGCAGCAGCATCCCGAGGGCGATGGGGAGCGACAGGCGCAGGTAGTAGCCCAGTGCAAAGATCACGAAACCGACGGCGAGCCACGGGGTGGCGGCCCATAGCATGCCCAGCAAACTGAAGGTGATCAGCGGGACGCAGATCCAGTGGACGCGCTTGTTGAAGGGGTTCTGGTGGCTTTCGCCGTATCGCTCGAACAGGTTGTCGATCGTGCTCATGACGTGTCTCCTTGTTGTCTCGCCAGTCTCGTTTCCCGGACTGGAGTAGACACTCTAACGCCACTCGCGAATCACGCGCTTGAACGATTCCACTGTCCTGTCAGCTCGTGATCGCAAGTCGGCTCAAGGTGGACGGCACCACACCGAAGGTGGCATGGAATACCCGGCTCATGTGGGCGAGATCGGCAAAACCGGCCGCATGTGCGGCGGTGGTGAGATTGGCCCCAGCCGCTAGCCGGTCGACGGCCGCCAGCAGGCGCATCCACAACTGGTAGCGACGGAACGGCAGGCCGGTATGCAGGCTGAACAGATGGCTGAAGCGGCTTTTGGAGAGGGCGACCGAAGCCGCGAGGGCATCGGAATCGAGTTCCGGCTCGACCGCGAGCTGGTCCAGCACCCGTGCAATGCGGGCATCCAGCACGGGGGCGCGATCAAAACCAGGCAGCCATTGCTCCTGCCAACGGCTGACGCTGGCCTCGCACACCGACAGGCTGCGGGGTGTCCGCCAGGCGTCCAGCAACTCATGACATAGCTCGGCGCTGGGCTCGGGGTGGAGCTCAGCCGACTGCCATGCATCAAGGACGCGCTGGCCAGGATCAATGAAGAGATGCGCGATCAGCGCGCCGTTGGCAGCGATTTTGTGCTGCCGACCCGGCCAAAGGATCGCCGCCCGGCAAGGCTGCAGACCCGATTCGCCCTGCGACAAGCGGAATTCACCCTCCAGCGCCAGACTGAGTTGAATCGCATGGTGGGCATGTGGCGTGGAATCGGTATCCACCCCCAGCACCAGCGCCCTGCCGCGCCATAGATACATACGTCCGTGTTTCATGTCGCCAGTATAGGCAGAGCGGTCAGGCTGCCAGGAGGCATTCCATCACCTGGCGGATTTTCACAACAGGGTGTGCACTGGCCACCACTCGCACGGCCATCAGACTTGGCCGAGGAACCAGTTCACGATATAGAAATGATCCTCGAACAACTGCTCTTCCATGCGGTTGAATTCGAACAGGGGCACCCACTTGGCCTTGTCGGCGTCGTCATCACCACGCACCTTGGGCAACCCCTCGGTGGTCGGCGCCAATTCGATCAGGAAAGCATGGGTGATGGTGCGGCCACGCAGGCTGCGCTGCGGGTGATCGAATACCCGGCTGGAACGCATGGAACCCGCCAGCACCGGCGCCGGCACCTTGAGCCGGGTCTCTTCCTTGAGCTCGCGAATGACCGCGTCCTTGATCCGCTCGTCCGGGTTCACAAAACCACCGGGCAGTGCCCACAAGCCCTTGCCGGGTTGCGAGCGGCGACGGACCAGCAACACGTGGCCGGAGTGGATCACCACGGCGTCCACCGTCACGAAGCTCGGTGGATACGGCGCGGCAGCCCAGCTTTGCCGGTAGCGCTTCACGAACAGGTATTCATCCTGCAGCTTGGCAAACGTCTCGGCAGCACGGAAGGTGTTGAGCCAGTCGAACACCGGTACCGGCAGCAAGGCCGCGCAGGACGGCCAATCACTGTCCCGTTCCGGATCGAAAAAGGCATGGCGGATGCGCGAGGCATGCACGTCCGGCAGCTCCGGCGCCTCCACCCGCGCCCATTGAGGGAACAGGTCGAGATATTCGGCATTGCCCTTCTTGGCGCCACGTGGCGGGCCGACGATACCGATGCGAAACTGCGCCTGCCTACTGCCGACATCCGAGGTATCGACCGCGATCACACGGTCGACCAGATGCTGCACTTCGGTCAGCCACTGCTGGTCGTTGTACATGCGGTCGGAGATGCCCACCACGAACACACGCGACTGCTCTTCCTCCGCCAACGCCAGCCGGATCATGCGTTCGCGATCCTCGACCGTGAACGGGTGCATGGGGTTGCGAGCCTGCCGGGCGGAGCCACATAGCACGATGACCTTGTCCGCGAGCTGCAAGGCATGCTGCATGGTCCACAGATGGCCATTGTGGAAAGGCTGGAAACGGCCGATGAAGATCAGGTAATCGAATTCGCGCATGGCTAGCCAGTGGAAAGCGGGGACAAAAAAGGGCAGGTTATCCCCTGCCCTCTTGTTTGCAACTCAAGCCGGAACGGCGATCGGCCGGGGCTGTGCTGACTTCTGCATCTGCGCCTCGCTAAAGGCCAGCATGCGTTCGATCGGCAAGCGGGCGGCATCCATCTGCGCCGGGGTCAGGTAGTCGATACGCGTTCCCTCACCTGCCTGGGCACGCTGCACCCGCTCGACATTGTTCATCTTCATGTAGGGGCACTGGTTGCACTGGCAGCCGGCATAGATGGGGGCCTGCATGATCTTCAGGTCCGGACGGGCCAGACCCATGTTGTAGAGGATGCCGTCCTCGGTCGCGACGAAGATGGTCGCATCCGGCTCGCGATCGAAGCGCTTGATCCAGTTCAGCATGCCGCTGGTGGAACCGACGTAGTCGGCACGCTTGAGCACCGGCAGCGGGCTCTCCGGATGCGCGATCAGGTATTTGGCGCCCTCGACGGCCGCCATACCCTCGTTCAGCGCAGTCTCGTTGAACTTGTCGTGCACTTCGCACACGGCCGACCACAGCGGCATGTCGTAGCCATACTGATAGTTCAGGTAGGCGCCCATATTGCGGTCGGGCGAGAAGATCACCTTCTTACCCTCGGCGTAGAGGTGGGCGATGATGTCGTCGACGTTGCGGCTCGTCACGATCCAGTCGCTGAGCGCCTTGTGCTCGGCGGAGCTGTTGATATAGGAGACATGCACATGGTCAGCATGCTTTTCGCGCCAGGCCTTGAGGCGCTTGACGTCGGTCTGGGTGACCAGCGAGCAGGTGGAACCTGCATCGGGCAGTATCACCTCAGCCTGGGGATTCAGTATCTTGGCGGTCTCGGCCATGAAACGCACGCCGGCGAACACGATCACGTCGGCATTGGCATCACGGGCATAGAGGGAAAGTTCGAGACTGTCGCCGACCTTGTCGGCCATCTGCTGGATTTCAGGCGCAGTGTAATAGTGCGCCAGTGTTACCACTCGCTTGGACATGGGAATTCCTTCCATGTGGGTACCGCCTCTCCGGCGGCTGACTGGGCCCGATCACTCGGGCGGTTCTTGCAGGCTGTCGGCGGAATCCCCGCCGTGGGTACATACCAGCACTTGCGCACCTTAACAAAATCAAGGGCTTTTTGCTATATACCCACACGCACTCCCCTATCGCCGTCGCTTGGTGTAGGGTTTAGCGCCATACCCAGCACAATCAGACCATCCTCCTATGTCCTTGATCAGCTTTGACCAGGCGCTAGCGCGCCTCCTCGAACAGGCGCACGCCCAGACTGGCCACGAGATGCTGGCCCTGCAGGAATGCGACGGTCGCATCCTGGCCAAGTCCGTCATTGCCCCCTTGGCAGTGCCGGGCTTCGACAACAGCGCGATGGATGGCTACGCACTGCATATCGCCGATTTCGCTGCCGTGCCCGCGAGCTTTCCGGTGGTGCAACGCATTGCCGCCGGCGACGTCGGCCAGGCGCTGGCCGCAGGCTGTGCGGCGCGTATCTTTACCGGCGCGCCCATACCGGCCGGCTGCAATGCCGTGGTCCCGCAGGAAGAGACCGACGCTGCCGGAGAGACCGTGCGCCTCCTGGGGCAGGTCAGGCCAGGCCAGCATATCCGTCGACTGGGCGAGGATATTGCCGTCGACAGCGAAGTCCTGAGCGTAGGCCAACGGCTTGGCCCCCAGCATTTATCGCTGGCAGCCTCGCTGGGTATCGCCCAACTGGCCGTTGCCCCTGGTTTGCGCGTCGGCCTGCTGTGTACCGGCGATGAACTGACCCAGCCCGGGGAACCCCTGCCTGCAGGCGGTATCTACAATTCAAACCAGTTCGCCATCGGTGCACTGCTACGCCGGCTTGGTTGCGAGGTACGCGACTACGGCAAGGTCGCCGATACCCGTGCGGCGACGATCACCGCCTTCCGCCAGGCGGGGCAGGAAAACGAGGTGGTCATCAGTTGCGGTGGCGTGTCGGTCGGCGAGGAAGACCATGTAAAAGCCGCCGTCAGCGAACTGGGCCAGCTCGATCTCTGGCGTATTGCGATCAAGCCGGGCAAGCCCCTGGCCTTTGGCAAGGTCGGCGAGGCCGACTTCATCGGCCTGCCGGGTAATCCAGTCAGCGCCTTCCTGACCTTTGTACTGCTGGCGCGGCCGTTCCTGCTCAAGCGCATGGGTGCAGCGCACACTACGGCCCCCACGCTACGGGTAGCAGCCGGCTTTGACTGGCCACGCGCCGACAAGCGCCGGGAGTTCCTGCGCGCGCGACTGGAAGCCGACCCGAGCGGCCAACTGGTCGCCCGGCTCTATCCGAGCCAGGGCTCGGCGGTGATGAGCGGGCTGGCCTGGGCCGACGGACTGATCGACGTGCCCAGCGACACCACGATCCAGGCTGGCGAGCAGGTCCGGTACCTGCCGCTGGCGCAACTATTGGCCTGACACATGCAGATCACACTCCTGTACTTTGCCCGTCTGCGAGAGCGCTTTGGTCTCGCACAGGAACAAATGAGCACGCCCGATGGCGTGCTGACCATTGCGGGGCTGCTCGCTCACCTCGCGGCGCGTGGCGATGCCTGGGCCGAGGAGTTGGCCGGCGGCAAGGTATTCCGGGTCGCGCTTGATCAAGAGCTGGTGGATTTCAGTGCGCCGCTGCATGAAGGCGCCGAGATAGCCATCTTCCCACCGGTGACGGGAGGCTAGGATGGAAACCCTGCCACAAGCCCGGATATCGGTGGCGGTCCAGGCGGCGGATTTTGATTTGGCTGCCGAGTTTGCGCAGATCAACGAGGGAGACCTCGGCATCGGCGCGATGGTCAGCTTCGTGGGCCTGGTGCGGGATCTCAACCTCGCCGCCGACGTGGTCGCGCTAGAGCTGGAACACTATCCAGGCATGACCGAAAAGGCGCTGACCCGCATCGCCGAAGAAGCGGCGGTACGCTGGCCGCTGCACGCGGTACGGATAGCCCATCGGGTCGGCAAGTTACATCCAGGCGACGCCATCGTGCTGGTCCTGGTGGCCAGCGCGCATCGCCATGCTGCGTTCGAGGCCAACGCCTTCATCATGGACTACCTGAAGACCCGCGCCCCATTCTGGAAGAAGGAATGGACACCTGAGGGCCCGCGCTGGGTCGATGCACGCGAGAGCGACCTTAGCGCAGCGGCCCGCTGGCATCAGGTCGTCAGCCAGCAATACGGCAATACCGAACACGACTGATACCGGACCATCCAGACCCATGAGCGACCCCAAGCAAGCACTAACCCATTTCGACGCCAGCGGCCAGGCCCATATGGTGGACGTAGGCAGCAAGCCGGAGACCCAGCGCAGCGCGACGGCCAGCGGGCGTATCCGCATGCAGCCGTCCACCCTGGCCCTGCTCACGATGGGGGATACCCGCAAAGGTGACGTACTGGGGGTGGCAAGGCTGGCCGGCATCATGGCCGCCAAGCAGACGGGCAGCCTGATCCCGCTGTGCCACCCTATTCCGCTGACACATGTCAGCGTGGACTTCAGCGTGGACGTCCAGGGGCATCATGTCGACTGTACGTCCGTGGCAGAAACCGTCGGTCGCACCGGCGTGGAGATGGAGGCCATGACGGCCGTCTCGGTCGCCCTGCTGACCATCTACGACATGCTGAAGGCGGTGGATCGCGGCATGGTGATCGAGTCCACCCGCTTGCTGGAGAAAAAGGGTGGTAAGTCCGGTCACTGGCGCGCAAGCCTGGCTGAAGGCGAGATCCCCGGCTAAGCTTGGCGGACACGACTCCCGATGCGAGCAGATCATGCGCTTCGCTCCACCCCTTGCCCTTGCTGTCTCCTTGTTGCTGTCCGGCGCCGTTTGCCAGGCTGCGCAACGGGTCAAGGTGGGGGTAACGATCTTTCCGCCCTATATCGAGAAAGACGCTGGCGCTGGCAAGGACACACTGCGGGTTGAGTTACTGGAACTGATGAACGCCTTCCAGGACACCTACCGCTTCGAACCCGTGGTCACCGGCACAGTCCGCCGCTTCAAGGATTTTGACCTCGGCAAATATGATATGTCGACCTTCGACAACCTGGCCTGGGGATGGGAGGACAGACCGGTCGACGCTTCCAACGTCTATCTGCGAGGGGGCGAGGTCTATGTTGCGCTGGCCAGCCCAGGCAGGAATGACAGTTACTTCGACAACCTGGCAGAGAAGCAGCTGATTGCCATGCTGGGCTACCACTATGGCTTTGCCGGCTTCAACGGCGACCCGGACTATCTGCGGCAACGCTTCCGTATCGCCTTCACCAACGACAATGAAGCCTCGCTGAAACTGCTGCTGCTGGGGCGTGGCGAGGTCGCGGTCGTGTCCGAGGCATTTCTGACCAGCTTCCTGGCTCGCCAACCCGAGCTTCGGGATCGCTTCCTGGTGTCGAAAAAGAAAGACCAGGTCTACTCGCACACCATCATCATCCGCCGCGGCATCCGGCCCAGCATTGCCGAGATCAATCAGCTACTGGAAAGGATGCGCAAGGCAGGCGTATTGCGACCGCTCTGGAAGAAATACGGTGCCGAGCAGACGGACGGCAACTGAAGCGCGACCTGGAACGAAAGCCGGTCAGTCGGCGAAGGCGAAGCGCATGGACAGGTCCAGCGCACGCACGTCCTTGGTGAGCTTGCCGATCGAAATACGGTCTACCCCAGTCTCGGCAATCGCCAGGACCGTGTCGAATTCCACCCCGCCGCTGGCTTCCAGCACAGCGATGCCCGCACTGCGTTGCACCGCCAGGCATAGATCCGCCAGGCTCATATTGTCGAGCAATACCGACTTCGCACCCGCCGCCAGTGCCTGGTCGAGCTCATCCAGATTCTCCACCTCGATCTGTATGCTCACGTCCGGCGGTGCCAGCTTGAGGGCGGCCGCCATGACTTCGGCGATGCCGCCGGCTGCGGCGATATGGTTCTCCTTGATCAGGATGCCATCGTAGAGACCGATACGCTGATTCTCGCCACCGCCAACCCGCACCGCATATTTCTGCGCCAGACGCAGGCCCGGCAAGGTCTTGCGGGTATCGTGGATTTTTGCGTTGGTGCCGGCAATAAGCGCGACATAGCGCTGGGTCTCGGTCGCCACGGCCGACAGGGTCTGCAGGAAGTTCAGGCTGCAGCGCTCTGCGCTCAGCAAGGCCCGTGCGGGGCCTTCGATTTCGCACAGCAGTTGGCCGGCTTCGATACGCGCACCTTCCGCGACGCGCCAGCTCACCCGAACAGCCGGATCCACCTGGCGGTAGCACTCCTCGAACCAGGCCTGGCCACACAAGGTAGCCGCCTCGCGGGCGATCACGGTAGCCCGGCCCGGCCGGCCGGCCGGGATCAGCATGGCTGTCCAGTCGGCGCGACCGATGTCTTCGGCCAAGGCGGTGGCAACTTGCTGGGCTATCAGGTGGGCGGGCGGCAGGATGGCAGTCATGGCAAGCAAGGGGATGGGCAGGAAGGTGCCATTGTAACCCGAGCATAGAAAACGCCGGCCCTAAGGCCGGCGTTAAGGTGTCAACGCGTTTCAGGGGAGATCAACGTTGCAGGCACATGGTAACGCCCTGCCTGGAGATGCACCTTTGCGGTGCGACAAGCCGTCGATAGCGCGCCTGAACGTTGAAATAGCGGGACAGGCGGCGAAATGAATATCAGAAAAATCTGATTATATTAAATTTTGTCGCCAAATGTACTTATCTGCAGGCAAGTAGTCGTCAACTACAAGACTGTTCCGTAGCCGCGTTACCGGTTCAAGTTATTGCATACCGCAAAGTGATCGATCATTAGGACGAGGCAGTACGGCACCTGAACTAGCCGGACCAGAGGACCAGAAAAGCAAAAGTGGTCGCTAACGAGCGTCGGACAGCGGCCTAGGCGAACAAGACTGCAGCGAGAACGCGACGATCTTCAGCCACCAGGATATTGAAGGTGCGGCACATGGCCGACACATCCATGGCATCGACCCCGATCTGCGCCTGCATCAGCGCTTTGCTGAGCCGCGGATGGGGAAACTGCAAGCGACTACCGGTGCCTAGCAGGACCACCTCGGGCTTGTAGGCCAGCAACGCCTCGAAATCCGCCTCGGTCAGGTCGGCAAAGCTGGCGGGGCGCCAGGCATGCACTTCGGTCGGCCCCACCACCAGGCTGCCGGTATGACGCTGCTCGTTGACGCTGACGAAGTCAGTGCCATAGCCGGTGAACACATTGAGATGGGTAGGCTTGTCAGCGTGCAGTTTCATGATGATGGACAAAACAGGATAAGGGGCTATTTTAGCCTGCTTGGCCGGGAATAAGCGTGCGATACAAAGCGAATATTGCAGCGCAAAAATCTTTGCTACTATCGAACGCTCCCCTACACCTGCCCATTGAAGCCACGATGCGTCCCGTCAAGAAAAGCCAGAAGCTCGACAAGGTCTGTTATGAAATCCGCGGTCCGGCCCTGGCGCGCGCCAAGCAGATGGAAGATGACGGCCATCGCATCATCAAGCTCAATATCGGCAACCTGGCGGTGTTCGGCTTCGAACCACCGGACGAGATCGTGCAGGATGTGATCCACAACCTGCCCAACTCTGGCGGCTATGCCGACTCGAAAGGCCTGTTCTCTGCCCGCAAGGCGGTGATGCACTATTCGCAGCAGAAAGGCATCAAGGGCGTCGGGATCGAAGACATCTATATCGGCAACGGCGTGTCCGAGCTGATCCTGTTGAGCATGAATGCCCTGCTCGACAATGGCGACGAAGTACTGGTCCCTGCGCCGGACTACCCGCTCTGGACGGCTGCCGTGTCGCTATCAGGCGGTACGGCGCGACATTACCTGTGCAATGAGGAAGACGGCTGGCTGCCCGACCTCGACGATATCCGCGCCAAGATTACCGACACCACACGCGCCATCGTGGTGATCAACCCCAACAACCCGACCGGCGCGCTGTATCCGGACGACATCCTCAAGGGCATCCTGCAGATCGCCCGAGAGCATGATCTGATCGTCTATGCCGACGAGATCTACGACAAAACGCTGTTCGACGGCCATACCCACACCAGCATCGGTTCGCTGGCCGAGGATGTTTTCGTGGTGACCTTCGGCGGCCTGAGCAAGAACTACCGTGCCTGCGGTTATCGCGCCGGCTGGATGATACTGAGCGGCGACAAGCGTCACGCCCAGGACTACATCGACGGTCTCAATATCGTCTCCTCGATGCGCCTCTGCGCCAACGTACCGAGCCAGCATGCCATCCAGACGGCATTGGGCGGCTACCAGAGCATCAACGAACTGGTCGCACCCGGCGGCAGGCTGACCAAGCAGCGCGATCTTGCCTGGGAGCGGCTGACCGCCATACCGGGCGTGAGTTGCGTCAAGCCCAAGGGCGCGCTCTACCTGTTCCCCAGGCTCGATCCGAAAATCTACCCGATCGCCGACGACCAGGCCTTCATCACCGAACTGCTGGAAGAAGAGCGGGTGCTGCTGGTGCAGGGTACCGGCTTCAACTGGCATTCGCCGGATCACCTGCGCGTGGTCTTCCTGCCGCACCTGGATGAGCTGGAAGAAGCGCTCGATCGCATCGAGCGTTTCCTGGCCGGTTATCGAAAACGTCACTCGGCCTGAACCATGCAGATACTCCGCCTGACCAACGAGCACCTCCAATTGACTGAACCCGTCTGGCTCGCCCGGGCGGAGGCCACCCACAGGGAGCTGCGGCCCCAACTGGGCACCGATTACGCCGGCCAGATGCAGGCCATCTTTGCCGATGGCGGCGAGATGATCGTAGCCATCGACGGCGAAGACGTACTCGGCGTGGCGGTTTTCCGGCAATATCGCGATACCTTCTCCGGTACCAAGTTCTATGTGGACGACTTGGTCACCACCTCACAGCGACGCTCACAAGGCGTTGGCAAATTGCTGCTGGATTGGCTCCAACAAGAAGCCAGGCAGCGCGGCGCGACCAATTTTATGCTGGATTCCGGCACCCAGCGGATAGATGCGCATCGCTTCTATCACCGCGAGGGCTTGGTCATCGCGTCGTTCAATTTCAGAAAACCGCTCCACCCAAATAGTTAGGCAATCTGTATGAAACCTATCCAAGTAGGCCTGCTGGGCTTTGGCACGGTCGGTTCCGGAGTCGCCAAGGTACTGGCCCGCAACGCCGAGGAAATCGGCCGGCGCGCCGGCCGCGCCATCCAGGTCACCCGCGTGGCGGTGCGCAATATCGACAAGGCGCGCGCCATTGCGCCCGCCGCCGTGGTCGAAGGCCTCGCCTTCAGCAATGACTTCCTGGCTGTGGTGGACGACCCGAACATCGATATCGTCTGCGAACTGATCGGCGGCACCACCCTGGCCAAGGAGCTGGTGCTGCGGGCGATTGCCAATCGCAAGCATGTGGTTACCGCCAACAAGGCCCTGCTGGCCCTGCACGGCAACGAAATCTTCGCCGCCGCCCAGGCACAGGGGGTCACCGTGGCCTTCGAAGCCGCGGTGGCCGGTGGCATTCCCATCATCAAGGCACTGCGCGAGGGCCTGACCGCCAACCGCATCGAATGGATCGCCGGCATCATCAATGGCACCTCGAACTTCATCCTGACCGAGATGCGCGACAAGGGCGCCGCCTTTGCCGACGTACTGGCCGAGGCACAGAAGCTCGGTTACGCCGAGGCTGATCCGACCTTCGATATCGAGGGGCACGATGCCGCTCACAAGCTGACCATCCTGGCGGCCCTGGCCTTCGGCATTCCCATGCAGTTCGACAAGGTCTATCTGGAAGGCATCAGCAAGCTGACGCAAGAGGACATTACCTACGCCGAGCAGCTGGGCTACCGCATCAAGCTGCTGGGCATCGCCCGCCGCAGGCCGAATGGTATCGAGCTGCGCGTCCACCCGACCCTGATCCCGGCCAAGCGCATCATCGCCAATGTCGACGGCGTGATGAACGCTGTCGTGGTCCAGGGTGACGCCGTGGGCCAGACCCTCTACTCCGGTCGCGGTGCCGGCTCCGAGCCGACGGCATCGGCCGTGGTGGCCGACCTGGTGGATGTGACCCGCCTGCTGACAGCGGACCCGGAACACCGTGTACCGCACCTGGCCTTCCAGCCGGACCAGTTGGCCGACCTGCCCATCCTGCCGATCGAAGCGGTCGAGACCAGCTACTACCTGCGACTCAAGGCACATGACCAGGCTGGCGTGATGGCCGATGTGACCCGCATCCTGGCCGACCTCGGCATCTCCATCGACGCGATGATGCAGAAGGAGCCGGCAGAGGGCGAGAAGATCGTCGACATCATCATCCTGACCCACCTGGCGCAGGAGCGCAGCGTCAACAGCGCCATCGCCCGGATCGAGGAACTGGCGACCATCGCCAGTAGCGTGACCAAGCTACGCCTGGAAAACCTGGACAAGTAAGGGACACGTCATGCAATACATCAGCACTCGCGGTGGCATGGCCCCGCAAAGCTTCAGCGATATCCTGCTCGGCGGCCTGGCCCCCGATGGCGGCCTGGTGGTCCCCGACCGCTATCCGCAGATCGACCACGCCACACTGGAACAATGGCGTACGCTCAGCTACCCGCAGCTGGCCTATGAGATCGTCTCGCGCTTTGCGACCGATATTCCGGCAGAAGACGTGCGGCAACTGGTCGAGGCGGCCTATACCAAGGACGCCTTCGGCAGTAATGACATCACCCCGCTGACCGAACTAGAAGACGGCCTGCACCTGTTGCACCTCTCGAACGGCCCGACCCTGGCCTTCAAGGACATCGCCATGCAGTTGCTCGGGCAGTTGTTCGAGTACGTGCTGGCCAAGCGCGGCGAGGCGGTCAATATCGTCGGTGCCACCTCGGGTGATACCGGCTCCGCCGCTGAATACGCCATGCGCGGCAAGCAGGGCGTGAACGTGTTCATGCTGAGCCCGCACGGCCGCATGAGCCCCTTCCAGCGCGCACAGATGTTCAGCCTGCAGGATGCCAACATCCATAACCTGGCGGTCGAAGGCACCTTCGATGACTGCCAGGACATCGTGAAGGCGATCAACAACGACGCCGACTTCAAGGCCCGCTACAAGATCAGCGCCGTCAACTCGATCAACTGGGGTCGTATCGTCGCCCAGGTGGTGTACTACTTCCGTGCCTACCTGAAGGTGGCCAGCCGCATTGGAGAGCCGGTGGACTTCGTCGTACCTTCGGGCAACTTCGGCAATATCTGCGCTGGCCATATCGCCCGCCAGATGGGCTTGCCGGTAGGGAATCTGGTGGTAGCGACCAATGAGAACGATGTGCTGGACGAGTTCTTCAAGACCGGCCGCTACACCGTGCGCGGCTCCGCCCACACGCACGCCACCTCCAGCCCGTCGATGGATATCTCCAAGGCGTCCAACCTGGAACGTTTCGTGTTCGACCTGATCGATCGCGACAGCCAGGCACTGGCAGGCCTGTGGCAGGAGGTCGACAGCACCGGTGGCTTCGACCTGGGCAAGACGCCCTTCTTCGCCCGCATGGTCGGCGAGTTCGGCTTCAGCTCCGGCAAGAGTACCCACGCCGACCGTATTGCCACCATCCGCTCGGCCAAGGCCAACTGGCAGGTGGTGCTCGACCCGCACACGGCCGACGGCGTGAAGGTCGCACTGGAAGCCCGTCGCCCGGGTGTGCCGATGGTGACACTGGAAACGGCGCTGCCGGCCAAGTTCGAGGCCACCATCGTGGAGGCCCTGAACGAAACGCCACCACGCCCGGCCGCCCTGGTTGGTATTGAGGCCTTGCCGCAACGCAGCGAGCTGGTTCCCAATGATGCCGAAGTCGTGAAGGGTTACGTGGCCAAGGCCCTGGGCTGATCGACCCATCCTTGAAAAACAAATGGCACCCCGCGGGGTGCCATTTGTTTTCGGGAGGACACCCGGCGCGATCAGTGCGCGGCGCCACCCTGCGCAAAGGCCGCCTGCATGGCCTTGTCGCGTTTGGCCTGGGCGGACAGCATCAGGCGGGTAGAGATCACCACGAACAGGGACACCACGACGATCACGATGGTGGCCAAGGCATTGATCTCCGGCGTCAGGCCAAGACGGATCGAGGAGAAGATCCACTGCGGCATGGTGGTCGAGCCGGGACCGGACAGGAAGGCGGTCAACACGTAGTCGTCGAGCGAGATCGTGAAGCTCAGCAGCCAGCCCGATATCAGCGCCTGCGAGATCACCGGAATGGTGATGACGAAGAACACCTTGAAAGGATGGCAGCCCAGGTCCATGGCGGCATCCTCCAGCGAGCGGTTCAGCTCCTTGAGGCGCGACTGCACCAGTACCGCCACGTAGGCCATGCACAGCGTGGTATGGCCTATCCAGATGGTGACCATGCCGCGCTCGCCAAACGCCCAGCAACCAAAGCGTGACAGCAGCCCCTGTGGTCCGGCATCAGCACCGCAACCCATGCTGGTCTGCAGCGCCACAAACAGCAGCAACATGGACAGCCCCACGATCACCTCGGGCATCACCATCGGTGCCGTCGTCAGGCCGGCGAACAGCGTATGGCCCCGGAAGGAACCGAAGCGTGCCAGCGCGAAGCCCGCAATCGTACCCAGCACCACGGCCAGCGTGGCCGACATGAAGGCGATCTTGAAGCTCAGACCGGCAGCGTGCAGCAGATCGGCATCGTTAAGGAGTATCTCGTACCACTTCAGCGAGAAGCCCCCCCAGACCGTGACCAGGCGCGACTCGTTGAAGGAGTAGATCACGAGGCTGAGGATAGGGGCGTACAGGAAGAAGAACCCGAGCCCCATGAAGATCCGGTTGGACAATGGCATGCGGCTCATTGCTCTGCCTCCTGTTGTTTTTGCTCGATGCGATGGAACCAGACGATAGGTCCACCCAGCAGGATCAGCATGATGACCGCCACCGCCGAGGCCTGCGGCCAGTCGAGGTTGGCACCGAAATCATCCATCAGCTTGTTACCGATGAACACCACGTCGCCACCACCCAGCAAGGCCGGGATCACGTACTCGCCCACGGCCGGGATGAACACCATCATGCAGCCGGCGATGATGCCTGCCTTGGACAGCGGCAAGGTGATCTGGAAGAAGGTGGTCCAGGGCTTGGCGCCCAGGTCGGCGGCAGCCTCGAACAGACGGCCATCGAGTTTCACCAGATGGGCGTACAGCGGCAGGATCATGAACGGCAGGTAGTTGTAGACCATGCCCAGCAGCACCGAACCAGGGGTGTACAGCATCTCGATCGGCTCGTTGATGATGCCGGTTGCCATCAGGATGTTGTTGATCACCCCGTTGTTCTTGAGGATGCCGATCCAGGCGTAGACCCGCAGCAGGAAGGAGGTCCAGAACGGGATCATCACCAGCATCAGCAGCGTATTGCGGACCGCCTCACCCGAACGGGCGATGTTGTAGGCCAGCGGATAGCCGATCAGCAGGGTCAGCAGCATGGTGAAGAAGGCCAGCTTGATGGCATTCCAGTACGCCACCAGGTATTGGCTCTCTTCCTTGGCCTCGGTCCAGGATTTCTCGAAGAAGGCATCCACCTCGCCGAACACAGCCTTGTACTTGCTGGTATCGAGCACCACCGTGGTCTTGTTTTCCTCCTGCTTGACCAGGGGGGAGTACGGCGGCTGGGCAATGTCCGGCTCGGCGAAACTGATCTTGAGCACGAAGAAGAACGGTAGCACGAAGAAGAACAGCAGCCAGACATAGGGGATGGCGATCACCCCGGTCCGGCCCCGGGGTAGCCAGCGCAGGAAGAAGGACTTGATCATGATGTCAGCACCGAACCTGGCACCCAGCCATTGGCGCCATCGCTCCACTTGACCACGACCTCGTCGCCCCAGGTGGCCGGCTTTTCATTGCCCCAGTGGCTGGTCGGCACGTTGGCGATCACGATGCGGCCCGAGGCCAGCTTGACGTGATAGACCGAGTGAGAACCCAGGTAGGCGATATCGTGCACCTTGCCCTCGGCCCAGTTGTATTGCGATTCCGGCTTCTGCCGGCATAACGTGACATCCTCGGGCCGGATCGAATACCAGACGGTCATGCCCTTGGGTCCGGTGATGCCATGATCGACATAGATGCCGCGGCCGAGATCGGCGCTGTCGATCACGATGTGGTCGGGCTCGTCGATGGACAGCTTGCCCTCGAAGATATTGGTCGAACCGATGAACTCGGCAGTAAAGCGGCTGTTCGGGAACTCGTAGATCTCGCGCGGGCCACCGACCTGCTCCAGCTTGCCCTCGCTCATGATGGCGATACGGCTGGCCATGGTCATGGCTTCTTCCTGATCGTGCGTCACCATGATGCAGGTCACGCCCACGGTCTCGATCACGTTGACCAGTTCGAACTGGGTCTGAACCCGCAGCTTCTTGTCCAGCGCGCCGAGCGGCTCGTCGAGCAACAGCAGCTTGGGCCGCTTGGCCAGCGAGCGGGCCAGCGCCACCCGCTGCTGCTGGCCGCCTGACAGCTGGTGCGGCTTGCGCTTGGCGTACTTGCGCATCTGCACGAGGTCCAGCAGCTTGCCCACGCGATCGACGATCTCGTCCTTGGGTACCTTGTCCTGCTTGAGGCCGAAGGCAATGTTCTGCTCCACCGTCATGTGCGGGAACAGCGCATAGGACTGGAACATCATATTGGTCGGACGCTGGTAGGACGACAGGTCGGTGATGTCCTCGCCATCGAGGATGATGCGGCCTTCGGTCGGCGTTTCCATGCCGGCCAGCATGCGCAGCAGCGTGGACTTGCCGGAACCTGAGCTGCCCAGCAGCGCAAAGATCTCGTTCTTGGGGATGACCAGGTTGACATCATCAACCGCATAGAAATCACCAAACTTCTTGGTGACGCCCTTGATCTGCAGGAACTGCTGCTTGCCGTCGCCCGCTGCGACGTTATTCGGGGTTACCGCCACAATAGAGACTCCATCCTGGGTTCGGTCATTGCCAAGTCAAACGCCTATTTTACAAAACGAGCGTTTGATTTGGTAACGGATAGTGAACATGAAAAGGGCCGGTTTGATCCGGCCCCATGCGCTTTACTTTGCAGTCTTGAACTGGTTGAAATATTTGGTGATCAACTTCTGCGCGGCCGGGTCGATCGGCTTCTTGGCCTGCAGCTTGCTCATGGACTCGTCGGTCAGATAGATCTTCGGGTCGCTGGTCAGCTTCTTGTCCACGAACGGCGTTGCCTTGACGTTGGGATTGGCGTAGCTGACCTTGTTGGAGATGCCGGCTGCCTGCTTCGGGTCCAGCACGTGGTTGATCCACTTCAGTGCATTCTCCGCATTCTTGGCGTCCTTGGGGATGGCCATATTGTCCACCCACATGATGGTGCCCTTCTGCGGCACGATGTATTCGATCTGCTGCTTCTTCTTGGCCTGCTCCGCGCGGTCCTTGGCCATATAGGTATCGCCATTGAAGGCCATCGCCATGCAGACGTCACCATTGGCCAGCAGGTCGATCGGCGAGGAGTTGAACACGCGCACGTCCTTGCGCACCTTCTTCAGGGTCGCGGTCGCTTCCTTCAGTGCGGCCTCGCTATGGTCGTTGGCGTCCTTGCCCAGGTAGATGTTGACCATGGAGAACACGTCGCTGCCGGTATCCATGAAGGAAATGCCGCAGGACTTGAGCTTGCTGGTGTACTTGGGATTGAAGATCAGCTCCCACTCGTCGGCCGGCAGCGGCTCGCTACCCAGCGCCTTCTTGACCTTCTCGACATTGATGCCAAAGGCCGTCGTCCCCCACATATAGGGCACCAGGAACTTGTTGCCCGGATCGGCGACTTCCGCCTTCTTGAGAATTTCCGGGTTCAGGTTGGCGTAGTTGGGAATCTTGCTCTTGTCGAGCGGCAGGTAGATGCCGGACTGAATCTGCTTGGCAGCGAACTCAAGCGATGGCACCACCAGATCATAACCGGACTTGCCGGTCATCAGCTTGGCCTGCAGCACCTCGTTGCTGTCGTAGACGTCGTACTTCACTTTGGTACCGGTGGCCTTCTCGTAGTCCGCCACGGTGGTGTCGCCGATATAGTCGTTCCAGTTGTAGATATTCAACTGGCCGGCTGCCTGCGCCTCAACTGCGATTGCGCTGACGCCGAGTGCCAACATAGTCATTACGAACTGCTTCTTTGCCATCAGTCTGCTCCTAGGGAAGGTGGGTGATGCCAAGTAGCGTTGCCTACATCCTTTTCCTACACGGCCGCCTATTGGTTGCCGGACGACCAAGCACTATCTATTCCACTGCCTGAACGACCTGGCAACCCTGCCGGTTGGCGGGGTTGCCAGTTGTTGCGTACTTAGGCCATGCCCAGGTCCTGGGCCGTCAGACCGATGCACTTGGCGGCCTTCTCGACCAGCTGATCGATCTCGGACCGGCTGATCACCAGCGGTGGCGACAGCAGCATCCGGTCACCAGTTGCCCGCATGATCAGGTTATTACGGAAGCAATGGTCGCGGCACTGCAGACCGATATCGCCACCGTTGACGAAGCGCTTGCGGGTCGCCTTGTCCTCTGTCAGCTGCATGCCGGCCACGAGACCGGCACCATGGATCTCACCCACCAGCGGCGAACCGGCCAGCGCTTCGCGCAGCGTTTTCTGGAAGTAAGGCCCCGTTTCGGTGCGTACCTGCTCGATAATGCCGCCTTCACGCAGCAGCTTGATATTGGCTACCGCCACGGCGGCCGCGACCGGATGGCCCGAATAGGTCAAACCATGGTTGAAGTCGCCGGCAGCGATCAGTGCGTCAGCCACCTTGCGATTGACTGCCACCGCGCCCATGGGGATGTAGCCACTGGTCAGGCCCTTGGCGAGGGTCATGGTGTCCGGCTCGAACCCGAAATGCTGGTGCGCAAACCACTCGCCGGTACGGCCAAAGCCGCCGATCACTTCATCGGCACACAGCAGCACATCGTACTTGCGGCAGATGCGCTGGATTTCCGGCCAGTAGCTCTCTGGCGGGAAGATCACCCCGCCCGCCCCCTGGAAGGGCTCGCCGATGAAGGCGGCCACGTTCTCGGCACCCAGGGCCAGGATCTTCTCTTCCAGCTGCTGCGCGCACTTGAGGCCAAACTCGGCCGGCGTCAGATCACCTCCGTCGGCAAACCAGAACGGCTGGTCGATATGAACGATGTTGGGCACCATGGACGGCATCTGCTCGTGCATGTAGCCCATGCCGCCGAGTGAACCACCGGCGATGGTGGAGCCGTGGTAGCCGTTCTTGCGCGACACCACATACTTCTTCTCCGGCTTGCCGACGGCAGACCAGTACTGGTGCACGATGCGCAGTACGGTGTCGTTCCCTTCGGAACCGGAATTGCAGTAGAAGAAATGCTCAAAGCCGGCCGGCGTGACTTCGGCCAACAGTTTGGAGAGCTCGATCACCGGCGGGTGGGTGGTCTTGAAGAAGGTGTTGTAGTACGGCAGCTCCAGCATCTGCTTGTACGCGACCTCGGCCAGCTCCTTGCGGCCATAACCTACGTTCACGCACCACAGCCCGGCCATGCCGTCGATGATCTTGTTGCCCTCGCTATCCCACAGATAGACGCCTTCGGCCTTGGTGATCACGCGACTGCCCTGCTTGTTCAGCGAACCCATGTCGCTGAACGGATGCAAATGGTGGGCGGCATCCAGTTGCTGGTATTCACGGGTGGACCGCGCCGCGAATACCGCGCCGCCGGCCTTGTGGGCCTCGGCATGGATAGCAGGCCGGTTATCGAATGGATTGCTCATGAAAATTCTCCGTGACGGCCGGCAGGGGCGGCCGCATGGTTGGTCTGAATGGATGGCGCCAGGCGCGCTTTATACATTGAGCAGCAGGTGGCTGCGCTCCCAGGAACTGATCACGCGGAAGAAGGTGTCGTATTCCTTTTCCTTCACCGCGCAGAAGGCCGTGACGAAATCGGCACCGAATACCTCGGCGATATCGGCCGAATCACGCATCAGTTCGATGGCGTCTTCCAGATGCCGCGGCAGTTCGTAGTCGAGGTCGTAACCGCTGGTCACCATGGGAGCGGTGGGCTTGAGGCCCTTCACCATCCCGAGATAACCGCAAGCTAGCGTGGCGGCCATGGCGAGGTAGGGGTTGACGTCCACGCCCGGCACCCGGTTCTCGACCCGACGCGCTTCCGGGCCGGAGTTCGGCACGCGGATGCCCACGGTGCGGTTGTCGTAGCCCCACTGCAGGTTGATCGGTGCTGCGGTGAAGCGGCTCAGGCGGCGATAGCTGTTCACGAACGGGGCCATGATGGGCATCACCGCCGGCATGTAGCGCTGCAGACCGGCCACATAGCTGAGGAACAGGCTGGACGGGCCACCGTCCGCGTTCGAGAACACGTTGTTGCCCTCCTTGTCCACGATACTCTGGTGGATGTGCATCGCGCTGCCGGGCTCCTCCTGCATGGGCTTGGCCATGAAGGTGGCGTAGATGTTGTGGCGCAGGGCCGTTTCGCGCACGACCCGCTTGAACAGGAACACACGGTCGGCGAGATCCAGCGCATCGCCATGCACGAAGTTGATTTCCATCTGGCCGGCGCCGACTTCATGAATCAGCGTATCCACGTCGAGCCGCATGGCATCGCTGTATTCGTAGACATCCTCGAAGTACGGGTCGAATTCGTTCACCGCGTCGATGCTGTAGCTCATGCGGCCAGTCTCGGCCCGGCCGGTACGGCCGATCGGCGGCTTCAGCGGGATATCCGGGTCGATATTGCGTTCGACCAGGTAGAACTCCAGTTCCGGTGCGACCACGGGCTTCCAGCCACGATCCTCATACAGCTTGAGTATCTTGCGCAGCACGTAGCGCGGCGAGATCTCGACCGGCGAGCCGTCGAAGTGCACGCAATCGTGGATCACCAGCGCGGTCGGGTCCGGCGCCCAGGGCACCAGCCGCATGGTATTGATATCCGGTACGCAGACCATGTCAGGATCGGTCGGGCCGGTGATGGCGTCGTCGTCGGGCCAGTCGCCGGTCACGGTCTGGATCAGCACCGCCTTGGGCAGCCGCATATTGGCCGAGTTGAACTGGCTCTTCGGCAGGATCTTGCCGCGTGCCACGCCGGTCATGTCGGGCACGACACACTCGACCTCGGTAATACCGTACTCACGGAAAAAGTCTTGGAACTGGGTAATGGCCATACTTGTGTTTTCGCCGCATAGCGGCGAACCTCCGGTTGTTGGCAAGCCGGCAAACGCGGGAAAGCGCGGCGAGGCGGATTCCTCGTCGCTTTCCGACGTTTCCCTGGCAGCGCTGCTGGTGCAGGCTACTCGCGGCTTGCTTGATAGCGTCGACAATCCTCACCGAAAGCCTTGAACAGGCTGACAGACAAGGGGTTGTCGGCGTACTTCCACTCAGGGTGCCATTGCACCGCAAGTGCAAATCCTTGCGCGTCCTTGACCGAAAACGCTTCAACCAGGCCGTCCGGCGCGATGGCTTCGGCGACGAGACCATCGCCCAACCGTTCCACGCCCTGGTTGTGTATCGAATTGACCTTGTATTCCTGGTAGCCGCTGGTGCGCTCGATCAGCCCACCCTGGGTGAACTGGACCGGATGACGAGGCCCGTACTGCACCTCCAGCGGTGCGGCGCTGTCCTCGCGGTGGTCCATCTTGCCCTCGGTCTCGTGCACCTTGTGCAACAGGGACCCACCGAACACCACGTTCATTTCCTGGAAACCCCGACAGATCGCGAATACCGGAATGCCACGCTTGATCGCCCGTTCCATCAGCGGCATGGCAGTCTGGTCGCGCGCGGTATCGAGGGATTGGCCGTCAGGCAGGTTGGGACCTTTATAGCGGACCGGATCAACCATGGACACGCTACCGGTGAACAGCAGGCCGTCCACCTGCTCCAGCAATTCGTCGAAATCCTGCAGGTCGCCCAGCGCGGGGATCAGCATGGCAAGGCAGCCCGCCCCTTCCACCACGGCGGTAATGTATTTCTCACCCACACAATGAAAGGGATGCAGGCCCAATTGCTTGCGATCCGCCACCAGGGCGACGAGGGGTTTGCGCTTCATGATCCTATCCTCCTGCCAGCGCCCCCGAGCTTGATCGGGAGCGCGCTCTTTATCTCTTAATTCAGCAAATGATCTGCCGGCACATATTCATACCCCAGATCACGTGCCACGGCCTGGTAGGTCACCTTGCCTTCGCAAACGTTCAAGCCGTTCCTCAGGTGCAGATCGTCCCGCAGCGCACGCCGCCAACCCTTGTTGGCAATCGCGACGGCATGCACCAGGGTCGCATTGGTCAATGCCATGGTCGAGGTCCGGGCCACACCGCCGGGCATATTGGCCACGCAGTAGTGGGTCACGCCGTCGACCACATAGGTCGGGTCCTGATGGGTGGTCGCGTGCGAGGTCTCGAAGCAACCGCCCTGGTCGATCGCCACGTCCACCAGCACCGAACCAGGCTTCATCAGCTTGAGCATATCCTTGCTGACCAGCTTCGGGGCAGCGGCACCGGGAATCAGCACTGCGCCGATCACCGCATCGGCCACCCGCAATTCATTCTCTATCGCGTCCTGGGTCGAGTACAGGGTCTTGATCCGGCCACCGAAGGCCTCGTCGATTTCCTTGAGTCGCGGCAGGGAACGATCCAGCAACGTCACATCCGCCCCCAGGCCCGCCGCCATGCGCGCCGCGTGGGTACCAACCACCCCGCCACCGATCACGGTGACATGACCCGGCGCCACGCCGGGCACACCGCCCAGCAACACGCCGGAACCACCAGCCGACTTTTCCAGCGCCCTGGCAGCGGCCTGGATGGCCATGCGGCCCGCCACTTCCGACATCGGTGCCAGCAGCGGCAAGCCGCCGCGACCATCGGTCACCGTCTCGTAGGCGATCGCCACACAACCGGACTTCACCAGTGCTGCCGTCTGCTCCGGATCCGGCGCCAGATGCAGATAGGTATAGAGTATCTGCCCGGCCCGCAGCATGGCACATTCCACCGGTTGCGGCTCCTTGACCTTGATGATCATGTCGGCACGCTTGAAGATTTCCTCGGCAGCCTGCACGATCTGCGCCCCGGCAGCGATGTACTGCTCGTCAGGGAAGCCGATCGCCGTACCCGCATTGGCCTGCACCAGCACGTCATGGCCGTTGCGTTTGAGTTCCTTGACGCCGGCGGGGGTCAAACCCACGCGGTATTCATGGTTCTTTATTTCCTTGGGTACGCCGATCAGCATGATGTTGTCTCCGTTTTGGTCTGGTGGCGGCTGCAAGCTCGTGACCCGCAGCGCTGACAGGATCACCGCCTCGGTGCGTCAAACATTCTCAACGCACCAGGCCCGTGCAATGTCAAACATATTAAACACCAGCCTTCAAAGACGGCACAAGCAGCATCGGTTGTGCGTCGCAATAAAAGCAATATCAATGACTTTCGTGTAATTCAGCAC
Source organism: Chitinimonas naiadis (assembly GCF_054780835.1). NCBI lineage: Bacteria > Pseudomonadati > Pseudomonadota > Betaproteobacteria > Neisseriales > Chitinibacteraceae > Chitinimonas > Chitinimonas naiadis. The sequence continues at coordinate 378,825 of NZ_BAAGVO010000001.1, read as the reverse complement.
TTGTCAGCGCGGCTAAGGCCGTATAATTTCCCATCACAGAGTGTTCACAATATCACACACTCTTTACTGCTCGGTTAGCAAGGAAGATGCCATGTCCCTGGAAGTCAGCACCCGGCTCAAGCTGGTACGCGAGAAGCACGCGCTGTCCCAACGCGAGCTCGCCAAACGTGCCGGCGTTACCAACAGCACCATCTCGCTGATCGAGCAGAACCGCGTCAGTCCCTCGATCTCTTCGCTCAAGAAGGTGCTCGATGGCGTACCGATGAGCCTGGCAGAGTTCTTTACCTTCGACATCGCCGATCCGGTTCGCCCCTCCCCGTTCTTCGACAAGGAGCAGATGCCCGATATCGGCGGCGAGGGTGTGAAGCTGTTCCTGATCGGTCATGGCGTACAGAACCGTCATATCACCATGCTGCGCGAAGTCTATGAAGCCGGTGCCGATACCGGTGCCGAGATGCTGAGCCATGCCGGCCAGGAGGTCGGCACCGTGGTGAAGGGCGAGATCGAACTGACCGTGGCGGAGCAGACCCGCATCCTGAAGGCGGGTGAGGGCTACTACTTCGATTCCACCCTGCCGCACCGCTTCCGCAACCTGGGCAAGGACAGCGCCGAAATCGTCAGCGCCAGTCTGGTGAGCCCCAGCTCTCCCCCCAGCTTTTAAGCCCCCGCCCAGCCGGGGTGCCTGTTTATCTTCCAGAGGTAAGCCATGAAACGTTACGACAAGCTCTTTATCAATGGCGAGTGGGTAGCCCCGCAAGGCAGTGGCTACACCACGGTCTACAACCCCGCGACCGAAGAAGGCTTTGCCGAGACCTGCAATGCAGACCTCGCTGATCTGGATCGCGCCTTTGCCGCCGCCCGTGCCGCCTTCCCGGCCTGGTCGCGCACGACGGCCGCCGAGCGGGCCGACTATATCCGCAAGCTGCATGCCGCCCTGGAGCGCCGCAAGGACGAGCTGGCCCTGGCCATCTCGCAATCCATGGGTTGCCCGCTGGAGATCGCCAAGATCATCCAGGTCAATTGCGTGAAGGCCTTCGAGAAATACGCCGACCGGGCACATGAGATGGAAGTGGAAAAGCAGGTCAACAACTCGCTGGTGGTACGCGAGGCCGTTGGCGTCTGCGCTTTCATCACACCCTGGAACTACCCGCTGTACCAGTTGATCGGCAAGGTCGCCCCGGCACTGGCGACCGGCTGCACCATGGTGCTCAAGCCTTCCTCGGTGACGCCGCTACAGGACATCATCTTTGCCGAAGCCGTGGCCGAAATCGGTCTGCCCAAGGGCGTCTTCAACCTGGTAACCGGCAAGGGTGGCGTGTTGGGCGATGCCATGGTGACCCACCCCGAGGTGGACATGGTGTCCTTCACCGGCTCGACCGCCACCGGCCGCCGCATCCAGAAACTCGCGGCCGAAACCGTCAAGCGGGTCTGCCTGGAACTGGGTGGCAAGTCGCCCTACATCATTACCGAGGACGCCCCTCTGGAGAAGGCGGTCAGCTTCGGGGTCAAGGACGTGATGATCAACAGCGGCCAGACCTGTATCGCGCTGACCCGCATGCTGGTACCTGCCAGCAAATACGAAGAGGCTGTACGCATTGCCAAGCAGGTTGCCGAAAGCCTCAAGGTCGGCGATCCGATGGACAAGGACACCTATGTCGGTCCCATGAGTTCCATGGGCCAGCGCGAAACGGTGCTGAAGTTCATCCAGCAAGGCCTCGACGAAGGTGCCAAGCTGGTGACCGGCGGCGTGGAACGACCGGAAGGATTGACCCGCGGTGCCTACGTCAAGCCGACCATCTTCCGCGACGTGCATAACAAGATGACCATCGCCCAAGAAGAAATCTTCGGGCCGGTGATCTGCATGATTCCCTATGACAATATTGATGAAGCCATCGCCATCGCCAACGACAGCATCTACGGCCTGTCGTCCGGGGTCTGGGCCGGCAGCCGGGAAGATGGCATCCGCATCGCCCGGCAGATTCGCGCCGGCGGTTGCTATGTAAACGGTGGCGACTTCAACTACGACGCACCGCTGGGCGGCTACAAGCAATCCGGCAACGGCCGCGAGTGGGGCGACTTCGGCATCCACGAGTTCTACGAGATCAAGTCCATGCAGCTGTAGTACCGACGGTCGCCTGCACTGCCCCAAGCCCCGGCATCGCCCGGGGCTTTTGTTTGTCCGCAGGACCCACACACTGTTGCACCAAAGCAGTGCAACGCTACGATCAGCAACGCACCACAACATCACAAGCCATTGATTTAAATAAAATCAACTGCCCGGCATGGCTCTTGCATCGATGTAATCACCTATCCGGGAGCCCTTATGCACGCCCTCACCCTGCCTGCCAACGGCCACTATGACGAGATGCTGCTACAAAGCGGCGCGATCCGTTCGCACTACCAACCGTTTGCCAACTGGCTGCATGCCCAGACGCCCGAAGCCCTGGCCAAGAAGCGGGCCGAGGCCGACCTGCTGTTTCGCAAGGTGGGCATCACCTTCGCAGTCTATGGCGACGAAGCGGGTGCCGAGCGACTGATCCCCTTCGATACCGTGCCGCGCATCGTGCCGGCCAGCGAATGGCGGATGCTGGAAGCCGGCTTGCGGCAGCGGGTGACGGCGCTGAACCGCTTCCTGTGGGATATCTATCACGATCACGAAATCATCAAGGCTGGGCTGATTCCCGCCGAGCAGGTATTCGCCAATGCGCAGTACCAGCCGGCCATGCAGGGCCTGGACCTGCCGCACGGCATCTACACCCATATCACCGGCGTCGACCTGATACGCCATGCCGATGGCGGCTACTACGTGCTGGAAGACAATCTACGCGTACCCTCCGGCGTGAGCTACATGCTGGAAAACCGCAAGATGATGATGCGGCTGTTCCCGGAACTGTTCGCGCAGTACGCAGTGGCACCGGTGGCGCACTACCCGACCCTGCTACTCAACACGCTGCGCCATGCGAGCAAGGCTGAAAACCCGACCGTGGTCGTGCTCACGCCCGGTCCGTTCAACTCGGCCTATTTCGAGCATGCGTTCCTCGCCCAGCAGATGGGGGTGGAACTGGTCGAAGGGCAGGACCTGTTCGTCAAGGACGACTATCTCTACATGCGCACCACGGTCGGCCCGCAGCGGGTGGACGTGATCTACCGCCGCATCGACGATGCCTTCCTCGACCCACTGGCCTTCCGGGCCGACTCCATGCTCGGCGTACCCGGCCTTTTGTCAGTCTACAAGCAGGGCAACCTGATCCTGGCCAACGCCATCGGCACCGGCGTGGCGGACGACAAGTCCATCTACCCCTACGTGCCGGACATGATCCGCTTCTACCTGGACGAAGAACCCATCCTCTACAACGTTCCGACCTGGCAATGCCGCAAGCCGGCCGATCTCGACCATGTCCTGACCCATATGGCGGACCTGGTGGTGAAGGAAGTCCACGGCGCCGGGGGCTACGGCATGCTAGTCGGCCCGGCCTCGACCACCGCCGAGATTGAGGAGTTCAGGGAGCGGGTGCGGGCCAACCCGAGCAACTACATCGCCCAGCCCACGCTCTGTTTGTCCAGTTGCCCGACCTTTGTCGAGAGCGGCATCGCCCCGCGCCATATCGACCTGCGTCCCTTCGTGCTGACCGGCAGGGAGATAAGCATGGTTGCCGGCGGCTTGACGCGCGTGGCGCTGAAATCCGGCTCGCTGGTGGTCAATTCCTCCCAGGGTGGTGGCACCAAGGACACCTGGATACTGGAGGGCTGAACCATGAACCCACGCGCCCTTCTTCCCATGCCTGCCTGTGCAAACCATGCCGTCGCCCGACTAGAAAGCGAGGCCTAGATGCTGTCCCGTACCGCAGCCCAACTCTACTGGATGAGCCGCTACCTGGAGCGCGCCGAGAACCTGGTGCGCATGCTGGATGTGACCCATTCGCTGTCACTGCTGCCGCAATCGCGTGGCGCCGTGACCGAACTGGCCGCACCGCTGGCAGTCACCGGCTCGCTCGATGCCTTCCACGCCCGCCACGACAAGCTCGATGCCGAGAAGCTATTCAACTTCATGGCGCTGGACCTCGACAACCCGACCTCGGTGCTGAGCTGCTTGAAGTTCGCGCGCGAGAACGCCCACGCCGTGCGTGGCCAGATCACCGCCGAGATGTGGGAGGCGATCAATGCCAGCTGGCTGGAAGCCAAGCAGATGCCGCAACGTGGCATCCCCAGCGTCTCGGCCTTCTTCGATTGGGTGAAGGAGCGCTCACACCTGTTCCGTGGCGCGACCTACGGCACCCTGCAGCGCAATGATGCCTACTGCTTTATCCGGCTCGGTACCTTTGTCGAACGTGCCGACAACACCGCCCGCCTGCTGGATGTGAAGTCGCAGTTGATCGAGCCGGCCGATGCCAGGCTGGTCCCTGTCGACGCACCGGCCGAAAGCGCACCGGACTTCTATGCCTGGAGTGCGTTGCTGCGCTCGCTGTCGGCGTTCGAGGCCTACCACGCCGCCTACCGTGACAGCCTGGATGGCAGGCGTGTGACGGAGTTGCTGATCTTGCGGCCCGATGTGCCGCGCTCACTACGCGCCTGCTGCGATGAGATCCGCCAGATCCTGCCGCAGATCGAGGCGGCCGAGGGCTCGCTCGATGCAGGGCGCAACGTCAAGCAATTGGCCGGCAAGCTGGCGGTGCAACTGGAATACGGTTCGGTCGATGAAATCCTGGAACTCGGCCTGCACGACTGGCTGACCGGCTTCCTGGCCCGCTCCGCCCGTATCGGCGAAGCGATCCGGGCCGCCTACCTTGAGGCGGCCTGAGTGATGACCGTCTGCACCGAACTGGCGATACGGTCTGCAAGCGCCGCTGACGCGCAGCAGATCGCCGATATCTATCGTCCCTATATCCTGGAGAGCACGATCAGCTTCGAGGAGGCGCCTGTCAGCGCCACCGAAATCGCCGAGCGCATCGCCAAAGTGCAGGAGACCGGGCTTCCCTGGCTGGTGGTCGAGCAGGATGGCAAGCTGCTGGGCTATGCCTACGCCACGCTGTGGCGGGTACGCAGTGCCTACAGGCATTCAGTTGAGACCTCGGTCTACCTTGCAGCCTCGGCACAGGGACGTGGCCTTGGCAGCCAGTTGTACCGGTGTTTGCTCGATACCTTGCGCGCCAGCGGCCTGCATACCGCCATCGGTGGCATTGCCCAGCCCAACGCGGCCAGCGTGGCTCTGCACGAGAAGCTTGGCTTTCGCCAGGTGGCAATGTTCGAGCAGGTTGGCTGGAAATTCGGCCGCTGGATTGATGTGGGATACTGGCAGCTGCATCTCAACGCCAACCCGGCACAAGGGGACGACGATGCGCCTGGCCATTGAGCACGACACCACCTACCGCTACGACTCACCGGTCACCCGCAGCATCCAGTACCTGCGGCTTACGCCGCGCGGTAGCAAGCGGTTGACCATACTGGACTGGCAACTCTACCTGCCCGCCCCCGCCAGCCAGGGGCTGGACGCCTATGGCAACGTGCTGCACGTGCTGACCTTGGACAAGCCGCACAGTGAAATCCGCCTGCGCGCGGTCGGCCTGGTGGAGACCTCCGACGCCGCACCCGGTCCCGAACTGGACGACAGCCTGCCACCCGCCCTGTTCCTGCGCGACTCCACCCTGACCCATGCCGATGCCGCCCTGACCACCTTCGCGCGTGCCTTTGCACCCGCGATCGCCAGCGACATGCTAGGCGGCCTGCATGCGCTGATGGCTGCGCTGGGCGAGCACATGCCTTACACCCCCGGCGCGACCGACGCCGCCACCCCCGCCGCCGATGCCTTTGCCAACCGCCATGGCGTCTGCCAGGACCATAGCCAGGTGTTTGCCACCTGCGCCCGCCTGCTGGGCATCCCTGCTCGTTATGTCAGTGGCTACCTGGCCGCCGATACCGAACATGTCGCCAGCCATGCCTGGGCCGAGGTCTGGCTGCTGGACGGCTGGCTGGGCTTCGATGTCAGCAACCAGTGCCTGGCGGACCAGCGCTATGTGAAGCTTGCCATCGGCCAGGATTATCTCGATGCCTGCCCGGTGCGCGGCGTACGCGTGGGTGGTGGTATGGAAGCCATGCTGGCCACCGTACAGGTGGTGCACCGCCCCTTCCCTGACCAGCAGTGATCCGTGGCAGGCAGGCCCAAGCCCTGCCTGCCCGCTCGGCTGCACGGAACTGACGAACCCCGCTCGCCTGCGCTAAGCTCGTAACACTCCCTAGCCCGCTTCCTACCATGACCTACTGCGTTGCCATGCGGCTGAAAGCCGGCCTGTTATTCGCCTCCGATTCCCGGACCAACGCCGGGGTCGACCATATTGCGACCTTTCGCAAGATGCACCTGTTCGAGCTACCGGGTCAGCGGCTGATCGTACTGCTGACTTCAGGCAACCTCGCCACCACCCAGAGCGTCGTGACCCTGCTCAGGCAGCGGCTGGACTTCGATGCCGTCAACCTGCACAACGTCTCCACCATGTACGACGCTGCCGCGCTGGTGGGCAATACCGTCAAGGAAGTCGTGGCACGGGATGCCGATGGCGACACCCAGGGCCAGGGCGTGGATTTTGGCGGCAATTTCCTGGTCGGCGGACAGATACGCGGCGAGGGGCCGCGCCTGTTCCATGTCTATGCGCAGGGCAACTTCATCGAAGCGGGTATCGACACGCCCTACTTCCAGATCGGCGAATCCAAGTACGGCAAGCCCATCATCGACCGGGTGGTCGACTACGACACCCCATTGAGTGAAGCGACCAAGTGCACCCTGATCTCGTTTGATTCGACCATACGCAGCAACCTCTCGGTCGGCCTGCCGATCGACATGCTGCTCTATGAGCGCGACAGCTTTGCCAAGGCCGAACCCCATCGCATCGATGGTGACGACCCCTACTTCAACAAGCTACGGCGCAGTTGGGGCGAGGGCTTACGGCGGGTGTTCGGGAAGCTGCCGGATGCGGAATGGTTCGGGGGTTAGCGACCACCAGTTTCCGGCAGTTGTAGGGTGGAAAAGCGTAGCGCCTTCCACCGAACACGGCCGGACCAGTACGGTCACGAAGCGGCATGACCATGCCGATATCGACATCCCAAACCTCAGAACGGCTTGTCACCCAGGATGGTGGCCCGGTGCATGATCCGCCGTTGCGGCAGATAGTCCGCCACGGCGTAGTGCTGGGTAATGCGGTTGTCCCAGAAAGCGACGTCATTTTCCTGCCAGCGCCAGCGCAGGGTGAATTCCGGCCGGGCGATGTGGGCGTAGAGGAAGTTGAGCAGCGCATCGCTCTCCCTGGGCTGCAGGCCGACGATGCGGGTGGTGAAGCCCTCGTTCACGAACAATGCCTTGCGGCCGCTGACCGGATGGGTACGAATGACCGGGTGCAGCAAGGGTGGATGCTTGCGGCGGGTTTCTTCCCAATGGGCCGCGGCTTCGGGCGTAATGGCGTGGCGGCTGGCTGGAAAGGATTTCACGAAATCATGCTCGGCCTGCAAGCCATCCAGCAGCGTCTGCAAGGGAGCCGACAAGGCCTCGAAGGCGGCGATGCCGCTGGCCCATAGCGTGTCACCTCCGGTGGGCGGCAATTGCTTGGCAGCGAGAATGGCACCCAGCGGCGGGGTCTGGATAAAGGTGACGTCGGTATGCCAGTTATCGTTATCCGGCAGATTGTTGGCATCGGTATCCAGCACCATGATCTGCGGGTGCTCGGGGATGTTCGGGTAGATCGGGTGCACATGCAGCTCGCCGAACTGGGCGGCGAAGTCACGCTGCTGCAAGGGGGTGATCGGCTGGTTGCGGAAGAACAGCACCTGGTGCTGCAAAAGCGCGGCGCTGATGGCAGCCTGCTGCTCGGCGCGCAGTGGCTCGGCCAGGGACAGACCTTCGACCAGGGCGCCGATGGCAGGAGTCAGGGCGGTAATACGTAGTGTCATGGCGTGTTATCTAGGAAACGTGAAATCAGGCCCGGCCATGCCAGGGTACAAAGCGTTTCTGGAGCCAGCGCAAACCCAGCTCCAGGCTGAAGGCGACCAGGGCGATGACGGCGATGCCCAGCAACACCACGTCGGTCACCAGGAACTGGGCGGCGGATTGGACCATGAAACCCAGGCCGCGGGTCGCGGCGACCAGCTCGGCCGCCACCAGCGTGGACCAGCCCGCACCCAGGCCGATGCGCAGGCCGGTCAGGATATCCGGCAAGGCACTCGGCAGCACCACCTGCCAGATCAATTGCCCGCGACTCGCCCCCAGGGACTGCGCCGCGCGCAGGCGGTTGGGGTCAACCGCCCGTACCGCACCAGCGGTGGCGATCACGATGGGGGCGAAGATCGCGAGGTAGATCAGCAGTATCTTGGAAAACTCGCCGATGCCGAACCAGATCACGATCAGGGGCAGGTAGGCCAACGGAGGGATGGGACGATAGAGTTCAATCAGGGGATCGAAGATGCCCTGTGCCCAACGATGCAGGCCGATGGCGATACCGACCGGCACCGCCAGCAAGGTGGCCGCCAACAGCGCGATGCCAATGCGTGACAGGCTCGCCGCCAGATGCTGCCACAAGGTGGCATCCATGAAGCCCTGGGTGGAAACCTGCCAGGCCTTGGCCAGCACGGCTTGCGGCGAGGGCAGGAACAAGGGGGCGACCCAGCCTCGCCAGGTGACCAGCCACCAGACCAGCAGCAACACCAACACCGTTACCAGGCTCAGTTGCACGGTCGTCAGCCAGGGCGTGGCAGCCACGGCGCGCGATACCGGGCTTGTGGGCGCCGGGGACTCATCCAGCGAGACAGTCAGAATGGGATCGTACATCTCAGGCTACCTGTTCAGTCGGGGCCAGCACAAGGGCCAGCACCTGCTCGCGTACCGCGATAAAGGCCGGATCGGACTTGATGCTGCGTACCGACTCCCCGGCTGTATAGCGACGGCCAAAATCCAGCCGTATGCGCTCCACCACCCGGCCAGGCCGCGGTGACAGCAGGATCAGTTCGGTGGCGAGGAAGACGGCCTCCTCGATGTCATGGGTAATCAGGAACACCTGCTTGCCGGTTGCTTGCCAGACCCGCAGCAGCAAGGCCTGCATCTGCTCCCGATTGAGCGCATCGAGCGCGCCAAACGGCTCATCCAGCAGCAGGACCTGCGGGTCTGCCGTCAGCGCGCGAGCAATGCCGACGCGCTGGCGTTGCCCACCGGACAATTGCCAGATCTTCTGCCGCTCGTAGCCGGCCAGGTCGACCAGCCGCAAGAGTTCGCTCGCCTTCGCTTCACGCGTGGCCCGGTCCACGCCGCGCAGCTTGAGGCCGAAGGCAACATTACCGAGTACATCCAGCCAGGGCAGCAGGGCGTCATCCTGGAACACCACGCCACGTTCGGCGGCCGGTCCCTGGACGGGCTTGCCATCCAGGGTGATACGCCCGCCATCGGGCAGGACGAATCCCGCCATCAGGTTCAGCAAGGTGGTCTTGCCACAACCCGACGGGCCCAGCACCACGACCAGCTCACCCTCCCGTACCGAGAGCGATACCCCGGAGAGGATCGCCGGTTCATGCTCGCCATAGCGAACCGAGACGGACTCCAGTTGCAGCGTGCTCATGCTCGCGCCCTTTCCATTTCCATGTCGACCACAAAGCCCGCAAGCTTTTAAGCCATGCGGGCCCGGACCTGAGCTTGCGGGGTTTACTTGCTGGCTACCTTGGCGGCGCCGGCCTGCTTCACGAATTTCGCTTCCACATAGGGCGCATAGCTGCCGAGGACCGCATCCACCTTGCCCTGCTCCTTCAGGAAGGCAGAAGTCGCGGTTACGGCCTGTACCGTGGGCGCACCCAGCAGCGTGGCTTGTTCCTTCAGCACCGGGTAGCGGTTGCCGGCCAGCAGCTCGGCCACTTCTTCAGGCTTGGAGCCGGTGATGCGGGCGATCTTGTCGACATTGGCCTTGTCAGCAGAGAATGCCTTGCTGTTGGCTTCGTAACGGGCGTAGTACTCGCCGGTCACCTTGGCGAACTGGGTCACGAAATCCGGATTCTTTTCGGCGAAATCCTTGCGCACGATCCAGGCGTCAAAGGTCGGTGCGCCCCACTTGGCCACGTCGGCCGAGCTGATCAGCACTTTGCCACTGGCCTTGGCGGTACCCAGCGCCGGGTCCCAGACATAGGCGGCATCGATATCGCCACGCTGCCAGGCTGCGGCGATCTCGGTCGGCCGCAGGTTCAGTATCTGTACCTTGGTCGGGTCGATCTTCCAGTGCTTCAATGCCGCCAGCAGGCTGTAGTGGGTAGTCGAGACGAACGGTACGGCAATCTTCTTGCCGACCAGATCCTGCGGCTTGGCGATGCCGGCACCGTTACGTACGACCAGGGCTTCGGCGCCGCCAATCTGGGCCGCGATCAGGAAGGTCTGCACCGGCAGGCCGCGGCTCGCGGCGGCGGCCAGCGGGCTGGAACCCACATAGCCGATCTGCACGTCACCCGAGGCCACGGCGGTGATCACATCCGCGCCGCTTTCAAACTTGCGCCAGTTGATCGCCTTGCCGGTCGTTTTCTCGTACACGCTATCGGCCTGGGCCACCTTGGCCGGCTCGACCGTGGTCTGGTACGCGATGGTGACGGCATCGTCGGCATGAACCAGCAGGCCGCTGGCGGTCAGGGCGGAAACGAGGGCGAGTTGCTTGAGTTGCTTTAACATCGGAACACTCCTTGGATCGATTGATTAGGCAAGCCACATCGATCGCTTCCCGGGTGGCGACCTGCGGTGGTGTGAGTGCACTCTAGTCTCGACAATTTATATTTAATAATTATTTGTAATTCATTTTTAATCGCTATTTTGCATATGTGAATTTTGGCCCCGCTCGGCTACGATAGGCGGGTTCATCCTTTGCCAGGATCCGCCATGCGCTCCCTGCCTCATCTACTGCTCGTACTTGCCACCCTGGGCGCCTTCGCCGCCAACAAACCGCTGGTGGTCTGTGCCGATGCCGACCCCGACAGCTTCGACCCGGCCCAGAGCGCCAACGATGCGACGCACAAGGCGTCGGCCGCCAAGCTCTACAACAACCTGATCGAGTACGAGCCCGGCCCGTTCAAGTTCACCCCGGCACTGGCGCAGTCCTGGGAGATTTCTGCTGACGGCCTGATCTACACGCTGCACCTGCGTAAAGGCGTGAAATGGCAGAGCACCGAATGGTTCAAGCCGACACGGGATTTCAATGCCAGCGATGTGCTGTGGACCATACAACGGCAGATCGACCCCAATCATCCCGGCGCCAAGGCCGCCCCTGGGGGCTTCCCCTACGCCAACTCCGGCGACTGGAAAAACCTGTTCAAGGCCATCGACAAGCTGGACGACTACACCGTCAGGCTGACGCTGCGACAACCGTACGCGCCGCTGCTGGAGCGGCTGGCGCATCCCGCGCTGGCACTGGTCTCGGCCGAGTACGGCCAGCAACTCGACAGCCGCGGCACGCCGCAACAGGTCGGCAGCCTGCCGATCGGGACCGGCCCCTACCTGTTGAAGAAGTACGACAAGGGTGCGCAGGCACGCTACGAGGCCAACCCGCAGTACTGGCGGCAAAAACCCGCCATCGCCAAACTGATCCTCGCGACCGTGCCGGACCCGGCCGTACGGGCGCAAAAGCTGCTGGCTGGCGAATGCCAGTTGGCCGATACCATCAAGCCGCAGGACCTGCCGAAGTTCGACAACAACCCGCGCTTTGGCGTCACGCCCTTGCGTAACCAGGCGAGCAGCCAGCTGTTCTTCAATGTCGGCAAGAAGCCCTTCGACGACAAGCGGGTAAGGCAGGCGCTGGCGCTGGTGATCGACCGCGCCGCCATCGTGCGCGGCGTGTACGACAACCGGGCGGAAGTCGCCAGCACGCCCTATTCGCCACGCAGCCTGTGGGGTGTGGAAGCGAGCAAGCCGACGACGCCGGATTACGTGCGCGCCCGCAAGCTGCTGGCGGACGCCGGCTACCCGCAAGGCTTCGAAGCCGAGATGTGGGTACGCCCCGGCGGCTCCGGCACCAACCCCAACTTCCGCCAGACCGCCGAGACGATCCAGGCAGACTGGGCCAAGCTCGGGGTCAAGCTGACCCTGCTGAACGTGGAATGGGTGGAACTGGTCAAGAAAGCCCGTTCGGGCGAGGCACCGAGCCTGCTCAGCGGCTGGAGCGGTGCGCTGGACCCGGATGGTTTCTACAGCAACCTCGCCAGTTGCGATGCCGCCAAGAACGGCTACAACTTCGCCCACTGGTGCAACGCCAAGGTCGATGCGGCGCTCGATGCCGCCCGCATTGCCACCACGCAGGCCAGGCGCAGCCAGTCCTACCACGAGGTGCAGAAGATACTGGCCGATGAAGTGCCTTTCACTACCCTCACCTATCCGCTGCCGGTCGTGGTGTACGACCGGAACCTGCAAGGCGTGGAGCCCACGCCCAACGACAGCTACAAGGTGGAACGGCTGCGCTGGAAGTAAACCCTTGCCGCTGCCAACCTGGACCCCGTAATGCGCGCCATCCCTTATCTGCTGCTGGTATCGGCCAGCCTCGCCAGCCTGGCCGCAAGGCCGTTGGTAATCTGCGCCGATGCCGACCCCGAGGGCTTCGACCCGGCGCAGTTCGCCAGTGTCTCCACCCATACCGCCTCAGCCTTCAAGCTCTACAACAAGCTGATCGAATACCTGCCGGGGCCATGGAAGCTCAGCCCCAGCCTGGCCGAGCGCTGGGATATCTCGCCGGACGGACTGGTGTACACCTTTCACCTGCGGCGTGGCGTGAAGTGGCAGCGCACGCCCTGGTTCACGCCGAGCCGGGAGTTCAATGCCGATGACGTGCTGTGGACGCTGAAGCGCCAGATCGACCCCAAGCACCCTGGCGCCAAGGCTGCGCCGGCCGGCTTTCCCTACGCCCTGGCGGGGGACTGGAAAAGCCTGTTCAAGTCGGTCGACAAACTCGACGACTACACCGTCCGCCTGAGCCTGAATCGGCCCTACGCACCGTTGCTGATCGATATGGCCGGCTACTCGATGGATATCGTCTCGGCCGAGTATGCCCAGCAGCTGGACCGTGCCGGCACACCAACCCAGATCAGCAGCCTGCCGGTCGGCACCGGTCCCTATGCCTTCAACCGTTACGACAAGGGCGCGCAGGTCCGCTATACCGCCAACCCGGACTATTGGCGGCAGAAGCCGGCGATCGACAAGCTGATGCTGGTGATCGTGCCCGACCCGGCGGTCAGGGCGCAGAAACTGCGCGCCGGCGAATGCCAACTGGCCGAAAGCATCAAGCCGCAGGACCTGCCCCGCTTTACCAGCGATGCCCGCTTTGCGCTGACACCACGCAATCTGCAACTCAGTGCCCTGCTGTTCTTCAATGTCACCCGGAAACCGCTGGACGACAAACGGGTGCGGCAGGCGCTGGCCATGAGCATCGACCGCGCGGCCATCGTCAAGACCGTCTACGACGGCCAGGCGGAACCGGCCGGTACGCTGTATTCAGCCCGCAGTCTATGGGGCGTGCTGCCGGCCAGGCCGACGGTCCCGGATTGGGCGCGGGCAAAGCAGCTGCTGCGCGAGGCGGGCTACCCGGAAGGTTTCGAGATCGAGCTGGGTCTGCGGGCGGGCGGATCAGGCGTGAACCCGAACAGCCAGTTGACCGGTGAGTTGATCCAGGCCGACTGGGCCAGGTTGGGCGTGAAGCTCAAGCTGGTCAGCATGGAGGCGATCGAGTTGACCCGCCGTTCACGCGCGGGCGAGGTCGCCACCGTGCTGGGCGGTTGGGGCTTTGCGCTCGATCCGGACAATTTCTACAGCAACCAGCTCAGTTGCGACGCGATCAAGCAAGGCTACAACGCCGCGCAATGGTGCAACCCCAAGGCCGAAGCGGCACTGGATGCCGCGCGCGCCGCGACCCGGCAGGCGGACCGTATCCAGCGCTACGAGGCGGTGCAACAGCTGGTCGCGGAGGAGGTCCCGCTCACGCCGCTGGCCTTCCCGGTGCCGCAAGTGGTTTACGACAAGCGCCTCGGCGGCGTGGCCTCGACCCCGAATGAGAGTTTCAAGGTCGAGCAGCTTTACTGGCGCTAGCGCTGGCGTCAGCCTGCACCGGTGCGACGGCGCCCGGCGGCCAGGATGGCATCGACGACGATATCCACATCCTCGGCCCGGGTACGATGGTTCACGAAGGCCACCCGGATCACCAGTTCACCATTGATCCGCGTGGTTGAGGGGACAGCGACACCCGATTCCTGCAGGTCGGCCACGATGTCGGCATTGAGCTGGCCCAGATCCGCCACCTTGGCCAGGAAGCGGAAGCAGACGACGTTCAGCGCGATCGGCGCGACCTGCTCCAGCTCGGGCTCTGCTGCAATCCGCTGCCCCAGTTGCCGGGCCAGGGCACAGTTGCTGGCGATCACCTGTCCCAGCTTGTCGGCGCCGTAGGTCTTGAGCGTCATCCAGACCTTGAGTGCGCGGAAACCGCGCGACAGGTCGGGGCCAAAGTCAGTCGGCCAGGGGTGGCCGGCGGCCAGACCGCGGGCTTCCCTGCGCAAATAGGTTGGCTGAGTCGCAAAGGTCGAGGCATGCAGTTCCGCATCACGCACCACGATGCAGCCGGCATCGTAGGGGACCTGCGCCCACTTGTGGAAATCGAAGGCGACGGAATCCGCCTCGCTGATACCCACCAGCAGCGGACGCTGTTCTGGTGACAACATGGCCAGCGCGCCGAATGCAGCGTCGACATGAAACCAGAGCCCCTGCTGCTTGCAGAAAGTTGACAGACCGGCCAGATCGTCCACCGCGCCGGTATCCACCGTGCCCGCGCTACCCACCACCATGAAGGGCTGAAGGCCCGCAGCCTGATCGGCCGCAACGGCCTGGGCCAGTAAATCGAGGTCCATGCGGTGCAGCGCGTTGCAGGGAATCAGCCGCAGGGCGGCGGTACCCAGGCCCGCCATATCCATGGCACGGGAGACGCAGTTGTGCGCCTCGGTCGAGGTATAGGCGACCAGTTGCCGGCCCCCTACGCCATCGCGTCGCACCTCGGTCCCGACCGCTCTGGTACGCGCCACCAGGACCGCGATCAGGTTGGCGAGCGAGGTACCGGTCACCAGGACACCGCTGGCGGTAGCGGGGAAACCCAGCATCTCGGCAGACCAGCGGATCACCTGCCGCTCCACCTCGATAGGCGCATGGTCACGCCCGCCCAGGTTGGCGTTCATGCTCGCCGCCAATAGCTCGCCGAGCACCCCGACCGGGTTGCCGCCACCATGCACCCAGCCCACGAAACGGGGATGGATATTGCCGGTGACATAGGGCTGGACCAGCGCCTGGAACTGCTCATAGGTCTGGGCTAGGTCTCCCGGCCCCTTGGGCAGCGATTCGCCGGTCAATGCCTGCCGTTCGGCATCCGGCATCTTTTGCCACACCGGCCGCTCGCGCACGCCAGCCAGGAAGTCGACCATATCGTCGAGCATGCGATGGCCGAGCTCGCGAAAAGCCTGCCAGTCGCTGGGGTCCAGGCTATCGGCGTCGGGTTGGAAAGCAGGTAGTACGGGGCGTTGCGGGTTCATGGCATGGAGACGGCTAGAGTGGCGAAAGCCGACGCAGAGCGGCGGCGGACGAGAGTCTACCGCAGCCGCTCTGCCATGGGCGTTACCGCGTGGCCAATGCAGCACCGTGCGGCAACCTATCGCGGTGTTATCCCCGCTTTTCCTTGTTGCGTTGATGGCCCGCCTTGCCAATCACCTTCCACTTGGCCAGCAAGGCCTTGCGCTCAAGCGGGGTCTGCTGGCTGCGGCGTACTTCGCGCAGCAGCTTGTGGTAGTTGAGCAGGCGATCCGCCCCGATCTGCTCCCTTACCGCACAGCCCGGTTCATCCTGATGCTGACAATCGCGGAAACGACACTGCGCAGCCAGTGCCTCGATATCCTCAAAGGTGGCGGCCAGCGTCTCGGCATCGGCATCCGGCCGCCAGGTACGCAAGCCCGGTGTATCGATGATGCAGGCACCGTCCTGGCAGAAATGCAGCGAGCGGGCGGTAGTGGTATGCCGTCCTCGCCCGTCGCCCCGACGGACGCCGCCGGTCTCCTGCCGGGCTGCGTTGCTGAGGGTGTTGGTGAGACTGGACTTGCCAGCACCGGAGGACCCCAGCAGCACCAGCGTCTGGCCCGCCCCCAACCAGGGAGACAGGTCGTCGGCCGTCTCGGCAGCGAGCGCGTTGACCGCATAGACCGGCACGCTGCGCGGGAGCCGCGCATGCATCTCCGCCATGCGCGCCTCCACGTCGGTACCGATGTCCGCCTTGGTCAGCACGACCACGCCCATCACGCCACTGGCCTGCACCAGCGCCAGGTAGCGTTCCATGCGGCGCAGGTTGTAGTCATGGTCCAGGCCCATGATCAGCAGAGCCGAGTCGATATTGCTCGCCAGCGGCTGACGCCGGCCATCGTTCGCCCGCCGCGCCAGATGGGTCATCGGTGGCAACTGGACGCTGACCCAGCGCTGTGCGTGGTCATGCAGCTCAACCAGCACCCAGTCTCCTACCGCCAGGCCCGTACCACGGGCGTGCAGCGAGGCTGTCAGGGCGGGTAGTGCACGGGCCATGTGTTCCTGCTCGCCATCATGGACATGCAGGCAATCGCGTTGTACTTCGGTAATCCGCATCAGGCTGCTGCCGGCTGCGTTCTGTTCCAGGGAAATCAGTTGGTTGACGATATGCTGCGTGAGGCCGATGTTGCGCAGTGTTTCAAAATCGAATTCGATCATGGTGTCGTTGTATTCCAGGTCTCTCGCCCGCGACGCACGCGGGCAACACCACGACGCTAGACGCGCGTGGCACGAAGAAAGCGGAAGTCGGCCGCGCAAGGCGGGCGTATCAACGCACCTGGACTACAAAAAGCGGTAGCAGCATGCCCGGTCACGGGCAACAAAGGCTACAGGGAGGGTGAGGCTAAGCTCAGGCAGCGGCCGACAGGAGGGCAAGATCAATCTGACGCATGGCTCTACTCCTGTGGTTGGATGGGAAGCCAATAGTGTGCTGGCGAGCTGGCGGCTTCGTCAAGCGTCTCCCGTCCGCATAGGGCCGCATGCAACAGCGATGCGCGGCGCCACGATGGCCGAGCGGTCACTGGAGACAGGTAGTCAGCCCATCCCCACTACGCTCGGGCAAGCCGTTAGGATCAGGCCAGCCAATCTGGATCAGGAGACAACAACATGAGCGCACCCGTACGCTGGGGCATACTCGGCACCGGCTTTATCGCAGGCCAACTGGCCGCCGCCATCAAGGACAGCGCCGATGCCGTCCTGCAGGCGGTGGCCTCGCGCAGCGCCGGCCCGGCCGAGCGCTTCGCTGCCGAGCAGGGGGCTCGGCAGCACTATCCCAGCTATGCCGAACTGGTGGCCGATCCGGCCGTGGAGGTCGTGTATATCGCCACGCCGCATCCCCAGCATATCGACGCCGTCCTGCTGTGCCTGAATGCCGGCAAGGCGGTGCTGTGTGAGAAGCCGTTCACGCTCAATGCCAGGGAGGCGCGTCAGGCCATCGCGCTGGCACGCGAGCGGCAATTATTCCTGATGGAAGCGATGTGGACACGCTTCATTCCCGCCGTACAGGCCGCGCAGGCCATGGTGGCGAAAGGCGAGATCGGCAAGCTGCAGGCCGTGCAGGCGGATTTCGGCTTTGCCCAGCCGTTCGATCCCCGCCACCGGGTGTTCGATCCGGCCCTGGGCGGCGGCGCCTTGCTGGATATCGGCATCTATCCGCTGGCGCTGGGGCAGTTGTTCCTCGGCCCTATCGCCTCGGTCGAAGCCCAGGCGGAGCTCGGCCAGACCGGGGTGGATGAACAGACCGCCTTCAGCCTGCGCCATCGTGATGGCGGGATGACCAGCGGCTTTTGCAGCTTGCGCTCGCAAACCCCCTGGGAGGCCACCCTGCTTGGCGAGCGGGGCTCGATCCGCCTGCACAGCCCGCTGTTCAGGCCCGATCAGCTCACGCTGAAGCGCGGTGAGGAGATCACCACGTTGAGCGTGCCCTACCGCGGCAACGGCTATGTGCACGAGGTCGAAGAAGTCGGTCGCTGCCTGCGCGCCGGGCTGACCGAAAGCCCGACGATGCGCTGGGCGGATACCCTGGCCAGCATGGACGCACTCGATGCCATCCGCGCCCGCATAGGTGTGCGCTACCCTGGCGAGTGAGGGAGCTGACCGCCCGTCTCAGTGACGGCCCGCTTCCAGCATGACTTGCAGGCCAGCCATGACGACCTGGTTGGCCTCCTCCATCTTGGCCGCCAGGAGCCAGGCTTCGCGATGCTTGCCCTGGTGGTAGCGATCGACGGCCTCGGCCGCATAGCGATGGACTGCCGCATGCGGGCCGTCCAGCTCGCGATAGCCCGGCAGGCCGGCATAATGATCGCGTACCTCCTCGTTGCTGTACCACTGGCCCAGGCTGCAGGACACGTGGTTGGGCAAGGCCTCGGCACACAGGTCGGATAGTCCCATCAGTACCTTGTAGACCGCGAGCTTGAGCAGGATCTCTTCCATATTGGCCAGCTCGACCCGGCCCAGGCCTGCGGCATGATCCAGCCCGCTGGCGATACGCTCGGCCGCACCCAGGACCTTGTCCATGCCATCGGTCGCCCTGGCGGTCTGAGCAAGGCAAGTCTCCATCAGCTCACCCACCTTCTGCGCACGGGCAAGGGCCTCGTCGCTGTCGCGATGCACATCCAGCACCACGGCCTGTATCTGCCGGGTGGCCGCCGTGGTGCGCTCGGCAAGCTTGCGTACCTCATCCACGACCACGGCAAAGCCGCGGCCTGACTCACCGGCCCGCGCAGCCTCGATGGCCGCATTGAGCGCCAGCAGATTGGTCTGGTCGGCAATCTCACGGATCAGCGACACCATCGCGCCGATCTCGTCGGTCCGGCCATGCAGGCTGACGATCATTTCGTTGGTGGCCGCACGCCGTACGCCCACCTCGGTAATGGTCGCCGCCATGTCGGCAAAGCCGGCGCGGTATTCGGCCGACAATGCCCCTACCCGCCTTGCCGTCTCCCGCTCCAGCGTCAGCTGGTTGGCCAGCTTCTGCATGGAGACGCTGGTGCTGACCAGTGAATCCCCGAAGCGGGCAATGCCCTGGTGCAAGGGCTGGGCCTGGGCCAATTGCTCTTCCAGTACGGCAATGCGGGCCGCCAGTTGCTGGGCCAGTTGCTCCCCTGCCCGCAACTGGTCCTGCTGCTCTGCCAATTGCCCGGCACGTTGTTCGGCCAGGTCCTTGACCGCCAGATATTCGCGACGACTCGTCAGCATGGTTGTTTACCTCGGTATCGACGCGGCGGGGGCGAACCCGCCGCGCTCAGGAATGGATCAAAGCAGGTGGTCCAGCAGTTCCGGACCGAATACCTCGCGGTGGATACGGGCAGGACTGACGCCGTGCTCCAGCAAGGCCTTCCACTGCTGCTGCATGAAACCGATCGGACCACAAAGGAAGAACTCGGCACCGTCGGGCAGCTCGGCCAAGAGCGGCCCCAGCACCATCCGCCCATCCTGGCGGTAGTCGATACCCACCCGGTCGCCAGCCAGCGGGTCCTCATAGAACACCCATTCCTGCAAGGCGGGGTGCGCAGCACGGGCGGCAGCCAGATCGGCCCGCAACGCATGATGACGACCATGGCGTGCAGCATGGGCAAACCAGACCGGGCGCTTCACACCACGCTCGATCAAGGTATTGAGCACCGACACCATGGGCGTGATCCCCACCCCGGCCGACAGCAGCACCATGGGATGCGCTGCGTTGACCTCCGGCGCAAAATCACCGAATGCCGCGCCGGTCAGCAGGATGTCGCCCTGCTTGAGATTCGCATGCAGATAGCTGGAAACCTGGCCTGCAGGTACGGTATCCCGCGCGGACTCGCGCTTGACGGTAATGCGCCACCAGGGCCGGCCAGGGGCATCCGACAGGCTGTACTGCCGCAGTTGCCGCAAGCCATTGCCAAGCTCCACGGCCACGCTGACATATTGGCCAGGCAGGAAAGTACCGGGCGACTGGCCATCCAGGGTTTGCAGGTAGTAGGAGATGGCGTCGTCACTTTCGTGCCGCAACTCCATGACCCGCAGCTCACGCAGGGCACCACTGGCCACACCCGTCTGCTCGCTCAAGCGCGCTTCCGCGGCGATCAGTTCGCCCGCCAGCAGCCAGTAGGCTTCATCCCAGGCGGCCAGCAATTCAGTCGTCGCCGCCGCGCCCAGCACATGCTGGATCGCACCCAGCAGGTACCGTCCCACGATGGGATAGTGCGCAGGGCGGATGCCGACGGAAACATGCTTGTGCACGATCCGTTCGATCACCGGCGTCAGCGCGGCGGCATTATCGATGTTGGCAGCGTAGGCAAAGACAGCAGCAGCGAGCGATTGCTGCTGGCTGCCATTGGCCTGGTTGCCCAGGTTGAACAGATTGTTCAGCTCCGGGTGCGCCGCGAACATGCTGCTATAGAAATGGCGGGTAATGGCCAGGCCGTGCTCGCGCAGTACCGGGACACTGGCGGCGATATAGGGACGGGAAGCAGCAGACAGCATGTAGAATCCTTAATGTGGTATTTAAAATGCAACTTTTAGCGCGCAACAATGGCTGGCAGGGCGAGATTGGCCGCACCCCGGCGAGTGTCGGGCTTGCTCTCTTCATTGACCGCCAGTTGCAGCACATAGCCGAACTTCAGGCAGCTCGGTCCGAGCAGGACCATCATGTGGCCCAGTACCTGCGCAGCCAGGCCGACACGATCGTTGGCGACATAGGCGAGGTAGATGCCGCTCAGGGTGATCAGCACCGAAAGCTCCATCAGATAGGTCGATACACGACGGAAAAAGGGTAGCGTGTTCATGGCAATCTCCGGTTACTGAGGGACGGTAGTGACGGGTAAGGTGGGAGGCGGTGGGAAATGCCCCAGCTCATGCATTAGGCTGAGCGACTTGCCGATGCGCTCGGCCCGTTCAAGCCAGGCATCGGCCAGCGGTGGGGCCACCTGTTCGCGCACGGTCTCGTGGAACAGGGCCAGCCAGTCCACCAGCAGCGCCGGGGTGAACCCGGCTTCGGCATGGCGCTGCGGCACCGCGTAGCGATAGTCCAGGTAGCGCTCGCCGCCGAGCGTCACCCACCAGAAATGCGACAGATGCTCCAGGTGCTGCGGCCAGTCGTGGACCCGGGCAAACGGGACGGACAGGAGCGGATGGGCGCGGACGCGGCGGTAGAAGGTGTCGACCACCAGGCGGACCTGCTCCAGACCGATTTCACGGGCGATATCACGCATGGCCGGCTCCTGCTTCCAACTGCACCAGATAGCGGCGGTGCATGGTGACGATGGCCTCGCCAGTGCCCTTGGCGCAGACATCTGCCAGCGTGTAATCGTCCATGGTCTGGTAGAAGGCATCCAGGCCCGCATTGAGCGCGCGTTTGAGCAGGCAACGGCCACGCAGTACGCAGACAGGCTCGTCACAGTTGATCAGCTCGGTGCTGGCCTCCAGGCCTCGCAAGACTTTCCCGAGGTGCAGCGTGTCGGCACTCACAGCCAGGCGCAGGCCGCCGTTGCGGCCCCGCAGGGTGGTGACCCAACCAAGCTTGCCCAGCTTGTTCACCACCTTGATCAGATGGTTGTGCGGGATATCGAACTGGCTGGCGATCTCGGCGATCGTTACCGGCGCAGGCCGCTCGTGCTGGCTCAGGTACATCAGCACCCTCAGGCCAAAGTCGGAAAAACGGGTCAGTTGCATGGTCGGCTCCTCATTGCCGGTTCAGCATGGGAGCCATAATATTAAACATGCATTTTAAATGCAACTTATAAAGATGCCGCTCGTCGGTTGCGGCCCGTCACGCCTCCACGGCGCAGCAATGGTGATCGGGTGACGGGCTAGTTGGCCAGCAAGGCCAGTTTGGCGGATCGGCTGAGCTGCTTCACGGCGTACTCGCGCTTGGAGGCCGCAGAACGGTCCTCGCACGCCTCGGCCCAGGCCAGTGCTACCGGTAGGCGCACCCGCGTATAGCGGGCACCCTTGCCTGCATTGTGGGTGGCGATACGCGCAGCCAGATTGTTGCTGATGCCGCAGTAGAGGCTGCCGTCCGCGCAGCGCAGGAGATAGACACACCAGCCTTCCGGCATGGGCAACGAAGGCGCCATGCTCAGAACACACCCATGACGAGGCCGGCAGCAAGTGCCGCTCCCAGCTCTGTCGCCGAACGGAAGTCCTGCTCGCCGGGTGCACCGTGTATCACGGTAGCAGGCGCCACCGCCTTGAATGGATAGCCACGCACGATACGCTCGACCGCATTGACCGCCCCCAATCCGTCGTTGCCGGCGACCACCAGCAAGGCATAGGGCAACCCCTCCACCTTGCCCTGGGCGGGATAGAAGGTACGGTCGAAAAAATCCTTGAGGGCACCTGCCATGTAGCCAAACTTCTCCGGGGTGACCAGCACCAGGGCCCGGGCTGCCAGCAGCTCCGGCAAGCCGGCCTGCAAGGCCGGCATCAAGCACGATGCCACCCCGCCCTCGGCCTGTGCACCGGCCATTACCGCTTGTGCCAGGGCGTGGCTATGGCCGGCCTCGGACTGGCCGGCATGCAGTATCAACAGCGTGTGCATCACTCACTTTCCTGGCAGGGTGCCCTTTCGCGGAGAACTAGTTTGGAATGCCGTGCCCTGTCACGTCAAACCGGGACCGGGCCACGCTGGGCAGGACGGTCGAATTGGCCTAGGCTGACGACGTCCCCTACCCGGTCCCGTCCATGTATTACAGCGTCGAACAGCTGCGCCAGCTCGAAAATCAACACCTCGCCCAGGGATTGCCGCTGATGCAACGTGCCGGCACCGCCGCGGCCGATTTTGTCAGCGCCCGCTTTGGCGTGGCAGCCCACGTCCTTGTGCTGGCAGGTCCCGGCAATAATGGTGGCGATGCGCTGGTCGCCGGCACGCTGTTGCGGCTTCGCGGCTATCGCGTCAGCCTGCTGCTGAAGGCCGACCCCGCCAGGCTGCCAGCCGATGCCGCAGCCGCCTATCAGGACTGGCGGGCCGCCGGGGGAATCGAACTGGCGGAGCTCCCCGCCACGGACAGCACCGTCATCATCGACGGCCTGTTCGGCATCGGCCTCAACCGGCCACTCGACAGCACCTGGCAACCGTTGCTGGCGGCGGTCAACGGCATGGACAAGCCGGTGCTGGCACTCGATGTCCCCAGTGGCATCGTCGCGGATACGGGCGCGATACTGGGCGGTGCCGTGCGCGCCCGCTGGACCCTGAGCTTTATCGGCCGAGCCCGAGGCCTCGCCACCGGCGCGGCAGCTGATCATGTTGGTGAATCCCACCTTGCCTCACTGGGCGTAGTCGCGCCGGCATCCGGCATCCGGACGACCCAGCACCACGCGGCCAGCATACGGCTGCTGCGTGAAGCGGACAGCCACAAGGGCCGCTTCGGCACCGTGGCCATCATCGGTGGCGCCAGTGGCATGGCCGGTGCCGCCCTGCTGGCTGGCCGCGCTGCCTTGCATGCCGGCGCCGGCAAGGTACTGCTGGGCCTGATGGACCCGGCCGCCCCTTCGGTGGACCCTGCCCAGCCAGAGCTGATGCTGGGACCGGCGACGCCAGAACGGCTGGAAGCAGCGGACATTCTGGTAGTGGGTCCCGGCCTCGGTATGGCCGCGAGCCCGCTGCTGCAATGGGCCCTGGCCAGCAACAAGCCGGTGGTCCTCGATGCTGACGCCCTGAACCTGATCGCCACCGACCATGGCCTGCGCCAACAACTGGCACAACGCAGTGCCACCAGTGTGCTCACCCCCCATCCCAGCGAAGCTGCCCGACTGTTGGCTTGCGACACCGCCGCCATCCAGGCCGACCGCTACGGCGCAGCGCGCCAGTTGGCGACGCAATCAAGGGCGATCGTGATACTCAAGGGTGCAGGAACACTGGTCGACGACGGCATGCAAACCGCCGTCAACCCAAGCGGCAGTGCTGCGCTAGCCAATGCGGGACAAGGCGATGTATTGAGTGGCTTGCTCGGCGGACTGCTGGCCCAGGGGCTAGATGGCTGGCAAGCCGGCAACCTCGCCGTCTGGGTGCATGGCTGCGCCAGCGATGAACTGGTCGCCCGCGATGGCCGGCTGGTCACGCCGGCCAGCGAGGTGCTGCTGGCGGCGGGCCGTCTCCTGGGCCGCTACCGCCAGACATGAGACGACGGATCGTCTGATCAGGACGTCGGCTTCTCGATCGCGCGGGTCGGAATACTGATATTGCAGACGTTGATATGCTCGGCGCTATGCACGTACCAGTCGCCACTGGCATGGCGGCGGCTTTCTACCAGCGATTGCCAGGTGGGCGTATCGGTCCGCATGACTTCCAGCGCAGGACGTTCGGCCGCCGGAATATCGGCCAGCAGGCGCACCTTGCGGAGCGGCACGTATTGCTCGGGCTTCTCATAGAAGCCCAGCGCCTTGGTACCGCGCGGCAAGGCACTCAAAGCCTCCATGCCCTTGAGCACACGGCCGACCACGGTGATGTTCAGGTCCAGCGCCCGCGGCGCCTGGCCGATGATCACGTACAGGCTGCTGCCGTTGCTGCTGTCCACGGTATTGCCACGGCCGGCACCGATCACCCCATAGCAATGCGGCAACCAGGCCTGGTTGCGCTTGGGATCGGCCGCGACCGGCAAGCCATCCACAAAGCCGGTCACCGGTGCATAGCCATCGGCATCCTTGAGCTTGCTGATCGGCACGCCCTTGTAGGGGATGGAGAACTCCGCCGGCAACTTGGCCTCGGCACTCCCCAGCGGCTTGGCCTTGTCGGTTTCCTCGTCGGCCGGGTCACCCCACTGGGTCACGAAATTGTCCTGCACCCGGATGACCGCCAACCCGTCGTAATACCCCTCGCTCGCGAGCTTGCGGATATTGGCCGCATGCCGCGGCGCAAAGCGCGGCGCCAACTCGAAAATCACCTGGCTGCCATTCACATCCATCACCACCGTGTTCTGCAAATCCAGCGCACGCCAGTCCGAAGGTTTCGACTGCTTGATGATGTCGGCAGGACTGGGATTCGGCTTCTTCGCAGCCCAGACGGGCTGCAGGGCACAACTGATCAGACAGGCAACAAGCGCGGCACGGCGAACAGGCAACGACACGGCGGATACTCCGGCAGATTGGCAGGAACCCAAGCCGGATAAGGCTGGGCGCTGGCCCGCAGCATGCCACAGCCACGGCAGCCTCAAGCAAGCTACCTAAACGGTGTGGCGGGAACAGAACAAAGGATGCTGGTTAGACCGGCGTGCGGACGGCAACACGACGGCGGCGAAGCAACGTATAAAGTTGAACTCCAGGCACCAGCACCAGTAGCAGCCCAAGCACCAGCGCGCCCCAGACCCAGCTGGCAACACGAGAGGGAAGATACTTCCAGATCACTGACTGATCTTGAGCGGGCGCAAAGAATAAGTCCCCGTCAGGCAGGCGTTCGATACTGGTATCCATGAACTCGGTCAGGCGCATGGCGCCCGGCGCGGTATCGGCTGGCAACCGCGCCCGCTTCAGCAACTCCCGCAGCTGGTCAGCGCCGATCGTGTCGGACCACAGGGCGCTGGCAGGCCAAGCAGTCTTTTGGGAGCCCAAGGCACCGGCATAGCGCGATTCCGCCAGCAAGTAGACATGCAATTGCCGCTCATTGCGCCGGCCATTCCCTTTGGGTTCCAGATAGGGAAAAAACGGGCGCTCGGTCGCAAACGACATGCGCACCGCAGCGCCGCTTATCGCATCTCCTTTGGCTCCCGGGCTAACCTTGAAGGCGGTGATCACCCAGCGTTGCGCAACGTAAGGCTTGATCCACGCCAACAAGGCGGGCGTGGACTGATAACCGTGCCTGGCAAGCCATTGACCCAAGGCCGCACTGTTGTCGGCCCGGAGTACCGCCGCATCGAGACCGGCCACGCGGGTCTCTTCGATCACTTCCACCGGCGGAAGTACGGCCGGCGCAGCAGCCGCCACATCTGACGCGCTGTCCTCGATAGCCTCGCGCCAGAAGCGCGGGTCCTTGCGCGGCCAGGTAAGCATACCCAGCACACCAAAGAGCTCCGCATCGGCTTCCGCCAGCTTGGGCACGGTCGGCGTTGGCACCAGAAAGCCAAAGTCCTTAGCATCGGTGCGGAAGTTCACCTGGCGGATAAAGTGCTCGGTCCGGTGCTGGGCATCCCAGAGTATCAATGCCTCTTCCGCGCTCAACTCGCCCTGCCGACCCTCGCTGAACACCTCCGCACAACCCCAGGCCAGAACATTGGCGAGTAGCGACAGTACAAGCAAACAAAGCCCTTTGGCACGAAGACCGGCGTACATGAACACTCCCAGGAAATACCGGACCATCACGGCCGGCGTGGCCACGCACACTATGCGATTACCCAGGGCAGCGTCATCACCCAGATGGGGGAAAGACGGACACACTCCAATAACAAAGTGCCAGACTGCGAGAATCATGGGCTCAGCGAAATGGCTCTATTTCTTATGAACGAGCATCAGCGAGGCTCCCCTGCGACGGCAGGGGCGGAGGGGATGGACTGGATAAAACGAAGCCTGCTCGAACATCATATGCAGCAAAACGCCCGGCTATGCCGGGCGCTGGACTGATGTCAGAGTCCTGACAACGCGTGGTTCATTTCATCGTCGGCATCACAAACTCCGCACCCGAGCGGATCGACTGCGGCCAGCGGGCCGTCACCGTCTTGAGACGCGTATAGAAACGGATACCTTCGGCACCATAGGCATGGTGGTCACCGAACAGGGATTGCTTCCAGCCGCCAAAGCTCATGAAGGCCATCGGTACCGGAATGGGCACATTCACCCCCACCATACCGACCTGGATACGGGCCACGAAGTCACGGGCGGCGTCGCCATCCCGCGTGAAGATCGCCGTGCCGTTACCGTAGGCATGTGCGTTGGTGATACGCACCGCCTCTTCGTAGCTCTGTACGCGCACCACGCACAGTACCGGGCCGAAGATCTCTTCCTGGTAGATCTTCATGTCGGTACGCACGCCATCGAACAGCGAACCACCCATAAAGAAACCGCTCTCGCAACCTGGTACTACATGCTGGCGGCCATCGACGACCAACCTGGCGCCTTCGGCGACACCCGCGTCGATATAGCCGGCGACCTTGTTACGATGCTCCCGGCTGACCAGCGGCCCCATTTCCACATCGTTGCCGGCATCCCAGGCACCGATCTTGAGGGTCTGCACCTTGGGCGAAAGCCGGGCAACCAGCGCGTCGGCGACTTCGTCCCCGACCGCCACCGCGACCGAGATGGCCATGCAGCGCTCGCCGGCCGAACCATAGGCCGCCCCCATCAGGGCATCGACCGCCTGATCGAGATCGGCATCCGGCATGATGACCATATGGTTCTTGGCGCCGCCCAGCGCCTGCACCCGCTTGCCGCGGGCAGTGCCGGTGGCATAGATGTATTGCGCAATCGGCGTGGAGCCGACAAAGCTGACTGCCTGGATATCCGGATGGGCCAGGATGGCATCCACCGCCACCTTGTCCCCATGGACGACGTTGAAGACACCGTCCGGCAGGCCAGCTTCCTTGAGCAGGCGCGCCATCCACAAGGACGCCGAAGGATCACGCTCGCTGGGCTTGAGGATGAAGGTATTGCCGGCGACCAGCGCCAGCGGGAACATCCACATTGGCACCATGGCCGGGAAATTGAACGGCGTGATACCGGCGACGACACCCAGCGGCTGGCGCAGGCTGTAGCTGTCGACGGCCGTTCCGACGTTCTCGGCAAACTCCCCCTTCAGCAGATGGGGGGCGCCGCAGGCGAACTCGACCACCTCGATGCCGCGTATCAGCTCGCCATGGGCATCCGCCCTGACCTTGCCATGCTCTTGCGAAATGGCCGCGACGATGTCCTCGGCATGCCGCTCCAGCAGCTCCTTGAACTTGAACATGACGCGGGCCCGACGCAGCGGCGGTGTCGCCGCCCACGCCGGAAACGCCGCCTGCGCAGCGGCGACTGCGCCGTCCAGCTCCTCCGGGCTGGCCAGGGCGACCCTGGCGCTGACTTCACCGAAAGCCGGGTTGTAGACCTCGCCAAAGCGGCCCGACGTCCCGTCGACGGCCTGCCCGTTGATCCAGTGCTGTATGAGGTTTGCCATGTTGCGATCCTTCCGTTTTCAACCCGCTGCGCGGATGGATTCGGCCAGTACGTCGGCCATGTGTTTGACTTCAGCCGGGGTGGAGATGAAGGTCGGCCCCATGGCGATGATGTCGCCGGTGAAGCGGAACATCACGCCTCGCTTGAGCGCCTCCTCGAACACACGGATACCCCGCATGCCGGGCTTGCCCTCCATGGGGGCCAGTTCCACCGCCGCCGCCAGCTGGCAGTTACGGATATCGATGATGTTGGCCTCGCCCCTGAGGCCATGTACCGCGTCCTCGAGCACCGGGCTTAGTTCGCGTACCCGCTGGTAGATGCTCTCTTCGGCGATCACGTCCAGCGCCGCATGGGCTGCCGCCACCGCCAGGGCATGGCCGGAATAGGTATAGCCGTGGAAGAACTCCACCATGTGCTCGGGGCCGGTCATGAAGGTGTCGTAGATCTGCCGGGTGGCGATCACGCCACCCATCGGCACCAGACCGTTGTTCACGCCCTTGGCGAAGGTGATCAGGTCCGGCGTCACGCCCCAGTGCTGGGCGGCGAAGGGCTGGCCCATGCGACCGAAACCGGTGATGACTTCATCGAAGATCAGAAGGATGCCGTGCTTGCTGCAGATATCGCGCAGGCGCTTGAGGTAGCCCTTGGGCGGCACCACCACGCCAGCCGAACCCTGCATCGGCTCGACGATCACGGCAGCGATGGTCGAGGCATCATGCAGTGCGACCAACCGCTCCAGCTCATCCGCCAGATGGGTACCCCAGTCAGGCTCGCCGCGGCTGTAGGCCATCTCCTTGAGGTTATGGGTATGCGGCAGATGGTCCACGCCCAGCAGCATGCCGGCAGAGAACATCTTGCGATTGGCCACCATGCCACCGACCGAGATACCGCCAAAACCCACGCCGTGATAGCCCTTCTCGCGACCGATGAAACGAGTGCGGTGCGCCTCGCCGCGTGCGCGGTGATAGGCCAGCGCCATCTTGAGTGCGGTGTCGACCGATTCCGAGCCGGAGTTGCAGAAGAACACATGCTCGAAGCCTTCGGGTGCGGCCTCGGCAATCCGCTCTGCCAGCTTGAACACCTGCGGCGTCCCCATCTGGAAGGCGGTGCCGTAGTCGAGCACATCGAGCTGGTGCTTGACCGCCTCGACCAGCTTGGGATGGCGGTGCCCCAGGCCACAGCACCACAGGCCGGACAGGGCGTCATAGAGCTTGTCGCCTTCGGTGGTCCAGTAGTAGCTGCCCTCGGCCCTGGCCAGCAGACGCCGCTCGTGGTGCTGCTTGTAGTAGCGGTTGTGGCTGAAAGGCATCCAGTACGCGTCCAGGTTCTGGTTGGGATCAAGCTCGCTATGGCCCATGGTCGGCTCCGTGGCTAAAGTGTGATGGTCTGTACTGAGTATCGTATTGGGTGAAATGCGCAGAAGCACTGGCATACCGGGCCAGTATCAGCCACCATGAACCCAGCTAGCCATATACATCAGGGCCCTATCGGCAACCCGATGTACTGAACATCAATCCAGTACAGTTGACCATGTTGCAACTTGACCCCCACGCCAGCAGCTCCTTGACCAGCCAGATCGTCAGCGCCCTGTCGGCCAAGATCGCCCGCGGCGTCCTCGCCGAGGGATCGCGACTGCCGTCGGTGCGTGGCCTGGCGCTCGCTTGTGGCGTCAGCCCGTTTACCGTCGCGGAGGCCTACAACCGGCTGGTGGCGGAAGGATGGATCAATGCCCAGCGGGCGCGCGGCTACTACGTCAGCGCCCGGCCCACGTCGGCAAGCGCCCCGCCCGCCCGTGCCCCGGTCGACGAGGCCTGGCTGTTGCGGCGGGTCTATGAGGACGGTGAGCTGGACCTGCAGGCAGGTGGCGGCTGGCTGCCCCACGACTGGCTGTATGAAGAAGGCGTACGCACGGCGCTGCGGGTATTGGCCAAAGCGCCCGGCGAATTGCTGACCCGCTACGGCCACCCGCAGGGCCTGCCGGCACTGCGGCAACATCTGCAATGGCGCCTGGCCCTGCGCGGCATCGAGGCACCCGCCGAACAGATCATGCTGAGCCACGGTGCCAGCCAGGGCCTGGACCTGGTACTGCGGCTACTGGTACGCCCCGGCGATACGGTACTGATCGACAGCCCCGGCTACTCGAACCTGATCGCCGCCCTGCTAGGGCATGGCGCAAAACTGATCGGCGTACCGAGAACCGTACAGGGCCCGGACGCCGCCGTACTGGCGCAACTGGCCAGTCTGCACAGGCCGGTCGCCTTTTTCACCAACAGCAGCCTGCATAACCCGACCGGCACCACGACCAATGCCCACGCCGCCCACCAGATCCTCAAGCTGGCCGACCGGTACGACTTCCAGGTCGTCGAGGACGACACCTTCGCGGACCTGCACGCCGGCGGCCAGCCCAGCCTTGCCAGCCTGGACGGCCTGCAGCGGGTGAGCTACCTGGGGTCTTTCTCCAAGAGCATGAGCCCGGCGTTGCGTGTCGGTTACCTGGCTGCCAACCCTGAACTGATCGCCCGTGCCACCCGCCTGAAGATGGCGGCGGGACTGACCAGTTCCGAGATCATGGAATCCGCCGCGTTGACCATGCTGACCGATGGCCACCACCGCAGCCACCTGGATCGCCTGCGCGAGCGGCTGCAGGCCGCCCAGGCGAGGGTCTGCGCGCGCCTGGGCGAGCTAGGCTGGCAGGTGTTCCACCAACCTGCGGGTGGCCTGTTCCTCTGGGCCGAAGCCCCTTCCGGCATGGATACGACGGTACTGACCGAGCGCGCCGCCAGCGCCGGCATCGCGCTGGCCCCTGGCCGCTTCTACCTCGCCGACGCCGGCCACAGCCGTCACTTCCGCTTCAACGCCGCCTGGTCCGACCATAGCCGCCTCTACGGCTGGCTGGCGGCGCAAGGCGGCTGACCGGATCGGCGGCGCTCAGGCCAATCCCTTGACCCATTCGGTGTAGATCGCCGCCGCCGTGCGCTGGCTTTGCGCCAACGCCGCCGCAAGGTCGGCCAATACCGTATCCGCTTGCTGTACGGCTGGCGAGGTGCTGTGGATCAGTTCGTCATGGCCGGCAATCAACCAGCGCCTGACCTTGGCCTCATCCACCTCGCAATGGAACTGCATGGCCAGGTGCTTCTGGCCCAGGCTGTAGGCCTGATTGGCGCAATGCCGGCCGGTCGCGATGCGCCTGGCACCAGCCGGGATCGAGAAGCTCTCGCCGTGCCACTGGAACAGGCGCAGTGCGCCCGAGCCCCCGAACCAGCGTTCACCACCCGCCTCAACCTGCAGCTCGCTCCAGCCGATCTCCACCTGCTCGGCGGCTTGCACCGTCGCACCGAGTGCGCGGCTCATGATCTGCCCGCCCAGACAGTGGCCAATGACCGGCACGTCGGTCGCGACGGCATGGCGTACCAGTTCGAACAGTTGCGGATAGTAGGGCAGCGCGTCGTTGGCGCTCATGGGCCCGCCCAGGATGGCGAGCCCGCGATGCTGGCGCAGATCGGCCGGCAGGCGGTCTCCGGCATGCATGCGATAGAGCTGGTAGTCGAGCCCGGACTGCTCGAGCCAGGTCCCCAGATAGGCAGGATCGTCGTTGGCGAAGTGTTCGATGATGGCGATGGTGGGCATGCGGGCATTCCGAAATACGGAGATCAAACCGGTGGTCGTCCATCGTCGCGGGGGTATTTACCAACCCCGGTGGGGACGGGCAGAATGGTGCGAATAATAGACACAGCGGTGAATAATTTCACCACACAGGATAACGACATGACAACGCAGACCGGCATCAGCACCGAGCGTATCGAACACCTGATGCAAGCGGAACGTTCCCGCTACGCCGCCAGCCGGCCTCGCTCCCAGGCCTTGTCGGAACGCACCGGTAATCATCTGCTGTACGGCGTGCCGCTGCACTGGATGGCCGATTGGGGTACGCCCTTCCCGCTGTTCGTCGCGTCAGCGCAGGACGCGGGCTTCACCGATGTCGACGGGCACCGCTATGCGGATTTCTGCCTGGGCGATACCGGCGCCATGTTCGGGCACGCCCCGGCGCCCGTTGCCGCAGCAGTCGCCGCGCAGTCCCTGCGCGGTTTTACCACTATGCTGCCGGGCGAGGATGCCGCCAGGGTGGGCGAGCTGCTGGCCGAGCGCTTCGGCCTGCCGTACTGGCAGTTCGCCATGACGGCATCGGACGCCAACCGCTTCGTGATCCGCTGGGCACGCGCGGTCACCGGCCGTAGCAAGGTGCTGGTTTTCAACGGCTGTTACCACGGCACCGTGGACGATGTGTTTGTCGACCTGATCGACGGCCAGCCCAGCCAGCGCGACAGCCTGCTGGGCCAGGTCTACGACCTGACCCAGCACACGGTGGTGGTGGAGTTCAATGATCTGCCCGCCCTAGCCGCAGCGCTCGCCAAGGGCGACATCGCTTGCGTGCTGGCCGAACCTGCCATGACCAATATCGGCATGGTCCTGCCCGATCCAGACTATTGGCAAGCGGCCAGCGAGCTGATCCGGGCGGCTGGCTCCCTGCTGGTCTGCGACGAAACCCACACCATTTCCACCGGGCCGGGCGGCTATGCGCGCCGCCACGGCTTGCAGGCGGATGTGTTCGTACTCGGCAAGCCGGTCGGCGGCGGGGTGCCCTGCGCCGTCTATGGTTTTACCACTAAGCTGGCCGAACGCATGCGCGCCAGTAAGTCGGCCGCACCACCCGGCCACTCCGGCATCGGCACCACACTGACCGCCAATGCGCTGGCGATGGCCGCCATGCGGGCCAATCTGGAAAGCGTGATGACGGACGCGGCCTACGCGCAGATGTTTGCCTTGGCCGAGACGCTGGCGACCGGACTACGTAATACCTTTGGGCGGCATGGCCTGCCCTGGTGCGTCACCCAGCTCGGTGCCCGCATCGAGTTCCAGTTCTGCGCCACACCGCCGCGCAATGGCAGCGAGGCCGGTGCCGCCATGCAGCCGGCACTGGAGCACGCCCTGCACCTCTACCTGCTCAACCGGGGGGTGTTGATCACGCCCTTCCACAACATGATGCTGGTCTGCCCCACGACCCGGCCGGAAGATATCGCCGCCTTGCTGCAACATCTGGATGCCGCTATTTGCGGCCTGCTGGACTGACGTTCTAGCGCGACCCCTTGCCCGGCACGTAGATACGCTCCCGGGCAAGCTCATCGCCCAGATACTGGGCCATCATGCGCCGGAAGCTGCCATCGTCGCGGGCAGTTTCGAACGCCTGCTTCAACACCGGCACATCGGCCGGCGCCATCGCGCTCGTATCCAATACCACGCCCACCAGGACGCGCTGCAACAGAGGGAGTTTGACGATCCGTACCTTGCCCTGGGACTTGATGCCATCCAGGTACCAGCGATAGACATAGGCGTTGCCGAAGGTCGCCCCGATCCGTCCGGCGTCCAGCTTGCGATAGACCGTCTCGGCATCAATAGAGATATCCCGCCGCGCCGGTGGCAGGTCCTGCAAGAGCTCATTCACGACGTTGCCATAGCTGGCTCCGCGAATACTGCCAAATACCAGATCCGGCATGGCGAGCGCCTGTTCCAGTTTCTGGATGGCCAAATCCTCCCGGACCACGAGCTCCATCGATTCCTGCGCCATGGGGATGAAAATCTGGCTGGAGGTTCCGGCCGCCGGATCGCCGCTCGGGCCAAAGATGGGGGTGCGCTGCAATCGCCGCAACGCCCTCGCCCGCTCTGCCGGCAGCTCCTCGAGTATCAGCTTGCATCGGGTGCGCCGCTCCACCTCGCGGAACAGGTCGACATAGAAACCACTCTGCACACCCTGCTTGCTGGTATTGCTGGCGTAGCCCAGTGGAATCAGCGGCACCTGATAGCCCTCGCGGCAATCCGCCTGAGCCCGATCAAGCAAGGCGAGCAACAGGACGACAGTCAGCAACAGCATGCGCATCGTGCCCTCCCTGGCGTCACTCGCATTGGTCCATTTTTCCTTCTTAGCAGAGCAAACAGGGCCTCTGCCAAGTATTCGCGCGCCATCTGAAAATATATTCGGACTATTTTCCTTCCAGCCTCGCATCTCTCCGCAAGCAAACCGCCAGATCACCGCAGCGGCAAATTATTGATTGAAAAAGCCTTCTGAAAATATCTCAAAAAAAATGCGGAAAATGTTTGACGAAGTCGCGTTCGGACCTTAAAGTGCGCGTCCTTTCCTCGATAGCTCAGTCGGTAGAGCGCCGGACTGTTAATCCGTAGGTCCCTGGTTCGAGCCCAGGTCGAGGAGCCAGATGTAAGCAAAAAGCCCAGCCTAGCTGGGCTTTTTGTTTTGCTGCGCCAAGCCCTTCAGGTGGGCAGATCAACCTGCAGCAAACGCTCGACCAAGGGGTTGCCGAGACGGGCCGACGAGGCGATGGCATAGTAGTCCTCAGCCAGATCAGGCAGCTCCCGCACCAGCTCCACGCCATACTGCGTGGCCAGCATCTCGCCCAGCACGGTCGCTGCCGGGAAGTAACCCGCCCCATTGCCGCCAAAGGTCGTCAGCAGCGCGCTGTCGTCAAACTCCCCCACCACCGGCGGGCGCAAGCCTTCGCTCTCCAGCCACAGCTCCAGGCGCGCGCGCAGGGAACTGCGCCGGCTGGGCAGCAACAAGGGGGCGCGGCCCAGATCCTCGCCATGCAATGCGCGTAGCGCCGGCGTGGCAAACAGCCCGGTCGGACTGCTGGCGACCCGCCGTGCCAGCATGCGATGCTGCTGCGACTGGGCCAGGTCACGATCAGACAGGACAAGATCCAGCTTGTGGCGCGACAGCGCCGAGACCAGCTCGTCAAAGCTGCCCTCATGGCAGGTCAGCCGCAGATTGGCGGTATCGGCCACCAGTGGCGCGAGCAACTGGTAGGCCACCAGCTTGGGCACCGAGTCGGCGATGCCGATGGTGAGACGCGTCACCCTGTCCAGCGCCGGGTCCGCCAAGGTGGTCTGCAGATGCTCTCCGAGCAGGAAGATTTCGTCGGCGTAGCGTAGCGCCTCCCGCCCCGCCTCGGTCAACTCGAGCCGCCGGCCGACCTGCCGGAACAAGGCACGCCCCAGATCCCTTTCCAGCTGGCTCAACTGCCCGCTGATGGTCTGCGGCGAAACATCCAGCCGCTCGGCGGCGCGCGCCACGCCGCCTTCCTTGGCGACCATCCAGAAGTAGTGCAGGTGTTTGAAGTTAAGCGGATGCATGACAATCCATCGAAAAAACCGAGCATTCAATCAGAATAAGCTCGATTCTTCTTTATGCATAGACTGCGTATCCTTGCTCCTGTCTGAAAGCCCCCAACCACCTTGCCGGCACCCATTGCAGGCACCGTGGTCATAAGGGCAAGCACTTGATATTAAACGGGACAATAACCAGATAAGCGGATGTCCCCATCCCACAAGAGGATACTCGTCATGAAACGTATCGTACTGTTCCTGGTAACCAACCTGGCCGTGATGCTGGTGCTGTCGATCAGCGCCCGCCTCCTGGGCGTGGATCGCTTCCTGACCGCGAACGGCATGAACTTCGGCATGCTGCTGGCGTTCTCGGCCCTGATCGGCTTTGGCGGCTCCTTCATCTCGCTGCTGATGTCCAAGACCATGGCCAAATGGAGCACCGGCGCCCAGGTGATCACCCAGCCGCGCAATACCGACGAGGCCTGGCTGGTAGACACCGTGCGCTCGCTGGCCCTGCGCGCCAACATCCCCATGCCGGAGGTCGCGATCTACGACGGCGCACCCAACGCCTTCGCTACCGGCCCCAGCAAGTCCAACTCGCTGGTCGCCGTCTCAACCGGCCTATTGCAGACCATGCGCCGCCGTGAAGTGGAAGCCGTGCTGGCGCACGAAGTCGCCCACGTCGCCAACGGTGACATGGTCACGCTGACCCTGATCCAGGGCGTGGTGAATACCTTCGTGGTCTTCCTGTCGCGCGTTGCCGGCTACCTTGTCGACAGCTTCCTGCGCCGCAACGATGAGGAGAACAGCGGCCCCGGCATCGGCTACATGATCGCCAGCTTCGTGTTCGAAATCATCTTCGGCATTCTGGCCAGCATCGTGGTGATGTACTTCTCGCGCCAGCGCGAATACCGGGCCGACGCGGGTGCCGCCAAGCTCCTGGGCAGCAAGGCGCCGATGATCGACGCGCTGCAGGTGCTGGGTGGCCGTGAACCCGGCGAACTGCCCAAGAACATGGCCGCCTCCGGCATTGCCGGTGGCCGCCTGAGTGGGCTGTTCAGCAGCCACCCGCCGCTTGAGGTCCGTATCGAAGCACTGCGCCAGGCCGCCCTGAACTAAGGCCGGCGCCCTCCACGCCCTACCCGACGGCCCCACCTCCGGGGTCGTCGCTTTTTCTACCCGTGGGCATTGCCTGCCCGCAGCGACTAGACTGGAACGACCATGAACTATCCCATCTGGATGTGGGGCACCTTTGCGGCAGTGGTACTGCTGCTACTGGTCCTAGACCTCGGCGTGCTGAACAAGAAGGACCATGAGATCGGGGTCAAGGAAAGCCTCAAGCTCTCGGCCTTCTATATCAGCGCCGGCCTCTTGTTCGGCGGCTTTGTCTGGTACCAGCTCGGTGCGGCTGCCGGCATGGACTACCTGACCGGCTTCCTGGTCGAGAAAAGCCTGTCGATGGACAATGTGTTCGTCATCAGCCTGATCTTCACCTACTTCGCGATACCCCGTGCCTACCAGCATCGCGTGCTGTTCTGGGGCATTCTGGGCGCCATCGTCATGCGCGGCGTGATGATCGGCGTCGGCGCCGCCCTGATCCACGAATTCATGTGGGTGCTCTACCTGTTCGGCGCCTTCCTGGTGTTCACCGGCGTCAAGATGCTGTTCGCCAAGGACGACGAGACCGACGTGGCCGGCAACCCGCTGCTGAACTGGCTCAAGGGTCATTTCCGCTTCACCGAGCAACTCGCCGGCAAGCGTTTCTTCGTCAAGCAGGCCGATCCGAAGAACCCGGCCCGGCAGGTATGGTGGGCAACCCCGCTGTTCCTGGCCCTGATCATGGTCGAGATCACCGACCTGATCTTTGCCGTGGATAGCGTACCGGCCATCTTCGCGATCACGACCGATACCTTCATCGTGTTCACCTCGAACATCTTCGCCATCCTGGGCCTGCGCGCGCTGTACTTCGCCCTCGCTGCCATGGTGCATCGCTTCCACTACCTGAAGTACGCCCTGGCTGCCGTGCTGGTGTTCATCGGCGTGAAGATCTTCCTGGTGAACCTGGCGATCAAGATTCCTTCGCCGGTCTCCCTCGGCGTGACCTTCGGCCTCCTGGCGGCCGGCGTGCTGTATTCCTTGTGGAAGACCCGCGGCGAACCGATACCGGAAGCCTGACCCCCTCACCCGCCTGGCAATGACAAAGCCCGCTGCGTATCCCCGCAGCGGGCTTTTTAACGTGCCTTACACAGCCTTGGCCATGTTCAGGCGATATTGCCATCCGGCAGGTCACGCCAGGTCAGGTAGAGCCGCAGATCGAACTCCAGCTGGTGGTAGTCCGGCAGCATGTACTGGCACAACTGGTAGAAGGCCTTGTTGTGGTCATGCTCCTTGAGATGGGCAAGCTCGTGCACCACGATCATCTGCAGGAACGCCTCCGGCGCCTGCTTGAACACGCTGGCGACCCGTATCTCCTTCTTGGCCTTGAGCTTGCTGCCCTGCACCCGCGAGATGGCCGTATGCAGGCCCAAGGCATGGTGGACCACATCGAGCTTGCTGTCGTAGCTGACCTTGTCGATCCCCGGAGCATTGCGCAGATGCGCCTCTTTCAGCTCGCAGACATAGCGATACAGCGCCTTGTCGGACTGGATGGCATGCGAGCCAGGGTATTTGCTGGTCAGGTGCGCCCCCAGCCGACCCTGCGCGATCAGGCCCCTGACCTGCTCTTGCAAGGCCGGCGCATAGGCACTGAGGTATTTGAGTTGCTGGGTCATGACGGCACCGTGAGGGCAAAGCAAAAAGCCTGAAGCAGTAGCTTCAGGCTTTTTCTTGTTTCTTGGTCGGAGCGAGAGGATTCGAACCTCCGACCCCTTGCACCCCATGCAAGTGCGCTACCAGGCTGCGCCACGCTCCGACTCGAAGGAGGCCGGATTATACCCGACTTTCCCGCACTGGCAAGCAGTCTAGCTCACCAGGAATTCGCGCAAAGCCAACAACTCCTGCCGTACGCTCAGCAAGGCCTCGCTGGCAGCGGACGCGGCTTCCGCCTCGTGCTCCAGCGCCTCACCCAGGCTGGCCTCACCGTGGGCGACCGCATCCAGGGCCTGGTGCTCCAGGCGGTTGCGGGCACCACTGATGGTGAACCCCTCCTCATACAACAAGGTGCGGATACGCCGCACCAGCAACACCTCGTGATGCTGGTAATAGCGTCGATTGCCGCGCCGCTTCACCGGCCGCAACTGGGTAAACTCCTGCTCCCAGTAGCGCAGCACGTGTGGCTTCACCCCGCACAGTTCACTGACCTCACCGATGGTGAAGTAGCGCTTGGCGGGGATAGGCGGCAGCTCAGCTCTCGGTAACGAGCTTTCCATCTGCATAGTTGTCTTCCACCATGCCCTTCAGTTTTTGGCTGGCGTGGAATGTGACCACGCGGCGGGCGGAGATCGGAATCTCCTCGCCGGTTTTAGGATTGCGGCCAGGCCGCTGCGGCTTGTCGCGCAACTGGAAGTTGCCGAAGCCGGACAGCTTGACGCTTTCCCCCTCTTGCAAGGATTGGCGGATCTCTTCGAAGAAGGCCTCCACCATGTCCTTTGCTTCACGTTTATTAAGGCCGACCTTGTCAAAAAGAAGGTCGGCAAGTTCAGCTTTAGTCAGAGTCAATGTCATGATTTTTTGGTGCGGAATTCGTCGCGATCGGCTCAGCTGCGGAGCTGGGCCTGGACGTGTTGTTGCAGCGCGGCGACGAGCTGGGAGACGGCGGAATCGATGTCCGCGTCCGAAAGCGTTTTCTGAGTATCTTGCAATATCACCTTGAATGCAAGGCTCTTTTTCCCTTCTGGCACCCCTGCACCACGGTACACATCGAAGCCTTCAATCGCGGTCACAAAGGGCTGTTTGGCCGTTTGCATCGCATCAATGATGGCCTGGTACTGGACCGTTTCATCGACCACAAAGGCAAGGTCACGACGGACCGGCTGGAACTTGGAAACGGGTTGCGACTTGATCAGGTCACGCTCGGTCAGCGCGGCAGCATCGAGTTCAAACAGCACCGG
Source organism: Chitinimonas naiadis (assembly GCF_054780835.1). Taxonomy (NCBI): domain Bacteria; kingdom Pseudomonadati; phylum Pseudomonadota; class Betaproteobacteria; order Neisseriales; family Chitinibacteraceae; genus Chitinimonas; species Chitinimonas naiadis. The sequence goes on along the minus strand of NZ_BAAGVO010000001.1, from coordinate 339,459 downwards.
CGCCGCTGGCAGGTCGTAGCCCTGCACCCACTTAGGGTGCAGCTCACCGATCACGCCGATTTCCTTGCCGTCGAGCAGCACGCGCGCGCAACGGCCGGGATGGAAGGCCGGGTGTTCGGCACGTTCGAAGCGTGCCTGGCGCGGCGCCAGCAGCGCCTCTACATCGGCCTTCACATCGTAGAAATCGACGCGCGCCGCCTTGGCGCCCCACTGCTCATGCTGACGCGGGCCATACGCGAGGCCAGCCAGTTTTTCCGGCTGTTGATCGGCAGCAACGCCATGGAATACCCGTGCCAACTCGAACAGGCGCACCCGCTCATGCTTGCGGTTGAGGTTGCCAACCAGGGTATTGACCAGGCCACCAATCAGGGTCGAACGCATCACGCTCATCTGGCTGGCAATCGGGTTCATCAGCTTGACTGGCGACAGATTGGCCGCGAAGTCAGCCTCCCACTTCGTCTCGACAAAGGCATAGCTGACGATTTCCTGATAGTCGCGAGCCGCCAATGCCAGCTTGACCGACAGTGCAGGACGCAGCTTGCCATCCTGCGGCAGCATGGACTGGCCGGACTGCGGCGCGCGGGTCGGCACGTTGTCATAACCATACAGGCGGGCGACTTCCTCGATCAGGTCTTCCTCGATCGTGATATCGAAGCGATAGCTAGGCGGCGTCACGGTCAGCACCTCGCCGTCACGGGCGACACCCAGCCCCAGCTTTTGCAGCATGGCGACGATCTCGTCGGCCGACAGGGTCACGCCGAGCACGCGTGCCACCCGGGCGACGCGCAACGACACGGCAGGACGAGCCGGCAGCTCGGCCAGCGCTTCGGTCACAGGGCCAGCCTGGCCACCACAGATCTGCAGCACCAGCGCGGTAGCGCGCTCCAGCGCCTGACGCGCGTTGCCGAAGTCGACGCCACGCTCGAAGCGATGGCTGGAATCCGAACTGAAGCCCAGGCGACGCGCCTTGCCGGCGATCGCTTCCGGCGCAAAGAAGGCCGACTCCAGGAACACGTCGCGGGTCTCGCCCAACTGCACCGAGGTCGGCTGACCACCCATGATGCCAGCCAGGGCAACCGGGCCGCCCGCATCGGCGATCACCAGCATGTCGGCTTCCAGCGCCAGCTGCTTGCCGTTGAGCAACTCCAGCTGCTCACCCGCCTGCGCCATGCGCACGACGATATCGCCTTGCAGCTTGGCCGCGTCGAAGGCGTGCATGGGCTGGCCCAGCTCGAGCAGGACATAGTTGGTGATGTCGACCAGGGCCGAGATCGAACGGATCCCGCTGCGCTCCAGGCGCCGCTTCATCCAGTCCGGCGTGGCGGCCGCTGCATCGACACCCTGCACGACACGACCGGCATAGCGCGGGCAAGCCGGGCCTGCCTGCAGCTCGACGTTGCGCGTGGCATCGATCGTGGGCGCATGCGCGGCGATAGCAATCGGCCTGAAAGCACTGCCGGTCAGCGCGGCGACTTCACGCGCGATGCCGGTCAGGCTCAGGCAATCCGCCCGGTTGGGCGTGAGCTTGAGCGTGTAGAGGCGGTCATCGAGCTGGTAGTAGTCGCGGAAACTGGTACCGACTGGCGCATCCTGCGGCAACAGCAGCAGGCCGTCACTCTCCTCGGACACACCCAGCTCGCGGGCCGAGCACAGCATGCCGAAACTCTCGACGCCGCGCAGCTTGGCTTCCTTGATCTTGAAGTCACCCGGCAGCGTGGCGCCAACCAGGGCGCAAGGCACCTTGACGCCCGGTGCGACATTGGGCGCGCCGCAGACGATCTGCAGCGGCTCACCGCCAAGACCGGCGTCCACCTTGCAGACATTGAGCTTCTCGGCGTTCTCGTGCTTGCGCACCTCCAGCACCTGGGCCACGACAACCTGGTCGAAAGCCGGTGCAGCCGGCTCGTTTTCTTCCACTTCCAGGCCGGCCATGGTCAACAGCTCGGCCAGCGCAGCATTATCCAGTGCCGGATTGACGAGTTCGCGCAGCCACTGTTCAGAAAATTTCATGCTCTCATCCCTCTTGGGAAAGGCACGGCCCGCGATAGGAGCCCTGCCTTGGCTAATTCATTCAGGACCCCTGAACCGGAAATCCTGATACCGATACCGTATTGGCGTTCAGCGGAACTGGCCCAGGAAGGCCAGATCGTTGTCGAAGAACAGGCGCAGGTCGTTCACGCCGTAATACAGCATGGCAAAGCGGTCTAGGCCGATGCCAAAGGCGAAGCCGGTGTACTTCTCCGGATCGATGCCGACATTGCGCAGCACATTCGGGTGCACCATGCCGCAACCACCCACCTCCAGCCAGCCGCGCTCGCCGAGCACGTCGACTTCGGCCGAGGTTTCGGTAAACGGGAAGAACGAAGGGCGGAAGCGCACCTGCAGGTCGTCACGCTCGAAGAAGCGGCGCAGGAATTCGCTCATGGTGGCCTTGAGGTCGGCGAAGCTGACCCCTTCGGCGACCCACAGGCCTTCCATCTGGTGGAACATCGGCGAGTGGGTGGCGTCCGAATCGACGCGGTAGACGCGGCCCGGTGCCACGATCTTGATCGGCGGCTGGTGGTTCAGCATGTAGCGAACCTGGATCGGGCTGGTATGGGTGCGCAGTACCAACGGCTCGCCATCCTTGCCGCCTTCGACGTAGAAGGTGTCCTGCATGGAGCGGGCCGGATGGCCCTTGGGCGTATTGAGTGCCTCGAAGTTGTGCCAGTCGTCCTCGATTTCGGGGCCGTCGGCCACGTCAAAGCCCATGGACTGGAACAGTGCGACGATGCGCTCTTTCACCAGGGATACCGGGTGCAGGCCGCCGGCACCATTACCGCGCCCCGGCAGGGTCACGTCCAGTGCTTCGGCCGCCAGTTGCTGCGCCAGCTTGTCGGCGGCGATCGCTTCGCGTCGGCCATTGAGCGCCTGCTCAAAGGCCGTCTTGGCCTGGTTGATGACCGCGCCCTGGGCGCGCTTCTCCTCCGGTGGCAAGGCAGCAAGCTGCTTGAGGAGTTCGGTCAAGGCACCTGACTTACCCAGGTAGCGGGCCTTGACGTTTTCTAGCTCGACCGGGTCGCTGGTCACCGCCAATGCGGCCAGACCTTCGTCGAGAATGGTTTGGACGTTGCCCATACTGCATCGCTCCTCATCAAATCCGGGGGTTTGCGATCCACATGGTTCAAACCTGCATGTGGACACGCCCTAACGCTAGCGATGGATTCTCGGTGGAAAACCCATGGCAAGCGGCCCGATGGAACAGGCAGTGGGCTGACGAGCAAGACAAAAAAAGGGAGGCTTGCGCCTCCCTTTTTCAGCTACCGGTAGCTCAGGCAGGCAGACTGGCCTTGGCTTGCGCAAAGATTTGCGCAAACGCAGCCTTGTCGAACACAGCCAGATCGGCCAGCACCTTACGATCGACATTGATCGAGGCGCGCTTGAGGCCGTTCATGAACTTGCTGTAGCTCAGACCCAGTTCACGCGAAGCCGCGTTAATACGAGCGATCCACAGCTGACGGAATTGACGCTTCCGCTGACGGCGGTCACGGTAGGCGTATTGACCGGCCTTCATCACCGCCTGTTTGGCGATGCGATAGACGTTCTTGCGACGACCGCGATAGCCCTTGGCAAGAGCTAAAACTTTTTTGTGACGAGCGCGGGCTGTTACACCACGTTTGACGCGAGGCATGGTTTATTCCTTTCCCGAGAAGATTAAGCGTACGGCAGCATGGCGCGTACGGAAGCCATATTGGTCGGGTGGACCATGGTCGTACCACGCAGCTGGCGCTTGTTCTTGGTTGTCTTCTTGGTCAGGATGTGGCGCTTGAACGCTTTGGAGCGCTTGACACCACCATTACCCAACACCTTCAAACGCTTCTTGGCGCTCGATTTGGTCTTCATCTTCGGCATGACGTACTCCGTTTTGCCAAGTTAGATTTGGCGATGGGCGGCGGCGAACCGCACTTAATACCCAACACCACGCTTATTACAACAAGAGCACCCGGCTTGCACCGGACGGGGCTTGTTGTCACCCCTTAAAACATCAAATCTTCTTCTTCGGCGCCAGCATCATGATCATCTGACGGCCTTCCAGCTTGGGGAACTGCTCCACCACAGCCAGTTCGCCCAGATCGGTCTCGATACGCTTCAGCTGCGCCATGCCGATTTCCTGGTGGGCCATTTCACGACCACGGAAACGCAAGGTGATCTTTGCCTTGTCGCCTTCCTCGATAAAGCGCGTCACGTTGCGCAGCTTTACCTGGTAGTCGTTCTCGTCGGTACCAGGACGGAACTTCACTTCTTTGATCTGAACCTGCTTGACCTTCAGCTTCTGCTCGTGCCGCTTCTTGCTCTCGCGGTACTTGAACTTGCCGTAGTCCATCAAACGACAGACGGGCGGGGTAGCGTTCGGGGCGATCTCAACCAGATCAACCTCGCGCTCTTCCGCCATACGCAACGCCTCGGCCAAGCTCACGATACCGAGCTGTTCGCCTTCTTCGTCATTAAGACGCACTTCGCGGGCGGTGATTTCACCGTTGATCCGCGGCTCTTTATCCTGAGCGATAGCACATACTCCCAAATGAAAAACGAAAACCGCGCGACCCGAACGGAACGGCCTCGTATTTCAACGAGGCCATCGGACTCAGACTCAGATCGATTCTGCTTTCCAGCGCTCAATCAGCACTTCAAGCGTCATCTGACCCAGATCTTCGCCACCGCGGGAACGCACGGCAACCAATCCAGCAGCTTTTTCCTTATCGCCAACCACAATCTGATAAGGCAGCTTCTGCAAGCTATGTTCGCGTATTTTAAAGCCTATCTTGTCACTTCTCAAGTCCGACTCGACTCTAAATCCCTGTTTTTTGAGGGAAGCCGTCAATTCGGCGGCGTAATCGGCCTGATGTTCACTGATACTCATGACCACCGCCTGGACCGGTGCCAGCCAGAACGGGAAGGCGCCAGCGTGGTTCTCGATCAGAATACCCAGGAAACGCTCGAGCGAACCGAGGATGGCACGGTGCAGCATGACCGGCCGCTTGCGCAGGCTGTCTTCTGAACTCACGTACTCGGCATCGAGGCGCTCCGGCAGCACGAAATCGAGCTGCAGGGTGCCGCACTGCCAGGAACGGCCCAGCGCGTCCTTGATATGGTACTCGACCTTGGGGCCGTAGAAGGCGCCTTCGCCCGGCAACTCCTCCCATTCCACGCCGCAGGCGCGCAGGGCGTCACGCAGGCCCTCTTCGGCACGATCCCAGGTCTCGTCCGTGCCGGCACGCTTCTCGGGGCGCAGGCTGAGCTTGACGGCCACGTTGTCGAAGCCGAAGTCGCGGTAGACCGACATGGCCAGCTCGTTGAAGTCCTTGGACTCCGCAACGATCTGGTCTTCGGTACAGAAGATGTGCGCATCGTCCTGCGTAAAGCCGCGCACGCGCAGGATGCCGTGCAGCGCGCCCGAAGGCTCGTTGCGATGACATGCACCAAACTCGGCCAGGCGCATCGGCAGGTCACGGTAGGAGCGCAGGCCGCTGTTGAAGATCTGCACGTGTGCCGGGCAGTTCATGGGCTTCACGGCGTAGTCGCGCTTTTCCGACTCGGTCGTGAACATGTTCTCGCGGTAGTTCTCCCAGTGGCCGGATTTCTCCCACAGCACCCGATCCATGATCACCGGCGTACGCACTTCCTGGTAGCCCGCCACATCCAGGCGTTTGCGCATGTATTGCTCGACCGACTGCCACAGGCTCCAGCCCTTGGGGTGCCAGAACACCATGCCAGGTGCCTCGTCCTGCATATGGAACAGGTCGAGTTGCTTGCCAAGCTTGCGATGGTCGCGCTTCTCGGCCTCTTCCAGCATGTGCAGGTATTGCTCGAGGTCTTCCTTCTTGGCCCAGGCCGTGCCGTAGACGCGCTGCAGCATCTCGTTACGGCTATCGCCACGCCAGTAGGCGCCAGCCAGCTTCATCAGCTTGAACACCTTGAGCTTGCCCGTGGACGGCACGTGCGGGCCACGGCAGAGGTCGGTGAAGTCACCTTCGCGATAGAGCGACAAGGCCTGGTCGGCAGGAATGCTCTCGATGATCTCGGCCTTGTAGTGCTCGCCGATACCCTTGAAATAGGCCACCGCCTCGTCGCGCGACAGTTCGTAGCGCTCGACCGGGATATCGCGCTTGGCCAGCTCAGCCATCTTCTTCTCGATCGCCTCGAGGTCCTCAGGCGTAAACGGACGCTTGTAGGCGAAGTCGTAGTAGAAGCCGTTGTCGATGACCGGACCGATCGTCACCTGCGCATCCGGGAACAGCTCCTTCACCGCATAGGCCAGCAAGTGGGCAGTGGAGTGACGAATGACTTCCAGGCCGTCCGCATCCTTCTCGGTCACGATGGCGAGCTGCACATCACGGTCGATCAGGTAGGAGGTATCCACCAGCTTGCCATCGACCTTGCCGGCCAGGGCGGCACGGGCCAGGCCGGCACCGATGCTGGCGGCAACGTCGGCGACGCGCACGGGTTGGTCGAAGCTGCGCTGGGAGCCGTCGGGAAGCGTGACGATGGGCATTTCATTCCACCTTTGCGTTGCATTACGAAGAGTACGGACGAAAAAAAAGTGCGACCTAAGTCGCACTTTTCTTTTTTTGAACAAACGAACTTCCGAAAGCCGACTCAGCTCAGATGAGAATTGCCGGTAGTAGTAGTTCGGAATGACATAATCGTTTGCTCCGATGTTGGTAGGCGCGATTGGACTCGAACCAACGACCCCCACCATGTCAAGGTGGTGCTCTAACCAGCTGAGCTACGCGCCTGAAGAGCTGCGCATTCTAGGGATGTACCGTTGTTCTGGCAAGCCCTTCCTGCAAAATTCTTCAAAAAACTTTTACTAGATGCCTGGCTTGCGCCAGAAGTACTTGATTACAAAGCCGGGAAAGGCGGCGATCACAAACAGGGAAAATGTCGGCACATAGAAATTCAGAAACTTCTTCGGGTGCAGCGGCCCCATCCGTGATTCCAGCCACAGGCCGATACCGACCATGACCAGGTAGAGCAATACCAGCTCCAGCAGCCGCCAGCCCAGCGCCTTGCCCCCTGCCCTGCCGCTAGGCCTGACAAACAGGACACGCTCGGCCATGAACGGCAAATTGGCGGCCAAGGCCGCCAATCCAAGATACGCAATCAATGCCGCGCTCACAGCATCCCCAGGCTGGCCCGTACCGACTCATAGCACAGGTTGAGCAGGGACTGCGGTGCCAGGCCCAGACCCAGGATCACCAGACAGTTGGCCGACAGCAGGATGCGCATGTCGAGCTTAACGGCGATCGGGCTGGCATCAAGTGGTTCGTCCATGAACATGAGCTTGACCACACGCAGGTAGTAGAACGCACCGACCAGCGAGAACAGCACCGCTACCACCGCCAACCAGATCAGGCTCTGGCTTGTCACTGCCACGATGGACTGGATGACCGCCAGCTTGGCAAAGAAGCCTGCGAACACCGGGATACCGGCCATCGAGAACATGATGAACAGCATCATCCAGGCAAACCAGGGGCTACGCTGCGCCAGACCCTTGAGGTCGGACAGGCGCTCAGCCTCAAAGCCCTGGCGGGACAGCAACAGGACGATACCGAAACCAGCTACCGACATGATGGCGTAGACGATAGCGTAGAACATCGCGGCCGAATAACCCTGCAGCGTACCAGCCAGGATACCTAGCAACAGGAAACCCATGTGCGAGATGGTCGAATAGGCCAGCATGCGCTTGAGGTTGGTCTGCGCAATCGCCACCACGTTGCCGACACCGATGGACAGCACAGCCAGCACGATCAGCATGCCTTGCCATTGCACCAGCAGGGAAGGCAGTGCTTGCACCAGCAGGCGCATCACGAAGGCAAAGGCAGCCAGCTTGGGGGCGGAACCGATCAGCAAGGTGACCGAAGTCGGCGCACCCTGGTAGACGTCTGGCACCCACATATGGAACGGCACGTTACCGAGCTTGAAGCCGATACCGGTGACGATGAACACCAAGCCAAACACCAGCAGCGTCGGGTTGGCCGCACCGCTGGCAACCTTCTGCGCGATCATATGGATATCGAGGCTGCCGGTGGCGCCGTAGATCATGGACATGCCGTACAGCAGCATGCCCGAGGCCAGTGCACCCAGCACGAAGTACTTCATGGCCGCCTCGGTCGCCACCGCGGAATCACGCGGCAGGGCAACAAGGGCATACAGCGACAGCGACAGCAGCTCCAGGCCGACATACAGGGTCAGAAGGTTGGTGGCCGAAGCCATGACCATCATGCCCAGCAGCGCGAACAAGGACAGCGTGAACAGCTCGCCCTTGTAGATCTGCCGATCCGCAGCGTAGGTCCGGCTGTAGGCCAGCATCAGGCCGACAGCGACATACATACCCACCTTCAGCACATCGGACATGGCATCCGCCACGAACATGCCGGAGAAGGCAGCACGCGGCGCCCAGGCGAAGCCTTCGATCGTGAAGACCGCGGCACCGACCAGCGCCACCAGCGACATGGCGTAGGTGATATCGCGCTGTTCATCCTTCAGGAACAGATCGATCAGCAGGATGGCCGAGGTTGCACAGAGCAACCAGATTTCCGGCAGTGCGGCGACCAGATTCAAACTAGCGAGCGTCATTCTTGTTCAATCCCGTTTTCTGTGTCGCTTATCAAGGCAGCTTGGACTGCTTGACCTGCGAGATCAGCGTGTCGACGCTGGTATGCATCTTGGACGTGAAGGCTTCCGGGTACAGACCCATGCCCAGCACAGCCACTGCCAGCACCGCCAGCACTGCAAATTCGCGCAGATTGATGTCCTTCAATTCGGCCACATTGCTGTTGGCCACATCACCAAAGATCACCCGCTTGTACATCCAAAGGGTGTAGCTGGCGCCAAACACCAGGGTGGTGGCCGCCAGGAAGGCGTACCAGAAGTTCACCTGAACGGCACCGATGATGACCATGAACTCACCCACGAAGCCGGAAGTCGCCGGCAGGCCGGAGTTCGCCATCGCAAACAGCAGGGCGAAGGCAGCAAACTTGGGCATGGTATTGGCCACACCGCCGTAGTCGGCGATCTTGCGGCTATGCACGCGGTCATACATCACGCCGATACAGAAGAACATGGCGGCGGACACGAAGCCGTGCGAGATCATCTGCACCAGCGCGCCTTCGACACCATAGGTCGTCGGACCACCTTCAACAAACATGTAGAAGCCCAGGGTCACGAAGCCCATGTGCGAGATCGAGGAGTAAGCCACCAGCTTCTTCATGTCGGTCTGCACCAGGGCCACGAGGCCGATGTAGACCACAGCAACCAGCGACAGCGCGATGATGATCCAGCCGTATTCACGCGCGGCATCCGGCGCGATCGGCAGCGCAAACCGCAGGAAGCCGTAGGCACCCAGCTTCAGCGTGATCGCCGCCAACACCATGGAACCACCGGTAGGCGCTTCGACGTGGGCGTCCGGCAACCAGGTATGGACCGGGAACATCGGCACCTTCACCGCGAAGGCGAAGAAGAACGCGATCATCAGGTAGCCCTGTACCGCCAGCGGCAAGGCAACACGCTGGAAGTCACCGATCTCGAAGCTCTTGCCAGCCTGGAAGTACAGGTAGATGAACGCCACGAGCAACAGCAGGGAACCCATCAGGGTGTACAGGAACAGCTTGATGGCGGCGTAGACGCGGTTCTGGCCGCCCCACACACCGACGATCAGGTACAGCGGGATCAGCATGGCTTCGAAGAACACGTAGAACAACATCGCATCCATCGAGGAGAAGGCACCGTTGATCAGGCCGGACATGATCAGGAAGGCCGCCATGTATTGCGACACGCGCTCCTGGATCACCTCCCAGCCCGCCACCACGACCAGCAGGGTCGTAAAGGCGTTCAGGATCACGAAGAACATCGACAGGCCATCTACACCGAGGTGGTAGTTGATGTTGAAGGCTGGAATCCAGGCCTTCATTTCCTCGAATTGGGCACCACCGTGCAACGGGGCGAAATTGGTGTAGAGCGGAATGGTAACCAGGAAACCCAGCACCGCACCGATCAGCGCCAGTACACGGGCGACGCCCGCATTGCGGTCGCCACCAGTCGCCAGCACGATGAGACCGGCCACGATCGGCACCCAGATCGCCAGACTCAACAGATGTTCAGACATATCCACCCTTACCTACTGAATGTGTTTTCTTAAAGCGCGTCAGCACGGAATCAATGCGGGATGACGTAGCGGCCGAGCCACCAGGTCAACAGCAGCAATGCACCGATGATCATGGCGAAAGCGTAGTGATAGATGTAGCCAGTCTGTACACGACGGACCAGGCCCGAGATCGCACCTACCAGCTTGGCAGCACCGTTGACGATCAGACCGTCGATCAGCAGCGTGTCGCCCGCCTTCCAGAACACCTTACCCAGGGCACGGCCGAATGTGGCGAAGCCTTGGATATACAGGTGATCCATGTAGTACTTGTTTTCCAGCAGGGTGTTGATCGGGCCGGTCTTGGCCTTGATCGCAGCCGGGATATCAGGGCGCTTCATGTAGAAGAACCAGGACAAGGCCACACCTGCCAACGCCAGCCAGAATGGCGCAGTGGTCAATGCATGGACGCCCATCGCGGCGGCGCCGTGGAATTCCTCAGCCAGCTCATGCATCACGTGGTGATGGCTGGTGTCGATGACGCCCTTGAAGAAGTCGCCATACAGCATCGGCTCGATCGCGATGAAACCGATGACCACCGAAGGAATGGCCAGCAGGACCAGCGGCAGGGTCACGACCCACGGCGTTTCATGCGGCTTGTCGTTCGGACCCAGGCCATGGTGGTGTTCGTCGGCATGCTCATCGTCGTGATGATCGTCATGAGCATGGTGGTCATGCTTGGCTTCCATCCAGCGTTCCTTGCCGTGGAAGACCAGGAAGTACATGCGGAAGGAATAGAAGGCCGTGACGAACACACCGATGATCACCGCGGCGTAGGCAAAGCCCGCTGCCGGCAGGTGCGAGGCATGCACCGCTTCGATGATCGAATCCTTGGAATAGAAACCGGAGAAGAACGGCGTACCGATCAGCGCCAGCGAACCCAGCAGCGAGGTGATCCAGGTAATGGGCATGTACTTGCGCAGGCCGCCCATGTTGCGGATGTCCTGATCATGGTGCATGCCGATGATGACCGAGCCGGCGCCAAGGAACAGCAGTGCCTTGAAGAAGGCGTGGGTCATCAGGTGGAACACGGCGACCGAGTAGGCGGAGGCACCGAGTGCAACCGTCATGTAACCCAGCTGCGACAAGGTGGAATAAGCCACCACGCGCTTGATGTCGTTCTGAATGATGCCGAGGAAACCCATGAACAAGGCGGTGATCGCGCCGATGATCATGATGAAGTTCAGTGCGGTATCGCTGAGCTCGAACAGCGGCGACATGCGCGACACCATGAAGATACCGGCCGTCACCATGGTGGCGGCGTGGATCAGCGCGGAGATCGGGGTCGGGCCTTCCATCGAGTCGGGCAGCCACACGTGCAGCGGGAACTGGGCGGACTTACCCATGGCGCCAATAAACAGCAGGATGCAGGTGACCGACAACAGCGACCACTGCACACCCGGGAACAGGCTGATGGTGGCGTCCTTCAGTGCAGGTGCCTGGGCAAACACATCGGCGTAGTAGAAGGAACCGAAATGACCCAGAACCAGGCCGATACCCAGCAGGAAGCCAAAGTCGCCCACGCGGTTGACCAGGAAAGCCTTGAGGTTGGCGAAGATCGCGGTCGGCTTCTTGAACCAGAAACCGATCAGCAGGTAGGACACCAGGCCCACCGCTTCCCAGCCGAAGAACAGCTGCACGAAGTTGTTACTCATCACCAGCATCAGCATGGAGAAGGTAAACAGCGAGATGTAGCTGAAGAAACGCTGGTAGCCCGGGTCTTCTTCCATGTAGCCGATAGTGTAGATATGCACCATCAGCGACACGAAGGTCACGACCACCATCATCATGGCGGTGAGCTTGTCGACCAGGAAGCCGACCGAGACATCCAGGCCGTTGACCGTCATCCATGTGTACACGTTGCCGTTGTAGGCAGCGCCACCATTGATCTGGTCGAACAGCACATAGAAAGCGCCTGCACAGGAGGCGGCCACGCCGAGTATGGTGACCCAGTGCGCACCGGCACGACCGATTGCGCGGCCAAACAGGCCGGCAATGATGGCGCCAAAGAGCGGGAACAGGGCGATCAGCAGGTAGAGCGTTGGTTTATCCATGTTTTCGCGCAGGCTGTTTCTTGTTGGTTCGTCAGGCTCGGTTCGACTTCGATCAGCCCTTCAGGCTGTCGAGGTCTTCCACATTGATCGAGCGCGTATTGCGGAACAGCACGACCAGGATCGCCAGACCGATGGCCGATTCAGCGGCAGCCACGGTCAGGATAAAAAATACGAAGATCTGGCCAGCGGTGTCACCGAGGTACTTCGAGAACGCGATGAAGTTCATGTTCACGGCGAGCAGCATCAGCTCGATCGCCATCAGCAACACGATCACGTTCTTGCGGTTCATGAATATGCCGAATACCGAGATCGCGAAGAGGATCGCGGCCAGCACGAGGTAATGGGTCAGCGTCATGGCTTATGGACTCGTCGTTTTCTCGGCTCAGGCCGCAGGCTTGTCGGCAGCGTCATCGGCCGCAGGCGCTTCAGGCAGTTCAACTTCGGCCTGCATCTTCACGATGCGGACGCGATCACTGCGCTTCACGGCAACCTGCTCAGCCGGGTTGATGTACTTGGTGTTCTTGCGGCGGCGCAGCGTCAGCGACACGGCGGCGATCATCGCCACCAGCAGCAGCACGGCGGCCAGCTCGAACGGCAACAGGTAGTCGGTGTAGATCGGCACACCCAGTTGCTTGATGTTGGATACACCGTCCGGCAGCGGCGCCACAGAGCTGAAGGCCGACAGGCCGGTGTTCGGGGCGATCAGCACCAGTACCATCTCGGCCGCCATGATCACGGCGACGATGGCAGCGACCGGGAAGTAGTTCCAGAAACCGGCACGCAGCTCCTCGAAGTTGATGTCCAGCATCATCACCACGAACAGGAACAGCACCATGACCGCACCGACATAGACCAGGACCAGCGAGATGGCGAGGAACTCGGCCTCGATCAGCATCCACAGCACGGCACCGGTGAAGAAAGACAGCACCAAGCTCAGCGCAGCGTGCACCGGGTTCTTGGCGGTGATCACCCGCAAGGAAGAGGCGATCAGGATCGCCGCAAACAGATAAAAAATGACGGTAGTCAAAGTCATGGCAGCCGGGCTCTTGGTTTCCGATTAGCGATACTTGGCATCGGCTTCGCGATTTTTCGCGATCTGGGCTTCGTACTTGTCACCCACGGCAAGCAGCATGGGTTTGGTGTAGTACAGGTCACCGCGCTTTTCACCGTGGTATTCGAGCACATGCGTTTCGACGATGGCGTCGACCGGGCAGGCTTCTTCGCAGAAACCGCAGAAGATGCACTTGGTCAGGTCGATGTCGTAGCGCGAAGTACGGCGCGTACCGTCGTCACGCACTTCCGACTCGATGGTGATCGCCATTGCCGGGCAGACGGCCTCGCACAGCTTGCAGGCGATGCAGCGCTCTTCGCCATTGGCGTAGCGACGCTGGGCATGCAGGCCGCGGAAGCGCGGAGAATACGGCGTCTTCTCTTCCGGGAACTGGACGGTGATCTTGCGCTGGAAGAAATGCCGGCCAGTAAGGGCCATGCCCTTGACCAGTTCAAACAGCAGAAAGGTCTTGACGAAATTCTGAATCTTTTCCATGGCTATCGGCTTACCACAGCGAGTACGAAGTTTGCATCCAGGCCGCAATCACCACGATCCAGACGAGCGTCACGGGGATGAAGATCTTCCAGCCCAGACGCATCAGTTGGTCATAGCGATAACGCGGGAAGGTCGCGCGGAACCACAGGAACAGGAACATCACGAACACCATCTTGGCAAACAGCCAGAAAATGCTCGACGCACCCAGGACAGGAATCGATGCTGCGAACGGCGACAGCCAACCACCCATGAACAGGATCGAGGTCATCGCACAGATGAGCCACATGTTGGCGTACTCACCCAGGAAGAACAGGGCGAACGACATGCCCGAGTACTCGATCATGTGGCCGGCCACGATTTCCGACTCGCCTTCGGCAACGTCGAAAGGTGCGCGGTTGGTTTCTGCTACGCCGGCGATCAGGTAGACCAGGAACAGCGGGAACAGGGGCACCCAGTTCCAGGAGAACAGCGAGCCGCCGCCCATGCCGTGACCTTGCTGATTGACGATGTCGGTCAGGTTCAGGCTGCCCGACACCATCAGCACACCGACCAGTGCAAAACCCATGGCCAGCTCGTAGGAGATAACCTGGGCCGACGCACGCAGCGCACCAAGGAAGGCGTACTTGGAGTTGGAGGCCCAACCGGCGACGATAATGCCGTACACACCCAGCGAACTGATGGCCATCACGTACAGCAGGCCGGCGTTCACATTGGCCAGAACAATGCCGGGCGCAAACGGTACGACAGCCCAGACAGCCAGCGCAGGCGCCAGCACCATGATAGGCGCCAGGAAGAACAGGCCGGTGGAGGCCGCGCTCGGGGAAACGATTTCCTTGAGCAGCAGCTTGAGGCCGTCGGCAATCGGTTGCAGCAAGCCGAACGGACCCACGCGGTTCGGGCCGATACGGATCTGCATGAAACCGATCACCTTGCGTTCGAACAAGGTGGCATAGGCCACAGCGCCGAACACCGGGAGAATGATCAGGACAATCTTGAGCAAGGTCCAGGCAAGTACACCCAGGGTCGGCCCAAGCAGGGAGAGGAAACCGTTATGCAGCGCGTCGATCATGCTGTCTCTCCTCAGGCGCGCGTCAGGTTGATGGGGGCAAACATCGCGCCGAGGGCGGCGGTGCTCGTATGGGCGGTCGCGACACGAACCACGCCGTCGGCGAGACCCTTGTCGATGACCACCGGCAATACCACGCTGGCGTCGCCCTGCTGGACCCTCACCGACTCACCGTCGGCCACGCCGACTTGTGCAGCCGTTGCAGCGGACAGACCCACCACCGGTGCTGCGGCATCGCGGGTCTTCTGCAACGAAGGAGCACGACGGACCAGGGCATCGCTCTGGTAGATGGGCACTTCGCCAAGGCGAACCAGGCCCTGCGGCGCAGCTTGCAGCGTGACGGCGACGTCGCCAACCGAGTTGTTCAGCTTGGCAGCAACCCCGGCTTCGCCTTGCGGCAGCGCCGCCTTGCGAACGGCTTCGGCACTGTCGAGCTCGAAACCCGACAAGCCCAGCAGGTTGCCCAGTACACGCAGTACCTTCCAGCCCGGACGGCTGTCGCCCAGCGGCTTGACCACGCCATTGAAGGTCTGCAACTTGCCTTCCATGTTGATGAAGCTACCCGCGGTTTCCGAGAACGGCGTGATGGGCAGCAGCACATCTGCGTAGTCCTGCGCGCCATGCTTGAAAGCGGACAACGCCACCACCATGCCGGCCTGCTTGGCAGTCGCCAGCGCAGCCTGGGCATTGTGGCTGTCGAATTCGATTTCGGTATTGAGCAGCAGCACGGCCTTGCGCGGCTTGGCCAGGGCGTCGGAGGCACTCAGACCCAGAACCTGCGCACCAACAGTGTTGGCAGCTTCACTCATCCAGCCCAGCACGGCGCCGGTCAGCGCGGCTAGCTGGTTGGCCACGGCCGCCAGTTCGGCAGCACGCGGATGATGAGCGGCCAGGTTGCCCAGCAGAACGGTGGCGAGGTCGCCTTCATTGGCGGTGGCATCAATCAGCTGCTGTGCAATTGCACGGGCTTGGTCAGTGACGGTTGCATCGGCAACAGCGGCCGGCACGGCTGCCTGCTTGAGCTCGGCGGCGGCCTTGGTCACGCCAGCCAGTGCCTCGACCAGTTGGTCCGGACGGGCGATGAGTTTGGCCGACGGCTTGACGAACAGTTCGTCGTCCATCGGATTGACGATGGACAGCTTCAGGCCGCGCTTGACGCCTTGGCGCAGACGTTGCGCCAGCAGCGGTTGTTCTTTACGCAGAGTCGAACCTACCACCAGTACGGCCTTGGATTGCGCGACATCGGCAATCGCCTGACCCAGCCAGAAGGCACCTTGCTGCGCCTGGGGCAGGCGGCTGTCGGCATAACGACCACCGAAGCTGGCAGCACCAGCCTTCAGGCCCTGGCTCAGCTGGTTCAGGAGGAACAGTTCTTCCACGCTGGCGTGCGGCGTTGCAACGGCAGCAATGGAGTCGGCGCCATGTTCGTGGGCGATGGACTTCAGGCCGTTGCCCACGTATTCCAGAGCGGTCTGCCAATCGGTTTCCAGCCACTGGCCACCCTGCTTGAGCATGGGCTTGGTCAGTCGCTCGGCACTGTTCAGCGCTTCGTAGGCGAAGCGGTCACGGTCGGCGATCCAGCATTCGTTGATCGCTTCGTTTTCCAGCGGCAGCACGCGCATCACGCGGTCGCCCTTGACCTGAACGATCAGGTTGGCGCCAAGGCCATCGTGCGGGCTGACGCTCTTGCGACGCGACAATTCCCAGGTACGGGCGGTATAGCGGAACGGCTTGGAAGTCAGTGCGCCGACCGGACACAGGTCGATCACGTTGCCGGAAATCTCGGAGTCCACGGTCATGCCGATGAAGGACATGATCTCGGAGTGTTCGCCACGGCCAGCCATGCCCATCTCTTGCATGCCGGCGACTTCTTCGGTGAAGCGTACGCAGCGGGTGCAATGGATGCAGCGGGTCATGTCGGTGGAAATCAGCGGGCCGAGATCCTTGTTCGCCACGACGCGCTTTTCTTCTTCATAGCGCGAGCTCGAACCACCGTAACCCACGGCCAGATCCTGCAGCTGACATTCGCCACCCTGGTCACAGATCGGGCAATCCAGCGGGTGGTTGATCAGCAGGAATTCCATCACGCCCTGCTGGGCCTTCACCGCCATGTCCGAATGCGTGAATACCTTCATGCCATCACTGACTGGCGTCGCACAGGCGGGCAGCGGCTTCGGTGCCTTCTCCACCTGGACGAGACACATACGGCAGTTGGCCGCGATCGACAGCTTCTTGTGATAACAGAAGTGAGGAATATGGGTGCCGTTGGCGCGCGCAGCCTCAATGACCGTAGTGCCATTGGGGACTGTCAGTTTGGTACCGTCGATTTCGATTTCAAGCATGGTCGGGCTGCCCGAACTTTCGTCTTAGCTGAGAACGGGTCCGGCTTTTGCCGCACCCGCCCTACAGGAGTTGGTCTTGCAATCTGCTACTTAAAGCGGCCGATCAATAACCCGGCACGATGCATTTTTTGTGTTCGATGTGATGCAGGAACTCATCACGGAAATGCTTGAGCATGCCTTGTACCGGCATCACGGCGGCATCGCCCAGCGCACAGATCGTACGGCCGGCGATGTTCTTGCCCACCGATTCCAGCAGGTCCAGGTCTTCCGGTCGACCGAGGCCACGCTCGATACGATCGACGACCCGGTACAGCCAGCCGGTACCTTCACGGCAAGGCGTACACTGACCGCAGGATTCCTCGTAATAGAAATAGGACAGGCGACGCAGGGCCTTGACCATGCAGACCGTCTCATCCATCACGATCACGGCACCCGAACCCAGCATGGAACCCGCTTTGGCGATGGCATCATAGTCCATCGTGGTTTCCATCATGATATGGCCAGGCAGTACCGGAGCCGATGAACCACCGGGGATCACGGCCTTGATCTTCTTGCCACCGCGCATGCCACCGGCCATTTCCAGCAGCTCGCTGAACGGCAGGCCCAGCGGCACCTCGAAGTTGCCGGGACGGTTCACATGCCCGGAGACCGAGAACAGCTTAGTACCGCCGTTGTTCGGCTTGCCCAGTTCCAGGAACTTCTGGCCACCCTCGCGGATGATGTAAGGCACCGAGGCAAAGGTCTCGGTATTGTTGATCGTGGTCGGCTTGCCGTAGAGGCCATAGCTGGCCGGGAACGGCGGCTTGAAGCGCGGCTGGCCCTTCTTGCCTTCCAGCGATTCCAGCAGGGCAGTTTCTTCGCCACAGATGTAGGCGCCGTAACCATGGTGGCCATGCAGCTGGAAGCTGAAGTCGCTACCGAGGATGTTGTCACCGAGGAAGCCGGCGCGCCGTGCTTCTTCCAGTGCTGCCTCGAAGCGGTTGTAGGCCTCGAATACTTCACCGTGGATATAGTTGTAACCGACGCTGATACCCATCGCATAACCGCCAATGATCATGCCTTCGATCAGTGCGTGCGGATTGTTGACGATGATATCCAGATCCTTGAAGGTACCCGGCTCACCTTCGTCAGTATTGCAGACGAGGTACTTCTGGCCCGGGAAGCTGCGTGGCATGAAAGACCACTTCAGGCCGGTCGGGAAACCCGCACCGCCACGACCGCGCAAGGCCGAGGTTTTCATCTCGGCAATGATCGCGTCCTGGGTGATACCTTCCGCAATGATCTTCTTCAGGGCGGCATAGCCACCGCGCTGGATGTAGGCGTCGATGTTCCAGGAATTCGGATCATCAAAATCGACGCCGTCGAATACAACGCCTTTGACGTAAACGGTCATGCGCTTCGTCCCCGGCCTTAGTTGAGTTCAGCCAGCTTGCGATCAATCGCATCTGGCGTCATGTGGTTGCACATCGTGTGGTTGTTCACGAGCATCACGGGTGCGTAACCGCAGGCACCCATGCATTCGCCTTCCTTCAGCGTGAACTTGCCATCGGCCGTGGTCTCACCGTAGTGGATGCCGAGCTTCTTCTGCAGGTATTCACCGGCATCGGCACCGCCGGACAAGGCACACGGCAGGTTGGTACAGACGGTCAGCTTGAACTTGCCGACCGGCTGCCGGTCGTACATGTTGTAGAAGGTCGCCACTTCGTGGGCAGCCATCGGTGCAATACCGAGGTACTCGGCCACGAACTTGATGGTCTCCGCCGACAACCAGCCCTTTTCTACCTGGGCGATGCGCAGGGCGGACATGGTGGCCGAGCGCTTTTGGTCGGCCGGGTACTTGGCGATTTCGCGATCAATTTGCGCGAGGGAATCCGGGGTCAACATTAGCGGTCAATCTCCCCAAACACGATGTCCTGCGTACCGATGATCGCTACGACATCCGAAATCATGTGACCACGTGCCATTTCATCCAGCGCTGCCAGGTGGGCAAAGCCAGGGGCACGGATCTTCAGGCGGTAAGGCTTGTTGGCACCATCCGACACCAGATAGATGCCGAACTCGCCCTTGGGGTGCTCGACGGCGGCGTAAGCTTCGCCTTCGGGCACGTGCATACCTTCGGTAAAGAGCTTGAAGTGGTGAATCAGCTCTTCCATGTTCGACTTCATGTCGACACGGCTCGGCGGCGCAACCTTGTGGTTGTCGACAATGACCGGACCGGGGTTCTTGCGCAGCCAGTCCACGCACTGCTTGATGATGCGGTTGGACTGACGCATTTCTTCGACGCGTACCAAGTAGCGGTCATAGCAATCGCCGTTGACGCCAACCGGGATATCGAAATCGAGCTTGTCGTAGACTTCGTAGGGCTGCTTCTTGCGCAGGTCCCATTCGACGCCCGAGCCACGCAGCATCGCACCGCTCAGGCCAAGCTGGATGGCACGCTCAGGCGTAACCACGCCAATACCGACCGTACGCTGCTTCCAGATACGGTTGTCGGTCAGCAGCGTTTCGTATTCGTCGACATAGGTCGGGAAACGCTTGGTGAAGTCTTCGATGAAATCGAGCAGGGAGCCCTGGCGATTTTCATTGAGCTGCTTGATGGCAGCGGCATTACGGACCTTGGATGCCTGGTACTGCGGCATGCTGTCCGGCAGATCGCGGTAGACGCCACCGGGACGGTAGTAGGCAGCGTGCATGCGCGCGCCAGATACCGCCTCGTAGCAGTCCATCAGGTCTTCGCGCTCACGGAAGGCGTACAGGAACACCGTCATGGCACCGCAATCCAGACCGTGCGCGCCGATCCACATCAGGTGGTTCAGTACACGGGTAATCTCGTCGAACATGACGCGGATGTACTGGGCACGAATCGGCACCTCGATACCCATCAACTTCTCGATGGCCATCACATAGGCGTGTTCATTGCTCATCATCGACACGTAGTCGAGACGGTCCATATAGGGAACGGACTGGATGAAGGTCTTGTGCTCGGCCAGCTTTTCGGTCGCGCGATGCAACAGGCCGATATGCGGGTCAGCGCGCTGAACCACTTCACCATCCAGCTCCAGCACGAGGCGCAACACACCGTGCGCAGCCGGATGCTGAGGACCGAAGTTCAGCGTGTAATTCTTGATCTCAGCCACCGTAGTTCTCCTCGCGAATGATGCGCGGAGTGATTTCGCGCGGCTCGATGGTGACGGGCTGGTATATGACGCGCCCCTGGGTCGGGTCATAACGCATTTCCACATGACCCGACAGCGGGAAATCCTTGCGGAACGGATGGCCGACAAAACCGTAGTCGGTCAGGATGCGGCGCAAGTCCGGGTGACCGGTGAAGACGATGCCATACAGGTCGAATGCTTCACGCTCGAACCAGTTCATGCCGGGCCAGACGTCCAGCACGGAATTGATCACCGGCAGCTCGTCGTCTTCGCAGAAGACGCGAACCCGCAGGCGAACATTCAGGGAGACCGACAACAGGTGATAGACCACGGCAAAGCGACGGCCTTCCCAGCCGCCATCCTTGTAGGCACTGTAATCCAGGCCACAAAGATCCACGCAGGTCTTGAGCTGCAGGGATTCGTGATCACACAGGGTGCGAGTAATTTCCGGCCAGTCAGCCGCCTTGACGACCAGGGTCAACTCACCCAGAGCCGCGGTCAAGGAAACGGCCTTGTCACCCAAGGCCGCCTGCAGCGATTGGTACAGCGCGTCGAGTTTGGTTGCCATGATGCGTATCTACGGTTAACGCGCGATGGTATTGGTGCGCTTGATCTTGTTTTGCAGCTGAATCAGGCCGTAGAGCAAGGCCTCGGCGGTCGGCGGGCAGCCCGGAACGTACACATCCACAGGGACGATACGATCGCAGCCGCGCACAACGGAATAGGAGTAGTGATAGTAACCACCACCATTGGCGCAGGAGCCCATGGAGAGCACCCAGCGCGGCTCTGGCATCTGGTCATAGACCTTGCGCAAAGCCGGTGCCATCTTGTTGCATAAGGTGCCGGCAACGATCATCAAGTCGGATTGACGTGGGCTCGGACGAAATACAATACCGAAGCGATCCAGGTCATAACGGGCGGCGCCAGCGTGCATCATCTCGACCGCACAACAGGCAAGACCAAAGGTCATCGGCCACAAAGAGCCAGTACGGGTCCAGTTGACCACCGTATCGACGGTGGTGGTGATGAAACCTTTGTCCATCACACCCTGGGCCACAGGATTCTCGGCTACTCCCATTCCAGCGCCCCCTTCATCCATTCATAAACGAAGCCGACAACCAGCACCCCCAGGAACACCATCATGGCGATAAATCCGGGGAAGCCCACTTCCTTGATTACAGCAGCCCAAGGCAGCAGGAAGGCAACTTCGAGGTCAAACAGGATAAACAGAATGGCTACGAGGTAATAACGCACATCGAACTGCATGCGCGCATCTTCAAACGCCTCGAAACCACACTCGTAAGGGGACAGCTTTTCAGCATCCGGACGATTGGTGCCCAGCAACAGACTGACAGCCTTGCCAAGCGCCATGGGGGCAACACCCACCAACAGCCCGACCACCATGAAGAGCAGGACTGGGAAGTAGTTCTCGAGCATGAAAGCTCCCCGGTACGGTTTAAAATGTAATTAGACGTGATGGAAGTCTAGCTTCCATTGACACCACTGCAAGGCCCTTATCGGGAAGGCCCTGCAACGGTTTAGAATCTGGTGCCGACAGTGAGACTCGAACTCACACAGCTTGCGCCACTACCCCCTCAAGATAGCGTGTCTACCAATTTCACCATGTCGGCATCGCACCAAATTTTTGAACGAGATCAGTTAGGGATACTGCTCTGACCTTCGTTTTGCACCGGCTTGACCGGCGTATCCTGCTTTTTCTCTGCCGGCTGAGTCTGCACCACACCAGACATCACACCCACCCCAACACCGCCTTGCGGCTTGGCATCAACCCAAACAAGGGCGAACAGAGAACAGAAGAAGATTGTAGCACAAACCGCAGTCGTTCTACTCAGAAAATTTGCAGAACCGGTTGCACCAAACAAGCTGCCGGACGAGCCGCTACCGAAGGCAGCGCCCATATCGGCACCCTTGCCGTGCTGCAACAGCACCAGGACGATAACCGCCAGCGCCGACAGCACATTGAACACCTGGATAATACTCTTGAAGACTTCCATATTCCTCAGCCCGCTGCTCGGCAAATTTCGCCAAAATCCTTCACGTCCAGCGATGCCCCACCTACCAGCACGCCATCGACACCAGCTAGCGACATGATTTCAGCCGCATTGCCAGCCTTTACACTGCCACCGTACAGCACCGCATAGGAAGCACCCAGGCAGCGCTTGATCAACTCATGCATCGACGCGATCTGCTCATTCGAGGCAGCACGCCCGGTGCCTATGGCCCAAACCGGCTCATAGGCCACGCAAAACCGATCAGGACCAGCTCCGCGCGCCATCAAGGTATGCAGCTGAGCCAGTTGTGATTCTATCTTCGCTTCTGCACGGCCTGAATCCCGCTCGGCGAGCGTTTCGCCGACACAGACCACACCGAACAAACCCACCTCAAGCAGGCGAGCCAGCTTGTTGACCACCGCCGCATCCGATTCCGCGAAATAACGCCGACGCTCGGAGTGACCAGCAATGGCCAGCTTGCAACCTACATCCTTCAGCATGCGGGCCGACACCTCGCCCGTATAGGCACCATCACCATACTCACTGACATTCTGCGCCCCAACCAGGTAGGGCGAGCCGGCAAGCTTGTTGACTGCATGGTGCAGATACGGGGCTGGTACGCAAACAGACACTTCGGCGGAGTAACGCTCCTCGCGCAGCTGATCCAGCACTTCGCCGATCACCGCATTGGAACCGTTCATCTTCCAGTTGCCGACAACCCGTTTACGTATCATTTGGTATTACTCAGCACCCAGCAAAGGCCGCGCATTCTAAAGTTTGTTTTGCAGCGCGTCAAACCAGCCCGTCGGCCGGACCGACTAGAAACCTAGTTGTAATGTTTTTGAAATATCCCATCATTACCATCTGACCCGTTTGCAGAATCTGGCGGCCTGAGCAGGATGGGCGCAGGTTTGTGCGCTTAACCTCGAACTCACTCAAACGGAGAAACAGCATGTATCTGTCACTTGGCCGCAAACTCGGTGTAGCCGCCATCATCGGTATGGGTTTCAGCGTTGCGCACGCCGCCGACATCACCGGCGCTGGTGCCAGCTTCCCCTACCCGCTCTACGCCAAATGGGCCGAGATCTACAAGCAGAAGACCGGTAACGGCCTGAACTACCAATCCATCGGCTCCGGCGGCGGCATCAAGCAGATCCAGGCCAAGACCGTGGACTTCGGCGCTTCCGACGCCCCCATGCTGCCGGAAGACCTGGCCAAGAACGGCCTGCAGCAATTCCCGACCGTCATGGGCGGCGTGGTACCCGTCTACAACCTGCCAGGCGTTGCCGCCGGCCAGCTCAAGCTGACCCCGCAACTGCTGGCCGACATCTACCTCGGCAAGATCAAGACCTGGAACGCGCCAGAAATCGCCGCGCTGAACAAGGGTGTCACCCTGCCGACGCTGGGCATCAATATCGTACGCCGCGCTGACGGCTCCGGCACTTCTTTCATCTTCACCAACTACCTGTCCAAGGTCAGCCCCGAGTGGAAGAAGACCGTGGGCGAAGGCACTGCCGTGGCCTGGCCTGCCGGTATTGGTGGCAAGGGCAACGAAGGCGTCGCTGCCTACGTGCAGCGCCTGAAGGGTGCCATCGGCTACGTAGAATACGCCTACGCCAAGAAGAACAAGCTGTCCTACGTCAGCCTGCAGAACAAGGATGGTCAGTTCGTGACGCCGAGCGAGGAAGCCTTCCGCGCCGCCGCCTCCTACGCTGACTGGAAGAACGCCCCCGGCTTCTACGAAATCCTGACCAACGAACCAGGCAAGGCTTCCTGGCCTATCGTCGGCGCCACCTTCATCCTGATGCACAAGAAGCAGGACAAGGCGCAGAACGCTGCCGAAGTACTGAAGTTCTTCGACTGGGCCTACAGCGCTGAAGGCGACAAGCTGTCGCTGGACCTCGACTACATCCCGATGCCGGACGAAGTCGTCGCCCAGATCAAGGCCTCCTGGAAGCAAATGACCGATGCCGGCGGCGCCCCGGTTCTGAAGTAAACTGCGCCCGCCTTGCACCCCGCCCGGAGCCGCAGGGCAGCTCACACGGCAGGAATTGGTGATCCCATCGATTCCTGCCGCTTTGTTGCAAACAAGCCTGAGACACCCATGTCCGATCAAGCCCGTACACAGCGTTTCCGCCTCGCTGATGCCGTGTTCTTCAACCTGACGCGCGGTGCCGCCCTGTTGGTACTGGTACTGCTGACTGCCATCGCCGTATCCCTGATCTGGGGTAGCTGGAACTCGATCACCCAGTTCGGCGCCCAGTTCCTGATCTCCCCTTCCTGGGACCCGGTCAACGAGAAATTCGGTGCCTGGCGCCCCATCCAGGGCACGCTGATCACCTCCGCCATTGCCTTGATGATCGGCGTTCCGGTCAGCTTCGGCATCGCCCTGTTCCTGACCGAGCTGTCGCCCGCCTGGTTGCGCAAGCCGCTCGGTATCGCGATCGAACTCCTCGCCGGCATCCCGTCCATCATCTACGGCATCTGGGGCCTGTTCGTGGTCGCCCCCATCCTGATGGAAGGCAAGACCTTCCCGTCGCTGGGGATCACCATTCCGCCCATCCAGACCTGGCTGACAGAGACCACGGCCGGCATCCCCATCATCGGCAAGCTGTTCGACGGCCCGCCCTTTGGTATCGGCATGTTCACCGCCGGCCTGATCCTCGCGATCATGATCATCCCTTACATCGCCTCCGTGATGCGCGATGTGTTCGAGATCGTCCCCCCCATGCTCAAGGAATCCGCCTACGGCCTGGGCGCAACCACCTGGGAGGTGGTCTGGAACGTGGTACTGCCCTACACCCGCACCGGCGTCGTTGGCGCCATCATGCTGGGCCTGGGCCGCGCACTGGGCGAGACGATGGCGGTGACCTTCGTCATCGGTAACTCCTACGACGCCATCGAGTCGCTGTTCCACGCCGGCAACTCCATCGCCTCCATCCTCGCCAACGAGTTTGCCGAGGCCGGCGCCAACCTGCACTACGGCGCCCTGATCGAGCTCGGCCTGATCCTCTTCCTGATCACCTTCATCGTCCTGGCCTTTTCCAAGCTGCTGCTGTTGCGCTTGCAAAAGGGCGAAGGCAGCCACTCCTGACCGCGCAAGGACTACGACAACATGAATAAATCCCTCTACGCGCGCCGTCGTCTGATCAACGGCTTCAACCTGACCATGTCGACCCTGGCGATGGCCTTTGGCCTGTTCTGGCTCGGCTGGATCCTCTGGACACTGTTCAGCAACGGTCTGCAGGCGATGAGCCTGCACGTGTTTACCGATGCCACGCCAGGCCCGGACAGCGTCGGTGGCGGTCTGGTGAACGCGATCTTCGGCAGCCTGCTGATGGCCATTGCCGGCACGCTGATGGGCACGCCCATCGGCATCCTGGCCGGCATCTACCTGGCCGAGTACGGCCACCGTGGCTGGCTGGCCCCCACCACCCGCTTCATCAACGACATCCTGCTGTCCGCCCCGTCCATCGTAATTGGTTTGTTCGTGTGGATTGTCTACGTGCAGACGGTGGGTCACTTCTCCGGCTGGGCAGGCAGTTTTTCCTTGGCGCTGCTGGTGATTCCGGTCGTGCTGCGGACCACCGAGAACATGCTGCGCCTGGTACCGCATTCGATGCGTGAAGCCGCCTACGCGCTGGGTGCACCGCGCTGGAAGGTCATTACCTCGGTCACCCTGCGTGCCTCCAAGGCAGGTGTGATCACCGGCATCCTGCTGGCGGTATCGCGCATCTCGGGTGAAACGGCACCGTTGCTGTTCACTGCCCTGAACAACCAGTTCTTCAGCGCCAACATGAACCAGCCGATGGCCAACCTGCCGGTCACCATCTTCAAGTTCGCCATGAGCCCCTACGAAAACTGGATCTCGCTGGCCTGGGCCGGCGCCCTCATCGTGACCATGGCTGTGCTGGTGCTCAACATCGTAGCCCGCAGCCTGATCAAGAAAGAACACGCGTAAGGCCTTGCCGCCCGCGCTCCTATCGCCAGAAAGTGACGACATGACTACGCAAACCACCGATTCCAAGCTTTCCGTTCGCGGCTTGAACTTCTTCTACGGCAACTTCCACGCGCTGAAGAACATTGATCTGGATATTCCGGAAAAGAAGGTCACCGCCTTCATCGGCCCGTCGGGCTGCGGCAAATCCACCCTGCTGCGTACTTTCAACCGCATGTACGACCTCTACCCCAAGCTGCGGGCCGAGGGCCAGATCCTGTTTAACGGCGGCAACGTGCTCGACAAGGGCGTGGACCTGAACGTGCTGCGCGCCAAGGTGGGCATGGTATTCCAGAAGCCCACCCCGTTCCCGATGTCGATCTATGACAACGTGGCCTTCGGTGTGAAACTGTACGAGAACCTGTCGCGCTCCGAGATGGACGACCGGATCGAATGGGCGCTGCAGAAAGCTGCCCTGTGGAATGAGGTCAAGGACAAGCTCAAGCAGTCCGGCCTGGGCCTGTCGGGCGGCCAGCAGCAGCGTCTTTGCATCGCCCGTGCCGTGGCAGTCAAGCCGGAGGTCGTGCTGCTCGATGAGCCGACCTCGGCGCTGGACCCGATCTCGACCGCGCATATCGAAGAGCTGGTGCATGAACTCAAGCAGGACTACACCATCGCCATGGTGACCCACAACATGCAGCAGGCCGCCCGCGTCTCCGACATCACCGCCTATATGTACCTTGGCGAGTTGATCGAAGTCGGCGCGACCGACCAGATCTTCACCAAGCCCAAGCGCAAGGAAACGGAAGACTACATCACCGGCAAGTTCGGCTGATCCCGGTTGGGAATCCAAAAAAAAGCGACGCAATGCGTCGCTTTTTTCATTCGGTCACGTCAGGCGGCGGCCTGGGCGACTACTTCCGAGAGCTGATCCGCCCAACGCTCGGTCAGCGCCAGGTCGTCGGCCTCCACCATCACCCGCAGCACGGGCTCGGTTCCCGACGGACGCAATAGTACGCGCCCTCTGCCGGCCAGCTCGCATTCCGCTTCGACCAGTGCCGCTTGGATGGTCAGGCTGTCGCGGAAGTCAAAACCCTTCTGGATCTTCACGTTCTTGAGGATCTGCGGGTAGATATGCAGATCGCCACAGAAGTCGGCCAGGCTCTTGCCCGCCTGACGTACCGCAGCCAGCACCTGCAGCGCCGATACGATGCCATCGCCGGTACTGTGCTTGTCGAGGCACAGCAGGTGGCCGGAGTTCTCGCCACCGAGCAGCCAGCCGCGCTCCTTGAGCACCTCGAGCACATAGCGATCGCCCACCTTGGCGCGGGCAAACGGAATTTCCAGCCGCGCCAGGGCGTGTTCCAGGCCCAGGTTGGACATCAGGGTTCCGACCGCACCACCATTGAGCAAGCCATGCTCACGGCGGAACTTGGCGATCACGTACAACAGCTGATCGCCGTCGTAGAGCGCACCCTCGCTGTCCACCATGACCAGACGATCACCGTCACCATCCAGCGCAATGCCGAAATCCGCCTGCTCGGACAGCACGCGCTGGCGCATGGCTTCCGGCTTGGTCGCCCCGACGCCGTCGTTGATATTGGTACCGTTGGGCAGATTACCCATGGCGATCACGTCGGCACCCAGCTCATGGAAGACATGCGGTGCAATCTGGTAACCGGCGCCGTGTGCGCAGTCGACCACGATCTTTACGCCACGCAGATCCATCTCGTTCGGGAAGGTGCTCTTGCAGAACTCGATATAGCGCCCCGCGGCGTCGTTGACCCGCCAGGCCTTGCCCAGTTCGTCGGCCTCCACGCAGGTCATGGGCTTGTCGAGCTCAGCCTCGATCTCCAGCTCCACCGCATCGTCAAGCTTTAAACCGCCCTCGCCGAAGAACTTGATGCCATTGTCTTCGAACGGGTTGTGCGAGGCCGAAATCACGACCCCTGCCGACAGACGCAAGGCACGCGTCAGATAGGCGATGCCCGGCGTGGTCAGCGGTCCGGTCAGATGCACGTCCACGCCCGCAGCAGACAAACCGGCCTGCAGCGCGGATTCCAGCATATAGCCGGAAATACGCGTGTCCTTGCCGATCAGCACAGCCGCATTGGTACCATCGCCACGACGGGCAGACAGCACCTTGCCGGCGGCGTAACCGAGGCGCATGGTGAATTCAGGGGTGATCGGATGATCGCCAACCCGACCGCGCACGCCGTCGGTGCCAAAATACTTCCTGCTCATATTCTCTCTCCGTGTCCTGTCATTGCCACTCAAGTGGCGTATCCCTCAGGGTGCAGCCACAGCGTGACGCGGTGCCAGCACCTGCAGTACCTTGAGTGCATCTACCGTATCACGCACCGCATGGACGCGCACGATCGCCGCGCCAGATTGGACGGCCAGCAACGCTGCCGCCACGCTCGCAGCGTCCCGCTCCAGCGGCGGCCGGCCATCCAGCACCGCGCCCAGCATGGACTTGCGGGACACCCCAACCAGCAGCGGGCTACCCAGGGTACATTGCCGGTCCAGAGCCTGGAACAAGGCAAGGTTATGCGCCAGGGTCTTGCCAAAGCCAAAACCAGGATCGAGGACGATACGCTCACTGCCGATGCCGGCCGCCAGGGCCAGATCGCGGCGTTCGCACAGATAGGCGATCACCTCCGCCACCACATCCCCGTATTGCGGCTCCGCCTGCATGCTCTGTGGCTCACCCTGCTTGTGCATCAGGCATACCGCTGCCTGACTGTCTGCCAGCGCCGCCAGCGCCCCTGGCGCCTCCAGGGCGGCGATATCGTTGACCAGGTCCACCCCCGCAGCGATCGCGGCGCGCATCACGGCAGGCTTGCGGGTATCGACCGATAAGGGCACCTGCCAATCGCGCAAGGCGACAATGACCGGTACGACCCTGGCAATCTCTTCGTCCTCAGCGACCGTCGCCGCACCGGGACGGGTCGATTCACCGCCGATATCGAGAATGTCGGCACCGTCGTCGACCAGCCGCCGGGCATGGGCCAATGCCGCGTCCAGCCCCTGGTAGCGGCCACCGTCGGAGAAGGAATCCGGCGTGATATTGAGGATGCCCATGACCAGGGGACGGTCGAGGGCAAGGCGGAAACGGCCAGCGTGCAGCATGTGGGGTATCGCAAAAGGAAACGACAGCGAGAGGGCTCGCTGTCGTTATCAGGTGAGGATCAGAGTTCCTGCGCAGGCCGGGTGGTCGGCTCGGGCACCGTACCGCTAGGAGTATCCCCCGACGGCGGCGGCTTGACGCTGGCGGAAGGCTTGGGAGGGCGCGGTGGACGACCCTGCATGATGTCTTCCACCTGCTCGGCGTCCACGGTTTCCCATTCCATCAGCGCCGCAGTCATCGCTTCGACCTTGTCGCGGTTTTCTTCCAGCAGGCGCTGTGCCAGCGCGTATTGCTCATCGATGATGCGACGGATTTCCGAATCGACCTTCTGCATGGTCGCTTCCGACATGTTCTTGTGGGTGGTCACCGACCGGCCCAGGAACACTTCACCGTCGTTCTCGCCGTAGACCATCGGACCCAGCAGGTCCGACATGCCGTAGCGGGTCACCATATCGCGGGCAATGGAAGTCGCCCGTTCAAAGTCATTCGATGCACCGGTCGAGATGCGGCCGACAAACAGGTCTTCGGCAATCCGGCCACCAAACAGGATGGCGAGACGGCTCAGCATCTGATCCTTGTACAGCGAGATCGAATCGCGTTCCGGCAACTGCCAGGTCAGGCCCAGGGCCCGGCCGCGCGGCACGATGGTGACCTTGTGTACCGGATCAGTACCCGGCAGCAGCTTGGCAACCACGGCATGGCCCGACTCATGGTAGGCCGTCGCGCGGCGCTCGTCCTCGGTCATCACCATGGAACGGCGCTCAGGACCCATGAAGATCTTGTCCTTGGCCTGCTCGAAGTCATGCATGTCGACCAGGCGCTTGTTACCGCGGGCGGCGAACAAGGCTGCTTCGTTGACCAGGTTGGCCAGGTCGGCACCCGACATGCCCGGCGTACCACGCGCCAGCACGGCAGCGTCGACGTCGTTGGCAATCGGTACCTTGCGCATATGCACGCCGAGGATCTGCTCGCGGCCACGGATATCCGGCAGCGGCACGACGACCTGGCGGTCGAAACGACCTGGACGCAGCAAGGCCGGGTCGAGCACGTCAGGACGGTTGGTCGCTGCAATCACGATCACGCCGGAGTTGCCTTCGAAACCATCCATCTCGACCAGCATCTGGTTGAGGGTCTGCTCACGCTCATCGTTACCGCCACCCAGGCCAGCACCACGTTGCCGACCAACGGCGTCGATTTCATCGATAAAGATGATGCAAGGCGCGTTTTTCTTGGCGTTCTCGAACATGTCGCGAACACGCGCGGCACCGACACCGACGAACATTTCCACGAAATCCGAACCGGAGATCGAGAAGAACGGCACCTTGGCCTCGCCAGCAATGGCACGGGCCAGCAAGGTCTTACCGGTACCGGGCGAACCGACCATCAGCACGCCGCGCGGAATACGGCCGCCCAGCTTCTGGAACTTGCTCGGGTCGCGCAGGAATTCGACGATCTCGGTGACTTCTTCCTTGGATTCGTCGCAACCGGCCACATCGGCAAAGGTGACCGTATTGTTGTTCTCATCCAGCATGCGGGCGCGGCTCTTGCCGAAACTGAACGCACCACCCTTGCCACCACCCTGCATCTGCCGCATGAAGAAGATCCATACGCCGATCAACAGCAGCATGGGGAACCAGTTCAGGAACAGGCTCATCAGGAAGGATTGTTCTTCCAGCGGCTGGGCCGAGAAATCGACGTTGCGCTTGAGCAGCGTATCCACCAGCTTCTGGTCAGGCATGCCGACCGTGGTGAAGGTGGAATTGTCGGTCTTCTGGCCACGGATGGTGACGAAGGGGTAAGCGCGGCCATTCTCGATGACCACGGTCTTGACCCTGCCCTCGGTCACGTCCTGCATGAATGCAGAGTAACTGACCTGGCTCTTCTGTTCCTGGCGCTTGGAAAACTGGTTGAACACGGTCATCAGTACCAGACCGATGATCACCCAGATTGCGATGTTTTTGCCCAGATTGTTCACGGGACGCTCCTATTGCCGGCGGTTTGAGAACGGCCGCGCCGACTGCGGCCTTGAAAGCTACCTTAAATGGATTCTATCGGCTGGGGATGACATCGTCAGGGCTTTTTTCCCTTACCCAACAGGTAGATTTCCGTCGAACGGTCGCGGGAAGCGTCCGGTTTGCGTGTTACCACCGTCTGGAAGGTATCACGCATCTGCTGCATGTACTCGGTATAGCCCGAACCTTGAAAGGTCTTGACCAGAAAATGCCCGCCGGGTTTCAACCAGTCGCGACAAAAATCCAGCGCCAACTCACACAGGTAGAAGCTACGGGCCTGATCCGTCACGGCCATGCCACTCATATTGGGGGCAATATCGCAGATCGCAAGGTCCACCAGCCGCCCCTCCAGCATTTCGGTGAATTGTGCCAATACCTTGTCCTCGCGGAAGTCACCCTGAATGAATTCCACCCCAGGTATGGGGTCCATTTCCAGGATGTCCAGCGCGAACACCCGACCCTTGTCACCCATCTTGCGGCGCGCCACCTGTGACCAGCTACCAGGCGCGGCGCCCAGGTCCGCTACCCACAGGCCAGGCTTGAGCAGCTTGTCCTTTTCATCGATCTCCAGCAGCTTGTAGGCCGCACGGGCTCGATAGCCATCCTTCTGGGCCTGCTGCACATAATGGTCGTTGACGTGCTCCTGGAGCCACGCTTTGCTGGTTTTGCTTCGTGTCATGGACTAAAGACTTATCTACGCCTGCTATTCGATTGAGCTAGAATTCGTCGCTTTTTCGCGGAGTTACATGATGGAACTGACTAGAGACGAGCGCCTTTACCTGCGCGCCCAAGCCCACGGGCTGAACCCTGTCGTCATGATAGGCAACAACGGCCTGAGCGACTCGGTATTGCGCGAGATCGCCCTGAATCTCGATGCCCACGAACTGATCAAGGTCCGGGTGCAGGGTGATGATCGTGAGCAGCGTATCGGCTGGCTGGACGAAATCTGCGCCGCACTGGGTTGCGCAGCGGTCCAGCATATCGGCAAGCTGCTGGTCCTGTATCGTCCTACCCAGGACGGCAAGCCCAAGATCCAGCTTCCCAAGCCAGGCCAGAAACAGCCGACGCCCAAGGCAGCAGCCAGCGTGACCAAGAAGCCCGGCAAGGAAACGGTTGCCACCGGTCGAGCCGGCAAACCTGCCAACAGCAAGGGCAAGCCTGCACAAAAATACAAGGCGAAATAAAAAGACCGGCTTACGCCGGTCTTTTTACGTTGCTCGTCGCAGACTCAATTGTCCTTGAATTCCACTTCGGTATCCACCGTAAATCCGCTGGCGGCCTGCTGGAACTTCCACTTTGACAGCGCGGTGACCACCGCACGGTCAAAGACACGGCGAGGCTTCGCTTCAAGAATATCGACCTTCACCACCTGACCCGCTTCATTGACCGTCATGCGTGCCTTGACGCTACCGAACTCCACGCCGTTACGGCTTGCTTCGCGCGGGAACTCAGGCGATTCACGGTAGACCGGCTTGCGGTTGGGTGCTGGCGGTGCGACCGGTGCCGGCTTGGCCAGGATGGGTGCCGCGCTGGCGACCTGTACAGGCGGGGTTGCCGGCTCGGCCTTGGCAGGCGCAGGCTCGACCGCCAGTGTCGCAGGGGCGGTCGTCGGCGTTACCGGCGCAATGGCGACCGGTGCGGGCTTCGCTGCAACCGGTGCCGGTGCAGGCGTGGCCTGAGCAAGCTTGTTGTCAGCAGGTTTGGTCGCGACTGCCGGCTTGGTCTCGGCAGGCTTGGTTTCCACCGGCTTGGGTTCGGGCTTCTGCCCGGGCGAGAACCAGCGACCCGGATTGGGCATCACGCCGAAGATCTTCTCTTCCTTGGGCTCGACCACTTCTTCCACGCCGGTCTGGGCGTTGACCGCCACGGTCTGCTTGGCAGGCCGGGCATTTTCCGGTGTGTAGGCAAACGCCAGCAGGCCGCCCAGCACGGCAACGGCACCGCCGCCAACCAGCCAGACCGGCATGCGTTTCTTGCTGGTAGCCTGAAGTTGCGCGGCCGGTTGATGGACGCCAGCGACGAGGCCGGGCGCTTCCAGCAGACCGAGCTTCACCAGACGCTCGATATCGCGAAGGACTTGCTCGGTTTCGATGGCGTGGCTGCCTGCCAAACGATCAGCCATTGCGGCGATCGTTACCTGGCCGTCAACCCACTGCAGCAGCTTGCGCTGGTTGATACTGAGGCCCAGGGCCGGTGCGCCAAGCTCGCCGTCACCGGTCGGCGTACGGCGGCATACCACCGCCAGATTGGTATCGGACATATTTGCTTCTCCCCTGATTGCTCCGCCTTGGGTTTTTTGCGGATGCAGTGGGGAAGATTAGCGCCGACTGAAGTTCCCAGTCACAAAAAATTAGTATTTGTGCTATATGCGTCGCCTCGATACGACACATACTCGCCGGCGCAACGGTGCTACTTGACCTGGCCGCGGATCACGTAAATCAGGCCAAACACACTCTGTATCAAGTAGATCAGGCTGGAGATGGTCTGCCAGCTTTGGAAGCCACCGCCGAACATGCCTTCGGCAGCCGTATGCATCTGCGGCTTGACCTCGGAGAGCACCGGAAACACGGCAAAATGGTTGACCAGGGTCAGCGCCAGCATGCCCAGGATCAGCCAGAACTCCAGCGTCTGAAAGGCGCGCAGGCCCTCCACCCACAGCATGTGGATGACGACATAGATGCCGGCCACGATCCCGACCCAGGCCATAGCACGGAACAGGATCGCCACCATCTTGTACGCCAGGCCATTATCCAGCGCATGAAATAGCAGCGGCCCCACCAGGACACCAATAATCCACAAGCCACCGATCCAGAACACCGTCAGGATAGAGCGCAATGCATTTGGAAAGGTTTGCATCCAGGCCTCTTGGTAACGATCAGATGTACTTCACGTCCAGCACTTCGTACTCGCGGATGCCCCCCGGCGCCACCACCTCGGCCACATCGCCAGCCGACTTGCCGATCAAGGCACGGGCGATAGGGCTGGATACCGAGATCTTGCCGAGCTTGATGTTGGCCTCGTCGTCACCGACGATCTGGTAGGTCACCTTATCGCCAGAATCCAGGTCCTCGAGCTCGACGGTGGTGCCGAACACGATACGGCCTTCGGCATCGATCTCGGCCGGGTTGATCACCACGGCATTGGACAGCTTGCCTTCCAGGTCGGCGATACGGCCTTCGATGAAGCCCTGACGCTCCTTGGCTGCGTCGTACTCGGCGTTCTCCGACAGATCACCGTGCGAACGTGCTTCGGCAATGGCAGCGATGACGCTGGGACGCTCAACGCTCTTGAGGCGTTGCAACTCGGACTTCAGCATCTCTGCGCCGAGGGTGGTAAGAGGTACTTTGACCATGCTCAACTTCTCCGTACCGGCCACCTTTCTGGCCGGGTCTAAAAACAAACCCGATGGCAATGGACCATCGGGACAAAAACAGGGCCGCCGCGCAAGGCGCGGCGGCCGGACTCATGCAAACGGAACTCAGGCCTTCTGCAGACGCTTGTGCAGACCTTGTACCGAGTAAACCGTCCATTCCTTCATGTGCTTGATGCCATAGGCTGCAGCACGGCCACCTGCCACCGTGGTGTAGATGGGCACGCGACCCTTGAGGGCCTCGTAGCGGATCGAGTAGGAATCCTGAATCGAGGCACGCCGCTCGTCAACGGTGTTGATGATAAGCGCGATCTCACCATTCTTGATCATGTCGACGATATGCGGACGACCTTCCTTGACCTTGTTCACTTCGGTCACAGGAATACCGGCCTCGTGCAGCACCGCGGCGGTACCACGGGTAGCAACCACTTCCAGGCCGGCATCCGCCAGCATGCGGCCAACCTCGGCCAGCTGCGACTTGTCCCCGTCACGTACCGAGACAAAGACCTTGCCGGACGTAGGCAGACGCTCACCGGCACCCAGCTGCGATTTGACGTAGGCCTCGGCAAAGGTATCACCCACACCCATGACTTCGCCAGTGGACTTCATCTCGGGCCCGAGGATGCTATCCACACCCGGGAACTTGATAAAGGGGAAGACGGCTTCCTTGACCGAATAATACGGCGGAATCACCTCACCGACGATACCCTGCTGCGGCAAACTCTGACCCACCATGCAACGGGCCGCGATCTTGGCCAGCGGACGGCTGGTTGCCTTGGAGACGAAGGGCACGGTACGCGAAGCACGCGGGTTCACTTCCAGCACGAAGACTGTCTCGCCCTGGATCGCGAACTGCACGTTCATCAGGCCGACCACGTTCAGGCCCTTGGCCATGGCGACGGTCTGGCGGCGCAGTTCGTCCTGCAGCTCATCGGACAGCGAATAGGGCGGCAGCGAACAGGCCGAGTCGCCCGAGTGCACGCCGGCCTGCTCGATATGCTGCATGATGCCGCCGATGATGACATTCTCGCCGTCACTGATGGCATCGACATCGACTTCGATCGCATCGTTCAGGAACCGGTCGAGCAGCACCGGGCTGTCGTTCGATACCTTGACTGCCTCACGCATGTAGCGGGTCAGGTCGTCTTCGGAGTGCACGATCTGCATGGCACGGCCACCCAGCACGTAGGAGGGGCGCACCACCAGCGGGTAGCCGATCTCGGCTGCCAGCACCAGCGCATCCTTCTCGTTACGAGCGGTGGCATTGGGCGGCTGGCGCAAGGCTAGGTCCTGCAGCAGCTTCTGGAAGCGCTCACGGTCCTCGGCAGCGTCGATCATGTCCGGGCTGGTACCGACGATCGGCACGCCATTGGCTTCCAGCGCACGCGCCAGTTTCAGCGGCGTCTGGCCGCCATACTGCACGATCACACCGGCCGGCTTCTCGACATGGACGATCTCGAGCACGTCTTCCAGCGTCAGCGGCTCAAAATAGAGACGATCGGAAGTGTCGTAGTCGGTCGAGACGGTTTCCGGATTGCAGTTGACCATGATGGTTTCGTAACCATCATCGCGCAGCGCCAGGGCGGCGTGTACGCAGCAATAGTCAAACTCGATACCCTGGCCGATACGGTTAGGACCGCCGCCCAGGATCATGATCTTCTTCTTGTCGGTCGGTGCGGCCTCGCACTCTTCCTCATAGGTCGAGTACATATAGGCGGTGTTGCTGGCGAACTCGGCCGCACAGGTGTCCACACGCTTGTAGACCGGACGCACCCCAAAACCCTGGCGACGGCTACGCACGGCAGCCGCTTCGGCCCCGATCAGCGTACCGATACGACGATCCGAGAAACCCTTGCGCTTCAGGCGACGCAGCTCGGCAGCATCGAGGCTATCGAGGGTGCGGCTCTGCAGCTCTTTCTCATCAAGGATGATGTCCTCGATCTGCGCCAGGAACCAGGGGTCGATCTTGGTATGGCTGAACACTTCATCCAGCGACATGCCGACACGGAAGGCATCGGCCACGTACAGGATGCGTTCCGGACCAGGAGCGCCAAGCTCGGCTGCCAGCACATCCATGTCGGTGGTGCGTTCGTCAAAACCGGCCAGACCGGTTTCGAGGCCGCGCAGCGCCTTCTGCATGGATTCCTGCAAGGTACGACCGATGGCCATGACTTCGCCGACCGACTTCATCTGCGTGGTCAGGCGGCTGTTAGCCTGCGGGAACTTCTCGAAGGCAAAGCGCGGGATCTTGGTGACCACGTAGTCGATGGACGGCTCGAACGAGGCCGGGGTCAGGCCGCCGGTGATGTCGTTCTTCAGTTCGTCCAGGGTGTAACCCACGGCCAGCTTGGCCGCGACCTTGGCGATCGGGAAGCCGGTAGCCTTGGAGGCCAAGGCCGAGGAACGCGATACGCGCGGGTTCATCTCGATGACGATCAGGCGGCCATCCTTGGGATTGACCGAGAACTGCACGTTCGAGCCACCGGTATCGACACCGATCTCACGCAGCACCGCCAGCGAGGCGTTGCGCATGATCTGGTATTCCTTGTCTGTCAGCGTCTGCGCCGGTGCGACGGTGATCGAGTCGCCGGTGTGCACGCCCATCGGATCGAAGTTTTCGATCGAACAGACGATGATGCAGTTGTCGTTGCGATCGCGCACGACTTCCATTTCATACTCTTTCCAGCCCAGCAGCGATTCTTCGATCAGCAGCTCATGGGTTGGCGAGAGATCAAGACCGCGGGTGCAGATCTCAACAAATTCTTCAATGTTGTAGGCGATGCCGCCGCCGGTGCCGCCCATGGTGAAGCTGGGGCGGATGATGGCGGGGAAGCCCAGTCGCGACTGGACGGCCAACGCCTCTTCCAGCGTATGGGCGATACCGGAGCGGGCCGAGCCCAGGCCGATCTTGTCCATGGCCAGCTTGAACTTCTGACGATCTTCGGCCTTGTCGATGGCCTCGGGCGTCGCGCCGATCAGCTCGACGTTGAACTTCTCCAGCACGCCATGGCGCCACAGGTCCAGCGCGCAGTTCAGCGCGGTCTGGCCGCCCATGGTGGGCAGCACCACGTCGGGACGTTCTTTTTCAATGATCTTGGCGACGACTTCCCAGGTAATGGGTTCGATGTAGGTCACATCGGCCATTTCCGGGTCGGTCATGATGGTGGCCGGGTTCGAGTTGACCAGGATGACCTTGTAGCCTTCCTCGCGCAGCGCCTTGCAGGCCTGGGCACCGGAATAGTCGAACTCACAGGCCTGGCCGATGATGATCGGGCCGGCGCCGATGATGAGGATGGATTGTATGTCTGTGCGCTTGGGCATGGCGTGTCCTTATTGCTTGTGTTGCGCCATGGCGGCGGTAAAGCGGTCGAACAGATAGGCCACATCGTGCGGGCCCGGGCTGGCTTCTGGGTGACCCTGGAAGCTGAAGGCGGGACGGTCCGTCAGGGCGATGCCCTGCACCGTGCCGTCGAACAGCGAGCGATGGGTAACCCGAACATTGGCCGGCAGGCTGGTTTCGTCTGCCTGGAAGCCGTGGTTCTGGCTGGTGATCAGCACGCGGCGATCATCCAGATCCTGCACCGGGTGGTTCGCGCCGTGGTGGCCAAACTTCATCTTGCTGGTCTTGCCGCCGGCGGCGAGCGCCAGCAACTGGTGACCCAGGCAGATGCCGAATACCGGCAGCTTCTTGTCAAGGAAGGTCTTGATCGCAGCGATCGCGTAATCGCAGGGCTCGGGATCGCCAGGGCCGTTGCTCAGGAACACCCCGTCCGGGTTCAGCTTGAGCACATCCTCGGCCGACGTCTGGGCCGGCACTACGGTCAGCTTGCAGCCGCGCTCGGCCAGCATGCGCAAGATGTTGTGCTTGACGCCAAAGTCGTAGGCCACCACATGGAAACGGCTATCCATCTGGGTAGCGTAGCCCATGCCCAACTGCCATTCGCGGGTCGTCCAGGCGTAAGGCTGAGTGCAGCTCACCACCTTGGCCAGGTCCTGGCCCGCCATGCTGCCAAAACCGCGCGCCAGCTCGACTGCCTTGTCGGCATCGATCTCGCCGGCCATGATGCAGCCGGACTGGGCACCCTTCTCACGCAGGATACGGGTCAGCTTGCGGGTATCGATGTCGGCAATGGCGACGGTCTTGTTGCGAACCAGGTAGGCATCCAGCGTCTCTTCCTGGCGGTAGTTGGATGAGCGCAGCGGCAGATCACGAATGATCAGGCCGGCGGCAAACACACCGTTCGACTCGCAATCCTCTTTGTTCACGCCGACATTACCGATATGCGGGTAGGTCAGGGTGACGATCTGGCGACAGTAGGAAGGATCGGTAAGGATTTCCTGGTAGCCGGTCAGGGCGGTATTGAAGACGACTTCACCAACCGTATGGCCGTTGGCGCCGATACTGCTGCCATAGAACAGCGTGCCATCGGCAAGGGCGAGCAGGGCTTTGGGACGTTGTTGGGACACCAGCGACTCCTAGATTGCGTATCAGTCCGGGCAGGCGCGCCCTACCCTAGACGTAAGAAAACGGGATAGGCGCGCCTATCCCGTTCCCTCTGATAATTCAGTGATTTTCGGGCTGAATTGTAGCCGAAACCGCCCTGCCGGGCAATGACGACCGGCCGGATATAACGCTGCGGCAATCCCCTACGCGCCATGTACGGTTGCAGAAGGGTGCTGGTGTCACCGTCGCCACAGCGTATGCCCCCCTCGTGGCGACTACAGCAATGATTCGATCTGGCTGGTCAGTTCTTCCGGCTTGGTCGTCGGCGCGAAGCGATCCACCACCTTGCCATCCCGGTCCACCAGGAACTTGGTGAAGTTCCACTTGATCGCCTCGGTCCCCAGCAAACCCTTGGCCGAGGATTTCAGGTAACGGTACAGCGGGTGCGCGCCATCACCATTCACCTCGATCTTTTCGAACATCGAGAAGCTGACGCCAAAATTCTTCTCGCAGAAGGCACCAATCTGGTCGGCCGCGCCCGGCTCCTGTCCACCAAACTGGTTGCAAGGAAAGCCCAACACGGCGAAACCCTTGTCCGCATACTGCGCATAGAGTTTCTCCAGCCCGGCGTACTGGGGGGTAAAGCCGCATTCGCTGGCGGTATTGACGATCAACAGCACCTTGCCGCGGTAGGCATCGAGGTTTTCCGGTGCGCCATCGAGTCGATTGGCGCTGAAGTCATAGATAGCTGCCGACATGGTGTGTCCTTGGAGTGAGATCAATCACGCCATGATAGCCCGCTGCGCGAACCATGGCGTCATGACTGATAATGCAGGCATGTCGATTCAATATGCTTCCGGCCTTGCCCATGCGGCCCGTGCCACGCCACGCCTGGCGGCCGACGCCGTGGAACAGGCCCTCTCGCGCCTGGGCCAACCTCGCGCCACCACCGTCCTGCTATTTCTCTCTGCCGATTTTGCCCAGGATCCCCGCCCTGCCCTGGTCGCCGCCGCCCGCGCCGCCCAGACCCTGGCCGTCACCGGCTGCACCGCCTTGGGCGTAATGAACGAGGATGACTGGCTGGTCGACGCCCCCGCCGCCAGCGCACTGGTCTGGAACGAGCCGCTGGATGCCAGCGCCTCGACCTATCTGAGCCTCGCCGCACCCAACAACCTCGACGTAGCCTGGCTGGAGACCGCTACCCCGCGCTACGGCGGCATCTCGGGCGACGCCACCGGGCTCGGTCCCTACAAGGTCTGGCGACAAGGCCAGGTATCAGCCGATGGCCGCTGCGATATGCCGCTGGCGGTCCGCGAACTAGGCCTGTCGCGCGGCGTGGAAGTCATCAGTCCGGCTTATCACATCACCGACATAGCGGGCTTCGACCTCAAGACCCTGGATGGCCGAATGGCCAGCGCCACGCTGCGACGCAGCCTGGAGAGCGTGCCGGTATTGCATGAACTTGCCCTGGCGACGCTGGACGAGAATGACCAATTGCTCGATTGCTGGCCATTGGTGTCGCTGAACCCGGACTTCGGCGTCACCGTTGCCGCCCAGCTGTTTCCCGGCCAGCGCGTAGCCTGGGTGCGCCGATCCGCCCATGCGGCGCTGACCGAGATGCAGGCGCTGACACAAGGCCCGGCACCCGGCGCCGCCTTGATGTTCTCCTGCGCCGCGCGTGGTGCGGCCTTGCACGGTGGACTGGACCGCGAATGGCAGACAGTGGTGCGCAACTGGCCCGGCACGCCACTGGCCGGCTTCTATGGCAATGGCCAGATCAGTCATCTGGCAGGGGGCAATCGCCTGCTGCATCAGAGCATAGTGCTGGCGGCCCTGGCCTAGAGAGAGGAAAATAGGCCTTTCGCTTCCCGCCCCTGGTCAGTTCTCATGTTCAACCCCTCCCGCGATCAAGCCCGTCGCTTCCTGTTCGATACCTGGTCCAAGCAAAAGCAGGCCGCTCCGCTGACGGATCTGGAAAAGATCGCGATGGCAGTACTCGTCCGCCACCCGGAATACCATCGCATCGTCGATGCGCCGGATCGCTATCTGGAGCAGGACTACCTGCCGGAATTCGGTGAGACCAACCCCTTCCTGCACATGAACATGCACCTCGCCATCGAGGAGCAGCTGTCGATCAACCAGCCGCACGGCGTGCGGGAACTGTATCAGAGCCTGTGCGAGCATACCGGCGACGAACACACCGCCCAGCACGAGATGATGGACTGCCTGGCCGAGATGATCTGGCAGGCCCAGCGCAGCGGCACCGGGCCCGATGGCAATCTCTACCTCGCCTGTATGCGCCGCAAGGCAGGCAAGCCTGAAGCCGGCTGAACCGTTTAAGCGCTAACGCGCGTCCTCGCCACGATCCTTGATGGGCTTGCCGTTCTTGTCCAGCGGGATCTTGGCGCGCAGCTCGCGTATGCGCGCCTCGATAGCCGACATCTGGTAGAAATCCCCGCCACTGCGGCGCGCCACATTGAGTTGCTCGATGGCAGCCGTGGGTTCATCGATCAACGCATAGAACTCCGCCATCGCCCGGTGGGCCATGCCGGGCTGGTTGAGCTTTTCATAGCCTTCCGCCATGCGCTTGTGCAGCTCCGGGTCGCTACCCCGCTCACCCAATGCCTGTTCGGTCAGCGCCACGGCCTCCTTGGCCTTGCCCTGGCGCAGCAGGATATCGATCTGCCCATAGCCCAGTGCGGGCGCACTGGGATAGCGGGCTTGCGCAGCGGCAAATATCTCACTGGCTTCCGCATACTTGGCTTGTTTCAGGCGTACGGTACCCGCCAGCGACTCAAGCATGGGATGCCCCGCCGGCAGGGCCTTGCGGGCCAGCTCGACCCGCTGCCAGGCCTCGTCGTATTTGCCCGCCTGACTGTAGGCAAAAGCGTAGCCATATTGCTGGGCCGCCTCGTTGGCATATTTCTTCTGCTCGGTCGTACCCCGGTAGTACTCCATGGCATTGCGGCTACCCAGCTGCAAGGTACGGGCCTTCTCCCGCACCATCAGATAGTCCATGCTGTCCGCCCACTGCTTGTAAGGCTGCTGGGCGGCGCGTGCCTCGCTGTCGCTGATCCGCTCACCGGTCACCGGGTGCGTGCGCAGAAAGGCAAAGGCGCCGTTGTCCACATTTCGATAGTACTTCTGCATCCGGTCAAAGAAGGTCGGCATGGCCCGGATATCGAAGCCGGCGTTCTGCAAGGTCTGCATGCCGACCCGATCCGCCTCGCGTTCGAAATCACGGGAAAAATCCAGGTAGCGCTGCGCCTGGTAGCCCTCGCTCGCCGCGATGGCGGCCATCGGCGCATCGCCCGAGCTGCGCGAGGCCGCGAGGATAGCCAGCGCCAGCGCACCCAGCGACATCAGACCGGAGCCCTTTTGCGATTCCAGCATGCGGGCATAGTGATGCTGGGTTACGTGGGCGATTTCATGCGCCATGACCGCCGCCAGCTCGGACTCATGCTGAGACAGCACGATCAGGCCGCCGTTGATGCCGATCAGGCCACCCGGCACCGCCCAGGCGTTGATTGCGCCGTCATCGATCGGAAAGAAGCGGAAATTGACCCGGTTGTCGTTACTGGCCGCCACCAGCTTGTAACCCAGGCGCTGCAGGTAGTCGCTGACCTCCACATCATTCATGACCGCACCCGAACGCCGCAACTCCCGCGTGGTCATGTCGGCAATGCGCTTTTCCTCATGCGGCGGCAGATTGCCCAGGGCGGAGTCTCCCAGGTCAGGCAGGTCATTGGCAGTGACGAGCAAGGAGAGACTGGCGAACAGCGTGGCAAGATAGGCAGGGCGGATATCCATGCCGACTATGATAAGCAGGCTTGCCTTCCGGTTCCATGCCTCGCGTTGACGTGCCAGCCATTTTTGTTTGCTTTCACGGACTTAGCCCAAGCAGCCGGCTTTGACCTCGCCTACCTCAAGGTCGATAATTCGCCTCTTTGCAAACCACGGCCCTACAATGCGCATCCTGTTGCTGTTCTTACTGAGCCTGCCCGGTCTTGCTGCGGGGCTGGATGATTGCAAGATCGTGGCCCAAAAGCTGAACCAGATCCTGCCCGTCAAACTGGACAGCCAGCGCTTGGCCAGCACTTTGAGCCAGCTCAACCGGGACGGACGGCTACCGGACGACTACCTCGATAAACGCGCCGCGCGTGCTGCAGGCTGGCAACCCGGCAAACCCCTGCCGGTCGGCAAAAGCATTGGTGGCGACCCGTTCCGTAATTTCGAGGGACGCCTGCCCCAGGGCAACTGGCGCGAAGCCGATCTCGACTATCGCGGCGGCAAGCGCAACGCCAAGCGATTGATCTTTGAACCCCGACAAGCTGGTCGTCGCTATGTAACGGTCGACCACTACCAGCAATTTACCGAGATACCTGCATGCCGCTGATCCGCATCGAATTTGTGAACGTTTCCCAGGTTGAAGATTTCTACGAACAGCTGGAAGGCCAGCTGGAGCTCGACTACGAAATGGGCCACACCCTGGACGCCGTCTACGACGTGCTGTCCAACGATGTCGAAGGCACCGTGGAAATCGTCTGGCATGACGCCGGCTTCTCCCGCGTTGCCCTCGGCGACTGGTTCCTGCGCATCATGGATGTGCTCAATATCATCTCCACCGAGCGCGACCTGACCGTCACGCTGGACTGACCTCACCCGAATCTCCCCACCATGCTCGTACTTGGCCTTGAATCTTCCTGCGATGAAACCGGCGTCGCGCTCTACGACACCGAACAAGGGCTGCTGGCCCATCACATCCATACGCAGATGGCCATGCATGCCGAGTATGGCGGGGTCGTGCCGGAACTCGCCTCACGCGACCATATCCGCCGGGTACTCCCCCTGACCGAGGCCTGCCTGCAGGACGCAGGCAAAGTACTGCAGGACCTGGACGCCATCGCCTATACCGAAGGCCCAGGCCTTGCCGGCGCCCTCCTGACCGCGGCGGCGGTCGCCAATGGCCTGGGCGTGGCATTGGGCAAGCCGGTCATCGGCGTGCATCACCTGGAAGGCCATCTGCTCTCGCCCTTGCTGGCGCAACCCGCGCCGAGCTTTCCCTTCGTTGCACTGCTGGTGTCCGGCGGCCACACCCAACTGATGGCAGTACACGGCGTGGGTGACTACCAACTGCTGGGAGAGACGTTGGACGACGCCGCAGGCGAGGCATTCGATAAAACTGCCAAATTACTGGGTCTGGGCTATCCGGGCGGCCCGGCCCTGTCGAAGCTGGCCGATACCGGTGACGCGACGCGCTTTACCCTGCCGCGTCCCATGCTGCATTCGGGTGATCTGGATTTCAGTTTTGCCGGGCTCAAGACCGCCGTCCTGACCCTGGTCA
This sequence comes from Chitinimonas naiadis, assembly GCF_054780835.1. NCBI lineage: Bacteria > Pseudomonadati > Pseudomonadota > Betaproteobacteria > Neisseriales > Chitinibacteraceae > Chitinimonas > Chitinimonas naiadis. Next base: position 294,864 of record NZ_BAAGVO010000001.1, on the reverse strand, counting down.
AGAAGCAGGGCGAGATCGACGATACGACGCGGGCCGACATCTGCGCGGCATTCCAGGCAGCCTTTGTCGAGCTGATGACGGCCAAGTGCTGGCAGGCGCTCAAGCAGACCGGGCTCAAGCAATTGGTGGTGGCCGGCGGCGTTGGTGCCAACCGGCAGTTGCGCGCCGGGCTTGATGCGATGGCCGCCAAGCGCAAGCTCAAGGTCTTCTATCCGCCACTGGAACTGTGCACCGATAACGGCGCCATGATTGCCTACGCAGGCGCCCAGCGCCTGCAGCATGGCCGCATCGCCGGTCCGTTCGCGGTCAAGCCGCGCTGGGACCTGGCCAGCCTGCCCAAGGCCGGCTGACTCCCTATCGCCAGCGCCCCATCTGACCGCGCAGCCAGCGCCAGAGCAAGGGCACCTGGGCCGAGAGGAACAATGTAAAGCCGGTCTCCAGGCCGTTGGTGCCGCCATCCCCGAGCCAGCCCAGGTAGTAGCCCCAGAACAGCAGTATGCCCATGATGGCCACATGCTTGCACCAGCGAGGCACCGGCTCCGGTGGCGACGCATGCCGCACTGGCAGCTCATCCTGCCAATCTCCCCGTGCCCGGATGCGGCGCTTGTCCGACATGCTCAGGCGACCTCGAACTTCGCCTCGATCAGGCCACCCAGCTTCAGTGCCAGCCTGTCGCCCGACTGCAGGGCTGCCACGCCGGCCGGGGTCCCGGTATAGATCAGGTCACCCGCCTGCAGCGTGAAACGACTGGACAGGTAGCCGATGATGAACGGAATGTCGTAGATCATCAGCTTGCAGTCACCCGTCTGCCGGCGGACCTCGTTCACATCCAGACTGAACTGCGCCTCACCCGGCACCGGCAGCGCACTGGCCGGCACGAAGCGGGAAATGCAGGCGGACCCATCGAAACCCTTGGCCAGCGTCCACGGCAAGCCTTTTTGCTTGGCTACGGTCTGCAGATCACGGGCGGTCAGGTCCAGGCCCAGCGCATAGCCGGCGACATGCTGCAAGGCATGGGCGGGTTCGATGTCCTTGCCACCCTGGCCGATCAGCAGCACCAATTCGGCTTCATGATGCACGTCCTGCGAGAAAACGGGCAGCCGCAAGGGCTGTCCTTCTTCCAGCAGCGCCGAGGTAGGCTTGAGAAAAACCACCGGCTCAGGCTCGACCTGATTGCCCAGTTCGGCAGCGTGGGCAGCGTAGTTACGGCCTATGCAGTAGATATTGGCTACGGCCTGGGCGCGGCCATCCTGGAAATGAACTTGCGGCATGCGGATCTCCTTCGATCCCCTATCTTAACAAAGCGCCAAACGAAAAAGGACGACCATACGGTCGTCCTTTCGGGGCATGCAGAAGCGTCGGATTACGACTTCTTCTCTTCAGCCTTTACAGCCTTGACGGCCTTGTGATGCTTCTTGACCTTCTTTTCGGTCTTCTGAGCGGCCGGCTTGTCAGCCGGAGCATCGGCAGCAACTGCGCCGAAGGAAACGAAAGCGAAGGCGGAAGCGATCAGTGCGGCGAGCAGCTTGTTCATGGTGAACTCCATTCAGGTGAAAGGTCGTTGGTTCCAGGTGCCTCATATCCATCAGCACCGGCAACGGTTCACACATTAGGCAGCGGAGCTTAAGTGAATCTTAAAGCTGCGCACCCTGCCCCTCAGCCTGCAAAACGGCCAAAATGGCTGGCCAGCGTGATCATCAATATCAGCACCAGCCAGAACAGCAAGGTACGCCAGACCAATCCCACCGCACTGGCCAGCATATTGGCATCCGCCTCCTCGCCCACGCCAAGTTCAGGCCGAAAACGCACGGTATGTTCCTGATGCAGCGGCATGCCAAGGCGCACGCCGATAGCGCCAGCCCCGGCCGCGAGCAGGATGCCGTAGGCTTCGCTGCTCCAGCGCTCGGCCTGCTGGCGCCAGCAGAGTGCTGCATCTTCAAAGTCACCCACGATGGCAAAGCTCACCGCCGTGGCGCGGATAGGCAGCCAGTCGATCACATCGGCGGCCTTGGCCGCAAAACCACCGAACAGTTCGCCACGACGCCGATCACGTGCGCCCCACTTGAGCTGCAGGATGGTGGCCGCCCGATAGGCAACCGCTCCGGCCGGCCCCAGCAGGATGAACCAGAACATCGGGCCGAAGACATGGCGATAGACATCAATCAGGCCCTGCTCAATGGCGACCCGGGCCACCTCGGTCTCATGCAACTCGCTGGCGGGTTCGCGGGTCCAACTCCCCAGCAGGCTGCGCGCGGTGAAGATGTCGTCGCCCTTGAGCGCATCCGCCACCCCGGTGAAGGCCGAGCTGAACTGACGAAAACCCATGGTGACGTAGAGCACGGCCAGCCCGAACAGCCAGGGCGCAATCCAGTGCACCATGAACAGCGCGCCCCAGATGATCGACACGATGGCAGTCGGCGTTGCGACTGCGATGACCCAGGCCACGACGCCGTTCTGGTACTCCCCGGCGTTGAAGTTGCGTTCTACCGCATCCACGAAGCCGCGATAGGCACCGTAAAAGAGGTTGCTGCGGCCGATGGGGCGGAATTGTTCGAGCAGCAGGGCGAAGACGAGAGCGAGCCAGGTCATGATCGAAGTGTCAGCGGATTAATCGCGGCATGATAGCGCAAAGCCTGTCGGACCGCCCCGCCGGGGGCGCGGTCTATATATCATCGGGGAATAGCGTAGCGTTTTAGTCAACCATTGGCGCGATGCACCGCCCGCGCTATGATGGCCCACCCCGATCCAAGCGCCGGCCCTCTCGGGACCGGCCGTTAACCGTCCTGGAGAATAGCTATGGAACACAAGCTTCCCGAACTGCCCTATGCACTCGACGCCCTTGCACCGCACATGTCCAAGGAAACGCTGGAATATCACTACGGCAAGCACCATCAGACCTATATCACCAACCTGAACAACCTGATCAAGGGCACCGAGCACGAGAACGCCACGCTCGAAGAGATCATCAAGAAGGCACCGGCCGGCGGCCTGTTCAACAACTCCGCCCAGGTCTGGAACCATACCTTCTTCTGGCTGGGCTTCAAGCCCAACCCGAACAGCGAAGCGCGTGGCCCGTCCGGCAAGCTGCTGGATGCGATCAATGCCAAGTGGGGTTCGATCGACGAATTCAAGAAGGCCTTCAATACCGCCGCAGCCGGCAACTTCGGCTCGGGCTGGACCTGGCTGGTGAAGAAGGCCGACGGCGGCCTCGACATCGTCAACACCTCGGCCGCCGGCACCCCGCTGACCACGGCCGACACCGCGCTGCTGACCGCCGATGTCTGGGAACACGCCTACTACATCGACTACCGCAACAGCCGCCCCAACTACCTGGAAGGCTTCTGGAAGCTGGTTGACTGGGACGTGGTGGCACAGCGCCTGGCCTGATCCGCCTGCGGCAGGTCTCGTACCTGCCAGCAACAAAAAGCCCCCGCTCCTTGACGGGGGCTTTTTGTTGGCACCCCATTAAGGCAAAGTCAGCAGCAGCACCGCACCGCCGTGGTTGCTCACCGCAAAGCGGCGGTTGCCAAGGTAGGTGATATGGCTTGGCCGATCCAGGCTGCCAGGCAATGCGCCCAGACGAGTACCCAGCAGAGCATCGCTCTCATCGCCCGCCACCACGCTCAATACGCCTCCGGTGCTGAGCTTACGTACCACATTGTCATTCGCGCTGGTCAGGTAGACATTGCCGGTCTCATCTACCGCCAGGCTGTCAAAGCGCAGCTGATTGCCATTTGCTACCTGGTAAAGCGTGGTGACCACGCCGGCAGGCGTGATCTTGCGCACTGCTCGCGCCTGCGGAATGTTCTGCTCATTGCCTGCCGCATCGGCCGCATCCAGCACATAGATGTTGCCAACCTTATCGAGCGTCAGCGCACTGAGGATGCCAAAGCGGGCGGTGCTACCGCTGCCATCGGCTACTCCTTGCACCCCACCCTTGCCGGCCACGGTCATCACCTCGCCGGCGGAGGTGATCTTGCGCACGGTATAGCCCAGGCTGTCGGCCACATAGACGTTGCCCGACGTGTCTACGGCGGTCGCTACCGGCCGGTTGAAGCGTGCATTGGCGCCATTGCCGTCGGCGTAGCCATTGATGCCAGCGGCGCCGGCCAGCGTGCTCACCACCCCGCCGGGCGAGATCTTGCGGATGGTCTGCAACTGTGGCACTGCCGCATAGACGTTGCCCTGCACATCGACCGAGATGCCATCAGGCACGGCACTGACGGTCTGCTCATAGGCAGTCAGACGCGCACCGCTGAGCACCGTACCGTTCGCAGCCACCTTGCGCAGTAGCACGGCGCCACCCGCAGCAGGCTCTGCCGCCCAGACATTTCCGCCGCCATCCACTGCGAGCGACTGGATATCTTTGAAAGCGGCTGCCTCGCCCTGGCCATCAATGCTGGTGCGCAGCGCAGCGCTGCCCGCATAGGTACTGACCAGGCCACCAGGGGTGACCCGACGGACGGTGCCGTAATCCGCCACCAGCAGATTGCCGTCGGCGTCGAAGGCCATACCGGCCGGATTGGCAAAACGGGCCGACGAACCCTGGCCGTCACGGATGTCGCTCTGTAGCGGCGTGCCTGCCATGAGGGAGGACCTGCCACTGGCCGTCACGAACAATAAATAGCTGTAGCCGTAACTCCCCCCCGGCATGAGGGGATTGGTGCTACTGACCGTGGTAGCGCTTAGATAGGCGTTACCTCCCGTATCGACCAGCAAGCCACCGCGCTGCAGGCCCAGCCCATTGGTGTAGGCAGGGGCGATGCCCGAGTCCGGGTCCACATAGGGTCCCAGCAAGCTGGCCGGTGCCGGCAGCGGCCTACGAGCGCTCACCGTGCCGTCTGCCTGGACTGCCAGCAAGGCATCGATCGAGGTACTGCCCGTCTGCTCGGTGGCATAGACCGTCAAAGCGGTGCCATTCCAAGCCAGGCTGTGTAAGGAGTTGATCTGATACCCGGCCGTATCCTGCAATGTCACGGTACTGACCTGGCCGGCAGCGGTGATACGCCGCAGATAGCGGTCACTATCAATCAGGTACAGGCCGCCCGCCCCATCGCTTGCAAGATAACCAGGCTCGCCGAAGCGCGCATCGGCCAGCGCACCGTCGACCGTCCGACGGTCGCCCACCGCGCCGGCCAGGATGCGCGATTGCCGGCTGGCATCGATCCGCCGCACGGTGGCATTGGCGCTATCTGCCAGGAAGATCACCCCACTGGGATCCACTACCATCGACACCGGCCAGTAGCGGCTGCTACTGGGCGTAGAGAATGGAACAGGGTCCAGTACCGCCGTGGCATAGGTGGAAACAACCCCGTCAATGGCAATCTTGCGGACGGCATTCATGGCGCGGTCGAAGACATAGACGTTACCCGCGCTATCACGCCCCACTGCTGCTGCATTCAGAAAACGTGCCGCCAGTGGCGTAGCAGCGTCGAGGTTACCTGGGCCGCCGATATTGCCTGCCAGGAGGGCGATCGGGCCGTACGGATGCAGGGCCATGTTGAACTGCGCCGACAGGCCGCGCACGGTTGCGGTAATGACGGCCGTCGATGCGATTGCGATGCTGGCGGGTGGCGTGTACTGCACGGTGGCGCCGGTCGCCGCACTGAGGCCACCGGCCCCGCTGAGGGTCCAGCTCACCGTGTCGTTGCCGGCCTGCCCCACTGCGGTGAGCGTGATGGGCGTGGTTACGCCGGTGAAGGCGTCGGCCGAACTGGCACTGAGCTGCAGCGACACCGGCGGCAAGGGGGTAGCACTGTCACCGCCGTCGCCACAAGCCGAGAGCAAGAGGGATGCGGCCAACAGGGCCGCCAACAGGCTGGTGCTGCTTTGCTGCTTGATACGCACAGAGCGCTCCTTTCAGGGCCAGGCAGCGCTTCGATATGGGCTGGCCTGGCGGGCAGGGCAGTCTAAACAGGTGGTATGCCGCACGCATCCTCCAAACAGGGGATAGCGCAGCAAAAAAAAAGGGATGGTTACCCACCCCCTTCTCTTGAGCAGACCGCACCCGATCAGGGCAGGGTCAGCAACAGCACGGCATCACCCGTGCTGACGGCAAAGCGACGCTTGCCGAGATAGCTGATCGCCTTCGGTACATCCAGACTACCTGGGAGCGGACCGAAGCGCGTGCCGATCTGCTTACCGCTTTCATCCCCAGCGACAACAGAAAGTGTGCCAGCGCTACTGAGCTTGTAGATCAAGCTGCGAGACCAAATAAGCCCTGGTTCGCTGCTTGGAAAATCACTAATCACTCCAGCAGCCACGTAGACATTCCCCGCATCATCCACGGCCAAACTGTGGATATCACGCATTGGATAGCGATATGGCGGTACGGGTACCGGCAAGCGGTAGAGGGTACTGACCGAGCCGCTCGGCGTGATTTTACGAATCGCGACGGGCTGCAGCTTGTCGGCCTCTGGGGGGGCGGCTTGATCCAGTACGTAGACATTACCATTTGCATCGACGCTGATCGCGATCAGACGGGTAAAGCGTGCAACATCCCCCTGTCCATCTGCGGTACCGGCTGTCAGGCTCTTGCCTGCCAGCGTGCTGACTACGCCAACCGGGGTGACCTTGCGTACGGCGTTGGTATCGGCAACGTAGATATTGCCGCTGGCGTCGGTTGCCGTAGCGGTAGGCCTGGCGAAACGTGCTGCCGCGCCAGCGCCATCAATCGAACCACCGTACCAGGAACTGTCCTCCACACCGGCCAGAGTACTGACCACGCCGTTGGTATCGAGCTTGCGTAGAACATTCTGATAGTTATCTACCCCGTAAAAGCGCCCCTGAGCATCGCGCGACAGGCCGACGTAACCAAACTGGTAGCCTGATGTGACAACTGCTTGCCCTTCCAAGCTGATCTTGCGAACCAAATACCTGGACGAGAGCGGTTCATAGTCGAGACCATAGACGTTGCCGGCCGAATCAGAGGTCAGTGAATTCAGGCGATAGAAAGATGCCTGACGACCGTTGCCATCGAGCACGGCATCCAGCGACGGAACGCCTGCCAGCGTGGTCACTGTTGCATCGGCAGCGATCTTGCGCACGATACCGTTGGTACGATCAGCCACCAGCAGATTGCCCTTGGCATCAAAGGTCAGCCCATTCGGACCATCAAACCGTGCGACCGCTCCAGGACCATCCAGCGTGCCCCGAAAAAAAGGCGTGCCCGCAAATATCGAGGTCTTGCCATCCACCCCCACGCGTAGCACGTAGCTAAACGGCTGAATGTAAATGACGGGGATCACCACGTTGGCCATGCTGACGAAGACATTACCGCCTTCGTCTACTGTCATGCCACTGGCTCTACCCAGCGTACCCCAGGATTTGGCACTGTCGTAGCCTGCATAGGGTGAGAGGAGTTCAGCTGGGGATGGCAATTTGAGTCGGTTGACGACCTTGCCATCAGGCTGCATGACTCTGATGACTTCATCACTGTAGTAGCCGTACAGCAAACCGGCATGAACCGCTATGGAGACCGGCTTGGGGACGGAAACATTGGCAGGCTCTTGCGCAACCACCGTGCTGACCGTACCGTCCGCGCGGATGCGGCGGATGGCACCATCAAGCACATAAAGGCCCTGTGCACCATCGGACGTGATCTGGGTAGGTTGGGCAAAACGTGCAACCGACCTTGCGCCATCAACCGGCGTGGACTCACCCGGCACACCGGCGACGGTCGTCACCTTGCCATCGGCAGCAATGGCACGCACCGCGTTGTTGTAGGTATCGGCAACGAAAATCGTGCCTGTACTGTCGGTGTAGAGCCCTGCTGGCGATTTGAAGCGTGCTTGCGCAGCCGGCCCGTCGGCGTAACCTGACTCACCATCCTGCCCTGCCACCGTGGTCACGCGACCATCGGTACCAACACGCCGTAGGGTATTGCGCACATCTTCGGAGAAATAGACGTTGCCAGCTGCATCTACCGTCACGCCGGTTGGGCTGAAGAGCCGTGCCTCGGCCAGCGGGCCGTCTATCACACCAGTCCCACCTGGCCGCCCAGCCAAGGGGGCGATGGGGCCATAGCTGTGCAAGGCAATACTGGTTGCCACCGTAGCGCCCTTGCTGGCCGCCGTCACCGTGGCGGCCGCCTCAGCCAAGATCGTCGCCGGTGGCAGATACTGAACCGAAGCGCCACTGGCGGCACTCAGGCTACCCGGGCCGCTCAGGGTCCAGACGACATCGCTGCTGCCCTGGCCGCTGGCGCTCAAGGTAATGGCGCCGCCCAGGCCCGAGAAGGCGTCGAGCGACGATGCTGCAACGGTTAGCGCGGCAGGCGGCTGGACGGCACCACCGTCGCCGCTTCCGCCTCCGCCGCCTCCACAAGCCGCCAGCAATAGTGCAGCGAGCCCCCCCGCAAGTGCCAGCCGGAAATGGCCAGCCTCATACTTTGTTTTCTTGATTTTCATTTGATATGTCCTCGTTGCGACCAACAGAGCACTGCCCAGACAGCAAGATCTGGGCAGCGATGGCTTACTGGATACGTAGGTATCTGCTTTATGGCAAGGTCAGCATCAGCACACTATCCTGCAGAGCGACCGCGAAACGGTGTTTGCCCAGGTAGCTTATGCCAACCGGGTAGTCGATGCTGCCGGGCAAGACGCCCAGCGCAATGCCACTACGCGCACCCGTCTCGTCTCCTGCGACAATCGACAACGTGCCGTTGGGCATCAGCTTGTAAATCATGCCCAACGGTACCTCGCGTGGAGTGATCGCCTCCTCATCGTAATCACTGACCAATTTACCGCTGCTGAGATAGACATTGCCCTGCTCATCCACGGCGATACCTGTAGCACGCAGTAAAACGATCGAACTCACCGATGGCGCCCGTACCAACGTGCTCACTACGCCAGCAGGGGTGATTTTGCGAATGGCTGGCGGAATGACGACGTTGTTCGGCCAATCACCTTTATCAAGGGCATAGAGATTGCCAGCAATATCGATCGTCATCGCCTTGATTGCACCAAAACTGGCGGCAGTGCCGACACCATCCCGCTGACCATAGAATGCTGCTGTACCGGCCAGGGTACTGACAACGCCAGCCGGCGTGATCTTGCGTATGGTGTAGGCGGCATCGCCATCGGCAACATAAACGTTGCCTGCAGCATCGGTCACGGTGGCATTGGGGTCGCGGAAACGGGCCTGCGCGCCGCTGCCATTGTCGTACCCTGCTTGCTTGGCGCTACCGGCCAAGGTACTCATCAGGCCGCCAGGGGTCTGCTTGCGTATCGCCAGACCATAGCCCGCATAGACATTACCCTGACCATCCAGAGACAGTCCTAGCGGCGAGCCGTATTGGCTTACGTCACCGCTGTCATTCCACGTAAACGTCGCACCTGTAGTGACGGCGCCATTCAGATCGATGGTCCGGAGCTTGAATTCACCGACACTGGTGTTCGGTGTGTATCCCGGAACACTGCCATCCAGCACACGCAGCTTGCCGTCGTTGCCCCAGGCCATAGCGCTGATGCCACTGAAGGTGGCCTGAGCACCCTGACCATCCTGCGGCTGGTAGTTCGTCGCGCCGCCGGCATAGTCCGTGACTTGTGCTGACTGGCTCACACGCCGAATAGTATGGTTGTAGCTATCGGCCACCAGCAAGTTGCCTTGGGTATCAGCCACGATGCCTTGGGGGTTGTTGAAACCCGTCGCCAAGGCCATGCCATCGCCACCGAAGCCGCGTCGGCCCGGCGTCCCCCCCCAAACGCTCACAAGGCCAGCAGGCGTGATGCGAATCACATAGCTGCGAATCCATACCCCTACCATAGGGGCAATGAAATCGCTCACGGCAAGGTAGAAATTGCCCTGGCCATCGACCGCCGTTGCCCCACTGTAAATATCGTCGTATTTACCGACATAGGCGCCACCACCCGGAATAGGCCCGCTAGTGGGCAGGTAGATACGTTGCAATTCCGTTCCATCCGGCCTAAATGTGCGCAAGGTGAGGCTCACCTGTGTTACGCCGGATGCATCGCTGGCCAGCTTGTAATAAAGGGCACGGATGTTGCCATCGCTGCCTATGGCCAGCGTGCTTGGCGACCCCAGCTCCGGTGCCGGCAGCGATTGCGGTACCAAAGTGCTGACCAAGCCTTGCGCAGAGAGATGGCGAATCTGGATGTTATAGGCGCCGTCCTTCCAGCCTTGACCATCCAGAAAATAGACGCCACCCGCGCCGTCTGCCACCAGGTTAGTCATCGCCCCAAACTGTGCGCTGGCCAGCGGACCATCGCGTAGGCTGGCAGGATCAGAAGCGGTAGCAAGGGTGCGAACCACACCGTCAGCCGAACGGAAAACAATGTTGTATGAGGCGGTCAGATAAAGCCCGCCTTTGTCGTCCGACGCCAGTGAGTCCCAGTAGCTATTGGTGAGCAAATTACCTTGCACATCGCGCGTCGCAAGCGTGGTCACCACGCCGTCAGCGGGGATCTTGCGCAAGCGGCTGGCGGGCGGTGCACCGGGATCAATAATATAAAGACTACCGGCCGCATCCCGCGTCATCGCGGAGGGCCGAATAAACCTGGCCTGCTGCGGTGTGCTGCCATCCAGGGTGCCGGCACCGCTCAGGCGACCGGCCAGCAGAGCAATCTGCCCGTAGGGGTGCAGTTCGATCACCAGCTTCTGGCTTACACCACGTACGGTGGCCGTAATCGTGGCCTCACTCGCTACGCTGATGGTCATGGGCGGGGTGTACTTCACGCTGCCGCCCGTGCTGGCGCTCAGGCTACCGGCGCCGTTCAGTGCCCAGTTGACGGTATCGCCGCTGGTCTGGCCGCTGGCGGTCAGTGTGATCACTGAAGCCACACCATTGAAAGCCTCGCTGGCGCTACTGCTCAATTGCAGGCTGGCTGGCGGTGAGGTCACACTATCACTGCCCCCTCCGCCGCACGCTGCCAGCGACAAGGCCAGCAGCAGGCTCACCCCCAGCAAACACAGCGCTCCCTTTGCCATACGCATGGGCTTCCTCCTGGTCCGGATTCTCATTGTTCTTGGATTCATTGCTACGGCAGCAAGCCAGTGTGTAACAAAGATCAAGGCTTGCCGGAGTGCGAGGCTAGCGGATGTTCAGCACGGGAACATCCTCCAAACAGGGGATGGGTGAAAATATAATCGAACCGCATAAACCACGCCCTGACAGAGAATGCCGGCCGGATGGATAAGGCTGCGAGTAAACGGCAATACAAAGGCCCTGGGGGTGCGCCCCAGGGCCTTTGTATTCAAGCGGCGAACCCGCCAAGACTCAAGGCAAGGCCGGTAGCAAAACCACCCTGCCTCTACCCAGGCAAAGCTCACTCAGCTTGGGAGGCGAGCGTGCGCCTGGCAGGCCTCTTGCAGCACTCGTTCAAACAGGTCGCCCACGCTGGGAATATCCTTGACCAGACCTTGGGCCTGCCCGATCAGCTGCACCCCGCGGCTGTGATCGCCCTCCTCGATCGCCAGCCGGATCGATTCGGTGGCCGCACCAAACTGGGCAAGCTGCTTGATGGCTGCCGGCTGGGCCAGGGCGCCGGCCAAGACCTTGTAGAACGGCATACCAATACGGCGGGCGGCCAGCATGGCACGCGGTACGGCCTCGACCAGGGTCAGCGGCCTGCGCGATTTGCGCTGGGCGGTTGGGGTATCCATGATGCGGCAGGGGATGCCGTCGAAATTGGCGTTATAGATGGTGTCGTTGACGCTCTTGCTGACGATTAAGTTCTTGGTGGCGGCGTGCACCGGGCTCTCACGGGTGCTGGCAAGGCGAGTGCCCATGGCGACGGCATCTGCCCCCAGCGCCAGCGCCGCCATCAGGCCGCGACCGTCGGCAAAGCCACCGGCAGCGATGATGGGCAGCTTGACCGCATCACGTATTGCCGGGATCAGCGTCAGCGAGGTCACCGCACCGCCGTGAGCTGCGGCCTCGTGCCCCGTAACCAGCAACGCATCGACGCCGATCTTCTCGGCCGCGCGAGCGTGCTTCTCGGTAGTGACGGTCGCGATGACCTTGCCACCGTATTGCCTGGCGGCGGTAACGATCCAGTCGCCTTTGCCCAAGGAGAAGTTGATCACCGGTACTTTTTCCTCCAAGGCTACCCTGGCGTTTTCAGCTGCACCCGGCATAAGCAGGGTCACACCAACGCCGAATGGCTTGTCGCTCAACTCACGCACCCGACGGATGGCTGCGCGGGTCTGCTCCGGCGTCCAGGGACCACTTGCCAGGATACCCAGCCCACCCGCATTACCAACCGCAGCGACCAGTTCAGGAACGGCGATATAGCTCATGCCGGGGCAGATCAAGGGTTTGTCGATACCGAACAGCTCAGTGATACGGGTGCGCATGGCAGCACTCAGAAGATAAGGGTAGAGACCCGATTCTAGCGCCTTCGAATTATTTAAACGAGCGCTTGCTTGATTAATTTTTCAGCAAACTTGCGCCTTCGTCTGGGGCGATAAACCGATAGCCATTAGAATGCCGGACCATGTTGCCCACACGGCAACCAAGGACCGTCCATGCTCATTATTGCCCTCGCCTATCTCTACGTCATCGCCATCGTTTCCATCGTCGCCATCGTGGACGGCCATATTGCCTCGGGGGTTTTTACCTTCCTGTTCGCCGGTCTGCTGCCAGGTTTCATCCTGATCCGGATTGAAATCATGAAGCGCCGGGCGGCACGAGCCAAGTTCGAAGCCGACACGGCACCCACCGACTCGACAGCGGCCCAAACGGACCAGCCATAAACAGCAGGCGCATCGCCGTCGCCGGGACAAGCGGGCTTGCCATTCTTTAACGTTACGTTATAACATCTTGACCATGGCACATATGCACAAGCACTCGCACGATTTGGAACATGACCTCGCCGCCGCCGCGCAATGGTGCGCCACGCGCGGGGAAAAGCTTACCGATCAGCGACGTGAAGTACTGGCCTTGCTGCTGGCGGCACCCGGTTCCATGAAGGCCTATGACCTGCTGGCCGAAATCCAGAAACAGAAGCCGACCGCTGCACCGCCCACGGTCTATCGGGCGCTGGACTTCCTGGTTGCCAGCGGGCTGGCGCACAAGCTCGACTCCAAGAACGCCTTTGTCGCCTGTCGCGACTTCGAACATCCCCACCACGGCCTGATGCTGATCTGTGATCGCTGCCACTCCGTGAAGGAGCTCAGTGACGAGCGCCTGGAAGCTCGTCTGGTGGAAGACGCCGCCCAGTTCGGCTTCAGCGTGGCCAGCCAGGATATCGAGGTCAAAGGTCTGTGCCGCGATTGTCGCGATGGCGACACCCTGGGTGCGGCATGAGTTTCAACACTCGCCTGATCGCCCTGTCGGCCCTGCAGCGCATCCTGCTGGTCCTGCCGCTGCTGGCCCTCTTGTGGGCAGCCGTCTGGTGGGCGATGGGGGATGCGCCGTGAGCCATGCGCACCATCATCATCCGCATGCGCACCACGAGGAGACGGGGCCTGCGGCAATACGCCTGCAAAACCTGACGCTGACCTACCACCGGCATCCGGTCGTGCATCACGTCAGCGGCAGCTTCAAGTCCGGCGAGCTGACCGCCATCGTCGGGCCAAACGGCGCGGGCAAAAGCACCCTGCTCAAATCCCTGGTAGGTTTGCTCAAGCCCAACCACGGCCAGCTGGACCTCGCCGGCCTCAAGCCGCGCGATATTGCCTATCTGCCGCAACAAGCCGCGATCGCGCGCGATTTTCCGCTCTCGGTACAGGATGCCGTGCTGTTGGGCGACTGGCGCAGCTCAGGCTGGTTTGGTCGTATCAACCGCAGCGCCCGGCAACGCGCCGACGATGCACTGGCGCGCGTCGGCCTGGCAGGCTTCGGCTTGCGGCCACTGGATGAACTGTCCGCCGGTCAGTTCCAGCGCGTGCTGTTTGCTCGCCTGCTACTGCAGGACGCCCGCGTCATCCTGCTGGACGAGCCCTTTACCGCGCTCGACGCCCGGACCACCGCCGATCTGCTGGGCATCATCGCCGCCTGGCGACTCGAAGGCCGTACCGTCATCGCCGTGCTGCACGACTATGAACAGGTGCGCAGCCATTTTCCGCAGACCTTGCTACTGGCCAAGGAATGCATCGCCTGGGGGCCGACTGAAGAAGTCCTGGTTCCCAGCAAGATTGCCCGTGCCAACGGCATGACGGTCAACTGGGATGATGATGCCCCGGTCTGCCACCGCGATGCCCAGCCCACCACGGCGACCAGCCCGCACGACCACGCGCTGCACGATCACTGAAGACCGCATGACACCCTACGAAATCTTCTGGCAACCGTTTGCCGAATTCGCATTCATGCGCCACGCCCTGGTCGGCTGCCTCGCACTGGCCCTGGGCTGCGCGCCGATCGGCCTGTTCCTCGTGTTGCGCCGCATGAGTCTGGTGGGCGATGCCATGAGCCACGCCATCCTGCCCGGCGCCGCGATCGCCTTCATCGTCTACGGACTGTCGCTGACGGCGATGAGCATCGGGGGGCTGATCGCCGGCCTTGTTGTCGTGCTTGCCGCCGGCCTGGTCACCCGGGCAACCCAGCTCAAGGAAGACGCCAGCTTTGCCGCCTTCTATCTGGTGTCCCTGGCCAGTGGTGTACTGCTGGTCTCCAAGTGGGGCAGCAATGTGGACCTGATGCATATCCTGTTCGGCACGGTACTGGCCGTGGATGACGCCGCGCTGGGCTTCCTGGCCTCCGTCGCCACCATCACGCTGGTCGTGCTCGCCGTGCTCTACCGGGCGCTGGTGGTCGAGAGCTTTGATCCGGAATTCCTGCAGAGCATGGGCGGCCGCGGTGCCTGGGCGCACTTCGCCTTCCTGATCCTGGTGGTATTGAACCTGGTTGCCGGCTTCCAGGCGCTGGGTACCCTCATGGCCGTTGGCCTGATGATGCTGCCTGCCGCCAGCGCCCGCCTCTGGGCCAAGGAACTGCCAGCCCTGCTGGCCATCGCCCTGCTGATCGCGCTTGCCTCTGCCTATGTCGGCCTGCTGGCGTCCTACCACGGCGACCTGCCTTCCGGCCCCAGCATCATCCTCACCGCTGGCATCGCCTATTTCATCTCCCTGGCCTTCGGTGCCCGCGGCGGCATGCTCCGCCGCTGGCTCGGCCGGCAGCATCTCGAGGCCTGATTCATGACGTTTCGGCCCGGGGATACAGAAGCCAGCTACCGCGTTTACCCTGAAAGTCGATACTGATGAAGATCCCATCCTGGCTGCCACTCCTGCTGACCAGCCTGAGTCTGGCCACCTCGGCGGCCGACAAGCTGCCCGTCGTCGCCTCATTCAGCATCCTCGGCAATCTGGTCGCCGAAGTTGGCGGCGACAAGGTGGAGGTCAAGACCCTGGTCGGACCGGACGGCGACGCACACGTCTATCAACCCAGCCCGCAAGACGGCAAGACACTGGCTGGCGCCCGCCTGCTGGTGGTCAACGGCCTGGCTTTCGAAGGCTGGATGGAGCGACTGGCCAGCGCCAGCCGCTACCGTGGTGCCCGCGTCGTGGCGAGTGACAAGGTCCAGGCCGAACAGATGGCCGACGACGATCATGATCACGACCATGGTCATGACCACGGCAGGTTGGACCCGCATGCCTGGCAGGATCCGAACCGTGTGCAGCAGTACGTCAGCAATATCGCCAACGGCCTGGCGGCGGCGGACCCGGCCAATGCCGCGTACTACCAGCAAAGGGCCGAGCAATACCGGCAGACCCTGAAGCAGCTCGATAACTGGGCCAGCCAGCAGATCGCCAGCGTACCGGCGGCCAAGCGCCGCGTGATCACTTCCCACGATGCCTTCGGCTACCTGGGCCGCCATTTCGGCATCACCTTTCTCGCACCGCAGGGCGTGAATACCGATGCGGAAGCCTCGGCCAAGCAGGTCGGCAAGCTGATACGGCAAGCCAAGCAGGAAGGTATCCGGGCCATCTTTGTCGAGAACATCAGCAACCCCAAGCTGCTGGAACAGATCAGCCGGGAGACCGGCGCCAAGCTGGGCAGCCGCTTGTATTCCGACGCCCTCTCGCGCCCCGATGGCCCTGCCGCCAGCTACGTCACGATGATGCGCTACAACATCAGCGCCCTGGTCGCCGGGATGAAACAGAACTGAGCCAAGATCAGTAGAAGGATGCGGCATGACTGACCGTACTTTAAGCGTGCTTTAAGTCTCTTTCGGCAAAGTCATGACCTGCACCATCACGCAAGCCTCGCCACGTAGCCCCACTGCAGCTGTCCAGCCGCACTATTTGTGAGCCCAAGCCGTGTTCCAACTTGACCGAGTCCACCACCGCTACGCCGGTGGCACCGAGCTGATTTTTCCCGACTGGACCCTGCCCCAGGGTGGCAGCGCCGTACTGGTCGGCCCATCCGGCAGTGGCAAGACCACGCTGCTCTCACTACTGGGTGGACTGCTACGCGCCAGCGAGGGTCGCGTCCTGCTGGCGGGCCAGGACCTGGCCACACTACCCGGCAGTCAACTGGACGCCTTTCGCGGTCGTCATGTCGGCTTCGTCCCGCAACGCCCTCATCTGCTCGCCAGCCTGACCGTCGCAGAAAACCTGCAGTTGGCACAATACCTGGCGCATCTGCCGCAAGACCGGCACAGGATCACCACGGTACTGGCCGAGCTGGGCCTGGCCGAACTGGCCGGCCGCAAGCCACACCAGCTGTCGCAAGGGCAGGCGCAGCGCGTGGCGATCGCACGTGCCGTCGTCAACAAGCCGGCACTGCTACTGGCGGACGAACCCACTGCCAGCCTTGATGACGCCGCGACCGAAGCCGTGGTCGGGCTCTTGCAATCCGCCGCGGGCGAAGCGGGCGCCAGCCTGCTGGTCGCAAGCCACGACAGCCGGGTAAAGGATCGTTTCAGTACTCGTTTCAGCCTGGATCGCACGCAACAGGAGCAGGCAGCATGAACATCATCCGGCTCTCGCTGCGCCAGCTCGCCGCCCGCCCGTTGCACACCACGCTGAACGCCACGCTGCTCGCGCTGGGCATCGCCACCATCACCATGCTGATGTTGTTCAACGCCCAGATGCAGGACAAGCTGATGCGCACGGCGGAAGGTATCGATCTGGTTGTCGGCGCCAAGGGCAGCCCGCTGCAACTGATCCTCTCCACCGTCTACCATGCCGATATCCCGCCGGGAAACATCCCCAAGCGCGAGGCCGACAAGCTGGCGAAGCATCCCCTGATCGACAGCACCATCCCGCTGGCCCTGGGTGACAACCTGCTGGGCTATCGCATCGTCGGCACCACGCCGGCCTACGCCGACCTGTACGGGGGCAAGCTGGCGGCCGGCAAGCTATGGTCGGTATCGATGGAGGCCGTGCTCGGTGCCAACGTCGCCAAGAAGAGCCAGCTCAAGCTCGGCGAGGAATTCGCCAGCTCGCACGGCCTGGCAGCAGGTGGCCATCTGCACGATGACAACAAGTACCAGGTGGTTGGCATCTTCGCCCCCACCGGCACCATTCTCGATGACCTGGTCCTGACCGACCTGCAAAGCGTCTGGGATCTGCACGAGGGCCAGGAAAGCACCAATCCGGCATTCCAGGCAGCCAACCCTCTCGCGCAGGCCAAGCCAACGGACGCCGATGAGGAGGATGGCAAGCCTCGCGAGCTCACGGCCCTGCTGATCAAGTACAAGACCCCGCTGGCAGTGTTGGCGCTACCACGCCAGATCAATGCCAACACCAATATGCAGGCCGCCTCGCCAGCCATGGAGTCAGCCCGCTTGCTGCATATCGTCGGCTTCGGTCTCGATGCCTTCCGAGCCTTCGCGCTGATCCTGATCGCCTCTGCCGGCCTGTCACTGTTTGTGGCCCTTTACACCACGCTCAAGGAGCGTCGTTACGACCTGGCGGTCATGCGCCTCTTGGGCAGCACCCGCCTGCGCCTGTTCAGTGCCGTATTGCTGGAGGGCCTGCTGCTGGCGCTGGGTAGCGCGGCCCTCGGCCTGCTGCTGGGCCACGGGGTGACCGAATGGGCAGGCCGCAGCGGGCTCACGCCCGGACTGGCCCTGACCGGTCACTACTGGGTGGCCGAAGAAGGCTGGCTGGCCTTGCTGGCGTTGGCCGTTGGCATCATTGCGTCCTTGCTGCCCGCCTGGCAGGCCTACCGTACCGATATTGGTACGGTGCTATCGGAACGTTGACCTTGCAACCCCACCTATTCCACCGTGTCTCTTGAATGAAGGAGTAACCGCATGCGCATTGCCCTGAGCCTGATCGCCCTGAGCCTGACTGGTGCCGCCCTGGCCCATGACGAAACCCCCTGCACCCAGGAGCCGACCACCAAGTGGCAGCCGTTCTCTGCCGCCATCAAGAAGGCGGAGGACGCCGGCCACAGCGTCAAGAACGCCGAAGTACACCACAAATGCTATGAAGTGCGCGGCGTCACCAAAGACGGCAAGCGTTATGAGTGGATACTGAACCCGGTCACGCTGGAGCCTCGCCCGGAAGCCAAAAAGTAAACGCGATCCGCTTGCGAACTGCACACGACAGGGCGGGTCGAATACAATTCCGGTCTGCCCGGCCACGTTTTGCCTGAGCGCGTGTCCTGTCATCACGCTGCATAGATAGTTTTGGAGCCCTGCCATGCTTGCCCGTTTGATTGCCGCCAGCCTGTTGAGCCTGGGCCTTGCCGCCCAGGCAGCCGACCCGATGAGCCTGCCGGCTGGTCCCGCGCCAGTCGGCGGGGCTGCCTTCGGCGTCACACCCGCCGCCGGCCCCAGCGTGGCTGACCGTGCCGGCTTTGTCTCCTGGAAGACGCTGGCCCAGGTCGAAGCCATACCCCAAGGCCAGAGCTTTGCCCCCAAGTTCGACAAGAACATCCTGTCGCTGGACAAGAAGGTTGTGAAGTTGCAAGGCTTCATGCTGCCCTTGGGCATGGGTGAGTCGCAAAGCCATTTCATCCTGACCTCGACCCCGCCCACCTGCGCCTTCTGCCTGCCGGGTGGACCGGACCAGGTCATCGAGATCAAGACCAGCAAGCCGATCAAGTTCGGCTACGAGGCCGTTGCCCTGTCCGGCAAGTTCGAGCTGCTCAAGAATGACCCCATGGGCCTGTACTATCGGGTCAGCGACGCCAAACAGCTGGATTGATCCGCTCGCGGCAGGCGAACAAAAAAGGCGACCCTGCAGGCCGCCTTTTTGCTATCCACTCAACCGCCTGCTCAAGGCGCGATCCAGATCAGCGATGCCATCCGCCCGGTGGTCTTGTCCCGCCGGTAGGAGAAGAAACGGGTCTGGTCGGTCACGGTGCACAAGCCGCCGCCGTATATCTGCGTCAACCCTGCCGCCTCCAGCCGGAGCCGCGCCAGCAGATAGATATCGGCCCACCACTTACCCGCCTGCACGCCTGGGCGGAATGCCATCTCGGCCCGCGCGTCCTTCGCCAGAAACGCGGCCCTCACCTCTTCGCCTACCTCGAAGGCATCCGGACCGATCGCCGGCCCCATCCAGGCCATCAGCGGACCTGCACCTGCCATGCGGGCGATCGTGGCCTCCAGCACGCCATCGTTCAAACCCCGCCAGCCGGCATGCGCCACACCGACCGCCTTGCCGTCCTCGCTGGCGAAGAATACCGGCAGGCAGTCTGCCGTCATGACCACGCACACGGCGCCGGGTACCCGGCTGACCGCCGCATCGGCCTGCTGCAGCGAACTGCCGCTGGCGCCGACATCGGCCACCGCCGTACCGTGCACCTGCTCCAGCCAGGCCGGTTCGGCGGGCAGATCCTGTCGTAGCAGCGAGCGGTTGGCCGTGACGGTAGCGACATCGTCGCCGACATGCCGCCCCAGGTTCAGGCTGGCGTAGGGGCCGATACCGACACCACCCAGGCGGGTGGTGACGAGGGCCTGCACGCCTTCCGGCGCCGGCCAATCCGGCCTGATGGCATTCGCCAGCCAGGTACTCATGGTTTTTCCTCTCGCAACTGCTGCAACAGGGCCTGCATATCGTCTGGCAATGGTGACGTCCATTCCATCGTCTGGCCAGAATCGGGATGCACCAGCGCCAGGCGGGCAGCGTGCAGTGCCTGACGGCTAAACTGGGCCAGCATGGCTGCCAGTGCAGGCGACACGACATACTGCTTGCCGCCGTAGACCGGGTCTGCCGCCAGGGAATGGCCCAGGTGGGCCATATGGACGCGGATCTGGTGGGTGCGGCCGGTCTCCAGCCGGCATTCCACCAGGGTGTGGCGCAAAAACCGCTCCAGCACTGAGTAATGGGTGACCGCCGGCTTGCCGCTCGGCACGACGGCCATTTTCAGGCGGTTACGCGGGTCACGGCCGATTGGCGCGTTGACGATCCCATCCTGCGACAGGCTACCCTGCGCAATGGCCATGTAATGCCGTTTGACGCTGCGAGCCTGCAACTGGCGTACCAGCTCGGTTTGCGCTTTGATGGTCCTCGCCACCACCATCAAGCCGCTGGTGTCTTTGTCCAGCCGGTGTACGATGCCGGCGCGCGGTACGCTGGCAAGCTCAGGAAACCGGTGCAGCAGGCCGTTGAGCAGCGTGCCGGACCAATTTCCTGCCGCGGGGTGAACTACCAGTCCCGCCGGCTTGTCGATGACCACGATGGTTGCATCCTCGTACACCACGGGGAAATCCACCGGTTCGGCCTGGAAAGCATTTTCCTGCGGGTCCGGGATGATTTCGACGGTGATAGCCTCCCCTCCCCATAGTTTGGTCTTGGGGGTCGCGGCCTTACCATCAAGCAGGACGCTGCCCTCATCTATCCAGCGAGCCAGTCGGCTGCGGGAATAGTCGGGCAAAAGTTTAGCCAGGACGGCATCAAGTCGGCCGCCACCCATTTCTTTCGGCACAGTAACGCGTAGCGTTTCAGCCGAATCGTTATAATCATCGGCTTCGATATCGGAGTGTTCCATGAAGCGCATTCTACCTTTCCTCGCCGTAACCTTATTACTTGGTGCATGCGGTTCCATGAACCAGAAGCCGGACGAGGACGCCAAAGCCACTGCCGAGCAGATGTTCACCGAAGCCAAGCTGGAACTGGACAGCGGTAACTACACCCGTTCCGTGAAGATGTTCGAGGCCCTGCAGAGCCGTTATCCCTATGGCCGCTTTGCCCAGCAAGCCGACCTGGAAATCGCCTACGCCAACTTCAAGGACCAGGAACCGGCGCTGGCCCTCGCGGCCATCGACCGTTTCCTGAAGCAGCATCCGACCCACGCCAACGTCGATTACGCGCTCTATCTGCGCGGCCTGGTGAACTTTATCGAGGATCGCACGCTGTTCTCGGCCATCTCCAAGCAGAACATGGCAGAGCGCGACCCCAAGGCCGCCAAGGAATCGTTCGAGGCCTTCCGCGACCTGGTCACCCGTTTCCCCGATAGCCGCTACTCGGCCGACGCCCGTGACCGCATGGCCTTCCTGGTGGTGTCCCTGGCCGACCACGATCTGCTGGTCGCCCGCTATTACTACAACCGTGGCGCCTACCTGGCATCGGCCAACCGGGCCAAGACCGTACTGGAAAGCTACGGCCATACCGACCGGGTGGAGACCGCGCTGGTCATCATGGCGGCGTCCTACGACAAGCTGGGCCAGAACGAGCTGCGCGACGACGCCCGCCGGGTATTGAGCAAGACTTATCCGGACAGCACACTGACCGAAGCCAACGTTTTCCCGGAAACACCTTGGTGGAAACTCTGGTAATTGCATAAAGGGGGTTTACAAGCGGGACGAACCTCCTTAATATGCGCGTCTCTTCGCCGCAGCATCAATGTGCAGCGAAGCCCGAGTGGGGGTATAGCTCAGCTGGGAGAGCGCTTGCATGGCATGCAAGAGGTCATCGGTTCGATCCCGTTTACCTCCACCAAAGAACGACGATTGATCGGTCCTCTACCGGTTGATCAGCAGTTAAGTCCCCATCGTCTAGAGGCCTAGGACACCACCCTTTCACGGTGACTACCGGGGTTCGAATCCCCGTGGGGACGCCAGCACAAGTCAGCTTGGCATCACGCATGTTGAGCCGACTTAAATTGAGTGATCGACCAGACGCACTCGAGTCGTAGCGGAAACGCTGCAATGTACTACCTTGGGGGTATAGCTCAGCTGGGAGAGCGCTTGCATGGCATGCAAGAGGTCATCGGTTCGATCCCGTTTACCTCCACCAAGAACGACGATTGATCGGTCCTCTACCGGTTGATCAGCAGTTAAGTCCCCATCGTCTAGAGGCCTAGGACACCACCCTTTCACGGTGACTACCGGGGTTCGAATCCCCGTGGGGACGCCAGTACGGCACAAAAAAGGACACAGCAATGTGTCCTTTTTTGCTTTCCGGCGCCAGCACCTTCCCCCTATCCCTCACCCTGTCTGTTGGATCGACGCCAAGTCCCGACACAGCCACGCCCGTCGCGTCCGGTTTTCCCGTTATGCTCAGCTCCGCCCGGCGAGGTGCGCCCGGTTGGCAGCTCGGTTGCTGCCACGCACCCGCCATCGAAGCGGATTCGAGCATGAGAAAAACCGTACCCGGCATTGCCCTGCTGGTCTGCCTGAGCCTGGCATTACCCGTATCAGCCCAGGCCGCAGCGAATACATCCGAGAGCAGAACCGCCACGCAGCCGGCCATTACACGTTTCAGCACGGCTTTTCTGGATGCCTTCTGGCAGCAGAACCCCGACTGGGCGATACGCGTGGGTTACTACCGCTATGCCGACCGCCTGCCGATACCCAACGCCGCAACCCGCGCCGCGCAGCTGCGCTTTGCCGACGAATGGCTGCGACATACGGCATTGCTGGAAGGTGCAACGCTCCCTCCTCAGCAGCGTACCGACCTTGCCCTGATCCGCAGCCAGCTCGAATCCCAGCGCTGGTACCTGAACGAGTTCAGGGAATGGGAGTGGAACCCGTCCGAGTACAACGTCGCGGAATCCTTTTCCCTGCTGCTCAATACCCCCTATGCACCGCTGGAGCAACGCCTGCGCGTGATCGCCAAGCGCCTGCGGCAGGTGCCCGCCTACTACGCAGCCGCCAGAGCCAGCCTGCGTAAGCCCACGCTGGAGCATACCCAGCTGGCCATTGCACAGAGTCAGGGTGTGCTGGACGTATTTGGCGACGGCTTTGACAAGGCGGTTGTCGCATCCGCCCTGAGCAAGCAGGAGAAAGCCCAGCTTGGCCAACTGGCGGCCAAGGCCCGGACCGCCGTGGCCGACTACGCCAGCTGGCTCAAGCAACTGGAACCGCAATTGGTCGCCGGCAAGGGGCGCTCCTTCCGTATCGGCAAGGCCGCCTTCGAGGCCAAGTTCCGGCACGATATCCAGACCGACCTGACGGCCGAGCAGCTTTACCAGCGTGCACTGGAGGAAAAAGCCCGGCTGCATCAGCGTATGGGCGAACTGGCCGATACCTTGTGGCCCAAGTACATGGCAGGTGTGGCCGAACCGGCAAGCCGGCTGGAAAAAATCCGGCTGCTGATCGACGCCATGTCGGCAAGGCATATTGCACCGGCGGACCTGCTGCCGGAAATCAAGCGGCAGCTACCCGTGCTGGCCCAATGGGTCAGTGACCATCAACTGGTGGAACTGGACCCGAGCCGCCCGCTGCAGGTGCGTGAGACCCCTGTCTACATGCGCGGCATCGCTGGCGCTTCCATCAGCGCGCCTGGCCCCTACGATCCTACGGCCAATACCTATTACAACGTGACGCCACTGGATGGCTATACGCCGGAGCAGGCGGAATCCTACCTGCGGGAATACAACGAATGGATATTGCAGGTGCTCAATATCCACGAGGCGATTCCAGGCCACTATGTGCAGCTGCTCAACAGCAACAAGTCTCCCTCGCCCATCAAAAGCGTGTTCGGCAATGGCGCCATGATCGAGGGTTGGGCGGTCTACAGCGAACGCATGATGCTGGAGTCCGGCTATGGCGGGAATACACCGGAAATGTGGCTGATGTACTCCAAATGGAATCTGCGTGCCGTCTGCAACACCATCGTGGACTACGCCGTGCATGTGCAGGACATGAGCGAGCAGCAGGTGCTCGACCTGCTCAAGTACGAAGCCTTCCAGTCCGATACCGAAGCCCGCGGAAAGTGGCGCAGGGCCACGCTGAGCTCCGTGCAGCTAAGCAGCTACTTTGCCGGCTATGCCGCCATCTACGATTTCCGCGAACGCCTCAAGGCAGCGCAGGGCGAGCAGTTCAACCTCAAGCGCTTTCATGACGAGTTCCTGAGCTATGGCAGCGCACCGGTCGGCATGATCAAGTCCTTGATGCAAGCCCGACCCTGATCGGCCTATAGGTGCAGTCCGGTGGCTTCCAGCCACTGGCTGCCGCCCAGTCCGGTCCAGCGCTGGAAGGAGCGGCGAAAATTGCGCGCGTCATGAAAGCCCAGGTAGTCCGCCAGCGCTTCAGGGTCGTAGCCCTGAAACTGCATGAGGCAAATGGCGACATGGGTGCGTACCAGGTCCAGCAAGGCCTGGAAATGCGTGCCATCGCGCGCCAGGTGGCGCTTCAGCGTGGCGGGGCTGACGCCGAATGCCTGGGCCGTACCTTCCAGACTGGGCGGCCGGCGGATATGGGCCAGCAGATGGTCGTAGACCGCCTGCAACAGGCTGCGCATCGGCGCCGTATCCTGCCCGGCCTGGCGCAGAAGCAGTTCGACCGCCCGCTCATTGCCACGTGACCAGGGTCGGCTCAACCAGCCGGCATCCAGCAGCATGCCATCGAACTGGCTGCCAAACTGCAACTGCCCCCCCAGGTGCACCTCATGCTGCTCCAGGTAGCGCGGCCGGGTGCGGTTGAAGCAATAACGCCAGGGCAGCCGCTCTCCACTCAACCAGCGACACATCGCCGTCAGGGCGGTCATATGCAACTCAACCAGGAACGGCCGCAATGCTCCAGCACCACAACTGTCGGTCCAGTAGACGATCAGTTGCTCCCCCTCCCGTCTGTAACGCGGCCCCAGCAAGGGGCACAGTGTCGCCTGGTGCGACAGCAGGATATCCAGCGCCTGCTCCAGGTGACTGGCCTGCATCAGCGCCAGGCTGATCGAACCGTAGTGGCCCGGCAGCCATTGCTGGCCCAGCTGGAAGCTGACATCCCGTTCCGGCAAGGCTCTGGCCAGATTGCCGAGCATGCCCGACAGCTGCATCGGCGTGATACGTCGACCGGCTGCAGCCATGTCCGCCTCGAACAGGCCGGTCCCCCGCAGTAGCACATGGCTGTCCAGATCGCGGCTGCGCGCAAACTCCAGCACCAGCGCCGGTTGATGCAGGCTCGGGATCAGCACGGTATCTGCGCCATAGCAGGCCGCAAGCATGGATCAGATGGTCTGCATGGCCGGCAACGCCGCTGCAGCGGGTTCCAGCGCCGCATTCAAGACCTGTAGCAGGATATCGGCATCGCGGTCCGCCACGGCGCAGGCCACCCGTGCCGACAGTTGCAGTCGCTGCCCATGGGCGCGGCTGTGATGCGCCAACGTCGCCACCGCCTCCCGCAGCTGACGCGCCATCTGCTCGGTATCCGGCAGTTGCGTCTCCGGCAGCAGGATGGCAAAGCGGTCGCCAGCATAGCGACAGAGCAGATCGTCATTACGCAGATTGAGCAACAGCAGGTGGCTCAAGGCCTGCAATACCCTATCCCCCTCGGCGGCACCATGTTCGCGATTGATGGCGTGGAAACGATCGATATCCAGCAGGATCAAACCGCATGGCACCTCGGCCTGCCGCGCCTGCTCGAGCCGGATCTGCCGTCGCAGGTATTCGGCATTGGCCAGTTGGGTAATACGGTCGAAGGCGCGATGCTCACGGAACAGGCGCTCGCGCTTGAGCAGCTGCTCATTGAGGACGAACTGCTCTTCGCGCCAGCAATACAACCCTACCGTCAGGGTGAGCATGCCACCCAGCGTCAGCCCGGCCTCCAGCCAGTTGTCCCACAGCACCGCATGGTCGAGTTTCCAGAACTCATCCATGCAATCGACCCAGGAACCCAGTGCAATACCGGCCAAGCCGCTGGCCAGCAGCGTGGTGACCCGGCCACGGGGACGGCTGCCCAGTATCATCAGCATCCAGCCGGCCGACATCAGGGCCATGCCGCCTTCACCGATGATGTCCGTCCACTGCCACAGGGCTACCACCTTGGCTTGCCCTTGCAGCATGAACAAAAGGGTCGCGCAGCCCGCCGCAAGGCAGATCAGGCCCAGGGGCAGGCGGTAGGGATGGTGCATATGGGGCATCTCGGTTTTCAGCAATGAACGCAGGCTATGCCTCGGATGTGGCTGGCACATGACAAACCACCCAATCCGGCAATTCAGCTCACCCTAGTGGCAAACATGCCCACCGGCATGGCGCCACCGGCCGGGGAGCCCGCAGCCACGATACCCGGCACCGGGGCAAAACAGCTCAAGCCCCGTCTCAAACCACACTAAACCCTTGATTACGCGGTGCCACACCGCTCAGCCGTAACAAAGCCGCAACCTCCCACCCCTAGCGTGGCGACCGATCCAGCCATCGCCATCAGGGAGAACAAGACCATGTCGCAGTATCGCCAGACCACGCCGCACCGCCATCACGGCCAACGACCTACCCTCATCGCCCTCTGCCTTGCCGGCCTGCTGCCGTCAGCCTGGGCCGCCGATACCCCGGCAGAAGCAATCCAGATCGTGGGCCAGGCCGCCAGTACCCGCAGCGCACTGGATGCCCAGCAGGTGGCGGACGCCATTGTCAGCGTGGTTCACGCCGATGGCATCGGCGCCCTGCCCGACAGCAATGTCGCCGAGGCGCTGCAGCGCGTGCCCGGCGTCTCCATCGAGCGCGACCAGGGCGAAGGCCGCTACGTGCGGGTACGAGGCCTGGGGCCGGATCTCAACAGCGTGACCATCAACGGCGCAGCCTTGCCGTCACCGGAGAGTAGCCGCCGCGCCGTCATGCTCGACGTGATTCCCACCCCGCTGATCCGCTCGCTGGAAGTACAGAAGACACTGACACCGGACCAGGATGCCAACTCCATCGGCGGTACGGTCGAGGTCAAGACCCTGTCCGCATTCGACTCCCCGGGCCGCTTCGTGTCGCTGGAAGTCCAGGGCAGCCACAACGACAACACCGGCCAGAACAGCCCCAAGCTCGACGCCGCCTGGAGTGACCGATTTGCCGACGGCCGACTGGGGATCGCCACCGGCGTGAGCTGGGAGAAGCGCAAATTCGGTTCGGACAATATCGAGACCGGGGGTGCCTGGCAGTTCAGCGACGGCAAGGCCCTGCTGGAGAAGTTCGAACAGCGCGACTACCGTATCGAACGCGAACGGCTCGGTGCCGCCTTCAACCTGGATTACAAGCCCGAAGCCGGCAGCCGCTACTACCTGCGTACGCTGTTCACCCGTTTTGACGACACCGAAGAGCGCCAATCCACCACGACCACGTTCAGCAAGCCACAGGCCGTCGATGCCATCGGTACGGCCAAGATCAGCCGCGCGCTCAAGACGCGAGAAGAAATTCAGGAAGTCCGCTCGCTGAGCCTGGGTACGGAGCAGAAACTCGCGGACTGGAAACTCCAGTTGGCAGGCGGTCTTAGTCGATCCAGCGAGAAGGAACCCGAGTACCTGAGCGGGGTGGAGTTCGCCGGCAAGAACACCTTCAGCAGCGTGGGCTTCAACGATGCCAGCCGCCCGCAACTCGTCGCCCCGGCAAGCCGGTTCGACCCGGCCCAGTTTGCCCTGTCCAAGGCCAAGGCCCCGATGACCGACAGCGAAGACAAGGAGCACAATCTGCGCGTCGACCTGTCGCGCAAGCTCACCATCGGTGACGAGCAACTGGGGCTGAAGTTTGGTGCCAAGCTCAGCCGCCGCGACAAATTCTTCGACAGCACGACCTGGGCCTTCAAGAGCCTGAACAAGGCCCCCGCCTCGCTCGGCAAGAATCCGCTGGAGCTGGCAAGCTACCTCGATGGCGACGTGGACTGGGGTCTCGGCCGACTCGGGCCGCGTATCAATGTCGGCGCGATACGGCAGCTGTTTGCCGGCATCCCGCACGAGGCCTACCTGGACAAGAGCGCCTCCCTGATCGAGGACTATCAGATCAAGGAAGATATCGACGCCGCCTACCTGCAGACCACCTACGACACCGGCGCCTGGCGTTGGCTGGCGGGTGTCCGCTACGAAGGGACCCGTCAAAAGCTGGACGGGACCGGTCAGGAGGATGGCAGCTTCAAACCCAGCCATGCCGAGAACCAGTACCGCCATTGGTTGCCCGCACTGCACCTGCGTAATGATCTCGACGATGCGACCAGCCTCCGTGCCGCCTGGACCAACTCGGTCGTTCGCCCTACCTTCGAGCAGATGCGCCCCGGCTACCTGATCGACGACGCGGAAGGCGAAGCCGAGTTTGGCAACCCCAGCCTCAAGCCGCTGAAGTCGCACAATCTGGATCTGGGCCTGGAACGCCGCCTGGGCAAGGCCAGCACGGTCTCGGCCTATCTGTTCTACAAACGGATCAGCAACTTCATCTACAACACCGATCTGGCCGGTACCGGTCAATGGACAGGCTTCGATAGCGCCGCCACGTTTGCCAACGGCGACAAGGCCAAGGTCTATGGCCTGGAGCTCAATTACAACCGTGACTTCAAGGACCTGCCCGCCCCCTGGAACGGTCTGCTGCTCGGTGCCAACCTGACCTTGTCGCACTCGGAAGCGGCCATCCAGAAGTACGACGCCACCAGCGCCCGCCTGCAGCGCCGCAATATCGACCTGCCGAGCGCTTCCAACCGCACCGCCAACCTGACCCTGGGCTACGAGACGGCAAGCTGGAGTACCCGTATCGCAGCCAACTACAAGTCCAGGTACCTGATGGAAATTGGCGATGTGCTGGACAGCCGCCGGGATGCCTATGTCGATGCGCAAACCCAGTTCGATCTTTCGGCCACGCTGCGACTCAGCAAGCACACCCAGCTGGTATTCGAGGCGCTGAACCTCAATGACGAGCCCTACTATGTCTACCTGGGGGATCGCAGTCGCAATTATCAGTACGAGCAGTACGGCCGCACCTACAAGCTCGGCCTCAAGTTCACGCTGTACTGATCTGCCACCAGCCGGCCTGTCATTGACATGATGGGCCGGTCTTAACGAACAAGACACTTTCATGCCCAATCAAACCCGCCTACCGGCCTTGCTCCCCATCATGCTGGCCTGCTGCATCGGCCAGACTGTCCTGGCCGCAACGCCGCCAGCCGCCCTCCGCGGCGCTCGTCAGGTCACCCCCCTGGGCGGCCAATACTGGCTGAGCCAGGAAAAGAAGAAACTCACCCTACTCGACTCGCAAGGCCAACTGTTAAGCCAGCTGAAGCTACGAAGCGAAGCACTCGACAGCCGCCCCGACGGTTCCGGCTATCTGGCCGTCGTGATCGACCAGGACCAGCAACGCGTCCAGCCGCTGCGCATCGATCCCAGCAATGGCAGGCTGGAAAAACTGCCGCTACTGCCGGCCCAGGCCTATGCCGGCAAGGCTGTGTGCCTGTACCGCGATCCGCAGGCCCTGCTGCAATTGTTCGTCATCGGCGAGGAAGGCCAGGCCGAGCAATGGCTGCTGAGCGGCCCCGAACCACGCAAGCTGCGCAGCCTCGCCCTGCCGCCCGGCGTCGAGTCCTGCGAGGTGGACGATAGCAACGGTCGATTGCTGATCAGCGAGCCAGGCCTGGGCCTGTGGGCCTACCCAGCAGACCCGGAGCGCCCGCTCAAGCGCCAGGCCGTCCTGCTGCAACACCCCTACGGCCCGATTACCGGCGGCATAGCAAGCCATGTGGCCCGGGCCGGACAGGTATGGGCGCTGGACGCCGCAGGGACACGACGTTATGGCGCACGACTTGGGCCACACGGTTGGCAGGCACTAGCCGGCGCTACCCAGACCCGCCCGGCCTTCGACACGCTGGCATGGGGCGGCACCGGCTTGCTGGCCCGCCGACACGAGGGCGGCGACTGGTTGTCCGTACCTGCTGCCGTCTCCTCGACAACCAGCACGGCGCGGGTACTGCCCTATGTCCTGCCGACGGTGCAGACCGAACCCATGCTGCAGGCCGGCGATGCAGCCGACGATCCTGCCATCTGGGCCAACCCGCACCAGCCTGCCGACAGTCGGATACTGGCCACCAACAAGAAGCAAGGCTTGCTGGTCTACGACATGAAGGGGCAGCAACGCCAGTTCCTGCCGGTAGGCCGTATCAACAACGTCGACCTGCGCCAGGGTGTTCGCCTTGGCAACGAGACGCTGGACCTCGCGGTAGCCACGCAGCGTGACGATCTGAGCCTCGTGGTATTCGGGATCGATGGCGACGGTGTGGTCAGCGAGCGGGCCCGCATTCCTACCCCCTTGCAGAATATCTATGGCGTCTGCGTCTATCAGCCCAAACGGGGCGGACTGGAAGTGTTCGTCAACGACAAGGATGGCAGCTACCTGCACTACCGCTTAGGGATCAGCGACAACAAGCTGGCAGGCCAGTTGTTGCGCCGCTTCAGTGTCGCAACCCAGCCCGAGGGCTGCGTGGCCGACGACCAGAGCGGACTGCTGTTCTTTGGCGAGGAAAAGCGCGGGCTCTGGGTTACCGAAGCCGATGCCGAGCGGGCGAGCCCGGCCCGGCTGGTCCTGCCGGTCGGTGAACTGCTAAAGGCCGACGTCGAGGGCATGGGCATCTATCGTGGCAGGCAACGCAGCTATCTGGTGGTATCGAGCCAGGGTGCCGATCGCTACGAGGTCCTGGAAGCCAGCCCGCCGTTCCGGCATCGCGGCAGCTTCAAGGTCGGGATCAACGCCGAGCTGGGGATCGATGGCAGTTCCGAGACCGATGGCCTCGACCTGAGCAACGCCAATCTCGGCCCAGCCTTCCCGCGTGGCGGGCTGGTGGTTCATGACGGTCACAAGCGCCTGCCGGACGGCCCGCAGAACTTCAAGTACATCCCGTGGGAGTCGATCGAGCAAACCTTGCAGCTCGAATAACGCATCAGGTATCACCAGCTTGCGAACCTTGGCCGGCGGCAGGCATCCTAACCCCGTCGCCGTCCATTGCTTGCCATAGCACCAGGCTGCCCGCAGCCCTGAATCCCCATGAAAATCCCATCCCTGCTACTGCTACTGCTGGGCGCCAGCCTGATCGGCGCCTCCCTCCCTGGTCTCGCCGCAAGCAAACCGGCCCCTGCCCGGCTGGACTTCACCCTGCCCGAAGTCGTCAGCCAGCAGTCCTATACCTTGAGTGCGCTCGACGCCCGTCCCACGGTCGTCAACTTCTGGACCAATGGCTGCGCACCCTGTCGTGAGGAATTGAAGTGGCTGTCGAAGCTGGCGCTGGCTCACCCGGAAGTACGCTTTGTCGGCGTCGCCATGGATGACCGTACCGCCGTGCTGCAGTTTCTGACCGATAACCCACTGTCTTTCACCAATCTGCTGGCCCCGGCCGACCCGCGGTCCATCCTGCGACAGTTCGGCAACGGGATCGTCGCGATGCCCTTCACCGCCATCCTCAACGCCGACCGTAGCCGCTGCTGGGCCAACCTGGGTGAGCTGGACCGGGCGGGTTTCAACAAGGCCTTCGACTACTGTGCCCTGGGGCACCGCAACGCCCCATGAAAAACGCCGGATCGGGCATGTCCGATCCGGCGCGTATTCCCAACCAGCCTGCTCAGCGCGCGGGCTTGATAAATCGCAGCGTAAAGCGGTCACTCTCGCCGATGGCCAGATACTTGGCCTTGTCCTGCTCGCCAAGCGCCAAGGTAGGCGGCAAGGTCCAGACTCCCTTGGGATGATCCTTCGTATCCTTGGCATTGGCATTGACCTCGCTGCTGCCGGTCAACAGAAAGCCCGCCTCGCTGGCCAACTGGATCACATACGCCTCCGGCAGGTAGCCGGTGGATTTCTCCAGCGGCTTGCCTGCCACAGCCCGGTGATCGACGATGCCAAGCACGCCGCCCGGCTTGAGCACCTCGAAGAAGGCCTTGAAATAGGCTTTCTCGTTACCGGCATCTACCCAATTATGGACATTGCGGAAACTCAGCACCGTGTCGGCAGAGGCTGACGGACCGAAGCTCGGCTGTGCCAGATCGAACTCCCGCACCTGCACCTTGCCGTAGCGCTCGGCATCGCCAGCCAGTTTGGCCTGGAAGCTGCTGCGTCCCTTGCCGTAATAGTCGCGATCACGCCCCTCCACCTTGTCCGGGTTCACGATGGCTGCGGTGTAGCTGCCTTGCTGCTTGAGCCACGGCGCCAGGATTTCGGTATACCAACCGCCACCTGGCGTGATCTCGATCAACTGGCTGTTCGGCTGCACGCCAAAGAAAGCCAGTGTCTCGGCCGGATGACGATAGATATCACGTGCGCTGTTCTTCTCCGAGCGCCAGCTACCACTGAGGATGGGCTGCAAGGACTGCGTCGCCACGGTCGCTGTCGGGGCAGCCGCCTCGGCGGCCTGGGCCCAGGGGGTATGGAGCAGGAAGGCTGCCAGCAGCAACAAGCCGCCCGCCCCCACTAGCCGGCTCTGCATGTTGGGCTTCGTGACAACCCGACTACGTCCACTTCCCGCACCGTATGCTGTGTTCGACATTGCACGATCTCCCGGCCGGCCACAGGCCGGCTTGTTGTAGTAGAAAATACCTGGATGAACTGGATTTCGAAACCAGCAGGCACGGCTGGCGACACTCACCATCAGACCGAGCCCGGTCATCAGACTCCAGCATAAGGCCAGAGTTCGCGCACGGCTAGGAATCGGCCAGCGGCGAAGGCAGGCGGATATGTACCTGCGCCCCGCCATGCGCCGCGCGGCTGAGCGTCAGCTGGCCGCCGTGGGCGCCGACGATATCGGCGACGACGGTAAGACCAATGCCATGACCAGGCACCCGCTCATCCAGCCGGACACCTCGTTGCAGTGCTGCATCCGGGTCGCTGAAACCGGGACCGTCATCCTCGATCACCACCAGCAAGGCCTGTCCGTCCAGCTTGGTAGACAGCCGGACGCGGGTCCGCGCCCACTTGGCCGCATTGTCGAGCAGGTTGCCAAACACCTCGAAGGCATCACCCTCGTCGATACGCCAGAGCAGCTGGTCCGGGCAGGCTAGCTGGAACTCCAGCCCCTTGTCGGCATAGACCTTGGCCAGTGAATCCACGATACGGCGGAAAATGGGCGAGAGCTGCAATGGTGGCGCGAAACGGGTCGAGCCGCTGGCGGCGGCTCGCCCGAGCTGATGCTGGACGATGCCATCCATGCGCGAGACCTGCTGCTCGACCATGGCCGGCAGATCAGCAGGTTCCGAGAGCGCGCCGCGCAACACGGCCAACGGCGTCTTCAGGCTGTGGGCAAGGTCGCCCAGCGCATCCTTGTAGCGCGTCTGCCGCGCGTGTTGCTGTTCGATCAGGGTATTGAGGTTGTTGGTCAGACCGGCAATCTCGGACGGATAGACGCCCTCGACACGCGGCTGCTCGCCTTGCTCGATGCGCATGATTTCACGCGCCACGCGTCGCAAGGGAGCCAGGCCCCAGCCCAGCAACAAGGTCTGGGTGATCAGCAGCACGATGCCGGCACCGCCCAGCCAGGTCCACAACGTGCGACGGAAACTCGCCAGCTCGGTAAAGAACTCAGATTCGTCCTCCACCACCGCGAAGGTCAGTGGCATGGCACGCGGGCCTTCCGCCCACTTCACGCCATAGGCCGCCGCGAGATACCCCTTGCCATCGCTCTTCAGTTCGTGGAAGCGCCATTCACCGGCGGTCAGCTTGCGTGGAAACGGCGGATGCAGGCCCAGGGTGGAGGGCGACTGCCACTCCTCGCGACTGCTGGGGTTGGAAATATTGGCGTACAGGCCGGAATTCGGCAGCGAGAGCCGCGGTTCCTCAAGCGATAGCGGCATGATCAGGCCGCCGCTGGTGTCGAGTTCGGCCCGCGCGAGCAGGAGGTAGACCGTACTTTGCAGGCGTTCGTAACGGGAGTCGCGCACGCTATCGGCATAGGCACGCTGCAAGGCAAGGCCGGCCCCCGCCAGGAAGGCCAGCAGTACCACGGCGGCGCCGAGCATCAGCCGGGTACGGATGGACCAGCTTGCGCGGGTGGACATGGTTCAGCCGGTGGGCCGGAGCCCGTCCCTATTCCAGCACGAAACGGTAACCGCGACCCCGCAAGGTCTCGATCGGGCTCAGGGTGCCGTCCGGGTCCAGCTTGCGCCGCAAGCGGCCGATCAGCACTTCCAGCACATTGCTGTCGCGGTCTTCGTCATGCGGATAGAGGTAATCGGACAATTCCTGCTTGCTGACCACGCGCGCGCGTTCTCGCACGAGGTACTCCAGCATGCGGTATTCGAAGGTGGTCAGCTCGATGGGCTGATCGCGCAACTTGGCCTGCTGGGCAGAGAAATCGATCGCCAGCGGCCCGATGCTCAGTACATCCGAGGTCGCCTTCAGGGCACGGCGCAACAATGCCTTGATGCGGGCCGCCAGCTCAGGATATTCGAAAGGCTTGACCAGATAATCGTCGGCCCCGGCTTCCAGGCCCTGTACCTTGTCCTGCCAACTGCCACGGGCAGTCAATATCAGGATCGGTAAGGTACGGCCATCGGCACGCAGGCGCTCTACGACGGCCAGGCCGCTCATCTTGGGCAAGCCCAGGTCGACGATGGCCAGGTCAACGGGGTACTCACTGGCCTGGAACAGGCCGTCTTCACCGTCAGCCGCC
This sequence comes from Chitinimonas naiadis, assembly GCF_054780835.1. Lineage (NCBI taxonomy): Bacteria > Pseudomonadati > Pseudomonadota > Betaproteobacteria > Neisseriales > Chitinibacteraceae > Chitinimonas > Chitinimonas naiadis. The sequence continues at coordinate 260,248 of NZ_BAAGVO010000001.1, read as the reverse complement.
TCGTCGACCCGGTAGCCGTCAGCCTCGAGTTGTTTCTTCAGGCTGTGCCGTAGCGCAGTCTCATCTTCTATCAGCAGCAATCGCATGGGCTTGGGCCGATCTTTCTTGTCAGTTCAGCGTCAATATCAGGTCGGTGCTCAAACCGGGCGGCCGCTGGCCGCATCGATAAAGATGACCCGGACTTCGCCTTGCGCCGTGACCACCTTGACGCGCCAAACGGTCCGTCCATCCCGCTCCGATTTTTCCACCGACAATACCCGCCCGTTGCTCGCTCGCTGCGCAATGGCAGCCGCATCGTCACGGCTGACATCCGCCCAGGCGGGCGTGACAGCGGTGATGATCAGGCAGGCCAGCAAAGCGAGTGGTTTCAACATGGTGAATCCTGGACTAGGCGTTATTGAACGAGATTTACATTAAGGTACGAGCGGATCAACCGACACACGCACCGGCAGGCTCTTGCCCGGGTTGTCGCGCATGAAGGAAGTGTACTGCTGACCACGATATTCATAGGTCACGCGGTAACCGGTGACACGGCTCTGCCAATCCTCAACGGTACGGCAGCGCTGAATCTCGCGGGGAATTTCTTCGTACTCGGTACGGTTGTCGCGGTTGTCGATCCGGTCGCCGGTCAGCGCACCGACCACGGCACCCAGCGCGGTGGCAGCTTCACGGCCATGCCCCTTGCCAACCTGGTTACCGACGATGGCACCTGCAACACCGCCAACCACGGCACCACCGTAGCTGCGATCACCACCAACCCGGCGGGTCTCGGTGACGACTTCACTGGTGCACTCCTTGCGGGGCACACTGATGCGTTCGTACTGCGGCTCGACATTGCGGACGCGCGCCGTGTCCTCGAAACTGTTGGCGTTGGCACTGGCAAAACCGGTGGCAAGCAGACTGGAGATGATGATGAGGCGTTTCATGGCGTGCATCCTTTCGTGGAGGGATGGACGCAGTTTGCCGGCGATGCAGTGAACCAAAGCTGAACATTGGCGGGGCGAGAGGAGGCTTCCTGCGCCTCCCCGGTCAGACCTGACCTCAAAACGCCTCGGGCATCTTCTGCAGGATGATCAGGCGCCGATTTTCAATCCGGACATAACCGCCAAAGACTAGCTCCTTCATGATCCTCGCCACCATCTCGCGGGACGATCCGACACGGTCGGCAATGGCCTGCTGGGTCATGGGTTCCTCGACCTGGAGATGCCCCTCCTTCTCGACTGCCAGATCCTCGAACAACAGGCGAACCCGGCTGTATACATCCTTCAGCGCCAGGTTCTTGACCGACTCGGTCAATTGCCGCGTACGCCGCACCAGGCTGACCAGCAACTTGAACTGGATGGAGGGATGACTATGCAGCAAGGACAGGAAGTCCTCCTTGAGGATCACCAGAAAGGTGCTCTGCTCTTCGGTCTCGACCGACGCCGTGCGCGGCTCGTCGTCCAGCAGTGCCAGTTCGCCCACGTACTCACCCGGCCCCAGAACGGCCAATACGTACTCCTTGCCGTTGGAATCGCTGACGAACACCTTGAGCCGGCCCTGCATCAGCAGGAACATCGAACTGCCGGGATCACCTTCATTGATGATGATGGTGCCCTTGGGGTAGGTCTTGGCCGTGGCGGACGCTTCAATATGCGCCAGCTCCTCATCGGACAGGCCATAGAACAGGGGGATTTGCTTCAGCGTGGCGATCATGTCGGACCTGATGGTTAGGAAGGTGCCTTCTCGGCACCGGCGGCAGGCTTGGCAGCGTTGGTCTTGCCGGGGTCGGCCTGGGCATCAGCATGCGTCTCTGTATCGGCTCCGCCACCGATTTCGACGCTGGCCACCTCTGCCTTGCGATTTGGCGCATCGGGCGGGGGTAGGACGACATCCAGCTTGTTCTTGGCCATGTACTCGTTCATTTCCTTCCAGCCGGCAAAAATGTCGGCCTTGGAAACACGGGGATTGCGCTGGAAGCAATCCTCCAGCGCCCGCCCGGAGTGCCGGCAGGAAGCACCGATGGCGCGACCATTGAGCTTGGCCTGGTTGGCCAGCTCGGACAATCGTTCACAACCGGTCAGACCGAGCAGCAGTATGGCAAACAAAAATATCCGTGTTGTCATCGTGTTCGGGCGCTTTATTCAAGTTGTTTAGGAATTGTAAGCCAGATTTTGGCAATACTCACAGCCGGCTGGCCGCCACCCAATCGGGTATGCCGCCATTCCATCCGGTCGCGGCCACCTGTGCTGCCAGCCTGCTGCAACGACGCCTGCCACCCACTGCCAGCTCAGCCCACTCCCGGACGAAATACGACCAGTTATCGGCAATTCCTTAGTCAACTTTAAGTCAGCGGCGCGGATTTTCCCGGAAAGATGTCGCAGCGCCCCTCGTGCGATGGCAAACGGGGACCATCAGCCGTGCAGTGGCCGCCTCTCCGGACCATTCGGCCAAGTCGCCTGCGAACGCATCGCACTGCCACCCACCCGGGAAGCTGCGACAAAATCAGGACAACCGAATCACGGGGCCACGCAGCCATATCGGCCATCCAGCCTCGATAACTGTGTCTTCCCGTCCACAAGCGGCGGGCATAAGGGCGCCAGATGACAAGCGTGCGCTTGACTGGGTGATTGCGTATAAAATGCGGCAATTCGTCAAACCCGCGATCGCCCATACAAGAAAAGCATCATGACCACACAAGAAGAGAAGACACGTCGAGCCGAACTGATTGCTGCCGCCAGCCGTCTGTTCAAGGAACAGGGTTACGAGCGCACCACGGTGCGTGACCTGGCCCAGGCAGTGGGCATGCAGTCGGGCAGCCTGTTCTATCACTTCCGGACCAAGGAAGAGATGCTGGTCGCCGTGATGGCCGCCGGTATCGGCGACCTGACCGATCGCGCCGAAGAAGCGCTGTCCGTTGCCAAGACGCCGCTGGACCGGCTCAAGACATTGTGCCGCGTCCATCTCGACACCTTGCTCGGTGACGACAAGGGGGCCTTGTCGGTGCTGCTGTACGAATGGCCCAGCCTCTCTGACAAGGCGCGCTCCGAGCTGATCAAGCTGCGCGACGCCTACGAACGCGACTGGCAACAAGTGCTGGATGAAGCCGCTGCCGCTGGCCTGGTGCATCAGGACACACGGCTCTTGCGCAAATTACTGCTGGGCGGCCTGCACTGGACCATTCAGTGGTACAAGGCCGACGGCAACAGCAATCCGTCGGAGCTGGCCGATCGCATGCTGGAACTGGTCCTGAAGAAGTAAGGTTGCACAGCCCGAAATGAAAAACCCCGCCAAGGCGGGGTTTTTCATGCGGAACAGGTTCAGCGCGCAGGGTAAGCAACCGCCTGGGTACGCGCCGCACCCGGGCGCCAATCCCACTGCGCCTTCCAGGCGCCAAGCACCATGTTCGGGTACTCGGGCTGACCAAGGCTGCCGTTGTATCGTCCCAGTGCGCGGTACAGATCGCCCTTCTCGATATCGAGGTAGTGTCGGAGGATCGTGCAGCCGAAACGCAGGTTGGTATACATGTCGAACAGGTTGTGTTCGCTGCTGCCGATGCTGCGCTGCCAGAACGGCATGACCTGCATCAGGCCGCGGGCGCCGACCGAGGAAATCGCATACTTGCGAAACCCGCTCTCGACCTGGATCAGCCCCAGCACCATCTGCGGATCCAGACCGGCGCGCGTTGCCTCGTAATGGATCGCGGTCAACAGCTTCTCGCGCATGAAGTCGTCAGGAATCTTCTTCTTCATGCGGGCCGACATTTCCTGCAACCATGCCTGGCCTTCGCCGGGATCGGCGAACACCAGGCGCGGCGAGGTGCTGTCATTGATGGAGCGCTGCATGGCAGTCGCCACCGACAACGACAAGGCCTCCTCCTTCTGCGCACCGGCCAGGGCCGGCAGGGCAGACAAAAGCAGTGCAGAAACAACGACTAAGCGGCGCATATCCTTACCTTAAGCCTTACTCGGCGAGCTTGCCAAGCAGGAAGTCAATGACCGATTCCTTGCCCACAAGTTCCGTCGCACCATCGCGGCGCGAGACATACTCGACCTTGCCCTCGGCCAGCGACTTGTCACCGATGGTGACGCGATGCGGAATCCCGATCAGCTCCATATCGGCAAACATCACACCCGGGCGCTCGTTACGGTCATCCATCAGCACATCCAGACCCTTGGCGACCAGCGCCGCGTACAGGGCATCGGCCGCTTCCTTGACGGCTTCCGAGCGCTGGTAACCCACCGGCACGATGGCAACGCTGAACGGCGCCATCGCGGCGGTGAACTTGATGCCCTTGTGGTCGAAGTTCTGCTCGATCGCTGCACCGACGATACGGCTGACTCCGATGCCATAGCAGCCCATCTCCATCGGCTTGAGCTGACCCTCGCTATCGAGGTAGTGGCAGTTGAGCGCAGCCGAGTACTTGGTGCGCAACTGGAAGATATGGCCGACTTCGATGCCGCGGCAGATCTCCAGCACGCCCTTGCCGTCCGGCGAAGGATCACCGGCGATCACGTTGCGGATATCGGCAACGATGTCCGCCTCGGGCAAATCACGGACCCAGTTCACGCCAGCGGTGTGGAACTTCGGCTTGTTGGCGCCCACGACAAAATCGCTCATCGCCGCGACAGTACGGTCGGCGATCACGCGAACCTTGCTGCGATCGATACCGACCGGCCCAAGGAAGCCTGGGGGGCAATTGAAGAAACCGCGTATTTCTTCTTCGGTGGCAAAGCGGAAATCCGTCATGCCGGCGATCTTGCCGACCTTCACTTCGTTCAGGGAATGATCACCGCGCAACAGCAGGATCTGCAGCTTGTCCTCGGCCATCAGCGCGATCAGTTTGACCGTACGCTGCAGGGCGATACCCAGCAATTCGGCCACGGCCTCGCAAGTGGTCTGCTTGGGAGTATCGACATCACGCAAGGGCTCGGCGGCAGCAGCGCGGGGAGCGGAAGGTGCCAGCGCTTCAGCCAGCTCCACATTGGCGGCGAACTCGCCGGTCGGGCAGTAGGCCAGCGCATCCTCGCCGGAGTCGGCCAGCACATGGAACTCATGCGAGCCATCGCCACCGATGGCGCCGGTATCGGCGGCGACCGCGCGGAACTGCAGGCCCAGGCGGCTGAACACATTGCTATAGGCCTGGTACATGGTGGCGTAGGACTTCTCCAGCCCGGCGAAGTCGACGTCGAAGGAGTAGGCATCCTTCATGACGAACTCGCGCGCACGCATCACGCCAAAGCGCGGACGAATCTCGTCGCGGAACTTGGTCTGTACCTGATAGAAGTTGAGCGGCAGCTGCTTGTAGCTCTTGATCTCGCTACGGGCAATGTCGGTAATCACTTCTTCGTGGGTCGGGCCGAAGCAGAAATCGCGATCATGGCGATCCTTCATCTTCAGCATCTGCGGACCGAATACCGCCCAGCGGCCGCTCTCCTGCCACAGCTCTGCCGGCTGGATCGCCGGCATGACGAGCTCCAGACCACCGGCCTTGTTCATCTCGTCACGGACAATCGCTTCCACCTTGCGCAGCACGCGCAGGCCCAGCGGCATCCAGGTGTAGAGACCGGAACCCAGCTTCTTGATCAGGCCGGCACGCAGCATCAGCTTGTGGCTAGGCAGCTCGGCCTCGTTAGGGGCTTCTTTGAGAGTAGAGAGGAAGAATTGCGAGGTGCGCATCGGCTGGTTGCTCGGTGATCAAATCGTAAACATGCGCTGTGCAGCGCTGCCTGTTCCCACCTGCCGCACCAAGGCGGCGGGGCAGAAAATCGACCGCAGGCGTCACCATGAGTGACGCTAGGCCGATGAAAGAACGCGATTTTACCGTAGCGGGGCCGGTGCGGCGAGCGGCGGTTGTCAGTGCCGCTTCAGGACTTCCTCGATCTTGCCGCTGATCAGCTTGTCCAGCTGCGGCTGTAAGGCACCCAGCGTGCGCTTGAGCGATTCGACATGCAGTACCGCGATCTGGCGGGCCAGCTCGCTGCGTACCAGCTTCTCGATCTCTGGGCGCAGACTGACCATCAGTTCGGCGGTCAAGGCTGCCGGGTCAATGGCCGGCCCAGCCGCCAATGTCTGCTCGGCATCGACCGGGCCAATTTCAATACTGAGTTCGGGGAAGTCCTCGGACACCAGCACCTGAGACGCAGGTGCCGCGGCTACAGGCGGAGCAGCCGCCGTCTTGGCAGCAGCGACCGATGGCACCAGTGGCTGCGGAGCGGCGGACGCAGCACGCGCCACCGGCGTCGACGGCATGGCCGGCGCAGGCGCCACAGGCGCCACAGGCGCACGAACAGGTGCGGGCACCGGCGCTACAACAACCGGAGCAACTGGTGCCGGCTTTGGTGCGACAGCCGCCGGTTCATCCGGCAGGGCAAAGTCGAAATTCAGGGCCAGGTCCGGCATCAGGGGGCCGCCAGCCAGCGGCGACGGCGCACTGATCGGGGCAGGCTTGGCCACAGGCGGCTTACTACTCGGCAGTAGCAGCTCGGGAAAGTCGAGCACCGGCGGGGGTGGATTCAAGGTCGCAGCCGGCTTGGGCGGAGGTGGGGCAACAGGCTCGGGCGCCAGGTCCAACAACTCCGGCGGCTCGGCCGGCGCGGCGGCAGCCGGCAAACCCGCCGCCTCTGCCGCGGCGGAGGACGTCGGCTTCCAGACGGGTGCGGGAGGTGCCAGGACGATGGGCGGCGCCTCGGCGCGTATTTCCTCCGGCGTGAACATCAGGTCATCACCCACCATGGGCTCGACATTGGTCAGCACCGGAATCTCGCCGAATGCCTCGGCCGGGTCCAGGTCGGTCAGCACCGGGACGTTCGGGTCTATGCCGCTGCCACGATGGCGGGCAATCAGGGCATCCATCTTGCCGAGCACCGCGGGCGGTTCGGTGTCGGGATCCGGGGCAGGATACGACTCAGCCATGTCTCAACCTTTACCCAAAGTGGCCATGTCGGTGAACTCCACCTCATAGCCGGCCTGCTTGTACAACTGAAGGCGTGACCGGGCTTCCTGGCGCAGTGCCATGTCGTCCCGAGGCACGATCTCGACGATACGCGCGATCTCCATATCGGTACGAACGATATGGGATGTCCAGTTGAACACCACCTCGCGAGGCAACAGGACCTCGATGCGGTGATCGATCAATGCCGGCGTCTGGGCGGCCAGTTCATGCCCAGCTAGGCAATGCGGTACAAAACCGGTCGGCGGAACTTCCCACAGCAACCGGTCCAGCACCTGGCTGGCCGTCTCGGAATCCGTCACGATGCCGGTGGCGAGCTTGCGCTTCACGGCCTTCCCCACCAGCTGGCAAAGCGCCTGCTCGCGGTTGGACACATTGAAGTAGAAGCTCGCCAACGGCATGGTGCTTACTTCTTCTTAGCAGCAGTTTTGGCTGCTGGCTTGGCGGCGGCCGGTTTTGCTGCAGCGACCTTGGCGGTAGCGGCCGGCTTGGTCACGGCAGCCTTGGCAGCCGGCTTGCTGACAACAGCAGGCTTGGCGGCGACGGGCTTGGCAGCAACTGCCGGCTTGGCAACGGCAGCCGGCTTCGCAGCCACCTTGGCGGCAGGCTTGGCAGCAGTCTTTGGCGCGGCAACAGCCTTGCTGGCAGCGGCAGTCTTGGCAGGTGCAGTCTTGGCAGGTGCAGTCTTGGCAGGTGCAGCCTTGGCAACAGGCTTGGCCTTCACGGCAGCGGCGCGAACACGCAGGAACTGGGTCAGCAAGGGCACCGGACGACCGGTAGCTCCCTTGGCCGCGCCCGACTTCCAGGCCGTCCCTGCGATATCCAGGTGAGCCCAGTCATACTTCTCGGCGAAGCGCGACAGGAAGCAGGCTGCGGTCACGGAACCGCCGCCAGGGCCGCCGATATTGCCAAGATCCGCGAAGTTGGACTTCAGCTGCTCGTGGTATTCCTCGCCCATCGGCATCTGCCAGGCGCGATCGCCAGCCACGTCGCCTGCGGTCTGCAGTTCGCGGGCCAGGGCATCCTTGTTGGCGTACAAGCCGCTGGTATGGTTGCCCAAGGCCACCACGCAAGCGCCGGTCAGGGTAGCGACGTCAACTACGGTCGCCGGGTCGAAACGTTCGGTGTAGGTCAGCGCATCGCACAGAATCAGGCGGCCCTCGGCGTCGGTGTTCAGCACTTCGACGGTCAGACCGTTCATGGTGGTCACCACGTCACCCGGCTTGCTGGCGTTGCCAGCTGGCATGTTTTCGCAACTGGCAACCACGGCGTAGACGTTCAATGGCAGCTTGGCAGCGCCAACACCATGCATGGTGGCCAGTACCGAACCGGCGCCCATCATGTCGTACTTCATTTCGTCCATGTTGGCACCCGGCTTGAGGCTGATGCCACCCGAATCAAAGGTGATGCCCTTGCCAACCAGCACAACCGGCTTGTCGCCCTTGGCGCCGCCTTCATGCTTCAGGACGATCAGCTTCATCGGTTCGACCGAGCCCTTGGCCACGGAGACAAACGACCACATGCCGAGCTTCTCGATGTCGGCGCGTTCCAGTACTTCCACCTTCATGCCGAACTGCTTGGCGATATCCTTGGCGGTATTGGCCAGATGGGTCGGCGTACAGAAGTTCGGGGGCAGGTTGCCCAGGTTCTTGGCCACGGTCAGGGCCGAACCCAGCGCGGCACCCGCGACGATGCCGGCGGAAGCGGCAGCTTCATCAGCCTTGCCAACCAGCACGGTGACCTTCTTGAGGCCCGGTTTGGTGTCCTTCTTGGACTTGGTGGTGTCGTACTTGTAGCTGGCGTCATGCGCCGCGACGGCAATTTCTTCTGCCGCCCAGGCAGCAGCCTTGCCTTCGAAAGCGATGGCGAGCTCACCACCGGCAGCCAGGCTGGCCTTGACGGCGGCACGGGCTGCATCGCGGAATTCCTTGTCGCTACTGCCAACGCTGACCAGCAGGACGCGGTCGGCGGCAACGCCATTGACCTTGTGCAGCAGTACCGAACTGCCGGCCTTGGCATCGAGGTCGCCCAGCTTGACGATAGCGCTCAGATGCCCACCGGCGGCCTTGTCCACCACTTGGGCGGCAGCGCCCAGTTTTCCATTGCTGACCGACAATGCCAGCACGGCGGCTTTATGTTTTTCTGGGCTTGCGGCCTTGGCGATGATTTCCACGGTGGACTCCTGTAAGATCGCGGCTCGGCCGCTACCCGATATGAGATAGCGCGCCCCGCTGGGTTTCTGATACGCACCGCGGCTCGTGGCCGCAGCGAGAATCGGGGAAATTCTCCCGATTTTCCGAACTCAACCGGCAAAAGTCAAAGCACAACCAGTGTCCACCCCTACTTCACGCCCCTCTCCGCTGCAAAAACTCCTGCCCTCAGAGCGCTTGTTCGAGCGGGCCATGCTGCGTGAATTCGCCAGCATGGGGGCCGGTGTCTTCATCGTGCTGCTGAGCATCATGGTAGTCACCAGCGGCGCCAAGTTGCTCGGCTGGGCAGCCAGCGGCACGGTCAGCGCCGATGCAGTCGGCGCCCTGCTGGGCTTCACATTGCTCGGCATTGTGCCTTGGATTGTGTCGATGACGGTGTTTATCACCGTGCTGTGGTCGCTGACCCGCGCCTGGCGCGATCATGAAATGGCCGTCTGGTTTTCCGCCGGACAGCCGCTCACCGCCTGGATACGCCCGGTCCTGACCTTTGCCATTCCGCTGGCACTGGTCGTCGCCATGCTGAGTATGGGCCTGAGCCCGTGGGCCAAGCAGAAGAGCCGCGAATACAAGGAACAGATGGCCAGTCGCGACGACCTCTCCGCCCTGTCGCCCGGCCTGTTCAAGGAATCCTCCCTGGCCGACCGCGTCACCTTCATCGAGAACTTCGCCGGCAAGAGCGGCGCGGCGCGCAACATCTTTGTGCAGTCCACCGAAAAGGACGGCTCGCAGACCGTGACTGTATCGGCCGAGGGCTATCTGCTCAGCCTGCCGGATGGCGAGCGCACCCTGGTACTGCAGAACGGCCGCCGCTATGTCGGCGTGCAGGGGCAGGCCAACTACCGCATCATCCAGTTTACCGAGGCCCGTATCCGGGTGCAGGAGCCGGACCGGCATGAGGTCCGAACCAGCAGCGAAGCCCTGCCCACCATCGCATTGATCGGCAGCCAGAACCTGGAAGAAAGAGGTGAACTGGCACGCCGCATTGCCAGCCCGATCACCACGCTGCTACTGGCCTTGCTCGCCATTCCGTTGGCTTACGTCAACCCCCGGGTGGGCCGCGGCTTCAACCTGATGGTGGCGATCCTGCTGTTCTCCATCTATCTGAACCTCGTCAATATCGCCCAGAGCTGGATCAGCGCAGGTCGCCTCCCCAGCATCATCGGCATGTGGCCCGTGCATCTGGTCATGGCCATCGTGATCTGGTGCCTGTTCCGTTGGCGAGCCAGGCCGCGCACATGAAATCCATCTCCCGCTACGTCATTGCCGAGGTCGTGCGCAGCAGCCTGTTCGTGCTAGCCGGCCTTCTGGGCTTGTTCCTGTTTTTTGACCTGATTGGCGAATTGCGCGACGTCGGCCATGGCAGCTATACCTTTGCCAAATTGCTAGGCTACGTGCTGCTGCTGGTGCCGGGCCATGCCTACGACCTGATGCCGATCGCCGTACTGATCGGCGGCATGATCGGCCTGTCCATGCTCAACCAGTACTCTGAACTGACGGTGATGCGGGTCGGTGGCCTGTCGCTGGTCCGGTTGATCGGCATCCTGTCGCTGGCCGGCCTGCTGTTTGCGGCCCTGACCATGGCGGCTGGCGAGTATGTCGCACCCTATGCCGAACGCTCCGCCACCCAGCTGCAACTCGCCGCCAAGGGCCAGGTGCTGACCCAGGATTCCCGTTCCGGTTTCTGGCAGCGGGAGGACGGCAGCTTCGTGAATGTGCGTGAAGTATTGCCGGACCAGACCCTGCGACATATCAACGTCTACCGCTTCGATCGTGCCCAGCACATGTCGAGCTATGGCTACGCCCAGCGCGGCCAGTGGCTCAAGGACGAAGGTGCCTGGCGCCTGACCGATATCACCCTGACTCATTTCGACACAGACCAGGTCCGGATCGAGAAACTGCCCGAATACATCTGGCGTTCCTCGCTGACCCCGAACACGCTGTCGGTGCTGCTGATCAAGCCTGAGCAGATGTCCATTCTGACCCTGCTCGACTATATCGAGCACTTGCGCCGCAACCAGCAGAAGACCAGTCGCTACGAGATCGCGCTATGGACCAAGCTGGTCTACCCGATGGCCTGCCTCGCCATGCTGATCATCGCCCTGCCCTTCGCCCAGACCCAGCGTCGGGCCGGTGGGGTGGGCATGAAGCTATTCATTGGCATCATGATCGGTTTGGGCTTCTACTTCGTGAACAAGCTGGTCGGTACCTGGGGGCTGCTCTACGACTGGCCGCCCATGCTGGCCGCCTCGCTCCCTTCGGGTGGCTTCCTGCTGCTGGCGATGTTGCTGCTGTACCGGCAGGAACGGCGTTAGGCGGCGCCTTGCGGCCCCGACCCGGCTTCCCGAACACTCCGCCAGCCCGCCACGCACGTCAGATGAAATAGGCCAGTACAAACACGCCTATCATCAGCATGCTGAGCGTGAGCTTGGCGACCGTCCCGATCAGCAGACCGAGCCAGGTTGCCAGCCCCACCTGGCCGGCTCGCAAGGTATCACCCCTAGCGATCAGCTCGCCGCCCACGGCCCCGACGAACGGCCCAAAAATCAGGCCGGGTATGCCGAAAAAGATGCCGAGTACGGTGCCCAGTGTCGCGCCAACCACTGCGTGCCGGCTTGCGCCCAACTTCTTGGCACCCCAGGCGCCGGCGATGAAATCGATCACCATCATCACGATCGCCAGTGCCAGCAACACGGCCAGTACAGCCCAGCCCACCCGCTGAAAATCATCCAGCCAGGCACCGAGCAAAAAGCCGCCCAACAGCAGGGGCGCCGCCGGTATGAGCGGCAACAGGTTGCCCGCGAGGCCCGCCAGCAACATCACGATCACCAGCAACCAGCCCAGCCATGCGGCGTAATCCATGCTCTCTCCGGCGTTGATAGGCGAGATCGCCTGACGAGCTCAGAGTACGCCGCCTGATATAGAGTTCGCCAGTCGGGCACCACAAAATGCAAAGGCGACCTAGCATGCAGGTCGCCTTAGTCTTACCGGTTTACCTCCCGGTAGCCGCGTTTGCGCACGCGGCCTGTAGGACGGGCCTAGTGCAACGAGCCCGTTAGAAAAGCATAGTCGCCAGCACGGCGGCCGAAGGAACCACGCTGATCACTTCCGATCAACGCCAGGTTGGAAATACGCCAGTCGCGGTCTTGCGGATGTATCGGAGTACGACGATGTACAGCGCGACGTTCCGGGCCTTGGTAGCTTAGCGTGTCGATCATTAATGATTGTTCGCGCATCCGGCCTCCTTTCCTTGGCGCAGCGTCTAACGCCCACTGCTTGAGACCTGACTCTAGTCCTGCGGGCCTGATTTTGCGCGCCCGTTCGTCGTGGAAATCAATCTCACCCACATCTAGGCGAACCCACCCCAGCCGAAACGACGCAGGTCGATGCGGCCGTTTTCGCCAAACCGCACGCCTTCCGCCTCTAGCAAGACCCGCTGCAAATCATCGGAACCATCAAGCCCGCGAGGGCTGATGCGTCCTTCGCCATTGACCACGCGCCACCAGGGCACTTGCAAGGTATCGGGCACTTGCTTCAGCGCCACGCCCACATGCCGGGCATGGCGAGGCAGGCCCGCTGCCCGGGCCACCGCCCCATAGCTCATCACCCAGCCATCGGGGATGGTCTGGATCACGGCATAGAAGGCGGCATGCTGGGCATTCACCGACCATCCCCTCAGGCAGGCACGCCCGCCACGGCCTTGTAGTGCAGCACCGTGGGGAAAGGGTCATAAAAATGATGCAGCAGGGCCTTCCACTGCTGGTATTGCGGCGACTGCCGGAAACCCTGCTCATGATCGGCGAGGGTTTGCCAGCGCACCAGCAGCACATACTGGTCGTCCCGCTCCAGGCAGCGTTGCAATTCATGGGAGAGGTATCCCTGCATGCTGGCGATGATGGCCTGGGCCTGCCGGAACGCCGCCTCGAACGCGGTCGACTGCCCCGGCTGTACGGACAGCATGGCTACCTCGAGAATCATCTCAGCCCCGTTCGATCTGGCTGACATCACGCACAGCACCGGTATCGGCGCTGGTCGTCATCGCGGCATAGGCGCGCAACGCAGGGCTCACCACGCGCTGCCGGTCCACGGGCTTCCAGGCAGCCTTGCCGCGGCCCTCCATGGCCTGCCTGCGCGCAGCCAAGTCGGCGTCGGACACGGCCAGATGGATACGCCGGTTCGGGATGTCGATCTCGATCGTATCTCCTTCTTCCACCAGGCCGATGGTGCCACCCTCGGCGGCCTCGGGCGAGGCATGGCCGATGGACAGACCCGAGGTACCGCCCGAGAAGCGGCCATCCGTCAGCAAGGCGCACGCCTTACCAAGGCCCTTGGACTTCAGGTAGCTGGTGGGATAGAGCATTTCCTGCATGCCGGGCCCGCCCTTGGGACCTTCATAGCGGATCAGCACCAGATCACCGGCAACGATACGGTCAGCCAGAATGGCCTCTACCGCCGCATCCTGGCTTTCGAAGATACGGGCACGACCGGTGAAGGTCAGAATGCTTTCATCCACACCCGCGGTTTTCACGATGCAGCCACGTTCGGCGATATTGCCGTACAGCACGGCCAGACCGCCGTCCTGGGAATAGGCATGCTGCTTGGAGCGGATGCACCCGCCTTCGCGATCGGTATCCACATCCGGGTAGCGCATGGACTGGCTGAAGGCAATGGTGGTCGGCACGCCACCCGGTGCGGCGCGGAAGAACCGGTGCGCGTCGGAGTCCGCCGGCAGACCCATCACATCCCAGGCTGCGAGCGCGTCTGCCATGCTTGGTGCATGGACAGTCTTGGCATCGCGGTGCAGCAGACCTGCCCGGTCCAACTCGGCCAGAATGCCGATCACGCCACCGGCGCGGTGGACGTCTTCCATATGGTACTTCTGGGTCGCCGGCGCCACTTTGGCGAGACACGGCACTCGGCGCGACACGCGGTCGATATCAGCCATCTTGAAGTTCACGCCGGCCTCGCTGGCCGCGGCCAGCAGGTGCAGCACGGTATTGGTCGAGCCGCCCATGGCGACATCAAGGCTCATGGCATTCTCGAACGCCTCGAAGGTCGCAATGCTGCGCGGCAAGACGGACTCATCGTCACCTTCGTAGTAGCGCTTGGCCAGCTCCACGATCAGGCGACCCGCCTTCAGGAACAGCTCCTTGCGATCGGCGTGAGTGGCGAGCGTCGAGCCATTGCCCGGCAGGCTCAAGCCCAGCGCCTCGGTCAAACAGTTCATGGAATTGGCGGTGAACATGCCGGAGCAGGAGCCGCAGGTCGGGCAGGCGCTACGTTCGACTGCGTCGACCTCCGCATCGCTAACCTTGTCGTTGGCGGCCTCCACCATCGCATCCACTAGGTCAAGCTTGCGGGTCTCGCCATGCCAGTTGACCTTGCCGGCCTCCATGGGCCCGCCGGACACGAAGACCACCGGGATATTGAGCCGCAACGCGGCCATCAGCATGCCCGGGGTGATCTTGTCGCAGTTGGAGATGCATACCAGCGCATCGGCGCAATGGGCATTGACCATGTACTCGACCGAGTCGGCGATCAGTTCGCGGCTGGGCAGGGAATACAACATGCCGCCGTGGCCCATGGCGATGCCGTCATCCACCGCGATGGTATTGAATTCCTTTGCCACGCCACCGGCCCGCTCGATCTCGCGCGCAACCAGTTGGCCCAGGTTCTGCAGATGCACATGACCGGGCACGAACTGGGTGAAGCTGTTGGAGATGGCGATAATGGGCTTGTCGAAATCGCCATCCTTCATGCCGGTGGCACGCCAGAGGGCGCGCGCGCCGGCCATGTTGCGGCCGTGGGTCGTGGTACGGGAACGGTATGCGGGCATGAGAGTAAATCCTTGGCGCGACAAATGAGCGCCGAAAATATGGTCGGATTGACGGCCCGGAGATACGGGGGGAAACGGGGTCGCTGTAAGCGGCGGATGGGCCTGCCTTGCACAACCCGCGCCGGGATAGGGGCGCTGCGTTTCGCGGGTCTGAGGGAACAGATTGTAGCCTGAATTTTGGGCAAACTCGCGACTGACGATCCCCTCGGCGACGCGCGCGATCCGTAGCGGAAACGCGCCGATCACCTTGAACCGGGCCGCAAGCACTCGGCGATCCGGCAAGCCCGGTCTACACTGCGCACCATGCACAGCAATCTACTTCGCGGCACGGCCGCCCACGGCCATCACAAGGTCACCTTCGTCGAGCTGTTTTTCGATCTGGTGTTCGTTTTTGCCATCACCCAGCTCTCGCACAGCCTGATCAATCACTTCAGTGCCGAGGGCGCGGTCCACACCCTGATGCTGCTGCTGGCGGTCTGGTGGGTCTGGGTCTTCACCTCTTGGGTCACCAACTGGCTGGATCCGGAAAAACTACCGGTCCGGATCGCCCTGCTGGTCATGATGCTGGCCGGCCTGCTGCTATCGGCCTCGATCCCGGCCGCGTTTGAATCCCGTGGCCTGATGTTTGCGGCGGCCTATGCCTTCATGCAGATAGGCCGGACCGCCTTCGCACTGTGGTCCTTGCGCGGACATGATACGGCATTGCATCGCAACTTCCTGCGTATCCAGACGTGGCTGGTGGCAGGGGGTGCCCTATGGATCGCCGGCGGACTGAGCGACGGCGACGCCAGGTTATGGTTCTGGCTGGCCGCCCTGCTGGTCGAGTACGCCTCGCCGGCCATGGGCTTCTGGACACCCGGCCTGGGCCGCTCCAATACCTCCGACTGGAACGTCGAAGGCGGCCATATGGCCGAACGTGCCGCTCTCTTCATCATCATTGCGCTGGGCGAGTCCATCCTGGTCACCGGCGCGACCTTCAGCAGCCAGGACTGGACACCCGCCGGCATCGCCGCCTTCATCGTCTCTTTTGTCGGCAGCCTGGCCATGTGGTGGCTGTATTTCGATGTCAGCGCCGAGGTCGGCAGCGAGCGTATTGCTCATGACCAGGATCCCGGCCGGCTCGCCCGCCTGGCCTACACCTATATTCATCTGGCGATCGTGGCGGGCATCATCGTCGCCGCCGTGGCCGACGAATTCGTGCTGGCCCATCCGCTGGGCCATAGCGATGCCAAGACCATCCTGACTGTACTCGGCGGGCCGGCGCTCTACCTGATCGGCTGTGCGCTGTTCAAGGCCGCCATCGCCGGTCGGCGACGCCCGCCACTCTCCACGCTACTGGGTGTCGCGTTCCTGCTGCTCCTGGCCTGGCCCGCTCCAAGCCTTAGTCCCTTGCTGCTATCGGGCCTGAGCACCCTGATCCTGGTGGCCGTCGCCGCCTGGGACCGGCACAGCATGGCCCGCTGCCAACCCCAGGGATAATTAGGGGGCCACCTTCCGGCCGGCTATAATGCCGGCCTTTCCCGCCTCCATCAGAGCAGACGATGCTGATCCATCCGCACTTCGACCCCGTCGCCATCCATCTGGGCCCCCTGTCCATACGCTGGTATGGGCTGATGTATCTGATCGCCTTCGTGCTGTTCCTGGTGCTCGGCAACTATCGCATCCGCAAGCACCCCGAAAGCGGCTGGACCCGCGCCCAGCTCGACGACCTACTGTTCTACGGGGTAATGGGGGTCATACTCGGCGGGCGGCTGGGCTATGTGCTGTTCTACAAGCCGGCGTTCTACCTCAGCAATCCCTTCGACATCCTCAAGATCTGGGAAGGTGGCATGGCATTCCATGGCGGCTTCCTGGGCGTGCTGGTGGCCATGTGGCTGTACGGGCGCAAGACCCAGCGCACCTTCTTCCAGATCAGCGATTTCGTCGCCCCGCTGGTGCCACTGGGCCTGGCCGCCGGCCGCCTGGGCAACTTCATCAACGGCGAACTCTGGGGTCGCATCACCAGTCCCGATGCCCCCTGGGCCATGCTGTTCCGGGGTGCCGACGTCCACGCGGAAGATCAGCTCGCCGCACAGATCAACCCTGAGTACTACACCTGGCTACAAACCTATGGCGGACTACCACGCCATGCATCGCAGCTTTACCAGTTCGCACTGGAAGGCCTGCTGCTGTTCGTCGTGCTCTGGCTGTACTCGCGCCAACCACGCCGCACCGGCCAGGTTTCGGCCCTGTTCCTGATGGGTTACGGCATCTGCCGCTTCATTGCCGAATTCGCCCGCGAACCGGACAATTTCCTCGGCATCCTGGCACTGGGCTTCAGCATGGGGCAGTGGCTAAGCCTGCCGATGATCGTGATCGGCGCATGGCTGATGGTGAAGTTCAGTCGGGCCAAATAGGTAAATCGACAGATCGTTGGAACGAATGCCCTAGCGATGGGACCGCCCAAAGCCCCGTGAGCCTTGTCTACATCTGTTCGATTGGCCACCCAAACAAAAACGGCACCCCGCAAGGTGCCGTTTTGTTTACATGAACCGTAACGGGATCAGAGCCGGAAGTGCGACACGCTGGCCTGCAGCGCCTTGGCGACTTCCTCAAGTCGCTGGGCAGCTTCGGCGCCCTGCTCCGCGCTCTCGGTCGTGTTGCTGGCCATCTGCACGATACGCTCCACGTTCTGGGCAATATCCTGACTAGCCGCAGACTGCTCCTTCAGCGCTAACGAAATCTCATTGGAAACGTTTACCAGTTCGCGACTGCCCTGCTGAATCTCGCCCATCACGCTGTCGGCGCTACGCACGCCTGCCACACCCGCCTCGACCTGACCGACCGAAGCATCCATGCCGCTGACAGCCTGCTTGGCCGACGCCTGGATCGAGGCAATCATGCTGCCGATCTGCGCGGTGGCGCTGGTAGTGCGCTCGGCCAGCTTGCGTACTTCGTCGGCGACGACGGCGAAGCCACGGCCTTCTTCGCCGGCCCGCGCCGCCTCGATCGCCGCATTGAGCGCCAGCAGATTGGTCTGGTCGGCGATCTCGCGAATCACAGCGACGATGGACGATATCTGTGCCGTCTCGGCGCCCAGCGCGTTGATGG
Source organism: Chitinimonas naiadis (assembly GCF_054780835.1). Classification (NCBI taxonomy): domain Bacteria; kingdom Pseudomonadati; phylum Pseudomonadota; class Betaproteobacteria; order Neisseriales; family Chitinibacteraceae; genus Chitinimonas; species Chitinimonas naiadis. The sequence continues at coordinate 242,184 of NZ_BAAGVO010000001.1, read as the reverse complement.
TCTGTGCCGATTGCTGGATCGTGCCGGCAACACGGTCGATCTCAACGCCCACGCTACGAATCGTAACGCTGCCGCGCTCGGCATGCTGGCCCGCTTGTTCGGTCAACATGTAGGCCGTACCGGCGTTGGAAGCCAAGTGGTTGACGCTGACGCTCATTTCCTCGATCGCCGCCGCCATCGCTGCGGCAGAGTCGCTCTGGATGCGCGCGCTTTCGGAGATGCGACCAGTCCCCTGGCTGACCGAGGCGGCCTCGTGATTCACCTGCTCGGCCAGTTCACGCAAGGCGCCTACATTGCCCGCCAAGCCAACCCGCACGGCCTCTACGCTGGCCAGCAGGCTGGTGCGATCCCCCGACTTGAGGGTGACAGCCCGGCTCAAATTACCCCCCGCCAGCTCACGCATGATGCTGCGCGCCATATCTGGCTCGCCGCCAATCTGCCCCATCACGGAACGAACCAGCCAGGTACCGAGCGCCGCTGCCAGCAATAGCGTCGCGACCGACACGGCGATGACCAGGCTCTGGATACGGTTGCTGGCCGATGCCGCAGCCGCCTTTGCCTCGCTGACCTGATTGGCGCTGTCCTTGCTCCAGGCATCGAGCAGTGCCTGCATGGGCTCCCAGGCCAGCATGCTTTCGAACTGGATGATCTTGTCGCGCGCCGCATCCAGATCGCCCCCCACCACCAGATCACGGGCCTCGAACTGGTACTGCTGCTGTTGCTTGCGCAGCTCAGCAAACTTGGCGAGGCGCTTCTTGTCCTCTTCGTCGTCCGCCAGCAGCTTGGCAGCCGCGGCAATGGCGGCATCAAGCTTGGCCGGCGCAGCATTGAGGTCGGCCAGGGCCTTGTCGTTGGTTGGGTCGGCATACAGGCTGCGCAGCGATACGCTGCTGCCCTGCGCCAGCATGTAAAGGCGGGCGATAGTCTGGACTTCGGCCTGGTCACGCTCGACAAAATGATCGAGATGCCGCTGGTTGTTCTGGAAGCCGATCACCGCAATGATGGCCGTCAGCACAAACAGGATACAGACAGCGCCGATCACGGCGCTCATGCGATGGGAGAGTTTCACAATGATGTCCTAGGTTGTGCTGCCCAGATGAGACGCAAGCCAGGCCGGATCAACTGAAATATAGCGCCTGACAACACAAAGCCCGGCATGATTGCCGGGCTGAATATATTGTCGACATTGTCGCAAGCACAGCCTGCGACCAATATTAGGGTTTTCTAGTATACGGGCGATTTATGTTTTTGATTTTTATACCAAAAGCATTTTTCCAAACCCCGCTTTCCGCCAGGCCGCCGGCTTATTCCGGTAGCCAGTTGGGTGCCAGCAGACACAGCGCCAGCAGCCGGGCCAGGACTTCACCGCGGAAAAAATCACGCCGCTCATCCTCGGCATCAATGATGCCCAGCAACTCGCCATCCTCGGCAAACAAGGGCAGGCAAGCCTCGCTTTGCACCTCGGCGTCGCAGGTGTAGTAGGCGCCGCCCTCGGCCACATAGCTGTCGACGTTGTCGATGATGCGCCCCTGTCCGGACAGGCCGACCGCACTGTTATTGGAATACTCGGCAAATTCGGCCGTCAGTGGGAATTCGGCCCGGCTGGGCTTGCCGGCATAGGCCAGCTTGACCAATGCCCGGCCATCGCTGACCTCGCGTGCCTGGTATACGCCCAGCCAGCCGCAGCCGCTTTCGCTCACGATCTGGTCCACCAGGCGCTTGAGTACCGCCAGGCGGAAGCTGGCGTCGGCCGTCTCGCCACCCAACGTGACCGCCAGGTCATAGGGCTCGGCCATCAATTGATCCGGCAAGGAGCAGGCCCCGTTCTCGCCCAGCTCGGGCACCTTGTAGCGATACAGGCTATCGAGCTGCGCTGGCACACGGGTGGTTTCAGCGAGTTCGGCATAGGCCGCCAGGTGGGCCTGCACGGCTTCAGCCGTCAGTTGGGTTTGCAGACCGGCACGGCTCAGGTATTCGGCAGGGGTCATGATGCATCCTTGGTAAGGCCACCATTCTAATACGGCCATGTGCCCGGGCTGCAATAGCCACCACGTCGCTCAACGCTTGCCCTGCAAGGCCTGCACCGCCGGCCAGACATTGCTCAGGAGGCGCGGCTGGGCATTGGCGACCGGGTGCAACTGATCGTTCTGGAATAACTCGGGCCTGTCGGCTATGCCGTCAAACAGGAAGGGTGGAACAGGCAGCTTGTATTGCTTTGCCAGCTCGCCGAACATGGCATCGAACTTTGTCGTGTAAGCCGCACCAAAGTTGGGGGGAAGACGGACCGCAATGAGGCCCACCTTTGCACCCGCCTTGCGGCTATGCTCGATCATGGTTGCCAGGTTCTGTCTGGCCGTCTCGACCGGCAAACCACGCAGGCCATCGTTGGCGCCCAGTTCCAGCAGGACCATGTCGGGACGATGCTGCTTGAGCGCTGCCGGCAGGCGGGTCAAACCGCCGGCCGTGGTTTCGCCGGATTGGCTGGCATTCACCACCCGCCAGCCGTCGCCCAGTTTTTGTTGCAGCAGGCTAGGCCAGGCCTGCTCGATACGTATGCCGTACCCGGCCGACAAACTGTCGCCAAACACCAGGACGGTCTTGGGCTCCGCCGCCGAGACCGACGTTGCCAGGCAACCGAACAACAAACTCAAGAACAGAACAATGCGTGCCACGCCTGATTTCCTTAGTGATGAATCCAAGTCCACGACCGGCCCCATTCTGGTCGCCCAGGGTCTGAGCAAGCAAGTCGGCTTTGACCATGAAACACTGACCATACTCGATCAGGTGAGTTTCAGCCTGCCTGCCGGTAGCACGCTGGCCATCGTCGGCGCATCCGGCTCCGGTAAATCAACCCTGCTGGGACTATTGGCCGGGCTGGATACGCCCTCGCACGGCAGCGTGGAACTCGCCGGACAAACGCTTGCGGCCTTGGATGAGGACGGTCGCGCCCGGCTGCGCGCCCGACAGGTCGGCTTCGTCTTCCAGTCCTTCCAGCTGTTGCCGGCACTGACCGCGCTCGATAACGTGGCCTTGCCGCTTGAATTGTCCGGCCAGCCCGACGCACGTCGCACTGCCCAGACCCTGCTCGAACGCGTAGGGCTGGGGCAACGGCTGCAGCATCGCCCCAAGGAATTGTCGGGCGGGGAGCAGCAACGTGTCGCCCTCGCACGCGCCTTTGTTACCCGGCCCAAGCTACTGTTCGCCGACGAACCTACCGGCAATCTGGATACCCAGACCGGCGAACGCATCATCGACCTGCTGTTCAATCTGAACGCCGAATCGGGCACCACCCTGGTACTGGTCACCCATGACGAGCGGCTGGCGGCACGCTGTGCCAGCCGTCTGCGCCTGGCTGCCGGCAAGATCATTGAACGGCAAGGCCTGTGAAACCTGCGCCAACAACAAGCAGGCTCACCGCCGATAAGAACAATAGGGACAAGCAATGAAACTGTGGAATCTGGCCTGGCGCTGGCTCAAGCGTGACCTGGTTGCCGGCGAACTGACCGTCATGGCCGTCGCCCTGGTGGTGGCCATCGCCGCCATGAGCAGCGTCGGCTTCTTTACGGACCGGGTGAAGCAGGCGCTGCAAAGCGAGGCGGACCGGCTACTGGCCGCTGATCTGGTGCTCAATACCGATCAGCCCATTCCGGCCGACTTCATCGCCGAAGCCGATCGCCGGGGCCTGGCCCGCGGGGCGACCATCACCTTTCCGAGCATGGCCCAGACGCCCGCCCATGCGCAACTGGTGACGGTCAAGGCCGTCTCCAGCAGCTATCCGCTACGCGGTGAGGTCCGCCTGCTGCAGGGCAATGCCGAGGTCAAAGTGGCCGGAGCGCCCAAACCCGGCACGGCCTGGGCCGACCAGCGCCTGTTCGACGCCCTCGGCCTCGCCCCAGGTGCCAGCCTGCAGCTCGGTGAGAAGACCTTCACGCTTGCCGCCATCCTGGCCCGAGAGCCCGATGGCGCAATGGATCTGTACAACTTCGTGCCGCGCATGCTGTTCAACGAGGCTGACCTGCCGGCCACCCAGCTCATCCAGCCTGGCAGTCGTGTTCGCTACCGGCTGTTGCTGGCCGGCAAGCCGGCCGACGTGGAAGCCATGCGCGGCTGGCTCAAGCCACAGCTCAAGCGCGGCCAGCGGCTGGAGAACGTGCAGGAAGCCCGTCCGGAGATAAAGACCTCGCTGAACCGGGCCGACCGTTTCCTGCGTTTGTCGGCACTGATCAGCGTGTTCCTCGCCGCCGCCGCGATTGCCCTCGCCGCGCGTCGCTATGTGGAGCGGCATCTCGACGCAGTTGCCCTGCTGCGCACCCTGGGACTGACACAGCACGATATCGTTGGCCTGTTCCTGCGCCAGTACAGCCTGCTGGCGCTCATTTCTATCCTGGGTGGCGTCGGACTCGGCTGGCTGGCACAGTTTGGCCTCGCCCATGTCCTGGCCGGGTTCTTCGACACCGCCCTGCCGCCGGCCGGCCCACTGCCGGCACTCGCCGGCGCAGGCGTCGGCCTGACCCTGCTGCTGGGTTTCTGCCTGCCGCCGCTGCTGCGCCTGCGCGGTGTCTCACCACTGCGGGTCATTCGGCGGGATGCCACGCCGCCCGGTAACGCCCCTTTGGCTAGTCTGCTGGGCCTGGCCGCCCTGGCAGGGCTGATCACCTGGCAAGCCGGCGAAGCCAAGCTCGCGATCCTCGCGCTGGCCGGCTTGGCCGGTACCGTCAGCATCGCTGCGCTGGCGGCCTGGGGACTGGTATGGCTGACCCCCAAGCTGCCGCTGCCCGCCAACGTCGGCTGGCGCTTCGGCCTGGCCAATGTGGCGCGACGGCGCGGCCTCAGCGTGGCGCAGATCGTCGCGCTGGCGCTGGGCCTGATGGCGCTGATGCTGCTCACTGTCGTCCGCGGTGACCTGCTGGCAGCCTGGGACAAGTCCGTCCCGGCCGACGCGCCCAACCGCTTCGTCATCAACATCCAGCCGGAACAACGGACCGCCATCGCCAGCAGTTTCAAGACCGCCGGCCTCGCCGAGCCAGTCTTCGCCCCCATGATACGCGCCAGGCTCACGGACATTTCCGGCCGGCCGGTCAAGCCCGGCAACTATGGCGACGAGCAAGCCCGCCGTCTGGCAGAACGCGAGTTCAACCTCTCCTGGGGAGAGGACCAGCGCAAGGACAACCGTATCACCAGCGGCACACCCTTGCGTGACGACGAACCCGGCTGGTCGGTAGAGGAAGGGCTCGCAAAGACACTAGGCATCAAGCTCGGCGACACGCTCAGCTTCGATATCGCCGGCACGGTCTACACCGCACCGGTGCGCAGCCTACGCAAGGTCGACTGGGACTCCTTCCGGGTGAACTTCTTCGTCGTCGGCAGCCAGGCACTGCTCGAGAAGCAAGCGGCCAGCTATGTCAGCAGCTTCCATCTGCCAGCCGCCCAGCACCAGTTCGGTACCACCCTGTCACGCAGCTTCCCCAACCTGACCGTCATCGATGTCTCGGTGATCCTGAAGGAAGTCCGCAGCGTGCTGGACCGCGTGCTGTCTGCAGTGGAAGTGGTGTTCGCCTTCAGCCTGGCTGCGGGTGTCGCCGTACTCTACGCCGCCACCCTCGCCACCCACGACGAACGCAAACGTGAAGCCGCCATCCTGCGCACGCTCGGTGCGGCTGGCAGCGTAGTCAAGCAGGCCGCCAGCGCCGAGCTCCTGCTCGTAGGCGGTCTGGCAGGGCTACTGGCCGCCGCCGCGGCTTTAGGCATAGGCGCAGCGGCCGCCATGCAGCTGTTCGAGCTACCTGCCCGTATCAGCTGGTGGCTGCTACCCTTCGGCCTTGTCCTCGGCGCCCTCGCCGCCCGGCTGGCCGCCACCCCTTTATTGAACCGGGTGCTGAAGACGCCACCACTACGGGCATTACGCTAGCACAATGACACGCCGGGAAGCGTTGGGTTTCGCTCCCCGGCCGCAGGGCGGTAGAAGCGCAAGGAACCTCACGCGGCCATCGTCGTAAAAAGCCCTATCAAACAACTTCCATTTACCAGGTCACCCGCCCGCCACTATCCAGCACCAGTAGCCAGATGGCATTGGCCTCCACCTCGACGCCCTTCTGGAACAAGGCATTGCCCGCTTCCGGGTCCGCTGTATCCAGCACCCTGAGCCAGCGCCCCGGCCGCAAGGTAAAGGTGGTGATCTGCGCCTCGGCGTTAATCAGCAGCAGACAGCGCTCTTTCACCCCTTCCGGCCCCAGCTCCACGATCAGGCTGAACTGCTCCCGGCCATCCCATTCGGCGGGCGTCATCTGCTTGCCCTCGGCATTGCGCCAATCCACGTCACGCTGCTCGTAGCCACCGTGCGCATCGGCGCTGAACCAGCGGCCATGCCGTAGCGCGGCATAGCGCTTGCGCAGCGCAATCAGGCGGGCCGTGAATGCGGCCAGCTCCATGTCGGCCCGCTCCCAATCCAGCCAGCCTATGATGCTGTCCTGGCAATAAGCATTGTTGTTGCCCTGCTGGCTGTGACCGATCTCGTCGCCCGCCAGCAGCATGGGCGTACCCTGGCTGAAGATCAGCGTGGTCAGCAAGGCCCGCTTGAGTCGCCCACGCAGGCAATTGATGACCGGGTCATCCGTCGGGCCTTCCACACCGCCATTCCAGCTGTGGTTATGGCTACTGCCGTCGTAGTTGTTCTCGCCATTGGCCTCGTTGTGCTTGTGGCTGTAGCTCACCAGGTCATTGAGTGTGAAGCCATCGTGGGCCGTCAGGAAATTGACGCTGGTCCAGGGCAGCCGGCCACGCCGCTCGAACAGATCACTGCTGGCCGTGAGCCGGCGCGCATACTCGCCACGAGCCGGTCCGTGGTGCAGCCAGAAGCTGCGCATGCTGTCGCGGTAACGATCGTTCCACTCTGCCCAGCCCGGCAGAAACCCGCCCACCCGGTAGCCATCAGGGCCGATATCCCAGGGCTCGGCCACCAGCTTCAGGCGGCTCAGCAGCGGATCGGCCTGGATCGCGGCGAGGAAGGCCGACCAGCTCTCGAAACTGCCGGCCATATTGCGGGCCATGATGGGTGCGAGATCAAAGCGGAAGCCATCGACATGGCACTCCTCCGCCCAATAGCGCAAGCTGTCCAGTACCAGCTGCAGGCAACGCGGTTCGGCCACGTTCAGTGTATTGCCGCAGCCGGTCCAGTTCTCGTTATGACCATCTGGCGCCAGGCGGTAATAGCTACGATTGTCGAGCCCGCGCAGATTGAAGGTCGGCCCGCCCACCCCCCCCTCGGCGGTATGGTTGTAGACCACGTCGAGCAGCACCTCGATACCCGCCGCATGCAGCGCCTTGACCATGCGCTTGAACTCGCCGACCGGGTCCTCGCCGGCCGCGTACCGTCCCTCCACCGCCATCAGCGCCAGCGGGTTGTAGCCCCAGTAGTTGACCATGCCCCGATCAAGCAGATGACCTTCATCACCACAGGCGGTGACCGGCAGCAGCTCCACGGTAGTCACGCCGAGTTGCTTGAGCCAATCGATGCTGGCCGGATGGGCAAGCCCGGCATAACTGCCACGGATCGCCTCCGGCACTGCGGGGTTCAACTGGCTGAACCCTTTGACATGCATCTCGTAGATGATCGTATCGCGCCAGTGTATGCCGGGCCGGCGATCGTCTTCCCAGTCAAAGCAATAGCTGCCGAAACGCGTGCTGTCGACGATTGCCTTGACCGCGTGCGTGCCGTTGTCGCGCGGGTCGGGACGGCTGGGGTCACCCGGCAGGTGATCACAGAAATCCCCCTGCCCCCCATAGCGGCCATGCAGTCGGCGCGCATAAGGGTCTGCCAGCAACTTGGCCGGGTTGTAGCGATGTCCCCGTGCCGGCATCCACAAACCATGCGCGCGGTAGCCATAGATCAGCCCAGGTTCGGCTTCGGCCAGATAGCCGTGCCACACACCGGCATGCTGCCCAGGTAGCGGCAACCGCGCCAGCTCCTGCTGGCCGGTGGCATCGAACAGGCACAGCTCCACCCGATCGGCATTGAGCGCATAGACGGCAAAATTGACGCCCTTGCCATCCCAATGGCTACCCAGGCGAAAAGGATCGCCCGCCTTCAAGCCCAGGGCCAATGCCATATCAACCGCCTTCCAGCAGGAACAATTGCGTCGCCAATGGCGCCAGCCTCAAACGCAACGAGTGCGGCCGACCATGCGCTGCATGGGGTTCGCTCAGCGCGTCACCGTTGCCGACATCGCTACCGCCATAGTAGGTCGAATCCGTGTTCAGTACCTCACGCCAGCAACCGGCCTGCGGCACGCCCAGCCGATAGTCCTCGCGCACCTGCGGGGTGAAATTGCAGACAGCCAGTACCGCACCGCCCATGCCGTCAAAACGCAGAAAGCTCAGTACCGAATTGTCGGCATCGTCCCAGCATACCCAGTCAAAGCCAGCCGGATCACAATCGAGACGATGCAAGGCCGGGATATCGCGATAAGCCTGGTTCAGATCCCTGACCAGCCGCTGCATGCCGATGTGGCGGCTATCGTCGAGCAGGTGCCAGTCCAGGCTCTGCTCATGGTTCCACTCACGGACCTGGGCAAACTCGCCGCCCATGAACAGCAGCTTCTTGCCAGGGTGAGCCCACATGAAGCCGAAGTAGGCACGCAGATTAGCAAAGCGCTGCCAGTCGTCCCCCGGCATCTTGCCCAGCAGCGAGCCCTTGCCGTGCACCACCTCGTCGTGCGACAGCGGCAGCACGTAATTCTCCGAATACGCATAGGTCAGGCCGAAACTCAGCTGCGCATGGTGATGCCGTCTATGCACAGGCTCACGCCGCACATAGTCGAGCGTGTCATGCATCCAGCCCATGTTCCACTTGTAGTGGAAGCCCAGCCCGCCATGTTCCGGCGGGCGGCTGACCTGCGGAAAGGCGGTGGACTCCTCGGCCAGCGTCACCGCACCCGGCCGGTTGACCCCGAGCCAATGATTGGTCTGCCGCAGAAAGGCAATCGCCTCCAGGTTCTCCCGCCCACCATGGACGTTGGGCACCCACTCGCCGTCTTCCCGGCTGTAGTCGCGATACAGCATGGAGGCCACCGCATCCACCCGCAGCCCGTCCACGCCGTACTGCTCCAACCAGAACAGCGCGTTGGCACTCAGGAAGTTCGCCACCTCGCGCCGGCCATAGTTGTAGATCAAGGTGTTCCAGTCGCGATGGAACCCCTCGCGCGGGTCGGCATGCTCATACAGATGCGTGCCATCGAAGCGCGCCAGACCGTGCCTATCCTCCGGGAAATGACCCGGTACCCAGTCGAGTATCACCCCCAGGCCCGCCGCATGGGCGGCCTCGACCAGGAAACGGAAATCCTCCGGCGTCCCGAAACGGGAAGTCGGCGCGTACAGGCCGATCGGCTGATACCCCCAGGATCCATCGAACGGATGCTCGCTGACCGGCAGCAGCTCCAGGTGGGTAAAGCCCATCTCCACGGCATAAGGGACAAGGCTGACGGCCAGTTCGCGGTAACTCAGCCATCCGCCGTCTCCGGTACGGCGCCAGGAGGCGAGATGGACTTCGTAGATACTGACCGGGCGGTCAAGGCCGCTATCGACCGGCCTGCCTTCCGGCGGTGCCGGCAGACGGTGCACCTGAGACGCCGTGGCGGGCCTGAGCTCCGCGACAAAGGCAAAGGGGTCACTCTTCTGGACAATCTGGCCTTCCCAGTCCAGCACCTCGAACTTGTAGGACGCGCCCTCATCCATCGCCGGCAGGAACAGCTCCCAGATGCCGCACTCACGCCGCAATCGCATGGGATGGGCGCTGCCGTTCCAGTAGTTGAAATTTCCGACCAGGGACACACGCTTGGCGTTTGGCGCCCAGACGGCAAACCGTACACCGCGCACACCGTCAATCTCGGTGAGATGGGCCCCCAGTGTCTGCCACAGGCGACGATGCGAACCTTCGCCGAGCAGCCAGATTTCATCGGCCCCCAGTAACGGGCCGAAGGCATAGGGATCATCCAGCAGCAAGGCGGTACCCGGCCACTGCACCTGCAGGCGGTAGCGCTGCCCATTGGTCAATTCGGGCATCGTAGCTTCAAAGAACCCGCGTGGATCGAGACACGCCAGTTGCGCCAGCAGCGCACCGTGCTGATCGACCGCCGCGACGGCTTGAGCCTCGGGCAACCAGACACGCAGCCAGGATTGCCCATCTTTGGGATGCAGACCGAGGACAGCATACGCATCGCCATGCTCACCCCGGCATATCGCCTCGATTTCCCAATGATCGAGCCCACTACCCGCCATGCCTGCTCCCTCGCCCGGTTTCTCTCATGCTAGTCGGGATTATGGGCCGTGGCATGACAAGCACCGCCAAAAACAACAACGCCTCCTGACAGACAGGAGGCGGGCGGGTATCGGCGCAACAAAGCCGTTACGCAGCAGAAACTGGTGCCCGGTACATCGGGCTCGTCCGGGCGGGAGCCACACCTGCTGTCCAGCAGCAGGACCGTGCGCGCAGTCTGCCTCGCCCATATTGCAGCGACTTTGCACAACAATAACAGCAGGCTTACAGGCTCAATTTTCGCGGGATTTTGCCGATATCAAGGGAGCGAAGGTGACTTCGCAGGGTACCCGCTGCAATAGGCCTGGCCGCACCAAGTTGCGACCCTCCCTTGCCTGGCGGTTTGTTGACTACTGGCGCCTCACGGCCCGGCAGTGGCAGGACTAACCCGAGAGCTGTGCGGGACCGCTGCCATTGCGCCCCGCGCAGCGACCATAACGGGTATTGGAACGCGGGGGCTGGGCACGGCCCAGTTCCCCGTCTTTCCTCGGCGCATTCAGATCTTGAAACGCCCTACCAACTCTCCCAGGCTTCGGGAAAGGCTTTCCAGTTCGGTCACAGCGTCTGCCACCTCTGCCACGGCCTGGCTGTTGTTCTGCGCCATATTGCTGATGCGTTCCACGTTCTGGGCAATATCAGTACTCGCCGCGGCCTGCTCGCGGGTCGAGTCGGCAATCACCGCCACATCCCCAACCAGCCTTTCGGTTTCGCCACGCACAGTACCGATGACCTCGCTGGCCTTGTGCGAGATGGCCACGCCACTGGCAATACGCTCACGCGTACTCTGCATGCCACCGCCCGCACCTTCGATCTCGCGCTGTATCTCCAGCACGATCTGGCCGATCTCGACGGTGGCATCAGCCGTTCGGGCCGCCAGCTTGCGAACCTCATCCGCCACCACCGCAAAACCCCGCCCCTGCTCACCGGCGCGGGCGGCCTCGATGGCGGCATTGAGCGCCAGCAGATTAGTCTGGTCTGCGATGTCCTTGATCACATTGACAATGATATCGACCTTGGCCGATTGCTGGCCCAGCCGTCCCATACTGCTGGCCAACGCATCCACGCTGCTATTGACCTTGTCGATCTCCGCCGCGACTTCGTCGACCAGCGATTGACCACGTGCCGTGACCTGACCGGTTTCCCGGGCACTGCGCTCGAAGTCGCGGGCCGTCTCGGCGATGTGCTGGATGCTGACCGTCACTTCCTCGACGCTGGCAGCGGTTGCCGTAGCCGCTTCTGCCTGCTGGTTGGATGACTGTTCGACGGTATCGGCGCTCCCCGACAGGCGCTCGGCCGCCTGCCCTACCGAGACACTCTGCTCGCGTACCTGCACAAACATCTCGCGCAGCTTACCCATGAACTGGTTGAAAGCTTCGCTGGTACGGCCAATTTCGTCATGACTATCCACCTGCAACCGCAGCGTCAGGTCACCCTCGCCCGAGGCCAGCACCTCCATGGCGCGTGCCAGGCGGCTCAAGGGACGCGTCAACACGGTCAACAGCCCGCCCAAGACTAGCAGGATCAAAGTCGCTGCTACCACGCCAATCACGATGGCCTGTCTCCGCGCCTTGACCGCTTCGGCAACGATGGTGGCCTTGGGAATGGCCACACCGAGTGACCAGAACTGGCCGGTATCGCCTATCTGTATCGGCCGCCAAACCTGCAGCTCCCCATTGGATTCAAACTCGAAGGACTTGCCGGCCTGCACATTGGCCAGGAAATCGCTGGGGTAACGGTCTTTCTCTACCGGTTTGCCCAGGAGCTTGGCATCTTGCTGCACCACATAGAGCCCGCTGTTGGAGACCAGCGTCAGATAGCCGACATCGAAAGGTTTGTACTGGCTGAAGTTTGCCTGCAGGTTGCCCAGCGGCAAATCCAGCGCGGCAACCCCCAGGAATTTACCGGCGCCATCCTTGATGGCAACCACCAGCGACGACATCAGTACCATCTTGCCCTGGACCTCGTAGGGATAAGGCTCGGTCACGGTATCGCGCTGCCGTTGCTTGGGGGTGTAGTAGAAGTCACCCCAGCCCGGTTTTTCGTACTCAGGCTGGTAAGCCGAAGGGTTGCTGCGGAAAGGTTCGGCATTCTTGAGCTGATCCGCGCCCAGCATATTGTCTTGCGCGACCTTGCCACCGGCCTGGGTGATATAGGGAATGTAACGGCCGCTGGGGTCATGGATAGGCCACTGGGTGGCGTAGTCGGCATCCTTGCCATCCATGGCATTGGGCTCCCAGATCATCCACAAGCCGGATGCCGTGGGAAACCCCGCCAGCAACTTCATGATCAACTTGTCGATGGTTTTGCGTTCCGGGAACGTACTGCCCTGCATGCCTTGTACCGCATCGGCCAAGTGCCGCGGCAGCGCATAACCCACTGCAAACTGGTCGACGACCCGTTGCGCATAGGCATCCGCCTGCTCATGTGCTCGGGCGAGGCCGACGGCCTCCGCATCCTTGTACACGCCACTGGCGATCACCCAGATCATGACGCCAAAACCCGCTGCAATAGCCAAGGCCGCAGCCACCAATACCTTGGTTCGTAATTGCCAGCTCGCAAACAAGCTATTCATCTCGGCCATCCCATCAAAAACATGCAGGACAAAAAATAAAAGCCCTCCTCGAATTCCTCCCAGAATTCAAAAAAGGGCATCGCTGTTATTCGCGGCCTGCCTCGACGGGCGGCTGTGACTTCAAGTTAGCATGCGCTTGACCGAGCCGAAAGCGCAAAGCGCCCGGCATGCCGGATATACGTCAGTCGATATGGGCCAAGCGGGTCGATTGCACCACACGGCAGGGGCCAAGCCGGTAAAATTGCGGGTTTGCGAGGCCTCACTCGATCTGCCCTCGCCCCATCCAGAACCCGCCCGCCGAAAGCCGCGCACCATGCCCGTCATTTCCCCCGTTTTCCCACGCAGTCTGTTCGCCACTGCCGTACTCGGCCTGCTGGCGGCGTGTGCCAGCCCGATGCAGCGGCCAGCAAGCGAGCCGCCCGTTGCCGTGCGTATCCTGGCCCTGAACGATTTCCATGGCCGCATCCCGGCCGGCCGCCTGTACGATAAGCGACCCATCGGCGGTGCCGGCGTGGTCGCGGCCTATTTGCAGGCAGCGGCAGCGGAGCTGCCCGATCGCACGCTGATCGTCGCCTCCGGGGACAATGTCGGTGCCTCGCCGCTACCATCGGCCCTGCTGATGGACGAGCCCACCATCATGTTCTTTAACCAGTTGGGCAACACGGCCTGCAGTACCCGGGCACGCCTGGCCCCGCGCTGCAATATTGTCGCCACCCTGGGCAACCATGAGTTCGATCGCGGTGTGGACGAGATGCTCCGGCTCTATACCGGTGGCAATTCGGCGCAAGGCCCCTTCCTGCAGGATCCCTGGCTCGGCGCCAGCTTCCCGCTGGTCTCGGCCAACGTGGTATGGGCCGACAGCGGCAAACCCATCCTTCCGCCCTACCTGATCAAGACGGTGCCGTACCGCGACGCCAGCGGTCAGGAGAGGGAACTCCCCATCGCCTTCGTAGGCGCCACCACCCGCGACACCCCCAATGTGGTCAAGCCATCCGGCACCGCCAAGGTGCGCTTCCTGGACGAAGCCGATGCCATCAACCAGTACATTCCCGAGATCCAGGCCAAGGGAGTCCACGCCATTGTCGTCATCATCCACGAAGGCGGCCAGCAGGCGATCTACAACGGCGTGACCGACCCGGACAAGCCGGGCGCGGAAGGTGCCATTGTCGAAATCATCAAGCGCCTGGACGATGATGTTGACGTGGTCAGCTCGGCCCATACCCATGCCTTTGGCAATGCCCTGGTCAAGTCACGTGGCGGCAAGCCCGTGCTGCTGACGCAAGCCATGAACTACGGCACCGCCGTCGCCGATATCCAGCTGGATATCGACCCGGCCAGCGATGAAGTCGTCAGCAAGAAGGCCGAGATACGCTTCATGTGGGCAGACGCCGGCCCCGGTCTGCAGCCAGTCGCCAAGGCCAGCGCCCTGGCCGAGCAAGCCACGCAGCGCGTCGCCGCCATTACCGAACGGCAAGTCGCCAGCATCGAAGCCGACATCCTGCGCGAGGCGACCCCTGCCGGCGAATCTGCACTGGGCAATCTGGTCGCCGACACACAGCGCGCCGCGACCGGCAGCGATATCGCCTTCATCAACAACGGTGGCCTGCGCGAAGACCTGCGCTGGCAACGCGCCAGCGGCTCCAAACTGGCCAACGGCACTATTACATTTGGCGATGCCTACAGTGTGCAGCCGTTCCAGAACAACCTGATCCGCATGACGCTGACTGGTGAGCAACTCTTCAAACTGCTCAACCAGCAGTTCGACCGGCGCGATGGCGAGCCAAACTTCCTGCACGCCAGCGGCCTCAGCTACAGCTGGGACAGCCGCCGTGCCGCCGGCGACAAGGTGGTGAGCATCGAGGTCCAGGGCAAGCCGATCAACCGGCAGGCCGGCTACACCGTGGTGGTCAACAACTTCCTGGCCGAGGGCGGCGACAGCTTCCCCGTCTTCAAGCAAGGCCAGGCCCGCACCATCATGGGCGGCGACCTCGACGCCTTCCTGCAATACATCGCCCCCCTGACCGAAGCCAAACAAGCCCTGCGCGCGCCCAAACTGGGCGAACGGGTCAAACGACTGGATCTCTGATCCACCCGAAATAGCTGTTCAGCAAATGAAAACGGCGGGTACCAACCGGTACCCGCCGTTTCTTTTTTACTGATCTACCTTGCACTAACTACGAGGCACACGGCCTCGAGCGTAGCGAGGCTCCCTCGCGGCGGCGCTGCCAGAGTTCTTAGCGAGCAAGCTCGCTTAGAACCTGTGCGTGCAGAGCTGGGCGGGGGAGTGGGCGATAGAAAGCAAAGTCTCGTCGACCACTCACAGCCGATTAACGCCCGGCTTAGCCGGGTGCTGAACCGATCTGCCCCCTTAGGTTTCGGCGATTAGAATTCAGCCGAGAACTGAATGCTGGCAAACCGCGGCGCACCAATATCGTAGTTCGGTGCCGAACCGGACACGGTCGGGTTCACCTGCGTACCCGGATCAATGATACGGATGTCGCTGGTGTTCAGCTTCTGCGCATTGATCTGGGTGCTAGGAATACCGGCCAGATAGTTCTTGTCGAACAGGTTGGACACGGCCAGACGCAGGGTCGGACGCTTCATGTACGCGGTATTACCAAAGCGATACGCCGCGTTCAGATCCCAGACCGTCACGGCCGAGATCTGTTCCTGGTTCATCAGGTCACCATAACGCTTGCCAGTGTACTTGGCGCCCAGGCCGGTGGTGAACGGACCGTACTGGTAGTTCACGCCGGCACCCAGCAGGATCTTCGGGGTGTCGGTCATGGTCTTGCCGGTAGTCGGCAGAGCAACCAGAGCAGCTTTCGTCCCTAACTTGGGATTGGTCGTACCCACATATTGCTCAAAGTCATCCTTCAACTTTTCGCGGATGTAGCTGGCCGAACCATACAGCGAGAAGCCGGCGCGTTGGCTGGTACCGAACTCGAGCTCGAAGCCACGCTTCTCGGTGTCGCCGACGTTGTAGTTACGACGGGTGCCATCTTCGTCCAGACGCTGGGACTGACGATCCTTGAAGTCAACGAAGAACACCGAACCGTTGAAGTTGAAGCTGTCGCCCTGATAGCGGTAGCCGATGTCAACGTTGTTCGACTGCTCCGGTGCCAGGTTGCGGTTGTTGTACTGGGCGTTGTTCTGATCCTGGATCAGTTCGTACAGGATGAAGTTGGCTGGCGTGCGGAAGTTCTTCGACAACGCGACGAAGGCATGGCTGCGCTCATCAATGCTGTACTTGGCCTGCAGGTTGGGCAGCACCTTGTTCCAGGTACGGGTAACGGTGACCGAGTCGGTCGCGCCACGGCTGCTCAGGAAGGTGCCTTGGGCGGTTTCGGAACCGGCACCGTAGGTGGTGCCTTCGCGCTTGGTGTGCGGGGTACGCACGCCAGCCAGAATGCTGATGCTGTCGCCGATCGGGAAGGCATCCTGCAGCGTGAACTGCGAGACCTTGGTGCGGGTCATCCAGTTACGGTCCAGACCACCAGATTGACCATTCAGCACGCTGCCATCGTTGCGCAGGATGACGTCGTCCGCCCACATGTCGACCGGGTTGCCCTGGTTGTCGACAGCGACGAAAGGACGGGTCTGGCGATGGCGGGCATTTTCCAGCCACAGGGCGACCATCAGCTTGTGATCACCCAGCGCCCAGTTCAGGCGGGTAGTGACACCAGGACGGTAGGTCAAGGTCTTGGAGATGGTGTAGGCCAGTACCTTGTCGAGCTTGTCGCCGTCACCGTTCAGGTCGCGGCCACCAGTCGTGAAGCTGGATTCGGTCAGGGTAGTGCCGCTGGAACCGCCGCCCTTGCCGTACCAGAAGTACGGCTCGACTTCGGCACTGACGCCCGGAGCCAGCTTGAAGCTGCCCTTGGCGCTGGCGACGTAGTTCTCGAACGGGTTCTGGGCGAGGGCGTAGTAGTTGGTCAGGCTGCTTTCGTCATCCGCCTTGCCTGCGGTGATCTTGCGGCCGGCAAAGACGGTGTCGTAGTCGTAGTAGCGGTTGGCTTGCCAGTCGCTCAGGCGGGCACGGCGCAGGAAGTTGATCTCGGCCTTGTTGTACATGATGCCGGCGCTGATCTGGTTGCCTTCGCCGAGGCTGAGGATGCTCTTGGCGTCGAAGTGCAGGCGATCGGCCTTGCCTTCGCCGCGCCACTTGTCGGCTTCAGACTTGGAGACCGAGAAGTAGGACTTGACCGGGCCAACCAGGCCGGTATCGACACGGGCAAAGGTGCGGTACAGGTTGTTCTGGCCGAAGGTCTGGGCAAACTTGAAGCGGAACTTGTCGGTCGGCTTTTGCGAAACCAGACCCACGTTACCGCCGGTGGCGCCGATGTGCGGGGCGTCGTTGTCGGTGGTGCCCTGGGTGACGTAGATCTCTTCGAGGTTTTCTGCGTCAACGTATTCCTGCGGGTAGACGTCGTAACCACCCGAATCGTTGACCGGTGCACCGTCAACGGTGAAGCCCATCTGGCTGGAGGAGAAGCCACGGATGGTCATGGTGCCGCCAAACAGGCCGGTGCCGTCTTGCGAGAAGGAATTCACGCCGGGCAGCTTGTCGATCAGCTGGAAGGCGTTGGAGGTGGCGGTCTTTTCTTCGATGGCCTTCTTGGTGACGGTGGCGCGCGCACGGGCTGCCTCTTCGTACACCATCTTGCCGCCGGCAAAGACACCCTTGCCTTCGATCTTGATGTTCTGTTCTTCAGGCGCATCCGCCTTGGTCGGCTCTGCGGCCCAGGCGCTGGCGGCCAGACCCGCGATCAGTACGGCGAGCTGAGTCTTGCGTAGTTTCATACTGCACTCCCTAAGTGCGGCATCACATGACGATGCCTGATTTTTGGAAACAATGACGGTAAGCACTTGTTAAAGCTGGAAATCCGTCGGGCAGGGAACACACCACCCGCACCAGTACGTATCGTTAGCAAGAACCGCCCCCGCCGCAATGGGCGACAGCTCTGCCCGCAGAGGAGTGGAATCTCTGCCTGGCAAAAGCGGTTGACTTGAAAGGGATTCTTGCAAACGGGAACAGGCGCTAGAACCACAGCGCCAGAACACCTGATTTACGATTTTTCACAACTAAAACAAGCAGATAAACAGCTACACCCATTCTGGACACCGATCACGAAATCGGCGCCGGACAGCTTGTGGACAAGCCCTGCGGTACACGAATGGCACGCAGTGTCGGGCCGGCGCGACAAGCCTATGCGCCAGAACAGATAGTGGATATTTGTTATATTACTGTAACGACTTGTATATGCATCGAAAAATCCGCACAAGTGCGTGCTTTTTGCACCAAGGCAAACCGCAAAGTTGGCAAAAAGCACTAAGAATGCTCGCTCCGGGCTCCTCGGACTATCCTGATCTGTAGCGTGCAAAACCCGTGCTACAAAAGCAAACAGGCCACTTTGCAGCGGCCTGTTTGCTGAAAGCCGACCATTCGGTCAGCCGTTGTAAATCAACATCATTGTGTTACTGGGCTGGCACGCCGTTCTGCCATTGCGGCCAACGGGCAACCAGATCACGCACCCACAGACCGCCGACGCGGTACAGGTTCTCGGTCGCGATCGGGAAACCGCCGGACTCCGCCTTCAGCGAGTCGTAGGCGGTCTGGCCCGGATGCGGACGATCGAAGTTAGAGGCGGTACGCAGTACAGCCAGACGCTTGATATCCAGAAGACCGGCCTGCTGGCCACGCAGCAGGGCGTTGTAGGTTGCATTGTCTTCCTGCTGGGTCGTGCAATAGACACCCTCGCCATCGCTCAGGAGCTTGGTCCATTCGCGGGCATGCTGGCCCAGCTTGTGGCCATGCCACCAGGTATCCCCACCCAGGGTATCGCACTGGATCACCTTCGGCGGCTGCGTGGCGGCCTTGTCCTTGTACAGTTTGCGGTAAGCCTTCGATTGGTCGTTATCGGCCAGCTCGGCCTTGCCGGTGATCGCCAGCACACGCTGCAGCAAGGTCTCGTCCAGCTTGAAGGCTTCGGTCTTGTAGTCGAAGACCGGCTTCACGCCAGGGCCCTTGCTCATCACGCCAAAGTAGCCGGTCTTCCAGCCCTTGGGCGCCTCGCGCGGGTCGATCTCGTGCGCAATGCCGAAGTCCACCAGCCAGCGCGCCCAGGCGGCTGAGCCCAGGGTGCCCTGGGCCGGATCAATGCCCGCAATCCCGGCGATCAGGAAATAGCTCTGACGCAAGTCGAACTGCTTGGACAGGATCACCGCGGTCGTGGACGCTGCCACGTTGGCGTGCCCCATGCCAGTGGTCAGCAGGCAGACATCATCCTTGTTGCAGAGGATGTTCGGGTAGTCCGCCGACAGGCCCACTACCGGAATCTTCTGGTCCAGGGCAAGGTTCTTGATCCACGGTTCGGCTTCCGGGCCGAACATGCTGATGACCAGCACCTTGACCGGACGTGGCGCGGACGCGTCCGCCCAGCTTGGCAGCGCGCAGGCCAGCAGCGCGAAGCCGGCTGCCAGTACACGTAATGACTTGTTCAACATAGGGGCTCCTGTTTCATCGAGGTTGTTGTTTGCGTATTACTTGCCGCGTTGCTTCCAGGCGGCCAGGAAAGCCAGCGTTACCTTGGCCTCATTGGTCTCGGCCAGACCGCTGCCGAAGAAGGCACCCACCTCGCGGAAGTCATGCCCACCGGCGAGGTCAGACAAGCTGCGGAAGGCAATGTAGGGCACCTGGTTGGCGTAGGCCACATGGGCGAAGGCAGCGGTCTCCATATCGACCGCCAGGGCTTGCATGGACTGCCACAGGTAATCACGATAGCTTGGATTGGCAAGGAAGAACGGCGCGGAAATGCCGCGACCACCCACCTTGAGACGCGGGGTGGCATCCACGCAAGCCGGCGGCTGCTTGGGGCCGCAACGGTCCAGCTCGACCTTCAGGCTCTTGGCGACCGCCAGCATTTCCGGGTCGACCGCGTAGTCGAACTTGAACTCGCCGGCCGGTGCGTTACGGCTATTGAGCACATAGTTCTCGCGCAGATACAGACCGGTCTCGACCTTGCCCTGCGGTGTATCGAGCACGAAGGCCGATGGCTTGCCATCCGGCCGGGCGAGCTTGAGACCCAGGCATTCGATGTCACCTTCCTTGCCACAGGCCGACGGCACCTGGCCATCACCGTTCCAGTAGGTCTCAAGCGGCAGCGCCCAACGCTCAGGCACCAGCACATCCCCGACCTTGCTATCCGGCGCGATGCCGCCGGCAATGCCGGACAACATCAGGTGCTGGATGCGGAAGTGGTCGATCATCAACTGGGTGACCATGGTCGCATTCGGGATGCTGACACCCGACAAGACGATCACCACGCGGTTACCGCGCAGCTCGCCGGTAGTGAAGCGGTTGCCATTGATCAGGTATTCGCGCTTCTTTTTCGTCTCCGCGACCAGGATGTCGGCTTCGGCACCAAAGGCCGATACGATGCCGATACGGGGGCTGCATTCGGTCAGGCAAGCCTTGGGCTTGGCATGGGCCAACAGGCCAAGGCTGGCCAGCAGTGCAAAAGCGGCGGTACGGAACAATCGTCCGGGCTGCATGGGAAATCTCCGGTTACGGTTTTCAGATGATGGATTGATCGGTACTACTGTGCGTAGGCACATTCGCCCAGCACATGGGTGGCGCTGATGCAGCGCTCATCCCCCAGGATGGCGAGCGCGAACAAGGTTTCAGCCAGGCTGTCATCGCCCTGCAAGCGCCAGGCCAGCTCGGCGGTAGCCTGTGGATCCAGCACCACGAAGTCCGCTTCGCGGCCAGCCTGGAAGCTACCGACATGATCGGCCAACCCCAGCGCCTCGGCGCCACCCAGCGTCGCCAGATAGTAGGCCCGCATCGGCGACAGGGGCCGACCGGCGGCTTGTGACACCTTGTACGCCTCGGCCAGCGTTCGCAACAGGCTGAACGAGGTCCCCCCGCCCACATCCGTCGCCAAACCGACCTGCACTTCGTTCGCGCGGGCCGCAGCATAATTGAAGAAGCCGCTACCGAGAAACAGGTTGGAGGTGGGACAGAAGGCAGCGGCGCTGCCAGCGTCCGCCATCCAGCGCAGTTCCGCTGCGTTCAGATGGACGCAATGCCCATAGATGGTACGCGGTCCGAGCAGGCCGTGATGGGCATACACATCCAGATAGCTGCGACGATCCGGGAACAGCTCACGAACCCAGGCCACCTCTTCCAGATTCTCAGCCAGGTGCGACTGCACATGCAGGTCGGGCCAGGCAGCGTACAGCGCACCGGCAACATCCAGCTGCCGCGGCGTCGAGGTCGGCGCAAAGCGGGGGGTCAGGCTGTAGCGCAACCGGCCCTTGCCGTGCCAGCGCTCGATCAAGGCCTGGCTATCCCGCTCCGCACTCTCCGGCGTATCCAGCAGATAGTCTGGACCATTACGATCCATCATCACCTTGCCGCACAGCATGCGCAGGCCACGCCGTGCCGCCACGCTGAAGAAGGCGTCCACCGAGTGCGCATGCACCGTGCCGAACACCGCCGCCGTAGTCGTGCCGTTGGCAAGTAGCCGCTGCACGACAAACTCCGCACTGCGCTCGGCCACGGCCGGATCGGCAAAGCTCGCCTCGGCAGGAAAGGTGTAGTTATTGAGCCAGTCCAGCAGTTTGAGGCCGTAGGAGGCGATCATGCCGGCCTGCGGGTAATGGATATGGGTATCGATAAACCCCGGCAGTACCAGTTTGCCGCGGTAATCAAACTGCCTGGCCTGGGCCAGTTGCTCGGGTGCAAGCCGGTGCACCAGCTCGGTCCATTCGCCAGCCAGGACAATATGCCCGCCTTCGATCAGCAGGCAACCATCCTCAAAATACTGCCAGCTCGCCGGGGCTTCTGCCTCACCTGGGTCGGCCAGGAAATGCAAGACTCGACCACGGACCAGGGTCAGTGCTGAAGGATGGGACGATGGCTTGCTGGACGTCACGATTCAACCCGGCAGGAAAGGCTTGCCGAGCGAAGCCGGCAGATTGAGCCGCAGCAAGGTACGGTCACGCGAAATGACAACCAGCACCAGTACCGTGGCGAGATAAGGCAAGGCCGCCAACAGCTCTACCGGCAGAGCAAGGCCCAGGCCCTGCGCATGGAACTGCAGGATGGTCACGCCTCCGAACAGATAGGCACCGAGCATCAGCCGGGCGGGCTTCCAGCTGGCGAACACCACCAATGCCACGGCGATCCAGCCACGGCCGGCCGTCATGTTCTGCACCCACAGCGGCGTATAGACGGTAGACAGGTATGCGCCCGCCATACCGGCCATGGCGCCGCCGAACAGCACTGCGCCGTAACGCAGGGCAACCACCTTGTAGCCGATGGCATGGGCGGCCTCGGGAGACTCGCCCACCGCCTTCAGTATCAATCCCAGCTTGCTGCGGGTCAGCACCCACCATACCGCCACGAACAGCAGCAAGGATAGGTACACCACCGCGTCCTGCCGGAACAGCACCGGCCCCAGCACCGGGATGGCAGACAGACCCGGCAACGCGATCGGTTGCAGCCCTGGCAGGCTGTAGCTCACATAGTGCTGCCCGATAAAAGCCGACAGCCCGATGCCGAAGATCGTCAGCGCCAGGCCGCAGGCCGCCTGGCTGGCCGCCAGGGTCAGAGCCAGAATGCCGAACAGCAGCGCCGATGCCATGCCGGCGAGTGCGCCGGCCAGCAACCCCGCACCGGCACCCAGACCGGTATCGGCTGCAAAGGCAAAACCGGCGATGGCACCGATCAGCATCATGCCTTCGACACCGAGGTTGATGACACCGGTGCGCTCCACCACCAGTTCCCCCAGGCCGGCCAGCACCAAGGGGGTTGCCGCCGTCAGGGTAGCGGCCAGTATGGGTATCAGATGCTCAAGCATGTCGGGTCCAATCGGGTGGTCGTCTGCCATGACACGGTGCGAGGAAAAAGGATGGTTTCATTCCGCGCCCTCGGCCGCCGGCACGGCCGCCAGCCCCAATGTCGCAGCCTGGGGCCGCCGACGCCGGAAGCGATAGTCGATAAAGGCATCAGCGCCCAGCAGGAAGAACAGCAGCATGCCCTGGAAGAGGCCGGTAATCGCTGCCGGTGTCTGCAGGGAAAGCTGGGCCGCCTCACCGCCCAGGTACAGCAGCGCCATCAGAAATCCCGCCAGGACGATCCCCAGTGCATGCAGGCGGCCAAGGTAGGCCACGATGATGGCGGCAAAACCGTAGCCCGGGGAGATATTGAGATTGAGCTGACCTATCGGCCCCGCCACCTCCCCTACACCCGCCAGACCCGCAGTCAGACCTGAGATCACCAGGCTGAACCAGACCGTGCGCTTGGCGGAGAAACCCGCATAGCGCGCCGCAGCCGGTGCCAGCCCGCCTACTTCCAGCTGGTAGGCCAGCAGGCTGCGGGCATTGAACAGCCAGAAGGCCAGTACGGCGAACAGACAGATGAAGATGGAGCCATTGAGCCGCGTTCCCTCGGCCAGGATGGGAAAGAGCGCCGTGTCGACGAACATCACCGACTGCGGGAAATTCATGCCGTCCGGATCGCGCCACGGGCCGTTGACCATATAGGACAGGATGAAACCCGCGACATAGCTCAGCATCAGCGTGGTCAGCGTTTCCTCGGCATTGAAGCGGGTCTTCAGCCAGGCCGGAATGGCGCCCCAGGCGGCACCGCCCACCGCACCCGCCAACACCATGGTCGGCAGGACCCAGGCCGCTTCGCTGCCATGGCTCAATACCGCGACACCGCCACCGCACAGGGCACCGATGATCAACTGCCCCTCGGCACCGATATTGAAGATACGGGCACGAAAACCGATTGCCAGCCCTTGTGCAATGAGGATCAGCGGCGATGCCTTGAGCAACAGCTCAGTCCAGCCATAGCCACTGCTCAAGGGCTGGATGAAGAATACCGACAAGGCATGCAAGGGCGCCTTGCCCAGGGCGACAAACAGTGCGGCGCCGCAGAGCAGCGTCAGACCGACAGCCAGCAACGGTGCCAGCCAGCGCATCAGGCTGGAAGGCTGGGGACGGGGTTCAAGCAGCGACATGGTGGCTTTCGATGGCAATGGGGTCATGCCCCGCCAGACCGGACATCTGCATGCCGATCTGTCCGGCATTGGTACTGGTGGTCGGTACTGCGGGCGTCAGTCGTCCGGCGGCCAGCACGGCAATCCGGTCGCAGATTTCAAACAGCTCATCGAGCTCCTCGGACACCACCAGGATGGCCACGCCGGTGCGCGAGAGATCGATCAGGGTCTGGCGCAGATAGGCCGCAGCCCCGACATCCACGCCCCAGGTGGGTTGCGAGATGATCATGACCTTGGGTGCCTGCATGATCTCGCGGCCGACGATGAATTTCTGCAGATTGCCGCCCGATAGCGAACGGGCCGCGGCGGCAGGGCCGCTGCAACGGACATCGAAACGCGCGATACAGGCCCGGGCAAAGTCGACTGCCTTGCCCAGCCGCAACCAGCCGCGCGGTGCCAGGCCATGGCGATGGGCCGTCAGCACGGCGTTGCCGCTGAGCGACATGGCCGGCACGGCACCACGTCCCAATCGCTCCTCAGGGACGAAGCCCAGCCCCAGATTGCGGCGCTGCCCGGCATCAAGCTGCCCGACCATCACCCCATCCAGCACCACCGCAGCCCTTTCCGCCCTTTGCTCACCCGACAAAGCCGCCAGCAGCTCCGCCTGGCCATTGCCCGAGATACCGGCAATGCCCACAATCTCGCCCGCAGATACGGTCAGCGAGATGTCCCGCAGCGTGGTGCCAAACGGTGCTTCACCCGGCAACGTCAGTTGGCTTATCGTCAGCAGCGGCCGGCTTTCTCCCTGGTAGGGCCTTGCACTGCAAACCGGCAGCTCCCTGCCTATCATCATCCGCGCCAGGCTGGCCTGGCTTTCCTGGCGAGGGATCGCCTCGGCCGTGACCTTGCCGCCACGCATGACCGTGGCGCAATCACACAGCGCCTGGATCTCGTGGAGCTTGTGGCTGATATAGAGGATGGAGACGCCCTCGCTCGCCAGATGGCGCAAGGTCTCGAACAGCGTTTCCACCGCCTGCGGCGTCAGTACCGAGGTTGGCTCGTCCAGGATCAGCAACTGCGGGTCCTGCAGCAGACAGCGGACGATCTCCACCCGCTGCCGCTCCCCGACCGACAGGCTATGCACCAGCCGCCAGGGATCAAGCGGTAGCCCGTAGCGGGCCGACACCTCGCTCACCCGCAAGGCCAGCGCCTTCAGGTCAAAAGGCGCTGCCAGTGCCAGCGCAATGTTCTCGACCACGCTCAGGGTCTCGAATAGCGAGAAGTGCTGGAACACCATGCCGATACCCAGTGCCCGCGCCTCGGTCGGGCTATGGATCTTCACCTGCCGGCCATTCCAGGTCATCTCGCCGGCATCCATCTGCACCACGCCGTAGATGATCTTCATCAGCGTGCTCTTGCCAGCACCGTTCTCGCCCAGCACGGCATGGATTTCACCCGGCGCCACGCGCAGGCTGACATCATCGTTGGCAATTACGCCAGGGTAGCGCTTGCTGACATGCAGCAGCTCCAGCCGGTATTCCTGGCTCATGGCGACTCCTGATGCGAGGCATCATGTGCTCGCGGTTGTGGCCCGACCTGGGCCAGTAGCGCACGTGCATCGCGGACCTGCAGCAATTGCGCAGCCACCGAGATGGCGATCGCTTCCGGCTGCTTGGACAACACGCCAGCCACGCCGATGGGACAAGTCATCTCCGCCAGCCGGCCGGCTTTGACGCCCCGCTCCAGCAGACGGTGTTCAAAGGAGGCTCGCTTGCTGCGCGAACCGATCAGGCCGAAATAGGCATGGTCCTGGCGGCGGAATATCCGCTCGCACAGTTGGAGGTCGAGCGTATGGTTGTGGGTCATGACCAGGAAATAGCAGCCTGCCGGCGCCGCATCGACCTCGGCCTCGGGGCTATCGGTGACGATGGTATTCACCGCCCAGGCCCAGTCTGCCTGGAAGGCATCATCCCGGTTATCCACCCAGCAGATCTGGGCTCCCAGGGGCTGCAATACCTTGATCAATGCCGCGCCGACATGGCCGGCACCAAACAGCCAGACCGGAAAACTCGGCTGCAGGAGGATCTGCTCCAACTGCCAGCCCTGCAAACCGCCTTGCAGATTGCATTGCCCATTGGCCGCCAGCATGTCGAGCCGCCATTCCGACCCTGCCAGCGGATTGAGGCTAGCCACGCTGGCTTCGGCCCGGCGATGCAGCACGGCACCACGCTTGACCGCCTCGGCCCGTTGTCGCCACAAGCCGGCCTGCTCCGGCGCGATACGCTCCAGCAACAGCCAGACCACGCCCCCGCAGCACTGCCCCAAACTGGCACCCAGATTGAAACGCAGCAGTGTCAGGGCCGGGCCGGCAGCCAACAGGCCGCGCGCCACGGTAATGGCCTCCCATTCGAGGTGACCACCGCCTATCGTATCGGTCGTGTCCTCGGCATCCACCAGCATGGCGGCGCCCGCTTCACGCGGGGCCGAGCCTTGCACCCTGACGACCGTCAGCAGCATCTGGGGTTTACCTTGCGCCAACCGCAAGGGCAGTGCCGATAGCCAATGCATCACGAACCCTCCCTACCCTGCGTGATAGCCTGCAGGATTGCTTCCGGGGTGGCCGGCGCACGCAAGGCCGGCCGGGCACCCGGCCCGACAGCGGCCGCCACCGCGTCGCGGATGGCGAAGAAGACCGACAGCGCAAGCATCAGCGGCGGCTCGCCCACGGCCTTGCTGCGATGGATGCTGTCCTCGACATTGCGATTGGCAAACAGCCGGGTATTGAATACCGCCGGCATGTCTGCGGCCGTTGGGATCTTGTAGGTAGAGGGTGCGTGGGTCATCAAACGGCCGGCCTGCTCACCGTCGGCCCGCCACCACAGCTCCTCCGACGTCAGCCAGCCCATGCCCTGGATATAGCCACCCTCGACCTGCCCGATATCGAGCGCCGGATTGATGCTCTGGCCAGCGTCGTGCAGCAGGTCCGCCCGCAGTACCCGCATCTCGCCGGTCAGGGTATCGATCGCCACTTCGGTGGCCGCAGCCCCATAGGCAAAGTAGTAGAACGGCCGACCACGCTTGGCCTGCACGTCCCAGTGGATCTTCGGCGTCCGGTAGTAGCCGCTATCCCAGAGCTGGATACGGGCATGGTAGGCACGGGCGCACAAGGCGGCGAACGCCTCCTCGTAGCCAGGCGCACGCACCTGGCCATCGACGAACTGCACCTCGGCCGGCTCGCAGCCTGCCAGCGACGCTACAAAAGCCGCCAGCCGCGTGCGTATGCTCAGGGCCGCGGCTTCCGCCGCCTTGCCGTTCAGGTCCGTCCCGCTCGACGCCGCCGTCGCGGAGGTATTGGGCACCTTGCTGGTATCGGTGGCGGAGAGGCGGACATCGGCCACCGGCAAGCCCAGTACGTTCGCTACGATCTGTCGTATCTTGGTATACAGCCCCTGTCCCATCTCGGTACCGCCATGGTTCAGCAGCACGGTGCCGTCGGTATAGACATGGACCAGCGCCCCCGCCTGGTTGTAATGGGTGGCGTTGAAGGAAATGCCGAACTTCACCGGCGTCAACGCCAGGCCACGCTTGATGACCGGACTGCCGGCATTGAAGGTGGCGATGGCCTCGCGCCGGGCGGCGTAGTCGCAATCCTGCGCCAGTTGCGCCACCAGTTCGGGCGCCACATTGTCCTCAACCGCCATACCGTAATGCGTCATGGCGCGCTCCGGACCATGACCGTAAAAATTGCGCTGCCGCACCAGCAGCGGGTCCAGCCCCAGAAAGCGGGCGATATCGTCAATCACGCTCTCGATGCCGAACATGCCTTGTGGCCCGCCAAAGCCCCGGAAGGCCGTATTGGAAGCCTTGTTGGTCTTGCAGCGCAGGCTACGGATGGCGACGGCGTCGAGGTAGTAGGCGTTGTCGACATGGCAGATGGCCCGGTCATTGACGGGCCCGGACAGATCGGCCGAATAACCACAGTCGGAAGCCAGTTCAAAGCGCACCCCCTGCAGCAGGCCGTCCGACGTGAACCCCGCTTCCCAGGCAATACGGAACGGATGCCGCTTGCCGGTCGCCGCCATGTCGTCGTCCCGATCCAGCCGCAATTTGACGGGTCGTCCCGTGGCTTGCGCCAGCACGGCGGCCAGACAGGCCCACTGGGCCGACTGGGATTCCTTGCCGCCAAACCCTCCGCCCATGCGGCGACAGCGGATGGTCACCTGATGGCTACGCCAGCCCAAGGCGTGAGCCACCATGTGCTGCATCTCGGTCGGGTGCTGGGTGCTGCACCAGACCTGAATGGTCTGGTCCTCGTGCGGCTCGGCATAACTGATCTGCCCTTCGAGGTAGAAATGCTCCTGCCCACCCACCTCCGCGACACCCTGCAAACGATGCGACGCCTGGGCGATGCAGGCAGCCGCATCGCCCGTACCGGTCTCCACCGGCGGCAGGACCCAGCTCTCCGCCGCCAGCGCCGCCTCGATGCTCAGGATCGCAGGCAGCGGCTCGTAACGTACTTTCGCCAATCGCACCGCACGACGGGCCGCCTCATGGCTGTCCGCCGCCACGGCGAACAGCGCCTGGCCATGGAACTGCACCAGATCGCCGGCAAGGATGGGGTCGTCATGCAGGATAGGACCGCAGTTGTTGCTGCCGGGAATATCGGCCGCCACCAGCACCCTCTGCACACCGGGCGCCGCGCGAACGGCGTCGAGGTCCAACGCCAGCACCCGACCATGAGCGCAGTTGCTCAGGCCGACCGCTGCGTGCAGGCAGTTGGCGGGGACCGGCAGGTCATCCGCATAGCTGGCGGCTCCGCTGACATGCAGGTGCGCACTCTCATGCGGCAGAGGCTGGCCCATCACGCTCATGGCATCACCTCGATCGCAGCGAGCTGGCCCAGGCTGCCTGACGATGCTGCCGTACTCTCCAGCCAGTATCGCCGCAACAGGTTGGCTGCCGCCTGCCGACGATAGGCCGCGCTGGCCCGCGCATCACTGAGTGGCTGGAAATCCTGTTCCAGGGCCTGTTGCCCCAGACGCAAGGTCGCCTCGTCCCACGGCTGGCCGAGCAAGGCAGCTTCGCAGGCTCTGGCACGTTGCGGCGTAGCCGCCATGCCGCCGAACGCAACGCGGGCCGAGACGATACGCTGCTGCGCATCGAGTTCCAGCGCAAAGGCGGCGCATACCGCCGAGATATCCTGCTCATAGCGCTTGGACAGTTTGTAGGTACGGAACCAGCGCCGGCTCTGTCCCGCGTGGTCCGGCACTCGCAGGGCCGCGACGAACTCGCCGGGCTGGAGCGCCGTCTTCTGGTAACCGAGGTAGAAGTCCTCCAGCGCCAGTTCGCGAACCGCCTCACCACGCTGCAGCACCACCCGGCTACCCAGCACGATCAGGGCCGGCATGCTGTCGCCGATGGGCGAACCATTGGCGACGTTGCCGCCCAGCGTGCCCGCATTGCGTACCGGCACCGAGGCGAACCGTCGCGCCAGTTCCGCCCACTCCGGCGTCTGGCGGACCAGTGCCGCGAAGGCATCGGTCAGCGAGGCCGCGGCACCGACCCAAAGCCCCTCTGCATCCAGCTGGATGCGCTGCAGTTCGGCAACCTGGCCCAGATAGAGGATATCGCCCAATGCCCGAAACTGCTTGGTCACCCACAGGCCGATATCGGTCGATCCCGCCAGCAGGCGAGCCTCCGGGTAGCGCAAGCGCAAATCGGCCAGTTCGGCGAGGGTGCGCGGTGCCATGAAACGCTGGCCAGCAACCTCATAATCGAGGGCCGGCAAGGCCGCGAGCGCGCCAAGCACCGTCGCGACCGCCGCCCTGTCCAGGTGCCGTGTCGGCAAGGCGTAGGCGGCCTCTGCGGCGGCAAGGATGGGGCGATAACCGGTGCAGCGGCAGAGGTTGCCCGACAAAATATCGAGCGCGGCCTCACGGCCCGGCCAGTCGGCCTGGTTCTCATACATGGCCCATAGCGACATCACGAAGCCTGGCGTACAGAAACCGCATTGCGAGCCATGGCAATCCACCATGGCCTGCTGCACCGGGTGCAGGCCGGCAGCGTCCGCCAGGTCTTCCACCGTGAACAACGCCTTGCCGTCGAGCGTGGGCAGGAACTGGATGCAGCTATTGACCGCCCGCAGCCGCACATCGCCGTCGACCAGTTCCCCCAGCACCACGGTACAGGCACCGCAATCGCCTTCGGCACAGCCTTCCTTGCTCCCGGTACAGTGCAGGTCTTCGCGCAGATGCTGCAAAACGGTGCGCGTCGGTGCCTGGGCATCGACTTGGCGGATCTGTCCGCGATGGTAGAAATGGAGGGGGCGGGTACTCATGGGCAACCAGACAAAATAGGTCCATTCAAGCTATCACGCGGGCAGACCCCACTGGGTATGCACCGCCATATAGCGCTTATCTGCTCAGGCGGATGTCGCGCCAGTCCTACAAAGCAAGCCCTGTTCCCCCTCCCTGCCCCATGGACAGGCCGACGGCGCAACATGCCGTTCGCCACACTGCGCGGCAGGCATAGCGTTCATATCGCTCTGAGGATAGGTGGCTGGCCTGCGGCTTGCTAAGGTAGCAAGCAGTCTGGATACCCCAGAGCCCCTACCTTCCACGAGGAGCTGCCTTCCATGTTTTCCCCATCGCTACGCACCCTGTTGCTCGGCTGCACCCTGGCCACCAGCCTGGGCCTCGCCCAGGCAGCCGACCCCGCCAAGATCGGCTTCGTTTATATCGGCCCCACCGGGGATCATGGCTGGACCTACTCGCACGACCAAGGCCGCAAGGCAGTGGAGGCCAAGCTGGGTAGCAAAGTCAGCACCAGCTTTGTCGAGAACGTACCCGAGACAGCCGATGCGGAACGGGTGTTCCGGGACCTGGCCCAGAAGGGCTACAAGGTGGTGTACGCCACCAGCTTTGGCTACATGAACCAGATGGCCAAGGTCGCCAAGGCCTTTCCCAACACCACCTTTTTGCACGCGACCGGCTACAAGACCGCCAAGAACCTGGGGGTCTACGATATCCGCACCTATGAAGGCGCCTACATGCTGGGCGTGATCGCCGGCAAGAGCAGCAAGAGCGGCAAGCTTGGCGTCGTCGGCTCCATTCCCATCCCTGAGGTCATCCGCAATATCAACGCCTTCACCATCGGCGCCCGCAGCGTCAATCCCGCCGCCAGTACCAAGGTGATCTGGGTCAACAGCTGGTTCGATCCTGGCAAGGAGCGCGAAGCCGCGCTGGCCCTGATCGCCCAGGGTAGTGATGTGCTGATGCAGAATACCGACTCGCCGGCCGTGGTGCAGGCGGCCCAGGAAAAAGGGGTACAGGCCTTCGGCTGGGACTCCGACATGAGCAAGTTCGGCGGCAAGGCACACCTCGCCGCATCGGTGCTGAACTGGGGCGTGATCTACAACAAGACGACCGAGGACGTACTGGCGGGTAAATGGCAGAGCGGCGACATCTGGTGGGGCGTCAAGGATGGTGCGATCAATATCGACAACTTCGGCCCAGCCACACCGACCGATACCCGCAAGCTGGCCGAGGCCCGTCGCGATGCGATCAAGGCAGGCACGCTACATCCGTTCACCGGACCGCTGAAGGACCAGTCCGGCAAGGTCTTTTTGGCGGCCGGACAGGTCTATGCAGATGCCGACCTGAAGAAGATGAACTTCTATGTCGAGGGTGTGGAAGGCAACGTGCCCAAATAGCACCGGCCGTCAATCCAGAACGCCCGGCATGGTTAGGCCGGGCGTTTTCGTTTATACCGCCAGGAATACGTCATCATCACCGCCTTACCCGCCAAGGAAACACCATGTCCGATACCGCTCTCGCCTTCGCCCTGAACTGCCCCAAGGCCGAACTGCACATGCATATCGAAGGTTCGCTGGAACCGGAGCTCGCGTTTGCGCTCGCCCAGCGCAACGGCATCGATTTCCCCTATGCGGATACCGAAGCCCTGCGCGCCGCCTACGACTTCTCGGATCTGCAGTCCTTCCTCGACCTCTACTACGCCTGCGCCGATGTATTGCGCACCGAACAGGACTTCCACGACCTGATGCTGGCCTACCTGACACGCGCCCACGCCGACGGTATCGTCCACGCCGAGATCTTCTTCGATCCACAGACCCACACGGCCCGCGGCATCGCCTTCGAGACCGTGCTCAAGGGGCTCGAAGCAGGTGCCGCCCGCGCCGAGGCGGACTTCGGCATCACCACTCGCATGATCCTGTGCTTCCTGCGGCACCTGAGCGAGGAAGACGGCTTTGCCACCTTGGCGGAAGCCGAACCCTTCATCGACCGCATCCACGGTTTTGGCCTCGACTCCAGCGAACAGGGCCATCCACCGGCCAAGTTCGAGCGCCTGTTCGCCCGTTGCCGGGCGCTGGGCAAGCCCGTCGTCGCCCACGCCGGCGAGGAAGGCCCACCTGCCTATATCTACGAAGCCCTGGACCTGCTCAAGGTCAGCCGAATCGACCATGGTGTGCGGGCCAGTGAAGACCCGGCCCTATTGCAACGCCTGGCGCGCGAGCAGATGCCGCTGACGGTCTGCCCGCTGTCCAATGTGAGGCTGCGCGTGTTCGACAAGATGGAACTGCACACGCTGCCCGCGCTGATGGCCGCCGGTCTCAAGGTCACCCTCAACAGCGACGACCCCGCCTACTTCGGCGGCTACCTGGGCAACAATATCCGCGCCGTGCAGGCCGCTTTCCACTGGGATGCCCGTACTTGGTACACGCTGTCGCGCAACAGCCTGGAGGCGAGCTTCGCCAGCGCCGGACAGAAAGCGGCCTGGATCCAGAAACTGGATGCACAGTTCGCCGACCTGGCCTGAATCTGGGGGGCCAAACAAAAAAGCCCGGCTTGTGCCGGGCTTTTTTGTTGCTTCGCCTTACTGCCTGGCGCACACGGCAACGGCTTGTGGCTGGCACAGCTTGGCATCGTTGATGGTATAGACCGCCTGCTGGAGCAAGCTCCCCAGCGGATGGGCAGGGTCCGCACCGCAAACGGTGCGTTGCTGGCCACACAGATCACGTGGGTCGCTGGCGCAACCGGCCAGGGTCTGCGGCAAGCGGCCAGCCCAGACGGTCGGGAAATTGGCCGCCTTGCCGCCGATGAACACCGCCACCGTCTGCGCCAGCGCAGCCCGCTCAAGCGCCTGACCCAGCGAGGTCGCCCCCTGGCTGTCGAGCAGCACGATATCGGCCTGCTGACCCACCGTCAGCGCGCCCAACTGGTCTTGCAAGCCGACTGCCTTCGCGCCACCGCTGGTGGCCATGCGATGGATGTCCGACCAGCTGAGCAGGCCATGCAGATCTTGCCGGCTGTGATTGGCCATGCAGCGCATCTCGTCGAGCATGGTCAGCGAGCCCGAAGGCGACCAGTCGGTACCCATTGCCAGGTTGACGCCCGCCGCCTTCATCGCCGGCACCGGTGCAGTCGCACCATAGAGCACGAAGTTCGAGCGAGGCGACAGCACGACCGACACCTGCTGCTGCACGAAGCGGCTGATCTGGGCCTCGCTGATCGCCACGCCATGGATAAAGGCATTGGGTGACGTCTTGGGCTTGACCGCATCCAGCAGGCAGTCGACCTCATAACGGGCGCCCGTCGTAGTGCCCTCGCCCACATGCGGTACATAGGGATTAGGCAGCGGCAGCCTGATGCCGGCCAACTGTTCTGCCGTGCACGGCGCACTGAGCTGGGCATTGGTCTTGAAGTCGTTGAGCGGGAAGGTGCTGTCCTGCACCGTCGCCCCCTGCGGCGTGCCCAGTACCGGAT
Organism: Chitinimonas naiadis; assembly: GCF_054780835.1. Classification (NCBI taxonomy): domain Bacteria; kingdom Pseudomonadati; phylum Pseudomonadota; class Betaproteobacteria; order Neisseriales; family Chitinibacteraceae; genus Chitinimonas; species Chitinimonas naiadis. The sequence goes on along the minus strand of NZ_BAAGVO010000001.1, from coordinate 208,509 downwards.
CAGTCAGCTTGAGGTTGCGGGTAAAGGCACGATAATCCTTGGCGCCCGACAAGGCGGTGCTGCCACTCAACTGATGGCGCAGCATGGCCAGCTCGCTGACCTCGGCCCGCACCGTTTCATCCTTCGGCGCATCGCCCTCGAAACCACGCGCCTGCGCCGTCAGGGAACGCCAGTCGTGACGATGGGTCCAGCGCTGCGTTGGGTCCTGCGCTGGCTGCTGGTAGGAATAATCGATGTGCTCATGCAGGTTCATGAACCCGGCCGACACCACGGTGCCGCGGCAATCAATACTGACCGCCTCCTTGGCCGGTACCTGGCAACCCGCCGCACTGATGCGACCGTCCGCCTCAACCCGCAGCTCGCCGCCCACATAGACCTTGCCACCGCTGATCACGATGCCCTTGATACGTTGCGCCTGGCCGCTACCCGACAGGTTGCAGCTGCTGGCCGTGCCGGCGTAGCTCGCGTCGCAGACCTCGACCGGGTAGCCCGCCCCGTCAAACGTCGCTTGCCGGCTGCTCGCCACCGGAGATGTCAGGGGGAGCTGGCTACAGGCGGTAAACAGCAGGCCGCTACCAGCGATCAGGAGCTTGTTCATGCGAAAGTCCATGGCGGGAAGGATTGAATAGGGATAAGAAGGCGCCAGTTTACCGGCTCGGTTTTGCACGCCCATGAAAAATGCCAGTCGGCGGCGCCGACTGGCATGATTCCAACAGGCTCAAGGCGAACCGGTGATCAGAACACCGCCTTGAACTGCACACCCCACATGCGCGGCTCGTTGACGAAGCCGGTCAGGTTGTTGAAGTCGATGGCGCCGGTGACCTGCTCGCGGTTGGTGATGTTGCGACCAAACAGGGCCAGCTCGTAGTTGCCGTTATCCCACTTGTAGCCAGCGCGTACGCCCCCTTCCAGCAAGGACTTGCCGGTGTACTCGACCGACTCGTACAGGAAGAAGTTGACCTTGCTGCGGTAGGCCCAGTCGGTATACAGGAAGTACTCGCCACCATCCGCCGTCGGGATGCCGTAACGCAGGGTGAAGTTGCCGATCCACTTCGGTGCCTGCGGCAGGGCATTGCCGTTGATCTTCACGAGGCCGGTCACCGGATCGATCGGATTGGTGATGGTGCAGCCACTGCCGCAGCCCGCCACTTCCAGGCTAGCGTCCTTCAGTTCGGTATGGTTGTAGCTGCCACCCACGGTCGCCAGCAGGTTCGGCGTCAGATAGGCCTGCAGGTCCATCTCGATGCCCTGGCCGACCGACTTCTCGGCATTGAGCAGACGCACCACGTTATTGCCGCCACCCACGCCGGTCAGTTGCTGGTCCTTCACCTCGAAGCGGTACAGGCCGGCCGACAGCTTGGCACGACGGTCGAACAGGTCGGCCTTGATGCCGACTTCCACCGAGGTGCTGGTTTCCGGCTTGGCGACCGATTGTTGGCCGAAGGCCGACGCCGGCTGGATGCTGGCACCGCGGAAACCCGTCGCCAGGCGCGAGTAGACATTGAGGTCGGGCGTCAGCGCATAGGTGCCGCTCAGATCCCAGCTGACCTTGTTGGCACCGGGACTGGCAGACAAGGGGCCGCTCAGAGTCGAGCCATTGACGTTCTCATAGTGCTCGACGGCAAAGTCCTTCTTGTCATGCGTATAGCGCAGGCCACCACGCAACTTCAGCTCCTTGCTGACCGCATAGTTGACAGAACCGAACCAGGCCCAGGCCTTGTTGGTCTGGCGCGAACGCTGGTACTCGGTCTGCTCGCCGGCACCCAGGCTGTTGTAGGAGAAGCTCTCGATGGTGTAGTCCTCATCGAAGTAGTAGACGCCGGTCTGCCAATTGAACGGTCCCTTGTTCTTCGACTCGATGCGGAACTCCTGCGTCAGTTGCTTGAGCTTGGGCACGGCATCGGCGGTTTCCGACGGGAAGGGAATGAAGCCCGGGCCCGAAGGTGGCGCAAACACGGCGCCATAACCGCCATCCACGTCGCCGCGGCTATAGGTATCGAGATGCTCAAAGCCGGTGATGGAGCTCAATGCCCAGCTGCCGAAATCCCAGTTCAGACGGGCACTGGCGCCGGTATTGGTGAGGTTCTGCTCGTTGGCGCCGTCGATCGACACCTTGTCGATATCAAAGCCGTCGACCAGATCGTTGGTGCCCTTCTTGATGATGTTGGCGCGGAACAAGCGGGCGGTACCGTCGAGCTTGCGGCCGTGGACGTTGAACAGGCCACTGAAGGTGCTGTCCGGCTTGAACAGCAGTTGCACACGGCCGGCGCGGTCGTTATAGCCCTCAAGGTGCTGGCTGGGCGACTTGGCGACGGTATTGTCGACCCAGTCGTCACGGTGCTGGACCAGGGCCGAGAAACGCATAGCGACCGTATCGCCCAGCGGCAGGTTGTAGGCGGCCTCCACGCTGCTGGTGTTATCCGTCCCCCAACTGGTATTGACGTACCCCTCGCGGTCCTTGCCTGGCTTGACCGAGTCGAACTTGACCACGCCAGCCGGCGAATTGCGGCCGAACAGCGTGCCCTGCGGCCCGCGCAGCACTTCGATCTGCTGCAGGTCGAATACCGGGAAGCCCTTGAGGATGGGGTTCTCCTGCACCACGTCGTCGTATACCAGCGAGACCGGCTGCGAGGCATTGAGGCGGAAGTCGGTATTGCCGTAGCCGCGGATATAGAAGCGCGGGAAGGCACGGCCGAACGAGGATTCGATATTCAGGCTAGGCACCCGCCCGGACAGGAAGCGCACGTCCTGCCCGCCGGAGGCCAGCACATCGAGCTTCTCGCCACCCAGGGTGGAGATCGAAGTCGGCACATCCTTGGCCTTCTCGCGACGACGTTCCGCGGTCACCGTCACTTCCTTGACCTTTCCGGCTTCATCCTTGTCGACGACCGGCTCATTGCTATCGGTCGACAGTGCGTCCGCTTCAGCGGCATGGGCCAGTGGCAGCATCGCCAAGGCCAGGGCAAGCGCCAGGGGACGCAGGGTGAAGGCCGACGCCAGGTTCTGTTTGTTCATGTACCACTCCCGATAGTTGTGCCCTTGTGGGGCAGGTTTTCTTGATCTGCGTGTACCGAATGCAGCTTGCATGCCTGTCCGGACGAACACCGCCCCTTGCCGGGGGTAGGCAAGGAGGACCGGCTGGTGCGAGCGGGACAGGACCGACACGACAAACCCCATGACAACGGGGTTTCGGGGTAATGGGCGCAAGTGGGGCTGTGGCCGACTATTTGCAAGTAGCCATAGTGTTTATTGCGGCAGGAAAGGCTGGGGGTGGCTCAATAGCCTGTGGATAAGCCGGAAGGAGCGCTGGCTACGCCCCTGGACGGTGCGTAGCCGCACCATCTTGCGGCCCGGGAGACTCAGCGCAGCGCAGGGAGAATGGCGGGAGGGGCGAGGACGACTTCATCGCAATTGGGGCCGGTCCCGGCACGGTCCAGTACCAGGAAGTCGCTGACGGCATCGAGCGCCAGCAAGGGGTGATGCCATACCCCCGCCGCATAGTTGACTCCCTGCTGGCCGGTTGCCAGAAAGGCCTGCACCGTATTGGCCGTGGGCGGATCACCCGGCAGGGCCACCACCACGAGATAGGCACGCCCCGACAGGGGATAGAAGGCCTGCGAGCCGAGCGGGTGCCGTTCCATCATCGCCACCGTGAACGGCAGGCTGCGTGGCTGGCCGCGAAACAGGCTGACGATCACCCTGCCATCCTGGCCCGCATCGAGCCGGGCCAGGTCGTGATAGCGCTCGGTATTCCCGCCGTTGATGGGAAAATGCCGGACCGCCTCGGCGGCCTCGATCACATCGCCAAAGGGCTTGAACGCCTCGGCCGTCAGGGCCTGGACCGTGAGCAGGATCATCGTGCCACCTTGCCCCAAAGACGCAGGCGTGAAACGCCGCCGTCAGGATGGATGTTGAAACGTACATGGCTGACCGGGCCGAGCCGGGCCAACTGGCTGTCGAAGTGATGGATGGCATCCATGCCCAGCGGCTGCTCCGGCAGCAGGACCGGCCAGAACATGCTCTGGGTGATCAGCGACTGATCGGTCCCCCCCTTGACCAGCGCCGCCTGCACCGAGCAGCGGTCCGGATAATTACCCTTGAAATGCGCGGTATCCACCTCGATCCGCTCGACCAGGCCGGTCGTGCCCAGTGCCAGGATGCACCAGTCGTTGCCCGGTTCACGACGACGGCGGGTTTCCCAGCCATCGCCCATATTGATACCCCGCCCCGGTAGCAACAGATTGGCAGGCTGGCCATAGTGCGCATCGTTCCAGGCGATGGCGCGCCCCCCGTTCTGCAAGGCCAGCAGGTCCACCTCGGCATCCGGCGGCAGATGCTCGAACACCCCCAGCGCCTGCCCGTAGACACGCAGCCGGGCAATGCCGCCATCGGGATAAATGTGGATACGCAGATGGGTCCAGGCCGCCTGGCTATCGATCGCCAGCAGATGGTGGCTATTCCCCTTGAGGCTGACCGCCGGCAGGATCTCCGTCCACACGACGCTACCCAACTCGTCGCTGCTGGCGTCGGTCGCCTCGATGGAGACGGCCGGCGCATAGTTGCCGGTAAAGTGGCTGGTATCGACATCGAAGCCCTGGATTACCCCACGCCGTGCCAGCCGGATCACGCTCCAGTCATGCCCGCCAGTCCGCTTGCGGCGCGTCTCCCAGCCATCCATCCACTTGCCGTTGTCGTCATAGAGACCAGGGATGAACGCTGCCGGGTCCGGCTTGAGCATGCGCTCCAGCGGGGCAAAGAACGCGTCGCTGGCCGCGAGCGCGGCAGCACCGATGCGGGGGTCCGCCAGGTTGATGGCGCGACGCGCCCAATCTGGCAGATCGGCAGCGGGGGCAAGGATGGGGGCGGCGGTAAAGGTAGTCATGGTTGTCCTTGTGCGGGATGGGTCGCCATCCAGTGGCGGGCGATGTCGATACGCCGGCAGACCCAGACCTTGTCATGCTGTTCAAGGTAATCGAGAAACCGCTGCAGCGCCCGGAACCGGCCCGGCCGGCCCAGCAGGCGGCAGTGCATGCCGATCGACAGCATCTTCGGGCTGTCCTCTCCCTCGGCATACAGCACGTCGAAACTGTCCTTGAGGTAAGCAAAGAAATGGTCTGCCGTATTGAAGCCCTGTGGACTGGCAAAACGCATATCGTTGGCATCCAGCGTATAGGGCACCACCAGATGCGGGACCACGCTGCCATCGGTCTTTTGCACCCGGGTCCAGAACGGCAGGTCATCGCCGTAGTAGTCACTGTCGTACAGAAAGCCGCCCTGCTCCACCAGCAAGCGGCGGGTCTGCGGGCTGTCGCGGCCGGTATACCAGCCCAGCGGCGCCTGGCCGGTCAGCGCGACGATGGCCGCGATGCCCTGCTGCATATGGGCGCGTTCCGTTGCTTCGTCCATGTTCTGGTAGTGGATCCAGCGCCAGCCATGACAGGCGATCTCGTGCCCCAGCTCAACCACGGCCTGCGTCAATTCCGGATGGCGCTGCAAGGCCATGCCCACGCCAAACACCGTCAGCGGCAGGCCACGACGCTCGAACTCGCGCAGGATGCGCCAGACCCCGACCCGTGAACCGTATTCATAGATCGACTCCATGCTCATGTGCCGGTCCGGGTAGCTGGCGGCACCGATGATCTCGGACAGGAACTGCTCGCTGCCGGCATCACCGTGCAGCACCGAGTTCTCGCCGCCCTCTTCATAGTTGAGGACAAACTGCACCGCGATGCGTGCCTCGCCCGGCCATCGGGCATGAGGTGGTTGGCGGCCGTAGCCGATCAGATCGCGCGGATAGCGGGTGTCCATGGTCGTCCCTCAGGGCTGGGCGCCAGCAGCGAACCAGGCGTGCAACAGGTCGCGCTCGGCATCGGTCATCTTGGTGACATTGCCCAATGGCATGGCACGCAACTGCACAACCTGGGCATGGATGCGTGCGGCGTTGGCCAGCACCTGGGTATCAGTATCGAGCATCAGCCCCGCAGGGGCGGATGGCATCAGGACCGGCTTGGCGGAATGGCAGGTCACGCAGCGCTCGGCCAGGATGGGGCGTACCTGGGCCAGCGTGGGCACGAGGGGTCCGGCGCTCACGCTGGCGGGCCGAGGCACCGGTGCCAGCCAGACGAACACCCCGAACAACATCGCCACGCCGGCGGCCGGGTATCGCCAGTCGATCACGCCCTTGTGCCGCAGATTGAAGAAATGCCGGATCAGCGCCGCCGCCAGCAGAATGATCATCAGTACCAACCAGGCATGCGGATGGCTATAGGTGAAGGCGTAGTGGTTGCTGATCATGCAGAACAGCACCGGTAAGGTCAGGTAGTTGTTGTGCACGCTGCGTTGCTTGCCGCGCTTACCATGGATGGGGTCGGGCGTCTGGCCCTGCGCCATGGCGGCCACCATCTTCTTCTGGCCGGGAATGATCCAGAAGAACACATTGGCGCTCATGGTCGTGGCCAGCATGGCGCCGATATGCAGGTAGGCCGCACGACCGGACAACAGATGATCCAGACCATAGGCCATGGCGGCGACGAAGACGGTATAGATGGCACCGAACAGCAGCTGACTGCGATCGATGAACAAACGGCACAGGCCGTCGTAGACCAGCCAGCCCAGCAGCAGGCTGCCGATGCCGACCAGCACGGCCGCCGCAGGCGACAGCACCAGCTTGGCCGGGTCGACCATATAGCTGCCGGCCTGGAAGTAGTAGAGCGTGGAAACCAGCAGGAAACCCGTCAACCAGGTGGAATAAGACTCCCACTTGAACCAGTGCAGTTCGGCCGGCAGTTGCCGCGGGGCCAGCAGGTATTTCTGCGGGTTGTAGAAACCGCCGCCATGTACAGCCCAAAGCTCCCCGCCTACGCCTTTTTCCTGCAAGGCAGGGTCGGTTGGTTTCTTCAGGCTGTTGTCCAGCCAGACAAAATAGAAGGAGGAGCCTATCCAGGCAATCCCAACGATCACATGCAACCAGCGCAGCAGCAGGGTGGCGCATTCGAGCAGGTAGGCCGTATCCATCATGCTAGCTGCCCCGGTAAGTCGAGTAGCTCCACGGCGAGACCAGCAGGGGGACGTGATAGTGGGCGGCCGGATCGGCAATGCCGAAACGCAGCACCACCTGCTCGAGGAAAGCCGGCGTGGGCAGGACCACGCCCTGCTGCCGGAAATAGGCACCAGCCTCGAACAACAGCTCGTACTGCCCTGCCAGCAACGCCTCACCGGCCAGCAGCGGACCATCGACCCGGCCATCCGCATTGGTGACGCCCTGCCGGACAATACCCGGCGCCTCACCATCGAGACGGCTCAGGGTGTAGGCCATGGCGGCCGCCGGACGACCATCGCGGGTATCTAGTACGTGGGTGCTCAGTTGGCCCATGCCGGGTTCTCGTTGGCTATGATGGATTGGAACATGCTCTGGATTATAGGGAGCCCGGGGGGCCGCCCGCTGGAATAAGGCCTATCGCCAGGGACGCATAAGACCCGCCCTCATATGCCGGCAGAGAGGTTGCTTATCGGCCGTAACTGCTTGTGGCCTTGTTGGCTGGTTTGTAAGGTAGGTAACACCACATCAGGTGGCAAATTCCCGTCCCGGAGGCCATGCCACGCATGACACAACGCTATACCGCCCGAGAACTCTCCAGCCTGACCCAGGCCGACTTTGTGGCCGCACTGGACGGGATATACGAGCACTCCCCCTGGGTTGCCGAAAAGGCGTGGCGACATCGGCCGTTCGATGATGTCGCCGCCCTGCTCGATGCCCTGCAGAACGCCATGTGGCAGGCGGAGAAAGTCGCGCAATGGCAGTTGATCAAAGCGCATCCGGAGCTGGCCGGCAAGGCCGCACTGGCAGGAGAACTGACGGCGGCATCGACGGCCGAACAAGCCGGTGCCGGGCTCAACGCCTGCACACCAGAGGAATACGCCAGCATCCAGCGTCTCAATGCCGACTTTGGCCAGCGTTTCGGTATGCCCTTCATCGTGGCGGTCCGCGGCCTGAGCCGCGCCGACATCATCGCCGCCATGCAGCAAAGGCTGGACTACACCCCGGAACAGGCTTTTGAGGAAAGCCTTCGGCAGATCGGCCTGATCGCCGCCCACCGCCTGCATGAGCGGGTCCGCGAACCCGGCACGCCCTGACCCCTGAACGATCAGCTCGGTCAGGCCAGGCTCATCCGTACCGGTGCCACGCCGGGCCGCGCATCCATACTGCTGGTCAGGCTGCTCGGCCGGGTCACCGCCATGATCTGCTCACGGAACCAGCGGCATTCTTCGGCCTGGTGCGTACGGTCGTGCCACAAGAGATAGAAATGCATGCGCGGGAAATCCAGCGGAATCTCGTTGATCGCCAATGGCAATTGCGCCTTGGCATACTCGGCAAACAGGCGCGGTCCGGAGAACACCATATCGGTCTGCAGCAATAACTGCGGCACCAGGTTGAAGTACGGCACATAGGCAACCACGTTGCGCTTCAGCCGCTCCCGCGCCAGATGCATGTCGATCACGCCACGCTGCCCCACGGCATAGGGCGTCGGCACCAGGTGCTCGGCATTCAGGTAGTCCTCCACCTTCATCTGCCGGCCCGCCAGTGGGTGGCCTGCGCGCATCAGGCAGACCACGTCATCCTCGAACAAGGGCACGGTACGCAGGTGTTCGGGTGGCTGCGGCCAGTTGCCGATCACGGCATCCAGCTCCCCCATTTCCAGCGCGCGCGCATAGTCGTAATCCGGCCCCAGGGAATGGAATGCCACCTGCGATTGCGGCGCCTGCTTGCGCAGCCGCGCCACGATCTGGCCGATCAGGCCGGCGTTCAGATAGTCCGGTGTGGCGATATTGAACACCCGCCGGGACTGGGCAGGGTTGAAGCGCACCTGCTGCACCGCAATGGATTCGATCTGCTGCAGGGCGATCTTGACCGGCTCCAGCAAGGCCATGCCCCGCTCAGTCGGGGTCATGCCGTTACGGCTGCGGACCAGGATAGGGTCACCGGTGATATCACGCAGCCGCCGCAGCGCGGTGCTGACCGACGGTTGCGACTGATTGAGCCGGCGCGCTGCGTTGGACACACTACATTCGGTCAGGACCGCATGCAGCACCCGCAACAGGTGCACATCGATCGATTCCCAGGAGTTGGAAGCAGCCACGGCGAAATTCCTTGCAGGCAGAAACCCGGAACCGTGCAATAACTGTTCCAGCTCTGCCTACACCGTCCCAGCCACTCGTCTCCGCCAGGCAGTATCCGGCCCGCCCCGTTGCGGTGCGCCGACGGCGCGCACCCAGGCCGCCATGCCAGCTATGCGTGCATGAAAATCTTTCGACAAATGCATTTGCAAAGAGAACGTTCGTTCACCATAATGCAGTGAACGAACGTTCTCTGGAGCGCATCATGCAAGCAGTCCAAGCAGCCCTTATCGACGTCCTCAAGCACCCCGGCATCTGGCGGGGCGATGGCTTCAGCCAGGCCCGCCAGCCGATCACGCCTTGTGGTCACGCAGCACTGGCTGGGGTCTTGCCTGGCGGCGGCTGGCCACAGGCGGCAGTCAGCGAAATCATCCCCAGCCGGGCCGGCTGTGGTGAATTACGCATGCTTCTGCCCGCCCTCGCCAAGCTGACCCAGGCAGGGCAGAAGGTCTTGCTGATCGCCCCACCCCATATCCCCTACGCCCCCGCCTGGCAGGCTGCCGGCGTGGACATGCGCCATCTGACCTGGATCGCGACCGAGAACGAACACGACGCCCAGTGGGCCATGGAGCAAGCGCTGCGCGAACCTGCCTGCGGTGCCGTGGTCGGCTGGTTCAAGCAATCCCTGAGCGATCGCAATTGCCGGCGCCTGCAACTGGCGGCCGAGACCGGCGGCGGTTGTGGCTTCGTGCTGCGGGAAGGCAAGGCCGAAGCACTGTCCTCGCCCTTCTCCTTGCGGCTGGCCGTGGAATCGGTTGCCGGCGGGGTCGCGGTTCGCGTCCTGAAGCGACGCGGCTCGCCCGACATGCGCCCCGTATTCCTGCCGCACGACGCCCCGCGTCGCTCCCAGTCCGGACCTTCGTACCATGCTGTGGCTAGCGCTGTACCTACCCAACCTGCCCCTCGACGCCCTGCACCTCAGCGCTACGCCTACGCAGCCTGAACCCTGGGCCGTACTGGAACAACGCGGTGCGAACGAGCATGTCGTCACGGTCAATGCGGCTGCCTGGCAGTTGGGCATCCGGCCCGGCCAGCGTCGCTCCACGGCACAGGCCCTCGCAGCAGGCCTGCGGCTGGCACGTCGTCAACCCGCGCAGGAAGCGGCCATGCTCGACAACCTGGCCAACTGGGCCATGCAGTTCACGCCCACGGTTTGCCTGGTGCCGCCCGCCGGCCTCCTGCTGGAGATCGAAGGCAGCCTGACCTACTTCAAGGGCCTGCCACGGCTGTGCCGCTTGATTGACGAAGGACTGGCCGACATGCAGATCGCCGTGCGACGTGCACTCGCCCCTACCCCACAGGCCGCCAGCTGGTTCGCCCAACTCGGGCTGAAACAGACCGACGGATCGCTCGACCATTGGCAGCAATCCCTGCAGCGTGTGCCGCTGGCCCGCCTACCCTGGCCCAGGGAATGGCAACAGGCCATGCGCTCCCTGGGCTTGCGTAGGCTGGGCGAACTGCTGGCCTTGCCGCGCGAGGGCCTGGGCCGCCGCTTTGGCCCCAACCTGGCCTTGCTACTGGATCGCGCCCAGGGATTGATACCTGACCCGCGCCAGCCCTTCCTGCCAGCAGACCAGTTTCTGCGTACCGTCGAACTGCAATGGCCTTGCGAACACATCGAAGCGCTGGGTTTTGTCATGAAGCGTCTGCTGGTCGAGCTGGCAGCGTTCCTGCTCGGTCGCGGCCTGGGCGTCCAGCAACTGGTACTGCGGCTGCAGCACGATGGTAGCGAGCCCAGCGAAGTGAAGATCGGCTTCGGCAAACCCACCCGTTCAGCCGACGGTATGTTGGCGATCAGCCGTGAAAGGCTGGCCCAGCTGGTACTGCCGGCACCGGTCGAGGCCATGAGTTTGATCGCCGACAACCTGCACCGGCTGGACGGGGAAGCACTGGGCCTGTTTGGCAACGCAACGGCCAACGCAGATTTCGACCTGTTGTTGGCCAGGCTGGCTGCCCGGCTTGGCAACGATGCCGTACGGCAACTGGCCTGCGTCGAAGATCACCGTCCCGAACAGGCCTGGCACATCGCGCCAGCGGAAAGCAAGTCACCCGATCTACCGGCAGGCCAACGTCCAGCCTGGCTGCTGGCCGAACCATTGCGCCTGGAGATGCGGGACCAACGGCCCTGGTATGGCGAACCACTGACCCTGCTGGCCCGGGCGGAACGTATCGAGACTGGTTGGTGGGATGGCGCCAGCGTGGCCAGGGACTATTTCCGGGCGGAGGGTCCATCTGGCCGTCGTTACTGGCTCTACCAGCAGCGCAATGATCTCGCCTGGTACCTGCATGGTCTGTACGCCTGATGCTGCCCGACTACGCCGAACTCCATTGCCTCAGCAACTTCAGCTTCCAGCGCGGTGCATCGCACGCGGAGGAGCTGGTAGAGCGTGCCATCGCGCTGGGCTATCGCGCACTGGCCATCACCGACGAATGCTCGCTGGCCGGGGTGGTACGAGCCTATGCGGCAGCCAAGGAGACCAGGCTAGGGCTGATCATCGGCAGCGAATTCCAGCTGATGGACGGGCTGCGGCTGGTGTTGCTGGCGCCGGACCGGGAAGCCTATGGCGATCTCTCTGAACTGATCACGGTAGGACGACGCCGGGCCGACAAGGGTCGCTACCAGCTGACACGCCAGGACGTGGCGCTGTTCAGCCAGCGCTTGCTGGCCCTATGGCTGCCAGCGGCAGAGCCCACGCAGGAAGATGGTCACTGGTTTGCCCATTATTTTCCGGAACGGGCCTGGATCGCCATCGAGCTGTTCCAGGAAGCTCGGGACCAGGAGCGCCTGCAAGACCTGCTGGCGCTGGGCCAGGCTTGTGGCCTGCCCTGTGTGGCCAGTGGCGACGTGCATATGCACCTGCGCTCCCGCCGCATGCTTCAGGACGTGATGACCGCCATCCGCCTGGGTAAGCCCGTCATGCAATGCGGCATGGCCCTCTACCCCAACGGCGAGCGGCACCTGCGCAGCAAGGTGGCGCTGGGGCGCATCTACCCGGCCCAGTTGCTGGAAGAAACCGTGCGTATCGCCGAGCGCTGCACCTTTTCCCTTGCCAGCCTGCGCTATGAATATCCATCCGAACTGGTCCCACCCGGCCTGACAGCCAGCGCCCACCTACGCACGCTGACCGAGGCCGGTCTGCACCGGCGTTACCCACAGGGTGTATCGGCTTCGGTCTGGCAGCAGGCCGATACCGAGCTGAAACTGATCGCCAAGCTGCGCTACGAGGCCTTTTTCCTGACCGTGCACGACACCGTCAGCTTTGCCCGTAGCCAGGGCATCCTCTGCCAGGGGCGCGGCTCTGCCGCCAACTCGGTGGTCTGCTATGCCCTGCATATCACCGAGGTAGACCCGACCGAGAGCCGCCTGCTGTTTGGCCGCTTCCTCTCAGAAGAACGCAACGAACCACCCGATATCGACGTGGACTTCGAGCATGAGCGGCGCGAAGAAGTCATCCAGTACCTGTACAGGAAGTACGGCCGCGACCGCACCGCAATCGCCGCGACCGTCATCAGCTACCGGCGCAAAAGCGCCTTGCGTGACGTGGGCAGGGCGCTGGGCTTCGATGAAGAACAGCTGGCCGCACTCAGCGACACCCTGGCCTGGTGGGACCGCAGCAGCGACCTGCCCAAGCGCCTGCAGGAGGCCGGCTTCGATGCCGACAGCCATGCAGTGCAGATGTTGCTGAAGCTGGTCCGGCAACTCCTGGGGTCCCCCCGCCATCTCTCCCAGCATGTGGGCGGCTTCGTCTTCTCGCGCGGCCCGCTGGCGCGCCTGGTACCGATCGAGAACGCCGGCATGAAGGAGCGCACCCAGATCCAGTGGGACAAGGATGATCTCGACACCATGGGCCTGCTCAAGGTGGATGTCCTGGCCCTGGGCATGCTGTCCGCCCTGAGGCGCGCTTTTGACCTGATCAGCCAGCGACGGGGCCAGCCTTTCGGCATGAGCGATGTACCGCGCGGGGACAAGCCGGTCTACGCCATGATGAGCCGGGCCGATACGGTCGGCGTCTTCCAGATCGAGTCCCGGGCGCAGATGTCCATGCTGCCAAGACTCAAGCCCAGCACCTTCTATGAGCTGGTGATCGAGATCGCCCTGGTCCGCCCCGGCCCTATCCAGGGCGGCATGGTGCACCCCTACCTCAAGCGCAAGAATGGTGACGAAGCCGTTACCTACCCTAGCGAAGCGGTGAAGGAAGTCCTGAGCCGCACTCTGGGCGTTCCCATCTTCCAGGAACAGGTCATGGAACTCTCCATTGTGGCCGCCGACTTCACGGCGGGAGAAGCCGACCAGTTGCGCCGCTCCATGGCGGCCTGGAAACGCTCCGGCAAGCTGGAGGCTTATCGCGAGAAGCTGACCCAGGGCATGCTCAGGAACGGCTACGAGCTGTCTTTTGCCGAGCGCATCTTTGCCCAGATCGAGGGCTTCTCCGAGTACGGCTTTCCGGAATCCCACTCGGCCAGCTTCGCCCTGCTGGCCTATGCCTCCGCCTGGCTCAAGTACTACCACCATGCCGCCTTCACCTGCGCTCTGATCAACAGCCAGCCCATGGGGTTCTACAGCCCGTCCCAGCTCATGCAGGATGCACGCCGGCATGGGGTGGAGATACGCCCGGTCGACGTGCAGGTCAGCCTCTGGGATTGCACACTGGAAGAAAACGCGCAGGCCCAGCCTGCCCTGCGCCTGGGCCTGCGCCTGATCCGACAGCTGAACCAGGCGATGGGCGAACAGATCGCAGCACAACGGCCACCAGCCGGCTACGCCAGCCTGGCCGATCTGCAACGCCGCACCGGGCTGGACAGGCGCAGTCTCACTGCCCTGGCCGATGCCGATGCCCTTCAAGCCCTGAGCGGCAATCGTCGCCAGGCACGCTGGCAGGCCAGCGGGCTCAGCACCATTCTCGATCTGGCCCAGTCCGAAGAAGACAGCAGCGCGGTTGCACTACCTGCGCCAGGCCTGAGCGAAGAGGTCGTCGAAGACTACCAGAGCACCGGCCTGACCCTGCGCGCCCACCCATTGAGCCTGCTGCGTACAGAGCTACGGCAGCAACGTCTGCTCAGTGCTGCCGAGATCCTGGCTTGCCAGGACGGCCAGCCGGCCAGGGCTTGCGGCATCGTCGTCGGCCGGCAGCGGCCCGGCACGGCCAGCGGCGTGACCTTTGTCACGCTGGAAGACGAGACCGGCAATGTCAATGTGATCGTCTGGCACGACCTGGCCGAGCGCCAGCGCAAGGAACTGATCGGGTCCAGCCTGCTGGCGGTCTATGGCGTCGTCCAGCGCGAAGGTGAGGTCGTCCATCTGCTCGCCATGCGGCTGGCCGACAAGTCGGACCGCCTGGGCAGCCTCTCCGTCAGCAGCCGGGACTTTCACTAGCACCTTCCGCGAGCCCCTGTGGCAGGAGCAGAGCATTAGGCAAGAACGACGGACCATCACCATAACGACCGGCACCCGCCGCCACCTAGAATCGGCAGCAAACAACAGCAACGGAACCCCAGCGCCGCCAAGCGACGAAGGACAAGCCATGAACACCATCACGCACCGCCGCTCATTGTTTCGCAATCCCTCCTATCTGCTCGCCAGCCTGCTGATCTCCTCCAGCACCCCGGCATCCGTCATACATGTCGTCAACAAGACGAGCGACGAGGCAAGGGATGAACCGGATGCACACCCCTATCTCGGCGAATGGGCAACGGATGACGGGTTTGTAAGGCACCGGCTGCTGCCGAATGGCCGCTACGACGAAGCACGGGGTGACAGGGAGCATGCCTACCAGGGCAGCTACGTTATCCACGGCAACCATGTCGACTATGTCGACGATGCCGGCTTTATCGAAGAAGGTGAGTTCTGCGACGGCCTGCTGTATCACGCGGGATTGGTATTACGGCGGCCGGAACAGGCCTGAGGAAAACCGCTTGCGATGCGCAGAAGAAGCTGACCGGACCGATCGATCAAAAAGCACAAAGGGTTGCATCGAAAACGATGCAACCCTTTGATTTTCTGGTGCCGACTACCGGAATCGAACTGGTGACCTGCTGATTACAAGGCAGCTGCTCTACCAACTGAGCTAAGTCGGCGTAGGGGCGCGATTATACCGGGCTATTTGCTTTTGCCCATATCCTTGGAGAGAAAAAATGCATCCGAGAAGAATTCATCGGCAGGCAGGCCGCGGCCGGTGAAGCTGCCATGGGCTGCTTCGACCATGACCGGCGCGCCGCAGGCATAGACCTGATAGCCGCCAAGGTCGGCGAAGTCATGCAGCACCGCCTCATGCACAAAGCCGGTACGGCCATGCCAACCGTCTTCCGGCCGGGGTTCGGACAAGACTGGAATAAAGGTGAAGTTGGGGTTCTCCACCTGCCACTGGCTCGGCAGCTCCGGCATATAGAGGTCGTCCAGGGTACGGGCACCCCAGTACAGCACCATCTCGCGCTGTATGCCCTTCTTGATCGCGTATTCCACAATACTGCGGATGGGCGCAAAGCCGGTGCCGCTGGCCAGGAAGATGATGGGCTTGTCTGACTCTTCCCGCAGGAAGAACGACCCCAAGGGGCCGGTAAAGCGCAGGATCTCGCGCTCGCGCATCGAGTTGTGGACGTACTCGGAAAACTCGCCGCCTGGTACCAGGCGAACATGCAATTGCAGGTACTCGTCGTCGTGCGGAGGATTGGCCAGCGAGAAGCTGCGCTTCTTGCCATCCTTGGTGTGGATGTCGATGTACTGGCCCGCCAGGAATTGCAGCCGCTCGTTGGTTGGCAGCTTGAGCGCAAGCACCGCGACGTCGTGCGAGACACGGTCTATCTTCTCGACCCGACATGGCAAGGTACGGATATGGATGTCCTTGGTCGCCTGAATCTCGCGACACTCGATCACCACGTCGCCAACCGGTTCGGCACAGCAGAACAGGGCCAGGCCCTGGGCTTCCTCGGTTTTGTTGAGGGCGGAGCCAGAGTGCTCGCGATGATTGATCTCACCAGCCAGCACGCGCCCCTTGCAGGCACCACAGGCACCGTTGCGACAGCCATAGGGCATATTGAAACCGGCACGCATGGCGGCGTCGAGTATGGTCTCGCCATCCTCGACGGTGACTTGCTGTTTGCTCGGTTCAATGGTGAGCTGAGTCGACATTACGGTTCCTGCTGATGGAGCAGCTGCAGATACAATTGCAGCATGCGAAAAAGAAGATTGTTGATTGTCGGTTGCGGCGACGTCGTACGTCGCGCCCTGCCCTGGCTACAACGCAGGTTCCAGATCTATGCGCTCTGCCGTAGCGAGCAGCAGGCCCAGACCCTGCGCCAGTTGGGCGTTAGACCGATACAGGGTGATCTGGACCAGCCGGCCAGCCTGCAAAGGCTGGTTGGCATTGCCGAATACGTCCTGCACAGCGCGCCGCCCCCCAACCAGGGGGAAGACGACAACCGCAGCAAACATCTGCTGGCGGCCCTTGGGCAAGCCGCAATTCTAGCACGGGGGCTTTGCTACATCAGCACCACCGGGGTCTACGGCGATTGCGGTGGCGACCTGCTTGATGAAACCCGGCCACTCAATCCCCAGTCGGCACGGGCATGGCGACGTGTGGCCGCAGAGCAGCGACTGCGGGCTTACGGCAAGCGCCAGCGCTGCCGGGTGAGCATTGTGCGGGCCCCCGGCATCTATGCCGCAGACCGCCTGCCGACCGAACGTCTGCGCAGCGGCACACCAGCACTGCAGGCCGATGTGGACGGCTACAGCAACCATATCCACGCTGATGACCTGGCCCATGCCTGCTGCCTGGCCTTGTTCCGCGGCAAGCCGGGCCGGACCTATCACGCTTGCGATGATAGCGACTGGAAGATGGGGGATTGGTTCGATCGTGTGGCCGATGCGTTCGCGCTGCCGAGACCGCCCCGGCTCAGTGCCGAGGACGCCCAGGCAACCGTATCGCCGGCACTGTGGTCGTTCATGCGCGAATCGCGTCGGCTCAGCAATGCTCGTTTGAAGGGGGAGTTACGCCTGCGGCTAGGCTACGACACGCCGCAGGTCTTGCTAGATCAGTTACGCAGCAGCTGATGCCGCTCACGCTCAAGCTGGGCGATATAGCGTTGCAACAGGTTCTCGGTCTGCCGCGGCAGATCAATGAAGCGCGTACCCAGCATGGTCTGCACCGTGCCGTCGCGCTTGGTCACCTGGCGTTTGCTGCGTATCTCCAGCGTCAGCTCAATGGAACCGAAGGTCCCCAGGTCCAGCCGGCAGCCCGGGAACACATCCAACTGCTCGACCTCGAGCTGTCCGCTCATCCACAGCCCCATGCCGCCGATGGAGATATCGTGCAGCGGCAGGTCCAGCACCTTGCCATTGGGGTGACGCAGCTTGCAGGTCAGCGGCTTGCCGATTGGTGTATCCAGGCGGAAATATTCACGACGCTGCAGCTTGATCAGGTCATCCGGGAATGAAGCCTCAAAGGCCGGGCGTTCATCATAGTCAACCTCCGACACGCCGCCACTAAGGACAAACTGGACCCGCACACCCTCAGGTGCAGCCGCGAACACCATATGGCTGGCGCGCAGAAAGGCACGATTGATCGCCTCAACCCCGCTGATGTCGAACCAGAACCGCTTGGTCTTCGGATCGCACTCGAGAATGGTGGACAGGAAAGAAAACTGGCCGTGATCAAAGTAGACCGAGATCAGGTCCCCCTTCTGCGCGAGCGAACGCAGTACAAAGCCGATTTCCATCGGTGTACGCAGCAAAAAATTGCCGACGTCGACACCCTCGGGTATCAGAGCAATCGGGCTTTTGCCTTCCGCAGAAGGGTTGTTGTCCGTTTCCGCCACAGTCTTAGCTGACCTGATGTAATTATATGATTTATAGATTCTGCCACACGCCAAGCAGGGCTTGCTTCAACACAATTTTATCCACAGGCATGGCGACAGCAGGAGGCCACTTACGAGGCCAATAATAGGCCAATGTCATGAAAAAAGACCTTGGCACTTGCCCCATAATTGACGAAGAGCCGCAATTTACCCTCTTTGTCGAGAATATAGCTACCGGCGCTATGGTCCACCGTGTAGTTCGCGTCACCTTCGCCACTCTTCTGATAGACGATCTTGTAGCTGTCAGCCACCTTGCGGATCTGCTCCGGCGTGCCGCTCAAGCCGATAAAGCCCGGATTGAAGGCCGGTACGTACTGCGCCAGCAAGGCCGGCGTATCGCGCGCCGGGTCTACCGTCACGAACAGCACCTGCACATCCTTGGCCTTGTCCCCCAACTGCTTCATGGTCGACGCCAGTTCGCTCATGGTGGTGGGGCAGACATCCGGGCAATGGGTATAGCCGAAGAACAGCACGACGACCTTGCCCTTGAACTCGCTCAGGCTACGCGGCTTGCCATCGTGCCCGGTCAGCTGGAACTCGCCGCCGATGGGCGCCCCCGTCACATCGGTTGCCTCAAAGGTCAGTTGCGGTGCCTGGCTGCAGGCAGCAAGCCCGAGCAGGGCGGACAGCAGCAAAGCGGAAAAACGAATGGCCATGGCTCAACCCAGCGGGATCATCAGGTAGTGATCCAGCAGCAACGCCGCAAACAGCAGCGAGAGATAAAGGATGGAATAACGGAAGGCGCTACGCGCCAGCGCATCGGAGTAACTGCGCCAGATCTTCCAGGCGTAGATCAGGAAGGCAGCATCGAGCAGCGCTGCGCTAACCAGATAGATCATGCCGGACATGCCGGTCGCCACCGGCAGCAGCGTGACCGCCGTCAGGATGAAGGTATAGAGCAGCACATGCAGGCGGGTGAAGGCCTCGCCATGGGTAATGGGCAGCATGGGCAGGCCGGAGCGGGCATAGTCGTCACGGCGATACAGCGCTAAGGCCCAGAAGTGGGGCGGGGTCCAGGCAAAGATGATCAGGAACAGGATCATCGCGTCATGGCTGACCGTACCGGTCACGGCTGCCCAGCCCAGGATGGGCGGCATGGCACCGGAGGCACCGCCGATCACGATATTCTGTGGCGTGCTGGGCTTGAGCACGATGGTGTAGATGATGGCGTAACCGACGAAGGTCGCCAGCGTCAGCCACATGGTCAGCGGGTTCACCCAGGCATACAGCAACCACAAGCCCAGACCGCCGACCAGCAGGGCAAAACCCAGCGTCTGTCGACTGGTGATCTGGCCACGCGGTAACGGACGGGCACGGGTACGCGCCATCAGCGCATCGATCTTCTGTTCCACCAGGCAATTGATCGCGGCGGCGGCACCGGCAACCAGGGCGATGCCTATCGTCCCGGCCAGCACGGGCACCATGGGCGGCAGGCCCGGCGTAGCCAGGAACATGCCGATCACGGCGCAGAATACGATCAGGGCGACGACCCGCGGCTTGGCCAGGGCCAGGAACTCACGCAGGCGAGCCTTGAGGCCCGGGTCGGGTTTGGCAAGTGTCGTGGCGGTCATGCTTGTCTCCTACTGCTTTTTATCGTGCGCCACACAGGCTAGCGTCGTTGCGCCAGCCGGAAATTCAATGCCACCAGCAAGGTCAGCAATAGTGCGGCACCCGCATTGTGCAGCACCGCCACCGGCAAGGGCAGATGCAGCAGCACATTGCTGATGCCAAGTGCGATCTGTACCAGCAACACCACACCCATGCCGAGGGCAAGGCTACGCAAAACGTTCCGGGCATACAAGCGCCAGGCCAGCCAGGCGATGTAGCAGAAGGTCAGCAAAGCCCCCAGCCGGTGCAGCCAGTGGATGGCGGTCAGGTTCGCCATGCTCAGCAAGACACCATCGGGCGTCTGGCCCAGCTCACGATGCACATGGAAAGCGTCGCGAAAATCCATATTGGGCAGCAAGCTACCCTGGCAAGTCGGGAAGTCGGTACACACCACCGCGGCATAGTTGGTACTGACCCAGCCGCCAAGAATGATCTGGCATGCCACGACCACCAGCCCCAGCACCGCAAACTTGCGCAGGCCAACGGCCTGCCGCTCGATATTGGCCCACTCACGCTGTCTCAGGCATAGCCAGACCAGCAGCGCCAGCATGCTCATACCACCGATCAGGTGGCTGGTGACGATGGCCGGCTTGAGCAGCAAGGTCACCGTCCACATGCCCAACGCACCCTGGAAGCAGACAAGAAAGAAGATACCGATCGGCAACAGCGGCGATTGCCGCAGCTGACGGCGCTGCCGCACGGCCAGGACCGCCAGCACCAGGATCAACACCCCCAGGCCGCTCGCAAAGTACCGATGCACCATCTCCTTCCAGGCCTTGGCCAGGCTGACCGGCCCGTGCGGCTGGTCGGCATGGGCCGCGCTGATCTGCTCCAGCGCATGGATGGGCGAGGCCTTGCCATAGCAGCCTGGCCAGTCCGGGCAACCCAGGCCGGCATCGGATAATCGGACATAGGCGCCCAGAACGATCAGGCAGAAAGTCCAGACGGCCGCCAACAGGGCGAGTTTGCGAAACATGTGATCAGCCCAGGTTCTCGTTGTTCTTGAGCAGCTTGCCGATTTCCTTGATCACCTTGACCGGATCGGCACTGCGTGGATAGCGGAGCACCTGGTTCCCGAGTGGGTCGATCAGGTAGTAGCCCCCCGTCTGGTCACCTGGCAGCGGCACCGGGTCCTGGGCGCGGAGCAGCCGGGCACCATCGGCGCGGGTCTGTGCCTCGGCCGGCGGGTTGGCATTGCCCAGCATCAGCCAGACCCGCTCCACCCGGCCCATGTCCTTGCCCTGCGCCAGGCGAACCTGCCGCAACACATGCAGGGTATCGAGGCAGCTTCCCTGGCAGCTGGCGTCATCTACCATGGCCAACAGCCATTTGCCCTTGAAGTCCCCCAGGCTGGCTGGCTTGCCGTCCAGCGTCACCTGCCGGAATGTCGGCACCGGCTTCACCTCCAGCAGTTGGCCGAAGGTCAGGCCGCCTGCCGGCTTCCAGAAGTAGTACAGCAGGTAGGAGGCAAGAATCGGAGCGATGGAAACCGCGATGACGGTATAGAGAACCCGGCGGTTCCTGCTTGTGGCGGTAACAGGTGCATTCATGTGCTGCGACGCTTCCAGTGCAAGATAATGAACAGTGCGACGGCCAGCGCCGCGAATAAAAACCATTGCCCGGCATAGGCATAGTGTTTTTCAACACCCAGGTCGGGAGCCGGCCAGTTGCGCGACAGGCCATCCTTGCCATCCAGCTGATAAGCCAGCGCCGCAGCCAGCGGTGCCTTGCTCATCTGCCGGTAGCGGTCCCAGTCCAGGTTCTGCCAGACCACCCCACCCGTCTTGTCCGCTGCCAACTCCACGTAATGCTGGGTTGGCGTTACCAGCCTGACCAGCAGTCTGACTTCGCCTTCCGGCAAGGGTGCTGTCGGTAGCTGACCCACCACCTTGGGCAACCAGCCCCGGTTGATCAGCAACCAGCGCCCGTCTGCCAGTTCCAGCGGCGCCAGCGCGTGAAAGCCGGGCCGGCCTGCTTCCAACCGGTTATCGAGAAATATCTGGGCCTCGGGATGCCAACGCCCCTTGACCTGGTAACGACGCAGCCAGACCCCTTCACCGGTCTCTCCCTGCCAGCCCACCGCTGCCAGCTTGTCCATGGCCGCCATCTGGCTGGCCCGAGCAGCCTTCTGCTGTCCCCGGTCCAGCTGCCAGAAGCCCAGACGCACCGTCAGCGCCACGAACAGCACGGTGGCAATCACGATCAGCAAACGGGGTTTACGCAAGGGCATGGGGAACAACTGGCGAGAGAGGGGTGGACAACACTACACTGGCGACGTACCGGCGCTTCAAGCACCGATCTTACGGGAAGCGCCCCCAATAACCCGAGGACTTGCTATCAATATGAAGATCATTGTTGTCCTGCTGATACTGGGCATCCTGGCGGCACTGGGTAGTGCCATGTACAGCCTGATCCGCCAGAAAGGTTCATCCGAGCGCACCGTCAAGGCGCTGACCTTGCGGGTTGCCCTGTCGGTCGCGCTGTTCCTGATGCTGATGCTGGCTTATCGCCTGGGCTGGATCCAGCCCCATGGCGTCTATTGAAAACCGACACCCCTGCTCTCAATAAACAAATGGTGCAGCCTGCGCTGCACCATTGTCATTTCAAGCCGGTCGATCAGAGCCAGTAGACGAACACGAACAGGATCAGCCACACCACGTCCACGAAGTGCCAGTACCAGGCGGCCGCTTCGAAGGCGAAATGGTGCTCGGCAGTGAAGTGCCCCTTGCTCGAGCGCGCCAGCATCACGGCCAGCATCAGCGCACCGATGAACACGTGCATGCCGTGAAAGCCGGTCATCATGTAGAAACTCGCACCATAAACGCCGGATGCCAGCGTCAGGCCCATATGACCCCAGGCATGGCTGTACTCGTAGACCTGCAGACCCAGGAAGAGCACACCGAGCAACACCGTGACCAGCAGGCCCAGCTTCAGTTGCGTGCGGTTGTTCTTCATCATGCCCCAGTGCGCCACGGTCAGCGTGACGCCGGAGGTCAGCAGGATCAGCGTGTTCCAGGCCGGCAGGCCCCACGGTGCCATCACTTCATACGGCGCCGCGCCATTGGGTGCAACCGAAGTCGGCCACACGGCGGTGAAATCAGGCCACAGCAGCTTGTGCTCGACGTTGCCCAGTTCCGGCACCGAGATGGTACGCAGATAGAACAAGGTCCCAAAGAAGGCAGCGAAGAACATCACCTCGGAGAAGATGAACCAGCCCATGCCCCAGCGGAACGAGAGATCGACACGCTTGGAGTAGACCCCGCCCTCCGATTCCTTGATGACATCGCCGAACCAGCCAAACAGCATCCACAACAGGATGGCGAAGCCCAGGGCCAGCGAATAGGTGCCGGCCGTCACCGAATTCACGGTCAGCGCGGCGCCCAGGCCGATAAAGAACAGGGCAAAAGAGCCAACCAGCGGCCATTTGGAAGGGTGCGGTACGTAATAATCGGGTTGATGTGTTGCCATATTGTCTGCTCCCTTATAGATATTGCTTTACAGCATGTCTGGACCGGGCAACCAGTTACTGACTGGTAACGCTGCGTACCAGGGTCAACAATCCCAAAATCAACACTGCAGAACACCCCAGGTCCTCGACGCTAGCGCTCGACGGGCCTGGCTCGCCCAAGCCTCATTCAGGTACTCGGCTTGCTGGTGCCTGCCACTTCAAAAAAGCTGTAAGACAGCGTGATGGTCTCTACCTCAGCTGGTAACGACGGGTCGATCACGAACACCACCGGCATGCGCCGCTTCTCACCCGGCTCGAAGGTCTGCTGCTTGAAGCAGAAGCACTCGAGCTTGCCAAAATACTTGGCCGCGACCGCCGGGCCATAGCTCGGCACCGCCTGCCCCACCACGGTACGACCTGTAGTGTTCTCTACATCGTAGGCCACCTGCACCAGCTGGCCAGGGTGCACGCTCAGCTTGGTCTGCTCGGGCTTGAAGCGCCAGGGCAGGTCACCACGCAGATTCGCATCGAACTCCACCGTCACCCAGCGCTTGGCGTCGACCTGGGTATTGGCAACTACATCCGGCTTGAGCAGGTTGTTGATGCCAGCTACTTCGCAGATCTTTTCGTAGAACGGCACCAGGGCGTAGCCAAAGGCGAACATGCCCACAGCAATAACGGCCAGCTTGATCAGCAGCCGGCGGTTATCGGCTCGTACATCGCTATGCATACCGTTTCAGCGCCCCAGCAACAGGAAGCGCGCCACGTAGCCCAAGGCAAACACCACGGCGACACTCACCAGTATCAGGGCAGTACGGACATTCTTGTTTTGCATCGAGATGTACCGTCGGCTCAGTGCAGTTTCTGCAGCGCGGACAAATCGTCCACCAGCTTGCGTGCAGGCGGCTCTTCCCAGGTATGGAACGGTGCCGGCGACGGCACTTCCCATTCCAGGGTATGCGCACCCTCCCACGGGCGCTGCGGTGCGGGACCGGCACCACCGCGCAAGGTGGGCAGCAGCACACCGAACAGGAAGTAGACCTGGGCGATGCCGAACAGGAAGGCACCGACCGACGCCATCGAATTGAACTCGGTGAACTGGGTGGCATAGTCCGGGATACGGCGCGGCATGCCGGCCAGACCCAGGAAGTGCATCGGGAAGAAGGTGATGTTGAAGGCGATCATCGACCACCAGAAATGGATCTTGCCGGCGGTCTCGTTGTACATGTAGCCGCACCACTTCGGCAGCCAGTAGTAGACGGCGGAGAACAACGAGAACAGCGCACCGGCCACCAGCACGTAGTGGAAATGCGCCACCACGTAGTAGGTATCCTGCAACTGGATATCCACGGCGGCGACCGACAGCACCACGCCGGAGAAGCCACCGAAGGTAAACAGGCAGACAAAGCCGATCGCGAACAGCATCGGGGTCTCGAAGGTCATTGAGCCCTGCCACATGGTGGCGATCCAGTTGAACACCTTCACACCGGTCGGCACCGCGATCAGCATGGTGGCGTACATGAAGAAGATCTGCGCCGTTGCTGGCATGCCGGTGGTGTACATATGGTGCGCCCACACCATGAAGCTCAGGATGGCGATGGACGAGGTGGCGTACACCATCGAGTGGTAACCAAACAGCGGCTTGCGGGCAAAGGCCGGAATCACCTGGCTGACCACGCCAAAGGCTGGCAGGGCCATGATGTAGACCTCGGGGTGACCGAAGAACCAGAACACATGCTGGTACAGCACCGGGTCACCGCCACCGGCGGCATTGAAGAAGTTGGTACCGAAGTGACGGTCGGTCAGCACCATGGTCACGGCACCAGCCAGCACCGGCATCACGGCAATCAGCAGGTAGGCGGTGATCAGCGAGGTCCAGACGAACATCGGCATCCGCATCAGCGTCATGCCGGGTGCGCGCATATTGAGCACCGTGGTGACGATGTTGATCGCACCCATGATGGACGAGATACCCATAATATGGATCGCGAAGATCGTCAGGTCCATGCCCATGCCCATCTGGGTGGACAGCGGTGCATACAGCGTCCAGCCCGCAGCGGCTGCGCCGCCAGGCACCACGAAGGAGATCATCAGCAGCAGGGCAGCCGGCGGCAGCAACCAGAACGACCAGTTGTTCATCCGGGCGAACGCCATGTCCGGCGCGCCGATCATCAGCGGAATCTGCCAGTTCATGAGGCCGGTGAAGGCCGGCATGATGGCGCCGAACACCATGATGATGCCGTGCAGGGTGGTGAACTGGTTGAACAGCTCGGGTTTGAAGAACTGCAGGCCGGGATGGAACAGTTCCAGCCGGATGCACAGTGCCATCACCCCGCCCGTCAGGAACATGATGAAGGCAAACCACATGTACAGCGTGCCGATGTCCTTGTGGTTGGTCGCTGTCAGCCAGCGACCCAGGCCTGTCGGCGCGTGATGCGCATGATCATCATGCCCGTGGGCGTGATCAGGAGTATGGGTAGTCGTTGTCATTGTCGTGTCCTCGCTATCACTTGCGGGCGGCTTTGATATCAGCCGGTTGCAGTAGGTCGCCGGTCTTGTTGCCCCAGGCGTTGCGCTCGTAAGTGATCACGGCCGCGATTTCGGTATCGGACAAGGTCTTGGCCCAGGCAGGCATGGCTCCCTTGCCGTCGAGCACCATGCGTACATGGTCGTCCTTGTGCGCCTTGTCGCCGGCGATCTTGGAGCCATCCAGGGCAGGGAAAGCCCCCTGGCCCTTGCCGTCCGGCTTGTGGCACACGGCGCAGTTCGCGTCGTAGACCTTCTGGCCGCGGGCTTGCAGATCCGCCAGCGTCCAGACCTTGTTCGGGTCATCCTGGTTGGCAGCCATCAGCTTCTTCTGCTCGTCGACCCAGGCCTTGTATTTATCGGCAGAGACCACGTGCACGACGATGGGCATGAAGCCATGATCCTTGCCGCACAGCTCCACGCACTGACCGCGATAGACGCCTTCCTTCTCGGCCTGGAACCAGCTGTCACGGATAAAGCCGGGCACTGCATCCTGCTTCACGCTGAAGGCCGGCACCCACCAGGAGTGGATCACGTCATTGGCGGTCAGCAACAGGCGTACCCGCTTGCCGACCGGCACGACGACCGGATTGTCGACTTCCAGCAGATAGTCCGCATTGCGGACCGGCTTCTCGCCGCCGAAGTTCTCGTATTGTTCTTGCGGTGTCTTCAGCCGGCTATGGAAGCTGATGCCCTCGTCGAGGTAGTCATAGCCCCATTTCCACTGGTAGCCGGTGACCTTGATGGTCATGTCGGCACCGCGGGTATCCTTCTGTTCCAGTACCACCTTGGTGGCCGGATAAGCCATGCCGACCAGGATCAGGACCGGAATGATGGTCCAGATCAGTTCGACCTTGGTACTTTCATGGAAATTGGCTGCTTTGTGGCCGACAGACTTGCGATGCTTGAATATCGAATAAAACATCAAGCCGAAGACCACCAAGAATATCCCGCCGCAGATATACAGCAGGAAGGAATGCAGGTCGTAGACTTCACGCGCGACCTTGGTGACGGGTGCTTGCAGGTTGAGCTGGTACTCGGCAAGAACAGACATGCTGGCGACTGTCGAAAGCGCAGCAAGCGATCTGGATACACGGTTCTTCATATTGTCCCCATGACGACACGCCCACGGGCGCGGGCGTCGTTTCCCTCTGCGCCGGTGTTTCCGGCGTCGTGTCGTTTTGCTGCTTGCCTTGATGCAGATCAAGACCTGCGGCAAAAAGTCGCACGAATCCTAGCAGAGGTATTCGGGGTACTCAACGGGGCATTTGCCCACAAATCCTTATTTGATAAGCACTTTCAGCCGGAAATCGAGTATTTGCTCTTGATTCGATTCGGCTTTTTGCCCTACATCAAAATGGGGAATCATGCCCAGGAACGGGGCGGCAATGTGTTGCTTTAGATAGACCAGATTGTCATCACGCGCCCGCATGGCCGGGTCCACGCAATTGGCCAGCCAGCCCGCCAGCTTCACCCCACGGGCTTTGATGGCCTCCACGGTCAGCAGCGCATGGTTCAGGCAGCCCAGCCGCAAGCCGACAACCAGGATGACCGGTATGCCCAGCACCTGGGCAAGGTCGGCCATATTGCGCTGCTCATCCAGTGGCGCCAGCCAGCCGCCAGCCCCCTCGACCAGGACCAGGTCGGCCAGCCCCGACAAATGCTCGAAGGACTGTTGTATTCGTGCGAATTCGATCGCCACACCCGCTTCCCTGGCCGCAAGGTGCGGCGAGATCGGCGGCAGGAAGGCATAGGGATTGGCATGTTCGCGCGCTACCGCCACATTGCTGGCAGCGGCGTGCGCCAGCACGTCCTCGTTGTCGAGCGATCCATCCGCGTTGCGCACGCAGCCCGACGCCAATGGCTTCATGCCCACGGCGCGGTGCCCCGCCCTGACAGCCTCGCGCAACAGCGCCACGGTGGCAAAGGTCTTGCCTACCTCGGTGTCCGTGCCGGTGATGAAGTAGGCGTTCACGGCTTGGAACGGGGACGGAACTCGATGACCTGCCGGCCATCCGCCAATTGCGGCTTGGGCTGCGGCTTCCAGGCATGGCCGTAGACCACCTCGTAGGTGGCGGGCAGCTTGCCTTCCTTGCGCAGCTTCTCATACGCATCACACGCGCGCTGGAAGGTCTCCTTGCCCATCAGGCCACGGCTGCGGCCTACCGCGACATTGTGCGCACCGATCGCCTTGAGGTCGCGCATCACCGACTTCACGTCGTCATAGGTCAGGACAAACTTCTCCATGTCCATCACCGGCGCCGAGAAGCCGGCGTGGGAGAGCGCATCGCCCAGGTCGTGCATGTCGATGAAGCGATTGACGTGCGGTCGCTTGTCTACGGTTGCGAATGCGTGCTTGAGTTCCAGCAGAGTATCCGGACCGAAGCTGCTGAACATCAGCAGGCCTTCCGGCTTGAGTACCCGATGAAACTCGCGGAAAGCCCGGTCCGGTTCGTTCAGCCATTGAATCGCCAGGCTGGACCATACGAGTTCGACCGATTCATTGGCCAAGGGCAAGGATTCAAGGTCCGCGCAGACCTGCCAGTTCCGTCTGGCGAAGACCTTGTCAAGGATGCCGAGCTTGCTGGCGGCCACTTGCAGCATGGCCTGCGCCAGATCCAGCTCGATCAGGCGCGCATCCTTGTAGCGGCTGCGCAGGCGTGGACCGGCGTAACCGGTACCACTGCCGGCGTCCAGCACCCGGTTCGGGGCCAGCTTGACCAGGTCGAGCCGCTCAAGCATGCGGTCGGCAACCTCGCGCTGCAGTACCGCAGCGGCATCGTAGGAGTGGGCCGAACGCTCGAAAGCGCGGCGCACCTGTGACTTATCGGTATAGAAATCTTCAGACATCTTCATGAGCGCGGCCAGCGCGCCAACCTCAGATAGTACGACGGCGCAGCAGCCAGCCCCGCATCAGTTGCAGCAGCACCGGCAACAGGACTGCGCCCATGCCCGCCACTACGATCAAGGATAGATTGCTGCGGATGAATTCGACATTGCCGAACAGATAACCCAGCGTGACCAGGGAACCGACCCAGGCCAGGGTACCCAGCACGCTGAAGGTGACAAAGCGGTAGTAGGGCATGGCCGCCATGCCGGCGACGAAGGGGGCGAAGGTACGGACGATGGGGACAAAGCGCGCCATCGCCACCGTCTTGCCGCCATGCTCGGCGTAAAAGGCCTCGGTACGCGTCAGATAGTCGCGCCGGAACAGGCGGGAACGCGGGTTCGAAAACAGTTTCTTGCCGGCCAGGCGGCCGACGAGGTAGTTGGTGGAGTCGCCAAGGATGGCCGCGACGATCAGGCAGGCCGCCAGTATCCACGGGTCCATCCCACCGGTGGCCGCCACCGCACCCGCCACGAACAGCAGGGTATCTCCCGGCAGGAAGGGCATGATCACCAGCCCGGTCTCGCAGAAAATCACCAGGAACAGGAAAACGTAGATCCACACTCCGTACTGCGCCACCATCGCGGCAAGGTACTTGTCGAGATGCAGGAAGATATCAAAGAGGGAGAAATCCACGGCCAAACCTGAATCAACAGGCCCTGTAGTTGCTATCGGACAAGCAAAGACGTGCATGGCAGCACGGTGACAGGCCGGCGACCGGATGGCCTGGCCATCCCGTCACCAGCCCGGAACTGCAGACTTAAACGACAGCCTCTTCCTTGGTCTTGACCTGCTTGACCATGTTCTCGCGGCTTACGCCCAGCAGCAGCAGCAGCGGCGACGCCACCAGCACCGACGAGTAGATACCGAACACGATGCCGATGGTCAGCGCCATGGCAAAGCCGTGCAGTGCTGGGCCACCGAAGAACAGCATGGACAGCACCATCATTTCGGTCGAAGCATGGGTGATCACGGTACGGCTCATGGTCGCAGTGATCGCATTGTCGATCACTTCCGGCACGGTCTTGCCACGCAGGCCCGCCTTGCGGAAGTTTTCGCGAATCCGGTCGAACACCACCACTGACTCGTTGACCGAGTAGCCCAGCACCGCCAGTACCGCCGCCAGCACCGTCAGCGAAAATTCCCACTGGAAGAAGGCAAACACACCAAGAATGATGACCACGTCGTGCAGGTTGGCCAGGATGGCCGACACGGCAAAACGCCATTCGAAGCGGATGGCCAGGTAGATGATGATGCCGACGCAGACCATGGCCAGCGCGGTCAGGCCGTGGCTGACCAGCTCATCACCCACCGACGGACCGACGAACTCCACCTTGCGGCGCTCGACGCTCGGGTCGGTCTTCTTCAGCTCTTCCATCACCATGTCGGACAGCTTGGCACTGCTGCTGTCCTTGACCACCGGCAGACGGATCATCACGTCACGGGCCGTACCCAGCGCCTGCACCACGATTTCCTTGTGCTGGCCGCCGATATTCAGCGATTCGACATGCTCACGAACCTGGGTCAGATCCACCGCCTGGGCGTAGCGCACTTCCAGCACGGTACCACCGGTGAACTCCACACTCAGGTTGAGCGGCTTCCAGAACAAGCAGAACACGGCAGCCAGGAAGGTAACGAGCGAGATCGTCGTCGTCAGCCTCCCGTAGCTCATGAACGGGATGTCTTTTTTGAAATGGAATAATTCCAGCATGACTGTATTTCCTGCTTAAACGGCGAGTTTGCCGACCTTGCGGCGATAGCCGTAGATCAGGTTGACCACGCCGCGCGATACCACCACGGCGGAGAACATCGAGGTCAGGATGCCAAGGCAATGCACCACGGCGAAACCACGCACCGCGCCAGAACCGAAGATCAGCAGCGATACGCCAGCAATCAGGGTCGTGATGTTGGAGTCCAGGATCGTCGCCCAGGCATGCTCGTAACCGGCCTTGATGGCGGTCTGCGGCGGCAGCCCGGCACGCACTTCCTCGCGGATACGCTCATTGATCAGCACGTTCGAGTCGATGGCCATACCCAGCGTCAGCGCGATGGCCGCGATACCCGGCAGGGTCAGCGTCGCGCTCAGGACCGACAGCAACGCAATCAGGAACAGCAGGTTCACGCCCAGCGCAAACGATGCGGTCAGGCCGAACACCCGGTAGTAGATCAGCATGAACAGCACGATGGCGGAGAAACCGTACAGCGTGGAGTGAAAACCCTTGCTGATGTTTTCCTTGCCCAGGCTTGGGCCGATGGTGCGTTCCTCGACAACGGTCATCGGCGCCGCCAGCGAACCGGCACGCAACAGCAGGGCAGTATCGTTCGCATCGGTCGTGGTCATGGCACCGGAAATCAGGAACTTGTCACCCAGCTCGACCCGGATGGTCGGTGCAGTCACAACCTGGCCCTTGCCCTTTTCCACCAGGATCATGGCCATGCGCTGACCGATATTGTCATGGGTCAACTGGCGGAAGATGCGGCCACCGGCCGAATCGAGGTTGATATGAACGGCCGGCTGGTTCTGGTCGTCAAAACCTGCCTGCGCACCGTTGATGTTCTCGCCGGTCAGCTCGACTTCCTTCTTGATCAGGATGGGGCGGTTGCCGCGCGGATCAAGTTCTTCCATCAGCTCGAAACCAGCCGGCACGTTGCCGGCGATGGCTTCGGTCAGCTTGGCCGGGTCGCTTTCCACCATGCGTACTTCCAGGGTGGCGGTACGACCAATGATGTCCTTGGCACGCGCGGTATCCTGCACGCCAGGCAACTGCACCACGATGCGGTCGGCGCCTTGCTGCTGGATCACCGGCTCGGTGGTACCCAGTTCGTTCACCCGGTTGTGCAGCGTGGCGATGTTCTGCTTCACCGCATCGCTCTGGATACGCTGACGCTCCTGCTCGGAGTAGCTCAGTTGCAGCTTGTAGTTACCCTCGCCGCTCTGCGCCTGGATCTGCATGACCGGCAGGATGCGCTCGATGGCGGTCCGAGCCGACTTCAGGCTGTCCGCATCGCGGAACTGGACTTCCACCAGGTCGCCACTACGGCGCACCGTGGCACGAATCTTCTTGTCCTTCAGCTCGCGGCGCACATCGCCGGCGACCCGTTCGGAATTCTTGTCGATCGCGGCCCGCATATCGATTTCGAGCGTGAAGTGCACACCGCCCTGCAGGTCCAGACCCAGGGACATCGGGTGTGCACCGAGCTTGGCAAGCACCGACGGGGTGTTGGCCAGCAGGTTGAGCGCAACGACGTAGTTATCGCCCAGGGTGGTTTCGATCAGGCTGCGCGCCTTGAACTGCGCATCCGTATCCTTGAAGCGCACCTTGAGGCTGTTGGCCTCCAGATAGATGCCTTCAGGCTTGAGGCCTGCAGTACCCAGGGCTTGCTCGACACGATCCATGGTGGCTGTATCGACCTTGACGCCGGAACGGGCGCCCGAGACCTGGACAGCGGGGCTGGGATCATAAAGATTGGGAACGGTATAGATCAGGCCGGCCACGATGGCGACCAGGATGACCAGATACTTCCAGATGGGATAACGATTCATGGCGGGGGGACCCGTGCGGCGTCATGCCGTAGTGAAAACGGGCAGGTGCTGCCTGCCCGTGTTGAATCTTAGCGTTGCGCCTTGACGGTGCCTTTTTCCAGCTTGGCGGATACCGCGCCACGCTGTACCACGATCTCGACGCCATCGGCGATCTCGACCGTCAGGTAGGCATCACCCGCCTTGACCACACGACCCAGCACACCACCGCTGGTCACGACTTCATCACCCTTGGCGATCGCGTCCAGCATGGCCTTCTGTTCCTTCATGCGCTTTTGCTGCGGACGGATCAGCAGGAAATAGAACAGCACGAAGATCACGATCATCGGCAGGAAGGACATCAGGTCGAACCCTGGTGCCGCTTGGGCAGGTGCAGCAGCGTAAGCAGTACTGATAAACATGGAGCAGGTCCCGGTAAACAATTGATATTCCCACCCCACTACATGCGGGCGGGTTGGCCGTTGCGCAAGCAGTAGGCTGCGGCAACAGGCCTGGAGCGAATCGCGCCTGTATAGCCAAGCAGACCATACAGGCGCGCGAGAATCGAGCCGCGCATTCTAGGGTCGGTTGACATATGAACACAAGCTCGTACGTCCGCTCTTAGATCGCAATGAAACCAACAGTTCAATGACAGCCAGCTAAAATGCGCTCCGCCCGCCAGCAAGGGCCCAGATCACAATAAAACATGACAACAGGGATAAATGATAATGCGCCTCACTTTTTTGCTGCTCGCAACAGCACTCCTGCCCGCCGCATTCGCGGCGGATGCCCTGATCGAGGCCTACAACGCCGACAAGGTACGCATTGCCGAGGATTACAAGCAGGCGGTGCATCAATGTGAAAAAGGGTCGCGCAAGGCGCTGGCAGGCTGCCAGAAGACGGCCACCCTAGTACGCCAGGATGCCCTGAAGGCCGCCAGCCACGAGCGCGACCTGGCGCTCAAGTGTCGCGATACCTGCGGACGCATCAGCGAAGTGAAGGTGGTCGAGCGCGATGGCGAGGCCTCGGCAGTCGGTACGGTCGGTGGCGGCGTCGTCGGGGCGGTCGTCGGTCGCAAACTGGCCGGCAATGCCAGCAGCTCCGGCAAGAACGTTGCCACGGCAGTCGGCGCGGTGGGTGGCGCACTGGTCGGCCGCAAGATCGAGGAAAAAGTCGGCCACCACAAGGTATGGCAGGTGAGCACCCGCCTCTACAACGGCGAAATCCAGCAAGCCGATTTCAGCAGCGAGCCGGACTTCAAACCCGGCGACAAGGTGGAAATCCGCGACGGCAAGCCTGCACGGCACTAAGCACGGCCAGATTCACAGCAAAAAGGACGGCATCGCCGTCCTTTTTGCATGATGGGTAACAAGCCGCTCAATCTACGCCGCGACCCCGCTCGGCATGGAAACGCGTGACAAAGGCCGGGAACTGGTCGACCTCGATAGCCTGTCTCATCTCGGCCATCAGCCACTGATAGTAATAAAGATTGTGGATGGTGTTGAGGCGCGCACCCAGGATCTCGCCGGTACGGAACAGGTGGTGCAGATAGGCCCGGCTGAAATTCTGGCAGGCATAGCAGGCACAGCTCTCGTCCAGTGGCCGCACATCGTCCTTGTAGCGGGCATTCTTGACCTTGACGTCACCCCAGCGAGTAAACAGCCAGCCATTGCGGGCATTGCGGGTCGGCATCACGCAATCGAACATGTCTACGCCTTGCGATACCCCGTACACCAGATCCTCCGGCGTGCCGACTCCCATCAGGTAGCGCGGCTTGTCGGTGGGCAACTTCGGCGCCGTATAGTCCAGGACGCGGGCGAAATCTTCTTTCGGTTCCCCCACGCTCAGGCCGCCGATGGCAAAGCCATGAAAGCCGATGTCCTGCAGGCCGGCCAGGCTTTCGTCGCGCAGCCGCTCGTGCATGCCACCTTGCACGATACCGAACAGGGCATTGGGGTTGTTCAGCCGCTCAAACTCATCCTTGGACCGGCGCGCCCAGCGCGCCGACAGCCGCATCGAGGTGGCGGCGGTCTTTTCATCCGCCGGGTACGGCGTGCATTCGTCAAAGATCATGACGACGTCGGAATTGAGCGTCGCCTGGATCTGCATCGAGATTTCCGGCGTCAGGAACAGCTTGTCGCCATTGACCGGGGACGAGAACTTGACCCCTTCCTCGGTGATCTTGCGCAAGGCGCCCAGGCTGAACACCTGGAACCCGCCCGAGTCGGTCAGGATGGGCTTGTCCCAACCCATGAACCGGTGCAGGCCCTCGTGCTTGGCCACCACATCCAGGCCCGGCCGCAGCCAGAGGTGGAAGGTATTGCCCAGCACGATCTGCGCGCCGATCTCCTTCAGCTCGTTGGGTGCCATGGCCTTGACGGTGCCGTAGGTACCAACCGGCATGAAGACCGGCGTCTCCACCACGCCGTGATTGAGCTCGACACTGCCGCGCCGCGCGCCACCGCTGGTGGACTTGAGGGTAAAACTGAGGCCGTTATCCGGCATGTAAGACTCCTTGCGCCAACGGAAAGACAATCCGATGCGCGGTTGATGCAGCTCGCCGGGCTCGGCGCGCCAGATGGAACAGGCCGGCAGGTCCGCCGACGCTTCGCTTGAAACGGAAACAGGCCGGACCGAGCCAGGCATGCCAACGACAGATCCGTCGTCAGCGAGTATAGAAAATGGGTTCGCTACCCTGGTGCTCCGCCAGTGTGAGGCGCATGGGGGCACCGCTATCCACCCGCTTCACATCGACATTGCCCTCGTAGCCAGCACCGGTATCGAGATGGCAGTGCGACTCGAAAATCACCGGATACGGTACCGGCGTATGGCCGCAGTAGGTAATGGACAATCCAGCACGCCAGCTGGGCTCGGCATGATTGATCGCAAGGTCGGCCGCGTCGTCAGCCAGGGTGCGGCTCCAGATCAGCCGCTCCACCACCTTGTCGTCCGCCTGGGACAGCCGGTCGTCCAGGTCGGCATCGCTATACAGCGACAGATCGGACGGCGATTGTAACAGCGCGGCGTGAACCACATTGAAACGCTCAGGTGTTCCCGGCCCGACCACCAGCACATGCGGCAACCTGTCGAGCACCTGGGCCGCCGCCAGCAGGGACGGATCGCGCTTCAGGATGCTGCCCAGGGCCCAGCCGCCGCCATTGGCAACCGACAGTGCGATGGCGGCGTCATCGCCACTCAGCGCATTGAGCAGCATCTGTTCATGATTGCCGAGTACGCAATAGAACCAGGGCTGGCGCAGCAGGTGCAGGCACCCCATCGCATCCGGCCCGCGATCGATCAGGTCGCCGGTCGCGAACAGGCGATCCCCCCGGCGTGGCGTAAAGCCTGCCGCCACCAGCAGCACTTCCAGATCACGCCGGCAGCCGTGCAGGTCGCCCACGATAAAATCGCGGCCCTTGTCATTACGCGGCAAAAAGGCGACGCGCGGCTTGTTGGAATCGAATGGCATCCGTGGATTATGAACGGCGACTTAACTGCGTTCCAGCAACATGGCATCGCCATAGCTGAAAAAGCGGTATTCCTGCATCACCGCATGCGCATAAGCCGCCTTCATGCGCTCATGGCCCATAAAGGCCGACACCAGCATCAACAGGGTGGATTTGGGCAGATGGAAGTTGGTGATCAGTGCATCCACCGCCTTGAAGGCATAGCCCGGCGTGATGAAGATATCGGTATCCCCCTGCGGGGCCGCGAACAGACCTTGCTGGCAGGAAGCCTCAAGCGCACGCAGGCTGGTCGTGCCGACGGCAACGACGCGCCCACCATTGGCACGCGTGTTCTGGATCGCCGCCAGGGTTTCCGGCGGGATGACGTAACGCTCATGGTGCATGCGGTGCTCGGACAGGTCCTCCACCCGCACCGGCTGGAAGGTGCCCGCCCCCACATGCAGCGTCAGCCTGGCATGCTTCACGCCCCGGGCGGCAAGCGCCTCGAACATGGCATCGGTAAAGTGCAGGCCGGCGGTGGGTGCCGCCACGGCGCCCGGTTCACGCGCAAAGACAGTCTGGTAACGCTCGGCATCCTCGGCGTCAGGCTGGTGTTCTATATAGGGCGGCAGCGGCAAACGTCCGGCTTCTTCCAGTACCGTCATGACCGGCGCGTCAAAGCGAAGACGGAAAAACTCTCCCTGCCGCTCGACCATCTCGGCACGCCAACGCTCACCGAACAGCAAAAAGGTACCCGGCTTGGGCGATTTGCTCGCCCGCACCATGGCCAGCGCTTCGAATTCGCTCAGCACCCGCTCCACCATGGCCTCAATCTGCCCACCGCTGTCTTTCTGGCCCAGAAGACGCGCCTTGATGACGCGCGTATCGTTCAGGATCAACAAGTCCCCCTCGCGCAGCAGCTGCGGCAGGTCGGCAAATTGCCTATCCTGCAGGCCCCCATCTGCCGGCAGATGCAGCAAACGGCTGCCGCCGCGCGTGGCTGGCGGAAACTGGGCGATCAGGTGTTCAGGAAGGAAGTAATCGAAGTCGGTAAGTTGCATGAGCGAAAGAAAAGTCGGCATCGACCGGGAAAACACGCCATTATAACAGCCGGCCGACATGACCCCTCGTCGGTTCGTCGGTCAGAACCCTCACGGCGCCAAGCCGCATGCCACTTGCATTTTCGCAACATCCCGGACAAAAATTTCAAGCAGGCGCTTGACCGAATTTTCGGCGATCGGTAGACAACGTGCGCGCATCTGCGGCAAACTCGCCGCCATGACTCAGCCGACACCGCACAATTTGGCTGGACAGCCCCGCAGTATTTTGGTACTCCACGGCCCGAATCTGAACATGCTCGGACGCCGGGAACCGCAGTACTACGGCGCTGATTCCCTCGCCAGCATCGACGCTCGTCTCGTCGAGGCTGCGCGTGCGGCCGGCTATGCCTGCAATACTTTTCAAAGCAACAGCGAAGCCGGGCTCATTGAGCGCATCCATGCCGCCTTCGACGACGGCACCGGCTTCGTCATCATCAACCCGGCCGCTTACACGCACACCAGCGTCGCGCTGCGCGATGCGCTGGCAGCGGTCAAGTTGCCTTTCGTCGAAGTCCATCTGTCCAACGTCCACGCTCGCGAGCCTTTCAGGCACCACTCCTACTTTTCGGACCTCGCGGTGGGCGTTATCTGCGGACTGGGCGCAGCCGGCTACGGTTATGCGCTGCAGCACGCCATTGACTATCTGAGTCGCCAGAACTCGGCCTGACACTGTTCAGCCTGGCACATCGAAATACCAATACCTACATAAAAAGGGAACGGGCATGGATCTACGCAAGCTCAAAAAGCTGATCGACCTCGTTGAAGAGTCCGGCATCGCTGAAATCGAAGTCACCGAAGGTGAAGAAAAAGTTCGCATCACCCGCGTGTCGCAAAACGCACCAGTCATGTATGCGCAGGCACCCATGCAGCATTACATGCCAGCTGGCGCCCCCGCCGCTGCCGCGCCGGTTGCGACCGATGTCGCCGCCCCTGCCGCCAGCGGGCTGCCCGAAGGCACTATCCTCAAATCCCCCATGGTCGGTACCTTCTACCGCGCCTCGAGCCCAGGCGCCAAAGCCTTTGTCGAAGTCGGCCAGCAGGTCACCGCCGGTGACACGCTGTGCATCATCGAGGCCATGAAGCTGCTCAACGAGATCGAAGCCGAAACCAGCGGCGTAGTGAAGGCCATCCTGGTCGATAACGGCTCGCCGGTCGAATACGGCGAACCGCTGTTTGTCATTGGTTAAACCAGTGAACAAGTGAACGGGTGCACAGTGGGCCAGCGCCTTCCATGGCGGCTCGATCGCTGTCCGCCCGTTTGCTTTTCACTTGCTCACTAGGAACAACCATGTTCGAAAAAGTCCTGATCGCAAACCGCGGCGAGATCGCACTCAGAATCCAGCGCGCCTGCCGTGAGATGGGCATCAAAACCGTGGTCGTCCACTCCGAGGTCGACCGCGAAGCCAAATACGTCAAGCTGGCCGACGAGTCGGTCTGCATCGGCCCGGCACCCAGCCCCCTGTCCTACCTCAATATTCCGGCCATCATCGCCGCCGCGGAAGTCACCGACGCCCAGGCCATCCATCCTGGCTACGGCTTCCTGAGCGAAAACGCCGACTTCGCCGAACGCGTCGAACAAAGCGGTTTCGTCTTTATCGGCCCGCGCCCCGATTCGATCCGCATGATGGGTGACAAGGTAAGTGCCAAGGACGCCATGAAGGCCTCCGGCGTGCCTTGCGTACCCGGCTCCGACGGTGCATTGCCGGAAGATACCGATGAAATGCTGAAGATCGGCCGCAAGGTTGGCTACCCGGTCATCATCAAGGCTGCCGGCGGTGGCGGCGGCCGCGGCATGCGCGTAGTGCGCAGCGAAGAAGAGCTGATCAAGGCCGTGGAAATGACCCGGACCGAAGCCGGCGCCGCTTTCGGCAATCCCACGGTCTACATGGAGAAGTTCCTCGAGAACCCGCGCCATATCGAGATCCAGATCCTGGCCGACGAGTACGGCAACGCGGTCTACCTGGGTGAGCGCGACTGCTCCATGCAGCGCCGCCACCAGAAGGTGATCGAAGAGGCACCCGCTCCCGGCATTACCGACAAGCAGCGCAAGAAGGTCGGCGAAGCCTGCGCCGAAGCCTGCCGCCGCATCGGCTACCGCGGCGCCGGCACCTTCGAGTTCCTGTTCGAGAACGGTGAGTTCTATTTCATTGAAATGAACACGCGGGTCCAGGTGGAGCACCCCGTCACCGAGCAGATCACCGGCATTGATATTGTCCAGGAACAGATCCGCATCGCCGCAGGCGAGAAGCTGCGGTTCGCGCAGAAGGACATCGTGCTCAAGGGCCACGCGATGGAATGCCGCATCAACGCGGAAGACCCGTTCAAGTTCATCCCCAGCCCCGGCAAGATCACGACCTACCATCCGCCTGGCGGCCCCGGCATCCGGGTCGACTCGCACATCTACCAGGGCTACACCGTACCGCCCAACTACGACTCCATGGTTGGCAAGGTCATCGCCTTTGGCGACAGCCGTGAACAGGCCATGGCGCGCATGCGTATTGCGCTGTCCGAAATGGCGGTCGAAGGCATCAAGACCAACATCCCCTTGCACCAGGTCCTGTTCAACGACAAGGGCTTCATCAAGGGTGGCACCTCTATCCATTACCTCGAGCACCTGCTTGCGGAATCCAAGGGATAAAGCGCTTCGGTGCTAAACTATGCGGCGGCCGGGCTTTCCCGGCCGCCGTTTTTTCATGTTTTGGAGTCCGCCATGCCCTGGCAAGAACTGCGCATCCACGCTCAATCCACCCACGCCGAAGCTTTGTCCGACGCGCTGTTCGACCTGGGCGCGCTCAGCGTCAGCATCGAGGATGCCGCCGCCGGCACCGAAGCCGAGAAGCCGATCTTCGGTGAGCCTGGCATGCCGCTTGAGCAGCTTTGGGACGAAAGCGTGGTCGTGGTCCTGCTGGAAGAGGACAGTGACCCCGAACTGATGGTGACTGCCGCCGCCAACGTGGTCGGCATCCCGCAGCCCCGGCATAGCGTGAGCCGGGTCGAAGAGCAGGATTGGGTGCGGCTGACCCAGTCGCAGTTCGAGCCGATCCAGGTTTCGAACCGCCTGTGGATCACGCCGACCTGGCATGAGGCGACGCCGAACGCAATCAACATCGCGCTGGATCCGGGCCTCGCCTTCGGCACTGGCAGCCACCCCACCACCTGGCTTTGCCTGCAATGGCTCGATGGTGAGGTCAAGGCAGGCGAAAGCGTGCTCGACTATGGCTGCGGCTCCGGCATCCTTGCCATCGCGGCCAAGCTGCTGGGCGCCGGCGAAACCCATGGCGTCGATATCGACGAGCAGGCCATGACCGCCAGCCGCCAGAATGCCGAACAGAACCACGTCAGCGCCGACTTCTTCCTGCCCGATGCCGCGCCCGAGCGGACCTACGACCTTGTCGTCGCCAACATCCTGACCAACCCGCTGAAAATGCTGATGCCCCTGCTGGCCAGCCGCTGCCGCTCCGGTGGCCGCCTGGTACTGTCGGGCATCCTCGCCGAACAGGCCGAGGACATCATCGCCATCTATGGCCCGGAATTCGCCCTCGCCGTCTCGGCCGAGCGGGAAGGCTGGGTCCGTATCGCCGGTACCCGCCGCTGATCCACCGGGGCTTTGCCCCGGTGTGACCGCTTTTTTGCTGCAATCGCCCACTCAAGTCAGCGATTTGCAACGCCAGCGCGGATGAATTGGCAGAGAAACGCGATCCGCGACACAAAGTTTCGTAGAACCTAGCTAGAATCGCAGCCATGTACCACATCACGCGCTGCCCCAACTGCCGCACCAGCTTTCGCGTCACGGACGCCCACCTTGCCGCTTTCGAAGGCAAGGTGCGGTGCGGTCGCTGCGCCTTCGTCTTCGATGCCTTGCAGCATCTGCTAGGCGACGCGCCGGCTAACCTGGCCAACAAGCAGCCTGCCGCCGAACAGGTCACCACGACAGCAAGCAGCAGCGCAGCACCGGCAGCCCCCGCCTACACGGCGACCGTCGCCGAAGCAGCGCCCGCGCCCATTCCCTCCGCAGCAAGGACGAGCGACGCCACAGCCCAGCACCGTCGGGAAGAAAACCTGTACGGCCTGGACAGCATGGCGAGCCAGCTGGAAGCGGCGGCCGAAGCCGAACGGGATGATGCAGACGACACGCTGGCAAGCCAGAGCCTACAGCAACTGGCCAGTGCCCTGGCGCTGGCCGAACCCGCCAAGACACCGGCAGCCAGCGGCGGCATGCTCGAACTCGACCTGGACGAGATCCATCGCCGGCTCGAGCACGATGACCTGCCGCACACACCGCAGGCCAGCGAGATCGAAGTCATCGAGATTCCGCCTGTCGCCGACGATGGTGACCTGGCTCACGAGCACTTCGAAGCCTGGGCGCGTGAACAGGTTGAGGCCACGCCCAGTGAGCCCTTATTAGAGTACGCAGGCGAGACGCAACCCTCACCAGACGTCCATGAAACGCCTGCGGCCCGTGCGGTGGCAGAGGCCGGCACCGGCAGCTACCGGCCCATCCTGACGGCGCAGGACGAGGCCATGCTGCGCGTGCCTGACCGCCCTTCGCCATGGCGTTGGCTGTGGAGCATCCCTACCCTGCTGGCAGTGATTGCCCTGACCGGGCAGCTGACCTATCAGTACCGCACCGAGGTCGCCATACAGCTGCCCGGCATCGAACCCAAGCTGCAGCGCTTCTGTGCCATGGTCGGCTGCGAGTTGTCCCTGCCCGCTCGCGCCGGCTATCTGCGTACCGAATGGAACGAACTGGTTTCCCTGCCTGAGCACCCCAGCCTGATCCAGCTCAATGCCACGCTGCGCAACCAGGCAGGCTTCGCCCAGGCCCTGCCCTTGCTGGAACTGACCCTGACGGACGATGCCGACCGCGTGGTCGCCCGCAAGGTATTTGCCCCGCGTGATTACCTGGCACCGCTGGCGGACGGTACGGCCGCCCCGCTACCCAAGAGCCTGGCAGCCAACGGCGAGCTGCGGGCCTACCTGCAGATCGACCTGGGTGAACTGCATTCCAGCGGCTACTCGCTCAACTGGTTCTACCCCGAGAGCAACTGAGCCGGCCGAAGGGGGCCGACCCACTCAGGTCGGCTTGCTTTCAGTCTGGGTGCCGTCAATACTGAAGCTGCCACTATCAGGAGGACAACAGACATGGCCACGGTGCTACTCAATGGCGAGCCGATCGGTATCGGCGGACGCTTCCCACGTGTGGGAGACACTGCCCACAGCTTCATGCTGGTCGATACCAGCCTGGGCGACGTACCGCTCTCCAAGTTCATCGGCAAACGCAAGATCATCGCCGTGGTGCCGAGCGTCGATACGGAGATCGGCCTACGCATCACGCGCCGGCTGGAATCCATCGCCGATGGCTTTCCCAATACCAAGTCCTTTGTTGTATCGGTCGATACCCCCTACGCCATGGCCCGAACGGCCAACACCGAAGGCATACGCAAGGTACAGCTGCTTTCCACGCTGCGCGGCCGTGATTTCCACAAAGATTATGGCGTGATGATCACGGACGTACCGCTATCAGGCATGATGGCGACAGCCTTGTTCGGCCTCGACGAAGACGACAATATCGTGTTTGCCGAACTGGCCCAGGATATCAATGCGGAACCGAATTACGACAAGCTGGCCGAAGCCATGTTGGTCACCGAGTCCTGATCTGCCAGCAAGCAGGCCGCCATCGCTCGATACCGCTCCCGCTTAGGCGGGAGTGGCATTTCTGGGGCTTGCCATACCTGCTGCGAGCCCCTCACTTCCAAGACCTGTAAAGGAACAACCATGTCTACCGTTACCCTGCGTGGCAACCCCATCCCCGTCAATGGCACCTTCCCGGCAGTCGGCAGCACTGCACCTGCGTTCAAGCTGGTTGGCGTCGACCTGGCCGATGTAACGCTGGAAAACTACGCCGGCAAGCGCAAGGTGCTGAACATTTTCCCCAGCATCGACACCCCGACCTGTGCCATGTCCACCCGCCGCTTCAATAGCGAGGCCGACAAGGTCAGCAACACCGTCGTACTGTGCATCTCGGCCGACCTGCCCTTCGCCCAGAAGCGCTTCTGCGGTGCAGAAGGCCTGAGCAATGTCGTCACCCTGTCGACCATGCGCGGTCGCGAATTCATCAAGGACTACGGTGTCGAGATGGCCGGCGGCCCGCTGGCCGGCGTAACCGCCCGCGCGGTAGTCGTGCTGGATGAATCCAACAAGGTCATCCACGCCGAACTGGTGGGCGAGATCGCCGACGAGCCGAACTATGAGGCCGCACTGGCAGTCCTGAAGTAAGCACTCGCCGGGGATCAAACCCTCGGCAAGCGGACACAAGGCCGCCTTACTGGCGGCCTTGTGCTTTTTATCGCGACGCCGACAAGCGGATCAGCCGCTCGCCACTACTGCATAGCGGCCACTTTCGACGATCCGGTCCCGACCGGTCTGCTTGGCGTGATACAGCGCCGCATCAGCACTGGCCAGGAGTTGTGAGGCCAGCTCACTTCCGGCGCGGACCGCGATACCCGCACTGAAGGTACAGACAATGACCTGCGCCTCATACAGGCAGGGATGCGTCTGCAACTGCGCGCGAAGGCGCTGCAATACGCACTGCGCCGCATCGCGATCCGCGTGGCGCAGCAAGATGGCGAACTCCTCGCCCCCAAGGCGACCAAGGCTATCGCCATGGCGCAGCACGGCCTTGGCCTGGCTGGCGAACTGGCACAGCACGGCATCCCCTGCGGCATGTCCGTAGCGGTCATTGATACGCTTGAAGAAATCAATATCCAGGATCGCCACCGTCAATGGTGATCCGGCGCGAAGTTCGCCGTCGAGCGCCTGCATCCAGGCCCGGCGCGACAAGACGCCGGTCAGGAAGTCGTGATTGGCGATCCCCTCCAGGGCTGCCGCAATACGGTCATGCACCATCATGATCATGCCCACCGAGATCGCCGGTGTCAGCAGCGTGCCGATAACCAGGAAAACCATACTCGACACGGTAGCTTCGGCGACATCCCTATTGCTGGAGAGCATGAGCACATGCAGACCACCACGCAGCAGGTGAAGCATGGCGCAGAGCAGCGCCAGGCTGCCCGTAAAGACATAGCTGTACCGAGGCCGGCCCGCAGGGATGTGGCGCAGCACCGTCCAGCCTACGCAGGAACAGGTCAGGGCACAGAACACGGAGCCGATCAGGACACGGAACGGATAGTTCTCTTCACCGTAGTAGTAATAGCTCAGCAGCGTGCTGGCCAGGCCCCAAGGCAGCAACCACCAGCCTGCGTACAAGGGCAGACCAAAATAGCGGCGACACCCCAGCACCAGCAGCAGGTTGGCGACGAAATACAGCGTATTGGCC
This sequence comes from Chitinimonas naiadis, assembly GCF_054780835.1. Lineage (NCBI taxonomy): Bacteria > Pseudomonadati > Pseudomonadota > Betaproteobacteria > Neisseriales > Chitinibacteraceae > Chitinimonas > Chitinimonas naiadis. The sequence goes on along the minus strand of NZ_BAAGVO010000001.1, from coordinate 164,614 downwards.
ACGACAATGGAGACGAAGGCCGGGGCAGCCTGCCGAAGGCAATAACCAACAATGGCCAGCAGCAGTACGCCATTGGCGACCAGGAAATAGCGCACGCTCTCGTCTCGACGGATCAGTGAACCCAGGGTCAACAGATTGAGCAGGCTGAAAAGGCCGGTAATGCTGAGTAGTACCAATGGATCCGTCATGACTTGCTACACTTTGGCCTGTGCGTAGGCGCGGAGGGGCAGACAGTGAGGCGCGGTGGTTGGCATGTCGCCAGCCTCGTCAAGCCATGACGTTCGCCTAGGCCGCGCAAATTCCAGTACAAACAAACACTTGCCATCGCGATACCTAGGGTATCCCCCACCCCTGATCACCGCTTATCCATGCCTGATTGGCCCCTTCCCTACCTCCAGCAGTCCCCCTGGTTCCAGGCACTCCAACCCACCTTGCAGCAACTGGGCTGGCAACGATTCCCGGATGAAGCAGCTTGGGCAGACCTGCCCGGCAAGCTACGCCCGCAGACGGAGAGCGGGCTGGCGGTTCGCTTCTGCGCACCGCCGCCCGACGAGCTCGGTTACGAGGCGCGTATCGCCCATACGGGTCTCGTTGCGACCCGGCCCGACAACTGGCATGACGCCCTCAACGCCCTGTGCTGGCTCAGCTGGCCGCGCAGCAAGGCGGCGCTCAACGCCCTGCACCTGAGGGAGCTGGCCAACCAGACCAGCCGGCAACGCAGCCGCCGACGCGATCTGGCCACCTTGTTCGACGAGTCGGGGCTGGTCCTGGCCTGCGCGGACCCAAGCCTGGTCACCGCCCTGGTCACGCACGACTGGACTACCCTGTTTGTCGAGCGGGCTGCCGCCTGGGGGCAGCTGATACAGCCGTTCAGCTTTGGGCATGCCTTGCTGGAAAAAGGCCTGAGCCCCTTCATCGGCATCGTTGCCAAGATCATGGTCCTGGAGGTGGAGCCCGACTGGTTCCGGCAAGATCCCGAAACCCGGCTGGCAGAACTGGACCAGCGTGTCGCAGCCTTGATCAACAGCGGCGAGCAACCCGAACACGGGCAACTCTGGCCGCTGCCAGTACTGGGCATACCAGGCTGGTGGCCGCAGCAGCATGCGGCCTTCTATGCCGACCAGACCCACTTTCGCCCCAGGCGGGGCGTCATTCATCCTGGCTGAACGCGGTTCAACCCGCTACGCGACAACTCGTCGCACGGCCCTCACGCCGGGCGCGGCATACGGGTAAGTTACGCTCCGCCAACCGGTCATCCCGGTGCAAAGGGGAGAGAAAATGTTCAGTCCGTTTACCTTGGGTCGCCGCCAGCCTACCCAGCAACTTGCCAGCCCGGGCAAGCTCGTGCCCTTGCGTCCCCCTCAGCCCAGCCAGCCACCGCGTGACCCGTCGATACGAATCACCTAAGCTCGCGGCATGAACCCTGCCATACATGCCCCTCCCCCCGTCGGCCAGGTGAAACGAGCACTCTGGCGCAACCTGCTGGTGACGCTCTGCATCAGCACGCTCGCGGGTGCCTTCCTGTCCCTGGCCAGCCAATCTCCGCCATGGCGGGTGATGCTGACCATCCATACCGTCGGGCTCAGCGTTTTCGTGGCCATCACGCTGATCTTCAGCGTCATCAAGCCATCGCCACGGCGCGAACCCATCTATTTCATCGGTGCCATCACCATCGCCGCCGTCCTGGGGCTGGCACTGAACTGGTTGCTGCGTTTCCAGTTCGAAGAGCTGCTGAAGATCGTCCGGGAGTATCCCGCGGAGCTGCTGGCCAGCCTCTTGCTGATGATGCTGTCTGCCGCCGTGACCGCCAGCATCCTGTGGGGCCGCGAAAAGGCTGGTCGGCTGGAAGCGGCCTACCATGCGGAACAGGCCAAGCGCGGTGAGCAGGACAAGCAGCTCATGCAGGCGCAGCTGCGCATGTTGCAGGCACAGATCGAACCGCACTTCCTGTTCAATACGCTCGCCAGCGTGCAAAGCCTGATCGATGTCTCCCCTGGCATGGCCAAGCAGATGCTGGGGCTATTCAACGACTACCTGCGTGCCTCGCTGGCGCGCACGCGGCATGCCGATGGCACGGTCAGGCAGGAGCTGGACCTGCTGCGTGCCTACCTGGGTATTTTGCAGATACGCATGGGCGAGCGCCTGCGCTATCAGATCGACTGTCCCGAAAGCCTGCTCGACACCGCACTCCCGCCGATGCTGCTGCAACCGCTGGTCGAAAATGCGGTCCGGCACGGATTGGAGCCCAAGGTAGAGGGTGGTACGGTGCGCATACAATTAGCGGAGGTAGCGCATAGGCTGCAAGCCACCGTCTGCGACGACGGCCTGGGCCTGCCTGAAGGCGTGCACGGCCAAGGCGTGGGCCTTAACAACGTAAGGACACGCCTTGCCACGCTCTACGGCGATAGTGCGAAACTCACGCTCTGCGCCAATCCGGACGGCGGCGTCACCGCCCGAATAGAACTTCCGTTCCAGATACAACCATGATGACCCCGACCGCACTGATCGCCGACGACGAGCCGCTGCTCGCCGACTATCTGAAAGCCAAGCTGGCACTGCTGTGGCCGGAACTGGAAATCGTCGCGCAGGCACGCAATGGCCCGGAAGCCTCGGCAGCGCTGCATGAGTTCGAACCGGATGTCGCTTTTCTCGATATCAAGATGCCGGGCATGAGCGGCCTGGACGTTGCCCGTGGCGCCGAGCACTGCCATTGCGTCTTCGTAACGGCGTTTGACCAGTATGCGGTAGAGGCTTTCGAACGCGACGCGATCGACTACCTGCTCAAGCCCTTCAGCGACGAACGACTCAAGCGTGCCATCGACAAATTACGCGAGAAACTGGCCAGCCGCCAGCAGCCCAGCAGCAACGGCGCCTTGCTCGATACCCTGCGCGCAGCACTGGGCAATGGTCATCCGGCGCTGGCCGGCAGCCACCGCCTGACCTGGATACGCGCCGGCCAGGGCAATGAGGTCAAGCTGATCGCGGTCGACGACGTCTGCTACTTCCACGCCGCCGACAAGTACACCACGGTGCTGACCCGCGAAGGCGAATACCTGATCCGTACCTCGCTCAAGGAGTTACTCGAGCAGCTGGACAGCGACCAGTTCTGGCAGGTCCACCGCGCCACGCTCGTCAATGTGCGCGATATCGCCGAAGCAAGCCGCGACTTCACCGGCAAGGTCACCCTCAGCCTCAAGTCCCGGCCTGAGAAGGTGTCGGTCAGCCGCGCCTACGCGCACCTGTTCAAGCAGATGTGAACCTCCCGCCCAAACAAAAGGCCGCTCTTCGAAAAGCGGCCTTCTGCTGGGTGGTACTTGCCGGTATCAAACAGTCTGCGGCAAAGAGAATTGCTGCCGCAATGCAGCCAGCTGGCGATCCTTCTCCAGCCAGAGTTCATGCACCCAGGCCTGGACCCGCGCCCGAAATACCGCATCGCCGCTGTAGTCACCATGGACAAAATCGCGCGGGATCGGCAACTCGTTGACCTGCACCACCACCTGCCGGACACGTCCGGCCAGGAAGTCCCAGAAGCTGGGGATGCCTTCCGGATAGAAGATCGTGACATCCAGCAGGGACTGGAAGCGTTCCCCCATCGCGTTCATCGCCAGCGCGATACCACCTGCCTTGGGGCGCAACAAGTACTGGTAGGGTGAGCCCTGCTGGTCATGCTTGGCGCGCGTAAAACGGGTGCCTTCGAGGAAATTGATGACCGAGGTTGGCACCAGCGAGAATTTCTCACAGGCACGACGGGTCGTCGCCTGATCCTGACCACGCTTTTCCGGATGCTTCTTCAGGAAAGCCTCGGTATGGCGCTTCATGAAGGGGAAGTCCAGCGCCCACCACACCAGCCCGATGATCGGCACAAAGATCAGTTCCTTCTTGAGAAAGAACTTCAGGAAAGGAATACGACCACGCAGCGAGCGCTGCAGGACGATGATATCGACCCAGCTCTGGTGGTTGGACGCCACCAGATACCAGCCGCGCGGATTGAGCTTTTCCAGCCCCTCCACCTGCCAGCGCACACGCTGCGCCAGCGAGATCCACAAACTGTTGGCATGTACCCACGCCTGGCCGAAGGTATTGAGCAGGCTATCCAACGGCCGGCGCGCCGCCGTAAACGGCAGGATCAATTTGAGCACGGCAAAGGTCAGGATCAGGGCACCGAAAAACAGCACGTTCAGCACCAGGAACAGCATCGAAGCTACGCCCAGCAAGGGCGCAGGCAGGAAATTCAGCATGAAGTACTCATCGCGGCGGGGGAATTGGCCGGCATTGTATAGGCCGACCCGGGCTTTAACAGCATAGACGACGAACGGGCGGAACCGTCGGCTCAGCTCTCCTGATGGGCGCGCATGAGGCGGATATAGTGCTGCGCCGAGTAGGCGAAATGCGCGATCTCCTCCGCCGTCAGCGGCCGCACCTCCTTGACCGGCCGGCCAAGGTACAGATGGCCGGACTTGAGTACCTTGCCCGGCGGCACCAGGCTGCCGGCACCGATCATGACCTGCGACTCGATCACAGCCCGGTCCAGCACGATGGTGCCAATCCCGATCAGGCATTCGTCACCGATCGTACAGCCATGCAAGGTCACCTGATGACCGATCGTCACCCGCTCGCCGATGATCAGCGGCGCACCCAGCGGGTCCTCGGGGCGCTTGTGGCTGACATGCAGGCAAGCCAGATCCTGCACGTTGGAATCCTTGCCGATATGGATATGGTTGACGTCGCCACGCACGATGGCGCCGGGCCAGATCGAGGCATTCTCGCCCAGCACCACCTCACCCACCACCACGGCAGATTCATCGACATAGGCGGAAGCCGGCACCACGGGAGCAATGCCCTTGAAGGGACGAACAGCCATGCGGGAAACTCCATTGAAATCAGGCGGTCGAGTATAGCTGAGCTGCCCCAACTTGGCCCCAAACGCTAAACTGCCGTTATTGCACCACCACCGCCTTGCTTTGGCCCGTCCCGCCCCCCAGATTCAATGACAGGCCAGAACCACGCACTCAAGAAAGCGATCCCGATGAACAATCCCCTACTCGACTTCTCCGGCCTGCCACGTTTTGCCGAGATACAGCCAGAACACATCACCCCGGCCATCGACAGCCTGCTCGACATCGCCCGTGCGGCGGTCCGGGATGCCGAGACCGTCAACCCGGTCAGCTGGGCCAACTTCGTGCAGCTTCTGGACGATACCGGCGAGAAGCTGGGTCGGGCCTGGGGTCAGGTCAGCCACCTCAATGCCGTGGTCAATACGCCTGCCATTCGCGAGGCATACAACGCCAACCTGCCCAAGCTGAGCCAGTTCGGTGCAGAGGTCGGTCAGAACCTGAAGCTGTTTGAGCAATACAAGCGCCTGGCGCAAAGTGCCGAGTACGCAGGCTACGATGCAGCCCAGCAACGCGTCGTCGAGAATTCCCTACGTGATTTCCGCCTCGGCGGGGCAGAGCTGCCGGAATCACAAAAACCGCGCTTCAGCGCTATCAAGGAAGAACTAGCCAACCTGTCGGCCAAGTTCGAACAGAACCTGCTCGATGCCACCGATGCCTTTGCCCTCTATATCGAGGATGAAGCCGAACTCTCGGGTCTACCCGCCGATGTACTGGCCATGTGCCGCGCCCAGGCCGAGAAAGACGGCAAGGCCGGCTACAAGCTCAGCCTGCACATGCCGGTCTATCTGCCGGTGCAGAACTACGCCGACAACCGCGCGCTGCGTGAGCAACTGTACCGAGCCTACAGCACCCGGGCGGCCGAGTTCGGCCCTGCGGAGTGGGACAACACCGCCGCGATCGAACGTATCCTGGCCCTGCGCGGTGAACTGGCACAACTCCTGGGCTTTGCCAGCTACGCCGCCTATTCGGTCGAAACCAAGATGGCCGAAACGCCGGATGAGGTACTCACATTCCTGCGCGATCTGGCTCGGCGTGCCAAACCCCACGCGCAAAAAGACAGGGCAGAGCTGGAAGCCTATGCCCGCGAGCATTTGGCACTGCCCAGTGTCGAGAGCTGGGATCTCGCCTACGTCAGTGAGAAACTCAAGGAGGCTCGCTATAGCTTCTCCGAGCAGGTCGTGAAGCAATACTTCACCGAGCCGAAAGTCCTGAGCGGGCTGTTCAGCGTGATCGAGACGCTGTACGGGCTCAAGGCCGAACTCGACCAGGCGCCGCTGTGGCACCCGGATGTACGCTTCTACCGCCTGGTTAATGGCGCCGGCCAACTGGTCGGCCAGTTCTACCTCGACCTCTACGCGCGCGAAGGCAAGCGCGGCGGTGCCTGGATGGACGACTGCCGCAACCGCCGCGACAAGGCGGAGGGGGTGCAGACTCCGCTGGTCTACCTGACCTGCAACTTTGGCGCCGGCGTGGCGGGCAAGCCCGCGACCTTCAGCCACGATGAAGTCATCACCCTGTTCCACGAAATGGGCCACGGCCTGCATCAGTTACTGACCGAGGTCGGCGAACTTGGCGTCGCTGGCATCAATGGCGTGGAATGGGATGCAGTCGAGCTGCCCAGCCAGTTCATGGAGAACTTCTGCTGGGAGTGGGAACGCCTGCAGGCCATGACCGCCCATGTCGATAGCGGCGAACCGCTGCCACGGGCGCTGTTCGACAAGATGCTGGCCGCCAGGAACTACCAGGCGGGCATGATCACGGTGCGCCAGCTGGAGTTCGGCCTGTTCGACATGGAGCTGCACAGCCGCTACGACCCCAGCCAGGATACGGTGCTGCAACTGCTGGCCCGGGTGCGGGCCGAAGTCGCAGTCAACCAGCCGCCGGCCTGGAACCGCTTTCCCAACCTGTTCAGCCATATCTTTGCCGGTGGCTACGCCGCCGGCTACTACAGCTACAAGTGGGCCGAAGTCCTCAGCGCCGATGCTTACGCCGCGTTCGAGGAAGCACCGGAACAGATCAAGCTGACCGGCGAGCGTTTCCGCCGTGAAATCCTGGCCGTCGGCGGCAGCCGTCCTGCCATGGAGAGCTTCAAGGCCTTCCGTGGGCGCGCACCACAGATCGATGCCCTGCTACGGCATAGCGGCATGGCTGGCTGATTCCGTGCGACAGCGCAACAAAAAACCCGGCACTGGCCGGGTTTTTTGTTGCTGATCGACAAGCGACCGTTTTGCTTAGAAGGCGGCTTGCAGGCCTACCGAGACGGCGTCGCGCTTCTCGTCGCCAGCGCCGGTCACCTTGCTGTAGCTCAGGTAGGTGCTGAGCGTCTTGCTGACCTGGGCACGTGCACCGATGTTGAACACGGCGTAGCTGCTATCCGGCGTGTAGACCTCGGTGTCAAAGGTAGCGGCCTGACCGACCAGGGCAGCACGAACATGGCGATCCTTGTCCTTGCTGTCGTTGTAGAACATGACCGAGCCGAAAGGCTTGAACATGCCCAGGTCCGCATCCAGCTTGGCGCCTGCGCCAACCAGCAGCGAATCAACCCGCTGCTTTTCATAGCGCATGGAGGTGCTGCAGCTGGTCGCGCCCACGACATCGGCACAGTTTTCCGAGTAGCCGCCCACCTTGTTCTCACGATAGGCCAGGCTCACCGTCGGGGAGACGCTGAACTTGCCGAGCGAGACCAGGTAACTGCCGGCCACACGCAGACCAATCTGGTTACCACGTGCATCCGCGCTTTCGACGCGGTTCAGCGCGCCAAGTTGAACATTGCGATGTACATCGTTGAAACGAGTAGAACCGAAGAACACATCGCTGGCGACGGTGATCGCACCGATTTCATAGCGGCCGAACACCGACAGCAGGTGGTTATCCGCCTTGAAGCCGCCAACATTGCCGGAGAAATCGGTTTTGTTCTTGACGTAGGTGTAAGCCACGCCCAGCGAGGTATTGCCGTTGGCCTGGTAGTCCAGACCCACGGTGGCGGCGGTGTTGCTGCCATCGCTGGCCAGCGCGCCGACATTGGCGTCCTGGTCATTGTTCAAGCGACTGACGCGGGCAAAGCTGTCCAGCGTACCGACCGAACGTGCCTGACCGGAACGCTCATCGAGTGCAGCCTGGGCGGCATTGACGGCCAGCGGTTGGTTGTTGATCAGTTGGGCCGAGTAGTAAGGCGCGTCCAGCGTCTGGGTGATCAACTGAGCCACGATCGCGTGGGTCTGCGGGGTGGGGTGGAAACCATCGGCGAAGAAGAAGTTCTTGCTGCCATCGAAGCCCGCTGCGCCGGCGACACAGGCATTCGCGCCTGCCGGACAGGCAGTACCGGTCACGTTGTCATAGCCAAAAGCCTTAGGGTTGGCGAGCACTTCTGCCATCAACTTGTTCATGTCGATGGCAACCACGTCGCCGACCTGGCCGAGTGCACCGTTGAGTATGCTATTGAACACGGAGCTCGCCAAAGCCGAAGCCGAGGCCGAGGCGGGCGCCCAGGTACCGTAGACCTTGTCCTTGATACCGGCGGCCAGCGTCGGAGTGAGTGCGAGCGGAACACCCGCCTTCAACTGGGCTGCCTGGGTCGCATTGATCACGCCGGCGGCAACCAGCGCATCCACGGCGGCAATGGTGGCGGTTGTGGCGTAGCTCTTGGCAATGGCGTTCTCGGCACCGGTACCTGCTGCGACATAAGCGGCGGTCTGGGCGGCGGTATCAGCACCACCCGCGTTGAGCGCAGTGCGTACTGCGGCAGTACCGGCCGTCTTCATACTGTTCAAGGTGCTGGCCTGGCCGCTCGCGGTCTGGATCGCGCCGCTCATCAAACCGATCAAGGCGGCATTACTGCCTTGGCCGATCTGCTGGGCAATCGCACCTGCCACGGTATTGGCGGTCGTGGCGTTGTTCACGCCCGCATAGAAGGCCGTCGCCACACCGTCCGAAACGGTATTGAACAGCGTGGGAGTTCGGCCGATATCGACCGCATTGCCCACGATGATGTGCTTGGCACCAGCAGCCTTGAGCGCAGCCACCTGCTGTACAACCACACCTGCGGCCTGACCGGCTACAGCCTGGGCGGTCGCAGGGTTGGTCAAAGCGGCAGCCAGGTCGTTGTTACCGCCCCAGACCATGTACAGTGCATTAGGGTCGGCCTTGCCGGCATTCGCGCCGAGGTAGGTAGCGATCTGGTACGGGACCAGTTTGCCATTGCGCAGGGGATCGGCGGCGTCCAGGCTGCTCGAGAGCATAACACCACCACCCTCGGCGAAATCATTGGCGCCAGCGGTGACCTTACCAGCCAGCAGTTCGCCTGCCAGGGCCGGGGTAAGCTTGTAGCCATACTTGCGAGCCAGGATATCTGCGTACAGATCACTGACGGAGCCATCCGCCTTGCGCGTCGTCCAGCGATTACCCTGCGGTACACCCGGCAGGCCGAAAAAGGCGCCGCTGTCGGTCAGGCTATCGCCAAAGAAGTATACGTTCGAGTAAGCACCGGCAGCCTGGGCGACCGGCGCAAAAGCGGCTGCGACCAGCGCAGAGGTGATGATGGAGCGTGCAAGGCCAAAGCGTTTCATAAGATGTCTCTCTCCGGAGGGGGTTCAAGCTTTAGAATTTGTATTGCCCGAGGCAGCGCATTGGTCGAGCGCTTGGCCGGTTTGCCGGACACAGGTCGGGTTTCTGGCCGCAACCCGCATGGGGCTTGGTCTGGCGGGCAATGGACCGACGCCACTATATGCCATTTCAGAGTTATTACACTAGATGCAAAAACAAGACATAGACGTGGTCGTGATCGGTGCCGGCGCTGCCGGCATGATGGCTGCAGCGAGTGCAAGCCAGCGTGGACGCGGGGTTGCACTGATCGACCATAGCGAGCGCTTGGCCGAGAAAATTCGCATCTCCGGCGGCGGACGTTGCAATTTCACCAATACCCAGTGCGCAGCAGACCGCTACCTGTCGCGCAACCCGCACTTCAGCAAGTCGGCGCTGGCTCAGTACAGCCAGCACGATTTCATCGATCTGGTGAACCGCTACGGCATCGCCTGGCATGAAAAGAAGCTGGGTCAGCTGTTTTGCGACGATTCGGCCCAGGACATCATCGACATGCTCAAGGCCGAGTGCGACCTGATCGGCATCGAATGGCGGATGGGCACCCGGATCGAGCAGATTGAAGCGCTGGATACCGGTTTTCGGGTACAGACCAGTCGCGAGACCTGGCACTGCCAGAGCCTGGTCATCGCCACCGGCGGGCTGTCCATTCCCCCGATCGGTGCCACCGGCTTCGGCTATGACGTGGCCAAGCAATTCGATTTGCCGCTCACCCCGCTGGCCGCAGGCCTGGTACCGCTGACCTTCGAGCCCAAGGACCTGTATGGCGAGCTGGCCGGTGTCTCGCTCGATTGCGATGCGCATGGTGGTGACGGCCCGCACTTCCGCGAGAATGTGTTGTTCACCCATCGGGGCGTATCCGGACCGGCCATCCTGCAGATCTCGTCCTATTGGACGCCCGGCAAGGAGATCAGCCTGGACCTGCTGCCTGGACGCGACGCCGCACAGTTGTTCGAGGAAGCGCGCCGCTCCGACATGCTGCTGCCCAATGTCCTGGCAGACTGGCTGCCCAAGCGCTTTGCCCAGGCGTTTTGCGCCGCCCACGGCGAGATCAAGCCCATGAAGCAGTACAGCCCGGCCGAGCTGAACCAGATCGCCAGCCATCTGCATGGCTGGCGAGTCAAACCCAGCGGCAGCGAGGGTTACAAGAAGGCCGAAGTCACCCGTGGCGGGGTAGATACCGACGCGTTATCGAGCAAGACCATGATGGCCCGCAAGGTGCCAGGCCTGTATTTTGTCGGCGAAGTCGTCGACGTCACCGGCTGGCTGGGCGGCTACAACTTCCAGTGGGCCTGGGCCTCCGGCTGGGTTGCCGGCCAGAACGCCTGACCGGCCCCGTCACTGTTTGGGTACTCACCTAGTCCTTGGGTGCCGCCGGTGCTTTGGGCGGTGCAGGGGGTTCCGGTGGCTTGGGCAAGGACGCCAGCACATCGCGGACCTTGAAATCGGCCGGCACCTTGAACAGACTGGCATCCGGCTCACCCCGCTTGAGCTTGCCCAACTTGTAGGACGACACGCCGCTACGCGGATCGCGGGTGGTCGTCGACAGCACCAGCTTCAGGTCCGGGGAATACCAGCGTTCGGTCACGATCTGGATGGGTTTCTCATTGCCAACCTGACCCGCCGCGATGGTACGGGTCAACTGGGTGCCCTCGGCCTTGATGCCTTCGATATCCTTGCTGCCCAAGGACTGGTTGGCCACTGACCGGCTGGCCGTGCTGGTGTCCTTCACCTCCGCACCATCGACGACGATCACACGCTTTCCCTGAGCCTGAGCGCCATCCAGCTGGATGCGCTGCTCATGCGTACTGAGCTTGCCGTCCTTGTCGGTGGTAACGGTACGGTTGACGATCATCCGCTTGCCCTCCACCTTGCCAAACGGCAGCTTGGTCGCACTCTTGCGCACAGGATTGATCAGGTAGTGCACACCGGCGACCGGATCGAAGATAAACACGTTCTGCAAGCTGCCATCCTCCGCCAATATCTCCTGCCGGGTGCGGCCCTGCTCGTCACGATACAGGCGGGTCACCGACTTCTTGACCAGCCGGTTTCCATCCAGCAGCGTCTGCACCCGCTCACTCACGGCCTCGGCACTGTAGGGCGCGCCGCTGACCACGCCGCCATCGGCGGTGAATTCCTGGCCAATAAAGGCGTTGGCGCCATCCATCAGTCCGGAAAGATTGGGCAACTGCAGGTTGATCACCTCGGGCAGCGGCGGTAACGGTGGTAAGGGCGGAAGGGGCGGTAGCGGGGGCAAGGCAATCCCATCCTCGCCCACCCGGGTAATCACGATGCGCTTCTCGATCACATTGCTGCGTTCCACAGCCTTGGTCGCCTTGGGCGCCGGGCTCGACTCGGCGGCTACCTGGATGAGTGGCTCATTCCCCTGCCCTGCCAAGGCCGAGGTCGACAGACCCAGTGCCAGCAACAGGGGTAATGGTTTGACGGTGGAAATCATGGTGCGTCCTCTTACATCAGGTGATGATTGCTGCGCACGAAACGCAGCGCCAAGGTGGTGCCATCGTCGGCAACCAGCAGGTCGGCATCGATCGTCTGATCGGCCAACGCGGGATTCACAGGCAGGCCATAGCTGACCAGTGCGGCGCGCGGCAGGCTTACCCTGACCATGCGGGCGTGCTCGGCGAACTGGATACGAGCAGGGTCGCCGACCGGAAAGAACGCCGTCGCCAGCTCGTCGGTCCGCGCCTGTAGGGGAGCAGCTTCGATCGCGCTCGGCGCCAGGGGGCCGCGCTGCAGCAATACCGGGCGCAACCACAGCACGGCCGCGAGCGCCACCACGCATGCTCCCCCCAGTGGCAGCAGGAAGGATCGATCCTGCAGCACGCTGGCCAGCAGGCGGCGATGCCAGGACGGCGCAGCATGTTGCTCGCGGAACGCCGTGATCAGTGCGGCTTCCAGCGCCACAGGTGCCTGCTCGCGGGCCAAGGCCTGCCGTAAGGGTGAGTAGGCGGTGTCGAGATCGGTTTCGGGATAGTTCATGGGGTAGTCTCCAGGCCGGCGGGAGCATGCAGGGCCAGTGCCTCGGCCAGGCGGGCTCGTGCCCGGTTGAGCCGCGAACGGACAGTGCCGACAGGGCAGCCCACGATCACTGCCACGTCCAGATAAGGCAGTTCCTGCAGATCGCACAGCACCAGCGTCTCGCGGTAGGCAAAAGGCAGCGCCTGTATGGCGGCTTGCAACTGGGTCAACGTTTCGCCGGCCAGCAATAGCGACAAGGGCGTGATGTCATGCGCCGATGACGCCGCATCCTCGTCTTCGTCATCGGAACCGGAACTGCCCAGCGGTACATCCTGCTGGCCTCGCCGCACATGGTTGCGTGCCACCCCCATAAGGAAAGCAGACAGGCTGGCGCGCGCCGGGTCGTAACGATCCGGTTGGCGGATGAGGAAGAGGAAGGTTTCCTGAGTCGCATCGGCCGCCAGGCCGCTGGCCCCGGACAACATCAGGGCAAAACGGTAGACCGCGTCCTTGTGCCGACGATAGAGCACGGTGAACGCCGCCTCATCACCTTGCTTCAGGCGGGCATGCAACTCAGTGTCGGTAGGAAGTAAGGGCTGGGTCACGAACCGGGTCCAAGGGCGCCAGATGGCGCGATCAATTACCCGTATTCAGCCGAGCGAGGAAGAAAGTTCCAGCTACACCGAAAAAAACGGTGGATCAGCTTGCCGCCTCGGCCGTTCCCGGCTCCGGCGCGCCCATCTGCTTGGCCAGGCGCTGCGCCAGCATGTCATCGGCCGGTACCATGCGGGCGAGGCAGGACTCCGCCTGCGCCTTGAACGCCGGCTCCTTATGGGCCAGGAAAGCCTTGCAGGCCGCATTGGCTGCCGCTGCGAGCAGACGGTTGTTACGGGTGCGTTCGCCTTCCCGGGTCAGCCGCTCGACTGCCGCCCGGAAATTGCTGTCCACCACCATCTGCGCCGCCTGGTTGGTGATCTGCGAGACAAACTCGCTGGCCTTGCTGACCACCTCGGTCAGGCGGGTGCGGCGCGCCAGCGGCTGGATCAACAGTTCTTCCGCCTGCCGGCCGGTGACAAAGCGCACCGCGATAGGCTGCACCCACTCCACCAGCGTGCCGACGATATCCTCGGCATACAGCCTGTCCACCACCGTCAGGTAGTCCAGTGCAAAGGTAAAGGTGAAGTCCGGCGCGCTCCAGTGCGCCGCCAGATTGCGCAGGATATCGATGGCCGCCAGTGGCTCGCGCTTGGCGATCGCCTCCGTCGCCATGGCCAACTGGCCGTACCACTCCCCCTGATGATCATTGCCGTTGCCATCATCGTTCTTGTGCTTGGCCGCCAGTTGCTTGACCAGGCTGGCAGCATCGGGTGACTGACCCTTGTCGAACTGCAGCAGCACCAGATGGAAGATGCTCCGGTAATCGAGGTCGATAGCCTTTCCATTGATGCGTATGGCGCGGCCGAAATACTCGGCCGCCTTGGTCGGATCGCCAAGGCTATAGGCAAGCTGCCCGGCACGTTGCAACCGCTTGAGATTGTTGGGTGTGATCTTGATCGCCTGCTCGGTGATCTCCAACGCCTCGGCATAACGCTCATCGGCCAGGTAGAAATCCACCAGCTGGTTGTAGACCGGCAGATAGCGGAAATGCTGGTTCACGATATCCAGCATCGCGCTCTCAGCGGTCTCCTTGTCACCCTGCCGCAAGGCCACCTTGGCCAGACCCAGCTTGGCCCAGGCCGGATTACGCGTTTCGAGGATCCGCTTGTACATCGCAACGGATTCTTCGTAGCGCCCCAACTGATACAGGATATTGGCCGCCAGCCGCACGATGTCCGCCAGGTACGGCGTCTTCATCTGCATCATCTGCTGAGCCGTCTTCAGCGCCTTGTTATAGTGCTTCTCGTTGAGCGCCTCGTAGATCTCCATCAGGGCCTGCCGGCGCAGGAACGCCCGCTCTATCCGCTCAGCCAGCTCACCAGCCTGCACCGGCTTGAGCATGTAGTCGTCCGGCGTTTCCTCCGCCACATTGATCACCCGGCCATAGCTCGCCTCGGCGGTCACCATGATGAACAGCGTCGTCAGCGGCAAGGCCTTGCGCGCGCGCATGTCCTCCAGCAGGTCCTGTCCGGTGTCTTCAGAGTCGAAATGGTATTCGCACAGTACGACATCGTACTTGCCGTCGATCAGTCGCCGACGCGCCTCGCTCAGGGTGGAGGCCGTATCGATACGTCCGATGTCGCACCCCTGCAAGATGGCGCGCAGCGACAGGCGTACGGTGGAAGACGGGTCGGCAACCAGCGCCGAAAGCGTGCGTTGCTGCATGGTCTGGCCCAGGAAGCTGCAAATAACTGCAGCTTAGCAAAGATGCCGCCACCGGACCGGCTATATGCCGGTCCGGTCAGACAAATAAATCAGCGTTTGACGACCAGTACCCGGGCGTCGAGCGCCTGACCGAGCGAGAACTCGAACTTGCCTCCCGCCGGCAGACCCGCCAACGGCAAGCGGGCACTGCCACCCTTGAGACCCAGCGACAACACGGTACGTTCGCTACCCACATGGGTCACTGCGAGGCGTGGGAAGGCCGCAGCATTCCAGCTCAGTTGCAGCTCGCCGTCCACTTCACGCCAGTCGATGGAAGGCGCGCTATGACCGGTCGCTACCTGGTCGGCCTGCATCGGTGCGGTCTGCGGCAGTACACGGCCATCCTTGAGCACCTCCAGCTTGGCCAGTGCACCCGGATAAGGCAATGCGACGCGGAAAGTCACGATGCCGGTATCCGGTGCCGGCAAAGTGCGCATGATCTGTTCACGCACCGTACCGTCCGCCAGAGTCAGCCGCAGCACATGGCTGCCACCGGCATATAGCTCCGGCTGGCCACGACTGGCTTGCAATGGCGAGAAATGCACTGTGCCAGCGGCATCGATATAGCCGCGGATGCGCAGCAGGTCGGTTTCTGCCACGGCACCGGCGACCAGCGGATAGCCATTGCTCTCCAGCCAGGTCTGGGCGCCGCGGTAGTTGTAGTCGGAGAACCAGGTCCCGCTGCAATAACCCATCACATCGGTTTCACCGCTGGGGCTGGACAGCACGCCGGTATTGATGTCGTACAGCGGGGTACTACTCAGGGCGCCATTGGCATAGGGATAGCTGGTATCCACCGAGCTGGCACCACCGCATGGCGCATGGCCGCGACTGAAGTTGTGACCCAACTCATGCACCATGGTGCGCTCCCACTGCGGATAGCTCGTCTCCAGGCCCACCGCCGAGTCGGACCGGCTGTACTGGGGCGCATTCTGGTACCCCAGGCCCACGGTCTGGGCGCCCGTCAGTGACGGCCGCGGCACGAAGCCATAGTAATGACGCGTTGACGCTTCCTGGCTACGCAGGTCTTCCAACTCAGTCAGGATCGCGCTCCAGTCGGTACCGTCGAGCGGCGGCGCGGTGACCGAACTCAGCGTGTACTTGGCGCGCGTCTGAATCTGTATGCTGGCATCGGCAAACGGCAGGGTGCGCAGCAGGGCCTGACGCACCGTAGTGGTATTCGGCACGGCAGCGAGGCTGCTGCCGGCCTGCAGGGGAACCAGCACCAGCTTCAGGTTCGTGGCGGCACCCATCACCGGGGTTGCGTCCAGGCTGCCACCTGCGGCCTGGTTGATCTGTACCGAGACATTCAGGCCACTGACAACCTGGCTGCCAGTCAGCGTGGCATTGTAGGTCTGTGCCAGCGCGTAAGGTTGCTGCGTGCTGGGCAACTGAGCGGGCCCGCTCATGGGCAAACTGGCCACGACCGTGCTGCCGTTACGCACGACCAAGGTGACACCAGGTGCCGCGCCAGTGCCGAGAACGTAAGCGCGTACCACTGCAGGTTTGCCAGGTAGCAAGCGTTGATAGTTCTCACCGGCCTGCTGAGAATAGGTTTGTACGAAATCGATACGTCCTATGGTCGCAGGTACCGCGCTGGTCACCGCGAAAGTACCGGCAGATACCGCGGTCTGCGACGTCGACAGCAACTTGACCTCACCGCTGGCGGCGCCGGCCGGCACCGTGAACTGCAGTTGGGTATTGCTACGGCTGCTGATCGATACCGTCACGCCGCCCAAGGTAACGGTCGAAACCTCGGTAAAACCTGTACCGGACACGGTGACGGTACTACCCGCCAGGCCGGTCGTCGGACTCATGCCAGACACCGTGATCGTCGGCGCAACCTGGAAACTCTGACCGGTCGTGAAGTCACTATCGGATGCCACCAGGCGCAACGGACCGGATGTCGCCCCATTGGGCACCACCACCGTCAGCTGGTTGTTCTGCCGGCTGCTGGGCGCGGCCGTGGCATTGCCGAAGAACACCTGGTTGACGCGATCCAGGCCGTTGCCCGTCAAGGTCAGGGTCGTACCGACGATGCCCACAGCAGGGGCAATACTGCTGACCGCGAGCGGCTGCAACACCACCACCGCCACCGCACTCAGACGCTCGCTACCATCCGCCATCACCAGTACCGGAAAGCCACTGAGGGCAGTCGTCGGCACATCCACCACCAACGTGGCTGGCAGCTTGCTGACGATGGGCAGGTTGACCGTCGCCAGCCGTACGCTGCTGACGCGATCCAGGAAACTACCACTCAGCGTGATACGCCCACCCGGGGCAACGCTGCTGGGGGTGATGCTGCTGACGAGCGGCGCCTCGACGGTAATCGTCTGCGTCGACTGCACGGCAGAGCCGTTGCCGGACAATTCCAGCACGCCCGTGACCGCTGTCGCCGGAATCACTACCATCAGGCTGGTATCTGATTGCACGGTAAAGCTGGCGGTCGTACCACCCAGGCGCGCACTGGTCACCTTCGACAGGCCGCTACCCGTCACCGTCAGGCTTGCGCCCGGCGCCGCCGAAAGCGGGGTGATGCCGGTGATAACGATCGGGACGACTGGCGTCGTCGTGCCGCCCCCCCCACCTCCTCCGCCGCCACAACCAGACAAGAGGAAGACGAGACCCACCAGAACAAGGAAGATAGAGTAGAGGCGCCGCATAATCAGAACGTACCCGATAATTGATAAATTGGTTTCTTACTTCAGAGCTGCGGCGCTGCGCTGGCCTGAAGGCGACCCGGCCATCGCGCTGGATACCGGACAACCCCATGCCATCGCCGCCGACCGGCATGATTGAGCTTAGTTGATGAACCTGGTACGAACAGCCTGTCGTAGCCAGTTTACTAGGAGGAGCATCGGCATGCTTTACATTAGCCGAGATAACGGCGGACAGATTCAATCCATCTCCAGAGAGATGCGCCCGGGCGATGAACCCGCCGACCCGGATTCCCCCGAGGTAAGACGCTTTCTCGCCCAGCCTGAGCCTGCATTTGACCATCTCGATGCCGAATTCGTGCGCGTGATCGAAGACGTCATCGATACGCTGATCAAGAACAATGTCATAAAACTGACAGATTTACCAGCCCCGGCGCAGCGCAAGCTGATGGCGCGCAAGGGCATGCGGAACAAGCTGCAAGAGGCCCTGAACCTGCTGGGTGACGACCGGATGATCATCTGAGCCATCAGGCCACCATGTGGATAAGCCTGATGCGTGCCGCGAGCGCCGTCAACGACCGGAACGCAAAGCTTGGCAATGGCGGGCCGGGGCTATTACCCTTCGCATCATGATTGCCAAAACGCAGCGTCCCAGCGCGTTCCGACCAGTCCAGTCCAACAGGAAAACAGTTGCCGGTCATGCCGCCTACCCAGCCTAGTGATGCCGATGTGGCCGACTCCTTTGCCTGGCGAGTCGGCGAGCACCAGACCCGCTACGACCCCCTGCTCGATTGCGTCGTCATGGTCGCCCGTATCTTTGGCATCCATACCACCCACGAAGCGCTTTCCGCCGGCCTGCCGCTTGAAAACAACCTGCTGACCCCTGCCCTGCTGCCACGCGCGGCAGCCCGGGCCGGCTTGACCGCCCGCGTCGTCAGCCGCTCGCTCGACGAAATACGCCCCGGCCTGCTGCCGGCCGTACTGCTGCTCCGCGGCAAGCTCGCCTGCATCCTGCTGGAATGGCTACCTACCGGCGAAGCCCGCGTCCGCTACCCCGAGGGCGGCCAATCCGCCGACATACTGAGCCGCGAAGAACTGGAAGCGCTCTACACCGGCGTGGTGTTCTTCATCCGCCCGGTCTTTCACTTCGACCAGCGCACGCCCGAGACCGACCAAGTACGTAACCGACACTGGTTCTGGGGCGTCGTATTCCAGAACTGGCGGCTGTACCGCGACAGCCTGATCGCCGCCATGCTGATCAACCTGTTCGCGCTCGCCACTCCGCTGTTCTCCATGAATGTGTACGACCGGGTGGTGCCCAATCGCGCCGAGGAAACCCTATGGGTACTGGCCCTGGGCGTCTTCCTGATGATGGGTTTCGATCTGGCCCTGCGCATTCTGCGTGGCTACATCCTCGATACCGCTGGCAAGCGCATCGACGTCACGCTGTCTGCCCGCATCATGGAACGGGTGATGGGCCTTCGGCTGTCGGACCGTCCGGCCTCGGTCGGCTCCTTTGCCGCCAACCTGCGCGCCTTCGAATCGGTACGCGATTTCATCGCCTCGGCCACGGTCACCGCGCTGGTCGACCTGCCCTTCGTGCTGATCTTCATGCTGGTACTGGTGTGGATCTCCCCCTGGCTGCTGTTGCCGCCCCTGGTCGGCATCCTGCTGCTGATCGTGACCGCCATGGTGGCCCAGCAGAAGATGCATGAACTGGTCGACCTGACCGCCCGCGCCTCCGCCCAGCGCAACGCTACCCTGGTCGAGAGCCTGGTTGGCCTCGAAACCATCAAGTTCATGGTGGCCGAAGGCAGTTTCCAGCGTAAATGGGAGCGCGCCACAATCTTTCTGGCGCAGAAGGGCTCGCACCTCAAGCTGCTCTCCTCCAGCACGATCAACATCGTCAGCACCCTGCAGCAACTGGTGACCACCGTGGTCGTCATCACCGGCGTCTACCTGCTGTTCGACCGCCAGGTCAGCATGGGCGGCATCATTGCCGCCTCCATGCTGGCGGGTCGGGTCATGGGGCCGTTCGGCCAGGTCGCCGGCCTGATGATGCAGTACCAGGGTGCACGCAATGGTCTGGCCTCGATCGAAGAGCACATGAAGACGCCGACCGAACGGCCAGACGATTCCGCCTTCCTGCACCGCAGCGGCTTCCAGGGCCGGATAGAATTCAAGAACGTCAGCTTCAACTACCCGGGGCGCGAAGACCAGGCCCTGCGCGATGTCTCGTTCAAGATACGGGCCGGCGAGAAGGTCGGCATCATTGGCCGGGTCGGTTCCGGCAAGTCCACCGTGCAACGGCTGATGCTGGGTCTCTACCAACCCAGCGGCGGCGCCGTGCTGATCGATGGTATCGACGCCCGCCAGATCGATCCGGCCGAGTTGCGCCGGGCCATCGGCTTCGTCCCGCAGGACATCAACCTGTTCTACGGCTCGCTCAAGGAAAACATCGCCCTGGGCGCCCCGTTCGCCGACGACCAGAAAATCCTTGCCGCCGCAGAGATCGCCGGCGTCAGCGAATTTGCGGACCGCCACCCGCAAGGCTTCGACATGCCGATCGGCGAGCGCGGCGAGTCGCTGTCCGGTGGTCAGCGCCAGGCGGTCGGCATTGCCCGTGCCCTGCTCAACGACCCGCCCATGCTGCTGCTGGACGAACCCTCCAGCGCCATGGACTTCATGAGCGAAGACGCCCTCAAGGCCAGGCTGCGGCAGTACGCAACCGCCAAGACCCTGATCCTCGTGACCCACCGGACCTCGCTGCTCGACCTGGTGGACCGCCTGATCGTGATCGACAACGGCAAGATCATGGCCGACGGCCCCAAGGAACAAGTGGTCGAGGCCTTGCAGCATGGCCGCATAGGGAGGGCACCATGAGCCAGGGCTCCCGCTTCCGCGCCCGCTGGGACCGTTTCTATCAGCGCTGTTCCCGACTTCTGGACAAGATGTTCTCCGCCCTGGCGCCGGACCATTCCGAAGCCGATGCCGACTTCGACACCAACGCCCACTGGGCGATTGCCGAGCAGACGCCGCACGGTGCCCGCGTGGTGGTCTGGCTCAGCGCCGTCGCCTTCTTTGTCCTGCTGCTGTGGGCTGCGATCGCCCGGATCGACGAAACCACCCGCGGCGAAGGCAAAGTGATCCCCTCTCGCCAGGTCCAGGTCCTGCAGAGCCTGGATGGCGGCATGGTGTCGCAGATCCTGGTGCGTGAAGGGCAGTCGGTGAAAGCCGGCCAGTTGCTGCTCAAGGTCGACCCGACCCGCATGGAATCCTCACTACGGGAAAATCAGGTGCAATACTTGGCCCTGTTGGCCAAGGCCGCCCGGCTGCGGGCGCTTTCGGACGGCAGTCCCTTCATCACGCCACCCGAAGTCGAACGGGAGGCGCCGGAGATCGTCGCCCAGGAGCGCGCGCTGTACGAGTCGCGCCGGGCCGAGCTTGATGCCTCCGTCGGTGTCGCCCGCCAGCAGGCCACCCAGCGCAGCCAGGAACTGAACAGCGTCCGCGCGCGCAGCGAGCAGGCGGCCCGCAGCTACGACCTGACCCGCCAGGAACTGGAACTGACCCGCCCACTGACCAAGACCGGTGCCGTCTCCGATGTGGAACTGCTACGACTGGAACGCGATGTGGCCCGCTATCGCGGCGAACGCGACAGCGCCAACGCCGACATTCCCCGCCTGCAATCGGCCATTGCCGAGGCCAACCGCAAGATCCAGGAGGTGGAGCTCGCCTTCCGCAACCAGGGCAGCGCCGAACTCAGCGAGACCAATGCCAAGCTCAGCACGCTGTCGGAAGGCAGCCTGGCCCTGAAGGACAAGGTCAAGCAGACGGAGATACGCTCGCCGGTACGCGGCACGATCAAGCAGCTGCTGGTCAACACCGTCGGCGGCGTGGTGCAGCCCGGCAAGGACCTGGTCCAGGTGGTACCGACGGACGACGCCCTGTTGCTGGAGGCACGTATCCTGCCCAAGGACATTGCCTTCCTGCGGCCCGGCCAGCGTGCGCTGGTCAAGTTCACCGCCTACGATTTTTCCACCTATGGCGGCCTGGAAGCGACGCTGGAGCACATCAGCGCCGATACCGTCACCGACGAGAAAGGCAATGCCTTCTTCCTGGTCAGGGTGCGCACCGCCTCCAGCAATCTCGGCCCGCAAAAGTTGCCCATCATCCCCGGCATGGTGGCCGAGGTGGATATCCTGACCGGCAAGAAAACCATCCTGTCCTACCTGCTCAAACCCATACTGCGGGCGAAAGCCAATTCCCTGACCGAGCGATGAGTCCACCTGCCGTCCTTCTTGCCAGCCACGATACCGGACTGCTGCAGCATTGGCAGCACAGCCTGCCTGACACGCCCCTCCTCTCTACGGGGGCCTTTGCCGGTGTGCTGGCAGGCAACTGGCCTGTCGGCAGCCTGGTCTGGCTCGACGGTGTCCTGCCCGATCTGCCCGGCTGGGCCGATCCGTGCTGGAAAGCCCTGTCGGGTCGTTACCGGCTCATCTTCACCCACTCTCGCCCCGATCAGGCGCAGGCCAAACTGGCCTTCGAGGCCGGCTGCATGGCTTACTGTCATGCCTATGCCGACAGCCTGACCCTGCAGCAGGTGCAGGAAGTCGTCCTGGCCGGCAACGTCTGGGTCGGCCGGGAGCTGATGCAGCAGATGCTGGGTACGGTACAACGGGTTCCAGCCCCACCGTCGCCCCCGGATTGGGCTGTCTCGCTGACCGAACGGGAGCGGGAAGTCGCCCTGCTGGCAGCCAATGCCGCTTCCAATCGTGATATCGCCCTGCGCTGCGCGATCACCGAGCGCACCGTCAAGGCTCATCTGGCGGCGATCTTCCACAAGCTCAATGTCAGCGATCGCCTGCAACTGGCGCTGCGCGTCCACGGCATCAGCTAGTCTGCCCAACGCCTGCCGCCCGGCAGGTGGCCCTGCCCCACACCTGAAGAACCGCTACCTGTACTCAAGGACAATATCGGTGCGCCGGTGCGCTTGCTAGCATCCGCACCATTCCCCTTATTGCGTCCAGGAGCACCCCCATGGCTGACCAACAAAACACCGCCGCCGCACACGGTACCGTGACCTTGCTGCAAGGCCGTGCCTGGGTACTGGACGCACAGGGACAGCGCCGTGCGCTGCAGGTCGGCGATGAGGTACAGACCGGCCAGGTGGTGATCACCGAGCAGGGCAGCCAGCTCGAACTCGGCCTGCCCAACGGCCAGTCTCTGGATATCGCCGCGGGCCGCGAATTGCTGGTCGACGCCACCCTGCTGGGCCTGGCGCCAGTGGATGCCAGCGAAGCCGCACTGAAGCTGCTCGATGGCAGCCCGGACCAAGTCATCCAGGCCCTGAACCAAGGCCGCGACCTGTCGCTGGAGCTGGACCCCACCGCGGCGGGCCTGTCCGGTGGCGATGCCAGCGACGCCCATGGTTTTATCCGCCTGATGCGTATCAGCGAAGCCGTCGACAGCTCGGCCACGCCGAGCCAGTCGACCAGCCGTAGCGCCAGCGACGAGGTAACCCCGACCGCCGGCAACCAACTGGATCCACTCGAAGCCAGGGACGACAGCTACACGCTGTCCGAAGACCGGACCATCACGGTCGATGTCCGCAGCAATGACAGCAACCCCAATGGCGGCACGCTGACCATCGTAGGCCAGCCCATCGCCGAGCATGGCACCGTGCTGGTGAATGCCGATGGCACGCTGAGCTACACCCCGGACGCCGATTACAACGGCACCGATACCATCCGCTATACCGTACGGGACGCCTACGGCCAGACCTCGAATGCGACCGCCACGCTGACCATCACCCCGGTCAACGATGCACCGATCCGCGTGGATGGCAACGGCAATCCGCTGGGTAATACCCAGAACGTCCAGACACCCGAAGACACGCCCGTCAGCGGCACCGTGCTCGGCAAGGATGTGGATGGCGATACGCTCAGCTACAGCAAGGGCAGCGACCCGGCACACGGCAGCGTGGTCGTCGACGCGAACGGCAACTGGACCTATGTTCCCAAGACCGATTACAACGGCAACGACAGCTTCACCGTCGTGATCAGCGACGGTCAGGGCGGCACCACCACCGTCACCATCAATGTCGGCATCACGCCGGTGAACGACGCCCCCATCCTGGTGGACCAGAACGGGATACCGGTCGCGAATGACCAGCATGTCACGACGCCGGAGGACACGCCGGTCCAGGGCAAGCTCCACGCCAGCGACGTGGATGGCGACCCGCTGACCTTCAGCAAGGGCAGCAACCCGGCACACGGCAGCGTCAGCGTCGGTGCCGATGGCAGCTGGACCTATACCCCGGGCCAGGACTACAACGGCGAAGACAGCTTCCAGATCGTGGTTAGCGACGGCCAGGGGGGCACCACCACCGCCACCATCCATGTCGGCGTCACCCCGGTCAACGATGCGCCGATACTGATCGGCGGCAACGGCCAGCCTATCGCCGGCAACCAGAGCGTCACCACGGCGGAAGACACCCCTGTCAGCGGCAGCCTGACCGCGCACGATGTCGACGGCGACGCCCTGACGTTCAGCAAGGCGACAGATCCTAGCCATGGCACCGTGGTGGTCAACCCCAACGGCAGCTGGACCTACACGCCCGCCAGCAACTACAACGGCTCCGACAGCTTCCAGATCGTGGTCAGCGATGGGCACGGCGGCACCGCCACGGCCACCATCAATGTCGGCATCACGCCGGTCAATGATGCACCGGTGGGTATCGACCAGATCCTGTACACCCCGGAAGACACGCCGCTGACCGGCCAGTTGCTCGCTAACGATGCCGACGGCGACCCGCTCAGCTACAGCCTGGCAGGCGGACCAGCCCATGGCACGCTGGTGCTCAACGCCAACGGCAGCTGGACCTACACCCCGGACAACAACTACAACGGCGCCGATAGCTTCCAGGCCGTGGTCAGCGATGGCCAGGGCGGCACGGACACCATCACCATCAAGATTGGCGTCAACGCGGTGCCGGATTTCCCGACCGCCACCATCACCCTGGACGCCAACATCACCGCCGATGACATCATCGATGCGACCGAGGCGACCCAGAACATCGCGATTACCGGTACGGTCGGTGGCGATGTGCAGGTTGGCGATACCGTGACCCTCAGCGTCAACGGCCACAGCTATACCGGCACGGTCCAGGCCGGCAAGACCTTCAGCATCCTCGTCGCCGGCAGCGATCTGGCGGCCGATGCCAGCCACAGCATCAGCGCCTCGGTCACCACCACCAATAGCGAAGGCAACAGCGCAACCGCGACCGACACCGAAGGCTATACGGTCAGCAATGCCGCACCGGCCCCGACCATCAGCCTCAATGCCATCGCAGGCGACAATATTGTCAACGCTGCCGAGGCTGGCGGTACCGTCGCGGTATCGGGCGTGGTCGGTGGCGACGCCAAGGTCGGCGATACGATCACCTTGCTGATCAACGGCCAGTCCTATAGCACCACGGTACAAGCCGGCAATACGTTCAGCGTACCGGTAGCCGGTGCCGACCTAGCCGCAGCGGGCACGCACGCCGTCAGCGCCACCATCACGACGGTCGACGCCCTGGGCCATAGCTCGAGCGCCACGGCCAATGGCGCCTATACCGTCGACACCACGGCCCCCAGCAATGCCACGACCGCGATCACGGTCAACAGCATCACCGCCGACAACATCGTCAACGCGGCTGAAGCCGGCGGCAACATCACCGTCACCGGCAAGGTCACCGGCGAGTTCAAGGCCGGCGACGCCGTCACCCTGACCGTCAACGGCCATGACTACAGCACCACGGTTGCGGCCGACGGCTCCTACTCAACCGTCGTGGCCGGCAGCGACCTCGCCGCCGACACGTCTATCGACGCCAAAGTGCTGGCGCACGATGCCGCCGGTAATGTCGGCCTGGTCACCGGCACGCACAACCACAGCGTCGACACCTCGGCCAGCGCCAGCATCGCGCTCAATCCGATTACCGCCGACAACCTCGTGAACGCAAGCGAGGCTGCCGGCAACGTCGCCGTGACCGGCACGGTCGGCGGCGACGTGAAGATTGGCGATACCGTCACCCTCAGCGTCAACGGCCACAGCTATACCGGCACCGTCCAGGCAGGGCAGACCTTCAGCATCAACGTTGCCGGCAGCGATCTGGTCGCCGATGCCGGCCACAGCATTACCGCTTCGGTCACGACCGTCACCGCCGCCGGTAACAATGCCACCGCCAGCACGACCGGCAGCTATGGCGTCGATACCTCGCTGCCTGCAGCCACCATCACGCTCGACGCCAACATCACCGCCGATGACGTGATCAACAGCACCGAAGCGGGCCAGAACATTGCGATCACCGGCACCGTCGGTGGTGATGTGAAGGTTGGCGATACCGTCACCCTGAGCGTCAACGGCCATAGCTATACCGGCACCGTCCAGGCCGGGCTGACCTTCAGCATCAATGTCGCTGGGAGCGACCTGGCGGCCGATACCGGCCACAGCATCAGCGCCTCGGTCACCACGACCTCGGCCAATGGCAACAGCACGACAGCGACCGATACCGAGGGCTACTCGGTAGACACCGTCGCACCGAGCAATGCCACCACCACGATCACGGTCAATAGCATCACCGCCGACAACCTCGTCAACGCGGCAGAAGCCGCCGGCAACGTGACCGTCACCGGCAAGGTCACCGGCGAGTTCAAGGCTGGCGACACCGTCACCCTCACCGTCAACGGTCATGACTACAGCACCACCGTCGCTGCCGATGGCTCCTATACGACCAGCATTGCAGGCGCAGACTTGGCAGCCGATACGACCATCGATGCCAAGATCCTGGCCCATGACGCCGCCGGCAACGTCGGCACCGTCACCGGCAGCCACACCCACGCCGTCGATACCGGTGCCGCGGCCAGCATTGCGCTGGATGCCATCACCACCGACAATGTCATCAATAGCACGGAGGCAGGTCAGAACATTGCCGTCACCGGCACCGTCGGTGGTGATGTGAAGGTTGGTGATACCGTGACCCTGAGCGTCAACGGTCATAGCTATACCGGCACGGTCCAGGCCGGTAACACCTTCAGCATCAACGTCGCTGGCAGTGACTTGGCGGCCGATGCGAGTCGCAGCATCAGCGCCTCGGTCACCACGACCACGGCAGTGGGCAACACCGCCACCGCCAACACCGCTGGTAACTATGGCGTGGATCTGGTCGCGCCCAACAACGCCACCACAACGATCACCGTCAACAGTATCACCGCCGACAACGTCGTCAACGCCGCCGAAGCCGCTGGCAACGTCACGGTCACCGGCAAGGTCACCGGCGAATTCAAGGCCGGCGATGCCGTCACCCTGACCATCAACGGTCATGATTACAGCACCACGGTCGCCGCCGATGGTACCTACTCCACCGTGGTCGCCGGCAGCGATCTCGCCGCCGACACCACCATCGACGCCAAAGTATTGGCGCACGATGCCGCCGGCAACGTCGGCACCGTCACCGGCAGCCACACCCATGCCGTCGATACCGCCGCGCCTATCGCCACCATCACGCTCGACGCCAACATCACCGCCGATGACGTGATCAACAGCACCGAAGCGGGTCAGAACATTGCCGTCACCGGCACCGTCGGTGGTGACGTGAAGGTCGGCGACACCGTCACCCTGAGCGTCAACGGCCACAGCTATACCGGCACCGTCCAGGCCGGTAACACCTTCAGCATCATCGTCGCCGGTAGTGATCTGGCGGCCGATGCCGGTCACAGCATCAGCGCCTCGGTCACCACGACCAATGTCGCAGGCAATACCGCAACGGCAACCGATACCGAGGGCTACTCGGTAGATACCGTCGCACCGAGCAACGCCACCACAACGATCACGGTCGACAGCGTCACGGCTGACAACCTCGTCAATGCCGCCGAAGCGGCTGGCAACATCAACGTGACCGGTAAGGTCACCGGCGAGTTCAAGGCTGGCGACACCGTCACCCTGACCGTCAACGGTCATGACTACAGCACCACCGTCGCCGCCGATGGCACCTACTCCACCGTGGTCGCCGGCAGCGATCTCGCCGCCGACACCACCATCGACGCCAAGGTATTGGCGCACGATGCCGCCGGCAACGTCGGCACCGTCACCGGCAGCCACACCCATGCCGTCGATACCGCCGCGCCTATCGCCACCATCACGCTCGACGCCAACATCACCGCCGATGACGTGATCAACAGCACCGAAGCGGGTCAGAACATTGCCGTCACCGGCACCGTCGGTGGTGACGTGAAGGTCGGCGACACCGTCACCCTGAGCGTCAACGGCCACAGCTATACCGGCACCGTCCAGGCCGGTAACACCTTCAGCATCATCGTCGCCGGTAGTGATCTGGCGGCCGATGCCGGTCACAGCATCAGCGCTACGGTCACCACGACCTCGGCCAATGGCAACAGCACGACGGCCACCGATACCGAAACCTATGGTATCGACGTCATCGCGCCGAGCAATGCGACGACGACCATCACGGTCAACAACATCACAGCCGATAACATCGTCAACGCGGCCGAAGCCAATGGCAATGTCACCGTCACCGGCAAGGTCACTGGCGAATTCAAGGCGGGCGACACCGTCACCCTGACCGTCAACGGCCACGACTACAGCACCACCGTCGCCGCCGATGGTTCCTATACGACCAGCATCACGGGTACGGACCTCGCTGCTGACACCACCATCGACGCCAAGGTCCTGGCACACGATGTCGCCGGCAACGTCGGCAACGTCACCGGCAGCCACACCCACGCCGTCGATACCGGCGCAGCCGCCAGCATCGTCCTCAACACCGTCACGGCCGACAACATCGTCAATGCAGCGGAAGCCGCCGCCACGGTCGCCATCACCGGCAGCGTGGGCGGTGACGTCAAGGCAGGCGACATCGTCACACTGACCGTCGGCAGCCAGACCTACAGCGGCGCGGTGCTCGCCGGTAACACCTTCAGCATCAACGTCGCCGGTAGCGACCTGGTCGCCAACGCGGGTCACAGCATTACCGCCGCGGTCAGCACCACCACGGCGGCAGGCAACACGGCAAGCGCCAGCGATACCGGCAGCTACGGCGTGGATGTGATTGCACCAAACAATGCCACCACCAGCATCAGTGTCGACAACATCACCGCCGACAATATCCTCAATGCGGCCGAGGCCGCCGGTAACGTCACCGTGACCGGCAAGGTGACCGGTGAGTTCAAGACGGGTGATACGGTCACGCTGACGGTCAATGGCAAGGACTATGTCACCACCGTCGCCGCCGACGGCAGCTATACGACCTCGATCAAGGGGCTCGATCTGATGCTCGATACGAGTATCGACGCCAAGGTCGCAGCGACCGACGCCGCCGGCAATATCGGCAGCGCCACGACCGTACACAACCATGCGGTTGACGTGGAGGCACCCAACAACTCCACGACGGCCATCAACGTCGACAGCATCACCGCCGACAACATCGTCAATGCGGCCGAAGCAGGCGGCAATATCACCGTCACCGGTAAGGTCACCGGCGAGTTCAAGGCTGGCGACACCGTGACCCTGACCGTCAATGGCCACGGCTACAACACCACCGTCGCCGCCGACGGTTCCTACTCGACCGTGGTTGCTGGTTCAGACCTCGCGGCAGATACCACCGTCGATGCCAAGGTACTGGCGCACGATGCTGCCGGTAACGTCGGTACGATCACGAGCGTGCATACCCACGCCGTCGATGTCATCGCGCCAAGCAATGCCACGACGAGCATCAGCGTCGACAACATCACCGCCGACAACATCGTCAATGCCGCCGAATCCGCAGCCAACATCACGGTGACCGGCAAGGTCACCGGCGAATTCAAGGCTGGCGATGCAATCACGCTGTCGGTCAACGGTCACGACTACCACACGACCGCGGCAGCCGACGGCAGCTACTCGGTCGCCGTCGCCGGGGCCGACCTGGCGGCCGACACCAGCATCGATGCCACGGTGCTGGCCCACGACACCGCCGGCAATGTCGGCAGCGCCAACGCGGTCCATAACCATACGGTCGATACCACGGCGAGCGCCCGTATCGCCCTGGATGTGGTCACCAGCGACAACACCGTCAACGCCGCCGAAGCGGCCTCCAACGTCGCCATCACCGGTACGGTCAGCGGCGACGTGAAGGTAGGCGATACCGTCACCCTGACGGTGGGTAGCCAGACCTATAGCGGCACGGTGCAAGCCGGCAATGTGTTCAGCATCAATGTCGCCGGTAGCGATCTGGTCGCCAATGGCAGCCATAGCATTACCGCGTCGGTCACCACCACCACGGCGGCGGGCAATACCGCAACCGCGACCAGTACCGGCAACTACCTGGTCGACACGACCGCCCCGGACAGCGCGACCACCAGCATCACGGTAAACAGCATCACGGCCGACAATATCGTCAATGCGGCCGAGGCGGGTGGCAACATCACCGTCAGCGGCACGGTCACCGGCGAGTTCAAGATCGGCGATACCGTCACGCTGACCATCAACGGCCATGACTACAGCACCACCGTCGCGGCCGATGGTTCTTATTTGACCAGCGTTGCCGGTTCGGACCTGGCCGCCGACACCACGGTCGACGCCAAGGTATTGGCGCATGACGCCGCCGGGAATGTCGGAACAATCTCGACTGTCCATACCCATGCTGTCGATACCCTGGCGCCGAACAATGCCAGTACCGCCATCACGGTGGACAGCATCACGGCCGACAATATCGTCAACGCCGCCGAAGCTGCCGGCAACGTGACAGTCACCGGCAAGGTGACCGGCGAGTTCAAGGCCGGCGACGCCGTTACCCTGACCGTCAACGGTCATGACTACAGCACCACGGTTGCCGCCGATGGCAGCTACTCGACCTCGATCACGGGTAGCGATCTCGCCGCCGACACCACCATCGACGCCAAGGTCATCGCGCACGATACGGCTGGCAATGCCGGCACGATCAGCACCGTCCATACCCATGGCGTCGATGTCATGGCACCGAACAACGCCGGCACGACGATCACCGTCAACAGCATCACGGCCGACAACGTCGTCAACGCCGCCGAAGCCGCAGGCAACGTCACGGTCACCGGCAAGGTCACCGGCGAGTTCAAGGCCGGCGATGCCGTCACCCTGACCGTCAACGGTCATGACTACAGCACCACCGTCGCTGCCGATGGCTCCTATACGACCAGCATTGCAGGCGCAGACTTGGCAGCCGATACGACCATCGATGCCAAGATCCTGGCCCATGACGCTGCCGGCAACGTCGGCACCGTCACCGGCAGCCACACCCACACCGTCGATACCGCCGCCCCTATCGCCACCATCACGCTCGACGCCAACATCACCGCCGATGACGTGATCAACAGCACCGAAGCCGGTCAGAACATTGCCATCACCGGCACCGTCGGTGGCGACGTGAAGGTTGGCGATACCGTGACCCTGAGCGTCAACGGCCACAGCTATACCGGCACCGTCCAGGCCGGTAACACCTTCAGCATCAACGTCGCCGGCAGCGACCTGTCGGCCGATGCCGGTCACAGCATCAGTGCCTCGGTCACCACGACCTCGGCCAGTGGCAACTCGACCACCGCGACCGATAGCGAAGGCTATGGCGTTGACGTCACCCCGCCGAGCAATACAACCACCACCATCACGGTAGATGGCATCACCGCCGACAACGTCGTCAACGCCGCCGAAGCCGGCGGCAACGTCACCGTCACCGGCAAGGTCACCGGTGAGCTCAAGGCTGGCGATGCCGTCACCCTGACCGTCAACGGTCACGACTACAGCACCACCGTCGCCGCCGATGGCACCTACTCCACCGTGGTCGCCGGCAGCGATCTCGCCGCCGACACCACGATCGACGCCAAGGTATTGGCGCACGACGCCGCCGGCAACGTTGGCACCGTTACCGGCAGCCATACCCACGCCGTCGATACCGCAGCGCCGGCCAGCCCGACCACGACCCTCACCGTGGACAACATCACCGCCGACAACATCGTCAATGCGGCCGAAGCCGGGGGCAACATCACCGTCACCGGCAAGGTCACCGGTGAATTCAAGGCCGGTGATGCCGTCACCCTGACCGTCAACGGCCACGACTACAACACCACGGTTGCCGCCGATGGCAGCTACTCGACTTCCATCACGGGTAGCGACCTGGCCGCCGACACCACGATCGACGCCAAGGTGGTTGCCCATGACGCTGTCGGCAATGCCGGCACGATCAGCATCGTTCACACCCACGCTGTCGACGTGCTGGCACCGAACAACGCCACCACGGCGATCACGGTCGACAATGTCACCGCCGACAACATCCTCAACGCCGCAGAAGCCAGTGGCAACGTCACGGTCACCGGCAAGGTAACGGGCGAATTCAAGGCCGGCGATGTCGTCACCCTGACCGTCAATGGCCACGACTACAGCAGTGCCGTTGCCGCCGATGGTTCGTACTCGACCAGTATTACCGGTGCGGACCTCGCCGCCGATACGACCATCGACGCCAAGGTCATTGCGCATGACGCCGCCGGCAATGCCGGTACCGTCAGCACCTTGCATACCCACACCGTCGACACGGCAGCGCCAAGCAATGCGACCACCGCGATCGGTGTCGACAGCATCACCGCCGACAACATCGTCAACGCTGCAGAAGCCGCCGGCAACGTGACGGTTACCGGTAAGGTCACCGGCGAGTTCAAGGCCGGCGATGCCGTCACCCTGACCGTCAATGGTCGCGACTACGCCACCACGGTCGCCGCCGATGGCTCCTACTCGACCAGCATTGCGGGTGCGGACCTCGCGGCAGACACCACCATCGATGCCAAGGTGGTTGCGCACGACGCCGCCGGCAATGCCGG
Organism: Chitinimonas naiadis; assembly: GCF_054780835.1. NCBI lineage: Bacteria > Pseudomonadati > Pseudomonadota > Betaproteobacteria > Neisseriales > Chitinibacteraceae > Chitinimonas > Chitinimonas naiadis. Next base: position 132,241 of record NZ_BAAGVO010000001.1, on the reverse strand, counting down.
TACCGTCAGCACCGTGCATACCCATGCCGTCGATACGACAGCCCCAAGCAACGCGACCACTGCGATCAGTGTCGACAGCATTACCACCGACAACATCGTCAACGCCGCCGAAGCAGCCGGTAACATCACCGTCACCGGCAAGGTCACCGGCGAGTTCAAGGCGGGCGACGCTGTCACCCTGACCGTCAATGGCCACGACTACACCACTACGGTTGCGGCCGATGGCAGCTACTCGACCTCGGTCACCGGTAGTGACCTGGCAGCAGATACGACGATCGACGCCAAGATCGTCGCGCACGACGCTGCTGGCAATGCCGGCACCGTCAGCACCGTCCACACCCATGCAGTCGATGTGCTGGCACCGGCCAATCCGGGTACCAGCATCGCTGTCGACAGCATCACGACCGATAACGTCGTCAATGCGGCCGAGGCCGGTGGCAATGTCACCGTCACCGGCAAGGTGAGCGGCGAGTTCAAGGCCGGCGACGCCGTCACCCTGACCGTCAACGGCCATGACTACAGCACCACCGTGGCGGCCGATGGCAGCTACTCGACCTCGATCGCAGGTAGCGATCTCGTGGCCGATACCACCATCGACGCCAAGGTCATTGCGCACGATACGGCCGGCAATGCCGGCACGATCAGCACCGTCCATACCCATGGGGTGGACATCACGGCACCAAACGGTGCCACGACCAGCATTACCGTCGACAACATCACCGCCGACAACGTCCTTAACGCCGCAGAAGCGGCCGGCAATGTCACGGTCACCGGCAAGGTCACCGGCGAATTCAAGGCCGGCGATGCCGTCACCCTGACCGTCAACGGCCACGACTACGCCACCACGGTCGCCGCTGATGGCAGCTACTCGACCAGCATTACGGGTGCGGACCTCGCGGCCGATACCACCATCGATGCCAAGGTGGTCGCGCACGATGCCGCCGGCAACACCGGTACCGTCAGCACCGTCCACACTCACGCGGTCGACGTGACGGCACCGAGCACGGCTACCACCAGCATCACGGTCGATAACATCACGACCGACAACATCCTCAATGCCACCGAGGCCAGTGGCAACGTCACGGTGACCGGCAAGGTCACCGGTGAATTCAAGGCCGGCGACGCCGTCACCCTGACCGTCAATGGCCACGACTACAGCACCACCGTGGCCGCCGACGGCAGCTACTCGACCTCGGTCACCGGTAGCGACCTGGCGGCGGATACGACCATTGACGCCAAGGTCGTCGCCCATGATGCAGCCGGCAACGCCGGTACCGTCAGCACCGTACATACCCATGCCGTCGACGTCACGGCCCCGAGCGGTGCCACGACCGGCATCACGGTCGACAACATCACCACCGACAACATCCTCAATGCCGCCGAAGCCGCCGGCAACATCACCGTGACCGGCAAGGTCACCGGTGAGTTCAAGGTGGGCGATGCCGTCACCCTGACCGTCAATGGCCATGACTACAACGCCACGGTCGCGGCAGACGGCTCCTACTCGACCTCGGTTGCCGGTAGCGATCTGGCCGCCGACACCACCATCGACGCCAAGGTGGTCGCGCACGACGCTGCGGGCAACGCCGGCACCATCAGTACCGTCCACACTCATGCCGTGGATATCGTGGCGCCGAGTAATCCTGGCACCAGCATCGCCGTCGACAGCATTACCACCGACAACATCGTCAACGCTGCCGAAGCTGGCGGCAACATCACCGTGACCGGCAAGGTCACCGGTGAGTTCAAGGCTGGCGATGCCGTCACCCTGACCGTCAATGGCCACGACTACGGCACGGTGGTCGCGGCGGACGGCAGCTACTCGACCTCGGTCGCCGGTAGCGACCTGGCCGCCGATACCACCGTCGACGCCAAGGTGCTTGCCCACGATGCGGCCGGCAATGCCGGCACGATCAGCACCGTCCATACCCATGGTGTCGATACCACGGCACCGAGCGGTGTGACGACCGGCATCACGGTCGACAATGTCACCGCCGATAACATCCTCAATACCACCGAGGCCGCCGGCAATGTGACGGTGACCGGTAAGGTGACCGGCGAATTCAAGGCGGGCGATGCCGTCACCCTGACCGTCAATGGTCACGACTACAGCACCACGGTTGCGGCCGACGGCTCCTACTCGACCTCGATCACCGGCAGCGATCTGGCCGCCGATACCACCATCGACGCCAAGGTCGTCGCCCATGATGCCGTCGGTAACGTCGGCACCATCAGCACCGTCCATACCCATGCCGTCGATGTCACCGCACCGAGTGGTGCCACGACCGGTATCACGGTCGACAACATCACCGCCGACAATGTCCTTAACGCCGCAGAAGCGGCCGGCAATGTCACGGTCACCGGCAAGGTGACCGGGGAATTCAAGGCGGGCGATGCCGTCACCCTGACCGTCAACGGCCACGACTACAGCACCACCGTTGCAGCCGATGGCAGCTATTCGACCTCGATCACCGGTAGTGATCTGGCTGCCGACACCACGATCGACGCCAAGGTGGTCGCCCACGATGCGGCCGGCAATGTCGGCACCATCAGCACCGTCCACACCCACAGTGTCGATACCACGGCGCCGAACGGTGCGACGACCAGCATCGCGGTCGACAACATCACCGCCGACAACATCGTCAACGCCGCAGAAGCGAGTGGCAATGTCACCGTGACCGGCAAGGTGAGCGGGGAATTCAAGGCCGGCGACGCTGTCACCCTGACCGTCAACGGTCACGACTACACCACCACTGTGGCCGCCGATGGCAGCTATTCGGCTATCGTCGCGGGTAGCGATCTGGCCGTCGACACCACCATCGACGCCAAGGCGGTCGCCCACGATGCGGCCGGCAACACCGGCACCATCAGCACCGTGCATAGCCACGGCGTGGATACCAGTGCGCCGAACAGCGGCACGACCAGCATCGGCGTCAACAGCATTACGGCCGACAACGTACTCAATGCCGCAGAAGCCGCCGGCAATGTCATCGTCACCGGCAAGGTCACCGGCGAGTTCAAGGCTGGCGATACCGTCACCCTGACCGTCAACGGTGCCAACTACAGCACCACGGCCGCCGCCGACGGCAGCTACAGCGTCTCCATCAAGGGGGCGGACCTCGCAGCCGATACCACCATCGACGCCAAGGTCCTGGCCACCGATGTCGCCGGCAACGTCGGCAGCGCCACCTCGGTCCATACCCATGGCGTGGACGTGACTGCCCCAAGCAATGCCAGCACCGCCATCGCCGTCGACAACATCACGGCCGACAACGTGCTCAATGCCGCCGAGGCGGCAGGCAATGTCACCGTCACCGGCAAGGTCACTGGCGAGTTCAAGGTCGGTGATACCGTCACCCTGACGGTCAACGGTGCCAACTACAGCGCCACAGCCGCCGCCGACGGCAGCTACTCGGTCTCGATCAAGGGTTCGGATCTCGCAGCCGACACCACCATCGACGCCAAGGTACTGGCCACCGATGCCGCCGGCAACGTCGGCAGCGCGACCTCGGTCCACGCTCACACGGTCGACACCAGTGCGCCGAACAATGCCAGCACAACCATCGCCGTTGATAACATCACGGCCGACAATGTGCTCAATGCCGCGGAAGCGGCAGGCAATGTCACAGTCTCCGGCAAGGTGACCGGCGAGTTCAAGGCCGGCGATGCCGTCACCCTGACCGTCAATGGCGCCAACTACAACACCACGGCCGCCGCCGACGGCAGCTACTCGGTCTCGATCAAGGGCTCGGATCTCGCCGCCGATACCACCATCGACGCCAAGGTGCTGGCCACCGATGCCGCTGGCAACGTCGGCAGCGCGACATCGGTTCACGCCCATAGCGTGGACACCAGCGCACCGACCAACGCCACCACGGCCATCGCGGTCAACAACATCACCGCTGACAACATCGTCAACGCCGCCGAAGCCGCCGGCAATGTAGTCGTCACCGGCAAGGTGACCGGCGAATTCAAGGCTGGCGACGCCGTCACCCTGACAGTCAACGGTGCCAACTACAACACCACGGCCGCCGCCGACGGCAGCTACTCGGTCTCGATCAAGGGCTCGGACCTGGTGGCGGATACCACCATCGACGCCAAGGTGTTGGCGACCGATGCCGCCGGCAATACCGGCAGCGCCACCTCGGTCCACAGCCATACCGTGGACACCACGGCACCGAGCGCCGCCACCACGGCGATCACCGTCAATAACATCACCGCCGACAACATCGTCAATGCAGCGGAAGCCGGGGGCAACGTGATCGTCACCGGCAAGGTAACCGGCGAATTCAAGGCAGGCGACGCCGTCACCCTGACGGTCAATGGTGCCAGCTACAGCACAACGGCTGCCGCCGACGGCAGCTACTCGGTTTCGATCAAGGGTAGCGATCTCACCGCCGATACGTCGATCAACGCCAAGGTCGTGGCCAGCGATGCCGCCGGTAATACCGGCACCGTCACCAGCGTTCACAATCACACGGTCGATACCACGGCGACTGCCACGATCACGCTCAACTCGGTTACCGCCGACAATATCGTCAACGCCAGCGAAGCCGCCTCGACTGTGGCCATCACCGGCACGGTCGGTGGCGATGCACATGCCGGCGATACGGTGACCCTGACGGTCGGCAGCAAGAGCTACACGGGCACGGTGCTGGCCGGCAATACCTTCAGCATCAACGTTGCCGGCAGTGATCTGGTCGCCAACTCGTCCCACAACCTCACCGCCTCGGTCAGCACCGCCGATACCGCTGGCAATCCTGCCAGCGCCTCGACCACCGGTAGCTATGCCGTGAACGACGCCGCGCCGGTCTCGGCGCCGGTCGCCATCACCGGAACTGAAGACACCGCCTACGTCTTTAGTTGGACTAACTTCGGCACCACCGACGCCAACGGCAATACCGGTCTGTCGATCAAGATCAGCAGCCTGCCGGCCGACGGTGTCCTGCAGTACAACAACAACGGAACCTGGACCAGCGTTGCGCTGAACCAGACCTTCACTCAGACCGACATCAGCAGCGGCAAGCTGCGCTTCATGCCCGACGCCAACGAGTCCGGCATAGACAGCTACAGCACGACGGGCACCGGCGACCAGAAGCAGGACTACGCCCGCTTCAGCTTCACCGCGACCGACGGCCCGAACACCGGCAATAGCGCCACCATGGTGATCGATATCCGCCCGGTGGCCGATACGCCAACGGTTAGCAAGACCGGTGGCAGCCTGCCATCGACCGGGATCACTACACCGCCGGCAGGCAACGGCCTGACACTGGACTACTTCACCAAGATGCCCAACTACGACAACAACACTGCCAAGGACGTGTCGACACTCGAAGCGGCCATGAAGGCACTGACGCCGACGACGACCTCGGTCGTGACCAGCGTCAACTACGACAACGCCAACCACAACGCGGTAGGCACCGACGACGGTATCCGCGTCACCGGCCTGGTCTATCTCGAAGCCGGCAAGAGCTATGTCTTCAGCGGCTACCGGGACGATACCTTCCGCCTTGAGATTGGCGGTACGGTGGTCAGATCCGATAGCTGGGATAGCTATGGCAACTACACCAGCAACACCTACACGCCGACCACCAGCGGCTACTTCACGCTGGAAGCCTTCCAGTACAACGGTACGGGCATCGGCGCGCTGAGCATCCAGGTCTCGGTCAACGGCAGCACCGCCGCTGCGCTGGGCAGCCTGCCCATCTACACCGGCATCACGACCATCGACGCCGGCAGCGGCCAGCATGGCAGCTTCGTCACCGTAGGTGGCGGTGGCTACTATCCGGCGGTCTATGACCAGGGCAACGCCAATAGCTGGATCGCAATTTCCAAGCTGGTTCCCGCCACACCGGATACCGATGGCTCGGAAACGCTCAAGGTCTCGCTCAACGACCTGGCTGTCGGTCTCTCGCTCAAGGATGGCAGCGGCCACACCTTCACTGCGACCAGCGCCAACAAGTCCGTGAACATCACTGGCTGGGATCTCACCACCCTGCAGGTCAAGGCACCGACCGGCTTCACCGGCACGCTCAATATGAGCCTGCTCACCACCAGCACCGAGACCGCCAATGGCTCGACCGCCAGTGTCGGTACGACACTGACGGTGACCGTCAACAGCGCCACCGCCACGACACCCATGATGGTGGCCTCGGTCAGCAGCGTGGACAGCGATAGCCACGCCAGCACGCTCGCCCGCACAGCCAGCACGACCGATGCCAGCCACGCCGCGGCCGTCAGCAGCAATGACAGCCAGGCGCACGCGGCCAAGCCGCCGGCCGTTGCCCAGGAACACAACGTGACGGATGCAGCAGCCGCCCATGATCATGCGGCCGCTCAGCCGATTACGGTCGAAAGTGGCAAGCTGGCGGTGACGGCACTGACCGCTGCAGCGCCCGCCCATGCCGGCACGGACGACACTGGCACCCATGCCACGCCGGCCCACGCAGGAACGACCAGCAGTGCACTGAACCTTGGCGGCGACACCTTCAAGTGGTCGCTTGGCGACAGCCACGCCAACACCGTACCTGCCAAGGGTAGCGAAGCACCGGCTGCCAGCCATGATGACAAGCTGGACCTGCGTGACCTCTTGCAAGGCGCCCAGGGCTCGGACCGTGACCTGAGCCACCATCTGCCGGCCGATACGGCCGACAAGGCCGGCCTGGCCAGTGGCGCCGACAAGGCGGTGCAGGACAACGGCAACCCGCAGGTCAATGCGCATACTCAGGGCATCGAGCATGCGCCGCTGCAGGATGCCGATGCCGCCAGCCACGCCGCCCTGATCGCCGAACTCATGAAGAAAAGTGATTTGAACCACCACTGAGCAGGTATCGCCCAGCAGGAACGAAAAAGTCCCCGCTGGTTACCCGGAACACAGGGTAATCAGCGGGGACTTTTCACATCCATTCGCGATATATCGACGGTTAGTGCGCGTTCCTGGCCTGCAGGGTGGCGTAGGGACCGGTCATGCCGTGGATGCCCAGTTGTCGTAGAGACTGCCACTCCGCCTCGGTATGCACCGCCTCGGCAAGGACCACCAGGCCGGCACCGCCCGAGACGCCGACAATGGCCTTCAGCAGTTGTTGGTTACCCGCCTGCTGGTCGATATTGCGGATAAAGCTACCGTCGATCTTGAGGTAGTCCAGCCGCAGGTCATACAGGGCTGGGATGCGGCCAAACTGGCGACCGAAGTGCTCGATCCCGAGCTTGCCACCATGACTGCGCACCAGCGCGGCCAAGGCTTCCAGCCGCTCGTACTGGCCACCCAGCCCCAGCTCGTTCACCTCCAGCCAGAGCCGCTTGCTCACCGCCCCCTGCCGCGTCAGCAGGTCGGACAGCGCACTGAAGAAAGCCGGATCGGCAATCGAGATCGGCGCCAGATTGACCGCCAACTGCTCATCGCTGCCCTGCAGTCGCTGGCAGGCCAGCTCGATGGCGATCAGATCCAGTTGCGACAGCAAGCCCAGCCGGGCCGCCATGGGCATGAACTGCCCTGCGGTCAGCAGGCCGCCATCGGCCGCCTGTAGCCGCAGCAAGACCTCGTGATGCAGGATTGCACCGTCGCGATCCAGCACCGGGAAACTGGCCAGCGTGAACTGCTTTTTCGCCATCGCCTGCTCCAGCAGGCCGCGCCATTCGGCCGCGTTATCGGCCATGCCGGCTTCCGATCCTGCCAATACCAGCGCCTGCTTGCCTTCGGCCTCCGCCTGCGCCAGCGCCTGGTCGGCCATGGCCAGCAAGCGGCTTTCACTATCCTCGCGCACAAAAAAGGCAATGCCACCCTGGGCCTCGCCAGCACCATCCCCCATACCTGCCAGCTCGGCCAGCACTTGCAAGGCGCTCCGGCCGAACGCTTCCGCCTCGGTACGTCCCACCCCCGGTAGCAGGATGGCAAAGTCCGCCCCGTTCAGGCGGGCAAGCAGGGCATCGGGCTGTGGTTCCAGCAGCTTGCCTAAGGACGACGCGACAGCTTGCAGATACTGGTCCGCGGCAGCACGACCATGCAGGCGGTTGAACCCGGCCAGATCATGCAGGCGCAGCAACAGCAAGGCGCCGTGGACCGCCGCCTCCTCCTCGCTCAAGGTCTGCCGCAGACGACCCAGGAAATGGTCGCGGTTGGGCAGGCGCGTCAGCGCATCGCGATTGGCCTGCGTACGCAACTCGTCGATACGGTCGGCCTGCTCGGCAAACATCGCCCGCACCCTGTCCACCATGGCATTCATGGTCCGCACTACCAGGCGCAACTCGATCACATCGGGTTCACGCATGGTGATGAAGTTACGCTCGCCGATCGCCGCCGCCTGCTCCACCAGCTCTCGCAGCGGCTTGCGTACCCAGCGTATCAGCACCGTGACGGCCAGGCCGGATACCAGGCCGGTCAGGCTCATCACCAGCAAAAAGGTCAGTGCACCATTCCACAAGGATTGATAGGCAAAGCGCTCATGCGCCACGACCACGACGCGCCCCGCCTGGCTCCAGCCGCTGGAAACCTGGGCCACACCAGGCTTGACCTCCAGGGGTACCAGCCGAGGAAACCAGCCCGGCACCCGATCCGCCGCGGCATCGTTGCGCCGTTCGATGACTGTCTTGCCATGGACATCCTCATAGCGGATCAAGCGGAAGTGACCGGAATCGAACAAGGCGCTGACCATCAGCTCCACCATGGCTGGGTCCTTGCTCTGCTGTGACATGGACAGGGCCAGCGAGGCGGCATTGTCGGCACTCTGCGTCAGCAGTTGCTGCTCCAGATATTGCCGCGCGGTGACCAGGTTGACGGCAAACCCCCCAATAAAGGCGAGGGCCGTGGAGAGCAGGACAATCAGCCAAAGCTGTCGAAGCAAGGACATGGTTATTCCTTCCCGATGATTCGATAAAACATGCACTTCATTGTTCAAAACCCTCGCTATGCATACGCGCCAGCAATTCAGTCCAGCGTGACAGCCGCTCTACCGGTGAGCTGGCCTGCTTGCCCCCCCCGACCCACACGCCATTGCTATTGAAACTGAATACCGGCGTCAGATCGGGCCGGCGGGAAGCAGGTCGGATATCACCGATCAGATTATCCAGAACCAATGGTTCGGCATCGGCCTGGGCGTAATAGGTCAGTACCATATGGGCCTGACTGATGGAGCTCGAAGCGCCACCTATCTTTGCCTTGACGTAGGTCAGGCGTAATTTGTCGATGGGGACACCGAGGTAGCTGAGCGTGAAATACTTGGCAATAACAAAGTCCTCGCAATCGCCAGCGCCACGCCCCAATGTTTCAAGTGGCGTTGCCCAATAATCCACCTGCCCCCATATAGCCGGATCATCACCAAAAGCAATCTGCCGATTGAAGAAATCATTGACGGTCTTGAGCCGTTCCAGCTCGCTACCACCAGCACCATCGCGCATCAGGTCGCGCCAGGCCTGGAATCTCGGGGCCGGCGTGGCGCCCCAACGCTGTGAAAATGACTTGAACAGGATATCGAAATTCGGCAAGCCGAATGCCAATGTCATTGAGAAAACTATTACTATACTGCCAAGGCACCACCGCATCAGGCGGAGCCAAATCTTTGTCATGCTGGGATATTTGTATTGAATGCGCTGATTCAATGGCATCGAGCTATCAATCGCCGCTGCTGCTTATCCACAGGTTAATTAGCCTTAACTAATCAAAAGTCGTTGATTTATATGTGTTTTATATTTTATTCAGCCGATACAATAAGCATATTCAGCGGAGCGGCAGATAGTCATGCTGTCGCATTGTCGGCTCTGGCCGACGAGTACCCGAAAATACCTTACAGGAAAGACCGACGCAGATGAAGACGAATTACGGGTTTGCCTTGCTGGCCAGTGTGGCTTGCCTCTTGCCAGCCGTGGCGGGTGAACAACCCACGACGCTGAAAGCGGCCATTGAACAGGCCATCATGCAAAACCCGGACGTACTGCTGCGTTACCACTCCCTGAACGCAGCCGGTCATGAACAGCAGGCCGCCAAGGCAGGCTGGCTCCCCAAGCTGGACCTGCAGGCCAATACCGGCCGCATGCGCAGCGAATCCCCCATCCTGCCGCGTCAAAGCTATACCGATACCGCCACCACACTGCAGTTGCGCCAGACCCTGTTCGACGGCTTCGCCACTCAGAACGATGTACGCCGGCTGAGCCATGCTCGCCAGGCCCGCTATTACGACCTGCTGGCCACCACCGATGACACCGCCCTGGAAGCTGCCCGCGCCTATATCGACGTCCTGCGCTACCGAGAACTGTCCGACCTGGCCCGCCAGAACTACGCCAAGCATGTCGAGATCCACGCCCAGCTGACCGACAAGGTCAAGGCGGGTGTCGGCCGCCGCGTCGACCTGGAACAAGCCGCCGGCCGCATGGCACTGGCGGAATCCAACTGGTTGACCGAGCAAAGCAACCTGCAGGATGTTTCCGCCCGCTTCCAGCGCATGGTCGGCGACTACCCCGCAGGCCAACTGGCCGCCCTGCCCAATCTGGATACGTCCCTGCCGCAGCGCGAGGGCTTCCTGGCCGATACGATCGCCCGCAATCCGGGCTTCCGCTCCGCGATCGCCACCATCCGGGCCAGCCGGGCCGACGCCGAGCTACGCAAGTCCAGCCGCTGGCCCACGCTGGAACTACGCGCAGCCCAGAGCTACGAGAAGAATCGCAATGGCCTGAGCGGCGAGTACAAGGATAGCAGCGTGATGCTGGTACTGAACTACAACCTGTTCAACGGCGGGGCCGACAGCGCGCGCATCCGCCAGTACGCCGAGCAGCTCAATGGCGCCTACGACCTGCGTGACAAAGCCTGCCGCGATATCCGCCAACTGGCCCAGATCGCCTGGAACGACCTCAGCCGCATTCAAGAACAGATCCGCCTGCAAAGCCAGCACGAACTCTCCACCGCCAAGGCGCGCGACGCCTATCGCCAGCAGTTCGATATCGGCCAGCGCTCGCTGCTGGACCTTCTGGATACCGAGAACGAACTGTTCGAGGCCCGCCGTGCCCTGACCAATGCCGAAGAAGACCTGAACTTCGCCAAGGTGCGCGTCCTATCCTACTCCAGCCGCCTACTGCCCGCGCTGCAACTGCGCCCGGTGGTCGACCCGATCAGCGACGACAGCGGCGGCCTGGATGCCAAGGACGGCCAACTGACCTGCAGCACCGAACTGCCGCCGCCGGCCGTGCTCGACAAGCAGAACCTGCCCAAGACCATCATCGTGCCGTCAGTCCAGGCACCGGTGGAAAACAGTGACAAGGCTGCCGTACTCGACCTGGCCAAGCGCTGGGCTGCAAGCTGGAGTGCGAAGGACGTGCAGGCCTACCTGGCCCTGTATGCACCGGACTTCAAGCCTGCCAATGGCCAGAGCCGTGCCCAATGGGAAAGCCAGCGCAAGCAGCGGCTGGAGAAGAGCGGCGAGGTCAGCGTCAGCCTGCCCATGCTGGAAGTCGCCCGGCTCGACGGCAAGCAGGCACGCCTGCAACTGACGCAGCGCTACAGCTCCGCCACCTACAACGATGAAGTGGAAAAGACCCTGGAGCTACGCAAGCTCGATGCTGGCTGGCGCATCGTCGAGGAGAATGTGACCAAGGGCGTCAGCCAGTAGGCCGGTCAGGTCGATACGACATCGACACAAAGACCGTAAAAAAGGAGCCCTCGGCTCCTTTTTTCTTTGGCGTCTACTCCACCGGCTCGCAGGCGATCACCAGACCATCCTCATCGGCATAGAGCCAATGGCCAGGGGTAAAGCTCACCCCGGCAAAATGCAGGACCAGGTCGCGGCAGCCCTCACCGCGCTTGATGCTCTTGCGGGGGTGGGCCGCCAGTGCGCGGATACCGACATCCTGGGCATTGAGCTCGGCCGTATCGCGCACGCACCCCCACACCACGATGCCCGACCAGCCGTTCTGCACCGCCAGCTCACCCAACTGACCGCCAACCAGCGCACAACGCAGACTGCCGCCGCCATCGATCACCAGCACCCGGCCATGGCCTGGCGTTTCCAGCGCGGAGCGGACCAGGCTGTTGTCCTCGAACACCTTCAGCGTGGCGATGGGTCCGGCAAATTGCAGCCGTCCGCCATAAGGCTGGAAGATAGGATCGGCGACCTGTACCCGTTCGCCGTGATGATCACTGATATCGGTGGTATGGAAACTCATGCTCAAGGCTCCGTCGTTGGACTCTGCGAGCAGCCTAGCAAAAAGGGAAGCACCTGGCTTCCCGTTCATCGACAGCGGCGGACGAAACGCAACACCTGCTACTTGAGATTCAGCACGTCCTGCATGTCGTACAGCCCTACCGGCTTGCCACGCAGCCAGCCGGCAGCACGGACGGCACCCTGCGCAAAGGTGGCGCGCGAGCTGGCCTTGTGGCTGATCTCGACCCGTTCGCCATCGGCCATGAACATGACGGTATGGTCACCCACTACGTCGCCGCCACGCACGGTCGCAAAACCGATGGTGGAGGGATCACGCGCCCCGGTCACCCCTTCGCGGCCATAGACCGCGCATTCCTTGAGGTCGCGGCCCAGTGCACGGGCAACCGCTTCACCCATGCCCAGTGCCGTACCGGACGGGGCATCCACCTTGTGGCGGTGGTGCGCCTCGACGATCTCGATGTCGTAACCCTCGTTTAGCACCTTGGCGGCGATTTCCAGCAGCTTGAAGGTCAGGTTCACCCCCACGCTCATGTTCGGCGCGAACACGATACCGATATCGGCAGCCGCGGCCTTCAGCGCCGCCTTACCGGCATCGTCGAAACCGGTCGTCCCGACGATCAGGTTGACGCCCTGTCGCCGGCAGATGGCCAGATGCTCCAGCGTGCCCTCCGGACGGGTGAAGTCGATCAGCACGTCGGCATCCTGCAATGCCGCTTCGACATCACTACGGATCAGGACACCTGTCTGCTTGCCCAGCGGCAAGCCGGCATCCAGACCCAACCCGGCCGAACCGGCACGGCCCAGTGCCACGGTCAGCGCACAGTCCGGCGCCGCCAGCACCGCCTCGATCAGCACCTTGCCCATGCGGCCGGATGCCCCGGCGATGGCAACGCGCAGGACCGCACTCATTGACCGGCTTCCTTCTGCGCCGCCTGCGCAGCCTTGGCAGCAGCACGCGGATCTTCCGGCGCCTTCTCGGCGACGCTGGCACGGGCTTCCAGTGTTTCGCCACCCATGCTGATCACGCGGTCGCCGTCGAACAGCACGTTATAGCGCTTGTTGTTCTGCAACTTGCCGCCACGGCTGTCGTAATAGATGTAGTCCCAACGGTTGGGATGAAAGGCATCGACCAGAAGGGGCGAACCGAGCACGAAGCGCACCTGGGCCCGGGTCATGCCGAGCTTGAGCTTGGCCACCTGGTCCGCGGTCACGGCGTTGCCTTGCGGCATGTCCAGCTTGTAGGGAGTGAGGTAGCTGCAGGCAGACAAACCGGCGAGCATCAGGGCAATCAGCAGTGTACGCATGGAGTACTTGAAAAAAGGTAGGAGCGTTGGAGACTGCGGCAAGGCGCGGAAGTGCCGTATCATACCTAGGTTCTGTTGCCATGGGTCTTGTCGCGGCATGGATTCGGGCCGGATATACGCCTCCGCCAGCGGCCCTGGCCCGCAGGCCGCCCGCAAACCCAGCGCCCAGGCGGTCGCCACTTGGGCAGCCAGGACTGTGCAACAGCAGCTACACTTCCTATCAATACCCTTATTCATACCATTCTGGACGCGATGATGAGCAAAGCAAGCGACCTCAAGGATGCAGGCCTGAAAGCCACCGGCCCTCGTCTGAAGATCCTCAACCTGTTCGAAACCAGCGAGCAGCGCCACATGAGCGCCGAAGAGGTGTACCGGCTGCTGCTTGACGAACAGGACGACGTGGGCCTTGCCACCGTCTATCGGGTGCTGACCCAGTTCGAGCAGGCCGGCCTGCTGGTAAGGCATCATTTTGAATCCGGCAAAGCGGTGTTCGAACTGAACCAGGGCGGCCACCATGACCATCTGGTCTGCGTGAAATGCGGCAAGGTGGAAGAGTTCTATGACGCCGAAATCGAGAAGCGCCAGGATGCGATCGCCGAAAAGCACAACTTCCTGATCCAGGACCATGCTATGTACCTGTATGGCGTCTGCGCGGACTGCCAGACCCGACTGGCGGGCAAACTGAAAAGCAAATGATCCCCTGGCTAGGCCAAGCCCTCGCCTTCCCACCACTGGAAACCGCCTTGCAGGAACCGAACGGCCTGCTGGCGGCCGGTGGGGATCTCAGCCCCAAGCGGCTGCTGCTGGCCTATCAGCAGGGCATCTTTCCCTGGTTCTCGCCGGGCGACCCGATACTCTGGTGGAGTCCGGACCCGCGCATGATCCTGGTGCCTGCCGAGTTGCACGTGCCACGCTCACTCGCCAAGACCTTGCGCCACAAACCCTATGAGATCCGCTTCGACAGCGCCTTCCGCCAGGTGATCGAGGCCTGTTCGGCCAGCCCCCGTCCGGGCCAGGACGGTACCTGGATCGTGCCCGAGGTCGTCGATGCCTACTGCCACCTGCATGCGCTAGGCTGGGCCCATTCGGCGGAATGCTGGATGGACGGCGAACTGGTCGGTGGACTCTATGGTGTAGCCATCGGCAAGATGTTCTACGGTGAATCCATGTATGCCCATCGTCCGGATGCCTCGAAGCTTGCCTTTGTCCATCTGGTGCGCTGGCTACATGAAGCCGGCTTCGGCCTGATCGACTGTCAGATGCGCACCGCGCACCTGAGCCGCTTCGGCGGACGCGAAATCAGCCGGGATGCTTTCGTGCACAGCATGCGCCAGTTGATACTTGAACCAGGTATTGCCGGTGCCTGGCGTTACCGGCAAGCTATGCCTGTCGAGCGCTGAAGGAAGCTTCCAGACAAGCTGCCGAATGCGCCCCGACCAGCGATTGAACAAACCGGAGGTTCCAACGTGAGCCACCCCAGCGACAGCCGCCTGATTCGCCTGCAGTTCTATGCCACCGCACCTTACCCGTGCAGCTATCTGGACGACCGCATGGCCCGTTCGCAGGTCGCCATTCCGGCCGAGCTGATCGACGCCAATATCTACAGCCAGCTGGTGCGCAATGGCTTCCGGCGCAGCGGCCTGTTTACCTACCGCCCCTGGTGCGACCAGTGCCGCGCCTGCGTGCCGGTACGGCTGCGCGTGGCCGAATTCCAGGCAGACCGTACCCAGCGACGCATCTTCAAGCGCCTGACGGGCCTTGAGGTCGCCATCCTGCCGCTGGATTACCGTGACGAGCACTACCAACTCTATCATCGCTACCAGCAGAGCCGGCATAGCGGCGGCGGCATGGACGAGGACAATCGGGAACAGTACGAGAATTTCATCCTGAAAAGCCAGGTTGACAGCTTTCTGGCCGAATTCAAGCTCGACGGCCAGCTCAAGATGGTCAGCCTGGTGGACCGGCTCGACGACGGCCTGTCCTCGGTCTACACCTTTTTCGAACCGGAAGACACCCAGGCGAGCTATGGCACCTACAACATACTGTGGCAAGTCGAGATGGCCAAACGCATGGGTCTGCCCTACGTCTACCTGGGCTACTGGATCAGCGAATGCCGCAAGATGGCCTACAAGACCCGCTTCCGGCCCATAGAAGGCCTGCAGGATGGCGCCTGGCGCTTGCTGCCCGACGCCGCCTAGGTCTTACCACTAGCTCGCCACCACCTTGAAGTGAGACACATGCTGCTGCAGTTCGCGCACCACCGTACGTAACTGCTCGGCCCCGCTGTCGATGTCGCGGATGGCTCGCGCCGCTGATTCGATACGCTCGCCGATCTCGGCCATGCCGATGGCCGTCTCCTCCGCCGCAGCCGCCTGCCCCCGGGTTGTATCGGCAATCTCGGCAGCCAGCTCCCGCATCTCTCCCGTACCGCGGACGATGGCATCCTGCCCTGCCATCGCGCTACTGACATCGGCCACCCCTTCACTGACACCGGCACTCAGTTGCCGCACCGCTTCGGCAGCAGAACGGGTGGCACCGCTGATCTGCTGGGTCATGCGGGCGATATCGGCGGTCGACAGCGAGGTACGTTCGGCCAGCTTGCGGACCTCATCGGCCACCACCGCGAACCCCCGCCCCTGCTCGCCGGCCCGCGCCGCCTCGATGGCGGCATTGAGCGCCAGCAGATTGGTCTGCTCGGCAATCTCCTTGATTACGGCGGCGACCGAATCGATCTGCGCCGCCGCCTCACCCAACTGCTCGATCATGGAGGATGACTGCTGGCTGGCCAGCGTCAGCCGTTCGCTGGCCGCTTGCGAACGACCCATGGTCAGTTGCGCCTGGCGCGCCGTTTCAGCAGCCTCGTTCGCACGATCTGCCGTGAGCTGCACATTGCGGGTCACGTCCTGGACCGCCACTGACAATTCTTCTGCCGCCGCACCGATACGGGCGGCGCGCTCGCTCGCCTGGTCGGCTAACAGGCGGGTATCGCCAGCCCGTCCCTTCAGCTCGCCGGAGATCCCGTCGACGCTGCCGACGGCCCGCTGGATCAACTGGATGGTATGGGCCTGCTCCTCAATCAGACGATTCACCGACCGGGCGGTATCACCGATCTCGTTCCGGCCGAAATCCGGCAACCGCCGCGTGAGGTCGCCCTCGATGCGTTGCAGGAAATTGCGGATGTGCGCCAACGCCCCGGCGATGCCGCCCGCAATCCACCATACCGCCGCAAACAGCAGGATCGCCCCCACGACGATGACGCCGATGATGGTGTACTGCACCTGCCGGGTCGTCGCCGCCTCGTCCTCATTGTTACGCTTGGAGTCCGCCTCGATCAGCTCGCTGAACTTCTCCATGCTGCCCTCGAGCTTGGCAAAGCTCGCAGCAAAGGACTGATAGGCCGCGTCGGCGTCCGCCGCATGCGCCGCAAACTTGTCGAGCGCCACCTGCGCCTGGGCCTCATAGGCCTGAAGATCCGGCTTGAGCGCCTCCAGCGCGGCGCGCTGCGGTGGCGGCAGATCTGCCTTGTCGTTCTCACCCATCAAGCGCCGGAAATTGCCGAGATGCTCGGCCAGATCGTCGCGCACGCCTTTCAGTTCCTCGGCCGAGGGGCTCGCCTGGCTGGCCAGGCGGTACATATTGAGCACATCGGAGCGGATGGCGTCATGCATCATGTCCGCCTCGGTCTGATTGCGCAGCACCGTGACGATCCTCTCCGACCGGGCGATCGCCGCCACCAGGTTATGACTGCTGACATAGCCCACCAGCCCGACTACCAGCATGATCAGCATGGCAATCACGCCGAGCAGCAAAAGCCTAGCCTTGATCGTGATATGTTTCATCGTTCTTTCGCCCTTGCACCGGCGCCCCGATCGGCGCCACGCACTATGTATAGCCAATCTGCCCTCGCCGGGATGCCTTGCTGATGCATTTTTCCGATGCCGACACCCGTCACCTGCACCTGCTGCTGGCCGATGCCGCTTCCGGCACACCGCGCCAATGGTGGCATCTGGAGATCGCCGCACGCCGGAACAAGGCCGCACCCAGCGGCAAGGCCAGATTGCTGGGCGGGTTGTTGCGCCTGTTCGGCCCGGGCTGGCTGGCGCCGCAGCTGGACCGTCTGGGCCTGCAGGGCATGGTGCCCTACCGGCTGAGCTTTCCCGCCTGGCACCTCAAACGGGCGGAAGACGCCGCCCTGGCCGCGATCTGCCTGCATGGCACCCTCCTGGGCCTGGGCAGCCTGAATGCCAGCCGTGAACTGTTGCTGATCCTGCTGGCCGTGCTTGGCGGCATCGGCGCCGCCTGCCTGAGTGGTCGCCAGGCATGGCAACTGCGCCAGCAGACACTGGATGCGCAGGCACAGACCGCCGAATCCCTCACCCCCAGCGAATCCGCCCTGGGCCTGACCGGGCTCTTCACGGCGGCCGGCTATCCCTATCCGGCCGCCCTCGCTGCTGCCGAACGGCTGGCGAACCAGCCGGGCAGCATCGGCAAGGCCGAGCTGGAAATGCTGGGCCTGTCTGCGCCCGCCAACGGCGAAGTGATCAGGTTGGCGGGGTATAGCCTGCTGGCATGGCTGCTCGGGGTAACGGCAATAGGCTGGCCATGCTGGCTGACCTCGGCCAACTGGCAGTTTGTCCCGGCGGTACTGGGGGTATATCTGGTGCATTTCGTCAGTGCGGCGCAAAGCACGCGCTACCACTGGCGCCGGCCCAGCCAGCACGCACTGGCCGGCCTGGCCTGCTTTGCCGCGGGCCTGCTGATTCATCGACTTTAAAACCACGCAACCAGGCCGCCGACCTGCATTTACTTGATAACAATTCCTATTACTTTTAACATTATTCAATGATTTTGCTGCAATCCCCTTTCACATCTCCAACCTTGGCCCGCTAAGAAGGATTCCTTCATGCCCTTGTTTCGTCGTTCCCTGATCGCTGTAGCCCTGATCGGCAGCCTGTTTGCCCAAGCCGAAACGGTCACCCCCAACGCGGTGGCGGGGCACTACGCCAACATCGTCCACGCCAGCTACCTCGACTCGATCCAGAGCGCCAAGCAGATGCAGACCAGCATCGATGCCTTCCTGGCCGCGCCGTCGGAAGATACGCTGAAAGCCGCCAGGGCCAGCTGGGTTGCAGCCCGCGAATACTACGGCCAGACTGAGGCCTTCCGCTTCTACGGCGGCCCGATCGATGCCGAAGATGGCCCGGAAGGTCGCATCAATGCCTGGCCGATGGACGAGGCCTATGTGGACTACGTCAAGGGCAAGCCCAAGGCAGGCCTGATCAACAACCCCAAGGCCAAGATCACCCGCGAAGTCCTGATTGCTGCCAATGAAAAGGGCGGCGAAGAGAACATCAGCACCGGCTGGCACGCGATCGAATTCCTGCTGTGGGGCCAGGACCTGAGCGTCGATGGCCCGGGCGCCCGTTCGGCGACCGATTTTGTGGACGGCGGCAAGCCGAACGCCGAACGCCGTCGCAGCTACCTGAAGATCGTCACCCAGTTGCTGGTCGACGACCTCGACAGCGTGGCCAAGGCCTGGGAACCCAATGCCAGCAATTACCGCAGCAAATTCGTCAACGACGACGCCTCGATCCAGAAGATGCTGACCGGCCTCGGTGCCCTGTCCCGCGGTGAGCTCGCCGGTGAGCGCATGGAAGTCGCACTGGCTTCCAAGTCGCAGGAAGACGAACACAGCTGCTTCTCCGACAATACCCATCGCGATATCGTCAACAACGCCAAGGGCATCCAGAATGTCTGGGAAGGTCGCTACAAGCGTGCCGATGGCAGCGACCTGACCGGTCCCTCGCTGCGTGACCTCGTCGCCAGCAAGGACGCCAAGATCGCCGAGAAGACCAGCACCGACATCGCCGGTTCGCTGAAGCTGGCGGAAGAGATCCAGGCACCGTTTGATCGCGAGATCACCGGCAAGAACAATGCACCAGGCCGCAAGCGGGTCCGTGCCGTGATCGATGCGCTCAAGCTGCAGGCCAACGATCTGGTTCAGTCGGCCAAGGTACTGGGCATCAAGAACTTGAACACCAAGGTCTAAGCACTTATCCTGCTTCGCCTCGGGGCACGGCCTGCATCAGGCCGTGCCCTTTTATGTTGATTGAACCTATGAAACCGCTACTTCCCCTGTTATTGATCGCCGGCACCGTCACCGCTGGCACCGTGCTGGTCAACGACATCGTCGTCCCGCCATTCACCACCGCAGAAACCTTGCCCGGCGGCGACACCACCGTCTTCGACACCGGCAAGAACGCGCTTGCCTTGCCCAGCGCGACCTTGAACGACGCGCAACGCACCACCTTCGTGATCGGCAACTCCTTCTTCAAGAAGAACTGGGTGGAAGCCCCCTCCTCGACTACGGCCCGTGATGGCCTGGGACCGCACTTCATCGCGCGCTCCTGCGGCAGTTGCCACGGTGAGGATGGCCGCGGCGCTCCGCCGAAATTCGAGAACGGCCTGCAGACCGAGCAGCCGCTGGCGCTGCTGTTCCGCCTGTCCATTCCCGGCAAGGACGCGCACGGCGGCCCCAAGCCCGAACCCACCTATGGCGGTCAGTTCGGCAATGACGCAGTGGCTGGCGTCAAGCCTGAAGGCCAGGTGCAGATCCGCTATGACGAGATCCCCGGCCAGTTTGCCGATGGCGAACCCTACAGCCTGCTCAAGCCGACCTACGCCTTCTCCGATCTGGGTTACGGCCCGATGCATCCCTCGGTCGAAGTCTCGCCGCGTATCGCGCCGCAGATGACCGGCATGGGCTTGCTGGAAGCGATCAAGGAAAGCGACATCGAAGCCAACGCCCGCCGCCAGTCCGAAGCCGGCCAGGGTGTGCGCGGTCGTACCAATCGCGTCTGGGACGCCTACGCCAGGAAGACCGTACTCGGCCGTTTTGGCTGGAAGGCCAACGTCGGCAGCATCGCCCACCAGTCTGCGGGCGCTTTCCACGGCGACATCGGCATCACCTCCAGCCGCTTCCCGCAGGAAGAATGCACCGCGAAGCAGACCGATTGCCGCAAGGCGCCACGCGGCGGCCATCCGGAGATCACCGACAAGATCCTCGATCAGGTGATCTTCTACAGCCGGACCCAGGCCGTACCGGCGACCCGCAACCTGGAAGACCCGCGCGCGCAACGTGGCCGCACGCTGTTCTACCAGGCCCAGTGCGCCGTCTGCCACGTACCCAGCTATGTCACGGGCGACTTCAAGGCCATCCCGCAACTGGGCAAGCAGACCATCTACCCCTATACCGACCTGCTGCTGCACGATATGGGTGAAGGTCTGGCCGACAACCGCCCGGACTTCCTGGCCGGTGGTCGCGACTGGAAAACGCCCCCGCTGTGGTCGCTGGGCATGATCCCCGTCGTCAATGGCCACACCCGCTACCTGCACGATGGCCGTGCCCGCAACCTGATGGAAGCGGTCCTGTGGCACGGTGGCGAGGCGGAACCCGCCAAGCAGTTCGTGCTCAAGCTGTCCCGGGATGACCGGGAAAACCTGATCCGTTTCCTGCAATCACTGTAAGGTTTTGGCGTCCCTTCCGATCGGCGGGGACGCTCCAAGCAAGAGGAAGATGCCCATGCTACGCCGCACCCTGCTCGCCCTGCCGCTGACCACCGTCCTGATCGGCGCCGCCAGCGCTGCCGAACTGGACGCATCAGCCACCGTTGCCAACTGGCAAGCCCAGCAACTGCCACGGATACAGGCACTCAATGAAGGCGGCAAGGCGCTGAACGACAGCATGGCCGCACTGTGCCTGCGCAAGACAACCGGCAATATCGATGCCGCACGACGTGCCTGGCAGCAGACCTACCAGGCCTGGCGCGCCGTCGAATCGCTCCCCAGCGGCCCCATCCTGAGCCGCCGTACCGCCTGGCAGATTGATGTCTGGCCCGCCAAGCCCGCCAAGGTTGAAGAAGCAGTCCGCCTGGTAGAGAAGGATGCCGCCATCGCCGATAGCGTCGGCGCAGCCGCACAGGGCCTGCCGGCACTGGAGTACCTGCTGTGGGGCGACGACCGGGCCCAGGCCCAGTTGGGTCGCCTGCAATTCCGCCAGCGCTGCGAATATGCCGCTGCCCTGGCCACCGAGATCGCCACCGAAAGCGACGGCCTGCTGAAGGAATGGCAGAGCTACGCCGCAACGCCGCTGGACCACGACGCCGGTCGCCAGGCCTTCGAGGAAGGGGTCAACCTGCTGGCTGCCAGCCTGGAAGCACTGCGTGACAAGAAACTGGCCCACCTGGGTAGCGCCAAGCAGAGCAAGCAACTGAGCCGGCAGGAGTTCGACGGCTGGCGCAGCCGCAGTACCCGTGCCGGCCTGGAAGCCACGCTGGACGCCATCGAAGGCCTGTTCTTCATCGCCCGCAAGGGTCAGAGCTTTGCCGACCAGTTGGTACAGGCCGACAAGCCCATCCTGGTGCGCCGCCTGCGCGAGGAATTCGCAACCAGCCGCAGCCTGCTGGCCAAGCTGCCAGCCGACCTGGCCGGCAGCTTGGCCGCCAACCCGGCCTTGGCCCAGCCGCTGCTGGATTCCTTCAAGCACCTGCAACAGCTGGTCGAGCTGCAAGTGGCCGACGCCGTGGGCGTCACCATCGGCTTCAAGGACAGCGACGGCGACTGATGCTGACGCGCCGCGACTTCCTCGCAGCCAGCATGGGTGTGGCGGCCATGCCACTCTATGCGGCTAGCAGCCAGCCAGGGCCAGTGGTCCTGTCCGCCGGCTGGCGAGGGCCGCGCGGCTGGTGTGCCGGTAGCCTTGAGCACACCGGCATCGAGCTGCCCAAGCGCGGCCATGTGCTGGTGCCCGACCCCTTGCGGCGCAAGCAGGCCATCGTGGTCGCACGCCGGCCGGGCTACTATCTGGCGCGCATGGACTGGCAGGCCGGCAAGCTGATGCAGCTGTTCGAACTGGAAGACGACCGCAACCTGGTCGGCCACGCCGTATTCAGCCCGGACGGACGCTACCTGATCACCGCCGAGACCGACGAGCGCCGCGGCGAAGGGCGGCTGGCCATACGGGACGCCCGTACGTTCAAGCGGCTCGATGATCGTCCCAGTCACGGTGTTGGCCCCCATGAAATCCTCTGGCTGGATGCCCACACGCTGGCAGTCGCCAATGGAGGCATCCTGACGCTGCCGGAAACCGGCCGCTACAAGCGCAATATCGAGCGCATGAACCCTTCGCTGGTCACCATAGACTGGCGCGATGGTGGCCTGCTGGCGGAATACCAGTTGCCCGATCCCCAGTTGTCCATCCGCCATCTGGCATTGACCCGCGACGGCACGCTCGGCGCCGCGCTGCAGAACGAAGGCTCGACGACGGCGGCCATGCTGGCCATCCTGCGCGATGGCGAGTTCCGCCTGGCCGAAACACCGCCCGAGCTGGCGCTGGCCATGCATGGCTACGCCGCCAGCCTGTCGGCCCTTGATGATCGCCTGCTGATGAGTTGCCCGCAGGGCAACCTGCTGACCGAATGGGACAGCCAGGGTCGCTTGACGGCCCGACAGGCCCTGTCGCGCGTGTTCGGCACGGCGGCGGTCAACGGTGAATGGTGGGCCAGTGGCGAGGATGGCGATCTATGGCGACTGCGCCCGGGCAATCTGGAAATCATCGAAAGCCGGCAGGTCCCCGGCATGAGCTGGGATAATCACCTCACCGTCGTGTGACGGACGAGGTTACGCATGCCCACCCTCCAGCCCCTGCTGCTCTATGCGCTCACCGCCCTGGCCGAGCTCGTTGGCTGCTTCCTGCCCTTGCTGTGGCTGCAAGGCAAAGGTAGCCCCTGGCTGCTGCTGCCCGCAGCGCTGAGCCTGATCGCCTTCGTCTGGCTGCTAAGCCTGCATCCGACCGCCAGCGGTCGGGTCTACGCGGCCTATGGCGGTGTCTACATCGGCATGGCCCTGGCCTGGCTATGGCTGGTCGACGGCATCCGCCCCAGCCAGGCCGATTGCCTGGGCGTCGGTCTGGCGCTTGCCGGCGCGTTGATCATCATGGGCCAGACACGTAGCTGACCCCTTACTGGCGAACCGCATGTACACCCATCCCGTGCTATACCGCGACGAACAGCTCGTTGCCATCCACAAACCCAGCGGCCTGCTGGTCCACCGCAGCGAGATAGACCGGCGCGAAACCCGCTTTGCGCTGCAGGAAGTCCGCGACCAGCTGGGCCAGCGAGTCCATGCGATCCATCGCCTGGACAAGGGCACCTCCGGCATCCTGCTGTTCGGTCTGGATGCCGATAGCGCGCGGGCGGTATCTCGCCAGTTCGAAGCCGGCAGCGTGGACAAGCGCTATCTCGCCATCGTCCGTGGCTGGCCGGACAGCGAAGGCGAAATCGACCACGCGCTGAGCCGCCAGTACGATGACTACGAACGTGCACCGGATACCATCGCTCCGCCACAGGATGCCCTGACCCGCTTCAAACGCCTGGCAACCATCGAGCTGCCACATAGCGTCGACCGCTATCCCAGCAGCCGCTATGCCTTGCTGGAACTCGATCCGGTCACCGGCCGACGCCACCAGTTGCGCCGCCACCTCAAGCATCTGTCCCACCCCATCATCGGCGACGCTACCTATGGCAAGGGTAGACACAATCGATTGTTTACCGAGCTGTATGGCAGCCAGCGCCTGCTGCTAGCCTGTACCCGCCTGGCCTTTGACCATCCGGTCAGCGGCACCCGGGTCACCGTCGACGCCCCGCTGGCCGACGAATTCCAGACCCTGTGCGAGACGCTGGGCTGGGCGGCATGCCTGCCTGCCCAATAATTAGGCAGCCTCCGATACCACCTTGCCGGCCAGTCACTTAAGCGGCCTATCCACAGGCTGTGCACATGCTTGTCCCGGGATCCCTGTGCATGGCCAGCCTGCGCAAAGCTTGCCTCACGCCTCGGCGGATACCGCTCAGCGCCCGAATTGCCGTATCAGGGATTGCAGCTCGATCTGCCGGGATTCGCTGCCGTAACGCACGGCCAGATAGGCTGCCAGGATGGCTTCAAGCGGTGCAGCCTGCTCCGGCAAAGTGGCGATCGCCCGGGAGATGAAGTCCTTCGGCCCTTCGGCCGCCCCGGGCTGCAGGCCACGCCGCGCCAGCTTGCGGCATAGCTGCTGCCAGGCTCGTTGCGCCGGGTCCAGCTTGGGCGGCCGCATCCGCCACAGCAGCCAGCTTGCCGGCACTGCAATCAGCACCAGCAGACCGCCGAAGAACCAAGCCACGAAGCGACCCGAAGCCAGGTTGTCGATACCCAGCTCCGCCAGCAGTTGCCGTTGCCGCTCCGGCGTATAGCCCACCACCCACTGGTTCCAGCCATTCACCGCACTGTCGAGCAACAAGCGTACGCGCTTGACCAGATTGCCATCCAGGCGCAGCAGATAGGGCAGTTCTTCCTCTGGCACCGCCGAGGCCAATCCTTCCTGGATTCGAGCCGGTGCCACCTCGAAGGTCGGATCGACCCGCCGCCAGCCCTCGCCTTCCAGCCAGACCTCGGTCCAGGCGTGGGCATCGGCCTGGCGGACGATCAGGTAGTCGCCATTGCTATCCCCGCCCTGGTAGCCGCCGACCACGCGGGCCGGCACGCCCGCCGCCCGCAGCATGAAGGCGAAGGAACCGGCGAAATGCTCGCAGAAGCCCTGTCGGCCGTTGAAGACGAAGTCATCGACCGCGTTGTTGCCATAAAGCGGTGGCGTCAGCGTGTACTGCAAGCGCTGACTGCCAAAGAAGCGCAGCGCCGCGTTGACCCGCTCTGCGGGCAGCAGGGTCCGCCACTCCGCCGCCACGGCACGCGCGCGCGGATTACCTCCCGGTGGCAGCGCGAGGGCGCGGGCGATCAGGTCCGGCCGCTCCACCTTCGCCAGCCGATACTGCGCCAGCGCCGTCAGGTCTAGCCGCAGGCGTTTGTCGACCGTTCGACGCGCAATCAGTTGGGCACGGTCGGTCAAGCGCCCCTCCTGCGGTGCCACCGCCGGCAGGTCCAGTGCCAGCAGCCAGGGACGGTAGTGCGGCTCCAGCGTGATCGCATAGCGCACTACTGCGTTGCCGATCGGTTCGATCTTCGGGGCCGTCTCGCCACTGGCTGGCGCCTGGCTCCAGGTACGTCCGTCGTAGTCATCGAAGACCGGCCCGCGCCAGTACAGCGACTCCTGCGCCGGTCGCGCTCCATCGAATACCACCCGGAACGCCACTTCGTCGTTACGCGACATCGATGAAAAACTGCCCGGCGACATGCTGTCGGCCAGGCCGGAACGGGCAGCCCCCCGGTCCTGCGGCAAGCGCCACAGCGGTCCCTCCATGCGCGGGAAGAACACGAACAGCAGCGCCATCACCGGCAAGGCCTGCAGCATCAGCACGCCGGCAAAGCGCATCTGCCCCAGCACCAGCCGCCAGCGTCCGGTCCAGCCCTCGAGCGTATGCCAGCCCACCAGCAGGGTGGTGATCAGCAGCACCATCAGGCTCAGGTACAAGGCCATGCCCACGGTCTGGTCGAACAGGAAATTGGTGACGACCAGGAAATAGCTCAGATAGATCAGGAGCAGGGCGTCGCGTCGACTGCGCGTCTCCAGCAGCTTGGCGCCGATCAGTGCCGCCAGCACCGCCACTCCTCCGGTACGGCCCAGCAGTGTCCGGTAGTAGACGAACACACCCGCCACCAGCAAGAAGGTGATCGGCAGCAGCACCCAGCGCGGCGGCATGCGGCCCTGTACCTTGACCAGCCAGGCACGCCAGCCAAACAGGACGAGCAGGGCAGCCAGCAGCCACCAGGGCAGGCGGCCGGCATGAGGCAGCAGCACGCCGGCCAGCACCGCCAGCATGGCAAAGCTCTGGTTACGGTCCAGTCGCTCCACGTTCACGCGCCCGCTCCCTGGCCGCTCATGTCTTCTCCCCATACAGGGCCAACGTCGCCAGGCAGGCGGCGCGATGGGCCTCGCCCTGGTCGGGCGCCAGCGTCTGCGAAGGCAACTGCAGGCCGTAGGCCAGCTCGCGTGCTTCGGCGATCAGCACCCAGGCGGTCAGGCGCGACAACCGGGCCTCGACCGTCATCTCCACAGGCAAGTCCGCCCAGTCCAGCCACAGCGCGGCAGCGGCCTCACCCTGGAATTCCTTGACCATTAAGGCGTCCTCGCGCGCCGCTACCTTCCAGGCGATATGTCGCGGCGAATCGCCGCGCTGGAACGGCCGCAGACCGGCAAAGTCATCCTGCCCACGCGGCGTTGAACGCCCCGTTCCTTCGCCGTCGGCTGCCGTCGGCAGGTCCGGGGGCATCAGCTCCGCCCTTGGGTAGACCAGCGCTCGCTGGTCGAAATACGCATAGGACCAGGCCTGGAAGATGCCGAGCGGCCAATGGGTCTCGATCCGCAATCGCGGCACCGACAACCAGCCACGCTGCTCGGCGGGCAGGCTCAGCCAGACACGGCTGCTGTCGGTCGCCGCCACATCGCAGGCGTCGGACAACTCGCCATAGCGCAGCACCAGGTTGTGCCGGGCCAGGCGACCGCGGTTTTCCAGCACGATCTCGAAACGGGCCGTTTCACCGACAAAGCAGGCCTCGACCTTGCCTGGCGCGATATCGAGCCCCAGCAGATTACGGAAAGTATGGAAGATGGATACCACCGCCATGGCTGACAGCAGGAACACCAGCAGGTAGACCAGCGCCAGATCGTAGTTGATCGCCCCGCCCAGCATGGCGAGCAGCACCAGGCAGAACACCATGCCGCTGCGGCTGAGGAAGATATAGACACGGTTCTGGCTCAGGTGCTGGCTGCGGCTGCCACGAGGATGGCGACGTAACAGCCAGGCCTGCCATCGCGCCTGGAATGCCCGCCGCAAAGGCTCAGGGAATGGCGACATCATGCAGCAGCTTGTTCACCAGTTCCGGCTGCGGCCGATTGCTGGCCCGTGCCAGCAATCGATGGGTGGCAACCGGGCCGAACACCGCCTGGACGTCTTCCGGTATCACCATGTCACGCCCTGCGAGCAAGGCCCAGGCGCGGGCCGCCGCCAACAGGCCCAGCGCCGCACGCGGCGAGAGGCCGTTATGGAACACATCGGTCTCGCGGGTAGCGCGGCACAGTGCCTGTACATAGTCGACCAGCGCCGGCGCCACATGGACGCGACGCACGGCCGCCTGGAAACCCGCCAACGCCGCCGCATCCATGGCCGGCCGCGCGTCGCGCAACATCTCTCGCCTGTCCTCACCCAGCAGCATGGCCCGTTCGGCCGCCGCGTCCGGGTAACCCAGCGTGATACGCATCAGGAAACGGTCCAGCTGGGATTCCGGCAAGGGGAAGGTCCCGATCTGGTGTGAGGGATTCTGGGTCGCGATCACGAAAAAGGGTTCGGGCAACATGCGCGTCTCGCCATCGAGCGTGACCTGCCGCTCCTCCATCGCCTCAAGCAGGGCCGACTGGGTCTTGGGCGTGGCACGGTTGATCTCGTCGGCCAGGACCACCTGGCTGAAGATCGGTCCCGGATGGAAGCGGAACACATGGTTGTCCCGGTCATAGATCGACACGCCGATCAGGTCGGCCGGCAGCATGTCGCTGGTGAACTGCACGCGCTGGAACAACAGGCCCAGCGTCGCGGCCAGGGCATGCGCCAGCGTGGTCTTGCCGACACCGGGCACGTCTTCGATCAGCAGGTGGCCGCGCCCCAGCAGGCAGGCCAGCGCCAGCCGGGTTTCCCGCGGCTTGCCCAGGATATAGGCGTCCAGCTGGGCCAGGACGGCATGAAGCGGGGCGAGCGAAAAACGATCTGGCATGGCGGTTTCTTGTCGGCAGGTTAGGTCAGTATTGCAGGCAACGGCACGGCACGATGCTATTGGTTTATACCACCCCGGGCCGTAAACTGTGCGCAGGAGACAGCGTTCAAATAACACGGGGACACGGTAGGCTTGCCACCGCTGCGCCACTACGACGTCGGTATGCCGGCTTGGTTCATTGCAGAACCGGATCGGTCGCCGAGGAGAATCCACCTTGCTTAGTTGGCTGGCCCGCAAGATCACCGGTAATGCCCCCACCGCTTACCTGACCCACCCTGACTGTGCACTGCATGACATGGGTAGTCACCATCCGGAATGTCCCGACAGGCTGGCGGCCATCCAGGACCGGCTGATCGCAGCCGGCCTCTGGGATCATCTGCTGCAGGTCGAGGCCCCGCTGGTACGCCGCGAGCAGCTGGCACTGGTTCACCCCCCCCGCTATGTCGAAGCGCTCGACCAGGCCTCGCCCAGCCATGGCATCGTCCATCTCGACGGTGACACGGTCATGGGCCCGCACACCCTGCAAGCCGCCTGGCGTGCTGCCGGTGCCGTGGTCAAGGCGACCGACCTGGTGATCGACGGTAGCGCCGCCAATGCCTTCTGTGCCGTCCGCCCGCCGGGCCATCATGCCGAGTCCTGCAAGGCCATGGGTTTCTGCTTTTTCAACAATCTCGGCGTAGGGGTTGCGCACGCCTTGAGTCGCGGCCTCGAACGCGTGGCCGTGGCGGATTTCGACGTCCATCATGGCAACGGGACCGAGGAACTGTTCCACGACAATCCCCGCGTGCTGATGGTCTCGACCTTCCAGTCCCCCTTCTATCCCTACAGTGGCGAGAAGGCGATGGGACCGAACATGCACAACGTCCCGCTGAAGGCCGGCAGCCGCGGCGACACCTTCCGCGCCGCGGTCGAGTCGGAATGGCTACCGGCATTGCGAGCCTTCCAGCCGCAGATGCTGTTCATCTCGGCGGGTTTCGATGCCCACCGTGAAGACGACATGGCCAGCATGGGCCTGGTGGAGGACGACTACGCCTGGGTCACCGAGCAACTGATGGATATCGCGGCCGAATTTGCCGAGGGACGCATCGTCTCGGTGCTGGAAGGTGGCTACGATCTCTCGGCGCTGGGCCGCAGCGCCGCCGCGCATATCAGGGTACTGGCAGGACTATGAACCGTCTGGAGGCCGCCCCCGTTGCAGCCCCCGGCCAGGCCTACGCCTATCTGCTGTTGATCCTGACCAGCCTGTTCTGGTCAGGCAATTTCGTGGTTGCGCGCGCTGCCCACGCCGCCATTCCGCCCATGGCATTGAGCCTGGGCCGCTGGCTGATCGCGCTGCTGATCCTGCTGCCATTCGCCAGCCGCCGCGCCTGGCGGGACCGGGCCCTGCTGCGCAAGCAATGGCGACGTATCACGGCGCTGGCGGCTGTCGGTGTCGCCGGTTTCAACTCGCTGGCTTACGCCGGCCTGCAATACACCAGTGCCACCAATGCCGTCCTGACCAATAGCTTCATCCCCATCCTGATCCTGCCCTTGAGCGCCCTCTTCCTGCACGAGCGCATCGACCGTCGTCAGATTGCCGGCGTCCTGATCAGTTTTGTCGGCGTGATGTTCATTTTCAGCCATGGCCAGCTCGGCAAGCTGCTGGCACTGGACCTTAACCATGGCGACATACTGCTACTCCTGGCAGCACTGGACTGGGCGATCTATACCCTGCTGCTGCGCGGTCTTGACCCCGCGATCGACCGCCTTGGCCTGCTCCTGGCCCTGGTAGTGCTCGGCATCCTATTCATCGCCCCCTGGACCGCCTGGGAGTGCCTGCAAGGCCGGTCTTTCGCCTGGAATGGTGGCAATCTGGCAACCTTTCTATACGTCGGCATCTTCCCCTCGGTGCTCGCCTATCTGTTCTACAACCATGGCGTACAGCGGGTCGGGGCGAGTCGGGCGGGCAGTTTCATTCACCTGATGCCGGTATTCGGCAGCGTCCTGGCGGCCATTTTCCTCGGTGAGCGCTTTGACTGGTTCCACAGTATCGGCATCGCAGGCATCTTTGGCGGCCTGCTGTTGTCGAGCTACCGGCGCACCGGCCACGCACCGGTCAGGACAGCCAGGCAACTACCGTGACAGCGGCACTGGTGTAGAACCATTTGCCCGATGCACACTCCCAACCCGCAAACCTGTTCAACCTCATCAAGGAGCAAGGCAGTGGCAGAGACCGACAACAAGACGACATTCAGCCGCCGGGATTTCATGGTCAGTTCGCTGGCCACCGGCTTTGCCCTGGCGGTATTACCCGATGCACAGGCGGAAGTGATCGTAACCGACAGCAAGGGCCTGCTGGCGGGCGAAGTGAAGATACCGGTGGAAGGTGGCGAGATTCCCGCCTATCGGGCGGCGCCCGAGGGTAAGGGGAATTATCCGGTCGTCCTGGTCGTGCAGGAGATTTTCGGCGTCCACGAGCACATCCGCGACGTCTGCCGTCGCCTGGCCAAGCAGGGCTATTTTGCCATCGCGACCGAGCTGTACGCCCGGCAGGGCGATGTGTCCAGGCTCGAAGACATCAAGGCCATCCAGGGCGTGGTCGCCAAGGTGCCGGACGCCCAGGTGCTGTCGGATCTGGACCGGACCGTCGCCTGGGCCAAGGGCCAGGGGGCCGATACCAAGCGACTGGCCGTGACAGGATTCTGCTGGGGTGGCCGGATCACCTGGCTCTATACCGCACACAATCCCGACATCAAGGCCGGGGTGGCCTGGTATGGCAGGCTGGTCGGCCAGCCTGGCGAATTGACGCCTCGCCACCCGGTCGACCTTGCCAAGGAACTCAAGGCGCCGGTATTGGGCCTCTACGGCGGGGCCGATACCGGCATCCCGCTCGATACGGTCGAGAAAATGCGGGAAGCCCTCAAAGCCGCCGGCAAGCCGGGCGAGATCGTCGTTTATCCCGATACGCCCCATGCCTTCAATGCTGACTACCGGCCCAGCTACCGTAAGGAAGCCGCCGATGATGGCTGGCGGCGCATGCTGGCCTGGTTCAAGCAGAACGGTGTCTAAGACACCGTGTGGCGGTCAGCTCAGCAGCTGACCGCTGCGGCAACACCGCGGCCACCGGCATGCTTGTTGGTCAGCACGCGCTTGTTCTGGCTTTGACGGTTGGTTTCGCGAACCGGTGCCGTCTTGCTGCCTTCGACCTGGCGCAACTGCTCGCCGCGGAAGCGGGCGGCCTGGGCACGGAAGGCGACGGCCTGCTGCTTGTAATGGGCCAGCAGGTCACGGATTTCCTGCGGCACCATCAGGTTTGAAGGACGCTTGGCCATGGATTCGGCCAACTGGTCGAGCTGAGCAGCCTGGGCTTCATAGCTCTGCGCACGCATCTCCGGCGTCTGGTTGTACCAGAGGTTGGGCACCAGCACGATGCTGCCGGTATCCAGGTATCGGTATTTCAGTTGCCCGCAACGAAACGGATCAGCGCCCTCCAGCAGCAACTCATGAGGGCGGCTGCGATCCAGGGTTTGCTGAAACAACGGGGTATCCATATTGCGCTCCAGTAGTAGGGGTCTCGCGGTCCATGCGGCCACGCATGTAAGACAAAACGCACGAGATGGACGCTAGTTGACCGCAGTTGACATGAACAGATACTGAAATTGCATTTCGCAATATCCGCTGCCGTCGCTGCGCGCCGATTTGCCTTGTCGCCGCCAGCCTCTTAGAGTGCCGCCTGTATAACATTGGCCAGGTCGCCTCAAAGGCCGGCCCGGCTTGAGGAGAGACCCCGCGCATGGCCCAGACACCGACCTTCTTCTGGCACGACTACGAAACGTTTGGCATTAATCCCAAACAGGACCGGCCGGCCCAGTTTGCCGGTGTGCGCACCGATATGGACCTCAATGTCGTTGGCGAACCGGTCGAGTTCTTCTGCCAGCCCAGCGACGATTTCCTGCCAGACCCAGTGTCGGTGCTGATCACCGGCATCACACCGCAAATGGCACAGGCGCGCGGCATACCGGAACATGAGTTCGTCGCCCGTATCCATGCCGAACTGGCTGCACCGGGTACCTGTGGCCTGGGCTACAACACCCTGCGCTTCGACGACGAACTCACTCGCCACCTGTTCTGGCGCAATCTCTACGATCCCTACGCACGAGAATGGCAGAACGGCGGTTCACGTTGGGATTTGCTCGATTGCGTGCGGGCCACCTTCGCCTTCCGGCCGGAAGGCATCAACTGGCCCCGGCATGAGGATGGCCGCGTCTCGTTCAAGCTTGAGCAACTGACTGCCGCCAATGGCTTGGCGCATGAGACCGCGCACGATGCGCTGAGCGATGTACTGGCGACGATCGCCTTTGCTCGCCTGATCAAGACCCAGCAGCCCCGGCTGTTCGACTTCTGCTATCGCCTGCGCAAGAAGGATGCGGTCACGGCCGAGATCGGCTCGCTCGATGGCCACCCCTTCCTGCACGTCTCCGGCATGTACCCCACCGCCCAAGGGTGCCTCGCGCCGGTCGCGTCGCTGGCCTGGCACCCGACCAACAAGAACGAGCTGGCCGTCTGGGACCTGCAGTACGATCCCGCCGAGTTGTTCGACCTGAACGCCGAACAGATCCGCAGCCGGCTGTTTACCCGCAGTGCCGACCTCGCCGAGGGCGAGACCCGTCTCGCCATCAAGACCATCCATATCAACAAGGCCCCGGTCGTCGTCGGCAACCTCAAGACCCTCAGCGCCGAGCGCAGCGAACAGTTGCAGCTCGACATGGGCAAGGCGCAGCAGCATGCCCGGCAATTGGCCGGCCTGCTGCAGACGCACGGCAAGTCCTTTGCCAGTACCTTGCGCCAGGTCTACAGCCGTGACGGCGCACCCAGCGGGCCGCGCGATGTGGATGCCGCGCTTTACGACGGCTTCGTGGGCGATGGTGACAAACGCAAGCTCGACAAGCTGCAGGGCCTCTCCGGAACCCAACTGGCGGGAACCGCCAGCAGTTTCGACGATGCACGCCTTGAAGAGGTGCTGTTCCGCTACCGCGCCCGCAACTGGCCGGACACGCTGAGCGAGACCGAACGGGCTCGCTGGCAGCAGCATCGCAGTGAACGGCTGATTGATGGTGGCCACGGTGGGCTGCATCGCGCCGGCCTGGCGGAAAAGCTGGCCCAGTTGCGCCTGGAGCGTGCCGCCGAACCCCAAGCCCTTGCGCTGCTGGATGCGGTGGCCGAGTTTGCCGAGCAGCAATGCCAGGGCCTAGGCTAAAGAGACGCGCCATCAGCCTGCACATGAAGCTTCAACCTACCGCCCGGCACCATAGGCGCCAAGCGGCCCGGTTTATCGACGGCTTACCGCTGACGGGTTCCGCGCCCCGTGCTCGCGGCAAGCGCGAGCCCCGAGCGATGTGGCCATCATTTTCTTTGAGGATGCACCATGCAACACACCATCTTGCTGACCGGCGTGAACGGTCAGGTCGGCTTTGAACTGCAACGCAGCCTGCAAGGCCTGGGCACCATCCACGCACCACAACGTGGCGAGCTGGATCTCGCTGATCCCGACGCCATCCGCAAGCTGGTCCGCGCGCTCAAGCCCAGCCTGATCGTCAATCCGGCGGCCTATACCGCCGTCGACAAGGCCGAGAGCGAAACCGGGCTCGCCCAAGCCATCAATGCCACCGCCCCGCAAGTACTGGCCGAAGAAGCCCGGCGCCTGAGCGTTCCACTGATCCACTATTCCACCGACTATGTGTACTCCGGCGAAGGCGGCAAGCCCTGGCAGGAGAGCGATCCGGTCGCACCACCGAATGTCTATGGCGCCAGCAAGCTGGCCGGCGAGGAAGCCATACGAGCCAGCGGCTGTGACCACCTTATCCTGCGTACCAGTTGGGTCTATGGCGCACGCGGCAAGAACTTCCTGCTGACCATGCTCAAGTTGGGCCGCGAACGCGACGCGCTGAACATCGTCGGTGACCAGATCGGTGCGCCGACCTGGAGCCGTACCATCGCCACCCTCACCAGCCATATCGTCGCCAGCCGGCCGGACTGGGCCGCCGTCAGCGGAACCTACCATCTGGTCAACCAGGGCACGACCAGTTGGCACGGCTTTGCCGAGGCCATCTTCGCCCTCGCGGCGGCGCAAGGTGACAAGGTCCCCGCAACGCTGGGTGCCATCGCGACCGAGGCCTACCCGACCCCCGCCAAGCGCCCTAAGAACTCGCGACTCGACCTCGCCAAGCTGGAATCAACCTTCGGCCTGGTGCCGCCAAGCTGGCAGGATGCCCTCGCCCTCTGCTTTGCCGAAGTCCCACGCTGACCCGGCCACCGGTTTCATCTCCAGGCCACCGCAGAGTGGCCGTTATCTACAATGACCAATCACGAACCAGAATGAGGAAGCACGCCATGAAAAAGCTGTTGCAGCTGTCGCTGGGCCTGGTCGCGGCCCTGATGCTCGGTAACGCACGGGCGGATGAGGTATCGGCCGAGAAGCGCCAGGCGATCCAGGAGCTGATCGACACCATGAACATCAAGGCCATGATGCCGCAGATGATGGCCCAGATCACCGCGCAGTCCGGCGCCATGATGAAGCAGACGGCCAGCACCGCCATCGAGCAGAACAAGCGGCTCAGCGCCGCACAGCGCAAGTCGGCGCTGGCGCAACTGGACAGGGAGCTGCCCGCGCTACAGGCTGATTTCAATAGCAGTATCGCGAAGCTGGATATGGCGAGCTTGATGGATGAGGTGATGTACAGCGTCTACGGCAAGTACTTCGAAACCCAGGAGATAAGGGACATCAACGCCTTCTACCAGTCGCCCACCGGCAAGAAGCTACTGGCCCAGATGCCGCTGGTCATGCGCGACACCATGCAGATCACCATGAGCCGCATGGGGCCGATGGTCAACGAGGTGATGGAAAAAACCCTGGCACGCCACCAGGCAGACAAACCCTGATCAACAGGGAGCGGGGGGCGGACGGTATTGCCCGCCTTCAGGGATTCAGGCCTGGCGCCACGATCCGGATGGCCGCATTGATGCGGCCCATGGTTTCCTGATCAAGCTGCTGGCTACACATCAGGTAACGTTTCAAGCCTTGCGGGCTGTCCGGAAAATCCACCCGGACGAGGCCGATCTCGGTCACCTCGCGACGCTGATCCAGAAACCGCAAATCCTCTTGATCGATCAGCATGTAGTCGGCCCGCCGTGCGGAGACCATCTTGGCCAGTTGCAGCGGGGCCACGGTGGTGCGCATGGCGGGCCGCGGCATGTCGGCAATCATTTTGTCCAGTTCCGGACCGTAAGACACACCATCCACAGTTCCCATCGTCAGGCGGGTATCTGCCAGCAAGGCGCGCAGCGACTTTTGCCCCTGTATCGCCATCAAGGCATGCGCACCGGCCAGCACCACCTGCGGCTTGTCCTGGTGCATGGCCAGCGAAAACCGTGCATACGCCTCCCGTTCCGGCAATTTGTACCAGCCGGGAGAGCAGATGGGGTGGCGATTGGCCTGGATATCCGCAGTCAGCCGCTTGGCCGGGATCTCCGCATAGCGGACCGGCACCTTGGCCACCCGGAAGATTTCCTCAGTCCGTTCCAGCAGGAAACCCTTGGGCATGCCGTTCTCCGTATAGCTATATGGCGGCTTGTCGCGGTACTCGATCAGTACCGACTGGACCGCCAACGCCGGCAGCGGCAGGCATATCAACAAAGGAAATAGGATTTTCATGGTTTGATCCAGGCCAAGCAGGTGGCCGATCAACGAGCCGGGTATATGAAAAGTATATCAACGCCGCACAGCAAAACGGCACGGTAACCCGTGCCGCTCTGTTTCCACGACGTTGGTATATTACCAGACGCCCATATACTCCAACATGCCTTCTGCTGCCTGGCGGCCTTCGAACACCGCCCGCACCACCAGGTCGGCGCCGCGGACCTGATCGCCACCCGCGAACACCTTGGGATGACTGGTCTGGTGCTTGTAGGTCTGGCGCTCCCGGGCAACGGTACGGCCGCGCTCGTCAACCGCAATCCCGTGAGTCTCGAACCATTGTTCCGGCTTGACCTGGAAGCCAAAGGCGATGATCACGTGATCGCACTCGATAATCTCTTCCGAGCCCGGCACCACGACCGGCGAGCGACGCCCCTTTGCATCCGGCTCACCCAGCTGGGTTGTCACCAGCTTCACGCCCAACACGCCATTGCGCTGCACGATCTCGACCGGCTGACGGTTCCACAGGAAGTTCACCCCCTCCTCCTTGGCGTTGGCGACCTCACGCTTGGAACCCGGCATATTCGCTTCGTCGCGACGATAGGCACAGAACACCTGGGCCGCGCCCTGGCGGATGCTGGTACGGTTGCAGTCCATGGCGGTATCGCCACCACCCAGCACCACCACCCGCTTGCCTTCCATGTTCTGGTGCCGCTCACCTTCCGGCAGCGTCTCCATACGATGGCGGATGTTGTTGACCAGAAAAGGCAGCGCTTCCAGCACGCCCGGCAACTGCTCGCCGGGGAAGCCACCCTTCATGTACTCGTAGGCGCCCATGCCCATGAAGACCGCATCGTAGTCAGCCAGCAAGGTCTCGAACTCGACATCGGTGCCGATCTCGGTATTGAGCCGGAATTCGACGCCCATTTCTTCGAGTATGCTGCGACGGCGACGGACGATGTCCTTCTCCAGCTTGAACTCGGGAATGCCAAACGTCAGCAGTCCGCCAATTTCTTCATAGCGGTCAAAGACAACCGGGCTCACGCCGTTGCGTACCAGCACATCCGCCGCCGCCAGACCTGCAGGCCCGGCGCCGATGATGGCGACACGCTTGTCGGTCTTGACCACCTTGGACATGTCCGGCCGCCAACCCTGCTTGTAGGCTTCGTCGGTGATGTACTTCTCCACCGAACCGATGGTCACCGCGCCGAAGCCGCCTTGATTCAAGGTGCAAGCACCTTCGCACAGCCGGTCCTGCGGGCAGACCCGGCCGCAGATTTCCGGCAGGGAGTTAGTCTTATGGCTCAGCTCGGCCGCCTCGAACAACTTGCCTTCCTCGACCAGCTTGAGCCAGTTGGGAATGTAGTTGTGGACCGGGCATTCCCATTCGCAGTACGGGTTGCCACAGCTCAGGCAGCGGCCGGCCTGGTCGGTTGCGTCGCTCTTTTGCAGCGGCGCGTAGATCTCGATGAACTTGCGGCGACGGAAATCGGCTTCGAACTTCTGGCCTGGATCGCGCGGCAGGTTGAGGAACTTGAATACGTCACCCATGACGGTTTCCCTTTACCCCCGCAGCCACTTGGGCTGCGGGTGGCGTAATTAGTCTTTCAGGAGGCTTTCGATCTTGGCGGCCTTCGGTTTGACCAGCCAGAAGTAGTCGACGTAGTCGTCGAAGTCCTCCAGGATCTGGCCACCGATCACCGAACCCGTCAGTGCGACGTGCTGCTCGATCTTTTCCTTGAGGAAGGCGCGGTACTGGCCCATGGCCTCGCCATTGATCAGGTGGATATCGATCAGCTCGTTGTTGTAGCGATAGGCGAATTTCTCGTCGCGGTCGTAGACGAAGGCAAAGCCCCCGGTCATGCCGGCACCAAAGTTGATCCCCGTCTGGCCCAGTGCGATCACGCAACCGCCGGTCATGTATTCGCAACCGTGGTCGCCCATGCCTTCCACCACCGCCAGCGCACCGGAGTTGCGCACCGCGAAACGCTCGCCGACCAGGCCCGACGCATACAGCTCGCCACCGGTCGCCCCGTACAAGCAGGTATTGCCGATGATGGTGCCCTCGTGCGGCAGGTACATCACGCCCTCTGGCGGATACACCACCAGTCGGCCACCGTTCATACCCTTGCCTACGTAGTCGTTGGCATCGCCTTCCAACGTCAGGTTCAGGCCCTTGGCGTTCCAGACGCCAAAGCTCTGCCCTGCCGAGCCCTTCAGTCGCACATCCAGCGTGCCCTCCGGCAGGCCATCGGCACCGTGCTGGCGGGCAATCTCGCCGCTCAGTCGCGCACCAATGGAGCGGTTGATGTTGCGTACCACGTACTCGAGCGTCGTCGCCGTCCTGCTGCTGATGGCCGGCAACGCATCCTTGAGCATCTTCTCGGCCAGTTCGCCCTTGTCGAAGCTCGGGTTGCCCTCGGTCACGCAGAAGCGCGGCTCCTCCTCGGGGATAGTGCCCTGGCTCAGCAGCACCGCCAGATCCAGTTGGCCCTGGCGAGGGCTTTCGCCTTGCAGCAGGTCCAGGAGATCGGTGCGGCCGATCAGCTCGGTCATGGAGCGGATACCGAGCTTGGCCATCCACTCGCGGGTCTCGCGGGCGATGAAGGTGAAGTAGTTCACCACCATCTCCGGCAAGCCGGTGAAGTACTTGGAGCGCAGCTTGATCTCCTGCGTCGCCACACCGGTTGCACAGTTGTTGAGGTGACAGATTCGCAGGAACTTGCAGCCGAGCGCCACCATCGGGCCGGTGCCGAAGCCGAAGCTCTCGGCGCCCATGATGGCGGCCTTGATCACATCGAGGCCGGTCTTGAGGCCACCGTCGGTCTGCACCCTCACCCGGCCGCGCAGGCCGTTGGCACGCAATACCTGCTGCGCCTCGGTCAGGCCCAGCTCCCACGGCGAGCCGGCGTACTTGACGCTACTGAGGGGGCTGGCACCGGTACCGCCGTCGTAGCCGGAAATCGTTATCAGGTCGGCGTAGGCCTTGGCGACGCCGGCGGCCACGGTGCCGACACCCGGCTCCGCCACCAGCTTGACCGACACCAGCGCCGAGGGGTTGACCTGCTTGAGGTCAAAGATCAGCTGGGCCAAATCCTCGATCGAGTAGATATCGTGGTGCGGCGGTGGCGAGATCAGGCTGATGCCTTCCTTCGCATGACGCAGCCGCGCGATCAGGCCGCTGACCTTGTCACCCGGCAACTGACCACCTTCACCCGGCTTGGCACCCTGCGCCACCTTGATCTGCAGTACTTCGGCGTTCACCAGGTAGTGCGGTGTCACACCGAAGCGGCCCGACGCCACCTGCTTGATCTTGGACATCCGGACCGTACCGTAGCGGGCCGGGTCTTCCCCGCCTTCGCCGCTATTGGAACGGCCGCCGAGGCGGTTCATGCCCTCGGCCAGCGCCTCATGCGCCTCCGGCGACAAGGCGCCCAGCGACATGCCGGCCGAATCGAAACGCTTGAGGATGGCCTCCAGCGGCTCGACTTCGTCGACTGGAATCGCCTGGGCCGGATCAACCTTGAGCTTCATCAGGTCACGCAGCATGGCGACCGGACGGGTGTTCACCAGCTCGGCGTAGCGCAGGTATTCGGCATAGTCGCCGTTCTGCACCGCCTTCTGCAGTTGCATGACCACGTCCGGGTTGTAGGCGTGGTATTCCTCGCCGAACACATACTTCAGCAGGCCGCCTTGCGAAATCGGTCGCATCGGGTTGTAGGCCAGCTTGTTCAGCGAGCGCATGTCGGCGTCAAAATCCGCAAAGCCCGCACCGCCGACCCGGCTGACAGTAAACGGCATGCAGGTTTCGACAATCTCATTCGCAATGCCGACAGCCTCGAACAACTGCGCGCCACGGTAGGACGCCACAGTCGAGATCCCCATCTTCGACAGCACCTTCAGGAGGCCCTTGTTGATGCCCTTGCGGTAGCGGCTCATCGCCTCTGACTGCTTGTCCTTGATCACGCCAGCCTGCATCAGGTCGGAGATGACTTCATAGGCAAGATAAGGGTGAACAGCAGTCGCGCCGTAGCCGATCAGGCAGGCAAACTGGTGCGGATCCCGCGCTGTAGCGGTATCCACCAGCAGATTGGTCTTGCACCGCAGGCCGGCGTTGACCAGCGCGGTATGCACCGCACCGGTGGCAAACAGGGCGTGGATAGGTATGCGTCCCTTGCCGATATGGCGGTCGGACAGCACGGCAATCGCGATGCCTGCGCGCGAAGCCGCCACCACCTGCTCGGTCAGCGCGGCGATCGCCCCCCTGAGGTCGGTCGTCTCGGCGTCGTAACAGATATCGAAGGTCTGGGCCTTGAACTGCGCATCCTCATGATGCGTGAGCAGCTTGAACTTCTCGAAGCTCAATACAGGACTGCTGACTTCGATGCGCTTGGCGTGGTCGGCCGTCTCTTCAAAGATGTTCTTTTCCGAACCGAACACGGTGTTGAGCGACATCACCACGGCTTCGCGGATCGGATCGATCGGCGGGTTGGTGACTTGGGCGAACTGCTGGCGCAGGTAGTCGTAGGGCGAGCGCACCTTCTGCGACAACACCGCCATCGGCGTATCGTCACCCATCGAGCCCACGGCTTCCTGCCCTTCCTCGGCCAGGACGCGGATCACCGCATCGCGCTCCTCAAAGCTGACCTGGAACTGCTTCTGGAACACGTTGAGCTGGTCGCGCGACAACTCCGGCCGGCCGCTGTCCTCGTCCATCGAGAGTTCCAGGCGGGTGGCGTACTGTTTGATCCAGCGCCGGTACGGGTGAGCGGACTTGAGCTTGATATCGATCTCGTGCGGCAACAGCAACTGGCCGGACTGCAGGTCAACCGCCATGATCTGGCCAGGCCGCACGCGACCCTTCTTCACCACATCCTCGGGCTTGTAGTTCCACACGCCGATCTCGGACGAAATGGTCAGGTGACGGTCACGCGTCAGCACATAACGGGCTGGGCGCAGGCCATTGCGGTCCAACATGCAACCGGCGTAACGACCATTGGTCAGCACGATGCCGGCGGGGCCATCCCAGGGCTCCATATGCATGGAGTTGTATTCGTAGAAGGCGCGCAGTTCCTTGTCAGTGGTATCGACGTTCTGCCAGGCCGGCGGCACCAGAAGGCGCAGGGCGCGGAAGAAATCGATGCCGCCCATCAACAGGCCTTCCAGCATGTTGTCGAGACTCATCGAGTCCGAACCATCGGTCTGCACGATGGGGCGGATGTCGTCCATGTCCGGAATCAGCGGCGAGGCCATGATGGCTTCGCGCGCCCGCGCCCAGGAACGGTTGCCGGAGATGGTATTGATCTCGCCGTTGTGCGCCACATAGCGGAACGGCTGGGCGAGCTTCCACTGCGGCCAGGTATTGGTCGAGAAGCGCTGGTGAAACACCGCCAACGAAGAAGCAAAACGCTCG
Organism: Chitinimonas naiadis; assembly: GCF_054780835.1. Classification (NCBI taxonomy): domain Bacteria; kingdom Pseudomonadati; phylum Pseudomonadota; class Betaproteobacteria; order Neisseriales; family Chitinibacteraceae; genus Chitinimonas; species Chitinimonas naiadis. The sequence continues at coordinate 90,952 of NZ_BAAGVO010000001.1, read as the reverse complement.
TCCTGCAGATCGGGGAAGAACACCGGCAGGTTCTCGGGCGTCACCAGCCCTTTGTAGGAGATCGTATGGGCCGACAGAGTCGGGATATAGAAGCTGCTGTCGCCGTGGTTGGCCTTCTCGGTCAGACGGCGGCCGATATACAGCCGACGCTCGAAGCTGGCGGCATCCATATGGGCCGGACAGTTCACGAACACCTGGGCAATGGCCGGCAGGGTCTTGAGCGCGTATTCGCCGCAGGCGCGGGTATCGGTCGGTACGGTACGGAAGCCGGCGACTTCCAGCCCTTGCTCTTCGAGCTGGGCCTTGAGGGTTGCGAGCGAGGCTTTGCCCAGCTCCAGGTCGGCGCTGTGGAACACCAGGCCGGCGGCGTAGTGATGCGCCAGCTCCAGGCCTTTTTCCTTGGCCACGGTGCGCAGGAAGCTGTCAGGCTTGCGGAACAGCAAGCCGCAACCGTCACCGGATTTACCGTCAGCCGCGACGGCACCACGGTGGGTCAAATTGGCCAGCGAGGAAATCGCGGTCGAGACCAGCCAGTGCGACGGCTTGTCATCCATATTCGCAATCAGGCCGAAGCCGCAGGAATCCTGCTCGAAGCTGGGGCGGTAGAGCGTGCCGTCAAGGCGGCGCTGTCTGTCATCCATGTGCGTGATACCCGTGTACGTGCGGAGCGACATAGGGCAATGCGCGCGGCTTGTGGCTGCAGCATGCTCTCATCACCCCTTTTTCTGGGGAGCGGCGCCTGGGTCCGGCCGGCGTGGAAACACGCGGGGGGATGCGTTGCGGCCAACCTGTCGAGGTTCGCTCGATTCGGTGGCGGACATCGCGCGGGTGTCGCGATGCGGGAGGGGCAACGGCGTTGGGGTCGGCTAACAGCCAGCCAGGCACGTCGAAAACAAAGCCTGCCGAACTCCATTGAGTTCTGACAGGCTTGAACGATTCTAGCGGAGCGATGGCTGCCTGCGCAATGCTTTTGTGCAGCGCATGATTCTTTTTAAATCAAACACTTAACTACTTATAACTGTCAAAGATTTTCAACAGATCGACAGATTATGACGAAAATGCGACCAAAGGGGCTTTGTAGTCATGCTTGACATGACAACGTATGCAATCGGGGATAACGGCAACGATCAGAGGAATCTGCCGACGGATCGAACCAGGCCCTCTCCGGCAGTCTGGTCTGTTATGCGGCTAACGCCGCCGTATCCGCGGTGACAGCTGCTAAACCGACAACCTCCACGCTACGGTGCAGATAGGGCAGTAAGCACACCCACCAAAGCCAATTTCTATGTCAGGATGTGTTTAGCTGTAGCCGGATCACCTCCCAGGAGCTCACGATGACCGCCTATGTACCCGCAATAATCTGGCTGCTCTCTGCCATGATCTGCCTTAGTGTCGCCAAGAAACGCCATATCCGGCCGACCAGTGCCTGGAAAATGCGGGTCGCCCTGCTGGGTCCGGCCGCCATTCCGCTGGTGATGGCCGCCAAGCCCGAGCCCATTCACCGCCGCCAAGACCGCTGAAACGACAACGGCGCAATACCCGAAAGGCATTGCGCCGCATGGCCTTTCACTTGCCGTAGCAGGCCTGAGCGCTACACGCAACACAGGCGAAAGGTTGGTCAGCCAACAACCTTGCGCAACGCCATCGAACATCCAGGTCTAAGCCAACCAATCCCGCGCCGTCAGAAAGTCGGTCAGTAGCGCAGCCTCGGGTGTGCCGGCGGCGGGGTGGTAGTCGTAGCGCCAGTTAACCACCGGCGGCAGCGACATGAGGATGGACTCGGTCCGGCCGCCGGATTGCAGGCCAAACAGCGTGCCGCGATCCCAGACCAGGTTGAATTCGACATAGCGCCCCCGGCGATAGGCCTGCCAGTCCCGCTGCACCTGCTCGTACGGCATCTGGCGACGCCGTTCGACGATGGGCAGGTAGGCTGGCAGGAAGGCATCGCCGATCGAGCGCAGCATGGCAAAGCTCTGCTCGAAGCCCAGGTCGCTGAAGTCGTCGAAAAACACACCGCCGACGCCACGTGGCTCGTTGCGATGCTTGAGGAAGAAATAGTCGTCACACCAGGCCTTGAAACGCGGGTATTTGTCGTCGCCGAACGGTTGCAAGGCATCGTGGCAGGCCTGATGGAAGTGCACCGCGTCTTCCTCAAAGCCATAGTAGGGGGTCAGGTCCATGCCGCCGCCGAACCAGAACACGTCCGCCTCGCCCGGTGCATAGGCCCGGAACATCCGCACGTTCATATGCACCGTCGGGACATAGGGATTGCGGGGATGGAACACCAGCGACACCCCCATCGCCTCCCAGGCCCGGCCGGCCAGTTCCGGCCGGTGTGCGCTGGCGGACGGCGGCAGCTTGTCGCCCATGACATGACTGAATCCCACCCCACCCCGCTCCAGCAGGTTCCCTTCTTCCAGCAGGCGGCTGATACCACCGCCACCGGCCGGACGTTGCCATTCGTCGCGCAGGAAGGTCTTGCCGTCGGCCGCTTCCAGCGCGGTGACGATGCGCTGCTGAAGGTCGAGAAGGTAGTGCTTGATCGCGGCGGTATCCATAAGGGTGACTCGGGGAAGTTAGGAGTGAGGGGACATATCGGTCAGCAAGGAGGCCAGCCAGGCCGTCGGGTCGAATCCCAGCCGGGCGGTGCATTCATCGCGCTCAGTCTGGGTCAGCCCGTGCCACCAGCGGCAGGCGTGCACGACGGCCGGGCTCAGGTCCTTGGCATCAGGCGGAGGCAGCTCGCCCAATTGCAGGTAATGCGCCTTCCAGTTGCTGGTGTAGGCCACGCTGGGTTGCGCCAACGTACCCATGCGCATGCCCCTGGCGGCCAGCATCAGCCAGAATATCCGGTCGCCAAAGGCATGGAAAGCGGCCGGCATCCGGTTCCAGCTGCTGGCATGGTCGATCGCACCGCCGGCAAGGAACAGGCAATTGGTATCCACGCCGCGCCGGGCGTCCATGGCTTCGGCAATGGGCATGAGCCGGCCGTCGGGATAGACAAAGAAACGGTTGCTCGCCAGAACGTCGATCTGCCGGCCCTGCGCCTCCCAGGCAGCCACCAGGCCGGCGATATGCTCAGGCAGGTAATAGTTGTCCGCATCCAGGTAGGCGATCGCCTCGAACCCTTCGCTGACGGCCAGCAGCGAGCCAACCGCCCTCGGCGTATCGCCATAATCGGCGTGGGCGCTGCCCAATTGCACATGACGGACAGGCCAGTCCGCCACCAAGGGGCTGGAATGCCCATCCGAGATCAGAAAATGGGTACAGGGGTGGGTTTGCGCCGCCACGCTGTGCAGGCACCGCTGCAGATAGTCAGCCGGTTCGCGATAGTAGGGCGTGATGACGGCGACCCGCAGCGGCGACACGGTCACCCCGCAAGTCCGGGATGGACATAGCGCACATCAGGGCAGCGCTCTTCATTGTCGGCACCGTCGGTTTCAACCTCCACCACGAAGCCATGCTTCTCGTAGAAGCGCCGGGCCGGCAGGTTGGCGGCAAAGCACCATAGCTGGCGCGGCCGGCCATCCCGCATGGCGTGCCGCAGCAGCGCGGAACCGATGCCCGCTTGCCGGGCGGCCGGCGCGAGGTAGAGGTGATCCAGCCAGTCCAGGTCATAGGCAACGAAACCCAGCAGGGCGCCGTGTTCGTCACGCGCCAGCCAGACCTCATGGCTAAGTGCGAGACCGGCGAAGAACTGCGCGGTATCGGCATGCCCATGCAACACGGGCAACCAGGGCATGGCGGTGGCGCGCGACGCCATGAACAGCGTCGCCAGCTCATCCGCCAGCAGGGGTGCTTGCGCCGCGCTCAGCGGCTCAAGCCGAAATGGGCAGGACGCCACCAGGCAGACTCACTTCCAGGTTGTCGATCAGTCGCGGCTTGCCCAGACGGGCCGCGGCCAGGATCACCAGCTCCCGGTCGCCCGGACGCGCATGCTCCAGCCGCTGCTGGTCGCGGATTTCCACATAGTCCACCCGCCAGCCGTGATTCTCCAGGTCGGCCCGGGCGGTTTCAGTCAACTTCACGAAATCGGTCTCCCCAGCCGCCAGCGCGGCCTTGATGGCCGACAGGTTGCGGTACAGCCGCGGCGCCTCGGCCCGCTCGGCTTCGGTCAGGTAGCCGTTGCGCGACGACAGTGCGAGGCCGTCGTCGGCCCGGCCGGTATCTACTGGCACGATATCGATCGGCATGTCGAGATCCGCCACCATGCCCTCGATCACCTTGAGCTGCTGGAAGTCCTTCTTGCCGAACATGGCCGCATCGGGCTGCACGATATTGAACAGCTTGGTGACGACCGTCGCCACACCCCGAAAATGGCCGGGGCGGAACTGGCCATCGAGCTCATGCTGGATCGCCGGCGGTTCCACCTTGTACTGCTGCTCGATGCGCGGGTACAGCTGGTCCACGGTCGGATGGAAGACGGCATCGACGCCGGCCGCCTGCAGCTTGGCGCAGTCCTCGTCGAAAGTACGCGGATAGGTATTGAAATCCTCGCCCTGGCCGAACTGCAGCGGATTGACGAAGATGGACACCACGACCTTGCCACCGCGCGCCTTGGCTGCGGTACACAGGGATATATGTCCTTCGTGCAGATTGCCCATGGTGGGCACGAAGGCGACAAAACCGGCGGTTTTGCGCCAGGCGCGGAAGTCGGCGATGGTGGTAAAGATGTGCATGGTCAGCCTTGCCTTGGAGTCGCGGCACAGGCCATGGCAGGACGGCACTGCACCCAAGCGGCAGAGGGATGGACCCACCGCCGCACCTGAAGATTAGAAGCTGTGTTCGCCCGCCGGGAAGGTCTTGGCCTTCACCTCACGGACATAGGCTTCCACCGCGCCGTGGATGCTGGTCACGCCTTGCATGAAATTCTTCACGAAACGGGCCTTCTTGCCGGGATAGACACCCAGCATGTCATAGACGACCAGCACCTGGCCATCCACGTCGACGCCGGCGCCGATGCCGATGGTCGGCACCTGCAGGCTATCGGTGATCTCGCGGGCCAGCGCCGCCGGTACCATCTCCATCAGCACCATGGATGCCCCCGCCGCTTCCAGCGCCTTGGCGTCACGCTTGAGCTGCTCGGCACCGCTATCGGTCTTGCCCTGCACCTTAAAGCCGCCAAACACATGGACAGACTGCGGCGTCAGGCCGATATGGGCGCAAACCGGTATCCCGCGCTGCACCAGGAAGGCCACCGTTTCGGCCATGAACTCGCCACCTTCGAGCTTGACCATCTCGGCACCGGCCGCCATCAGTTTGGCGGCAGCCTCGAAAGCCTGCTGCGGACTGGCCTGGTAGGCACCGAACGGCAAGTCAGCCAGCACCATGGCCTGCTTGGCATTCCGGGCGACGCAGCGGGTGTGATAGACCATCTGCTCCATGCTGACCGGCAGGGTCGAGACCTCACCCTGGATAACCATGCCCAGCGAGTCGCCAACCAGCAACACCTCGACGCCGGCATCCGCCATCAAGCTGGCGAAGCTCGCGTCATAGCAGGTCAGCATGACGATCTTCTGGGCTTCCTGCTTGAGCTTGTGCAGGTTGGATACGGTGATCTTCATGGGGGGAGTCCATCCTTGATCTAGCGCTTGCTTTGCGCATTTTGCGGGGTAATGGCGCTTTCGCTGCGTGCGCCATCCTGGGGCAACGAGAGCAAGCTTGCCTCATTTCGATGCGGCGCAACAATAGCTGAAAGTCCCCACCCCGCTCAACCCTGTCGGCCAGGAAAAACCGTGCAAATGCACTAGTTTTTGCCCGATGAGCGGGGCGACGGGCAAGCATTCACAGCTGGTATCCGCCTACGACCTTGTTCATGGCCGTAGCCAGCCGCTGCAGTTCGACCGACAGCTCCGTACTGCGTTCAGCAGCACGACTATTCTCTTCGGCCATCTGCGCCACCCTTTCCACCTGTCCAGCAATGGCATTGCTGGCCGTACTCTGCTCGCGCAAGGCGCCGGCGATCTCTTCGACCAGGCTGCTGCTCTGTGCCGCCGAACCGGCAATACGGTCTATCGCATCGCGGGTGTCCGCCCCCTCGCCCACGCCCAGTCGTACCGATTCAACCGCCTGCGCCATGCGCGCCGATACCTGGGCCGAACGCTGCTGGATCGCGGCGACCATGGACGAGATTTCCACCGTCGAGCTGGCCGTGCGCTCCGCCAGCTTGCGTACTTCATCGGCCACCACCGCAAACCCCCGTCCCTGCTCGCCGGCGCGGGCAGCCTCGATGGCGGCATTGAGCGCCAGCAGATTGGTCTGCTCGGCCACCTCCTTGATCACGGCGACCACGGTACTGATCTGCCGGCCGCTCTCTTCCAGCTGCGCCATCTCCGCCGCCGCCTCGTCCACCACGGACGCGATCGCCTCGATGCGAGCAACCGTGGACACCATCGAGTCCCGGCCGGCCACCGCCAGGCTGCCCGCTTCTCGGGTCAGCTGGTTGGCCTCGACAGTACGGTCGGAAACATGATTGATACTGACCGTCACCTGCTCGACATTCGCCGCCATCGAGGACGATGCCTCGCTCTGCGCCTGCGAGCTGCTGGTCACCTGCTGGGCGGATCCCGCCAGCTCGACCGATGTCGTCGCCAGATGCTCCGCATCGGCCCGTATGGTCCTGAGCCCGTCCCGTAGCCGCTCAATCAGACCATTGAAGGCCCGCAATAGATCCGATATCTCGTCCTTGCCGGTCACCGGAATGCTGCGGGTAAAATCCAGCTCCCGCGCCACTCTGGCGACCTGCAGGCTGGCCTGATTGGCCGTGCCTGCCACCGAGCGATAGGTCATGAAGGCATTCCAGGCCAGCAGCAGCGTGGTCAGGGCGACCAGGGCCAGCGTGATCCACAGCGCAGCCCGGTAATCCCGCTCCGCCTGCTGCTTGTACTTCTCGGTCCAGTGTCGGTTGTATTCGACATGCTTGCCGAGCGTCGCCAGAGCCTTGTCGGCCGCCGGCTTCAAGGTGCTGGTCGCATAGCGCTGGGCCGCTTCCTTGTCATGGCTGCGCGACAGCTCCAGCGCCTTCGTCGCCAACCTGAAATAGGCCTCCAACGCCTGCAGGTCGGCGCTGAGCAACCCTCTGTCCTCGTCGTCATCGGCCAACACGGCATAGTCCTTCAGGTCTTTTTCGACATTACTGCGGTTACCCGCCAGTTGCTGCTCCATGCTGGTCATGGCGCCACCATCCTGAAGCAGGATATGGTTCAGCACATCGGTACGGACCTTCATGAAGCCCAGTTGGGCACTCTCCAGCACCAGGATGCTGGGCACGACGTTATCGCCCATGTCCTCGATGGCATCACGCGAATTGATCAATTGGTAGAGACCATTGGCACTGGCAAGCCATAAGCCACCCAGTGCAACGATGATCAGGAAGGCAAGACGATGGGAGATGCGTTGCAGCATGGTGGCGCTCCGGGCTGGGTTTCTGCTCCAGACACCATCTTAGAACCTGACCCGCGCGAATACACCCCGGCCGCGGACCGCCACGGCAACTCAGGCCTTGTTGAAATACTCGCGTGCGCTACGCATGCCGGCAATTCGGCCAAGCAGGAGACGAAAGTCGTCCGGGTTCTCAACCAGGTTGAGGTTCTCGGTGTTGACGATCAGCACCGGCGCCTCGTTATAGTCATAGAAGAAACGACTGTAGCGTTCGGCCAGCTTGCGCAAATAGCCATCGGCAATACGCGATTCGTAGTCGCGCGAACGCGTGTGCACGCGCGAAACCAGGGTATCGATATCGGCCTGCAGATAGATCACCAGGTCCGGTGTCGGTGCCCGGACCCTGAGATGACGGTAGATATCGGAATAGAGGCGGAACTCATCGTCGCTGAGGATCAGTTCGGCAAACAACGGGTCCTTGTCGAACAGGAAGTCCGCCACGGTCTGACCGCCGAACAGGTCCATCTGGGTCAGGCTCTCGACCTGTTCGACCCGCTGGAATAGGAAAGACAACTGGGTCGGCAGCGCATAGCGCTGCATATCCATATAGAACTTGGGCAGGAAAGGGATCGCATCGGGGTTTTCCAGCAGCAGGTTGGCCTCCAGCTGCTCACCCAGCTTGCGGGCCAGCGTGGTCTTGCCTACGCCGATCGGACCTTCGACGACGATGTAACGATAACGCTCCAAGCCCATTGCCGATTTCCTCGTAAGTCGGGCCTCGGGGCCCGACGGCGCTAATCAATTCTGGATGCGACTCAAACCCGTCTGGTCTACCTGGCCCAGCAAGGCCGCCAGGGGAATGGCCCCAGGAAGCATCAACTCGGGGGCGATTTCCAGCAAAGGTAACAGCACAAAGCCACGCTCGATCATGCGGGGATGCGGCACGGTTAGCCTGTCGTCATGCAGCAGTGCCTCACCATACAGCAACAGGTCCATGTCGAGCGTACGCGGTGCGTTACGGAAACTGCGTTCACGCCCGTGCGTCTGTTCGATCGCCAGCAGGCCATCGAGCAAGGCATGAGGTGACAGGCCGGTTTCAATCGCAGCCACCGCGTTGATGAAGTCCGGCTGGTCCAGATAGCCCACCGGCGCACTGCGATAAAGCGAGGAGCAGGCCAGCAGCCGGGTTTGCGGCAGCTCCCCCAGTGCCGCCGTTGCCGCACGTACCGTACCGGCGGCGTCGCCCAGGTTGGCACCCAGGCCGATATAAGCGTGCACGCTCACTGGCCGTCATCCGCCAATGCCGCACCACCCTGTCCACCACCACTGCGACGACGACGGCGCTTCTTGGTGCCATCTCCCGCCTGCGGTCGGACCAGCATGGCCTCGCGTTCGGCGCTGTCCGCCTGCTGGAAGCGGGTCCACCAGTCGGCCAGTTCCTGGTCAGCTTCGCCCACCGAGGCCCGCAGACAGAGGAAATCGTAACCGGCGCGAAAGCGCGGGTTCTCCAGCAGGCGGAATGGCTTGATCCCGCTACGCTGCTCGAAGCGCGGCTGCAGAGTCCAGATTTCCTTCATGGCGGTGCCATAGCGACGCGGTATCGCGAGCTTCTGCTCCTGTACCGCCTCGACTTCGTCGATCGCCGAGAACAGTGCCAGCATGGCCTTCTCGCCGGCCTTCTTGCGGGCTTCCCAGTTGTCCAGCACCTCCAGCCATAACAAGGCGGCGAACACATAACCGGCAGAAACAGGCTTGTCTTCGCGGATGCGGCGGTCGGTATTCTCCAGTGCGTTGCGCAGGAAGGCTTCGCCCTGCGGCATCTTCATCATCTTGTCGAGCAGGGGGAAGAAGCCGTGGTGCAGGCCTTCGTCACGCAACTGCATCAGGCAGGCCCAGCTCTGGCCCGAGAACAGGAGCTTGAGCATTTCGTCGAACAGGCGCGACGACGGTACATTCTCAAGCAGGGTAGCCAGCTCGCGGATCGGCTTGCGAGTCGCAGGATCAATGGTCAGTCCGAGCTTGGCCGCCAGGCGGACCGCCCGCAGCATGCGCACCGGGTCTTCACGATAACGCACCGCCGGCGCACCAATCATGGCCATGCGCTTCTTCTCGATGTCTTCCACGCCGCCGTGGTAATCGATGATCTCTTCACGGCTAGGATCGTAGAACAGCGCATTGACGGTGAAATCGCGGCGCTTGGCGTCGTCCTCCTGGTTGCCCCAGGTGTTGTCTCGAATGATGCGGCCGGCGTCATCGGTCAACGATTCGCCACTGCCGCGGAAAGTGGACACTTCCACCACTTCATCGCCAAACAGTACATGTACCAGCCGGAAACGTCGCCCGATGATGCGGGAACGGCGGAACACCTTGTGGACTTCCTCCGGCGTCGCGCTGGTCGCCACGTCGAAATCCTTGGGGTCCTTGCCCAGCAGCAGGTCACGTACCGCACCGCCGACCACAAAGGCCTCGAAGCCGGCCGCCTGCAGTTGGTCAGTGGTCTTGAGCGCGAAGGAGGGCAAGCGGTTGCGGCGTATGCCGTGGCGCTTGAGTGGAATCACCACGCGGCCACCGCCATGACGCTTCTTGAGCTTGAGTACGCGGCCGATCAGTTTACGAATCATGTTGTTATTCGGGAATTGGTGCTGGATAAGCGCCGATTATAGCCGGGAAGCCGCCACTGTTATTTTTGGCGACGTACCCGGTGGTCTTTATCACAGTAGTTCCCCATCCGGCACCTGCCCAGGATGGCCCATCGTTACCGCAATCTGCCTCTGGAGCCCCCATGCCCGCCCTGCGCTATCGCCTGCTGAACGTCTTTGCCGAAAGCCCCTTCGGCGGCAATCCCCTGGCCGTCATCGAGGATGGCAGCCCCTTGAGCGATGCCGAAATGCAACTGGTGGCACGCCAGTTCAACCTGTCGGAAACCACCTTCCTACTTCCGTCGACCGACGCGACCGCCCGGGTCCGCATCTTCACCCCCGGCTACGAAATGCCCTTCGCCGGCCACCCGACACTCGGCTCTGCCCACGTCGTACGACAATTGCTGGGTACCGGTGACGTGATCAGCCTGGAAATGCAGGCCGGCATCATTCCGGTCAGTGCGGAAGGTGATCGCTGGACCCTGCAGGCCAACGCACCGACCCATCGGCCCATGGAGGCGAACCCGGCCCAGTTGGCCGAGATGCTGGGCCTGCCCGAATCCGCCATCGCCGGCCCGACGCTGTGGGTCAGCTGCGGCAACGAGCAATCCATGATCCCGCTGGCCTCGCCCGAACTGGTCCATGCCTGCCGCCCCAATGCGGAGCTAATGCAGCGCTACAGCGTGAACGACACCGGCAAACCCAAGGCCTATGTCTTTGCCCGCACCGCCGAAGGCTTCGAGTCGCGCTTCTTCTGGACACCCGACACCGGCATCGCCGAAGACCCCGGCACCGGCTCTGCCGCCGCCAACCTGGGCGGCTGGTGGCTGGCGACCCAGGGCGCACAACCCTTGGACGCCACGATCTCGCAAGGCACCGCGATGGGCCGCCCAAACGTGCTGCGCCTGAAGGTGAACGACGGTCACATCTCTGTGGGTGGTCGGGTGGTGGAGATTGGGCGTGGGGAGCTGCACTGGTAGGGGAGGCACAGCCACCGGCTAGGGCGGCGACGCCAGATCAGGGCCCGGCCTGGCCGGGCCTTAACGGGCAGCCGATGTGCACGCAGCCCCTTGCTCTATCGAACCCACTCCCCCTGCCCTCGCCGCCGCGAGGGAGCCTCGCTGACGCTCGTCAGCACCCTTGTCTACCTGAGTGCGAGACCAACGGTCTGCCTGGATTCGGTACGCCGTAGGGTGGATGAGCCGAAGGCGTTATCCACCAGATTCCACGCCCTGACGCCGCCAGGACGCGCCGTCCACATCAATACCGTCAGACCGCAGCCAGGTCGCGGCGGAAGATCAGGCGATCGGGGCTGCTGATTTCTGCCTCGTAGCGATAGCCGTCTACATCGAAATCGCGCAGGCCGTCGACCTTGTCGATGCGGTGCTGCAAGGCGTAGCGGGCCATCAGGCCGCGGGCGCGTTTGGCATAGAAGCTGATGATCTTGTACTTGCCGTTCTTGAAGTCCTCGAACACGCACTCCACCAGGCGGGCCTTGAGCTTTCGGGGTTTGACCGACTTGAAGTATTCATCGCTGGCGAGGTTCACCAGCACTGGCGACTTCTGGGTGGCGAGCTCAAGGTTGAGCGCGTCGGTGATCGTGTCACCCCAGAACTCGTACAGATTCTTGCCGCCCGGGCTGGCCAGCCGCGTGCCCATTTCCAGCCGGTACGGCTGCATGAGGTCCAGCGGGCGCAGCAGGCCGTACAGGCCGGACAGGATGCGCAGCTTCTGCTGAGCGCGATCCAGGTCCTTGCTGGCGAGACTCGCGGCGTCCAGCCCCTCGTAGACATCCCCCATGAAGGCAAAGATGGCCTGCTTGCTATTGGCAGGCGTGAACTCCGGGCTCCATGCCTGGTAGCGTGCCACGTTCAGCGCGGCCAACGGGTCCGAGATGCTCATCAACTGGCCGATCTCGGCCGGTGACTTCTGCTTCAGCACCTCGATCAGGCGTGAGGAATGCTCGGTAAATTCAGGCAGGGTGAACTTGCGGGTCTGGGCAGGCGTCTCGAAATCCAGGGTCTTGGCGGGGGACAGCACAAACAGCATGGCGTATTCCTAAGGCGTAGGCCTGCAATTCTACCGTTCATTCACCCCGCTGCCGAACGCCGCCTGAAATGAAAAAAGGCGCGAATTGCTTCGCGCCGATAGAGTCAGACCCTGAAATCGTTGTGCTTAAGCGAGTCGCTTTTCCGTGGCCGGATCGAACAGCAAGGCCTTGCCCGGATCCAGCGTGAGCTGGACCTGCTGGCCAGGCGCACCGGCGGCGCGCGGGTGGCAGCGGGCAACGGTCTTGGTGCCGTTCAAGGTGACGGTCACCAGGGTGTCCGGACCGGTCGGCTCGATGATCGAGACCGTCGCGGTAAGCGACTGCAGATCGGTACGCTCGCTATGCGCGCTGGAAGGATCGGTCAGTTGTTCCGGACGCACGCCCAGCACCACCTTCTTGCCCACATAGCCGCGCTGATTGTCGGTGATCGGACCCAGCGTGATCTTCTGCGGGCCGCTGCCGTTATCCAGCACCACCACGGCATGACCACCCTCCTCGGTCAGGTCGACCGGGATGAAGTTCATGGATGGCGAACCGATAAAGCCGGCGACGTACAGGTCGGCAGGCGAATCGTAAATCTGCTGCGGCGTGCCGAACTGGCGGACTTCGCCATCCTTCATGACGGCAATCTTGTCGGCCAACGTCATGGCTTCGATCTGGTCATGCGTCACGTAGACGATGGTGGTGCCGAGGCGCTGGTGCAGCAGCTTGATCTCGGAGCGCAGCTCGACCCGCAGCTTGGCGTCGAGGTTGGACAGCGGCTCGTCGAACAGGAACAAGGACGGGTTGCGGGCCAGGGCACGACCCATGGCGACGCGCTGGCGCTGGCCACCGGACAACTGGTTCGGCTTGCGGTCCAGCAGGTGTTCCATCTGCAGCATCTTGGCGACGCGGGCGATGATCTCGTCCTGCTCGCTCTTGGGTACCTTGCGGATCTCCAGGCCAAAGGCGATGTTCCGGCGCACCGTCATGTTCGGGTAGAGCGCGTAGCTCTGGAACACCATGGCGATATCGCGGTCCTTCGGCGACAACTGGTTGACCACACGCTCACCGATGGCGATCTCGCCGGAGCTGATGTCGTCGAGACCGGCGATCATGTTCAACAAGGTGGACTTGCCGCAACCGGAGGGGCCGACCAGGATCAGGAATTCACCCTTCTCGATCTCGATATCGATGCCCTTGAGGATATGTGTGTTGCCGTAGCTCTTCTTGACGTTGCGGATACTGAGTGCGCCCATGGCTGCTCCCTTAACCTTTGACCGCGCCGGCCGTCAGGCCGCGCACAAAATATTTACCGCCGATGGCGTAGACGACGAGGGTGGGCAGCGCCGCGATGATGGCCGCGGCCATATCGACGTTGTACTGCTTCACCCCGGTGCTGGTATTGACCAGGTTGTTCAGTGCCACGGTGATGGGCTGGCCATCGCCGGCGCTGAATACCACCCCGAACAGGAAGTCGTTCCAGATCTGCGTCGTCTGCCAGATCAGGCACACCATGATGGTGGGAATCGAGATCGGCAGCAGGATGCTGAAGAAGATGCGGAAGAAACCGGCACCGTCGATACGCGCAGCCTTGACCAGCTCACCCGGTACCGTCACGTAGTAGTTACGGAAGAACAGGGTGGTGAACTGCAGGCCATACACCACGTGGACCAGGATCAAACGGCCGGTACCACTCTCGATGCCCAGCATGCCCAGCACCTGTGCCATCGGCAGAATCACCACCTGGAAGGGCAGGAAGGTACCGATCAGCAGCGCCATGAAGAAGGCGTCCGAGCCCTTGAAACGCCACATCGACAGGATGTAGCCGTTGAAGGCGCCCACCAGGGTGGAGATCAGCACCGAAGGGATCATCATCTTCAGGCTGTTGCCGAAGTAGCCCTTCATGCCGCCACACTCGACGCCGGTACAGGCGGAATCCCATGCCGTCTTCCAGGCATCGAAATTCAGCGAGCCCGGCAGCGACATCAGGTTGCCGTTGCGGATCTCGTCCAGCGTCTTGAGACTGGTACTGAGCATCACGAACAAGGGGGCGAGATAGAAGATCGCCACCAGCACCAGGATCCCGTAGATCGTGAAACGGGCGATCTTGGCCTGGGTGGTTTGATGGTATGCGAGATTAGCCACGACGCTCCCTCCGCAGTTCCGAGTAGAGCAACGGCATGACAACCGCGCAGGCAGTGAACAGCATCATCATGGCGCTGGCCGCACCGAGGCCAAGCTGGCCACGGGTGAAGCCATGCTGGTACATGAAGATCGAAGGCAGGTCGGTCGCAAAGCCCGGGCCGCCGCCAGTCAGCGCCATCACCAGGTCAAAGCTCTTGACCGCGATGTGGGCAAGAATCATGAAAGCACTCAGAAATACCGGCCGCAGGCTGGGGATGATGATGCGGGTGTAGATGGTAGGCAGGGAGGCGCCATCCACCTGGGCCGCCTTGATGATGGAATCATCAATGCCACGCAAGCCAGCCAGGAACAGGGCCATCACGAAGCCGGAGGACTGCCACACACCGGCAATGACCACGGTGTAGATCGCATAGTCCGGATTGATGATCCAGTCGAAGGTAAAGTTGGTGAAGCCGAAGTCGTGGGCCAGCTTCTCGATGCCCAGGCCCGGATTTAATATCCATTTCCACGCGGTACCGGTCACGATGAAGCTCAGTGCCATCGGGTACAGATACAGCGTACGCAAGGCGCCTTCGCCGCGGATCTTCTGGTCCAGCAGCACCGCCATGACCAGGCCGACGAACAGGCTGACCAGGATGAACAAGCCGCCGAAGATGCCGAGGTTGCGCATGGACTGCCACCAACGCTCGTTGGAGAACAGCTCGATGTACTGCACGAAGCCCGCCCATTCATAACGGGGCAGCAAGCGTGATTCGGTGAACGAGAGCCAGCCGGTCCAGGCAATGAAGCCATAGAAGGCAATCAGACAAGCAAGCACCGTGGGGGCGATGACCAGCCGAGGCAATATCGTGTCGGCTAGGCGACTGAGTGAAAAACCCGGCGCGCCGTGACGGGAAGCTGTCATGGCGTCTCCTTTGCGTGGTTGGGATGGAACGACAGGTGTGTCATGAAGGCTCCGGTGCCCGTGCGGGCGCACCGGAGGGTTCACTCCTCGCTGACGCGAGTTTTTTTACTTACTTCTTCTTAGAGGCAGCCAGCAGTTTTGCAACTGCTTCTTTGCTCGTCATGTTGGAGTTCATGAACGAGGAAATCACATCCTGGGTCGCGCCTTGCACCGCCGACGGCATGGCCATCTGGTGGGCGAAGGACGGAACCAGCGAGCCAGCCTTGTTGGTGGCCACGAAGTCAGCGGTCGACTTCTTGGCGCAATCGTCGAACTTGCTCATGTCGGCACCCAGGCGAACAGGGATCGAACCCTTGTTCAGGTTGAACACTTCCTGGAAGGCGGGCGACAGCACGGTCGAGGCGAAATCGTTGGTGGCCTTCTGATCCTTGTTCTTCTGTGCGAAGACGATGAAGGAGTCGATGTTGAAGGTGTAGGCCTTGTCGGTACCCGGTGCGGCTACGCACAGGTAGTCGGTACCCGGCTTCTTGCCAGCGGCGGTGAATTCGCCCTTGGCCCAGTCACCCATGAACTGCATGCCGGCCTCGCCCTTGATGACCATGGCAGTCGCCAGGTTCCAGTCACGACCGGCAGCGTTCTTGTCGATATGGCCGCGCACCATGCGCAGGGTATCGAAAGCCTTCAGCGTGGTCGGGCTGTCGATGGCCTTCGGATCCAGCTGGATGAAGGCCTTCTTGTAGTAGTCGGCACCACCGACACCCAGGGCGACCGATTCGAACACGGTCGCGTCTTGCCAGGGCTGGCCACCGTGGGCAACGGCGATCAGGCCGGCCTTTTCAATCTTCTTGGCGGCTTCGTCAAACTCGGCCCAGGTGGTCGGCACCTTGGCGCCGGCCTTCTTGAACACTTCCGGGTTGACCCACATCCAGTTCACGCGGTGCACGTTGACCGGCACGGCCACATAGTGACCCTTGTACTTCATGCCGTTGGCGACCACGGGTGGCAGCAGGCTGTCCCACTTTTCGGAGCCTGACACGGCGTCCAGATTCGCCAGCACGCCTTCGGCGGCCCATTCCTGGATGGAAGGACCCTTCACTTGGGCGGCGGTCGGGGGGTTGCCCGAGACAACGCGGGTCTTCAGCACGGTCATGGCGTTATCGCCAGCACCGCCAGCCACGGCGAAGTCTTTCCAGGTGTGGCCCTTGGCCGACATCATGGTCTTCAGTTCGGCCACCGACTTGGCTTCACCGCCAGAGGTCCACCAGTGCAGCACTTCAACTTCACCGGCAATAGCATTCAGGGAAAATGCGCAGGCGACAGCCAGCGCTACATTCAGGCGACGGGATTGCATTTGTCTCGCTCCTTGTTGGAATAGTGCCGCAAGCAGTCCGGCTTGCGACTGCTGCGAAATATAACTACGGGTGTAAGTTTTGTGAAGGTTTTCTGTAAGTTTTCAGTAAGTTTCGATGTTGCGGCGCACCAAGGAAATGCATGAACCCGCACCACGCCTCGCTTTGGGGCAATTTCATGCACCGTCTGATTGCAGCGACACCCTGGAGCAAATACTCAGGTCGTCTCACCGAAATGTCGGAATCCTACAGATTGGTAGCATCGAAAAGCGCGGCTAGAAACTCAGGTCAGACGGAACCGCACCGTGACCAGCAAGCCATGCGGCACGCTGTCCGCCAGGCTGACCTGGGCCTGATGGCGGCGGGCGATCTCCTGGACGATGGCCAGACCCAGGCCGCAGCCCTTGCCCTGCCCTTCCATGCGCCCGCGATAGAAGCGCTCGAACACCCGCTCCCGCTCCTCGGCCGGAATACCCGGGCCGTTGTCGCGGATCTCGACTCGCGCCATGTCGTGCTCGTCCATGACCCGGACGCCGATCTCGCTGCCGGCCGGGCAATACTGGATCGCGTTGTCGATCAGGTTCACCAGCAACTCCCGCAGCAACGCCTCATGACCACTGATCAACAGGTGATGGGGTGCCTCGTCCAGCCCCAGGTCGATACCCCGCGCCAGCGCACGCGGCACCGCCTCCATGGTGGCCTCGCGCGCCAGCCTGGCGAGGTCAACCGGCGCCAGCGTCAGGGGCGCCTCCGGCTCGGCGCGGGCCAGTGCCAGCAACTGGTTGACCATGCGGATCGCCCGCCCGACGCTGGTTTCAATCTGTCCCAGCCGCTGGGTCAGCGCCTGCCGGTCCGGCTCGATGCTCGCCAGCTCGCCCCGCGCCAGCTCGGTCTGTGACTTCAGCCCCGCCAGGGGGGTGCGCAACTGGTGGGCGGCATCGGCAATAAAGCGCCGCTGCCCCGCCACCTGGGTATTGACCTCGCCCAGCAGTGTATTGATGGCCTGGGTCAGGGTACGGACCTCGGCCGGTGCATCCTCGACTTCCAGCGGCGCAAGATCGCGCGGCGACCGGTTCTCCACCAGCCGGCGCAGATGTCGCAACGGCGACAGGCCACGGCTGATGCCGGCCCAGACCAGCACGCTGGTCAGCACCATCAGCATCGACAAGGGCATGACGGTGTCGATGAAGATATCGCGCGCCAGCTGGGTGCGAAGGGTCGTACTCTTGGCCACCTGCACCAGCATGCTCTGCGGCCGCCCTTCGGAGCCGACCCGCAGGTACAGCGCCGCCACCCGCACCGGCCGGCCACGCAGGTTGCCATCGTAGAAGTAGGGATGGCCGAACTGGCGGGCGACACCATTAGGTGTCGGCGGCAGGTCCTTCTCCCCCAGGATGAAGGCACCCGGCGGCGTACTGACCATGTAGTACAGCCGATCGCTCGGGTCTTCCTCAAGGATCTCGCGCGCAGCGCGCGGGAAGTCGATGTACAGGCCATCACCGAAAGGCTTGACCTGCCTTGCCAGCGCCCGGCTCGACTCCGCCAGGCTGCGGTCGATCACCTCATTGGCGTAGCGTAGTGCGACCGAATAGGAAACAAATGCCGCCGCCAGCCACAGCACCAATTGAGGCAACAACAGCCAGACCAGCAACTGCCGGCGTAAGGAAAGCTTGCGCGGTGCCGTCAAGCGCGCGCCTCCAGCCGGGTAGCTGCATACAGGGTCTCGACACCGGCCAGGGTCGGTGGCGTCGCCCCTGCAGCAAGGCAAGCCGCCGCACCGGAAGCCACCGAGAAGCGCAGGTGCTCGCCCCCGTCCCGCTCCGGCCACTGCAGCAGGCTGAACAGCAGACCACCGATGCTGGCGTCGCCGGCACCGACCGTATCGACCACCTCGATCTTCGGTGGCCGGCACAGCCAATGCTGCGCCTGCTGATGCAGCGACGCCCCCTCGCCACCACGGGTGTAGAGATAGGTCGCGTCCGCATTCCAGTCGCGCAGGGTGGCAAAGGCAGCGTCGATATCTTCGGTGCGGAACAGCCCGGCGAGGTCCTCGTCCGATACCTTGACCACATCGGCCAGCCGCGTCATCTGCTGCAGGGTCGCGTCGTAACGCTCATCCATCAGCACCCGGAAATTCGGGTCGTAGCTGATCTTCACGCCAGCAGCCTTGAGCGTGCCGGCCAGCGCGACCAGGCGCCCCGCCAACGGTGGCCGGGCCAGGCTGATGCCGCAGAAGTGCGCCCAGCGCGCGCCCTGCATCCAGCCCTCGGGCAGAAGGGCCGGATCAAAATGCAGGTCCGCCGCGTCGTCACCCACAAAGAAGTACTTGGGTGGCTGGGTCTCATGCACCACGGCCAGTAGCGGCGACTTGTCCAGGCGCTGCAAGAAGCGCAGGTCCAGGCCCGCCGCTTCGCTAGCGCGCCACAAATCGTCGCCAAAACAATCACGGCTGATCGCACCGGCGAAAGCGCTCGGCACCCCGAGGCTGGCCATGACGCGCGCCACATTCCAGGTTGCGCCACCCACCTTGCTCACCCAGCTGTCAGGGCCGGTGCGTATCAGGTCGGTCAGGGCCTCGCCGGGGGCGATGAAGCGTGGCAGCGTACTCATGCCGGCACCGCATTCAGGACTTCGTAGCAGGCGCCCATGGTGTGGTAGTCGGTCTTGCCGGCCGGGCTCTTCTCATCGGTCAACTTGCTGTTGTCCGGCGCCAGGATGCGGTACCAGGCACCATATTCATGGTCGACGAAATGCTGCCAGCTATAGGCCCACAGCTTGTCATACCAGCTCCAGTAGTACTCGTCGCCGGTCTCCCGCCCCAGCAGGGCTGCGGCCGCCAGGCTCTCGGCCTGTACCCAGAAGTACTTGTCGGCATCGCAGATGCTGTCATCCGGCGCAAAGCCGTACACCAGCCCGCCGTTGACCGCATCCCAGGAGCGCTCGACTGCCGCCTTGAACAGCGCCTCGGCCCGTGGCAGCAGCCAGGGCTGCGGGCGATGCCGCGCCAGGATCAACAACAGCTTGGCCCACTCGGTCAGGTGGCCGGGCTGGTAGCCCCAGGGCCGGAAGATATTGGTCTTGTCGTCCTTGTTGTAGTCCCAATCCACGCTCCAGTCGGCGTGGTAGTGCTCCCACATCATGTCATTGGCCAACGCCGCCTGCCGCTGGGTGATATGGATCGCCAGCTGCTCTGCCCGGTCCAGGTAGCGCTGCTCGCCGCTGGCCTCGAAGGCCGCCAGCATGGCCTCGCAGGCGTGCATATTCGCGTTCTGGCCACGGTAGGGCTGCAACTGCCAGTCGGCCGTCGCCTCATCGGCATAGAGCCCGTACTGCGGCTCCCAGAAGCGCTGCTCCATCAGATTGAAGGTCTCGGCCAACCACTCGCGCGCTTCCGGCACGCCGGCCATCAAGGCATGGGCATAGGCCAGCACCACGAAAGCCAGGCCATAACAATGGTTGGTGCCGTCCAGCAAGGTCGCCTTGCCATCCTGCCAATGCAGCAGCCAGGCATAGCCACCGGTCTGCGGGTTGCGGTGAGCCGTGCGCAGGAAATCCAGGCCATGCCGGACCGCCTCGAGATGAGCGGGATCACCAAACTGCCGATAGGCCATGGCGTAGTTGAAGACAAAGCGGGTGCTGCTGACCAGGTGCCGGCTGTGCGCGTCATAGACGCTGCCGTCATCCTTGAAGAAATGATAAAAGCCCCCGCTCGCGTCGATCACGTTCGGCGCGTAGAAGTCGAGGGTGTGGCGGATGTGTTCCAGCAGGAAGCCACGCTGACGAAAATCGGGTAAAGCCATGAGCCGGGTTACTCCATGAGCGGATTCGGAGAGGGGGCGGTCCAGCACCACCGGCGGACCGGCCGCCTGGCGACTGGTCAACGCTGCTTGCCCTCGACGCCTGGCCAAACCGTCACAGGGTTCGGCCAAACGACGGGATTGTAAGCACGGCGTAAGCGATCGGGCCAATTCGGCCATATTGCAACGCAGCAAGAAAGCTCAATCCAGACGGGCTTCCAGCAGGTATCCCAAGCCGCGCACCGCACGTACGCCGACGCCGGCCGGTTCGATCTTCTTGCGCAGCCGGTGCACATAGACCTCGATGGCATTGGCCCCAAGCTCCTCGCCGCCAAGCTCGGCGGCGATCTGCTCCTTGGTCACCACCCGGTCGGCATTGCTCAGCAACACATCAAGCACAGCCAGCTCCCGCGCCGACAGATCCAGCGGCACATCAAGCGCCCAGGCACGCTGCCCTGCCCTGTCCAACCGTAGCGAGCCAAAGCGGGCGTCGTCCTTCACCTCGTCATGCGCCTTGCTCCGTCGCAGCAGCGCACGCAGGCGGGCCTCCAGCTCCACGAACTCGAACGGCTTGGCCAAATAGTCGTCAGCCCCGGCATCAAGGCCCGCGACACGATCCTCCAGGCCATCCAGCGCCGTCAGGATCAGGATAGGCAGGGTCGGCTTGCCCGCCCTGACCTTGCGCAGCAACTCCAGGCCGCTCTGGCCCGGTAATCCGATATCAAGAATGACCGCATCGAACTCGGCCGCCAGCAGCCGGTGCTCGGCATCCAGGCCATTGCTCGCGTGCTCGGTCTCGAACCCCAGCCGGGAAAGGCTGGTCAGGAGGGCATCCGCCAATACGGCATCATCTTCAGCCAGGAACAGTTTCATGTTGCTGCGCGCATCCCTTGTGACATTTGCCGGTGATTGTATCGGCCACGGCGCATATCTCGCACCGTCCGGTAGCGGATTCTATGCGAGCCGCCCGGGACTCGCCATGCGCCTTGCGTCAGGCAGCCTGCTCCACCAAGATACGACAAACACCCAAGGACACGAATATGGCATGGGTAGGGCTTTTCGTCGGCATGCTGCTGGGCGGCACACTCGGACACGAGTCAGGCTGGCTGTTGGGTGCATTGGTGGGCTGGCTGCTGGTCCGCGAACGCCAGCAGACCGCCTTGCTCGACAGACTCAAGGCACGCCTTGAAGCCCCCCAGGCGTCACCCGCCACGCCGGCACCGCGCCAGGCCGAACCCGCCGTCGTTGTCGAGCCCGTCACGCAGGCCGCGCCGCTTACCTCGCCGGACGCGGCCAAGCTGACCCTCCCCGATACGCCACCTCCCCTGCCTGAGGCGCCGGCAGAACCCGCACCCATCCTGCCCCTGCCCCTGCCACACCCACCCCAGCAGGAGCCTGAGCCGGTGCGACCACGCACACCGGTTTCCCCGACCTGGCTCACGCGTGCCGGACAATGGCTGCTGCAAGGCAATCCAGCGGTCAAGGTCGGGGTACTGCTGCTGATCATGGGCGCCGCCTTCCTGCTCAAGTACGCCGCCCAATACGTACGCTTCCCGGTCGAATCCCGCTACCTGGCCCTGCTTGCTGGTGCGGGTGTCGCCATCACCTTCGGCTGGCGCAAGCGCCAAGCCAAGCCGGTCTTCGCCCACGCCTTGCAGGGTGGTGGCCTGGGCATCGCCTTCCTGGTCGTATTCGCCGCCTTTCGCCTGCACGGCCTGCTACCGGCCGGCGCCGCCTTTGCCCTGCTGGCAGGCCTGGCCGTTTTCTCGGCAGCGCTGGCGCTGACCCAGTCGGCCCAATCCCTGGCCATCATCGGTCTGGCCGGGGGTTTTCTTGCCCCCATCCTCGCCAGTACCGGCCAGGGCAGCCATGTCGTGCTGTTCAGCTACTACGCCATCCTGAATCTCGGCATCGCCTATGTCGCCCACGCCCGGGCGTGGCGCGGCCTCAACCTGCTGGGTTTCCTGTTCACCTTTGTCATCGCAACTGCTTGGGGAGTGCTGCGCTACCAGGCCAGCCAGTTCGCCAGTACCGAGCCCTTCCTGATCGGCTTCTGGCTACTCTATATAGGACTTGCCGTCGCCTTCGCCCGACGGCGGCAGGAGGAGGCAGGGCTGGGCCAGCTGGTACGCGATCCGGTCGACGCCACCCTGGTATTCGGCGTTCCGCTGGTGGGTTTCGGCCTGCAGGCCGTCCTGGTTCAGCAGTACCCCGATGGTGACGCCTGGTCCGCCACCGGCATGGCCGTGGTCTACGGCCTGCTGTGGCAAGCGCTGCGGCGGCAAGCCGGCCTGACCCTGCTGGCGCAGGCCTTCTGCGTGCTAATGGTCGGGTTTGCGACCCTGGCGATCCCACTGGCCGGTGGCGCACACTGGACCGCCGCCAGCTGGGCGCTGGAAGGCGCCGGTCTGGTCTGGCTCGGCAGCCGCCAGCAGCGCCGGCTCAGCCGCGGGTCGGGCTATCTGCTGATACTAATCGCAGGCTGGATTGCCTTGTTCCAGCTGGGCGAGCTGCCACGAGCCAGTCATTGGCTCAACGGCAGCCTGCTGGGCGGCGTCATGGTCGCCATCGCCGCCTGGCTGGCTGCGTCGATACGTGCCAGGGAGCAGGGGCCGCTGCACATTCCGCTGCTGCTATGGGGTCTCCTGCTGTGGCTGGCTAGCAGCCTTGCCAGCATCGAGCAGTTCACCGACCCACGCTGGCAGATCGCGGCGGCGGTCGGCCTGCTGGCGGGCAGCAGCGTGCTGCTGCAGGGCCTTGCCAGGGCCTTGCAATGGCCTGCCGCCCGACTCCCCACGCTGGCGCTCGCACCGGCACTGGGCGGCGTCCTGCTGCTGGCCAGCGCCAGCCAGCTCACGCCCTTGCAGGATGCCGGCTGGTTGGCCTGGCCGCTGGCAAGCCTCGCCTGGTGGTTGGCGCTACGCCTCAATGAACAGGACCTGCCACGCGCCGGTCGACGGCTGGCACACCTCAGCGGGCTATGGCTATGGACCGGCCTCTTGACCTGGATCGCGGCCGATGCCAGCAGCCGTATCGGCACCGGCTCGGCCTGGATATGGCTGGGCGGCATGCTGGCACCGGCGCTGATCCTGTCTGTCCTCGCCCGGCCCAGGCTGCTGCTGGATTGGCCCCTGCGCCGCTACCGCCGCGACTACGGCTGGCACGGCCCGGCCCTGATCGCCCTGCTGAGCTGGCCGGCGCTGCTGATCGCCCCCTGGGCCAGCACCGGTGATGCGACGCCCTTACCCTGGCTACCGCTGCTGAACCCGCTGGACCTGGCCTGGCTGGCGATGATGGCGAGTCTGCTGCTATGGCTGACCGGCTTCTACCCGGCTGCCAGGCTGACGCATCAGCGCCGACCGGTCATCGCCGCACTGAGTCTGGCCGGCTTTGGCTGGCTCAACGCCATGCTGGCCCACGGCTTCCATCACTGGGGCGGCCTGCCCTTCGATGCCGGCGCCCTGTGGCGCAGCCAGGACTACCACGCCGCACTGTCCCTGCTCTGGACCACCATCGCGCTGCTGACCATGTTGCTCGCCAACCGGCGCGGCTGGCGCTCGCTCTGGCTGCTGGGCGCCGGTCTGATCGGCATCACCGTGCTCAAGCTCTTTCTCATCGATCTGGCCAGCGCGGGCGGCCTCGCGCGCATCGTGTCTTTCATCGGTGTTGGTCTGCTGCTGGTGGCGGTGGGCTGGTTTGCACCGGTTCCACCGGGACAGCAAACCCATGCACCGGAGCCCTGAACGCAAGATCGAAAAAAAATTTCCCGCACTTAACCCGATTTCACCGCACGGGGCGTTTAAAGGGCATCCCAGCCACGAGGAGCCCGCCATGAAAAGCCGTACCAACAAGCTGACCGCCCTGCTGATCACCTGCTGTCTGGGTGCCTGCTCAACCCAGAATCCGCAGGCACCGGCCGAAGCCAAGCCCGAGCCGGTGACCGTTACGGGTTCCGCCATCACCCCTGCCGCGGCAGCCCCCGTCAAGGACAGCCTCGCGCTCCCGGAGATCAGCCCCGCGCCGCCGTCGGCACCGGCCAACCGTATCGGCACCAGCCTCGGCAAGCTTGCCGCCGACAGCGCTCGCGACAAGCGCATGCTCGGCCAGATCCACGCTCCGGCCAGCTTCATCGCACCGCCCGCCCCACAACCATGGGCCGAGCCGGAAAACCGCGAGCAATACCAGCACACCGAAAAACATGGCGTCATGCGCGTGGCCGAAGCCCCGGTCTCGACCTTCAGCATCGACGTGGATACCGGCAGCTACAGCAATGTCCGCCGCCTGCTTAACGGTGGTCAGCTACCGCCCCGGGATGCGGTACGGGTCGAGGAACTGGTCAATTACTTTCCCTACCAGTACCCGCATCCCAAGGACGCGCAGCCTTTCGCCGTCAGCACCGAACTGGCCCCCACCCCCTGGAATCCGGACACGCTGCTGCTGCGCATCGGCGTTCAGGCCAGCGACCCGGCCAAGGCCAGCCTGCCCCCCGCCAACCTGGTCTTCCTCGTCGACGTTTCCGGCTCCATGAACGAGCCCAGCAAATTGCCCTTGCTGAAGGACGCCTTGAAGCTGTTCGTCAAGCAACTGCGGCCACAGGATCATGTCGCGCTGGTCACCTATGCCAGCGGCACGCGGGTGGTACTGGAACCCACCCCGGGTGATCGCAAGGCGGCGATCATCGCCGCGATCGACAATCTACAGCCCGGCGGCTCGACCGCGGGTGCAGCCGGCATCGAGCTGGCCTACCAGATGGCCGAGCAAGGCTTCGTCAAACAGGGCATCAACCGCATCCTGCTGGCCACCGATGGCGACTTCAATGTTGGCATCACCCGCTTCGAGACCCTGAAAAACCGTGTCGAGGAAAAACGCCGCAGCGGCGTGTCGCTGTCCACCCTGGGCTTTGGCGAGGGCAACTACAACGAAGCCCTGATGGAACAGCTGGCCGATGCCGGCGACGGTGCCTACAGTTATATCGACACGATCAACGAGGCACAGAAGGTGCTCGTGGACGAATTCACCTCCACCCTGGCCACCGTGGCGCACGACGTGAAGATACAACTGGAGTTCAACCCGAACGCCGTGCTCGAGTACCGCCAGATCGGCTTTGAGAACCGGGCGCTCAAGCGCGAGGATTTCAGCAATGACAAGGTGGATGCCGGTGAAATCGGTGCGGGCCATCGGGTAACTGCCCTGTACGAGATCACCCTCGCCGGGCAACGCGGCAAGCTGGAACCACTGCGCTATGGCGTCAACAAGCCGCAACTGCGTGGCCAGGATGCCGAGCTGGGTTATCTGCGGCTGCGCTACAAGGCGGCCCACGGCGAAGCCAGCCAGCAAGTGGCCTTCCCGATCAGCCGCACCGCCGTTGAGGCGAAGGCCAGCGAGGACTTCCGCTTTGCCGCCGCGGTAGCGGCCTTCGGGCAGCGCTTGGCGGATGGCGGCAAGTACCTGGGCAGTTTCGACTTCCCGCAGATCAAGGCACTGGCCAGCAGTGCGCGTGGTGAAGACCCGTTTGGCTACCGTGGCGAGTTCGTCCGCCTGGTCAACCTGGCGCAGGGCTTGACCGGTAAGCAGCCCCCCACCGCCAGCATCGCCGACTAGCCGACCGGCCGGGTCCCCGCCATGACGGGGACTCGGCACCCAGCACGGAGAGACCGAACCGCCTTATGGAAGGTTACAGCCCAGGCCTGGAACTGGCGGACAGCGGACAGACTGTTCCGCTACACTCGCCCCCCATGCCCACCGCCAGTGACGATGACGCCGCCCTGATGCTCGCCTACGCCCGTGGCGATGCTGCGGCGTTCGAGCGTTTGTACAGCCGCCACCGGCAAGGCCTGTACGGCTTCCTGCACCGGCTGTCGCCACGCACGGCCTGGGTGGAGGATCTGTTCCAGGAAACCTGGCTATCGGTCGTGAAGGCCAGGGAGGCGTATCAGCCCACTGCGGCCTTCCGTACCTGGCTGTACGGCATCGCCCGCAACAAACTGATCGATCGCGTACGTCACCAGGAACCCGCCCTGCTGTCGGACTTCAGCGAATCACAGGACGACGATCCGCTGGCCCGCCTACCCGCCGACCCGAGCACGGACCCCGCCCAGCAGCTGTTGCAACGGCAACGCGGCCAGGCACTGGACCAGGCCTTGCGGGCACTGCCAGCAACCCAGCGCGAGGCCTTCCTGCTCAAGGAGCATGCCGACATGGGCCTCGACGAGATCGCCGCCCTGACCGGCGTGGCACCCGAGACCGCCAAGAGCCGGCTGCGCTATGCCGTCGCCAAACTCAAGTCTGTACTGGCGGGAGTAGCCTGAGATGGAAGCGATGAAACCCGACGAACTGGACGATGCCGCGCTGAGTACCGCCTACCGGGCACTGGAGACCCCGTCCCCGTCGGCGGCCCTGGATGCTGCCATCCTTGCGGCCGCGCGCGAGGCAGTGCAACCCTCCGCCACAGTACTGCCCTTTCCGGCCAGGCCACGCCGCAACTGGCGCCTGCCGCTGGGTCTTGCCGCCTCGCTGACACTGGCGGTCGGCCTGAGCTGGCAGTTGCAACAATCGGGCGACGCCACCCTGGACATGCCGATCGCGCCGGCGATCCAGGCAGAGACCGCGCCTGCTCCATCCCCTGCTCCCGACACCAGCAGCCCGGAGGCAGAAACCGTCGCCCCCCCGCCGCCAGCCGAACAAGCCCACCAGGCTGCGCTGCGTGCGGCACCCGCCCGTGAATCTGTGCCGTCCCGCAGCGCAGATGCCGCCATGCCCTCGGCAGCCGACAGGCTAGCGCCCCTCGCACCACCAGCCATAGTCTCTCCGCCACCACCCGCGCCACCTGCACCGACACCCGTCGCAGCGCCCGCACCGGCGCCGGTCGCAGCGTTGCAGCAGGCCGAACTGCCGACCCCCAAGGCGGAGCCCTATGCCGACAAACCACGCGACAGGATCAGCGTCACCGGTTCTGCCGTCGCACGCCCTGATCAGGCCGCGGCAGCGGCCCCCGCGGCCGATGCCCGCCGTCAGGAGGAAGGCCGCCTGGCCAAACGTTCGAACCTGATGGCCGCTCCTATCGGCAAGCTGGCGATGGACCCCGATCAGACCATCCAGGAAGTCCGTCGGCTGCTGGCCACACATCAGGAACCGGCAGCACGGGCACTCCTCAAGCGCTTGCGTGAGCAATGGCCGGACCACCCGCTCCCGCCCGATCTGCTTGAGCTGGACAAACACCCGGCCGAACCGGCCAGCCCCGCCCCCTGAGCCTTGCTGCAGGCGCATCCCGAAACAATCGCGTGCTCTGCCGTCGCTTTACGGCGACAGTCAAAAACGTCCCGGAGAAGGCATCCATTCCAGCCGGGCGCGCCTGACTGTCGCCTTGTCACGACAATTTTTCCCGCGTGCCAGGCAGGTAGAAATTACAAGCACCTGATTTACAAGAGAAACCTGAAACAGGCACGGCAATTGCCATAGCTAGGGTGCGATTCCCATCCACTCCTCTAGAAAGGTCATGCCATGAAATCCCATTTCGGTCTTTCAGCATTCTCTACCGCCCTGCTCCTGGCCCTGGCCACGCCAGCCATGGCGGCCGAGCCCGCCAATCCTGCAGCCAGCCAGGTCGTCGTGGACGACCAGACCATCACCAGCGCCATCCAGAGCGCACTGCAAGGCGATCAGACCCTGGCCGGTGCGCAGATCCAGGTAGAGACCACCAGCGGCGTAGTCCGCATGTGGGGCAATGCCACCCAGACCGCCAAGGCCAAGGCCATCGACCTCGCCTGGCGTGTGCAAGGCGTGAAGGAAGTGCGCGAGGCCATCCAGGTTCAGAACTGAACCAGGCCTTGATCCCGCGCTTGATCCCGTCAGGACAGGGCGTCAATCACTGACACCCTGTGCCGATATCCGGAGGGCACCATCATGTTCTATTGGGCTGCCGTGTTTTTCATCATCGCCATCGTCGCCGCCGTACTGGGCTTCGGCGGCATCGCCGGCACCGCTGTCTGGGCCGCGCAGCTGCTGTTCCTGGCCGGTCTGGTCCTGGCGGTGGCCTTCCTGCTGATGGGTCGAAAGCCGCCGCTCTCCTGAGCCTGGCCACAACTCACCCCCCTTCCCTACCAATCGAAAGGACTTCCTCATGAACAAGGACATCGTCGAAGGTCAATGGAAGCAATTGAAAGGCAAGGTCCGCGCCGCCTGGGGCGAGCTGACCGATGATGACATCGACCGCATCGGCGGCCGGCGTGAACAATGGGTCGGCGCGCTGCAGCAGCGTTATGGCAAGGCCAAGGATGACGTCACGCGGGAGATCGATGAATTTCTCGCCCGCCATCACCCGCCGCTGTAAGCGATAGCCACTGGTAACACCATGAAAAAGGCTGCCCACAGGCAGCCTTTTTCATGGGCAACACACACTGCAACGGACTCAGCCGTGCTTGCTGGCGTAGAGGTAGACGATGAACAGCACGACCAGCGCCGCCAGTACCGCAAAGGCAATCTTCCAGACCGACCACGGCCGCTCGCCCTGCACTTCGCCAGTCTGGCCGTTGACCAGAAAGCGCCAGGTCTTGCCGTCGTACTGGTAGCTCGATAACCAGATCGGCAACAGAATGTGCTTGAAGGTAATGTCCAGATAGCGCGGCGACAGGCTGGAGATGCGCTGCTCATCACCACCGATATCGCGACTGACCGCGGACCGTATCGGCCCCTCCATGCGCTCGGTCGCCGCCTGGAAACCAGGCTCCAACCCCACCTGGTAAGCCTCCACGGTAAAACCCGCCAGATAGTCTTCCCGATAAGGTTGCAGTTCATTCAGGCGCCAGGGCTCGAGATTATCCAGATACTCCTTGGGCAGTGACTGGCTAGCCGGCACGATCACATCGTCGAAGCTCACCGCCACCTGGCCCGATACGAACGACCAGCGGGTACGCCTTACCTCGCGGGTCTTGGTCTCGCCATTCTCGACATAGCGTTCCGTCTCATAGTAGTAGTCACCACGCTCGCCGCTGTAGCGCGTCTCGGTATCGGTGTCATAGGTCCAATAGGGCAGGTAGATGCCCTTGAGCCCCGTGGCCGCCCGGTAGGCCTGCTTCAGGGCATTCGGTGCAAACCACAGGCCACTGATCCAGTCCTTGAAACGCTGGCGTGCGTCCGCCTCCTTGACCGCAAAAGGCGCGACGGCACGTGGCTGTATGGTTCGATGGGCATAGGCACTGGCAGCAATCAGTGGCACCGCACAGAAAGGACAGCGGTCCGCCGTGGTATTGGCTGGCAATTGCGAGGCTGCACCGCAACCGGGGCATTTCACCGTCTGCCGCTCGATCTCTGCCTCGTTGCCCGCGGCGCGGGCCAGATAGGCCTGGTAGTCCAACTCATCCACTGCCGCGAAGGCGGTATTGGCATCTGCCACCTCGATGGCATTCTCTGAGCCGCAATACGGGCACTTCAGGGCATGTTGGCCAGGGGCAAATTCAAGCTTGGCGCCGCATTGGCGGCAGGGATAGGTCGTCGTGCTCATGCATGCGTCCAGTCAGAACAGGCAAACCTCACCGGCAGGCAGCGAGGTAACGAGTGATTTTTGGGGGAAAGGCAGGTCAAGCCCGCCGGAATAGGCAAGGCAGGAAGGATCATCGATCATCAAGCACAGTCACGCGGCACATCAGCTACCGGCCTGCTCACGCTGGGCCCGCTCCATGACCCCTTCCTTGAGCATGGCTTTCAGCGCCTGATCCAGCGGCGCAATCAACCCGCTCCGGTCCACATGGAGGTAGTGGTAGGCAGGCAGACTCTCCAGCACGGCGGAATGAAACTGCTCCGATCCGCTCAGCACGCCGGCCGCTTTCAGGCTACGCAGCGTAGGACCGAGGCCAGGCTCACGGATCACCAGTACGTCGACACGCTCCTGAACCAGCATCTTGAACATGGCGCCATAGGAGTCGACGAGGCTGACCTTCATGCCGGCTGTCTTGATCTCGGCAATCCGGTAGCCACGACGGATGCCGATATTCAGATTGCGCATCGACTCCCAGTTGCTCACCTTGACCTGGGGCTTCAGGCTGACCGCCAGAAAGGTCATGGCGCCAATCGAAGTCGGCACCCGCCGCATGTTCGGAAAAGCCTCTTCGATCACAGGCAGGCGCGCGAGTAGCGCATCCGACTTGCCCGAATTGGCCATCATCAGCCCACGCGAGGCCGGCATGTAGACCAGGTCAACAGGCTGGCCGATACGCCGGTAAGCCTCCCGCACCACCGATTCGAACACGCGTTCAGTCCCCTCGTCCTCCTCCACCGCTGCAATGCGCACGGGATCGGCGCTCGCCGCCATGACGGCGGGCGCCAACACCAACATCCCCAGCACCAGGAAGCGGTAGAAAAAGGACATGAGGACCTACATCGGCAACGGGGGTGGTACGTTGGCAAACAGGGCAGCTAGCTCGGGCTGCTCGCCCGCCTTGCCCCAGGCGGCCATGCCGGCTTTCCAGACCAGAGCATCGCGACCAAAACTGCCGTCAGCCAGTTGCGCCTGCAGCGCAGCCAGATCGAACGGCCCGGTCTGCTGCCCGTTCACCGCAACATGGAAGCTCACCGCGCCGGGAATCGGCGGCGGCACTGGCGCAGCGGCGGCTGGCGCCGTGCCCGAGATACCCCCACCGGCCTGGCTCGGCTGCTGGAACAGGTTACCCATGTTCTGGTTGAGCATGCCGCCGACGCCGATGCCCATCATGCTGCCCGCCATGCCGGGGTTCTGCGCTGCATCGCGCATTGCCTGGGCGGCCTGGTACTGGCCGAACTGCTGCATATTGCCGATCGCACGCATCGCACCCTGCTGGTCGATGGCCTTCTCGACCTCTTCCGGCAGGCCGATGTCCTGTACCTGGATCTCGCACAGTTCCAGGCCCATGGCGGTGAAATCGGCTGCGATACGCTCACGGATCTTGTCGCCCACCAGGGTGACCTTGCCTTCCAGATCGATGACCGGCACGCCGATTTCCGGCATCACTTCCTTGATGCGCAAGCCGACCTTGCCGCGCAGGTTGGCCTCGATATCCTCGGTGGTGAACTCCGCCTTGGTACCCATCAGGTCGACCAGGAAAGTCTTGGCGTCGACGATACGAATCACATAGAGGCCGAACGCAGTCACCCGCACCGCGCCGAACTCCGGATCACGCATGGTGGCCGGCCCAGCCGTACCCCACTTCATGTCGGTAAACTTGCGGGTATTGAAGAAATAGACCTCCGCCTTGAACGGCGAGTTGAAGCCGTACTTCCAGCCCTTGAGCGTCGCCAGTATTGGCAGGTTGGCCGTATTGAGCTCGTACATGCCGGGCGTGAATACATCCGCCACCTGGCCCTTGCCCAATTGACCCTCGTTGACCACAACCGCCAGCTGACCTTCGCGCACCGTCAGCTTGGCACCGTGCTTTATCTCGTTCTGATAACGCTCAAAACGATGTGCCATCACTTCCGGACGGTCCTCGGTCCACTCGACGATGTCGATAAACTCATTGGTCAACTTGTTCCACAGACCCATTTCCACACTCCTTCAGGCTTGGTGATGTCGCCGCCGGTGACTGAGTGCCACCTTGTACGCAGCGATGTCTCTCATCTCAGCATCTCATGCTGAGGATGTACACGATAGACCTGACTAGCCCTTGGGCCAAGCCAAAGTCCAGGGATTGGTAAAACGTCGCAAAACATCCTGACATTCGGCAGTCTGCCAATGCTCGCCGACGTCGGGCGGGCACACAAACCGGAACGCCTCGCCATCCAGCACAAACGCCAGGGCATAGGCATGCAGGTAACCTCGGTCAGCCGGGCTGCCGGCATAGCGGCTGTCCCCCAGTATCGGGCTGCCCAAGGCTTTCATCGCCACCCGCAACTGGTGGGTACGGCCAGTCAGCGGACGCAGGATGAAGCCACGCAGGCCGTTGCCCAGGCCTGCAGTGAAGAACTGGGTCCTGGCAGGATCATCCTGCCGGTTGAGCAGGCGCCAACTGCCATTGCGCCCCTTCTCCATATCGCCGCTGATACCGCCCTGCTTCTTCTTGGGATTACGGTCCGACAGCGCCAGGTAGTACTTGCCGATCTGCCGACTGCTGAACAGTTCGCCAAAACGCGCAGCAGCCTGCGGTCCCTTGGCAACCAGCAGCAAGCCGGACGTCAGGCGGTCCAGGCGATGTACGGCATGCAGGTTGTCATGGCCGGTCTGCTCGCGCAGCAGTTCGAGCAGGCCCGCCTCGTTGTCTTCTCGATGGAAATTCAGATCGGCAGGTTTGTTGACCAGCAGGAAGCTGGTGTGATCGGCAAGCAGGGAAAGCATCAGTTCTCAGTATGGCGACGTAGCAACTCGGCCAGTTGCCGGCTGCGCTGCAAGCGGGCGACGCCCTCATCCAGGCGGCGCAGGAAATCGTTGCCGTTCGGCATCTGGGGGCTGATCGCGAAATGGGCCACCACCGGCGCCACCTCGGGCAAGGGCCGTCCTTCCAGCACGCTGGCGTCCCCCGGCAGGCGGCCCAGCCGACGCTGGCCGGCCATGACCTCCAGCGTCTCGATCAGCATATCGCAACGGCCCAGCGCCAGTTTGCCCAGCGCGGCGGCGTAATCGAGCGCACCGGTATCGATCTGCTCTGGCCTCAGGCCGGTAAAGGCATAGTTGTAACCCAGCAGGCCGCAGACGCGGTAGCTGCCCAGTTGCGACAGGTGCTGGATATCCAGTCCCTGCGGGAAGCGGTCACGTCGGTAGAAATAGGCGGGCTGGAAGCGCAGGTACGGCGCGCTCAGGCGATAGAGCCTGGCTCGCTCCTCGCTGTATTGCACCCCCATCGCCAGTTGAAAGCGCAGTCCATCCTGGACCTCGCGCTGACACCGCGTCCATGGGAGCAGCGTGATTTCCACCCGATAACCACTCTCTGCCAGGGCGGCATTGAGTACGTCGGGGGAGTAGCCGGCAATCTCGCCGGTCTTCTTGCCATCTTGGCGCTTGAAATAGCTGGACGGCACCCACTCCACCTCACCACCGCAGGCCTGGACCAGGGTCTCGGCATACAGCGGCAAGGTGAGCAGTAGCAAGGCAAGGTAGCGGGGCATCATGACAAGCGGCATCAATTAAGCAGCATAGTCCAGAGACGCCCGCCACCATGGCCGACGACAGGCGATCAGTTTGCGACGCGAGCCTGCAGGCGGGTGACCAGGCCTTCGAGGTTGCTCAGCGAGAACAGGTGCGCGTAGATCAGCGACAGCATGCCGTTCTTCAGCCACTCTTCTGCCTTGGCGCCAGGAAGAGCACGCAGCTTCTCTTCATCAACGACCCACATGCCGTCCATGCTGACCGTTTCGCCGGACGGGAGTTGCGCCGAAGCCGATACCTGGCGCAGCAGGCCGGCCTTGCCGAGTTCGGTACCGAACTCGCGGGAGCGGTTGGCATCGTCACGCGACTGGAACATCAGGTTGGCGAACTGCTTCATGGCTTCGCTGGGCTGGCCATTCTCGAACACCAGTGCATCTTCTTCGCGCTGGATGCCGCGGGCAGCGGTTTCTTCGATACACAGCACGGCATCGTTGTTCTCGACTTCCACCGTCACGAAAGGATAGCGACGCACGAAGAACGGAACGTACTGGGCATCCCACTTGCCGTCGGCGTCGACGAACAGGTTCTCTTCGGTCTTCAGGCCGAGCATCACGGTCGGGGTGTAGGTGTCATCACCGGACTCGGCGAACACGATGGCGTATTCACGCAGCAGGTTGTTGAACTCGCCACCAACGACCGGTACGGCGTGCACCTGGCTGGCGTAGACATAATTCTGCGCCAGGCTGAGACGCAGGTCGGCATGCTGCTTGGCGTCCAGGGGGACGACGTCTTTGTAGAACATGGGTATTCCCTCGAAGGCGGCCCGTGGCGATTTTTGCCAGGGCCATTGAATTATTCCGGTGGCGTGCCGGACGCGGGCGAACGCGCCAGCAGCAGGACGGCAGCGATGATAACCGCGCCGCCGATCCACTGCGAGGCCGTCAATCGCTCCCCCAGCAGACAGGCGGCCAATACCACTGTGACGACTGGCTCGAAAGTGGACAGCATGGCGGCTTCAGAGGCCCCCAGCCGCGCCAGCCCGGCGAAGAAGGCAAGTGCGGCGATTACGCTACACAACAGCCCGATCGCAACAATCGCCAACCAGCCCCCGCCTGTCTGCGGCAAGGCCGGGGCATGGACGATGGACACCAGCGCGAAGGTCAATGTTCCGCCCAGCATGACCAGCGCGGAGCTGGCGATGGCACCGGCTTGCGGCGTCAGCCGGGTGCCGACGGCGATATAGACCGAGTAGATCAGCGCCGCCGACAGGCCAAAGGCGATCCCGGTGACAGACCCCGACAGGGCATCGCCCACCGTCAGCGCCAAGCCGCCACAGGCCAGTAGCAGCGCCACGATCTTGCGCCGTGTCAGCGGCTCACGCAGCCAGACAGCAGCGATCAGGGTCACGATCACCGGAAAGGTATAGAGCAGCAAGGCGGTCAGGGAGGCACTGGCGTAGCGCAGTGCCGAGAAATAGCTGAAGGCCTGCCCGGCGTAGCCGATGGCCCCCATGGCCAGCAGCCCCAGCGCCAGTCGGCCGCGGGGCCAGGCAATACGCCGCAGCCACATGATCAGCACCAGGCAAGCCGCCGCGATGCCGAAGCGCAGCAGCAAGATGGCCTGGGCATCGGCACCCGCCGCATAGGCCACACGGCCAAACAAGGGCATGACACCGAAACAGGCCGCCGAAAGCAGAATCAACAGGGCGCCATACAGGCGCGATTGCTTGGACATGAGCGATATCATCGGCGGGGAAGACCCGGCGATATTGCCACAGCGGGCCTCAGCGCAGCTTGACCAGCCGCTTGTCCACCCAGCCCTCTCCCTGATCGCTATCCACTTTCAACCTGCCGGCCTGTTCGACTCCCATGAACACCAGGCCATCTAGGCGGCTCAGGAGGGCCAGCACCTTGGCATCATCGGCAGCCCCCTGGTAGAGCTTGATATTGTCGATCTTGCCCACCAGCTCCGCGCCGTCGGCATAGGGCTGCGCAAGCGGCAACACTGCCAGTAACCCGGCTGGCAGCGAGGGCAATGCGACGGCGGGTACGGCGGGACGGACGGCGGGCGGCGTAACCGGCATCGGCGCGGCCTGCATCCAGAGCGTACCGGCGAACAGCTTCTGCGCCAGAACCGTCCAGGACCACTCCCCGGCGACACGCTGCGTCAGCTTGCCGTCGATCATGAGCAGCGCGGTCGGTACGCCCTTGATCTCGAACCGCTGTGCCAGCGGATCCGACCCAAAGCCACCGTAGGGCTCCCAGTGCGCCATGACAAATTGCACCTGTCCGCCATATTGCGCGGCGAGCGCCTGATAGCTGGCATTACCGCGCACGCAGTAACCGCAGTTCGGGTCGAAGGAACTGAACAGCAAGACCAGCGGCCCACGAGACCGTTCAAGCAATGCCGGCACCTCGGCGCTGCGAACGAAACGGATGCTGCCTTCGATAACCTGGGCGGCTTCCGCCGCCACTGCGACCCGCTCCAACCTGCGCCCCATCGGATGAGCTTGCTGCAGCTTGGCAAACAGGCTGGTATCCAACATGCGCCCCTTGGCCACATACAGATCGACGACAGCCTCACCCTCCCGCAGTTGCTTGGTACCCAGCAGGACGATGCCGTTCGCCTTGTTGCTATAGATCGTGTAGCGGATATCGAGCGTGTCCGACGAGGCCCGGAAGATGAACCCTGTATTCAGGCTCGCCTGCATCACCGGAAAATACTCCTCCAGTGGGCGTGGCGTGCCGACGCCCTCTCCCTTATTGCACTGCAAGTCGCAATCGTAGCTGTGGATCAGCTCGAACCCTCGCTCGGCCAGCACGCGCTCGTAGTGTTGACGTATGCGTGCCGCATCGCCGCGGGGGTAGCTAGCGCGCTGGTACCAGCTTTCCCCTTCGAACGGAACCATGAAGTCGGCCGTCCAGCCCAGCTTGGGATGCTGATAGACCGTGGAAATGGGGATACGCGTCTTGAGCCTGGGTTCCCGGGTCACCTGGCCACCACCCAGCAGGCCGGACGCGTAAGTCGTTCCGGGGAAGAGCGGCAAGTCGAACAGCGCAACCGACCCATAGCTGTTGGTGCGCGCGGCCTGTTCAGTACTGGTGATGCTCGCGCCATCGGCAAGCAGCACCAGACTGGCGACCGCCAGTAATAACGACCAGATACGACGAGATTGCTTCGTCATGATGGTTTTTCCCGCCTCGCGGCCGTCATTGCGGCCTATTTATTGTTTTGCGCGCCGGCACGGCCTAGCACCGCCATGCCGGCGTACCCGTCAGGGCAGCTTGACCAGGCGCTTGTCGACCCAGCCATCGCCTTGTGCGGTTGTGACCTGCAGATAGCCACCCGTTTCGGCACCCATGTAGACCAGGCCATCGGCACTCCCCAGCATCGCCACCACCTTGCCATCCGCTGAGGGGGAAGCGAGCAGCTTGGCACTCTTGAGCTTCAGTACCAGCTCAGCACCATCCTGAAATGCGCTGGCAGAGGGTTTGGCCGAGGCCAGGGCAGCGCTCACGCCGGCCACGGCCGCCTGGGCACCTTCAACCTTGGCGGAAATCGGCCGGACTTGCCGACTGTCCACCCAGACGTCCCCCTTGGGCGTGCCGACCAGCACAAAGCCATTGCGCGAGTTCGCCCTGTACACCATGGCATCGGTCGACTTGAGCTTGCCGGCGCTGGGCAGGTTGCCGACAGCATCAGCGTAGTATTCAACCGCGGGCAGATTCAGGAAATCGGTCTTGGTCAATTTCAGACCAGCCGGCATACGGTCCCATTGCCAGCCATATTTGCCAAACCAGTCGGCAGGACCGTCCCAGTCTGCCGGCGGACGGGCATTACCGCCCGTACCGTTGGCTGCAGCAGTCGTAGCCGTGCCGGTCGATGCAGACGTAGGTACGGCCGCCTGTTGGGGCGAGGTCAGCCGGGTCCAGGCACTCAGATCCAACACCCTGCCATCCACCACCTTCACGAAGGAGGTGAACTGGTTCAGATGGCTACCCACACCCACCAGCACCATGCTGCCCGGCTTGTAGGCGGCGATATAGCCCGGCCGGGACGGCAGGTAGTTGTTATCGATACGGCGCGAGGCATCCGTCACCGTCGCCCAGCTATAACCGGATTCCAGCGCACGGCAGGGCATGGCGCAAACGGTCAGCATCTCGAAACCCTGCGCCGTCAGCCAGGCCTGGTAGTGGCGCAGGATCAGTGCAGGGCTGTCATCCGTGCGGTGCTCGTATTGCAGCATCGTAACTCGCCCTTCGACCTGCGCGGTATAGGGCGCCAGATAACCATCCGGGCCGTTGATCGGCACCACCAGCGGGATATAGACCGAATCGAATGGGTTATCGATGCGCTTCTTCAGATCCGCTTTGGGATAGGCATCCAGCCCCATAGGCAGCTGGTAGCTCGCGCCAGAATTCGCCGGAGTACGCTGGCCGGTCTGCGGGTTGGCACCCACCGGTGCGCCGGTCGATTGCACTGCATCGGACGCCTTCTTGATCGTATCTGTCACCTTGCCCAGACTATCGAGCAGACCCGCCATGGCAG
This sequence comes from Chitinimonas naiadis, assembly GCF_054780835.1. Taxonomy (NCBI): domain Bacteria; kingdom Pseudomonadati; phylum Pseudomonadota; class Betaproteobacteria; order Neisseriales; family Chitinibacteraceae; genus Chitinimonas; species Chitinimonas naiadis. The sequence continues at coordinate 53,110 of NZ_BAAGVO010000001.1, read as the reverse complement.
GCTGGCCCAACGTACCCAGCAACACGGCAGTAGCGCATGATTTGATCAGTTTGTTTTTCACTACGATTCCTCCTCTAATAATGACGGCTCGCAGGCAGTAACCCGCAGACAGGCCGGGATTCTGCATGCAAGCGCCCGTCTATGACATGCAAATACTCACACCTTCAAGCTTGGCCGGATGCACTATGGCCGCCCATGAAAAAGCCCAGCGTCGTCAAACGCTGGGCTTTTTCACACTAGCCATCCATTGTGGCTCGATCAGCCTTCCAGCTTCAGCAACTGCGCCTTGAGCTTCTCGACCGTCTCGCTGAAGCCGGCCAGACGCGCCCGCTCCTGTTCGACTACGGCGGCGGGCGCCTTGTCGGCAAACGCCGGGTTGGCCAGTTTGGCGGTCGCCTTGACGATCTCGCCTTCCAGCCGCGCCACTTCCTTGCCGACGCGAATCTTCTCGGCCGCCTTGTCGATCTCGACCTTGAGCATCAGCCGCGTACCGCCGACCACCTGCACCGGTGCGTCATCGGCCGGCAGCTGCGCTACCACCGCGACCTCAGCCAGACGGCCCAGCAACTGAAGGTAAGGACAGAACTCGGCCAACTCGTTTTCGGCACCTTCGATGAACAGCGGTACCCGTTGCGACGGGGCCAGATTCATCTCGGAGCGCAGGGTCCGCACCGCCATGGTCAGCGCGCGGAAATCGCCCATGCGGGCGACCGCGTCAGCCTGGATCTTCTCCGGCTGGGCAACCGGCCACTGGGCCAAGCTGATCGATTCGGCCTTCCTGGCGTTGGCCAGCGGGGCCACGGTCTGCCACAGTTCTTCGGTAATGAACGGAATAATGGGGTGGGCCAGCCGCAGCGCCACTTCCAGCACGCGCACCAGGGTCCGGCGGGTGGCACGTTGCTGTGCCTCGTTGCCGTTCTGGATCTGGACCTTGGCCAGCTCCACGTACCAGTCGCAATACTCGTTCCAGACAAACTCGTAGATCGCCTGGGCGGCGAGGTCAAAGCGGTAGGTATCTAGCGCCTCGGTCACCGCGATCTCGGTCTTCTGCAGTTCGCTGATGATCCACTGGTCGACGAAGCTGAACTCGAGCGGCAGCGACTCATCCTGGCCGCAATCCTTGTCCTCGACGTTCATCAGCACGAAGCGCGTGGCATTCCACAGCTTGTTGCAGAAGTTGCGATAGCCTTCGGCCCGCTTGAAGTCGAAGTTCACATTGCGGCCCAGCGTGGCATAGCTCGCCATGGTGAAGCGCAATGCGTCGGTGCCGTAGGCGGGGATGCCCTCAGGGAACAGCTTCTCGGTCGCCTTGGCGATCTGCGGCGCCTTCTCGGGGCGACGCAGGCCGGTGGTGCGCTTGCCCACCAGTTCCGGTAGCGCGATGCCATCGATCAGGTCGACCGGGTCGATGACGTTGCCTTCCGACTTCGACATCTTCTTGCCTTCATGGTCGCGCACGATGCCGTGGATGTAGACATCCTTGAACGGCACCTTGCCCATGAAGTGGGTCGTCATCATGATCATCCGGGCAACCCAGAAGAAGATGATCTCGTAGCCGGTCACCAGCACGCTGGACGGCACGAAGGCCTTCAGTTCCGGCGTCTCGTTCGGCCAGCCCAGTGTGCTGAACGGCACCAGCGCCGAGCTGAACCAGGTATCGAGCACGTCATCGTCACGGCGCAGCACCTTGCCACCGGCCTGACGGGCGGCATCGGCCTCGTTGCGGGCGACGTAGACGTTGCCCTGCTCGTCGTACCAGGCAGGGATCTGATGCCCCCACCACAGCTGGCGGCTGATACACCAGTCCTGGATGTTCTTCATCCACTGGTTGTAGGTATTGACCCAGTTCTCGGGCACGAAACGGACCTGGCCGCTCTCGACCGCCTCGATCGACTTCTCGGCGATGGTCTTGCCGGTCGGGTCGCCTTCACCCACGCGACTCATGGCCATGAACCACTGGTCGGTCAGCATGGGTTCCAGTACCGAACCGGTGCGGTCGCCGCGCGGCGTCATCAGCTTGTGCGGTTTCACAGATTCCAGCAGCCCTTGCGCTTCCAGATCCGCCACGATGGCCTTGCGGGCCTCCTTGACGCTGAGGTTGGCATAGCCGGCCGGGATGGGCAGCGTACCCTGTGCCGTGCCATCGATGCCGAACACCTGTGCTTCGGGCAGGATGGTGGCCTTCAGGCTCATGACGTTGATCAGCTGGGTGTTGTGCCGCTTGCCCACCTGATAGTCATTGAAGTCATGCGCCGGGGTGACCTTGACCACGCCGGTACCGAATTCCTTCTCCACGTAGCTGTCGGCGATCACCGGGATCTCGCGCCCGGTCAGCGGCAGCCGGACCAGCTTGCCGATCAGGCCGATATAACGCTCATCCTCGGGGTGCACCATCAGCGCCACGTCGCCCAGCATGGTTTCCGGGCGGGTCGTCGCCACGGTCAGATGGCCGCTGCCATCGACCAGCGGATACTGGATATGCCACAGGCTACCGTCTTCCTCGACGTTCTCGACCTCCAGGTCCGACACCGAGGTACCCAGCACCGGGTCCCAGTTCACCAGCCGCTTGCCGCGATAGATCAGGCCTTGCTCGAACAAGCGGACGAACACCTCGGTCACGGTCTCGGAACGGACCGAATCCATGGTGAAGTATTCACGGTCCCAATCCACCGAGCAGCCCATGCGGCGCATCTGGCTAGTGATGGTGCCGCCGGACTTGTCCTTCCACTCCCAGACCTTGCTGATGAAGGCTTCGCGCCCCAGGTCATGGCGGCTGACCTTCTGCTCGGCCAGTTGACGCTCCACCACGATCTGGGTGGCAATACCGGCATGGTCGGTGCCCGGCACCCACAGAGTGTTATGGCCCTTCATGCGGTAGTAGCGGGTCAGGCCATCCATGATGGTCTGGTTGAACGCATGCCCCATATGCAGGGTGCCGGTGATATTGGGCGGCGGCAGCTGGATGCTGAAGGATGGTGCCGACGTATCCATGCTGGGCTTGAAGTAGCCAGCCGATTCCCATTGTTGGTACCAGCGGCGCTCAATGTCACCGGGTTCGAAGCTCTTGGCGAGTTCCATGATGCAAATCTGTGAGTGTTTCGGAAGCTGCGGATTATACGAGCAAAATACCGCCGCCACGGAAACCGCAGAAATCGCCGGCCCGCCCCGGATAGGCAAGGCAAGTCCGCCAGCCGCCGGGGATTCGCTTACCATGCGGTTTATGTCCCGTTTACCGCTGCCACAACGTCACCTGCCCAACGCCCTCGGTCTCGGCGTGTTGCTGCTGCTCATCCTGGCGCTGATGGCCGCCAGCAGCGGCGCGGTACAGATCCCGTTTTGGCAGATACCCGGTCTCTTGCTGGCCGAGCCGCAGGAGGGCGCGCAGCAGATGTGGCGCAGCGTGCTGCTGGACGTACGCCTGCCCCGCATCCTGCTGGCGCTGCTGTGTGGCGCGGCACTGGCGCAGGCCGGCTGTGCATTGCAGGCCATCTTCCGCAACCCGCTAGCGGAACCCGGCCTGATCGGTGCCTCGGCCGGTGCCGCCCTGGGTGGCGCGCTGGCGCGCTTCATCCTGCCCAGCCTGGCCCTGGCACCGGCCGCCTTTGCCGGCAGCCTGGCGGCCACCTGGCTGGCCTGGTCCATCGGCCGCGGCCAGGATGCTGCCCGCCTGCTGTTGGCCGGCGTGGCCATCAATGCCCTGGCCGGCGGCGGCCTCGCCCTGTTGAGCCACCTGGCCGATGACGCCGCCCTGCGCGGCACCACCCTGTGGTCACTTGGCAGCCTGGCAGGTGCGAGCTGGTCCATGCTGGCCTGGCTGCTGCCGGCCCTGCTGCTTTGCGGTGGTCTGCTGTGGCGCGAATGGCGGGCGCTGGATGCCCTTCTACTGGGCGAGCGCGAAGCCTGGCACCTCGGATTCGAGCTGACCAGCCTGCGGCAGCGTCTGGTGGCCCTGACGGCCCTGACCGTGGCGCTAACCGTTGCGGCCTGCGGCCCGCTGGCCTTTGTCGGCCTCCTGGCCCCGCACCTGGCCCGGCTGATCGTCGGTCCCGGTCACCGCACGCTGCTGGCCGGGGCTGCGCTCGTCGGCGCGGCGAGCCTGCTGGGCGCCGACTGGCTGGCACGCATTGCGGTGCTGCCTTCCGAGCTGCCGATCGGCGCCGTATTGAGTGTGGTCGGCGCCCCGTTTTTCCTGTTTCTGCTGGTCAAGACGCGCCGAGCCACCTAGTTCGTTAGCTGTAAGCAATACACCGGCGGCAACTCGGCCGAGATCCGCAGCCAGTCCTCGCCGGCATTGTCGCTGCACCAGAGCGAACCGGTGGTTGACGCCATCACCAGGCGCTCCCCGCGCTCATCCACCGCCAAGGCGTGCCGATAGATCAGGTGGAACGCCGGCGCCGGTGGCAGGCCGCGCTGCAGCTTCTCGAAGTGCTTGCCGCCATCCCGGGTCCGCAGCACATAGAAGTCCCCATCATGCGGCACCCGGACCTGATCCACCTCAGCCGGCACGAACCAGGCGGTATCCGGGTCCTGCGGGTGAGCCGCCACCGCAAAGCCGAAGCTCGACAGCGACGGGCCTGCGGCGATCTCCTGCCAATGCTGCAAGTCGTCCTGGCTGCGGAACTCGCCATTGTGGTGCTGGCACCAGAACACCTCGGGCCGTGCCTGGCACTGCGCAATCCGGTGCGGGTCCTGGACGTCCGAGTCATCCTTGCCCTCGGGCGGCATATAGGCCGCCCACATGCCCTGGGTATGCTTGTCCCAGCTCTGGCCGCCATCCAGCGTGCGCCACACACCACCGCAGGACACGCCCAGGACGACGACGTCCGGGTTGCGCGGATCGATCAGGATGGAATGGATGCCCGCGTCGTCGAAGCCACCACCGAACCACTTCTGCCGCTCCGGCCGCTGCCACAGCGACTCGACCAGTTGCCAGCCGCGCCCTTCATCTTCGGACCGGAACAACCCCGCCGGGATGCAGCCGGCCCACAGCACGCCATTGCTGCCGGCCGCCAGCGTCCACACCTGGTCCAGCGGCTTGTCGGTCGACGCCGACGGTAGCGCCGGCACGGCCAGCTCCACCCAGTTGGCGCCGCCATCGTCGCTCGCATGCAGCTTGGGACCGAAATGTCCCTCGCGCAGTGCCACATACCAGCGCGATCCCTGCGCCAGCACGGCGCTGACCTGTACGCCGACAAAATGATGGCCCGCCAGTTGCCAGTCCGCTGCACCGCGGCGAAAGTGCAACAGACCCTTGCGGGAACCGACCAACACGCTGTTCTGCATCTCAACCTCCTGACAAAGCCTGCATCACATGGATCTCCGCATCTGCGCGCAGCGGCAGGTCCAGCCCGTCGCGGCGCAATTCGCCGTCGATGAACAGCGCCACGTGCTTGCGCAGGTTGCCATGCTCGTCGAGCACATAGCCGCGCAGTTGCGGATAGTCGGCAAACACCTGCTCCAGCGCAGCACGAGCCGAGGCGGCGTGCGTCATCACCGCAGCCTGCGGTGCATGACGACGCAGATGATGGGTAAAGCTCAACATGGGCATGCCGCCGTTATAGCCGATGCACCGCACCCCCGATAAGCCAACCCGAACAAACGGTCGACAAGCCAGCCGGCGAGCACGCAATCGCCCATAATGACGGCCTCGTCTTTCCGAGCCATCGCGACGCCATGCCTACCAAGCCCAGCCTGCTCGTCCTTGCCTTGCTCCTCGCCGCCGGCACCGCCCGGGCCGCCGAGACCGTCAATTGCCATGTCAGCTACGGCGGCGAGGTCCGCCTGCTGCAGGCGGAACCCGTCGATACGCCCTATCCGCTGCCTGCCACGGCCATCGGCTCCTATTTCCTGTTCCGGCCTGTCTTCGAACGCAGCCCCACCGCCCAGGCGGCCATCAAGCTCTATACCTATGCCGACCGGGACGAAGGCGCAGTGCCGATCCACCAGGCAAGCTTCCCCTACCCCTTGCGGCAGGCACCCGGCCGCTATGGCTTTACCGGACTGCAGACGGTCTATGAACCCATGCGCGATGGCGAGCTGCAGTACTGGTGCGAACTCACGGGTCAACCCGCCAAACGGAGCAAGAAGCCATGAAACGCCACCTGCTGCTCCTGCCCTTACTCTGCCTGCTGGGCCAGGCGGCCCAGGCCGATACCGTCCGACTGCTGTTTGCCGGCGACCTGATGCTGGACGACGGCCCCGGCCACACCATTGCCGCCGGCGGTGACCCGCTGGCGCATTTCGCCGCACAATTGCAGGACGCCGACTACCGCATTGGCAACCTTGAATGCCCGGTCGCCACGACGGGCAAGGCGCTCGACAACAAGATCTATACCTTCCGCGCCAAACCGGCGGTGCTGGATATCCTCAAGGGCCGTTTCGATGCCGTGGCGGTCGCCAACAATCATTCCGGTGACTATGGCAAGGAAGCCTTCCTGGAAACGCTGACCCATCTGGATCGGGCCGGCCTTGCCCACTTCGGCGGCGGCCGCAACCTGACCGAGGCCCACAAGCCGCTCTGGCTGGAACGCAAGGGGCTGCGTATCGCCCTGCTGTCCTACAACGAATTCAAGCCCCGCTCCTTCGAGGCCGGCGCCAGTCAACCCGGCATCGCCTGGAGCGAAGACAGCCACGTGGTGCGCGACATCCAGGCCGCCCGTGCCGCCGGCGCCGACCTGGTCATCCCCTTCATGCACTGGGGCTGGGAGCGCGAGCCCGAGCCTTCCGGGCGACAACGCCAACTGGCCCGGCTGATGATCGACGCCGGCGCCGATGCCGTCGTCGGCGGCCATCCGCATGTGACCCAGGGCGCGGATCTCTACCGTGGCAAGCCCATCATCTGGAGCCTCGGCAACTTCGTGTTCGACGGCTTTGGCGAAGGTCCCGCCCGGCTGGGCTGGCTGCTACGCCTGAATCTCGACAAGCAGGGGGTAGTCAGCTGGGATACCCTGGCCGCGCAAATGGACGAGGACGGCACCCCGAGCCCGGTACCTGGCGCCAGCACGCCCTGCGGTCAACGCGGCCAGACTACCGTCAGCCTTTGCCGGAACCCCTGAACTGCATCGCGCTATCATGCGGCCGATTCCACCCTCTATATAGACATCCACCCAGATCACACCATGGCCTACCTGCCCGAACCCGCCTTCCGTCATGACCAGGTGCAACGCACCGGCATCCTGCTGATCAACCTCGGCACGCCGGAAGCCCCCACTGCCAAGGCGGTACGCCCCTACCTCAAGCAGTTCCTGTCGGACCCGCGCGTGGTGGAAATCCCCCGCCTGCCCTGGTGGCTGATCCTCAACCTGTTCATCCTCACCACCCGGCCCGCCAAGTCCGCCGCCAAGTACGCCAGCATCTGGACACGCGACGGTTCGCCGCTCGCCATCCACACCCGCGCCCAGGCCAAGCTGCTGCAGGGTTATATGGGCGATGCCGGCCAGCAGGTCGTCGTCGAGTGGGCCATGCGCTACGGCCAGCCCAGCGTGGCCGACAAGTTGCAGGCATTGAAACAGGCCGGTTGCGAGCGGGTACTGGTCGTACCGCTCTATCCGCAATACGCCGCCTCCAGCACCGGCAGCGCCATGGACGCCGTCGCCGATGCGATCAAGACCCTGCGCAACCCGCCCGAGATCCGCTTCATCAAGCACTTTCACGACGCCCCGGCCTATATCGACACGCTGGCGCGGCGGGTAGAGGCGCAATGGGTGCGGCATGGCCGCGGTGATCACCTGCTGATGAGCTTTCACGGTGTGCCGCGCTTCAGTCTCGACAAGGGTGACCCCTACCACTGCGAATGCCACAAGACCGGCCGCCTGTTGGCAGAACGGCTGGGGCTCGGCAAGGATCAGTACACGATCGCCTTCCAGTCCCGCTTTGGCAAAGCCGAGTGGTTGCAGCCCTACACCAGTGCCATCCTGCACAAGCTGGGCAAGAACAAGACCGGCAAGCTGGACGTGATCTGCCCAGGCTTCGTCGCCGATTGCTTGGAAACGCTGGAAGAGATCGCCATCGAGGGCAAAGCCGACTTCATGACGGCCGGCGGCGGCGAATACCGCTATATCCCGGCACTGAATGCCGAACCAGACTGGATAACGGCGCTGGCGAGCATCGTCAACGGACACCTGGGCGGTTGGCTGGAACAGCAGCCGAAGGACGGCGAAGCCACCGCAAGACTGACCCGCGCCAAACTACTGGGCGCGAAAACCTAGGATTGTTCAGCAAAAGTAAGGGACTGGAGCCTCGCGCTGCTTGAAAATGGCCTTTCGGCGATTGCCGCCAGGCCCCTAAACTAGCGACGCGCATCCATCGCCATGCGCACCGCCAACCCGCCCAGCACGCTGGCCATCAGCCAGCGTTGCATCGCGGCAAAGCCCGGACGGCGGGCGAGAAAGTCCGCCACCGTGCCGGCGGCCGTGATCATGCTGCCGTTGACCAGCATGCTGATGCCGATCTGCACCACACCAAAACAAAGCCCCTGCAGCAGCACGTCGCCGCGAGCCGGGTCGATGAACTGCGGCAGCAGCGAGAGATAGATCACGGCGGTCTTGGGGTTGAGCAGATTGGTCAGAAAGCCCATCAGGAACAGCTTGCGCGGGCTATCCACCGTCAGCTCGCGCACCACGAAGGGCGACGCGCCACCCGGCCGGATCGCCTGCCAGGCCATCCACAGCAGGTAGAGCGCGCCGGCAATGCGCAGACCGTCATAGGCCAGCGGCACGTTCATCAGCAGGGCGGTAATCCCCAGCGCGGCACTGAGCATATAGATCAGGAAGCCGACCGCCACCCCGCCCAGCGACAGATAGCCGGCACGACGCCCTTGCGAGACCGAGCGCGACACCAGGTAGAGCATGTTCGGCCCCGGTGTCAGCGACATGGCGAGGGCCACGAGGGCGAATGAGAACAGGGCATGCTGGGTCATGACGGCTCCTTGCGACGAGAGCACCGACCTTAACAAGCCCCCCACCCAGGATAAAGATACAGATGCCGGCAAAATACACCGAACAGCGCCGTCAACTGTCGGTCTTGCCACCCAGCCCCGCCAGCAGGCTGGCCAGCTTGGCCTTGCCCTCCTGCTTGCTGACCACCACATTCTTCTGGCTGGCCAGGCGGCCGCTGATACGGATGTCGTCCTGCGGCAGCTCCAGCAGGAAGCGGCTGGGCTCGACCACCGACCATTCCCCTGCCCGCTTGCGCTTGCCACAGTAGGTAATGGTCAGGCTGCGCTGTGCACGGGTGATGCCCACGTACATCAGCCGGCGCTCTTCCTCGACCATGCCACCGTCGATCGATTGCTGATGGGGCAGAATGCCTTCCTCGCACCCCACCAGGAATACATGGCCGTACTCCAGGCCTTTGGAGGCATGCAGGGTAGAGAGGCGTACCGCGTCCATCTCCTCTTCGCTACGGCCTTCCAGGAGGGTGATCAAGGCAATCTTCTGCGCCATGTCATTGAGCGTGTCGCCATTTTCTTCGGCGCGCTTATCGAACCAGGCCACCAGCTCCAGCACGTTCTTCCACTTGCTCTCGGCCGGCCGCGGTTCGTCGGTCTCATACAGCCAGGTCTCGTACTCGATGGCGGTCAGAATCTCCTTGAGCAGCGAGCCAGCCGGCTCACGGCTGGCGCGGGCGGAGATACGGTTGATAAAACCACCAAAGGTCTGCAGTGCTTCGTACTGCGCAGCCTGGATCAGGGTCTCCAGGCTGGGCAAAAAGACCGCCTCAAACAAGCTGATCTTGTTGTCCGCCGCGAGGCGACCCAACTTTTCCAGGGTGACATTGCCAACCCCGCGCTTGGGCGTGGTGATGGCACGGATAAAGGCCGGGTCGTCATTCTGATTGGCGATCAGGCGCAGATAGCCCAATACATCCTTGATCTCGACCTTGTCGAAAAAGCTCTGCCCACCCGCAATCTGGTAGGGAATTTTGTGGTTACGTAGATGCGCCTCCAGCACCCGGGCCTGATGGTTACCGCGGTACAGGATGGCGTAGTCGGTAAAGCTGGTGCGGTTCTCGAACTTGTGGGCGAGTAAGCGCATGGCCACCATCTCGGCTTCATGCTCGTCGTCCTTCATCTCCACCACACTGATCGGGTCGCCCGTACCCAGCTCACTCCACAGCTGCTTCTCGAACAACTTGGGGTTGTTGCCGATCACCGAGTTGGCAGCCTTGAGGATGCGGCTGGTGGAGCGATAGTTCTGCTCCAGCTTGATGACCTCAAGACGCGGGAAGTCCTCCTTCAATAGGTGCAGGTTCTCCACATTAGCGCCGCGCCAGGCATAGATACTCTGGTCGTCGTCGCCCACCGCGGTGAACTTGCCGTGAAAGCCGGTGAGCTGCTTGATCAAACGATACTGGCAGGTATTGGTGTCCTGGTATTCGTCGATCAGCAGATAGCGCAGCTTGAGCTGCCACTTGGTCAAGATGTCCTTCTCACGCTCGAACAACTCCACCGGTAAGCGGATCAGGTCGTCGAAGTCCACCGCCTGGTAGGCAAACAGCGTGTCCTGATAGGCCCGGTAGACGCGCGCATAGCGCAGTTCGCCATCGCTCTGGGCATCGCGCAGCGCCGCATCCGGACTGACAAAGTCGTTCTTCAGCCGCGAGATCGTGCTGATCGCATTACGGACCTCGTCCTTGTCGGTCGTCTCCAGGATGTCCGAGATGATCTTGCCGGCATCGGCACTATCGAGGATAGAGAATCGCGGCTTGTAGCCCAGCGCTGCATGCTCGGCACGTACCAGTTGCAGGCCCAGCGAGTGGAAGGTCGAAACCGTCAGCCCCTTCAGGCGCGAGGCATCCATCAGATGCCCCACACGCTCCTGCATCTCGCGCGCAGCCTTGTTGGTAAAGGTGATCGCAGCGATATTGCGGGCGTCGTAGCCCGCCTGGTCAATCATGTAGGCGATCTTCTGCGTGATCACCCGGGTCTTGCCTGAGCCTGCACCCGCCAGCACCAGCAGCGGCCCATCAAGATGGACGACCGCGGCACGTTGGGGGGGATTCATTTTATCTAGCATGGCAGGCAGACCAGGGCAGCAAGGCGCGCAACTTTAGCACGACTGCCGCCCTGTCTTTCCGGCCTGACCGCTTTCCGCGCAGGCAGGCGACAAACGTAGTCACAGCCACAGGATCAGGGCCAATGCGCGACCCCGTAACCGTTGCGCCGCCTGAAGCAAACCGCCGGTGACGATCTCTAAGCATCTGGCGCAAAACGAAATACATCGCACAGCGCATTTGACACAGTCCGATCAACTCGCTAACATTCGGCCTCTTTGCGTTTCCACGCGTGTTGTGCATTGCCCTCAAAGGCACGTCACAGCAAGCTTTTCGAAGAATCTTTACAGAATTAGTCGGGAGTCCACTATGGCTCGAGTATGCGTCGTTACCGGCAAGAAGCCGATGGTCGGGAACAATGTTTCCCATGCCAACAACAAAACCAAGCGTCGTTTCCTGCCCAACCTGCAATATCGCAAGTTCTGGGTAGAAAGCGAAAACCGTTGGGTGCGTCTGCGTGTTTCCAACGCTGGCCTGCGCAATATTGATAAGCTCGGCATCGATGTGGTGCTGGCTGACCTTCGCGCCCGTGGCGAACTGTAATCCGGGAGACCTGAATCATGCGTGAAAAGATCAAGCTCGAATCGACCGCTGGTACCGGTCATTTCTACACCACTACCAAGAACAAGCGCACCATGCCGGAAAAGATGGAGATCATGAAGTTTGATCCCGTCGCTCGTAAGCACGTTGCTTACAAGGAAACCAAGCTCAAGTAAGCCGACGCTTGAGTGGTGACGCATACTGCAAATACCCCGCCTGGTGCGGGGTTTTTGTTTTTGCGGCAGGATAGCCCCATGTCTGATAATACCGCCATCATCCTCTTCGCCCACGGCGCCCGTGACCCGCAATGGGCCGAGCCCTTCCAGCAGATCGCCCGCCTGGTTGCGCAGCGCCAGCCTGCCAGCCGCGTAAAGCTGGCCTTTCTGGAACTGATGGCCCCCAACCTTGCCGATTGCGTAGCCGAACTGGCCCGCGATGGCTGCAGCCACATTCTGGTCTGCCCTGTCTTCATGGCGCGTGGCGCGCATCTGCGTCGCGACCTGCCCGCCCTGATCGACACGCTCAGGCTCGAGTATCCGCAACTGGATTTCGAGGTGACCGAAGCGATCGGTGAATCCCCCCAGATGCAGATCGCCATGGCGGACTGGATCGTCACGCGCAACAGCAAGCCGCCCGGCTGAAATCAGGCGGCGTCGGTGCCGATGGCCAACTCCGGCCAGACTTCGCGCAAGACCTCGCACAGCAGGCCAATAAAGGGGTCATCCGCCCGTTCCATCGGGTAGATGAACGACAGCGGCACGCTCACACCGGCATCGCCCCATATCCACAAGCGCCCTTCGCGCTCAGCCACCTCCGCGGCATCCTTGCGCAGCATGCACAGGCCCAGTCCGGCCTCGACACAGACCAGCATGCTCTGCTCCTGATCGATGTCATAGACCTTCTTCGGCGCGATATTGTGCTCGCGCCAGCTTTCCGCATGCAGTTTGGACAAGCTGGAAAACTGGCTGGCACCGACCCAGGGCTGCCGCCCCAGCGTGCGCCAGTCTGCCCCCTGCAACTCCTCACGCCAGGCGAGCGGGGCCGCCACCACGTATGGCAAGTCGGCCAGCGGCAGCAGGTGCACCGTCTGGTAGGGATTGCGGCCAATAAAGAAACCCGCATCAAGCTCCTTCTTGCGCACCTCGTTGAGGATGGTGCCGGAGATACCCTGGAAGGTACTGAGCTGTATCAGCGGATAGCGCTGTCGCATCACCGCTAGCAAGCTACCCAGGCGCAACAGTTCCGGGCTCAGGATGGTGCCCAGCCGCAGCTTGCCGCTGGGCTGCCCCTTCAGGGAACGCGCCTTGTTCAGCATTTCCCGGCTACCCGCCAAAATGCTCTCTGCCTCCGGCAACAGCAGCTTGCCCGCCTCGGTCAAGGTGACACCGGCGGAAGTACGCTCGAACAGGCTGATGCCAGCCTCCTCCTCCAGCGCCTTGATCTGGGCCGTTACCGCCGGCTGGCTCAGATGCAGGATTTCCGCCGCCTGGGTCAGGTGGCCCTGCTGCGCCACGGTCACAAAAGTGCGCAGTTGGTAGATTTCCATCTGTCTCTCCCTCGCTTGTTATATCGGCATTGTGCCGTTTGTCGCGTGGTTTACACCATGCCCGGCATCCGCTTTTTTATCACCCGTCACCTTGGACAATCCGGCTGCAAGCCTTATACAGACTGAATCTACCGCTATGCAGCATTGCTCGGCTGATGCTGGCTATCTAAATTTGCGATTGGATCGCCTTCTCTCGCCGGGCATAGATTGCGGCACAGCATGGCCGGCCTTACCCGGCACACGCACATCATGGCCCAAAGAGGCCACAACCTAGAGGGCATCTGCCCGCCAGAGAAGATGGAGACAATGCAATGACAGATATTGCCAACGCCGCAGGGGGCGTTCAGGCCGCCCCGCGGCCCATGACCAAGGAAGAACGCAAGGTCATCTTCGCGTCCTCCCTAGGCACTGTATTCGAATGGTATGACTTTTACCTGTATGGCTCGCTCGCCGCGATCATTTCCAAGCAGTTCTTCGCGGGCGTGAACGAAACTACCGGCTACATCTTCGCCCTCATGGCATTTGCCGCCGGCTTCGTGGTCCGCCCCTTCGGTGCACTGGTCTTCGGCCGCCTCGGCGACATGATCGGCCGCAAGTACACCTTCCTGGTCACCATCCTGATCATGGGCCTCTCCACCGCGATCGTAGGCCTGCTACCGGGCTACGCCAGTATCGGTGTGGCAGCGCCTATCATCCTGATCGTCCTGCGCCTCCTGCAAGGTCTGGCACTGGGCGGTGAGTACGGTGGTGCCGCAACCTACGTGGCCGAACATGCGCCGCACGGCAAGCGCGGTCTCTACACCAGCTTCATCCAGACGACGGCGACCCTCGGTCTGTTTCTGTCGCTGCTGGTGATCTGGCTGACCCGTAACCAGCTCGGCAAGGAAGTCTTCGAGTCCTGGGGCTGGCGCGTACCGTTCTTGGTCTCCATTCTGCTCCTGATCGTGTCGGTCTATATCCGCATGCAACTGAGCGAATCGCCGGCCTTCAAAAAGATGAAGGAAGAGGGCAAGCACTCCAAGGCACCGCTGACCGAGTCCTTCCTGCGCTGGCCCAACCTCAAGATCGTGCTGCTGTCGCTGTTTGGCGGCACCGCTGGCCAGGCCGTAGTGTGGTACACCGGCCAGTTCTATGCACTGTTCTTCATTACCAAGATTCTTGGGGTGGAACCGGACCGTGCCGACATCCTGATCGCGATCTCATTGGCCATCGCCACGCCGTTCTTCATCATCTTCGGCAGCCTGTCCGACAAGATCGGTCGCAAGAAGATCATCATGGCGGGTTGCCTGATCGCGGCAGTGACCTACTTTCCGATTTTCAAGGCACTGACCCACTACGCCAACCCGGCGCTGGAAGCCGCCGTTGCCAAGTCACCCGTCGTGGTCGTCGCCGATCCCGACAAGTGCGCCCCGCAGTTCGACCCGGTGGGCAAGGCCGCCTTCAAGCAATCCTGTGACCTGATCAAATCCACGCTGGCCAAGAAGGGCATCCCCTACACCAACGAAGCAGCGCCGGCCGGCACTGTCGCTAGCGTGAAGATCGGCGAGACCGTCGTGAACAGCTTCGAAGGGGTCCCGCTGGGCAAGGACGACTTCAAGAAGCAGAACGATGCCTTCACCAAGCAGCTGGGCGACGCCCTCAAGACTGCCGGCTATCCGGCCAAGGCGGATGCGGCAGCCATGAACACCCCGATGGTGATCGCGCTGCTGACCTTGCTGGTGCTGTACGTAACCATGGTCTATGGTCCGATCGCCGCCTGGCTGGTCGAGCTGTTCCCAACCAAGATCCGCTACACCTCGATGTCCCTGCCTTACCATATCGGCAACGGCTGGTTCGGTGGCCTGCTGCCCTCCATCGCCTTCGCGATGGTGGCGGCGACCGGGGATATCTATTACGGTCTCTGGTACCCCATCATCGTCGCCTTGGGCACCTTCGTGATCGGCCTCTTGTTCGCACCAGAGACCAAGGACCGCGACATCTACGCCAACGACTGAGTCAGCAACACGCCCGCACAAGCGGGTCCGGTGCAACCTGCCGGTCTCGCCAGCCTGACAGGAAACGGGAACCTTCGGGTTCCCGTTTCCACGAAGTACCCTCATCAGCCAGGCTGATGACACGTATAGAAACAAGCAATACCCCATAACAAAGGAGCCATCATGTCCACGCTCGATTCCATCCTCAAGGAAACGCGCCTTTTCCCGCCCTCCGACGAGTTCCGCCATCGCGCGACCGTACCGGGCATTGACGCCTACAACGCGCTATGCGAACAGGCTGACGATCACTACCTGTCGTTCTGGGGGGATCTGGCGCGCGAACTGATCAGCTGGAAGAAGCCGTTCTCGCGCGTACTCGATGACTCCAACGCCCCGCTGTTCAAGTGGTTTGACGACGGCGTACTCAACGTCAGCTACAACTGCCTGGATCGCCATCTGGCACAGAACGCCAACAAGATCGCGATCATCTTCGAAGCCGACGACGGCGCCATCACCCGCGTCACCTATGCCGAACTGCATCGTCGCGTCTGCCAGTTTGCCAACGGCTTGAAATCCCTCGGCATCAAGAAGGGTGACCGGGTCGTGGTCTACATGCCCATGAGCATCGAGGCCGTGGTCGCCATGCAGGCCTGCGCCCGCATTGGCGCCATCCACTCGGTGGTTTTCGGTGGTTTCTCGGCCAAATCGGTACAGGAACGCATCATGGATGCCGGCGCTGTCGCCGTGATCACCGCGAACGAAGGCCTGCGCGGCGGCAAGGCCGTGGCACTGAAGTCGGTCATCGATGAAGCCATCTCGCTGGGTGGCTGCGAGTCGATCAAGCAGGTCATCGTCTATCAGCGCACCAACAACGGTGCGGTGCAATGGCAGGAAGGTCGTGACATCTGGTGGCACAAGCTGACCGAGGGCCAGGCCGAGCAGAGCGAACCCGAATGGATGAACGCCGAGGACCCGCTATTCATCCTCTACACCTCCGGTTCGACCGGCAAGCCCAAGGGCATCCAGCACTCGAGCGCCGGATACTTGCTGGGCGCAATCAACTCCTTCCGCTGGGTGTTCGACCACAAGCCCAACGACGTATTCTGGTGTACTGCCGACGTAGGCTGGATCACCGGCCACAGCTACGTCTGTTACGGCCCGCTGGGCAATGCCGCGACCCAGGTCATCTTTGAAGGCGTGCCAACCTATCCCGATGCGCACCGCTTCTGGCAGATGATCGAACGGCACAAGGTCAGCATCTTCTACACCGCCCCGACCGCGATCCGCTCACTGATCAAGCTCGGCGCCGACTTCCCGCAACAGCACGACCTGTCCAGCCTGCGCCTCCTGGGCACGGTGGGCGAGCCGATCAATCCGGAAGCCTGGATCTGGTACCACGAAGTCGTCGGCGGCGGTCGTTGTCCCATCGTCGATACCTGGTGGCAGACCGAGACCGGTTCGGTGATGATCTCGCCCCTGCCCGGCGCCGTCGCCACCAAGCCCGGCTCCTGCACCCTGCCGCTGCCCGGCGTGATGGCCGATATCGTCGATGAATCCGGCGCACCGGTCGAACCCGGCAAGGGCGGCATGCTGGTCATCAAGAAGCCCTTCCCCAGCCTGGTCCGCACCATCTGGGGCGACCCGGAGCGTTTCAAGAAGACCTACTTCCCGGAAGAGTTCAACGGTAAGTACTACCTCGCCGGTGACTCCGCCAACCGCGACGAGCATGGTTACTTCTGGATCATGGGACGGATCGACGACGTACTGAACGTGTCGGGCCACCGCCTCGGCACCATGGAGATCGAGTCGGCACTGGTCGCCAATCCACTGGTAGCCGAAGCCGCAGTGGTCGGCAAACCGCATGAGATCAAGGGCGAGGCCGTGGTGGCCTTCGTGGTGCTCAAGGGCACCCGGCCGGTCGGCGAAGAAGCCAAGAAGGTCGCCGAACAGCTCAAGAGCTGGGTCGCGCATGAAATCGGCAAGATCGCCCAGCCGGACGACATCCGCTTCGGCGACAATCTGCCCAAGACCCGCTCCGGCAAAATCATGCGTCGCCTGCTGCGCTCGATCGCCCGCGGTGAAGAGATTACCCAGGACACCTCAACGCTGGAGAATCCGGCCATCCTGACGCAACTGCAAGAGCCGACCTGAATCGGGCAGATCCCTCACCCATGAAAAAAGCGCCCCAAGGGGCGCTTTTTCTATTCTCCACTCACCGCGGCACCTAATCAGACGCCCCGCTCTCCGCAGGCACCTGCCAGGCTCCCTGCTGCAGACGCTGCACCATATCTTGGCTCGGCAAGGGTCGGCTGACCAGATAACCCTGTACCTCGTCGCAGGCCTCGCGCTTGAGAAAATGCCACTGCTCGGCCGTTTCCACCCCTTCGGCAATCACCTGCAGGCCCAGGTTGCGCGACAGGTTGACGATGGCGCGGGTGATGGCACTGTCGTCGGCATCCCCTGGCACGTCCATCACGAAGGATCGGTCGATCTTGAGCTTGTCCACCTTGAAACGCTTGAGGTAGCTCAGTGAGGAGTAGCCAGTGCCGAAATCGTCAATGGCGAGCTTGAGCCCCAGGCTCTTGAGCGCTGCCAGCGTCGCCACGGTGGCCTCCACGTCCTGCACGATCACGCTCTCAGTCACCTCCAGCGCCAACCAGCGCGCCTCCAGACCCGATTCCCGCAGTATGGTGGTGATGTCCTCGGTCAGGTCGCGGCGGTGGAACTGCATAGCCGACAGGTTGACCGCCACCTCGATCGGCGGCAAACCGGCGTCCTGCCAGGCGCGGTTCTGCCGGCAGGCCTCGCGCAGTACCCAGTGGCCAATGGCGCCAATCAGGCCACGCTCCTCGGCGATGGGGATGAACTGCATCGGACCAAGCAGACCGCGCTCCGGATGCTGCCAACGTATCAGCGCCTCGGCACCGACCAGTCGGCCATCGCGCATATCGACCTGCGGCTGGTAGTGCAGCACGAACTCGTCCCGCTCCAGCGCGCGTCGCAGCTGGTTCTCGACCGCCAGTATTTCGCGCGCTCGTGCATTCATGTCGGCGGTATAGAAGCGGAAAGTATTGCGGCCATTTTCCTTGGCGTGATACATGGCCGCATCGGCGTTGCGCACCAGCGTGTCGTAGTCTTCGCCATCGGTAGGATAGAGTGCGATCCCCAGCGATGGCGTCACCACCAGCTCATGCTCGGCTAGTTCGAACGGCTGGGCCAGCCGCTCCAGCACACGCTGCGCCACGTAGCTGGCGTCGCCGCCATCCTCCAGGTTACGCAACAGGATCACGAACTCGTCACCACCAAGCCGGCCGACCACGTCTCCCGCGCGCAACGCCTCGCTCAGTCGCGCTGCCACTTCCTTCAGCAACTGGTCGCCCACATCGTGGCCGAGCGAGTCGTTGATGGTCTTGAAGTGATCCAGGTCGACGAACAGCAGGGCGCGGTGTTCGTTATGGCGGTGCGCCTCCTGCAGCGACTCCTCGGTCAGCTCGCGGAAATAAGGCCGGTTCGGCAATTCGGTCAGCGCATCGAAACGTGCCAGGTGCAGGATGCGCTCCTGCGCCTTCTTCGCATCGCTGATATCGCGGATCAAGCTCACCACATCGCCGATGCGGCCGGTAACGTCGCGCGCCACATTGACCTGCACCCAGGCGGTGAATATCTCGCCGGACTTGCGCCGGAACGGCACCTCGCCCTGCCAGGCACCATTGTTGATGTACTGCTTGTTGACGCTCTCGTACAGCTCCGCCGGTTGGACCGGGTCGCGCAGTATGCTGCTCGACTGCCCGACGATCTCTTCGGCCGAGTAACCCAGGATATCGGTAAAGGCCCGGTTTACCGAGGTGATGTGATTGTCCGGCGCGATCACCATGATCGCCTCGGCGGTGTTATCGAACACCTTGGCCGCCAGCTCCATGCGTACTGCCGCCGCCTTGCGCTCGGTCAGGTCGCGCAGGATGCGCCAGACGCCGATGGGCTGACCATCCACATCGCGCATCAGCACGCCCTTGGCGCTGACCGGCAACGGCTGGTCGCCTGGCCGTTGCAATTCGATCTCGTACTCGCCGCAATGGCCATCGACCAGCACCCGCTGCTGGATCATGTGGTCGTCGTAGTTGCGCCAGGCCTCGACGATATAGTCGACCAGCGGCTGTCCGGCCAGTACCTCGGCGGGCACACCCAACAGGGAAAGCAGGGCCGGATTGGCGTCCAGCACCACGCCATCCATATCCACGACGCAGATGCCGTCGAGGTTGGAAAGAAACAGCTCACGGTACTTGGCCTCGGAAGCGCGCAAGGCCTCTTCCGTATGCATGCGCTCGATGATGTCCTGCTCGAGCGCGTCGTTCTTGTCGTTCAGCTCGCCGAATAGCCGGTGCAATTCGCTACGGGCCCATTCCAGCTGCCGCCCCAGATCGCCGATCTCGTCATCACGCGTCCAGGCTGGCGGTTGCGGTGCATCGTGATCCGTCAGCGACCTAGCCTGCTCGGTCAGCCGCCGCAAGGGGTCCAGAAAACGCGAGTCCAGCAGCAACAGGATCAGCAGCAGGCTGACCGCAAGCTCCAGGCCAATCAGCAGCACATACTCGCGGACCTGGGCCGCCAGCCGGCGGCGCAACTCGCCATCGTCGAACTCGACAATGACCTTGCCGATATCCTGATCACCAAAATGAACCGGCCGCACCTGTGTACTGACCGCCCCCGAATGCCGCTCAGGTCGCCGCAGCACGATGAAGGGCTCGCCGGGAAAGCTGCCATCCACCCGGATGGAAACGATCCGCACATCCTTCATCGCCGTCTCGACCAGGGGCTGGCCCGCGTTCTGCGACAGATCCCACAAGGGCTGCCGCAATCCCAACGCCAGGGTCTCCAGCACCCGTTCCTGCTCGGCCTTGAACTGCCGAGTCAGCTCCACGCGGCGCCAGTCCAGCATCAGCAGCGTGAACAGCACACCGGGGACCAGCAGCCCAACCGCCACGACCAGGACAAAAACCTGGCGCAGACTGAGTCTGGACAACCAGCGCCGGCTACGCTTGAAGGGCGTGTCCATTGAAATCTTGCCGCTCGATGTTGCGGTATCCATTGAGTCTCCGTGTACGTTTCTGCACCAACGCCCCAAGGGGACGCCGATGAGAACAGCACCTGATGAAAACTGGCCTCTGGCCTTTATCCTTCGAGTATCCGACAGCCGCAATACATAAGCAAAACTGGCATGAAAAAAGCCCGGCAAAGCCGGGCTTTTTCGTCACGCAAGCACGATGGATCAGGCTTCGGCGACCGGAGCAGCCGGTGCAGCTTCATCAGCCAGTGCAGCCTTGATGCTGAGACGGACGCGACCCTTCTCGTCCTGCTCCAGCGCCTTCACGCGAACGATCTGACCTTCCTTCAGGTAGTCGGCCACGTTGTTGACGCGTTCGTTGGCGATCTGGCTGACATGCACCAGGCCGTCACGACCCGGCATGATCTGCACGATGGCACCGACGTTCTTGTCGAGGATCTTGATGACCGGACCTTCGTAGATCTTGCCGATCTCGATTTCGGCAGTGATCTCGGCAATACGACGCTTGGCTTCGTCGGCACCTTCGCTCGATACCGAGGCGATGGTGATGGTGCCGTCGTCCTGGATGTCGATCTGGGTGCCGGTCTCTTCGGTCAATGCACGGATGACCGCGCCGCCCTTGCCGATCACGTCACGGATCTTTTCCGGGTTGATCTTCATCACGTACAGGCGCGGTGCATGCTGCGACACCTCTGCACGAGCATGATCGAGCGAGCCGTTCATGATCTTGAGGATGTGCAGACGGCCTTCCTGCGCCTGGTCCAGCGCAACGCGCATGATTTCCTTGGTGATGCCATCAATCTTGATGTCCATCTGCAAGGCGGTCACGCCGTTCTCAGTACCGGCTACCTTGAAGTCCATGTCGCCCAGGTGATCTTCATCACCCAGGATGTCGGACAGCACGGCAAAGCGGTTGCCTTCCTTGATCAGACCCATGGCGATACCGGCCACGTGCGACTTCAGCGGTACGCCCGCATCCATCAGCGCCAGGCTGCCACCGCAAACCGATGCCATCGACGAGGAACCGTTCGATTCGGTGATTTCCGACACGACGCGCATGGAGTAGCTGAAGTCTTCCTTGCTCGGCAGCACAGCGATCAGCGCGCGCTTGGCCAGGCGACCATGGCCGATTTCGCGGCGCTTCGGCGTGCCGACGCGGCCGGTTTCACCGGTCGAGTACGGAGGGAAGTTGTAATGCAGCATGAAGCGGTCGGTGTACTCGCCCATCAGCGCATCGATCTTCTGCTCGTCAAGCTTGGTACCCAGGGTCGCCACGACCAGACCTTGGGTCTCGCCACGGGTGAACAGGGCCGAGCCGTGGGTACGCGGCAGCACGCCGGTACGCACTTCGATCGGACGCACGGTGCGGGTGTCGCGACCGTCGATACGCGGATAGCCGTCCAGGATCTGGTTACGGACGATCTTGGCTTCCAGACCGTGGAAGATATCCTTGATCTGGTTGGCCAGCGTGGTATCGGTGTCTTCATTGATCAGCGCAGCCTTGACCTTGGCCCAGGTGTCATTGATCTGAACAACGCGCAGCTGCTTTTGCGGGATACGGAAAGCCAGCTTCAGACCTTCGTTGGCCAGTTCGCTGATCTGCGCAACCAGGGCTTCGTCGGTAACCGGGGCTTCCCATTCGGAGACCTCCGGGTTGACCGCATCGGCCAGCTCATTGATGGCGTTGATCGCGGCTTGCATCTGGTCGTGGCCGTAGACTACGGCGCCCAGCATGACGGCTTCGGACAGCTCTTGAGCTTCCGATTCCACCATCAGCACCGCGTTGGCGGTACCGGCAACTACCAAGTCCAGCTGCGACGTAGCCAGTTCGGCCTTGGTCGGGTTCAGCAGGTATTGGCCGTCCTTGTAACCGACGCGGGCAGCACCGATCGGGCCCTGGAACGGCAGGCCGGAGATGGCCAGCGCAGCGGAAGCGCCGATCACGGCAGGGATATCGGGATCGATCTCGGGGTCAACCGACATCACGGTCGCGACGATCTGGATCTCATTGTAGTAAGCGTCCGGGAACAGCGGGCGGATCGGACGATCGATCAGGCGCGAGGTCAGGATTTCCTTTTCGGAAGGACGGCCTTCGCGCTTGAAGAAGCCGCCAGGAATCTTGCCGGCGGCGTACGTACGCTCTTGGTAATCGACGGTCAGCGGGAAAAAGTCCTGACCGGGTTTGACATTCTTGGCACCAACAACGGTAACCAGTACAACGGTGTCATCCATGGACACCAGGACGGCGCCAGAGGCCTGGCGGGCGATTTCGCCGGTTGCCAGGGTAACGGTGTGCTTGCCGTAGGCAAACGATTTGGAGATGCGATTGAACACGCTTTTCTTCCTTTTCAACGGGTCACGCCCAGCGTGAATGACCCTCAGCCTCCGACGCGCTGAGCTCGATCACGGTGGATCGACGTCGGGGTTCCAGCCAACTTGCTAGCCGTCGGATGTGGCCGGAACCACTTCACACCCAACGGATGGTCGGGATACGCCATGCGGCATAGCCCGTCTATGACTGCCAAGCCGGCCAACTGCACGGCAGATGGCGGATCGGCGAAATACAGTGAGGCACAGCAGGCCCCAGATAGCAAAAAGCCGCTGCGGTGAGCAGCGGCTTTTCTTGGAACGCTTACTTACGCAGACCCAGCTTGGCGATCAGTTCGCGATAGCCATCCAGGTTGGTGCGCTTGTAATAGGCCAGCAGCTTGCGGCGCTGGTTCACCATCTTCAGCAGGCCACGACGGCTGTGGTTGTCCTTGGCGTTAGCCTTGAAGTGGGACGTCAGGCCATTGATACGAGCCGTCAACAGTGCAACTTGCACTTCGGTCGAACCAGTGTCGCCGGCGGCGCGCTGGTACTGTTTGACGATCTCTGCTTTTTGTTCGACGGTAACTGCCATGTGTAAAACTCCAGATACTAAAAGCACCCAATGGTGCAGACGAGCAAGGCGAGTCGTTTTTGCAACCCTTCCCGGCTCCCAATAACTACCCGCTCAACTGTGTACAACAGTCGACAGCAGCCTGCGCGGATAGAGGATGTTCTCGGTCAATTCACCCAGCCCCAGAAAGGTTGGTTGAGCCGCACCGGTATCCCCGTAAATGCGCAAGCCGGAGATTATCCCATCGTTGCCGGAAAAACGCACGGACAATCCGTGGGTTAGCTTCGCCGTGGCCGCCGCATCGAGCGTCACCGCCGGCAAATCGGCCAACAGGCTGTCGGCCGGCATCAGCAACGCGTCGCGTGCTTCCAGCGTCAGCGCCTCGAAAGCCTCGACCGTGATCGCATCCTCAAGCCGGAACCCGGCCGTCGCCGTACGGCGCAAGCCGGTCAGGTGCGCGCCGCAATGGAGCAATTCGCCCATGTCTTCGGCCAGGGTCCGGATATAGGTCCCCTTGCTGCATTGCACGTCCAGCACCAGCTCATCACCCTCGAACCGCACGACCTCGATCGCATAGATCGTGACGCAACGCGCCTCCCGCTCTATGGTCTGGCCTGCCCGGGCGTACTCATACAGCGCCTTGCCCTGGTGCTTGAGCGCCGAATACATCGGCGGCACCTGCATGATTTCGCCCAGGAAGCGGGCCACCACTGCATCCACGTCAGCCCGGCTGACCACGACCGGCCGCGATTGCAGCACCTCGCCCTCGACGTCACCCGTCGTGGTTGTCTCGCCGAGCTTCAGCGTCGCCACATAGCGCTTGTCGGCGTCCAGCATGCGTTGCGCAAACTTGGTCGCGTCACCAAAGCACAGCGGCAACAGACCGGTCGCCAGCGGATCGAGCACACCGGTGTGGCCGCCCTTTTCCGCCTGCAACAGCCAACGGCACTTCTGCAAGGCCTGGTTGCTCGATGCTCCGTAGGGCTTGTCGAGCAACAGCACGCCATGCACCGGCCGCTTAATCCTTTTTATCTGCGTCTGCTTCGTCATCGGCGGAACCAGTGGTTTCCATGGCCTGGTCGATCAGCTTGTCGAGCGACATGCCGTATTCCACCGAACGGTCGTATTCGAAATGCAGTTCCGGCATCTTGAACAGCTTGATGCGCTTGGAAACCTCGCTACGCAGCCAGCCGGCCGAGCGGTTGAGCGTGTACTGTGTTTCCTGCTCATCGCCACTCATCAGGGTGTAGAACACCTTGGCATGGCTCATGTCACGCGTCACCTCGACCCCGGTCAGGGTGACGAAGCCAATGCGCGGGTCCTTCAGTTGCAGACGGATCAGCTCCGCGAGCTCGCGCTGCATCTGCTGGGCGACCCGGTCGGAACGGGTAAAGTCCTTGGCCATGATGGCCTCCTTTAAAAAGGTTGAAGGGGGAAGCGGAGGAACCGTACCGGTTCCCGCCACTCCCCCCTCCGCCCTGCCCGTTAGGGTTTACAGGGTACGGGCGATTTCAATGATTTCAAAGACTTCCAGCATGTCGCCTTCCTGGATGTCATTGTAGTTCTTCAGTTGCAGACCACACTCGAAGCCAGCCTTGACTTCCTTGGCGTCGTCCTTGAAGCGCTTGAGGCTTTCCAGCTCGCCCTGGTGGATGACCACGTTGTTGCGCAGCAGACGTACGCCGGCGCCACGCTTGACCACACCTTCGTGCACCAGACAGCCGGCGATGGAGCCAACCTTGGACACGGTGAAGACCTGACGGATCTCGACCGAACCAATGACCTGTTCCTTCTTCTCCGGCGCCAGCATGCCGGACAACGCTGCCTTCACCTCATCCACGGCGTCGTAGATGATGTTGTAGTAGCGGATGTCCACGCCTTCGCTCTCGGCCAGCTTGCGGGCCATGGCGTCGGCACGCACGTTGAAGCCAATGATGACAGCCTTGGAAGCCAGCGCCAGGTTGACGTCGGATTCAGTGATGCCACCCACGCCCGAGTGCAGGATGTTGACGCGCACTTCGCTGGTGGACAGCTTCTGCAGGCTCTGCGACAGCGCCTCGAAGGAACCCTGCACGTCGGCCTTGATGATGATGGGAAGGTTCTGCACCTCGCCCTCGGTCATCGACGCCATCAGGTTTTCCAGCTTGGCGGCCTGTTGCTTGGCCAGCTTCACATCACGGAACTTGCCTTGACGGAACAGGGCGATTTCACGCGCCTTGCGTTCGTCAGCCAGCACCATGGCGTCTTCACCGGCATTCGGCACTTCGGACAGACCCAGGATCTCGACCGGAATCGACGGGCCGGCTTCGTTGATGCTCTTGCCGGTTTCATCCAGCATCGCACGCACCTTGCCGAACACGCCACCGGCCAGCACCACGTCACCCTTACGCAGGGTACCGGACTGCACCAGCATGGTCGAAACCGGGCCACGGCCCTTGTCCAGACGCGCTTCGATGATGATGCCCTTGGCAGGCGCATCGACCGCGGCGGTCAGTTCCAGCACTTCAGCCTGCAGCAGGATGGCGTCGAGCAGACCGTCGATATTGGTACCCATCTTGGCCGAAACCTCGATGAACTGGGTATCGCCACCCCAGTCTTCCGGCACCACTTCGTGCGATACCAGCTCCTGGCGGATACGCTCGATGTTGGCACCCTGCTTGTCGATCTTGTTGACCGCCACCACGATAGGCACCTTGGCAGCCTTGGCATGGTGGATGGCTTCGATCGTCTGCGGCATCACGCCGTCGTCGGCAGCCACGACCAGCACCACGATGTCGGTCGCGCTCGCACCACGGGCACGCATGGCGGTGAACGCCTCGTGACCCGGGGTGTCGAGGAAGGTGATCATGCCCTTCTCGGTCTCGACGTGGTAGGCGCCGATGTGCTGGGTAATGCCACCGGCTTCGCCAGCGGCAACCTTGGCGCGACGGATGTAGTCCAGCAGCGAGGTCTTGCCGTGGTCGACGTGACCCATCACGGTCACGACCGGTGCACGCGGCAACAGCTCGTGTTCCTGCTTCTCGCTACCGTCCAGATAGGTTTCCGGGTCGTCGAGACGGGCAGCAACGGCCTGGTGACCCATTTCCTCGACCACAATCATGGCCGTTTCCTGGTCCAGCACCTGGTTGATGGTGACCATCATGCCCATCTTCATGAGCACCTTGATCACTTCAGCCGCCTTGACGGCCATCTTGTGGGCCAGGTCGGCCACCGAGATGGTTTCCGGCACGTCGACTTCGCGAGCGATAGGCTCGGTCGGCGCCTGGAAGCCGTGGGCATTGTCATCGGCACCGCGATTGCGGCCACCCTTCTTGCCACTCTTCCAGCCATTGCCGGTGCCGGTATCGCCACCGCGGGTCTTCAGACCACCGCGACGCTTGGCCCCATCACCCCAGCCATCCTTGGCCGGCGCAGCGGCCTTCTTGACATCGGCGGCAGCAGGCTTGGCATCCTTCTTGACCTCGCCCGGTTTGCTCGGGGCGCGGTGCAGGGTGTGCTCGGTCGGTGCAGGCTTCGGCGCAGCAGCCGCTTCGGCAGCAGCCTTCACGGCAGCTTCCTGGGCAGCCTTACGGGCCGCTTCACGATCCTGCTTGGCCTTGATATCGGCAGCCTGGCGTTCGAACAGGGCGCGCTGACGGGCAGCCTGCACTTCACGCGCATCCAGCTCAGCCTGACCCAGCACGTCGGCACGCGACAGGGGCGCAGCAGGGGCAGCTTCGGCAACGGCTTCCACCGGCGCTTCGACAACCGGCTCCGGTGCAGCTTCCACGACCGGCTCGATCGCAACCGGCTCGGGCACGGCAACCGCTTCGACTTCCACCACTGGCACTTCGGCCACGACCGGCTCGGCCACGACTTCCGGCTCGGCAACCACGACGACCGTCTCAACCACCGGCTCTTCCGCGATCACGGCAGCTTCCACGTGTTCGGCACTGGCAGCTACTTCAGGCGCCAGGACAACGCGCTTCTTCTTGACCTCGACCTGGATGGTGCGGTTCTTGCCGCTCGCATCCGATTTCTTGATCTCGGTGGTCTGCTTGCGCGCCAGGGTCACCTTGGGCTTGTCCATGGCGGAACCATGCACGCTGCGCAGATAGCTCAACAGCTTGGTCTTGTCCTGCTCGGTCAGCGCGTCATCGACGCCCGACTTGTCCACACCAGCGGCACGCAATTGGTCCAGCAAGTGTTGCGGCGGCATCCTGAGATCTGCCGCGAATTGGCTCACATTCATCTGATTCATCCTTACTCCCGTCTCCCTGCCCTTAGGCCTTCTGCTCGGACGCCTGGTCTTGTTCAAACCAGTGGGCACGGGCGGTCATAATCAACTGCTTGGCAGCTTCTGCGTCCATGCCGGTCATCTCGACCAGTTCGTCCACAGCCAGCTCGGCCAGGTCGTCACGCGTGGCAATGCCATTACTGGCCAATGCACGGGCGATCTCTGGGCTCATGCCATCCAGGTTCTGCAATTCTTCAACACTGTTCTCGACCTGTTCTTCCTTGGCGATAGCCTGCGTCAGCAAGGAGTCACGGGCGCGGCTACGCAGCTCATTGACGAGGTTCTCGTCAAAGCCGTCGATATCCAGCATCTCGTCGATCGGCACATAGGCCACTTCTTCCAGCGAGCCAAAGCCTTCCTGCACCAGGATTTCGGCAACTTCCTCATCCACGTCCAGCGCAGCCATGAAGAGCTCACGCACCTTGGCGTACTCGACTTCATGCTTTTGCTCGACCTGTTCCAGCGTCATGATGTTCAGTTGCCAGCCGGTCAGCTCGGCCGCCAGGCGGACGTTCTGGCCGCCACGGCCGATCGCCATGGCCAGGTTTTCTTCGTCCACGGCCACATCCATGCTGTGGCTTTCTTCGTCGACCATGATCTTCTGCACTTCGGCCGGCGCCAAGGCACCCAGCACGAACTGGGCGGGATCAGCCGACCACAGCACGATATCGACACGCTCGCCAGCCAATTCGCCAGTCACAGCCTGCACGCGCGAACCGCGCATACCAATACAGGTGCCTTGCGGATCAACACGCGGATCGTTGGACTTCACCGCGATCTTGGCGCGGGCACCCGGGTCACGGGCAGCACCACGGATCTCGATGATGCCTTCTTCAATTTCCGGCACTTCCAGTTCGAACAGCTTGGCAATGAATTCCGGCGCGGTACGGCTCAGGATCAGCTGCGCACCACGGCCATCGCGGTCGATCTTGACCAGATAGGCACGCACGCGATCGCCAACCCGCAGGTTTTCCTTGGGGATCATGTGTTCGCGCGGCAGCTTGGCTTCGAGCTTGCCCACTTCGACGATCGCATTGCCACGCTCGATACGCTTGATGGTACCGGTGACCAGATGTTCCTTGCGGTCCAGGAAGTCATTGAGGATCTGCTCGCGCTCAGCGTCGCGGATGCGCTGCAGGATGACCTGCTTGGCAGTCTGCGCACCGATACGGCCGAACTCGATCGGCTCCAGCGGCTCTTCATAGAACTCGCCGATCTGCAGATCCAGACCCTTTTCCTTCACATCGGTGATCGCAAACTGACGGGACGGCTCTTCGTGATCGTTATCCTCGACCACTTCCCAGCGACGGAAGCTCTCGTAATCACCGCTTACGCGGTCAATCGCAACACGTACATCCACATCATCGGTGTAACGCTTCTTGGTGGCCGAGGCCAATGCCATTTCCAGGGCACTGAACACGATGTCCTGCGCCACGTTCTTCTCACGCGCCAGCGCATCAACCAGCAACAGGATTTCACGACTCATTTCTTGAATACCTCCAACCGTATCGCTTTGGGCAAAGGCCCCAATCTCTTGAAATCTTTATTTTCCGTGCGGTCGATCAAAACACCGGCACCAAACGCGCCTTGTCGATCTGACTCAACGGCACAGCAACCAAATCCGCTCCTACCAGCACCTCGACCTTGCCGTCGACGATGCCCTTCAATTCACCTTGCAGCGTCTTGCGGCCACCTTCCAGCGGCATGCGCAGCTTCAACTTCACCTGCTCGCCGGCAAAACGGACAAAATCGGCTTCCTTCTTCAGGGGCCGATCAAGGCCAGGAGAGGAAATCTCCAGGCGCTCATAAGGCACGTTCTCGACGGTGAACAGGTGAGAGAGGTGATTGCTCACCTTCACGCAGTCGTCGAGCGTGATGCCCTGCGGGCCGTCGATAAACACCCGCACCAGTCCATCCCGACCAATCTCGAGATCCACCAGTTCATATCCCAGGCCCGGTAGCGTGGTGTCCAACAAACGTTGCATGTCCATAGCGTGTCGCAGAAATGAAAAATGGGCTCTCGAGCCCACTTCAGATAACTGTAAGAATTGAAATCCCCGCTATTTTAGCGACTTAGCGCAGGAAACGGAACCCCAAAGGTGACCCAGCCGACAATAAGTACTCGGCAATGGGCGATATTTGCGGTATGGCACACACCAACCTGCACAGACCCAAGCAGGTGCTTGGTTGGCACTTGGCGTAGATTTACCTATTCCGGTACAGTGCGGCACAGCGGGCAGCGACCCGTCATCCCCCTCACTCGCAGACCGGCAGCAGGCAAGGCAAGAAGGCCGACAGCAGCTTGGCCATACCCGCAGGCAACGGCGGAACGACAGCAAAAAATCGGAGACAGCAGCGTATGGAAAAAATCTGGCTAAAGCAGTATCAAACGGGCGTACCTGCCGAAATCGACGTTAACGAGTTCCAGTCGGCCGGCGAAGTATTCGAAAAGAGCGCGCAGAAGTTCCGGGATCGTCCCGCCTTCGCCAACTCGATCAAGTTCGCCAGCCGCACCATGAGCTACGGCGAGATCGAGGAAGGCTCACGCGACCTCGGCGCCTACCTCCAGCAAGCACTGAAGCTAGCCAAGGGCGAGCGCGTCGCTGTCATGATGCCCAACCTGCTGCAATACCCGATCTGCGTCTTCGGCGTGCTGCGCGCCGGCCTGACGGTGGTCAATGTCAACCCGCTCTATACTCCGCGCGAACTGGAACACCAACTCAAGGATTCCGGCGCCACCACCATCATCATCGTCGCCAACTTCGCTCACGTACTGGCCGAAGTCATCGACAAGACCCCGATCAAGAACGTGATCGTGACCGAGATGGGCGATCTGCTGGGCTTCAAGGGCACCGTCATCAGCCTGCTACTCAAGCACCTCAAGAAAATGGTGCCCGCCTACAACCTGCCGCAGGCCGTCAGCTTCAATGGCGCGCTCGGCATCGGCCGCCGCCACGAACTGAAGAAAGTCCCGGTCGGTCACGAGGACATCGCCTTCCTGCAGTACACCGGCGGCACCACCGGCGTCTCCAAGGGCGCGATGCTGACCCACGCCAACATCATCGCCAACATGCAGCAGGCGCACGCCTGGCTCAAGCCGCTGGTCAAGGAAGGCGAGGAAGTCATCGTCTGCGCCCTGCCGCTGTACCATATCTTCTGCCTGACGGCGAACTGCATGGTCTTCAGCAAGATCGGCGGCCTCAATGTCCTGATCACCAACCCACGTGATATCCCGGCCTTTGTCGATGAACTCGGCAAATTCCCGATCACCTGCATGACCGGCGTGAACACCCTGTTCAACGCCCTGCTGAACAATCCGGACTTCCCCAAGCTCAACTTCAAGACCTGGAAGCTGGCCCTCGGCGGCGGCATGGCGGTACAACGCGCGGTGGCCGACAAGTTCAAGCAGATGACCGGTGTACCGCTGATCGAAGCCTACGGCCTGACCGAGACCTCACCCGCCGCCTGTATCAACCCCATGAACCTGCAAGGCTACAACGGCGCCATCGGCCTACCGGTCCCCTCGACCGACATCCAGATCCGCGACGCCGAAGGCCGCGAACTGGGCTTTGAAGAAGCAGGCGAGCTGTGGATCAAGGGCCCGCAGGTGATGAAGGGCTACTGGAACCGCCCCGAGGAAACCGCCAAGGTCATCGACGCTGACGGCTGGCTCGCTACCGGCGACATGGCCATCGTGCATCCGGACGGCTTCGTTAAGCTGGTCGACCGCAAGAAGGACATGGTCCTGGTGTCCGGCTTCAACGTCTACCCGAACGAAGTGGAAGATGTCGTCGCCATGCATCCGGGCGTACTGGAAGTTGCCTGTATCGGCGTGCCGGACGAAAAATCGGGTGAAGTCGTGAAGATCTTCGTGGTCAAGAAGGATCAATCCCTGACCGAAGCCCAGCTGCACGAGCACTGCAAGAAGAACATGACCGGCTACAAGATCCCGCGCTATATCGAGTTCCGCAAGGAGCTGCCCAAGACCAACGTCGGCAAGATCCTGCGCCGCGCCCTGCGCGACGAGGAAATAGCCAAGATCCAATAAGGCCTGCCGGCCGGCTTCCGTCAGGATGCCAATGTAATACACAGGCCCGCCCCTACGGCGGGCCTGTGCGTTGATGCGTGCTAAACTCATGGGCATCCAAAGCCAACGGCCATAACCCATGAACCTGCTTCCCTTCTTCAAGATGATGGCCGAGCGCCAGGCCAGTGACCTGTTTGTCACCGCAGGCAGTCCTGTCCAGGTCAAGATCCAGGGCGTGCTTTACCCGGTCAACCAGCAGGTGCTGCAGAACGCCCATGTCCAGGCGCTGGCCTACGAACTGATGACCGAGGACCAGCGCGGCACCTTCGAGGCCGAATGGGAAATGAACTTCGGCCACTTGGTGGAGGGAGTGGGCAACTTCCGGGTCAACGTCTTCAAGCAGCGCGGCAATATCGGCATCGTCGTCCGCTACATCAAGGCGGTGTCACCCACGATCGACGACCTCCGCCTGCCGGACGCACTCAAGCAGTTGATCATGGAAAAGCGCGGCCTGATCTTCGTGGTCGGCTCGACCGGTTCGGGCAAGACCTCGACCATCACCGCCATGCTGGAACACCGCAATACGACCACCCCGGGCCATATCCTTACCATCGAGGACCCGATCGAATACCTCTACCCGCATCGCAAGAGCATCGTCAGCCAGCGCGAAGTCGGCATCGATACCCACAGCTTCTCCGATGCCCTGAAGAACGCCATGCGTGAAGCGCCGGACGTGATGATGATCGGCGAAATCCGCGACAAGATGACCATGCAGCACGCGCTGACCTACGCCCAGGCCGGTCACCTCATCGTCTCTACGCTGCACGCCAACAACAGCTACCACTCGATGAACCGGATCATCAACTTCTTCCCGCACGAAGCACGGGAAAGCCTGCTTATGGACCTGAGCGTGGCGCTGAAGGCGGTAATTTCGCAGCGCCTGGTCAAGAACAAGCAAGGCCAGCTCACGCCGGCGGTCGAAGTCATGATCAACTCCAGCCGCATCGCCGAGCTGATCAAGAACGGCGAGATCGACCAGATGAAGGAAGCCATGGAGCAGAGCCTGTACCAGGGCTCGCAGACCTTCGAACAGGCGCTGTACAAACTGTACCGCGATGGCGAGATCACCTACGACGAAGCCATGACCAACGCCGACTCTGCCACCAACCTGGCCTGGCTGATCAACAACGCCCAATCGCAGGACGAAATCGAAGCCGCGCGCGCACAGAAGCGCCAACAGAGCACCGAGGCCGCCAAACCGGCGGAACCCGAGATCAGCTTCGATATCGACCTGCACTGAGACCCCGACCCGACCCATGATCAAACTGCACGGCATCCCCAACTGCGACACGGTCAAGAAAGCGCGTACCTGGCTGGAAGAACACCAGATCGACTACACCTTCCATGACTTCAAGAAGCAAGGCGTCAGCGCCGAACTGCTGCAAGGCTGGGTAGACCGGCTGGGCTGGGAGGTGCTGGTCAACAAGCAGGGCACCACCTGGCGCAAGCTTGACCCGGCAAGGCAAGCCAGCGTGATCGACGCCGGCAGCGCCATCGTCCTGTTGCAGGAACAGCCCTCGCTGATCAAGCGCCCGGTCCTGGCCCACGGTGAACAGCTGATCGTCGGCTTCAAGCCAGGGTATTACGACCAACTGGGCTGAACCTCCCCGCCATGACCGACCGCACCCTCGTCCTGACCCGGCAACTGATCGGCCTCAACTCCACCACCCCGCAGGATGCGGGCTGCCAGGACATCCTGCGCGCGCGCCTGGAGGCGATGGGCTTTGTGGTCGAGACCATGCGCCATGGCGAGGTCGACAACTTCTGGGCCCGCCGCGGCCATGGCGGCCCCCTGCTGTGCTTCGCCGGACATACCGACGTGGTACCTACCGGCCCGCACGAGCAATGGCATAGCGAGCCCTTTGCGCCGGAAATCCGCGACGGCCTGCTGTACGGGCGCGGCGCGGCCGACATGAAGGCCTCGCTCGCCGCCTTTGTCACCGCCATTGAGGACTTCCTGGCCGACCGGCCAAACCACGCCGGCTCCATCGCCCTGCTGATCACCTCCGACGAGGAAGGCCCGGCCGTCGACGGCACCATCCGCGTCGTGGAGACCCTGTCCGAACGTGGCGAGACCATCGACTACTGCATCGTCGGCGAACCCACTTCCAGCCAGCTGTTTGGCGATACCATCAAGAACGGCCGCCGAGGCTCGTTGTCCGGCAAGCTGACGGTCTACGGCATCCAGGGCCACATTGCCTATCCGCACCTCGCCCGCAACCCGGTCCACCAGGCCGCACCGGCACTGGCCGAGCTGGCCGCCACAGTCTGGGACGAGGGCAACGCCCACTTCCCGCCGACCTCCTGGCAGGTCTCCAACCTCCATGCCGGCACCGGCGCGGGCAACGTGATCCCCGGCGAGCTGACGGTCGAGTTCAACTTCCGCTACAGCACCGCGAGCACGGCCGAGGAGCTCAAGGCCCGCGTCGCCGCCATCCTCGACCGCCACAGCCTGGACTACCACATCGCCTGGACCCTGAGCGGCCGCCCCTTCCTGACCGAACCCGGACGCCTGTCACAGGCGCTGCAGACGGCCATCGCGGCGGAGACCGGAGTGAGCGCCGAGCTGTCCACGACCGGCGGCACCTCGGATGGTCGCTTCATCGCCGCCATCTGCCCGCAGGTGGTCGAGTTCGGCCCGCTCAATGCCACGATCCACAAACTGAACGAATGCGTTGCCGTCGCGGACCTGCCCCGCCTGTCCGCCATCTACCGCCGCACGCTCGATCTGTTGCTGGCCTGACGGCCAGCAGACTATCGCATCCGACTCAACCGCCCGCCGAGCGCCTCAGCACGCTGCCGGGCCGAACCGCTCCAGGAGACTTCCATGCCCCCATCCCGCATTGCCCTCGTCACCGGCGCCAGTGCCGGCTTCGGCCTCGCCATCGCCCGCCGGCTGGCGCAGGATGGCTACCGCGTCATCGCCACCGCGCGCCGGCTGGACAGGCTGGAAGCCCTGCAGGCGGAATTCCCCGGTCAGATCCTGCCGCTGGCGCTGGACGTGCGTGACCGTGCAGCCGTCGCACGCCTGGTAGAGCAACTGCCGGCCGACTACGCGGCGATCGACCTGCTGGTCAACAACGCGGGGTTAGCGCTGGGCTTGGCAGCCGCCCAGGGTGCCAGCCTCGACGACTGGCAGACCATGATAGAGACCAACTGCCTGGGCCTTGCCGCCGTCACACACGCCGTCCTGCCTGGCCTGGTTGCCCGCAATCGCGGCCTGATCATCAATATCGGCTCCATCGCCGGTGACTACGCCTATCCCGGCGGCAATGCCTACGGCGCGACCAAAGCCTTCGTGCACCAGTTCAGCCTCAACCTGAAGGCCGACCTGCTCGGCACCGCGGTACGTGTGAGCTGCATCGAGCCTGGCCTGGCCGGTGGCAGCGAATTCTCCAACGTGCGGTTCAAGGGCGACGACGGCAAGGCCGCCAATGTCTACCAGGGCACCACGCCGCTGACGCCCGACGATATCGCCAGCACGGTGCACTGGCTCACCAGCCTGCCACCGCACGTCAACATCAACGTGATCGAGATGATGCCGGTCTGCCAAGCTCCCGCCCCGCTGGCAATCCACCGCCAGTCCTGAGTGCCCGTCCAGAACCGCCAACGAAAAAGCCCCGCCAAGCGGGGCTTTTTCATCAGGCGGCGATGCTCAGGCCGTGACGGCCGTCGCACCCTCCTTGATATCAAGGATGACCTGCTCCTTGTCGTCGATGCTGATGCTGACCTCGCCACCGTTGGCCAGGCGGCCAAACAGCAACTCGTCGGCCAGAGCCTTGCGGATCGTATCCTGGATAAGCCGGGCCATGGGCCGGGCCCCCATGAGCGGATCGAAGCCCTTCTTCGCCAGATGTGCCTTGAGCGCGTCGGTGAAGTGGGCCTCCACCTTCTTCTCATGCAATTGGCTTTCCAGCTGCATCAGGAACTTGTCCACCACCTGCAGGATGATCTCCTCGTTCAGCGGTGCGAAGCTGATCGTGGCATCCAGCCGGTTGCGGAACTCCGGCGTGAACAGCCGCTTGATCTCGGCCAGCTCGTCACCCACCGCCTTGTTGGAAGTGAAGCCGATGCTGCTCTTGTTGAGCGACTCCGCACCCGCGTTGGTCGTCATGACGATGATCACGTTGCGGAAGTCCGCCTTGCGGCCATTGTTATCGGTCAGCGTGCCGTGGTCCATCACCTGCAGCAGCACGTTGAAGATGTCCGGATGCGCCTTCTCGATCTCGTCGAGCAGCAGCACCGCATACGGATGCTTGGTGATCGCCTCGGTCAGCAAACCACCCTGGTCGAACCCGACATAGCCCGGAGGTGCACCGATCAGGCGGCTGACAGCATGCCGCTCCATATACTCGGACATATCGAAGCGGATCAGTTCGATACCCAGCGTATAGGCCAGTTGGCGCGCCACCTCGGTCTTGCCGACACCGGTCGGGCCGCTGAACAGGAAGGAGCCGATCGGCTTCTGCGGGTTGCCCAGCCCGGCGCGCGCCATCTTGATAGACGCAGCCAGCACGTCGATCGCCTTCTCCTGCCCGAACACCACGTTCTTCAGATCGCGGTCCAGCGTCTTGAGCGCGTTGCGGTCATCCGTGGACACCGTCTTGGGCGGGATACGGGCGATCTTGGCCACGATCTCCTCGACCTCGCCCTTGCCGATGGTCTTCTTCTGCCGCGACTTGGGCAGGATCTTCTGGGCCGCACCGGCCTCATCGATCACGTCGATCGCCTTGTCCGGCAGATGGCGGTCATTGATGTACTTGGCCGCAAGTTCCGCCGCGGTCGACAGTGCCGCCGCGGTGTACTTGACGCCGTGGTGCTCCTCGAAGCGGCTCTTGAGCCCCTTGAGAATCTCCACCGTCTGTTCGACGGTGGGCTCGCCCACATCGACCTTCTGGAAGCGCCGGCTCAGCGCATTGTCCTTCTCGAAGATGCCGCGGAACTCGGTGTAGGTGGTCGCACCGATGCATTTGAGGGTGCCGTTGCTCAAGGCCGGCTTGAGCAGGTTGGATGCATCCAGCGTACCGCCGGAAGCCGCACCGGCCCCCACCACGGTATGAATCTCGTCGATGAACAGGATGCCGTTTCGGTCTTCAGCCAATTGCTTGATTACCGCCTTCAGGCGCTGCTCGAAGTCACCGCGGTACTTGGTCCCGGCCAGCAGCGCACCCATGTCCAGCGAATAGACGGTGGCATCGGCCAGGATGTCCGGCACGTCGCCGTCGACAATGCGCTTGGCCAAGCCTTCGGCGATAGCCGTCTTGCCCACGCCGGCTTCGCCAACCAGCAAGGGGTTGTTCTTGCGGCGACGGCACAGCACCTGGATCACGCGCTCGATCTCCGGGTCGCGGCCGATCAAAGGATCGATCCGTCCCTGGCTCGCCGCCTGGTTCAGGTTGAGGGTAAAGCTCTCCAGTGCACCGTGGCTCTGCTGTTCGGCATCGCTATCGTGCTCGGCGTCACCCTTAGGGGCAGCTTGGCCGCCGGCCTGCGGCGCCACCTTGCTGATGCCGTGCGAAATGAAGTTCACCACGTCGAGCCGGGTGATGCCCTGCTGGTGCAGGAAGTACACTGCGTGCGAATCCTTCTCGCCGAAGATGGCAACCAGCACATTGGCACCGGTGACCTCCTTCTTGCCGGAGGACTGCACATGCAGGATGGCACGCTGAATCACGCGCTGGAAACCGATGGTCGGCTGGGTTTCGACCTCGCCGGACCCCGCCACCAGCGGTGTGTGCTCGGCGACGAAATCCGTCAGCTCGCGTCGCAGCTGTTCGATCTTGGCGCCACAGGCACGCAACACCTCGGCCGCGCTCTGGTTGTCCAGCATCGCCAGCAGGAGGTGCTCCACCGTGATGTATTCATGGCGTTTCTGACGCGCCTCCACAAAAGCCGTGTGTAGGCTGACTTCGAGTTCCTGGGCAATCATCAGTTTTCCTCCATGACGCACTGCAGCGGGTGCTGATGCTGCCGTGAAAAATCCATTACCTGCGCGACCTTCGTCGCCGCGACGTCCTTGGCATAAACGCCGCAAACACCTTTGCCCTCGGTATGTACTTTGAGCATGACACGATTCGCCCGTTCACGATCCATTGCAAAAAACTGTTGCAGCACAATGACCACAAACTCCATCGGAGTGAAGTCATCGTTCAGCAGCAGCACCTTGTACATCGAGGGCGGCTGGACTCGGGTCGGAGACTTGGCGAGTTCGACGCCGTCGTTGTGCTGTATGGCCATATTCAAGAATCGTTAGAAGAGCGTTGCATCGGTAATCTAATTTTGGCCCGCATGGCCAGCTTTTCAAGTGATGTATTTCTCCTACATCACAAGCATAGCCTTGCATTGGGTGCTTGACGGCCAATATGCCCGGGGGGTACAAGGCGAACGTTTGGATTCAAGTTGGTAGCTAGTACCGGCTGTCGGCTGTACGCGGTTGTCGTAGTACATAGAAGTGCCAGTCTTGCGAGCCTTGAACCATAACAACATCCAAGCGGCTCGCCGCTTTTACTCTCAGCAACCGCAATTGAGGAATTAGTACAATGGCAACTGGTACCGTCAAATGGTTTAACGACGCCAAGGGTTTCGGTTTCATCACCCCCGATGATGGCGGTGAAGACCTGTTCGCCCACTTCTCGGCGATCAACATGAATGGCTTCAAGACCCTGAAGGAAGGCCAAAAGGTCTCCTTTGAAGTGACCCAAGGTCCGAAGGGCAAGCAGGCTTCGAACATTCAGGCCGCCTAAGCGTTCTGAAGTTTCGTCGCACTGATAAAAAACCTCGCTTCGGCGAGGTTTTTTTACGCGCGCCGACAAACGGGCTCCTACCGCCGACCGCCGTTCGTCAGTTGATCGCCAGACAACACGATTTCCCTGCCCGGCCCCCCCACTACCGGCAATCTTCCACCGCGCGGCGAGCAGGCAAAGAAAAACCCCGCCTTGGCGGGGTTTTTCAGGATGCGATGATCGCTCGCTTACATACGGGCAATCATGGCGTCGCCAAAGGCGGAGCAGCTCACTTCGGTCGCGCCGTCCATAAGACGAGCGAAGTCATAGGTGACCTGCTTGTCGGCAATGGCCTTTTCCATCGAGCTGATGATCAGATCGGCGGCTTCGGTCCAGCTCATGTGGCGCAGCATCATTTCGGCCGACAGGATCAGCGAACCGGGGTTTACCTTGTCCTGGCCAGCATACTTCGGTGCGGTGCCGTGGGTGGCTTCGAACATGGCGACGTCGTCGCTCAGGTTCGCGCCTGGGGCGATGCCAATACCACCGACCTGGGCTGCCAGGGCGTCGGACACGTAGTCACCGTTCAGGTTCAGGGTAGCGACCACGTCGTACTCGGCCGGACGCAGCAGGATCTGCTGCAGGAAGGCATCGGCGATCACGTCCTTGATCACGATGCCGTTCGGCAGCTTGAGCCATGGGCCGCCGTCGATCTCGACGCCGCCGAACTCGTTCTTGGCCAGGGCGTAAGCCCAGTCACGGAAGCCACCTTCGGTGAACTTCATGATGTTGCCCTTGTGGACGATAGTCACGCTCTTGCGGCCATTGTCGATGGCGTACTGGATCGCCTTGCGGACCAGACGCTCGGTACCCTGCTTGGAAACCGGCTTGATACCGATACCCGAGGTCTCCGGGAAACGGATCTTCTTGACACCCATTTCGTTCTGCAGGAAGGCGATCACCTTCTTGGCGCCTTCGGATTCCGACGCCCATTCGATACCGGCGTAAATGTCTTCGGTATTCTCACGGAAGATGACCATGTCGGTCAGGTCCGGGCGCTTCAGCGGCGATGGCACGCCGGTGAAGTAACGAACTGGGCGCAGACAGGTGTACAGGTCCAGTTCCTGGCGCAGGGCCACGTTCAGCGAACGGATGCCGCCGCCGACCGGGGTGGTCATCGGGCCCTTGATGGACACGACATAGTCCTTCAGCGCGGTCATGGTTTCGGCGGGCAGCCACACGTCGGAGCCGTAGACCTTGGTCGACTTCTCGCCGGCGTAGATTTCCATCCAGTGGATCTGCTTCTTGCCGGCGTAGGCCTTGGCCACGGCAGCGTCCACGACCTTCTTCATGACCGGGGTGATGTCCACACCAATGCCGTCACCTTCGATGAACGGAATGATGGGTTGGTCGGGAATGGCCTGGCCCGGGACGATCTTCTGGCCGCCTGCGGGAACCTTGATATGCGATTGGGTGCTCATGCCTGCTCCGTATGGAAGGGTGCTTGGGGATAAGGCCGCTTGTGGCGACCCAGCTTAGATTTGAGTTGTAGAACAACGCCAGGGTAAAAAGTTGACGTCATAAGCTTGCTA
Organism: Chitinimonas naiadis; assembly: GCF_054780835.1. Classification (NCBI taxonomy): domain Bacteria; kingdom Pseudomonadati; phylum Pseudomonadota; class Betaproteobacteria; order Neisseriales; family Chitinibacteraceae; genus Chitinimonas; species Chitinimonas naiadis. Next base: position 13,379 of record NZ_BAAGVO010000001.1, on the reverse strand, counting down.
TTATCCGGCAAAACCCCTCATCTCTGCCAGTTGCATGCCCGAACTCATACTCTTCAACAAGCCTTACGGCGTGATCACCCAGTTTTCCGGGCACGATCAGCACCCTACCCTGGCGGATTTCATCGACGCGCCCGGCTTCTATCCGGCCGGCCGGCTCGATACCGACTCGGAAGGCCTCTTGCTGCTGACCAATGAGGGACGGCTGCAGGCGCGCATCGCCGACCCCGAACACAAGTTGCCCAAGACCTACTGGGTGCAGGTGGAGGGCACGCCGGACGACGATGCCCTGGCAGCGCTGGCGCGCGGCGTGGACCTGGGCGACTTCATCACCCGACCCGCCGAGGTCGCACGCCTCGCCCCGCCCGAGCTGTGGCCGCGCAACCCACCCATACGGGTACGCCAGACCGTGCCCGACAGCTGGATCAGCCTGACCATACGGGAAGGCAAGAATCGTCAGGTCAGGCGCATGACCGCCAAGGTCGGCCTGCCCACCTTGCGACTGGTGCGGGTCCAGGTGGGGGAGTGGTCCCTTGCCGACCTCGCGCCAGGCCAATGGCGCCGCCTGACCCTGGACCTCGCCGACCTGCCCAAGGGCAAGCCGCGCTCTTCGCCTCCTCGCCGTCCTTTCAAGAGACCCTGATGCTGATACCTGCCGGCCAACACCCCAAGGCGATCGCGATCGCCCATGCATTGATCGAAGGCTTCGATCGTCACTACGGCATCTTCCGGGAGGTAAGCCGGTTGGCCAAGACGCGCTTCGAGACGGGCGACTGGCACGCCGTGCAGCGCGCCTCCAAGGAGCGGATACGCTTCTACGACGAGCGCGTGGACGAGTGCGTCGCCCGCCTGCACGAGGAATTCCACGCCGACTGGCTGGACGACGATATCTGGCAGCAGGCCAAGCTGCTGTTCATCGGCATGCTGGTCAACCACAAGCAGCCGGAGCTGGCCGAGACCTTCTTCAACTCGGTGTGCTGCAAGATCCTGCACCGCAACTACTTCCACAACGATTTCATCTTCGTCCGGCCGGCCATCTCGACCGAATACATCGAGTCCGACCCGCCGACCTACCGCAGCTACTACCCGCGCGCCGGCGGCTTCCGGCAAAGCCTGCGCCGCATCGTCGAGGATTTCGGCTGGCAACCGGCTTTTGCCGACCTCGAGCGCGACATCGGTTACGTCATCGATACCGCACTGACCCACCTGGGCCAGCAATGGCCCGAGATCGAGGCCAACTTCCAGATCCAGGTCCTGTCGAGCGCCTTCTACCGCAACAAGGCTGCCTACATCATCGGCAAGGCGGTCAACGGCGGCGTCGAATACCCCTTCGCCGTACCGGTGCTGCGTGACTCGCAAGGACGCCTGCTGCTCGACAGCCTGCTGCTCGAGCCGCGGCGCATCGCCGTGCTGTTCTCGCTGAACCGGGCCTATTTCATGGTCGACATGGCCTCCCCCTCCGGCTACGTGGGCTTCCTGCGCTCCATGCTGCCGTTCAAGCCGAAGGCTGAGCTGTACACCATGCTGGGGCTCGCCAAGCAGGGCAAGACGGTGTTCTACCGCGACCTGATGCACCACCTGCGGCACTCGCGCGATGACTTCATCGTGGCGCCGGGCATACGCGGCCTGGTCATGCTGGTGTTCACGCTGCCGTCCTTCCCCTATGTGTTCAAGCTGATCAAGGACGAGATCGCCCCGACCAAGGACGTCACCCAGGAGATCGTCCGGGCCAAGTACCAGCTGGTGAAGCAGCACGATCGGGTGGGTCGCATGGCCGACACGCTGGAATTCAGCAACGTGGCCCTACCCAAGGCACGTTTCACCGAAGAGCTGCTGCAAGAGCTGCGCAGCCTCGCACCCAGCCTGCTGGAAGAAGACGGCAACGAGGTGGTGATCCGCCACCTCTATATCGAGCGCCGCATGGAGCCGCTCAACCTCTACCTGAACCGCGCCAGCACCGAGCAACTGGAGCAGGCCGTCGCCGACTACGGCAATGCCATCCGCGAACTGGCGACCGCCAACATCTTCCCCGGCGACATGCTGTTCAAGAACTTCGGCATCACCCGCTATGGCCGGGTCGTGTTCTACGACTACGACGAGATCGAGTACATGACCGACTGCCAGTTCCGCGAGATTCCCGAGGCCCCCTCGCCGGAAATGGAGATGGCGAGCGAGCCCTGGTATCCGGTGGCCCGCAACGACGTCTTCCCCGAGGAATTCGCCCGCTTCCTGCTAGGCCCGACCGAAATCCGCCGGGTGTTCCTGCAGCACCATCGCGACCTGCTGAACCCCACCTTCTGGCGCGCCCGCCAGGAGCGTATCCGGGCCGGTCATGTCGAGGACTTCTACCCCTACCCGCCGGAGCTGCGTTTCTGCAATCGTTACGCCAGGACGGGCGATTGAATGACAACGGCCCGCACTAGGCGGGCCGTTGGACTTACCGATGGCTTCCCGCCGCCCGTAAAGGGCCGCAGGAGCGCTTACAGGCCGGTCAGGAAGATGTTGGCCAGGCAGGCGGTGCAGAGGCCCGCCAGGATGGCTGCAAACAGCGCGCGCATGCCGATGGCGCCCAGATGCTTGTGCTGGTTCGGCGCCAGCGACGAAATCGTCGCCACGCAGATACCCACCGAGCTGAAGTTAGCGAAGGACGCCAGCGCGAAGGTGGCGATCACGGTGCCGCGCTCGGACAGCAGATGCTGGGACTGCATGCGGGCCATGTCGAGGTAGGCGACGAACTCGTTGATGACGATCTTCTGGCCCAGCAGGGAACCGATATGCAGCGACTCGGTCCAGCTCACGCCCATCAGCCACGCCACGACACGGAAGGCCTGGCCAAATACATACTGCAGCGACAGGCCGTCAAAGGCACCGCTGGTGGACGCCACGATCCAGGCATTGATGCCGGCCCAGTCGCCCACACCATGCAACAGGTGATTGCTGAGCGCGATCAGCGATACGAAGGTCATCAGGATGGCACCGATGATCACGGACAGTCGCACGCCGTCCGCCGTGCCGTGCACGATGGCATTGATGAAATGACCATGATTGGCGTGCTCGTACTCGAGCTTGCTCGGCGCCTGCGGGTCGCGCTCGGTCTCCGGCAACAGCATCTTGGCAAACAGGATGGCGGCCGGTGCATTCATCAGCGACGACAGCAGCAGGTAGGACGCAAACTGCGCCCGCGCGGCCGCATCGCTCCCGCCCAGGAAACTGATATAGGCCGCGAGCACGGTGCCGGCCAGATGGGCCAGGCCGCCGGTCATCATGGTCATCAGCTCGGAGCGCGTCATATTGGGGATGAAGGGCTTCACCAGCAGCGGCGTCTCGTTCATGCCCAGGAACACATTGCTGGCGACCGACAGGCTTTCCGGCCCGGTCAGGCGCATGGTGCGCTTCATGATCCAGGCGAACACCAGCACGATCTTCTGCAGTACGCCAAAGTGGTACAGCAAGGCGCTGACCGCAGCGAAGAACACGATGATGGGCAGGACATTGAAGACGAAGATGAAGCCGAGCTTGCCCTCGGGGGAGGCCAGCTCGTTGCCGAAGACGAACTTGGCGCCTTCCTTGGCAAAATCCAGCAGGGTCACGAAACCCACGCTGATGGACTGGAACAGTTGCCGCACGGCCGGCACATGGCTGACCAGGAGACACAGCGCCACCTGTAGCAGGATGCCGTAGGCGACAAGGCGCCAGCTGATGGCACGTCGCTGCGCCGAGAACACATAGGCCAAGCCGAGCAGGCAGCTTATACCGAACAGTGACTGAATGATGCTGAGCATCTGCCTGCACTCCAAATGATCGAAGCGGCGGATTCTACGAATCACGCCGCCCGGACACTACTAGTTATTGTGGTTTCAGCGGGAGACGGGCTTTTGCACCACAGTCGTGCTCGGTGTCAAGGAACCCTGCGCCCAGTACAGACCGCTGAAAATGATGGCAAGGCCCAGCACGTGATACAGCGCCAGTACCTCACCCAGAAATACACCCGCCCCAACCGCGCCAAAGGCGGGAATCAGATGCAGGAAACCAGCCGCCCGGGTCGGCCCCAGGGTGGCGACCGCGCGCATATAGGCCGTCAGCGCCACCACCGAGGGGAAGATACCCAGGTACAGGAGGCTCAGGCTGTTGCCAAGCGTGATCGCCGGCAGGCCCACATGCGCCACTTCCCAGACAAAGAACGGCAGCAGCATCACGAGGCCGATGGCAATCGTCAGCCACAGCACGGCAAAGCGGTCCAGCCCCTCGGGCAAGCCGCGCAGCAACAAGGTATAGGCCGACCAGCAGGCGAGGCCTGCCACCACCCAGATATCGCCATGGTTCAGATCCAGGCTCAGAAGGCGGGAGATATCGCCATGACAGACGATGAGGAGCACGCCCAGCAGCGAGGCCCCCATGCCCGACCATTCGCGGCCGGCCAGGGGCTTACGCCATACAACCCAGGCCAGCAGCATGACCATCAGAGGGATCAAGGCATTGAACAGCACGGCATTGGTCGCATTGGTGTGATGCAGGCCGACATAGATCAGGGTATTGGAAGCCGCAATGCCGTAGCCGCCGAGCCACAGCAGACGCTTGCGCGCCTTCCACAGCAGGCTGCGCTGGGCAGACAGTTGGGGCCAGGCCAGCGGCAATAGCACCAGCAAGGCGATCAACCAGCGACCGAAAGCCAGGGTCACCGGTGCAATATTGGCGTGCATGGCACGGGCGAGAATGAAGTTGCCGGCCCAGCAGAAGGCGGCAAAGACGAGCAGCAGGTAAGGCAAGGCGGCCGAAGACGGCAGCAGACGGCGGAACATGGGGTGCGACCTCGGGTAGAGGGTTCAAGCGACCCGGCGCTTGTGGCACCGGGAAATCAAGCGGGTCCGCGGCTCGGATGTCGAGGCCGGGTCACCGCCAGCACGCAAGGCCTATCCGGCCAGAACGCGCAAGGTCGCGGATTCTAAAGGAAAAACGCCGAAAATCCAGTGAAATTTGTGCACCGCAACAGTGCACACTCGCCCCGATAGATGGCGGCATGAACGCCGGCCGGCGTCGGGCCGGCAAGGCGTCGATCAAACCCAGCGCTGGAAGTTGGGCGAGAGCTGCAGCAACTGGCCGATATCGCGCCACTCCTCGGCCTCCTGCAGCAGGGCGGTATGTGTCAGCGGATTGGCTTCCAGCCACTCGTCTGGCGCATCCAGCCGGAAACCATTGCGCAACGCGGAGAGCTTGATGGGGGGAAGCGGCCGCTCGATACGGCTGCGGCAGCAGATGGCCGCCAGCCGCAAGGACAGCACCCGGGCCCAGCGATCGACGGTCAGGCCGTTGCCAAGCTTCTTGAGACCGCCTTTGTGACCGAGCACCAGCAGCGCCAGCCGGCCCTGCTCATGACTGGAGAAGCCCGGCATGTCGGCGTGCTGCAGGATGTAGGCGGAATGCTTGTGATAGTTGGAGTGCGATACCGACAGACCGATCTCGTGCAGGCGCGCCCCCCAGAGCAGGATGTTCAGGTCAACCTCGGGATCAATCTGCAGGCTGCCCGCCAGCTGCCGGTAGGCATGCTCGGCAACCTTGGCCACCCGGTCCTGCTGGCCCATGTCCACATGGTAGCGCCGCTTGAACTGGGTCACCGTGACCTCGCGCAGGTCACGCTGATGCTGCCGGCCGACCAGGTCGTACAGCACGCCGTCGCGGAGCGCGCCAAGCGTGATGCACATCTTCTGCACCCCGAGTTCGGCGAACACCGCCGCCATGATGGCGAAGCCACCCGGCAATACCGGCCGACGATCCGGTCGCAAGCCATTAAGCTGCACCGCATCGATATGACCGGCCTTGAGCAGGATGCCGCGCAAGCGCTCCATCCCTTCCAGGCTGATGCCGCCCTTGCTCAATTCGTTCAGTTCCATGATGTCGCTGAGCGAACGGGCAGTACCGGACGTCCCGACCGCCAACTGCCAGTTGTCGCGGCTGAAATCATGGACGATGGACTGCAGTTCGCTGCGCGCCGCCAGTTCGGCATCACGAAAGGCCTGGCGAGTCAGCTTGCCGTCGGGAAAGAACTTGAGGCTATAGCTGACGCAACCCATCAGCAGGCTCTCGGTTTTCAGGGGCTTGAACTGGTGGCCGACAATGAACTCAGTCGAACCACCGCCGATATCCACCACCAGCCGCTTTTCCTTGCCGGCAGGCAGGCTGTGCGCAGCACCGATATAGATCAGGCGGGCTTCTTCACGTCCCGCGATCACCTCGATCGGAAAACCCAGCGCCGCCTCGGCCCGCGGCAGGAAATCCGCGGCATTCTTGGCCACCCGCAAGGTATTGGTCGCCACTACCCGGACATGCTCCGGCGGCATCCCACGCAGGCGCTCGCCAAAGCGGGCCAGCGCCGACAGCGCGCGAGCCTGCCCTGCCTGATCGAGGTTGCCCTTGCCATCGAGCGCAGCGGCGAACCGCACCGTGTCCTTGAGGCCATCCAGCAGATAGATCTGGTCGTCCACGACACGGGCGACCTGCAAGCGGAAGCTGTTGGAACCAAGATCGACGGCGGCGATGGTGTGCGATGGGCTCATCAGTCTTCTTCAGGCGAGCGGGGATGGGCGGATTGTCGGAAGGGAATGCACAAAAAACAAGCCCCTCGCGCAGGCGAGGGGCTTGCGGTGGGGAAATCGGTCTATTGGACCTGCTTTTCGATCTCTTCCAGCGGACTGTGCCGGACATCGATCCCCTTGACGAGGTAAACCACGTATTCAGCCACATTCTTGGCATGATCACCCACGCGTTCGATCGCCTTGGCGATCTCGATGATCTCCAGCGCGAGACTGATCGTACGCGGATCTTCCATCATGTAGGTGATCAACTGCCGCTGGATGGCCTTGAATTCCTCATCCAGCTTGATGTCCTCACGGGCAACCTGGCCGGCCACGGTCGGATCCAGCCGGGCGAAGCCGTCCAGCGCACTGCGCAGCATGGTCAGGGCAATGCCGGACTGATAGCTCAGGTCGGACATGCGCGGCACCGCCACACGGCCACCTTCGTAGATACCACGGGCACGGGTGGCGATCTTGGCGGCCTTGTCGCCAATGCGCTCCAGATCGTTTACCGCCTTGTTGACCGTCAGCACCATACGCAGATCGCTCGCCGCCGGCTGGCGACGGGCAATGATGTGCATGCAGTCGTCGTCGATCTCGACATGCAGCGCATTGACGCGGTTCTCGGTCTCCAGCACCTTGGCAATCAGGTCCGGGTCGCCAGTCTCGAGCGCCTTCATGGCATCACGGAACTGCTCTTCGACCAGACCGGCCATGGCCAGGATCTTGCCGCGCGCGGCTTCAAGCTCTACATCAAACTGCTTGGAAATATGTTCGGACATGGTGGGCAACCCTCGTGTACTTGGCGTGTACTGACGCCACTAGCTTGGCACGGCAGTGTATGCGCGCCAAACGAAATTTCCGTTACAGTTTTCTTACTTATTACTGATAAGTTTGAACACCGGTGGCGGTACCCAGCAACAGCACGTCAGCATGGCGCTGGGCGAACAGGCCATTGGTCACGACCCCGACGATCTGGTTGATCTGGCCTTCCAGCTTGCCCGGCTCGCTGATGCTAAGACCATGAACGTCGAGGATTACATTGCCATTGTCGGTCAGTACGCCTTCGCGATAGACCGGTCGACCACCCAGTTGCACCAGTTCGCGAGCCACATGGCTGCGCGCCATCGGGATCACCTCCACCGGCAGCGGGAAGGCACCCAGCACGTCGACCAGCTTGGTTTCGTCGGCGATGCAGACGAACTTCTCGGCCACCGCCGCCACGATCTTCTCGCGGGTCAGTGCCGCACCGCCACCCTTGACCGCTTGCAGATAGCGGTTGATCTCATCGGCGCCATCCACATAGATGGGCAGGCGGTCGATCGCATTGAGGTCAAAGACCGGAATGCCGTGCGACTTAAGCCGGGCCGCCGAGGCCTCCGAGCTGGCGACAGCCCCGTCGATACGGCCCTTGATCTCGGCCAGGGCATCGATGAAGTGGTTGGCAGTCGAGCCGGTGCCTACGCCAACGACACAGTTTTCAGGTACGAAGGCGATCGCAGCACGTGCGGCAGCACGCTTCATGTCATCGAGGGTCATCTCAGGCTCCGGGGGCTATCAGGGGATAGGCGCAATTATAAAGGGGTTGCCTTGTGCAGTTGCAGCAGAAAGGTCTGTATTCCGTTCAGCAGCATCTCGATGGCGATCGCGGTCAGGATCAAACCCATAAGCCGCTCGAACGCCATGGTGACCTGCTCGCCGAGAAAGTCAGCGATCTTCTCGGCAAAGCCCAGCACGATGGCCGAGACCAGCATCGCCACCGTCAGCGCGGCGATCCACTCACCCATGCGTTGCGGCTCGCGGCTGACCAGCAGCAGCACCGTGGCGATGGCGGAAGGACCGGCGATGAAAGGGATGGCCAGCGGCACCAGGAAGGGCTCGCCCTTGACCTGATGCGCAAACACGCCCTCAGGATGCGGGAAGATCATCTTCAGCGCGATCAGAAACAGGATCACCCCGCCCGCGATGCCTAACGAGGTTTCGCTGACATGCATGATCTCCAGCACATGGCGGCCAAAGAACAGGAAAAACAGCAGGATGCCGAACGCGAAGATCACCTCACGGATGATGATGCGGCGACGGCGCTCTGGATCGACCTGCCGCAGCAGACCGATGAACAGGGGGATATTGCCGAGCGGGTCGGTGACCAGGATCAGCAATACGGTAGCGGAGATAAAGGAGGAGGTTTCCATGACTTACAGCATAGTGCGAAAAACATGACCCCCGTCCGCAATGCGCAACGGGGGTCCGGAGCCAGCCACGGGGCTGGCGCTTGATTACAGCGCGGCGACGATCTTGATCTCGACCTTATAGTCCGGCGAGGCCAGGCGCGACTCCACGGTAGCACGGGCCGGCGTGTGGCCCTGCGGCACCCAGGCCGACCAGGCTTCGTTCATGGCATCGTAGTCGGCAATGTCGGCCAGCCAGATCTGCGCGGACAGGATCTTGGTCTTGTCACTGCCGACCTCACCCAGGAGCTTGTCGATCATGGCCAGCGTTTCCTCGGTCTGCGCCTTGGCGCCTTCCTTCAGCGTCCGCTCTGCGACCTGACCGGCGAGGTAGACGGTATTGTTGTGGACGACGATCTCGGACAGACGGGGACCGACGTGATAGCGCTGGATGGACATAGGTATTCCTCGGTGACAAAAGCAACGGGGCGGCCACAGGGCCGCCCCGGCGGTACATCCAGCTATTATGCCAGCGCTACGCCACGGAGTCGCAACGAGAACTCGCGAAGGGCTTCAATACCGCTGGCCTCGGCCCGCGTACACCAATCCTGCAACTGCTTGAGCAATTGTTCCTTGGAGGCAGACGAACGCTCCCACAGGGCGGTCAGTTCCTGACGCATCCTGTAGACGGTATCGAGCACCTTGGATTCCGCCAGCAAGGCATCGAGCTTCGCCTGGTCGACCAGCGGGGTGTCCTTGCGATCCTGCTTGAGCCAGCGCTTCATGGCCCGCTTGGGGTTGAACTGGAAATGCGGCATATGGGGTGCACGCTCGCGCAGGTGTTCCACTTCCAGCGCCACGGTCGCCTTGAGCTGGCGCGCATAGGCAGCGGCAATTTCGTAGCGGTTGGCGATCACGGCCTGCAGCGTATCGAAGTCCGCCTCGGCCTTCGGCACTACCGCCTTGACCGACGGCGCAACACGACGCACCTTGGCCAGACCCATCACTTCCAGGGTACGGATATAGAACCAGCCGATATCGAACTCCCAGCTCTTGTTCGAGAGCTTGGCCGAGGTACCAAAGGTATGGTGATTATTGTGCAGCTCTTCGCCACCGATCAGGATGCCCCAGGGCACGATGTTACGGGAGGCATCTTCGTTCTCGAAGTTGCGATAGCCCCAGTAGTGGCCGATACCGTTGATGATGCCGGCCGCAGTGATCGGGATCCAGATCATCTGCACCGCCCACATCCAGATGCCGTTCGGTCCGAACAACACCAGATTGATGATGGCCATCAGGGTCACACCCCACACGCTGTGTTTGGTGTAGACATTGCGCTCCATCCAGTCGTCCGGCGTACCGTGGCCGAACTTGTCCATGGTTTCCTGGTTCTTGGATTCGGCGCGATACAGCTCAGACCCTTCCAGCAGCACCTTCTTGATGCCCAGTACCTGCGGGCTGTGCGGATCGTCCTCGGTCTCGCAACGGGCGTGGTGCTTGCGGTGGATTGCTGCCCACTCCTTGGTCACCATGCCGGTGGTCAGCCACAGCCAGAAGCGGAAGAAATGGCTGGGGATGGCGTGCAGGTCCAGCGCCCGGTGGGCCTGGTGGCGATGCAGGAAGATGGTGACCGATGCGATCGTGATATGCGTCAGCACCAGGGTGACAACGATATAACCCCACCATGGCAGGTCTATCAGGCCGTTGAGCCAATCAAACATGGAAATTCCTTGTGGCAAACATGGGCAAACGGCCGGATTCTACGCTGAATCAATTACCTAGCGCGCGCTCGAACTTTGATCAACCGCAAAAGTACCAGCCGGTTCGGTACCGACTACATACAGATCGCGTCGCGGATAGGGAATCTCTATACCCTGCTCCTTGAAAGCACGCCAGATCTTCATATTGATCTGCGAGCGCAAGGTCGCCGAGCCCTGATCGGGGTCACAGATCCAGAACGCCAGCTCCATGTCGATTCCGCTCTCGCCAAACCCTTTGACCAGTACTGCCGGCACTGGTTCGGCCAGAATGCGCACCTCGCCTTGCACCAGGCTGGCAAGCAAGGCGCTGGCGGCTTCCAGATCGGTGTCGTAGGCCACTTGGATGGGTATGGCTACCCGCAGCAGGCTGTCCGAATGCGAAAGATTAAGCACTGTGGAGGTGATCAATGCCTCGTTCGGAATGATGGCTTCGCCACCGTCGCCCAGCTTGAGCAGCACATAGCGGGAGGTGATGCTGGAGACGGTGCCCTGCCGGCCATCGATGATCACCACGTCGCCGATCCGGATGGAACCGTCGAGCAGGATGATAAAGCCGGACACATAGTTGCTGGCGATCTTCTGCAGACCAAAGCCGAGGCCGACGCCCAGCGCACCACCGAACACCGACAGCACGGTCAGGTCTATCCCCACCATGGGCAGCGCGATCATGACGGCCACCACGACCAGCATCGTACGCGCCACCTTGGTGATCACCACCCGCAGGCTGAGGTTGAGCGACACGGCAGACATGACCCGCCGCTCCAGCAGACGCCCCAGCCACATCGCCAGCAGCAGCGTGACCGCCACCGATACGACGCCGTTGATGATCATCATCAGCGAGATATGCTGCTTGCCCAGCGGGAAGGAAACCCCTTCCAACGCATCCTGGATATCCGGCAGGATGCCGCTGATATGCAGCGCGAACACGATCCAGATCAACCAGGCCAGGGGACGCAAGGCGCGCTTGACCCATAGCGACTGGATGAACGACTCCTGCAACAGATAGGCCAATGTTCGCACGACCAGCATGGCCAGCAGCAGACTGGAAGCCAGCCGCAACAGATTCACGCCATGGTCGGTACGCACCAGCGCTATCGCAATATCAATACCGATCCAGAAGATCAGCGGGAACAGCACCCGCGCCACCCCTTCGGAGCCCAGCTTCCAGCGTGCAGCGCCGGCCTGCCGCAGACGGGGACGCAAGGCCCCGCTCAGCAACCACGATAGCAGCGCAGTACCGAACAGGATGCCCAGCTGTATCAGTAGACGCGGCTCGGACCAGCCGGCCTTCTGGATGTCATCGAGAAAATCATAGAGGGGGGTGGTATGGCCTAGCGGATTCATGCCTCAGCTCTCAGCAGCACGAATCTTGCGCAAGGTCTCGGTGGTCGATGTCTGGAACAGGAAGGGGATGGAATGCACCTGCCCGCCACCGGCCAGCACCTGCTCGCTGCCGACGATCTTGTCGGGCGTCCAGTCGCCGCCCTTGACGAGGATATCCGGGCGGATGGTCAGGATCAGCTCCAGCGGCGTATCGGCATCAAACCAGGTCACCAGGTCGACCGAGCCCAGCGCCGCCAGCACAGCGGCACGATGTTCGGTCGGATTGATCGGCCGGTCGCTACCCTTGCCCAGCCGCCGTACCGAGGCATCGGTATTGACCGCAACAACCATGGCCGCACCCAAGGCACGCGCCTGGGCCAGGTAGCTGACATGGCCACGGTGCAGGATATCGAAACAACCATTGGTGAACACCAGCGGTCGTGGCAAGGAAGCAAGGCGCTCGGCAAGTTGCTCGGGCGCGCAGATTTTCTGCTCGAAGGCAGGGGCGTTATAGGCTGTCATGGGCTCAATTATGCCGCAGCCAGACCTTTCCCGCTGTCATCCCCATTGCCCAGCTGTCGCTGTATTTCCTTACGATAGAGATTGAGCTGGCTGACCGTCTCGAAGGTCCGGTCGAACAGGCTCGACAGATTGCGCAGAATGCCGCCCACCACGCGAGCCTCCCAGTCGCGATCAAACATGATCTGCCGATCCAGCCAGTACTCCAGCCACTCCGGGTCCGGCAGTCGGCTCTGTATGGTGTCGCGCGGGAACAGGGACTGGTTGACGTGCAGATTGGTCGGATGCAAGGGCTTCGCCGACTTACCGCTGGAGGCCATCAATACACCTATCTTGGCAAAGGCGTAGCGCGCCTCATCCCCAAGGCGCTCGATCGCACGCTTCATGTATTTGAGATAGGCACCGCCATGGCGGGCTTCGTCCTGCGACAAGGTCTTGTAGATATGCTTGATCACCGGCTCGGTATGCCACTCGGCGGCACGCCGGTACCACTGCGTCAGCCGTACCTCACCGCAAAAGTGCAGCATCAGGGTTTCCAGGGCCGGTGCCGGGTCAAACTCGAAACGCACCGCATGCAATTCCTGCTCGGTCGGGACCAGTTCCGGACGGTAACGCCTCAAATACTCCATCAGGACCAGCGAGTGCTTTTGCTCCTCGTAGAACCAGATCGACATGAAGGCCGAAAAATCACTGTCGTCGCGGTTGTCACGCAGGAACATCTCGGTCGCCGGTAAGGCCGACCACTCGGTAATGGCATTCAGCCGGATCGTCTGCGCCTGCTCGTCACTCAGCGCGGCAGGATCAAAGTCGGCCCAGGGAATATCCCGTTGCATGTCCCAACGGGCCTTTTCCAGCGTGGCGTAGAGTTCTGGATACAGCATTCGACAGTACCTCCAAGAGCTGGTTAGACACCAATCCGAGAGCATAAGCTAACGTACAGGACAGATTTGTGACAAGCGGTGTCAGGTAAAGCAGATGCCAAACACCAAGCCCCGCGGGTTCACCGCGGGTGCTTGGTCTGGTTCAATGCGCTTATCTCGCGG